>DAIUFP010000012.1:0-160124 GCA_036844565.1 Gemmatimonadaceae bacterium | reverse complement strand
TCTGCGCCTTCAAGGCTGGATTGGACGACCCAAGCTGATCCGACTTCGCCCGCGCCCCGAGATACGCCAGGTGCGCTGCCTTCGCCCCGTCATACAACTCCTGGCTTAGCGACGCCAACTTCGCCAACGCCGGCGCCGGCGTCTTCACCCGGGGATCGAGCCGCACTACCAACGGCTGACTCACAGACTTCCCATCCGCCGTAAGCCGAACGGTGTAAGAACCAGCAGGCGCCCACGGCGCATTCACCGACGGATACGTCCGATGCGGCACCGCTCCCTCCGCCGGCTCACCCGGCGCAGCACCAGGCGCGACGATCGGCTCGAGATGCATGTCCCACTGGAACCGATGCATCCCCGTCGCACCCGACAACACCTCCGTCGGCGCGGCCCAGTACAATGGGAAAGCACAGTGCGGCGCACTGGGGTTCGCCTGACACACCTTGTTGTACGCCACCGGATCGACACCCGCATCCGGACTCGGCGCCTTCTCCGCGCTGGTGTACGTGCGGATGACCTTCCCGGCCTTGTCCACGATCTCGAGCTTGGCAGAACCAACGCCCGAAGGCAGGTAGTAATCGATGCTTGCACCCGGCGGCGGATTCTCACCCGCGGCCATCTCGGGCGGCCACGGTGTCGGGTCGTTGGTCGCGAACCTGGTGCGTACTGCCGTCGCGGGCTTCACGAGATACGCACTGTTAGACGACGCTGCCGCACGAATGGCGGCGACGGCGCGCAACGGGGTGACGTCGTCCAGAATCCAGAAGCCGCGACCATGCGTGCCTGCGATAAGATCTGAACACAAACACGATTCGTCGTCCTTCAACTGAAGATCGCGCACCGAAATCGCCGGCATGTTCCGCCTAAGAGATTCCCAGTGGTCGCCATCGTCGGTCGAAACCCACACCTGCGTCTCGGTGCCGGCGTAGAGCAGCCCCTTCATCCTGGGATCCTCGCGAATGGTGCTGGTGGCCTGACCCGCGCTGATGCCGCTGTTGATCTCGGTCCACGACTTCCCACCATCATGCGTGCGCCAGAGATGCGGATTGAGGTCGTCCACACGCATGGTGTTCGCGGCGGCGTAAGCGGTGCCGGCATCGAAGTGCCCAGCCTCGATGTTGAAGATCCTCGACCACGGCTTGATCGCACTCGGCGTCACATTGCTCCACGCAGCGCCGCCGTTGGACGTCGTCTGGATGTTGCCGTCGTCAGTGCCGGCCCACATCACGCTCTTCGTCACGGGCGACGGAGAGAACGCGGTGATGGTGCCGTCCGCTGCGGGGGTCACGGTGCTGGCGTACTTGCCGGCGTTGGTCGGCACGGGCCACGTCTGCCGAGCGAGGTCGGGGCTGATGCGGGTCCAGTTGGTGCCGCGGTCGGTGGTCTTCCACACGGCGTTCGACACGTAGTACAAGGTGTTCGCATCGAGCTTCGACCACTCGATCGGCATCGTGCGCACGTTGCGATTGAATACCTCGCCCTTCGGACCCTTGATGCTCATATCGGGACCGACCTGCGTGGTCTGCCCGGTCTTCCGATTGTAGAGCGACACGCCATTCCGGGCGCTGCCGAAGACCATGTCGGGGTCCTTGGGATCGGGAGCGGCGACACCGTACTCCTGGATGTTCACGGGATGCCAATCATGGAACGTGATGCGGCCGTCGTCCGAACGGCTCTTCACGCACGCGGAGCCGGAATCCTGCTGGCCACCGCACACCTTGTAGGGATACGCATTGTCGGTCGACACGTGATACATCGCGGCGGTCGGCTGCGTGTACCAGTTGCTCCAGGACACACCGCGATTGGCGGAGATGACGGCGCCCTGATCGGCGATGCCGAGGAGGATGTTCGTATCATTCGGATTGATCCAGACGCGCTGATAGTCGTCGCCACCAGGTGCACCGCGCACGGCGGTCCACGTGACACCGCCATCTTCCGTCCGCCACATCACGGTGCTCGCGCTGTAAACGACGTTCTCGTTCTTGGGGTCGACGGTGATGGTTGGCAGGTCGCCACCGCCGATGCGCGCGAGGGGACGATTGTCCATCACACGCGGCGGCGTGTTGGTCGGACCGTTCAGCGCGATGGTCCAATGCTCGCCCGCGTCGGCGCTTCTATACATGTTGACGCTGCCGGTGACGGCATTCCCCCGCGCCGCACCAGCCACCGTCGCGTAAACGACCTTGGGGTTGCTCGGCGCAATCGCCAGGTTGGCCTGGATGACGGACGGCAATCCCTCGGTGAGCTGCTTCCAGGTGGTGCCGCCGTCGACGGACTTGAAGATGCCGTTGCCTCCCGCGCCGAACTCGCGACCCTCGACGAAGCTCTGCTGCTGCTGCCACAGCGTCGCGTAAACGATGTTCGGATTCGAAGGATCGATGCGGACGTCGTTGCCGCTGGTGTACTCGTCCTTGTAGAGCACCTTCTCGAAGGTCGCGCCACCGTCGGTCGACCTGAAGACCCCGCGCTCCGCATTCGGGCCGTACGGATGACCGAGCGCGGCCACGAAGAGCCGGTTCGGATTGGTGGGGTCGACGTCGATGTACGCGATCATCTGCGTGTCATGGAGGCCGAGATGCGTCCAGGTCTTGCCGGCATCGGTGGACTTGTACATGCCGTCGCCCTGCGCGAGGTCGGGACGAATGATCCCCGCACCGCTGCCGACATAGATGATGTTGGGGTCACTCGGCGCCACGGCGATTGCACCGATGGAGCCGGTGGGCTGGTCGTCGAAGAGGGGCAGCCACGTGGACCCGTAGTCGGTGGAACGCCACACACCGCCGTTGTCGAATCCTATATAGAAGACGTTCGGCTGACTCGGCACACCCGCGAGCGCGCGAGCGCGGCCGGCGCGCGTGGGGCCGATCTGGCGCCAGCGCATGTCGGCGGCTGCGTCCACGCTCTGAGCGAAGAGTGGCACGTAGGCGGTGAGGACGACGGCTGCGAGCAGCAGGCGATGGGCGGTGCGCATGAAATGTCGGTGTTGGAGATTACGGCGTGCGGGTTGAATCAGTCTGGCGCCCAATGGGGCGGCTGACAAGGACCCATCCGCATATCTCGGCTGCACGGCCATGTCATATGATCACCCACCTCGCGCCACTCATTGACGTTCCCCGAATGACTGGAGACGCACGGGTGGAACATGCCGGCCTTGCCCAGTAGCTGGAGTCGCTCCATCCGGACAGCTTCGGCTGGGCGATGGCCTGCTGCGACCGGCGGTGCGAGGACGCCGAGGATCTCCTGCACGACGTCTACATGATGGTCCTCGAGGGCGACGCACGATTCGAGGGACGCTCGACATTCAAGACCTGGCTGTTCGGCGTGATTCGGCGAGCCGCTTCATCGCGCCGCCGACGGGACCTGCTGCACGCGGTGCTCGGCATGCGGCGCTGGAGCGCGAGATGAAGCGCGCACAGGTAGGGTTGCTCGTTCGCATCAAGAACACGTTGACGCCAGGGCAGCAGGCGAAGCTGATGCAGTTGCGCCAGCAGGCGAAATAGCACTTGCTGCAATCCGCTGTCCGTATTCCGCTTCTGGCGTCGTGGGTTCTACCGATCTCCGTCGGAAAGGGCCCGGACGGCAGTAGAACTCACGACGCCAGAGGCAGAAGCGGTTGGCTGAGATCAGAACGAGCGTACTACACTATGCCCGCCCGCTGTTTCGCGCGGGCGATCACCGCGGCCATCATGTCACGGTGCGTGGTGAAGGTGTCGTCCACCACCTGAAGTGTGGGGATCGACGTCGGATTAAGTCCAAGCGTCTCGGTATTGAAGCGACCGAACCCGGACTCGTGCACGCCGCTGCTGCCGCGCCCGGGCGCGGGGCTGCTCAGGTGCGAGAAGTTGCGGCTATAGCGCGACCAGCGCGGACCGAGTCCGACCTGGAACATCGGAATGAAGCCGTGCAGGGCGTCGTAGGGCATCTCGCCCACGCACGCGACCTTCGGATATCTGGCGCGCAGGTCCTCGACGAGGCGACGCGTGCCCTCGTGCATGTCGCCGGTGGTGCTGTTCACATGTCCGCCGACGATGTCGAGGAAATACGCGTCGACGCCGAAGCGGTCGATCATGTCGGCGATGCGGCGCGTGAGGTGTTCGCGCCAGGCATCGGCGCCGAGGTTCATGTAGGCGAGCCAGCCGTCATTGTGGCGGTCGTTGCTCCAGTCCACCCAGTCGAGGTTGTAGACGTTGCCGTCAATCTTCCGCGTCACGCCGTCGGCGATCTGCGGCCAGCTCGGCAGCTTCGTGTTCGCGGCATTCGCGCCGTACATCGGCATCATCTTGAAGCCCAACTTCTGCCCACCTTCGATGAGGCGGCGAAAGCCCGCCTCGCCGCCCATACGGTCGGACACCTTGTAGGTGGGATAGTCCCAGTAGTAGCGGCCGTCCCACGCGGGGATGAAGGCGAGCACGCGATCGGCGGGAATTTGCGTCGACATCCACTGCAGGATCTCCAGCATCTTCGTGAAGTCGTTGAAGACGAAGCCAGTGTAGTGCATGCCATGCAGCGTCGTCGCGAGGGCAAGGGTGCGCATCCATGCGGGCGCGTCGGTGCGCGACTCCCACGACTTGAGGTTGAAGGCCTTCTCGACATGCTGGGCGTGCAGCGACTCCGCGGCATCGCTCGTGGGTGCGCGACCGAGTCGCCACCCCGGCACGGCGACGCGCGTGTCGTTGCGCCATGCGTCGTGCTCATGAATTGCCTCGACGCGATAGCTCGTCGCGCCGGGCGCGAGATAGAAGCGCTTGGGACGCACGCGATCGTCGAGGGACGAGATGAAGAGAACGTCGGCCGACGTCTTGATCATCAGCAGCGGCGTGCTCATGCTGCCGCCGGGGCCGTTGAGGTCACCACCACCGAATGGATAGCCGGCGAGCAGCTCGTCGTCGTGGCTATCGCGGAATGCGCCGCCGCCAAGAGACACCTCTCCGCGCGGGGCGCCGCGGATGATGGACGTGACAGTCTTGATGGGGCGCTCCATCTGAACCATGCAGTCCCATTCGATCGTCGTCCCTTTTTGGCGGAAAGAGGCAGTGAGCGTTCCGGGCGCAGTCTGCTGTCCGCCGGCCCACGTGAAGCCGCTGCAGTGGAGTGTGATCGCGTCACGAAGGACGGTGACGGTCATCTTCGCGCGATCCAGCCCGTAGGTGTTCTCGTCCGTGAAGACGAGGAAGCCGAAGGTGTAGTCGCCGAATGCGACGGAGGGCTCCGGGAAGTCGAAGCTGAACTTCATGAAGCCGCGACCGCGCGGCGGCGTGAAGACGTCGCTCGTGGAAGTGAGGTCGACGATGCTTCCCGGTTCTCGCGGAATCGGGGAAGTCGTCGCCTCGATCACGGGTGTGGCGTCCGCGGGAGCGACGGGCCCGAGCGGTGGCAGGATGTCACCGCCGACGAAGGCAGCCGCGCCGGCGACACCAGTCGTCTTCAGCCAGTCCCGGCGCGAGATGGGGTTGCTCATTTCGGCACGACCGAGTGGAGGAATGTGCGCGCCAGCTTGCCGGCGACGAGACGGGGAATATTGTATCCTCGACGCATCACCGCCATCACGGACGTACGTCGCGCGTTGAGCATTGCGACCGCCCCGACCGAGGAACCGTTCAATGACGCTCTCGCGCCGAAACGCCTTGAAGATTGGACTTGGCGCGAGCGCCGCCGCGCTGCTCGATGCGCGCACAGCCGCGGCGCTCGGCATGCCGCGCATGGATACGCCATCGCAGAGCTCGTTGACGCCGTCGGGCGCGAAGCCACCGCGTACGCTCGCCGCGCGACCACTCCCGCTACACGACGTCCGGCTCCTCGGCGGACCACTCAAGACCGCGCAGGACGCCGACATCACCTACCTGCTCGAGCTCGAGCCCGATCGCATGCTCGCGTTCTACCGACAGAACGCCGGCCTCGCGCCGAAGGCAAAGGGATATGGCGGATGGGACGGCGACAACCGCAACCTGACCGGACACATCGCCGGCCATTACTTGTCGGCAATCAGTGCCATGTGGGCCGCGACGGGCGATGTGCGCTTCAAGGACCGCGCGACGTACATCGTCAACGAGTTGAAGCTCGTGCAGGACAAGCACGGCGACGGATACCTCGTCGCACTGAAGGGTGGCCGGAAGTGCTTCGATGCGCTCGCGAAGGGCGACATCCGCGCGAGCGCGTTCGACCTCAATGGCGAATGGTCGCCATGGTACGTGCTGCACAAGACGTTCGCGGGCCTGCGCGACGCCTACCGGTTCACCGGGAACAAGACGGCGCTCAGCGTCGAGACGAAGTTCGCCGGATGGGCAGAGGGCGTGCTTGCACACCTCGACGAGGCGCAGCGACAGCACATGATGGAGACGGAGTTTGGCGGGATGAACGAGGTGCTCGCTGATCTCTACGGCGACAGCGGCGATCCGCGCTGGCTCACGCTCTCGTATGCCTTCGAGCACACGGCGTTCGTCGCCCCGCTGCAACGCCACGAGGACGACCTCGACGGCACGCATGCGAACACGCAGATCCCGAAGCTGATCGGATCCGCCGCGCGATACATGTACACGCAGCAGCCCGCCGACCTGACGGCCGCGAGCTTCTTTTACGACCGCGTGGTGCGACATCACAGCTTCTCGACCGGCGGTCACGGCACCGACGAGTACTACGGCGCGGCCGATCGCATCGGCGCGCGGGTGCACGGTCGCACGGCGGAGTCGTGCAACGTGTACAACATGCTGAAGCTCTCGCGCCAGCTCTTCGCGCTTGCGCCCGATGCACGCTACGCGGACTACGTCGAACGCGGCCTGTTCAATCATGCGCTGGCGTCGTTCGACACCGAGGCACGACGCATGTGCTACATGGTGCCCGTCGGGCCAAACGCTCGGCACGAGTACCAGGACATGCTCGAGAGCTTCACGTGCTGCGTTGGCACCGGGATGGAGAATTTCGCGCTCGCCGGCGATGGGCTGTACCACGAGTCAGGCGACACGCTGTGGGTGAACGTCTACGCGCCGTCGTCGGCGCGATGGGCGAGCGCTGGCGCGAGTCTTACGATCACATCCGATTGTCCCGAAGGAGAGACGGCGAAGCTCACCGTCGCGCTGACGTCGCCGAAACGGCTGACGCTCGCGCTGCGCCGTCCGTACTGGGCCGGCGACGGGTTCTCGATCAAGGTGAACGGCGTAGCCGTCGCTTCACCGAACACGGAGTTCACCTCGCCGGCGGATCCCGCGCGTCGGCGCCAGTATGCACCGCGTGCACCGGAGAGCTCATACGTGAAGGTCACGCGGCAGTGGCGCGATGGCGACGTCGTCGAGGTCACGCTGCCGAAGTCACTGCGACTCGAGCCGACGCCAGACATGCCCAATCGCGCCGCGATCATGTGGGGTCCGCTGGTGCTCGCGGGCGACCTGGGACCGGAGACGCAACGCGGGCGCCGGCGCGGTGAGAATGGCGAGTTGCTCGATGCCGATACTGCGGCAACGCAGCCGGTGGTGACTCCGATTCTCGTGGCGGGTGGTCGACCGATTGCCGAATGGCTGTGCCCAGTCGATGGGAAGCCCGGCACCTTCCGTACGGCTGGCGTCGGACACGAACCCGACGCAGCGGGCGCGGCGCACGACGTCGTGCTCGTGCCGTTCTACCGGCTGCAACGTCGCGTCTACACGACGTACTGGGACATCACGACGGACGCGGAGTGGGCGGAGCAGAGGGCGGCGCTTGGTCGTGACGCCGAGCGTCAGCGTCGATTGGAAGCCGCGACAGTTGCGTTCGTGCGTCCGGGAAACGCGGCGTCGGAGAAGACTTTCGGCTATCAAGGCGGTCCAGACGCGGCGCCGCAAAACATGAACGGACGCACGGGACGCTCGGCGCGCAGCTGGTTCTCGTATGCGGTGCCGGTCGTCGATACGCGACCGATGGCGCTCGTGGCGACGTACTACACCGCGGACCGGCGCACGACGCCGTCGGACTTCGAGATCCTCGTCGACGGCACGCGCGTCGCCGAGGACAAGGTGGGGATGACCGACCCGGGGCGGTTCTACGATGTGGTGTACGCGATTCCCGCGGCGATGGTCGCGGGAAAGCAGGCGGTCACGGTGCGATTCCAGGCTCGCGAGCGCAGCCAGGTTGCCGCGCTGTACGGCGTGCGGATAGTTCGTGCGGACGAGCTTCCGTGAGTCGCGTCAGATGACTTGACGCTTCGCTGCGGTTGCGGGATCTCCGGTATTGGGGGTGCCGCGCGGTTCGATGAGGAGCACATGGACTTCCTCCCTCGCCACCGGGCGGTGCTCCACACCTTTGGGCACGACGAACAACTCGCCGGGAGTCAGGGTGACCGTTCGGTCTCTCAGCTGAATGTCCAAGCTGCCTTTCAGCACCAGGAAGAAGTCGTCAGTTTCGTCGTGTTTGTGCCAGACGAACTCGCCCTTCACCTTCACGACCATGACGTCGTTCTCGTTGTAGGCTGCGATCACGCGGGGCTGCCAATGTTCCGTGAACGTGTCGAGCTTCTCTTGCAGGTTCATGGTCATCTCGGCCTGTGGTGCACAGCAAATTGGCGGACAGTCTACAATCAACAGGAGCAACGCAAATCATGCCGAAGCCTATCACAACCGCGCCGCTGGCACTCGCTATCGTATTCATATGCAGCACCGGTGTGGCCGCGCAGAACGTCGAGGCGGGAACGCTACGCGCGCTGCCGAACCTGCGCGAGGGTGTGACGCGAGGACGAAGCTCGAGCTTCGACACGACGGGCGGCAACAACGACCGCGTCGAGAACATCCTGCCTGGCGCCAAGCGCACGCTCGCGGAGATCCGCGGCCCGGGAACCATCACGCATCTCTGGCTCACCCTCGGGTCGCGCGAACGCTACTACCTGCGACGCATCGTCATACGTGCATACTGGGATGGCGAAACGACGCCAAGCGTGGAGGCGCCGATCGGAGATTTCTTCGGCATAGGGTTCGGGGAACCCGCCTACTGGTCGAGCGCGCCGCTCGCGGTTGCCGATCGAGGCATGAACTCGTTCTTCCCCATGCCCTTCTCCCGGAGTGCGCGCATCGAGATAGAGAACCAAGGCGCCCAGCCGCTTCTCGCTGCTTACTTCCAGGTGGACTACGAGACGTACGCGCCAGGCTCGCCGTCGGCGCGACTCGTGGATCGCCAAGGACGATTTCACGCCTGGTGGAATCACTCGCTCACGACGGCGGTGGCCGGAGACATCAATCTCGATGGCAAGGACAACTACCTCATCATGGATGCCACCGGACATGGCCAGTACGTCGGAGTGGTGATGCACGTGCAAGGCATGGCCACCGGCTGGTGGGGCGAGGGCGACGACATGTTCTACATCGACGGAGACCGGAAGCCGACGTTGAACGGCACCGGTCTCGAGGACTACTTCGGCGGCGCGTGGAACTTCAACAACGTCAAGCAGGAGTACGACTACCCGTACTTCGGCTACTCTCGGCGCGGCAATGCGGACTACACGGGGCGTCACTCCATGTACCGCTTTCACATGGAGGATCCGGTCACCTTCGATCGGTCGCTGCGCGTGTCGATCGAACATGGCCACGCAAACGGGCGCGCCGACGACTATTCCTCGGTGGCGTACTGGTATCAAACCGAGCCGCACAAGCCGTTTCCCGCGCTGCCCCCCGCTACGGCTCGGCTTCCCATGGACGCCTTGACGCTGGTGCCTCGTCCGTGACCGGTCCACCGGCGGCTCGCATCATCTTCCGTCAGTTGAACGTCGCACCTTGACGCATCAAAAGACTACGCCGCGTACGCATGGGACAGCGTACGCGGCGCGTTGACGTGCAGCACTTACGCGACGGGTGCCTGACCGCGCTCGCTGCGGTTGCGGAGGGTGCGTTGCTGGATCTCTCGTCCGCCCAGGAACAGCACCATGGTCACCATGGGTGTTACAAAGCCGGGCATGATCAGGTTGATGGGCGATCCCGCAAAGCCCGCCAGGTTGTGCCAGAACACGGCGGGCATTCCGGTGGCGATGAGGACGGACGGCCACGCATCGGACCCGAACCCCCTGAGGGGAACAGGAGCTCGACCGGCAGGTGACAACTGCGCAATGACGAAAGCGAGTTGAAGCACGAGCGTGAGAATCATGATGCTGCTCGACGCGAGCTTCAGCGATGTGGCTGGCACACCGATCAGGCCCAGAGCGCGCACTGAAGCGGCGCCGAAGAATACTGCGGTGCCGAGTATGCAGCAGGCGAGCGTGAACTGTCGCATGGTTTGCTGTTGCATGTTGCTCCACGGTGGCGAGGGACGGGCGAGGCTCTTCGCACCAATGTTTAGCACGAAGAGCCTCAGCCGGGAATAGGCAAATGTTAGATGACGCTTAGATGACGCTCAGCTCGCGTTGTCGCACAGCAGGAATGACGCGAAGTAGTTCCATGTCTCGCCGCCATCATAAGAAATTTCAAACGTGGCCCACTGGCAGTGCGTGCCTGACGAGGCGCTGCTGCTGCCACAGTCGTTCAGCGTTGTGGCACCGATTCCGGCAACCGAGAGTGCAGCATGCGTGGGTGACGCAGCGAGAGTCGAAGCCGCGTCAATGCCGACAGACAGCTCGTTACCCTTGGGCTGAGCCGCCTCCGCTATGCAGTTCTGAAGGGCCGCCTGATCAAGGGCAAGATTGGCAATCCCGATGAAATACAGGCTGGTGGCAGCAACGCACGGTATCACGAGGACGGTTGCCGGCGACACGCACGCAAGCGTCATTGCGGTCGCATAACCAATGAGAGCGAGGTCCGACTTGTAAACGGAGATTCTCTTGTCGTAGCACGGATCTCCGAAGTTGTCCCAGCACCCGTCGTCCGCCGACACGCCCGAACCCGGGACGAGCTTCGAATAGAGAGCACCGGAGTATGCCGGGTAAAAGCTGTGCGATGCCGAGAGGGACGCCTGTCCCACGAGCGGCTGCTGACCGGTGCACGTCGACACGGGAAGCGCATTGTTCACGGGCTGTCCAGCCGAGTTCTCGTGGCGGTACGCGACGATGTCGTGGTATCCGCGCGAGCCAGACGTCACCTGACGGTCGAGCTGCCAGCTCGTGGCGGTTCGCGTCCAGCTGCGCTGCACGTTCCAGACGGATCCGTCGTCTTGCGTGATCTTGATGCTCGATGCGGGCGCATCGCCGACGCCGGCGAGCAGGAGGTCGCGGCCATTCGCGCCTTTTGTTCTCTCGGTCCACGCCGGGAGTGCGTTGCAGATGCCGACTTCGCGGCGCGCGGGCAATGAGAGTGGCGGGCGGGGCAATCCCCCCGGCGGCGTCGTGGTGCCCGATGACGTGGATGCGCGAACGAGCGAGCTCCGCCCCGCAATCCGTACCTGCGGCGTCAGGACTTCCCTCGACGTACGGACGACTGCGGTTTTGCCCACGTCCGCGGCATCGGTCGTCGTCCGTTCCATGACGACGATATCCGGTGATGCGCCGAGGCGACTCAGATCGGGCGTGCCAAGATGCTCAGTGGGCTGCGTGAGATTCTCGCGACACGACGCGAGCAGGAATCCCAGGCCAATCATGGTGACGCGCTTGAAGCGGAACTGCGGGAGGGGGAACTTCGTGGGTGAGCTGGCTGGTGCTTTCATGGCTCTCTCCTCCAGAGGAGTCAGGGAAGCGCGCCAAGCCCAAACGGGGCTCGGCGAGCCATGACCGGAGAGACGCTGATTCGTTAAGCGGATCTCTCCTGTCCCTGACAACGGAGGACATGTTACCCACGCCATGTGTCGTCGCGAACATCAAAAAAGCGCCTCGTCGAATCATTTCAACGCCACTGCGCTTAACGACTCACACCTTAAACGTCAGCACTGAAAACGGTTTTCTTTGTTAGTCGAACACTGTGCGCCCAATGTGTGCACAGCAACCGCAGCCCATAAGACGCATTCTCGCTGTTAATCGGGAATTAGCCACCCAATGTGTGCACAACAACCGCAGAGCTTTCAGTTAACAGCTTTCAGCATCAGTGGACAGTCAAGCGGCAAAAGCGATCTTACGCTCAACTGGTAACTGACGCTGATGGCCGTTGACTGATAGCTCTGCGGTTGCGGTGCACATTGAACGGTGGCCACGAGTCGGTCGGTCCCGTCCAGTTCACTTCTTGGCAGTCGGTGGCAAGAGGCCATTCAGCCGCAAATAGATTGCGGCTTGGCTGTAGTGATCCGCCCAGTCACCCGTCGTCAGCGTTTCGACACCGGCGCGCGACATCGTCATGCCGAACACCGTCAGCTGCTCCGAGAGCTTCGAGTCGTCGAGGTGGCCGAGCGTCTCGTTGCAGAACTGGAAGGTCTCGCGGAGGCGCCTTACGAGAGCGTCCTTGCCGTCCGAGACCGAGACCTTGTCACGCGTCGGTGCATTCATGCCCGTGATCGCACCGCAGAGAAAATCGTTGCCCATCGAGAGATGGTTCACGATGTCGCCGAAGCTCATCTGCGCCGGCGTCGGCTTGTAGTCGTACTTGTCGGCCGGCATTCGCTCCGCCGCCCCGATGAGGTTCCGCCCGACGTCCGCCGCGTTGTGACGGAACGCCTCGGCGACCGGCGACTGTGCGGCGGCAAGGGACGGAAGCACTGCTGCGGCGAGAAGGACGCACGTCTGGAAGCGCATGGGAAGCTGCCGGTTGGAGGGATGGAAAGAGTGCCCGCGCCGCTCGCCAAAGTCCAGTTATTGCTAATATTCTAGCATATGCTAGTATTCTAGCACTTATCCCTTGCCCGGCGAACCACGATGCCTTCCGAACAGGACCTCTCCCGCCGAGAGCGGCAGATCATGGACATCCTCCACCGCGCCGGAAAGGCGACGGCCGCGGACGTCCTCGACGGGCTCCCCGAGGCGCCGTCCTACTCGGCGGTCCGGGCACTGCTCAAGATCCTGGAGACGAAGGGGCACATCCGGCACGAAGAGGAAGGACGCGCCTATGTCTACATGCCAATCGCTCGGCGCACCGATGCGCGGCAGTCGGCGCTGTCACATCTACTGAAGACGTTCTTCGACAACTCGGCGGAGCAGGCAGTGGCCGCGCTGTTGGCGATCAAGGGCGAGAAGATGTCGGATGCGGAGTTGAATCGGATGGGCAAGATGATCGAGAGCGCGAAGAAGAAGGGACGATGAGCGAACCCAGACCGCACTTCCGCACTTCCGCACTTTCGCTCTTTACCGGGATTCAGGCCTGCTTCCTGACGCCTTGCCGTTAACACCAGAATAAGCCTGCTACTCGTTCACGATCGCGACCGTCATTCCATCGTACCCTTTCGCTCCGACCGTCTGAATCGTGGTCGCCGTCACGCGAGGTTCATCCGCCAACATCTCATTGAATCGCCGAACCCCAATGATGTTCGGATCGGGGCTGGAGCCGTCGATTACTGCGCCGTTCCGAATGACGTTATCCACGAGGATCAACGATCCGGCGCGCGACAACTGAAGCGACCACGTGAAGTACTCGGGGATCGAAGCCTTGTCGGCGTCGATGAAGATCATGTCATAGGGCGCGCCCCGTTCATCGTGAATGGTCGCGAGCGTCTCAGCCGCGCGACCGAGCCGGATGTCGACCACGCCCAACAACCCGGCATGCGCGATGTTCGCCTCCGCGAGAGCAGCGTGCTTCGCGTCGAGCTCGAGCGTAGTCACGCGTCCGCCGGGCCCGACCGCGCGTGCCAACCAGATCGTGCTGTATCCGCCCAGCGTGCCGATCTCGAGGATGCGGCGGGCTCCGACCAGGCGAGCGAGGATGTGGAGCAGCTTGCCGAAGGTCGGCGTGACCGCGATGGGCGGAAGACCCGCGGCCGTGCTCGCCTGGGCGGCGTGATCGAGGGCGTCGTCGGCGGGGATGAGCAGGTCGATCAGGTAGCGGTCGACGTCGGCCCAGGGGGTGTCACTCATGGGGGCACCTGCCCGAAACAGGGTGAGTACGGCGGCTGATGATGGAACCCTACAGGGGCGCCGGTTGTCATACAATTGTTGTATCCGGGGCCGCCTGACCCCATTTTGTCGCTCCCTCCTGATTCCGGCGATTCCGCCCACCACCGGTCTACATGCGAACAATTCGAAGTCTTCACCTGGCAACGTTGGTCGCGATTGCGGCTGCCTCGCCTGCGTTGGCGCAATCTAAGAGCAGCGTCAACATTCCGTTCGAGCGCATGACGCTGCCGAATGGCCTGGAAGTCATCCTCGCTCCTGACCATTCCGTCCCGCAGGTCGCGGTAGACGTCTGGTACCACGTTGGCTCCAAGAACGAAGTGGCCGGTCGCACCGGGTTCGCGCACATGTTCGAGCACGTGATGTTCACCGGCTCGGGTCACGTTCCCTATGGCACGCACGACCGCCTCACCGAAGGCGTCGGCGGTACGAACAACGGTTCGACCACCAACGACCGCACGAACTACTACGAGCTGGTGCCCGCGAACTATCTCGAGAGCGAATTGTGGCTCGAGGCGGATCGCATGGGGTTCCTTCTCGACAAGCTCGACGAAGCGAAGTTCAAGGCACAGCGCGACATCGTGCAGAACGAGCGACGTCAGCGCACGGACAACGTGCCCTACGGGCGGGCGTTCGAGATCTCCGAGACGGCGCTCTATCCCGAATCCAATCCGTACTCGTGGCCGGTCGTCGGGTACATGACGGATCTCCAGAAGGCCGGCGTGGACGACGTGAAGCAGTTCTTCCGCCAGTACTACGCGCCGTCGAACGCGACGATCGCCATTGTCGGCGACTTCCAGCCGGCGCAGGCGAAAGCCTGGGTGACGAAATACTTCGGCGACCTGAAGAAGGGCGCACCCGTTGTGCGGCCCAAGGTTGCAGCGGTATCGCTTTCATCCGAAAAGCGGCTGGTATTCGAGGATCGCGTGCAGATCCCGCGGCTTTACATGACGTGGCCGAGTGTCGGCGACGACAACGATGACGTCTATGCGCTCCAGTTCCTGGCGCAGATCCTCGCCGGTTCACGCACGGCGCGCGTCACCAAGTCGCTCGTCTACGACAACCAGAGCGCGGCGAATGTCAACGCATTCAACCGCGGCAACGAGAACGCGGGCACCTTCGGCATGATCATCACGCCGCGCCCCGGACACCCTCTGGCCGAGCTCGAAGCAAGCACCGACTCGGTGCTCACGCGCTTCAAGCAGGAAGGGCCGACATCCGAAGAGATCGCGAAGACGTCGGCACTCATCGAGTTCGCCTACGTCTCGCAGCTCCAGGCGAACCTCGGCAAGGCGGACATTCTCCTCGACGGCCTCGTCTTTCACGGCGACGCTGCCCGCTACAAGCGCGACTACGACAAGTTCAGGAGCGTCAGCGCCGCCGACGTGAAGCACGTCGCGAACAAGTACCTCACCGCCGGACGCGTCGTGCTGAGCATCGTACCCGTCGGGAAGACTGACGATGCGTCGATGGCCGCGAAGAGCACCAAGGTTACCGTCGCGCCGGATGGCGGACACTACATCATGGGAGACAAGTGATGATCGCCCGCACCTACCAGGCAGGCGCGCGCGCCGCACTCGCGTTTGCGTTGCTTACTTTCGGCATGGCCCAGAGCGTTTCGGCGCAGAAGCTCGACCGGGACAAGGAGCCCGCCGTCGGCAAGTCGGTGCCGCTCCGCGTTCCCACGTGGACGAAGACGAAGCTCGCGAACGGGGCCGATCTCCTCGTCGTCAAGAAACGCGACCTGCCGCTCATCGCGGTGAACATCGACTTCGTGGGCGGCGCGTCGAGCTACGAGCCTGCGGACAAGGTCGGCGTGGCGTCATTCGCGGGGCAGATGCTCAGCGAAGGCACCAAGACAAAGACCGCGGATCAGCTCTCCGACGCGCAGCAGATGCTCGGCACGCAGATCTTCGCGCAGGTCGGCAGCGAGTCGGGCACGATCAGCTTCACATCGCTCAAGGACAAGTTCGAGCCCGCCATGGCGCTGCTGGCCGACATGCTGCTCAACTCGACCTTCCCGGACTCCTCGCTCGAGCGCAACCGAGCGCGTACGCTCGTTGGGCTCACGCAGGCGAAGGATCAGCCGAACGCGATCGCGGTGAACGTTTTCTCCAAGGTCACCTACGGGGATGATCACCCGTATGGACGGGTGCTCTCCGAACGCACCGTCAAGGCGATCACGCGCGACGACGTGATGTCGTTCGCGAAGTCGTACTTCCGTCCGGGCCGCGCGATCATCACCGTCAGCGGCGACATCGATCCGAAGACCGCGCGTGCGGTCGTGGAGAGGACGCTTGCGGCATGGCCCGCCGGCGGCGAGCGCCCGACCTTCGCGTACGGTCCGGTTCCGACGCCGAAGCAGCGGACGATCTATCTCGTCGATAAGCCGAAGGCGGCGCAGTCGGTCTTCATACTCGGCGAGCCTGGCCCAGCGCGCAATACGCCGGACTACTATGCACTCAGCGTGATGAATCGCCTGCTGGGCGGCATGTTCCAGTCACGCCTGAATCACGACATTCGCGAAGTGAAGGCCTACAGCTACGGCGCGAGCTCGGCGTACGCGTTCGGACGTGGCCCGGGTGCATTCCGCGCCGGTGGCGGCATCGTCAGCGCCAAGAGCGACAGTGCCCTCATCGCGTTCATGACGAACTTCAAGGGCGTGCAGGGCGACATGCCCTTCACCGACGAAGAGTTGACGATGGGTAAGCAGTCGCTCATCCAGTCGCTGCCGAGCCGGTTCTCGACGGTGAATGGAATCGCCGGTGCCATCTCGAGCATCTACACGCAGGACCTGCCCGAGACATACTTCAAGGACTACGCGTCGAAGATCGACGCGGTCACGAAGGACGATCTCACGCGTGTGGCGAAGAAGTACATCGACGTCGACCACATGAACCTGGTGATCGTTGGCGATCGCGCGTCCATCGAGGGGCCACTCAAGGCGACCGGCATTGCGCCGATCCAGATCCTCGATGTGGAAGGACACCCGGTGCTGGTTCCGTAGGACCTTCGCTGCAGGTAGCGAGAGGGCGCGACCCGGGAAACCCGGTCGCGCTCTTCCTGTATTCAGGGTGTATCTGGCGACGCGACGGTGTCGATGTCGTGAATGACGTCCAGCATCGCGTCCGACTCGACGTGCGCGAGCATGTGCATCTCACCCGCGTCGAGCCAGACGCCGCGGCAGCTGGCGCAGACGTCGATGCGCACGTTGTGAAACGTCCGTTCCCGCAGGTCGCCCTGACAGCGCGGACACAGCATGCCGGTCGACTTGGCGTCGCGCAGGGATCGCTCGGCATCGAGCCGACCGCGCTGTTCCTTCAGCCACTCAGCGTCGCGCCGGGCGAAATACTCGTTCTCGTTCTGGCTTGGCTTTCCGGGCTGCCACATGCGAACCTCCGATCGATTGAAGGCAACGTCTGGAATCTGTCCCGTTCGAGGCGGAACCTGAAGAGCGCTATCGGGTGATCGCGTACCAGATGATGTAGAGCCACGAGAGAAACCCGTGGACGATCGCCCAGACAATCGAATGGTGAAGACTCCACGAGATCGCGATCGCCAGCGCGGAGCCGAAGCTCACGCCGGCCTTCGCCACCTGAACGGAGCGCACGCGCGCCGTCTGTCGCGGCGGCGGGGAATCCATGACTGGTCCCGAGTAGCTCATGCAAAGAACTCCTTGTTTGGCCGTCAGATCAATCGTTCATAGTACACGAGCGGAACGCCACGATACGCCACGCGCCCCACCTCGCGAAACTCGCACTTCTCGTAGAACGCTCCCGCCCCGGCGTCCGCATCGTACGCATCGAGCCGGATGGCGTTCGACGGCCACGCTGCCGCCATCTCGACCGCCTTCGCGAGACAGCGACGTCCGATGCCGCGCCCCTGAAGGTCGGGGCGCACCGCCATGTCGGTGAGATACAGGGGGTGCCTGGATGCGGAAAAGTACGCCGGGTCGATCGCCCAGGGCTTCGCCGTCGACAGGCGAAACGTTCCCACGATCGATGAGCCGCGTCGCGCGATCCAGATCTTCGCCTCGCGCATGCCGGCGATCACGCCGCGCTCGGTCGTCTCGCCCGACCAGTGCCCGCGCCCGAACCGCTCGGTGAGGTCAGTTGCCGTCGCGACACGCAGCACCGCGATGGCCGCCGCTTCCGAGTCAGCGGCCAGGGCGAACGACAGGCGAACGGTACGGGTGATCATGGTGCGGAAAGGTACGGGAATCCCGGCATCCGACCAGTCGCGCTGCGTTGCCCGCCGTCGCGCGCAAGGCGTCTGTGGGCGTATACTCAGCCCCCCGGCTTGCCGGACTCGTTCTTGTACATGCCTGGTATCGACCGCTACCGGAGGGACAGATGTCGCGTGCATTTCTGAGGGACGATGCGGAAGGCGAGATGCCCCGCCGCAACTATGACCTGCCGGAGCGTGATGACCCCGGCTATGACGCCGCCGCTGCACGGGCGCTGCTCGAGGCGGCGCGCGTCAACGAGACGCAGCTGGCCGAGCGTGCCACGGGCTACTACTGGGGAGAGGCGGCGCTCCGGCCGTATGTCTCGAAGATCCTTGTCGAGGCCGAGCTGGCGGGCGACGACCGTTTGGAACAGGTGGCGCGGCGGTTTCTTGGTTGAAAGTTGGGAGCGAAAACACGTTGATCGTGTTTAGCGCGAATCTTCGCGAATATGGCGAATCACTCCGCAGTAGTTCGACAGGCGGTGTGCACGCTATGCAATACGGCCATTCCACCTTCGCATCTTTGAATCATCGGCGCAGAGTCCTGGTGCCCCAACGGGCATTCGTCGTCTCGAAAGATTCGCTAAATTCGCGTAGATTCGCGATGCCCACGAACAACGTCTTTTCATCGGTGGACAACTCAATTCACGTTGATCCGCTACGCACCACGCGAACGGTCACCGACAGCTGACCTACGTGCCGCATCGAATGCTCGGCGCCATGCACCAGGCAGCCGATCACCGTTGATGGAAGCTGCGCACGACCGACCCCGCGGAAGGCGCCGAGCGTCGTCGGATCCGTCGCACGAAGTTGGGCCAGGGCGAGATCGATGCGTTTGTCGAGCGCACCGAGCACCGCTGGCACATCGGCGAGGGCGAGAGGATCGCCTTCTCCTCGAAGCGACGCGAACTGGTCGTCGGTCAACGACTCGCCGCGTGCGTAGGTGAAGAGGCGATCGACGACGCCCGTGATGTGTCGCACGTGGAAGGCCGCCGATGCGATACCGGCGGGGCGCGCGTTCCATTCGGCACCGGTCAAGCCACTCACGAGCTCGTGAACGCTCTCGCGCACCTGAAGCAGGATGTGCGCGACAGGCTGAAACGCGTCGCTCACATCGGGAATCGGGCCGCGCTGCCACCACTCCGTGTTACTCATGTCATCGCCACGATCGGTTTTATGGCCGCTCAACGGGACGCGATGGGTCGCTCGACCACTCGCTCCACGAGCCCGGATAGAGTCGAGCGCCATGCAAGCCGGCGTGCTCCAGCGCGAGCAGGTTGTGACAGGCGGAGACGCCCGATCCGCAGTAACAAACGAGGCCCTCTGGTGAGGTGTCGCCGAGGACCCTCGTAAGTTGCGCGCGGAGCTCGTCAGCGGGACGGAAGACGCCGTTCGCGGAAAGGTTCGACTGGTAGAAATGATTGCGCGCGCCGGGGATGTGGCCAGCGACGTGATCGATCGGCTCGACGTCGCCGCGGAAGCGCTCGGGCGCGCGCGCGTCGAGCAGCAGCGTGCCGGCGCCGATATCAGCGGCTGATACGACCATCTCGCTCCGCGGCACTCCGGTGAATGAGCGGGCGAGCCTGCGCTCGACGCCGGACGCCGTCGGGCGCCCTTCGGCGCTCCACTTGGCGAAGCCGCCGTCGAGAACTGCGGCCTTCTCGTGTCCCAACCAACGCAGCATCCACCAGAGACGGCTGGCGTACATTCCCGCATCCTGATCGTACGCGATCACCTGCGTTCCATTGCCGATTCCAAAACGACCGAGTGTCCGCGCGAACGCGGCGGCGTCGGGGAGCGGATGTCGTCCGTTCTTGCCATCGGGTGCGCTGGCGAGATCGTCGTTCAGGTGCGCGTACACCGCGCCGGGAATGTGAGCGGCCTCGTACTCGCGTCGCCCGGACCCGACGTCCTCGAGGTTGAAGCGACAGTCGACCACCAGATACGCACTGGCCTCCAGGTGCGCCGCCAGGTCATCGGTGGAAATGAGAGTCGTATAGGGCGTCATTCGAACCGCTCGGGTGCCGGCGAAGCGCCGTGGTGCAACATGGAGCTGCGAAGCCCATCGAGGTCATCGGCGCCGATGAGATCCACTCCGGCGGCGCGGAGCACAGCCCACACCGCTTCGGTGTCCGGCGTGGCCCAGAAGCGAACGCGTTGTCCGTGCCGATGGGCGCGCGCCACGATCCGTTCGATATCTGCGCGAATGGTTGGCGGAGGCGCGCCTTCGCCCTTCCACTTCGTGACCTTGTCCCAGTTGTCACTGATGAGGGGCATGACGCGCGCTGGAAACTTCCGCGACGAGTCGAGGTCGGCGAGCCGTCCGTCGAGCCCGGCGAACCTCACGCGCGCCTTGCGTACCGTGGAGAGTGCGCGTTCTCCCGACATCACCGCGACGACCGGACCCTTGATGACGAGCGTGTCGGCGAAGATGGTGAGGATGTCGGCATATCGCCGCAGCACGGTGTCGAGCGCGACGTACGTGGATTGCGAGTCGGACTTGATGTCGATCAGCAACGTGACCGGATATGGCGTGGCATACACCGAGCCGCCACGCTGCCGAATGATGGCGCGCAGCGGATCGAGGTACAGCGACTCGAGCGTGCGTGCGCGATCCACCTTGTCGCGGTCATGCGCAACGAGGAGCTGCCCGTCGACCAGGTAGATGTCCGCCTCGATGCTGGTGAAGCCATGCTCGAGCGCCTCCATGAGCGGTCGCGCGTGCTCGTAGTCGTTATGCGCATGCGCGTGCTCGAGCGGGACGACCGCCTGCGCTCGTCCAGTAGGCGTGTGAAGAACCACGGCGGCAAGTGCCATTGCCACGATGTCGAGCTTCTTCATCGACATCATCACTTCGAACGCGCGTTGGGGAAGACACCCGTAGAGAATGTCGCGGCCTCTTCAGCCTGACTGTCGAACCAGGGAAACGGAGAGATCTTCTGCGTTATCATTCGCCCAATGCCTCAAGGGGTGGCGGAATTCCGTAAGCGTCCCGACGGAAGGGAAGCTTCGCGAACAACCGGCATGGCGCAAGCCGGGTTCCCGGCTCTCGAGGTTCCGGCAGATTCTTACGGCGCGCACAGGCGTCCGGATCGCAGCTGGCAAACGACTTCTAACGGAGCGTCATCATGATCCTCACCATCGGCATCGTCCTGCTTGTCGTCTGGCTGCTCGGGTTCATGCTGATGCGCAAAGTGCTCGGCGGAATCATCCACGTGGTGCTCATCATCGGTCTCGCGGCGATTGTCTGGCATTTCGTCGGGCCAATGCTCAAATAAAAAGCCGGGCCCTGGGCCCTGGGCTAACAACGGGGCTTGAGCAAACGGGGGCTCGGGCTTGGGCCCGGGCTCGGGCTCGGGCAAAATCAGCTTGCTCCGGCCCTGCTCGCGCCTAGGCCCAAGCCCAGGCCCCGGCCCAGGCCCAAGCCCGTCGTGCCCCAGCCCAGCGATGGGCCCAGGGCCCTGGAGCTGTACCTCGCCGGCATCGAGCCGATGCTGCTTCAACCCGCCTGGCTCGGCGTGGACGACCCCGTCGAGCGGGTCTTCGCGCTGCTCGCGGCATACCGCGGCGCGCTGGTCTCCACGCACGAGACCTACGGCTGTCCGATCGGAAGCCTCGCGCTCGAGTTGCACGAGCCGGACGAGCCTGTGCGGAAGCTGCTCGCCGCAAACTTCAACGCATGGGTCAGCGCGATCGAAGCATGTTTCGACGACGAGACCAGCCGCATCCCTCGATCGGTCGACCGGCGAGCGCTCGCCATCCTCGCGCTGACGACGATGGAAGGCGGCGTCATGCTGGCCCGAACGGAACGCCGCATCGATGCGTTCGATGCGAGCGTCGGCATGTTCCGCGACTACGTCGACCGGCAGCGCACTACGGCGTCATCGCCCAGACGATCCCGTTCTCGATGAGGCCGTAAAGGAGCGGATTCTCATAGTCCGCCTTGTTGTGTCCGAGCGCGATGTAGTACTCGCGGCC
The DNA here is from genome assembly GCA_036844565.1 of Gemmatimonadaceae bacterium. Classification (GTDB taxonomy): domain Bacteria; phylum Gemmatimonadota; class Gemmatimonadetes; order Gemmatimonadales; family Gemmatimonadaceae; genus AG11. The sequence continues at coordinate 138,016 of DAIUFP010000012.1, read as the reverse complement.
GCCGTCGAACTTCTGCCACCATGCGAGCGGCAGCGGATTGCGGTAGCTCTCGGGGTCGCTCTTCATGGCACTGGTATAGAGCAATTGCTTCCGGTCGATCACGAGCACCGGATGAATGCCCGGATTGACGTGATCGGTGAAGTAGGCTTCATCGGTCCACGGAAATTCAGCGGGCAGGTCCTTCGCGATGACGTGTGCCGAGTCCACGACATGCACGACGAATGGCTGAAGCTTCGGATGCTCGACAAACTTCCCGCCCACCACCGACCAGAAGTACGGCCAGTCGCGCTGTGATCCGGACGCGGAGTGGATGCCGACGAAGCCGCCACCGCCCTGGATGTACCGCTTGAACGCGTCCTTCTGCGGCTCCGTCGAAAACGCTTCGTTGTTGCTGTTCGAGAACACGAGTGCCGAGTACTGCTTGAGGTTCGCGTCGGTGAAAGCGCTCGGGTCATCCGAGACATCGACGGCAAAGCCCTTCTCGGCGCCCATCTTTCTTATGGCCGCGACACTCGCGGCGATGTTGTCGTGGACGTAGCCCTTTCCGTCGGGCGTGTAGTTGCGCGTGTAGACGAGCACCCTGCGTTGCGCGCCGGCGGTTTCCGCGACGAACGACAGCAGGACTATCGCGAGCACGACCGGGACCATCTCCCGGGCCGTTCGGCGCAGGCGCCGTACTGACATCAGCATGGTGACGCTTCCTCGAATGTGGCGTGACGGGGTTCTAGCGCTTCGGCATCTTGATGGTGTAGCTCGCCCCGCCCACGACCTGATTGACTACCTCGAGCGTGTCGCGCTTGACGGTCCACGTGAGATTGCGAATGAACGTGTCGGCGTTCTGCTGAAACTGGAGCGTGCTCCCGGTCACGACCGCGTCGCCGGTCATCAGCGCCAGCAGTGGTGTGGTCCCGGTGACGGTCGCGGGGAGCGAGAGTTGGCCGGATGTCGTATTGGAGGCGGTGATCGCGATGTTCAGCGAACCTCCTTGCAGCAACACATCTATCTGTGGCTGGCCGGTGGGCGTGATGAGGAAAAGGGACGGGAGGTACGACCCCGCGAGGTTGCCTGGTCCCGGGGTGAGCTCGCCGCAAGCGAGCGCCGACGCGGCGGCGACGGCCACTCCAAGCAATACTCGTCTCATCGTCGGACCGTGCTTCATATGTCGGTGGGGTGGGTGGTACGGGAAGATAGGATGATAGGACGATAGGAGGATAGGAGTTTCTATCTTCCCATCATCCTATCCTCCCGTCTTCGCGAACTTCAGGTGCGTCACCAATGGAGTAGCTACAGTGCGCACCAGCTTCATCCCGCGAAGGTCGTGCCCAATCCTCTCGAACAGCCGCTCTCCGCTGCCGATGAGGATCGGTGCGATGTTGATCAGCATTTCGTCGACCAGGCCGGCGCGAAAGTATTCTTGAAACGCCTTCGCGCCGCCCGCGAGTGAAACGTCCTTGCCGGCGGCGGCGTGCCGCGCCTTCTGGAGCGCGACGTCGATTCCTTCGGTGATGAATGTGAAGGTCGTGCCTTCCAGGTGCAGCGGCGCGCGCGGATAGTGCGTGAGGACGAACACGGGATGATGATACGGTGGCTCGGCGCCCCACCAGCCGTTCCACGGCTGCTTCACGTCCCACGGTCCGGGATGGCCGCCGAACATGTTCCGGCCCATGATTGTCGCACCGATGTTCGCGAGCGACTCCTCGACGACGGCCGTGCTGTCGTTCACCTCGCCGCCGTCCATGCCGTGCATCTCGCGGAAGATCTTCAGCGCGAACGCCCACTCATGCAGTCGCTCGCTACCGACACCGAGTGGATGTTCGACGCTCTGGTCGGGGCCGGCGCTGAATCCGTCGAGCGACATCGAAATCGTGAAGCGAAGTCGGGACATGTCTCTCCTGTCCTGCATCCACGGGCGTGCCGCGAACGGCAGTAGTGAGCTGCATTCTCGCGATCGACGCGTGTCTCCGAAACCCCCGCCGCCCGCCGTCTTGCTGCACCCCCCGTCGCCCGACAACTTCGGCCGATGATTCCAGACTCAGCGCGCGCGATCGTCCTCGCCGTGGCGGTGCTCGCAACGCCTCCCAGTGTTCGCGCCCAGGCGACCGCCGCGAACGATCTCGTCGTCGAACGAAACGTCATGATTCCGGTCCGCGACGGACTCCACATGGCGACGGACGTCTATCGTCCCGCGCGCAACGGCACAGCGATCGCCGAGCGCTTGCCGGTGTTGCTCCAGCGCACGCCGTACGACAAATCGAAAGCGCAGACGAATGCCGAATACCTCACTCGGCACGGCTACGTCGTGGTCGTGCAGGATACGCGAGGCCGCTACAAGTCGGAAGGCAAGTTCCTGAAGGTGCAGCCCATCGACGCCACCGATGGCTACGACACCATCGAATGGCTCGCGAAGCAGGCGTACTCGAATGGCTCCGTCGGCATGTGGGGGACGTCGTTTGCCGCGCACATGGAAGCGGGCGCGGCGCAGCTGCATCCGCCGTCGCTCAAGACGCTCGTCGTCAACATGGGCGGCATGTCGAACGCGTGGGATCATGGCGTTCGATATCGCGGCACCTACGAGATGGGGCGACAGCTCACATGGGCGTGGAGCCAGCTCGCGGCCGACGCTCCGAACGCGTCGGTGAAGAGGCTGCTCACGGAGAAGGAGAAGGTCGAGGACTGGTACAACGTGCAGCCCATGCGTCGCGGGCTGAACCCGCTGTCGGTGGTGCCGGAGTACGAGGGCTGGTATCTCGATTTCTACCAACACGCGGACTATGACGCGTTCTGGAAGGATCCGATGATGAACTGGTCGGAGCACTACGCGCAGACGTCGGACATTCCGATGCTCCAGATCGGCGGATGGTACGACATCTTCCTCGCGGGCACGTTCGAGAACTATATGGGACTCTCGAAGCTGAAGAAGTCGCCGCAGCGGTTGCTTGTCGGCCCATGGGTGCATCACGGCGACACGCTTTCATATGCGGGCGACGTCGATTTCGGTGCGGCAGCGGCGATTCCCGACTTCGACGGCGACTTTCATCTTCGCTGGTTCGACCACTACCTGAAGGGACAGCCCACTGGCGCGGAGAAAGATGCGCCGGTCCGGATCTTTGTGATGGGAACGGGCGACGGACGCAAGGATGCCGCGGGTCGCTTGTCGCACGGCGGCTATTGGCGCAATGAGACGACGTGGCCTTTGGCGGGCACCCGGAACGTGTCGTTCTACTTCCACGCCGACGGGACGCTCTCTCCGGCGAAGCCGAGCGAGAAGAGCGCGAGCACGACTTTCACATTCGATCCACGGCACCCGGTGCCAACGGTCGGTGGCGGATCGTCGGCACGGTTGAAGGATGGCGCGTACGACCAGCGTGAGGATCCGCGCTTTCCGCCGTCGCAGCCGCCGTACCTGCCACTGCGGTCGCGCGCTGACGTGGTCGTCTTCCAGACCGCACCCCTCGAGCAGGACATGGAAGTGATCGGCCCGATTCACGTCGAGCTGTTTGCGTCCACCAATCGCACCGACACGGATTTCACCGCGAAGCTGATCGACGTGTATCCGCCAAGCGCGGATTGGCCGGAGGGTTACGACCTGAACATCACGGATGCGATCATCCGTGGCCGCTATCGCGCCACGCGCGACCATGCGGTGATGCTCGTGCCCGGAAGGGTCTATTCGTTTCCGATCGATCCGTTTCCCACGGCGAATGTGTTCAAGAAGGGACATCGCATTCGGGTCGATATCTCGAGCAGCAACTTTCCGCGCTTCGACGCCAATCCGAATACCGGCGAGCCGCTTGGACTCAATCGACGCATGGTCACGGCGGACAACACCATTCATCACAGCGCGGCGTATCCGTCGCACATTGTGCTGCCTCTTGCACCGGCGCATCGGTGACCGCCACGCCCGATCGTTCTGTGGGTGAGCGACCAAAGCTCGGCGCAGTCCTTCGCGTCGCCAGCGGCAATTTCCTCGAGATGTACGACTTCATCGTATACGGCTATTACGCCGTGTACATCGGCAAGACGTTCTTTCCCGTGGCAAGCGAGTTCGCGTCGCTGATGCTGTCGCTGATGACGTTCGGTGCCGGATACCTCATGCGGCCCATTGGCGCCATCGTACTCGGCGCCTACATCGATCGAAAGGGCCGGCGACAGGGGCTCATCGTCACGCTCGGCCTCATGGCGGTGGGCACGCTGACGATTGCCGCGACGCCGTCGTATGCGACGATCGGTCTCGCTGCACCGGTGATCGTGGTGATTGGACGGTTGCTCCAGGGCCTCTCGGCTGGAGTGGAGCTCGGTGGTGTCTCGGTGTATCTCGCAGAGATTGCGACGCCCGGGCGACGCGGCTTTTACTGCTCGTGGCAATCGGCGAGTCAGCAGTTGGCGGTCGTGTTCACGGCGCTGATCGCGCTGGTGCTCACTGGTCTCATCACCGCGGAGCAGATGGGCGCGTGGGGTTGGCGAATTCCGCTGATCATCGGGTGCCTGATCATCCCGGTCATTCTCTTCCTGCGACGTTCGCTCGAGGAGACGGCGGCATTCCAGAAGATGCAGCATCACGCGCGCAGTGCGGCCGAGGTCTTCCGCGTGGTCGCGGAGAATTGGCGCATCGTGCTGAGCGGAATGATGCTGGTAGTCTTCACGACGACGACGTTCTACCTCATCACGGCCTACACGCCGACGTTCGGCAGGCAGGCGCTGCATCTCGACGCTCGCTCGGCGTTCCTCGTGACGCTGTGTGTGGGGCTGTCGAACTTCGCGTGGCTGCCGATTGCGGGGAGTCTTTCGGATCGGATTGGTCGTCGGCCGCTCGTGACGCTGGTGCCGATCCTGGCGCTGGTCACCGCGTACCCGGCGATGATATGGCTGGTGGGGTCGCCGAGTTTCGGACACCTGCTCGCGGTGGAGCTGTGGTTCTCGGCGCTATTCGGCTTCTACAATGGCGGCATGGTACCGCTGTTGGTGGAGCTGATGCCGGCGAGTGTGCGCACGGCGGGTTTCTCGCTCGCGTACAGTCTCGCGACGGCGGTATTCGGCGGATTCACGCCGGCGATTTGTACGTACCTGATTGAGCGGACGGGGAACAAGGCGGCGCCGGCGTGGTGGCTGATGACGGCGGCGGCGGTCAGCCTTTGCGGAGTGTACCTGAGCCGGAAGCCCATACCACAGGACTAAGTACCAAGTACTTCAGTACCGAAGTACGAAGTATTCACGCAAGCGCAAATCGTTCCAAGTCAAGGCGCCGTCTCGCCCGCTCACGTTTTGAAATACTTCGTACTCAGGTACTCGGGTACTCGGTACTTAGTCCTGTGGTTTGGGCTTCCGAAGTTCATCCCACCCCTCCAGCAACCTCGATCAGCCTCATTGCCGGCTCGCTCACGAAGACCCGGGCATGAAAGCGCCGCCCCCACGACAATGCTGTCACGTCGCGATAGTCGTGGGCCGTCGAATCACCGTGGCCTGGATGCAGTCGCTTCCTGATCGATGCACGCACATTGACGTCGGCGCCGTGCGCCAGCAGCAGCTCCGTGAACGGCGCGACAAGTGGTCGCCCTTGATAGTTCATCCAGAAGCTCGGCTGCGATACGACACTGCAGAACAGGGCCGTGTAGCCGCCGAAACCATCTGCGTCGACGTCTGACCGCTCATTGACGTCCGCGCCGCGCGCGATGAGCCACTGCGCGATCTCAAAGTCATCGTAGTCCACGCACATGTGCAACAGCGTCGTACCGCCGAGCGGCGTGCCGACCGGCGCATTCACCGGATCGCCGCAGCCCATCTCGGCGGGAGGTTCGCGGCGTAGGACATCGGCGGACCCCAGTTGCTCTTCACCACGCGCGCATCTTCGTGAATCAGGTGGGGATTGCTGGTGACGAGCGCGCGCACGGCGGCGACGTCGTCCTCCCAGATCGCGTCGATGAGCCTCGCGCTCTGCGCGAGTCGCATCCAACTCGGCGCGCCGTAGCTGCGTGCCAATACGAGTTGCGCGTCCGCGAGCTTCGCGCCTGCTGAATCGATGTCGCGCCGGTGGTGCTCCGCCAGCTCCGCGATGGCATCGATGTCGCCGGAACGGATGGAGCGGAGCAGGTCCTTCGCCTGATGCCGGAGCTGATCGAGGTCCGGACGAACGGGCAGCCGACGTGTGGGCATGACGAGCCTCCTAAAATGCCCGGGGTCCGCTTGCGTCGGGCGAAGGAGGTTCGAGGAAATCGTCGAACGCTCAGGAACTACTCTGGTGGACTCGGTCCTTTCCGCGGATGGGAGGCGGACAACACGCCTTATGGAGGGTACAGGCCATGCCCGCCGGGTGCAACTGCTGGAAGGGCGTACCCTGTACACTGTACGCGAGTACTGGGAATGGCATAGGAGTCACGGGGAGCCGTAGACCCCAAACGGCGACTCGCGCCCGAGTGCGCACACTTCGCCCACGCGACTGAAGCGACTAGACGCCGGAGTCGGGGAATGTCTGGTTTGAGGACTGCTCGCCCAATGTGTGCACCGCAACCGCAGAGCAATCAGTTCACAGCTTTCAGCGTCCGTGAGTAGTCAAGCGGAAAACCAGTTTTTACGCTCGACTGGAAACTGACGCTGATGGCTGTCAACTGACAGCTCTGCGGTTGTTGTGCACCTTGAATGGCGATCGAATCTCGCCCTCGAGACGAAAGCGCCCTTAACGGCCCTTAACGGCAATTTCTTAGCGGCGAAGTATCGCCGACGAGCCACTTGTGTTCGACTTTGCCGGCTAACGACGAAGATCGGCGACGGAGCCAAGGCTCCACAACCGTCTCGCCCCGAGCGCACGCGTGTACCACGCGACGGCGGCTGATGCGTCCGGCACGGCCAGCATGAGGGAGACGACTGTGCTCATCGGCGTAGCGCTGGGATCGCGTGGCCCGGCGCGATCAGTGGAGTCACGCTTCACAGGTGCGGCAGCTCGCGATCGGCCGAGCCTCCCTCGCGATGCCATGCAAGCTCCTGATCCGTCAGCGGGCGAAAGATGAGGTCGGCGGCAAGCCACAGCGACACCGCGAACGGATAGCAGACCACCGCCCCACCGAGAATCAGGACGATCGCGCCCCACTGAAGCAGCGTCCACGGTGTGTCCGGGTACGTCGCGATCACGACACCGCCGAGGAGCAGCGCAAAGAGTATCTCGACCGCGACGAGATTCAGCAGGTACGCGCCGATGAAATAGTCGTTCTCGCCGCGCCGGAGGCGTAAACCGCACGAAGGGCAATTGTCACGCAGCGTCGTGAAGCTCGAGAAGATGCCCCTCGATCCGCAATTGGGGCAGCGACGCACGATCGCGCGGAGGACCATTCGCGTATTTGACGGGCGCTTCGGCATTCTGAACTATAGTGTCGGGTATTTCGTTGTACGTTGTTGGCGCGGATCGAACGTTTTTCTCGATAGCGCACAAACATTCGTAGACGAGACAATGCCGAATCCCACATCGCTCTCGACACGCATCAGCCAGGCCTTCACCGGCCCAGCATGGCACGGCGCAGCACTTTCCGAGCTGCTCACGGACGTCACGTTCACCGAGGCGGCCGAGCGACCATTCGACGACGTACACACCATCGCGGAGCTGGTCGGACACATCGGCGCATGGACCGCCGTTGCCGAGCGTCGCTTCGCCGGTGAACCAGCGGTGCCAGACGAAGCGGAGCAATGGCCCGACGTCGACACCACGAACGAGAACACCTGGACCTCGGCGGTCGCGGCATGCCTCGAAGCGCACCGCTCACTCACGCGCGCGGTCGCCGCCGTCGACGAGCAGCACCTCGCAGAAACAGTCCCGGGTCAGGCCTACGATGCGGCGACGATGCTGCGTGGCATCGTGGAGCACGACGCGTATCACGGCGGTCAGATCGCCATGCTGAAGAAGCTGATTCGGTCTCGACACGCGAAGAAGTAGGACGCCTCACTTCACCGCGACCGGCGCATCGGGACGAGACGTCACGGCGCGCCCGACTGCTCGAGAGGTGCGACAAAGTTGTATTCGCGGAGCTTCAGCGCCGCTTTCGGCGACTCATCGCTGCTCAGGCCGTACGCGGTCACCCCACAATGCGCGACGTCGCCCTCGCGGTCGATGGCGAGAATCTGCGCCTCGTCCAAACCCTCGAGCAGATAGCGAAAGCACAGCACGATCACCTGATGGGCGACGACGAGTACGCGCTTGCCCCGTCCACTGTGGTGCAGGCTGATCGTATCGACCACGCTGCGAAGACGGAGGATGACGTCGCACCAGCTCTCACCACCCGGCGGCCGATGGTAGAACTTGCCGAGCCGCGTGCGCATCTCGGCTTGCTCGGGGAAGCGCTGCTCGATGCCGATGCGCGTGAGCCGATCGAGGATGCCGAACTCCTTCTCGCGCAGACGCTCGTCGACAATCACGGTCGATGGCCTGACGAGGCCTCCCGCTTCCTCGATCAGTGCGGCGGTGTGCCGCGCGCGAAGGTCTGGAGAAACGAGGACGACGCACGGTCGCTCATCCTCGGGTCGTTCGGCGAACCATCGGCCCAGCGCCGACGACTGTGTCTCTCCCACCGCACTCAGCGGGATGTCGACGTCACGTTCGGCGATGTCGATCGTGGGAAGTCCTGCGGCACACGCGGCGTCGCGCGCCACGTTGCCGGCGCTCTCGCCATGGCGGGCGATCCAGAGGGTATCAGGCCAGCGTTGCTCCATTCGGCGTTCGAGAGTGAAAGTGCATTCGGACGGCTGCGGCCGGTGCGAAACGTCAAGAGGCGTACCAGTGCGTTGCCACTGCCTTCCCAGCCGCCCAGATTGCCTCGACTCTCCACTCCTGGACATGACAGCTCCTGAACCACCCACGTCCGCCGCACGGCGGTATGGCCGCTTGGCAACGCTCGTCGTTGCGGCGGTGCTCGTGCTGCTGTCGGCGATGGTTCTGGTCCCGCCGTTCAACATGGCGCTCTTTCCACTCGCGGTGGGTGCGTCGGAGTATTCGCCTCTGCTGGTGATTGCGGACCTGCTCTGGTGCTTACCAGCGAGCCGGATCCTGCGGCCGTCCCGTCGCCTGCGCTACGCGACGCTCGCCGTGCTGCTCCTCTCCGCATGCCTCGCCGTGCGTCCGCTCACGCAGTACACACGGGTCGCCACGGCGGCGAACGAACAGCTCGGCACCGCGGGCCCGCCTCCACGCTTCTCGCTGATGGCCGCGCTCGCGGGCCTCCCTACGAGTCCTGACGTGATGGAACGGACGATCGGATACGCGGCGCCGGATGGCGAACGCCTGACGATGCGCCTCTATTCGCTGCCTCAGCACAAGCTGCAGCCGACCGTCGTTGTTCTTTACGGCGGCGCGTGGCAAGGCGGCTCGGCTGGGCAGGCGGAGAATGTGAGTCGAGCGCTTGCGACGGAGGGATACACCGTCGCGGCAATCGACTATCGGCATGCGCCAATGTCGCGGTACCCAGCGCAGTCGGATGACGTGATCCGGGGGATGCTGCTCCTCCAGGATTCCGCCGACGTATGGGGCATCGACCTCGCTCGCGCCGCCATACTCGGCAGGTCGTCGGGCGGCCATCTCGCCGAGCTGGCGGCATTCCTTCCGAATGGTTTCCACTTCCGGGCGTTGGTCGCGCTCTATGCGCCGTATGATCTCGTCGAGGGTTACATGGACCTGCCATCCCCGGATCCGATCGGCGTGCGCGCGGTGCTGACGTCATTGGTGGGCGGCACGCCCCAACAGCGGTTGATGCAGTACCGCATTGCGTCGCCGTCGTCTTATATGCGACCGGGCCTCCCTCCCACGCTGCTGCTATTCGGTGGGCGCGATCATGTGGTGAAGCCGGAGTTCAATCGCAAGGCCGCACAGGCGCTGCGGGCTGCGCACGTGCCGGTGATTTCGGTGGAGCTCCCGTGGGCCGAACATGCTTTCGACCTCGCCCCATCGGGACTCGGCGGACAATTGGCGTTCAATGTGATCAGTGACTTTCTGGAGCTGAACCTCAAGCCTGTTGAGCCGGGTCGGCGTTAGCGGCGTTGCTGTATTGCGGGATGGATTCGCGGCACCTATCGCGTGTTGGGGCGCCCCACGTCAGCCATGCAGAATCAGTCATCAGTTTGCGACGCGGATGACGCGGATTTTCCGGATTTCGGCGGATTACGCCACACTCACCGTATCAACTGGCGTCACGACTCAAAGTCGCTTCTTTTTTGATTGAGCATTCCAGATCGGCGCGCCGAGTGTGCCGTCGCACATCGCGGGGCTGTCGCCAAGGTCAAAACAAATCACAGAGCATGAACGTTGAACTCCCCTGACGAGGTGCGTGATACCACGCGTCGAGATATCCGGTTCATCCGCTGAATCCGCGTCATCCGCGTCGCAAACTGACTACTGATTGCTGAGCTGGGAGCGCCTGCTACTTTCGGCTTTCCCACTGAATGAGCGGTGAGTCGACGATCGCCTGCTGCACCGCGTCGGCAATGTCGCGGCGCAACTGTGCGTGACGGGTGCTGGTACCGTGCGAATTCACGCGGTTCGTGAGCAACACCACGAAGAGGCTCCGCTCAGGATCGATCCAGATCGACGTGCCGGTGAACCCCGTGTGGCCGAACGAGCGCGGAGAGAAGTACATGCCGGCGCTCGAGCCCTGTGCCGGTGTGTCCCACCCCAGTGAGCGACTCGAAGGCGCCGACTGCCGCGCCGTCCAGCGCGCGATCGTGGTCGGCGACAGGATGCGCACTCCATTGTATGTGCCGCCATCGAGAAGCATCTGCGAGAATGTGGCGAGCTCGCGGGCGGAGGAGAACAATCCCGCGTGGCCGGCGACTCCGCCAATCGCCCAGGCATTCTCGTCATGCACCGTACCCTGAAGGAGGCCACCGCGTGACGTGTCGACCGCTGTGGGTGCAATCCGTCGACGCAGCTCCGCGTCCGCGGTATCGGGTACGAACCGCGTGTCGAACATGCCCAGCGGACGGAAGATGCGCTCGTAGGCCAGCTGGTCGAGCGACGAACTCGTAATGCGCTCGATGACCGCCTGAAGCACCACCATGTCCCAATCGCTGTACACGGTGGTCGTTCCCGGGACAGCCCGCACGGGCCGCACGTTGATCTGCTCCAGGAACTCCGCCCGTCCCCGAAAGCGCAGGTAGAGCGGCGCGCCAGCCTCCAACCCACCCGTGTGGGTCAACAGCATTCTCGGCGTTATCGTCGCCTTGTCGGCGGCGTTGAATTCAGGAACGTACGAGTGAACGGGGCGATCGAGGTCGAGCCTGTGTTCCTCCTCGAGGATCATCGCGATCGTCGTGGTCGCTATCACTTTCGTCAGCGACGCGAGGTCGTACAGGGTGGTCGGGGTGACCGGCGATGAGTTGGGCGCGTAGTCGAGCGTGCCGTACCCGCGAAGGTGCACGAGCCGCCCGAATCGGCCGATGGCCACGGCGGCGCCGGGCGCGGCGCCCTCGGCCAGCCCGACACTGACGATGCTGTCGATACGAGCGGTCAGGGTGGAGTCCATCCCGACGCTCGCCAGCGATGCGCTTTCGAGTGACGCGGCCGGCGAAACACGCATCGGAGCGACGACCACGATTGGCCGAGGTGCCACAGCTGGTGCTGGTGCCGGCGCCACGACCGCCGGAGGAGGCGCACACGCGATTGCGAACAGCGAGCCGCCTATCGTGAGCGACGTGCGACGCCACCCGCTCATTCGCGGCGAGCACAGCCCAATGGCCCGCCAAATGCCTGAGCTTCCCGCCACGCCACAGTCCCATGCCACGGAGCGCGAGGGCACAGGCCTAGAATCCGTCGGTGCACTCGTACCGGCGGATTCGTGCCTTCCGACTCGCTCCCCTGTCGGCACGGGGACAGACGCCATTACTTCGCGCGCATGCCTCTCGATATCGCGCTGTCCACCAATACGCCAACCGCGACCATCGAGCTTCGTCAGGCACAGCCACTCGGCGACGAACGTCATCATGCGACCTTTCTCGTGGTGAGATCCGGGGCGTTTGCTGCCGCACTTCCATTCGTGTTCGCGCGAGACCAGCTCGCCTCGTTCGCCGAAGCGTTGGACGGCCTCTTCTCCACGCGGTCCGGCACTGCAAGTCTGCGGGCAAGCACGAGCGACGACATCATACGATTCGAGTCTGCTGATCCGGGGAGACTTCGTGTCTGCGGTGACCTGCACGAGACCGAGGGCACGCAACGCTTGACCTTCAGCTTCGTGGCTGAATGGGAGGGGCTGGTTATGTTCATCGACGGAATCCACCGTCTGCACACGACGGACGTGAATTGACCGCCTCGCATGCAGACGTCGATCGTGCGGCCGCACACCAATTCACGTTCCGCGCCATGCTCATAGGTGCGACCCTCCGAGGAGACGCTCTCCGACGATTCTCACACTCCTGTAATCTCGATGAAAGGTAGGTTCGCTAGGGTACCACACGTGATCATACACAGGATTGGAGCAGGCGCGCGCGCAACCGTCGCAGCGCTGCTCGTGCTGCTCGCCGTCTCGCCCGCCGGCGCGCAGCAGGCCGTGACGCGCGGAGAGGCGGCGCGCGCCGCGCTGAGCGCGGGCTCGCGTGTCGCGCTGGCTCGTGCCGACACGGCCGCCGCAATGGCCCGGCTGCTGACCGCGCGAGCACTGCCGAACCCGACGCTTGCCGCATCGTACTCGAAAGCCACTCCGCAGAAGCACATCACGCTCGACGTCCCGCTGCTCGACGCCTTCTGGACGCGCGGCCTGCGAATGAACCAGGCCAGCGCGTCTGCTCGCGCCTCACGCCTCCTTTATGCGTCCGAGCGTGTGGCGGCACTCGTGGAAGTCGACACGACCTACACGCGCGCCCTCGCGGCGGATGCGCGCTTTCGTCTTTCGCGCCAGACCGCCCGCGACGCCGACAGCCTGCGCAAGATGACCGTCGCACGACGAGACGCAGGTGATGCGAGCGACCTGGACGTCGACCTCGCCACCGTCGTCTCGGGCCAGCAGCTCAACGTCACGACCGGCGATTCATTGAGCTACATGAGCGCCTTGCTCACCGTGCAGACTCTCATGGGGCTCCCCGCGGACAGCGTCGCGATCGTGCTCGCCGACTCGCTGGCACTCGTACCTCCAGACACGATCTCGGTCCGTCAATCGCTGGACAACGGTGCGATGATCATCCTTGTTCCGCCGTCGGTCGGCGCCACGACAACGACGAGTTCCGGGGTATCGCAGACCACAGGTACTGGAACAACTCCGAGCGTCGCCGCCGCCCAGGCCACCGTGCAGGCCGCGGAGCTTGGCGTCGCCCTCCAGCAGCGCAGTTCCTTTGTGCTGCCCTCGCTCAGCATCGGAGTGGAATTCGGCGATCCGAGCGGCAGCGAGCCCGGCTACCTCCCGCTCATCGGGCTTGCTGTTCCGATTCCCCTGTTCAACCGCAATCAGGGTCCGATCGCTGAAGCACGCGCCGAGCGCGACAAGGCGGTCGCACAGCTGTCGGCATCGCGGTTGCAGGCACGCCAGCGGCTCATCGAGGCAGTGCGTGAACGCGACCAGCTGATCGCCAGGGTCGCGCGCGATCGCGACTTGGTGGTTCGCGCCCAGCGCGTAGCGGACAGGTCACTCACCGCGTATCGCGAGGGAGCGTCTGCGCTGCCGGCGGTCCTCGAGGCCAGGCGAAGCGCACGAGAAGTGCTCGGACAATACATCGATGATCTCGCGGCGCTGCTCACGGTCAATACCGAGCTGCGCGCCCTCACCCAGAACGCTCCCGTGCCATGACAATGGTCCCACTCGACGGCTTCACGCCGCACACCGCCGCGCGCAACGCCATCGGATTGCTGGTGGCCGGACTGGCGCTCATGGTTGGGTGCAAGGCCGCCGAAAAAGAGCCGGAGCCGGCGAAGCCTGTCGTGACCGCGAATACCGTCACCGCCAGCATCGAGCCCTTCACGCGCACCATCGCGGCGATCGGAAAGGTGGTGTCGCGCCCTGGACGCTACGCGGCGCTGAGCGCTCCTTCCGCAACGAGAATCGCGAAGGTCTATGTCTCCGAAGGTCAGCGGATCGCTGCGGGAAGTCCGCTGGTCGAGTTCGAGCAGGTAGGCTTCAATGCCGCGGCAAGTGGCGCGGAGGCCGCACTCGTGGCCGCCCAGCGCAACTACGAGCGCGCAACACGACTGTCGAACGAAGGCATCCTTCCTCGCAAGGACGCCGAGACAGCAGCCGCAGATCTCGGCAAGGCACGCACGGATGCGGTGACGGCGCAACGTGCGCAACAGCTCTCGGTGCTACGCTCACCCGTCAGCGGCGTCGTCACGAAGATGTCGGCGGTACTAGGCGCTCCTGCCGACGCCGGGCAGGTCCTCGTAGAGGTTGCCGATCCCTCCGCGTTCGACGTCGTGCTCTCTCTGGGCCCGACCGACGCCGCGGATATTCACCCGGGAAGCAAGGTGACGCTCGTCGCCGGCGAGAAGACTGGTGGCGAACCGCTCGGCGAAGGCACCGTGGCGTCCATCGGCGCCGCCGTCGACACCACCTCCCGGTCAGTGGCCATCCGCGTTTCGCTCTCGTCTCCCAAGCGGTCGCTCCGGCTTGGTGAAAGCGTTTACGGCGAGGTCGCCGTTCAGACGCGCCCACGTGCGGTCGTCGTTCCGGCCGAGGCTCTCGTTCCGGGCGATGAGCCAAACACCTACAAGGTGTTCGTAGTTGACGCGAAGGGGATCGCGCTGCCGCACGATGTGAAGATCGGCGGCCGGACGGCGACGCGCGTCGAGATCCTCGAGGGGCTGAACGGCGGCGAGAAAGTCGTCACGCAGGGCGCCTTCGGTGTCGCGGACAGCGCCAAGGTCGAATCCAGGGCCGAGGCGAAGGTCGAGAAAACAGTGCCCGTGAAGCCGTGAGCGAAGAGCCCGTAACTGAGCAGCCCCTCAAGGAGGGCTGGACGATTGCCGGAGCGGTTGCGAGCCAGCGCCGCTTCGTCTACCTGGCCGTCGTGCTGCTCTGCGTAGCCGGAATCTGGTCGGCACTGCAACTCCCGTCGGCCATCTATCCCGAGCTCCAATTCCCGCGCATCGCCATCGTTGCCGAAGGATCGTCACTCGGCGCCCGACAGGTCGTATTTGCCATCACACAGCCAATCGAGGAAGCGGTTAGCGTCGTTCCCGGTGTAACGCGAGTACAGTCGCGCTCCATCCGCGGAGCGAGCGAGCTCTCGGTGACGTTCTCGCCGAGTACCGACATGGCTTACGCGCTGCAGCAGACGCAGGCGCGGGTGAATCAGGTCCGCAATGACCTGCCGGCGGGGCTGGACGTGCAGGTGGAGCGTCTGTCACCCGCGGTGTTCCCGATCATCTCGTACAATCTCGAGGGTGGAAGTCCGTCGACGCTGTACGACATCGCGCGATATCAGATCCGTCCGGTGCTGTCGCGCGTTCCTGGTGTTGGTCGGGTAGACGTCCAGGCGTCGGACATCCGCGAGATCGAAGTCATCGCCGACCCCGTGCGGCTCGCAGAGCAGGGGTTGTCGTACGACGACATCGCCACTGCGATCAAGGCATCGACGACAGTCGCCGCCGTCGGTCGTGTCGCCCAGGACTACAAGCAGTTTCTCGTCATCACGGCGCAGGAAGCCACGACGGTGGACGACATCGGCAACGTCGTGGTCGGCCACGGTCTGCGCGTGCACGATGTGGCCACCGTCGAGCTGGGCACTGAAGATCATGTCCGCATCGTGGCCGGTGACGGACGACCCGCCGCGCTGCTGAACATCACGCGACAGGTCGGGGGCAACACCGTTGCCATCGCGGACAGCGTCGAGAAGGCGGCGGTCAACCTGCGGAAGAGCCTTCCGAAGGGCGTGACGCTCAGGCCGATCTACGATCAGGCGTCGCTCGTT
The DNA here is from genome assembly GCA_036844565.1 of Gemmatimonadaceae bacterium. GTDB lineage: Bacteria > Gemmatimonadota > Gemmatimonadetes > Gemmatimonadales > Gemmatimonadaceae > AG11. The sequence goes on along the minus strand of DAIUFP010000012.1, from coordinate 122,158 downwards.
CGCGACGCCACGAAGTCCGTTCGCGACGCGATGCTCATTGGCGCGGTGCTCGCCGTGATCATCCTGTTCATCTTCTTGCGGAAGGCCAAGATCACAGCGATCAGTGCGGCGTCGATTCCGTTGACGCTGGTGATCACGGTGTTCGTCATGTCACTCGTAGGGCAGACGTTCAACCTGATGACACTGGGTGCCATGGCGATCGCGATCGGCATCGTGATCGACGACGCCGTCGTGATCAGCGAGAACATCGTCCGGCATCTCGGCTTTACACCCGATCGTGATCGCGCCATTCGCGACGCGGTGCAGGAGCTGATCATCCCGGTGACGACGTCGACGATCACCACCGTCGTCGTGTTCCTTCCCCTGCGACTACTGCAGGGTGTGGTGGGCCAGTTCTTCGCGGCGCTCTCGATCACGCTGACGATCGCGGTGCTCATCTCCCTCGTGCTCGCCGTCACGATCATTCCGCTCCTGGCCGAGGCGTTTCTCACAGCGGAGCCGCAGGAGGAACCGACGAAGCCCGGCGAGCCCGTTCCAGTTCATGCGGGCGGGAAGGGGCAGGCGAAGGGCGTGCTCGCGGCGATTGGCCGCGCGATCGATGCACTCTCCGACAAGTACCAGCGTGCGCTCGACCGCGCGCTGCATCACACGCGGCTCATGATCGCCGGCGCGGTGCTGATGGTCGTCGCCGGTGTCTTCGTCTACAAGCTGGTGCCGAGCGGATTCCTTCCCGAGATCGACGAAGGTGCGTTCGTCCTCGACTATTGGACGCCGGGCGGAACCGCGCTGGTCGAGACGGATCGGCAGATCCACATCATCGAGCAGATCCTGCTGAAGATTCCGGAGGTCGACGGGCTGTCGCGGCGAACGGGCGCGGAGCTCGGCCTGTTTGCCACCGAGCAGAATCGTGGCGACATGGTGGTGCGGTTGAAGCCCGCTGGCAGCCGCAGTCGCTCGAGCCAGGACGTCATCAACGACGCGCGCGATCAGATCGCGATCGCCGTCCCCCGGGTCCGCGTGGAATTCGTCCAGATCCTCAGCGATGTCATCAACGATCTCGCTGGCGCGGCGCGCCCGGTCGAGATCCGCCTGTTCGGTTCCGACCTCGACGCGCTCGAGGCATACGCAAAGAAGCTCGAGCCAGGAATGTCGAAGGTCACGGGGATCGAGGATTTTTTCAGCGGGGCCGTCGAACAGGCCCCCGAGCTGATGATGCACATCAACAGTGCGGAGGCGAACAGGGTCGGCCTCACACCAGATCAGGTCGGCGGTGCCGTGAACGGAGCGCTGCTTGGCGTTCCCGCAGGACAGGTACGGCTGCAGGATCGCTCCATCGCCGTGCGCGTGCGCGCTCCAGACGCCGTTCGCATGGATGCGCTTCGTCTCGGCGCGCTGCCCGTGGTGATCCCCGCGAGTCGCACCACGGCACCGCTTGCCGCGCTGGCGACCTTCGAGCCTACGCAGTCACGATCGTCATACTCGCGTGAAAATCAGCAGCAGATGATCACCATGACGTCGGACGTCACGGCGGCACTTGGTACGGTCATGAGTGGAGTGAATTCGGTGCTCGCGGCCAATCCGGTGCCCGCGGGCATTCGCATGGAAGTCGGTGGCCAGAGCGCCGGGCAGCGGGAGGCATTCAAGTCGCTACTCACCGTGCTCGCGCTTGCGATCGCTGCCGTGATCGGCGTGATGGTGCTTCAGTTTCGGTCGTTCGTGGAGCCGCTCGTGGTTCTTGCCGCCGCGCCCATCTCGTTTGTCGGTGCGATGGCGTTGCTGCTCATCACCGGCACGCCGCTGAACGTCTCGTCGTTCATGGGGCTGATCCTGCTGGTGGGGCTCATCGTGAAGAACGGAATCATCCTCCTCGACTTCACGCATCACCGGATGCTCACGGAAGGTGAGACGCTCGAGCCGGCGCTGCTCGAGGCAGGTCGGGTGCGACTTCGTCCAATTCTCATGACAACGCTGTGCACCCTGTTCGGACTCCTGCCGCTCGCGCTGGGACTCGGCGCCGGCAGCGAGATGCAGAAGCCCTTGGCGCTGGCCGTGATTGGCGGACTCGCGCTCTCGACACCGATTACGCTGTTCCTGGTGCCGACGTTTCTAGTGGCGGTGCGGGGGAGAGACTACAAACTTGGGGATGATAGGACGATAGGAGGATAGGAACTGCTCATCCTATCATCCTATCATCCTATCATCCTATCATCCTATTTCTTCGCGAACAGCTTCACGTACTCCCCGTAACCTTCCGCGGCGAGCTTGCTCACCGGGATGAAGCGCATCGACGCCGAGTTCATGCAGTAGCGCATGCCGGTCGGCTTCGGACCGTCATCGAACAGGTGACCGAGGTGTGAGTCGGCGTGGGCAGAACGCACCTCGGTGCGCGACATGCCGAATTGACGATCCGTCTTCGTCTTGACGTTCTCAGGCACCAGCGGACGCGTGAAGCTCGGCCAGCCCGTTCCAGACTCGAACTTGTCGCGCGAGCTGAACAGCGCCTCGCCGGAAACGACGTCGACGTAGATGCCCTCCTCGTGATTGTCCCAGTATTCGTTCTGGAACGGGCGCTCGGTTCCCTCGTGCTGCGTTACCTGAAACTGGATCGACGAAAGCCGCTGCTTGAGCTCGGTCTCGTTCGGCTTCTTGTAGCTATCGGTCACTTTATGATCTCCCTTGGCCAGAGCGACGGATGATTGCGATTGGGCCACGGCGCCATCGGAGCAGGCGGCACTAGCGATAGCAAGCAGCGCGACAAACAACACGCGCGGCGCTCGAATCTGAATCGACATTGATTTCTCCTCAGCGTTGACCTTCCCCTTGTATACGCCGCGAACGTGGAAAGAGTTCTCTGGTCCGCTCAATCTCCCACACGCGGACCCGACGGCGACGTCCACGATGAGACATTCACGTCGACAGGGAGCTTGATGTCAGCGACCACCTGGGCGACATCGAGCATGCCCTGCCAGACGCCAGCGAACGCAAACCCCACGTCCTGCGGCGCCTTTCCTTCGTCAAAGCCGCGTCCGCTGGCGACCCAGATGCGCGGTTGCTCCGCGACACCGGCTGCCGCGAACTCCAGCTTCAGGTCGTCGTACACGGCCTGCGCGTTATAGGCGTGCAGATATACGCCGGGACGGTAGGTGCCGTCAGTCAGCAGCGCCTTGGCCCACGCGCGGTAGTACAGGCGCATCGCGTCCGGCATCTTCTCCATCCGTTCGATGTCCAGGAAAACGATGGAATGTGCGGCGAAGCCTTCTCGCTTCGACACCGCGATCGCCTCTGCACCATCGACCACCCCGCGATAGATGCCCAGGAGGTTCGCGTTGCACGTCGTGCCGGACTTGACCATCGCGGCCACGCGCGCGCTGGAGAGAGCCTGCGGCGTCCGGCCCCATGTCTGCTGTCCAACATACACAACGGCGAGTCCCCAACCCATGCCGGTCAGGAGCTGCCGCTTCCCGATCCACGACGCGTCCTTGTGGCAGGGCGAAGGTAGGTAGTAACCGACCCAGCTATAGGGGGCGCCCGGCGCACTCTTCCAGGCGCGCATCGTCTTCTCGCCCGGATAGGTATGGGTGTCGAAGCCGAGGTTCTTGCCACGCTTCTCCTCGTTCGCGAGCGGCGCGTCCTGACCGGTCACCGCGGCGGCCACCTGCGCGACGGTCGCCGCGACTTGGGCGACCCCCTCCTTCGCAGAGGACGGCGCCGTCATCGAGTTTCCACAACCGATCGACAGCGCCGCGAACGCGACGAATATCGTGCTACCCTGCAGGATGGTCCGGCCGTCCGAGCGTCGCATGCGCGTGGTATGATGCAACTGTCGTACGCATGCCCCATCCGTTTGCACGGTTCAGCCACCGCTCTTCCGATGGCCGATAAGGCCGGTGTGGGGTACGTTCTGCTGTGATCACCGGACACATAGGAGTCGCCGGACTTCTCCGCGCCACATCAAAACGGAAATTCAGCACCGGGGCCCTCGTGGCACTCGCGCTTGCTTCCGTGTCTCCAGATGCTCTTGATGGTCTGTTTTTCTTCGTCGGGTTCTGCAACCCATACGGCCTCTATACACACACGCTCTACTCCGTGCTGCTCCAGGCGGCGGTCCTGGGTGGCGCGGCGTACCTCATCACGGACTCCCGCGCCCAAGGTGCCCTCTACGCGTCAGCGGTTCTTCTGCACCTCGGCGCCGACTTGTTCACGGGGCAGAAGATCCTGTTTCCGGGCGGTGAGATGCACGGTCTGTATTTCTACTACCACCCCGTTTGGGATTTCGCACTCGAAGTCCCGCTCGTGGTTCTGGGCTGGCTCGCGGCACGACGATCTGCGGTGTCGCGTTCCTGGATGACGTCTGCGGGGATGCTTGTGTCGATCCTTGCCGTTCAAGTGGTGTTCGATAGCACGATGCATTCTCGCTACACCCGAAAACCCACTGCGTGCTTTCACGCAACGACTCTCCGGTCCTGATGCCGAATACTCCCTCCGACTACGATCCCCTGGCAGCATTCGAACTGCCACCCGACCTGATGACGTCGACGTTCGAGCATGCCATCAGCGATGACGCGGACTCCACGCACGAACACGGTCACGCGGTGGCCGCGGCGCTCCAGAAGGCGCTGAAGGGATCGACCGTGGAGTATGCATTTCCGGGCATCGTCACGGCGCACCTGAAGTCCGGCGCGCTTGCACGCTGCGGTGGTCCGGCGATCGGCTGGATGATCGACGTCGTGCGAGCGAAGGGCGGCGATGTGGTGACGGTCGACGTTTCCGTTCCCGACGATGAGACGGATCCGGTGCAGGTCGCGGGAATCCTGGCGAAGGCCCTGCGTAAGTTCTGAGAGCACGGCTGCCAGCGTCCACTGTTCCCCGTGGCCGTTATGCCATTCCCGGTACACGGGTACGGTGTACCGGGTACGCTCTTCTGTCACTCAGATACGTGCTGTCACTCTCCGCTCGTTCTCGTCCCTCTGGCCAAGAAACTCTCCGATGGCCGCGAGTGAAGTGATGTTGTCGCAGAAGATCTTGAACGTGGCAAGCAGGGGAACGGCGAGGAATGCGCCGGGCACGCCCCAGATCCAGAAGAAGAACGCGAGCCCGATGAAGATGGCCACCGGATTCAGCGTCAGCCGATGTCCGAGCAGGAGGGGCGTCACGAAATTTGCCTGAATCAGGTTGATCGCCAGAAAGCTTCCCGGTATCAGCAGCGCGTGGCCCATGTCGGGAAATGCACTGACTCCCGCAAGCGTGAACACGGCGACAGCAGTGAGGGCGCCGAGGTACGGCACGAACTCGAGGCAGGCGACGAGCGCCCCCCAGAGCAGCACGTTCGGCATTCCGAGCAGATAGAACACTCCGGCGACGACCGCTCCTTCCACCACGTTGAGCAGCAACGTCGTGGTCAAGTACGCCGAGACCGCCGACTCAGTGGCGCGCGCGATCTCTACCGCTTTCACCTTGTCGCTGAAGTGCGGAAGGACCTTGATGAGCTTCTGGAGAAAAAGGTCGCCCCCCGCCAGCAGGAAATAGAGGAGGATCAGCACCTCCAGCAGGCCGGCGAGGACTCGCTGCGTCGTACCCAGGAAACGCGATGAAATCGTTGGCCCCGCCGCCTGGACGACCACGCTCTTCGTCCGCGGCTCGGTTCCGTCCACTGCGTTCGCCGCCTGCTCCACGTTCTTGGAGACCTGCTGCATGGGCCGGATGATCTTTCGCAGCCGGACCTGTGTGCGCGCAAAGGACTGTGGCGCGATGGCGGCCCAGCCTTGCGCCGGGCCCGAGAGTTGGTACGCGCCGCCTGCCATGGTACCGATCAGCAGCAACACCACGATGGCCGCTCCGAGGGGCGGCTTGATCCAGAACCGCGCAAGCAGGCGGATCAGTGGGCTGAGCAGAAAATTGAGCAGCAGCGCAAAGACAATCGGGATGAGGAAGATGCGAGCGATGTACAGCGTGTACAGGACCGCGAGCACCGTGAGCAGCGTCGCCTCGAGGGACCGGTTCCGCGTCGTCGACATCGCCTCTTCGGTACGCTCGATGTCGGGCGTCTTGGCACCTGGGCCGGCGGGCGTAGCGGGGATCCGGAGATCCACGTCTGGAGTGGTGGCTGGCGCGTCGTCGTTGCTCACGCGTGCCTCGCATGCACGATGCTTGCCCAGCCCGCTGCTGCGGCTGGCATCACTTGTGACTGGGTCGAGTCCATCTTCCGTCCGGCTCGACAGATCATGTCGAAGGGCGCATTTTCGCGTCAATGACACTTCGCCTTTTTCTTCTCCGGCACGGCCAGACGGCGATGAGCCGAGCGAACGTATTCTGTGGTCGCGGGCTTGATCCGGCGCTCACGGAGGAGGGTCTCACGATGGCCGATGCATTCGCCGCTGCGTACGCAGACGACCAATGGACGGCGATCTACTCGAGTCCACTGTCGCGCGCCCTCGCAACGGCCGCCCCCCTTGCCGCTGCGCGGCACCTCACGGTCGAGCGGCGCGATGAGCTGGCGGAGATCGACTACGGTGCGTGGGATGGTCTTACCGCCGACGTCGTCGCCCGCGACTGGCATGACGAGCACGAACGGTGGAGTGCGGATCCCGCCTGGAATCCTCCCACCGGCGGGGAGACGGCGATTGCGCTGGCACAGCGCATGACGAACGTGATCGAGGAGATCACAGGCGCTCACATGGACGGCAACGTCCTCGTCGTCTCGCACAAGGCGTCCATTCGCGTACTCCTGTGCGCGTTGCTCGGCGTAGACGTCGGGCGCTTTCGATATCGCTTCGGATGTCCGGTCGGTTCCGTCTCCATCATCGAGTTCGGAAGTCACGGCCCCCTGGCGACGGCGGTTGCCGACCGGTCGCATCTCGATGCGCGGTTGAGGCACCTCGAAGGCACCTGAGGGGCACTTCGTTACGCAGCCGTGAATCAACGCCCGGCTGTTCGTGATGCTGCGGGCCGACCTTCCGCCATCCTCTCAACATGGATGGCTCGCGTGACGCTCCTGCAGCATCAACTAGAAGTCGCCGACGACTGTGCCACGCTCTACCTGTCCGGTGCACTGGGCGCCCGCGACGATGTCATCCTCACCGAGGCGTGCGGCGCGCTGCCGTCCAGTGTCAGCACGCTGCGACTGGATCTGCACGGCGTGGACGATGTCGACGACGATGCGTTGACCGCCATCCGCGCAGTCCTGCGCTACTGGCGCGAGTCACGCGGTGGCAGCTTTCGCCTGTCGCTCGCTTCGGAGCGCATCGTCGCCACGTATTCCGAAGGCCGGCACGCTGAAGGGTCGCTCGGCCTGCGCAATGCGCTTCCGCACGTCGTGGAAGCGTTGCCCTATCTCACGGGCATGTACCTCTAACTCTAACTGGCATCCCATCGCTGGCGGATGTAGCCTTCGACATCCCACTCCCAACGAGGCAGCATGGCGACCAAACTGGACAAGGCGATCAAGCGCGAGCTCGTGCAAGGTGACAAGACCTACACTGTCACCATCGCACCCGAAGGCATCAAGGTGGTCGAGAAGGGCAAGCGCAATGGGCGCGAGATCTCGTGGATGTCCATCATCAGCGGCGACGCAATGCTGAACGAGAGCCTCAAGATCTCCGTCGACGCCACGCGCGCCGAGTGATCAGGGGTGCGGCGCCCCGCGCCGCACGATTCTGCGCGGCCATCACCGCGCATAGCTGAGGAAGCCCGTCCTGCTGGTTCAGCCCGCAGGCGGTGCAATGGGCCGTCTTCGCTACGTTGCTCAAGTTGCCCGCCGACCTCGGCACCCGCGAACGACAGTTGCCCTAAAGTCGTCGGATCGGCTTGCGCACCGGGTCCGCAGCATGCAAATGGACTGAGCGGCAAGAATCGAAATTGACCAATTCATCGACCCACCCGTGAAAATCCTCGTCATCGACGTCGGCGGATCGCACGTGAAGTTGCTCGCCACCAACAGACGCACTCCGCTGAAGCTGCCGTCCGGGCCCGACTTGACGCCGAAGGGTATGGTTGCGGCCGTGCTCAAGGCGACGGCGGACTGGAAGTACGAAGCGGTCTCGATCGGCTACCCGGGCCCGGTCGCCAACAATCGTCCGACGGCCGAGCCGGTGAACCTCGGCAAGGGCTGGGTGGGCTTCAACTTCGAGCGCGCGTTCAAGCTGCCCGTCAAGATTGTCAACGATGCCGCGATGCAGGCGCTAGGCAGCTACGATGGCGGACGAATGCTCTTCCTCGCACTGGGCACGGGGTTGGGCATGACGCTCGTCCGGGACGGCATCGTTGTTCCCCTGGAGGTTGCGCACCTACCCTACAAGAAGGGCAAGAGCTACGAGGACTTCGTCGGTGAGCGGGGACTGAAGCGCCTGGGCGTGGAGAAGTGGAAGGAGTACCTCACCGAGATCGTCGAGCTCATGCTCGCCGCCCTGACCTCCGATTACGCGGTGCTCGGTGGCGGAAACGTGCGGCTTCTCGAGGAGCTGCCACCAAACTGCCGACGCGGCACGAACCTCAACGCGTTCCGTGGCGGATACCAGCTCTGGCAGAAGCAGGCGCGGCTCAGGTGAACGACGGAGCCGCGCGAGGCCCGAGTGCTCCGATCGTTGGACCGGGAGTAGAGCCGCGGTGGACGTCGAGCGCAAAATCAGGAGTGGGAACGGCGCTCGATGGACGAAGCCACGTGTGGTTCACGATCTCTCACGGCATCATCGACGAGGTCTACTATCCGCGCGTCGATCAAGCGAACACCCGCGATCTCGGATTGCTCGTAAGCGGGCCGGGTGGGTTCTTCTCGGAGGAGAAGCGCGACACGCGGAGTGACGTGCACCTCATTGCGCCGGGCGTTCCGGGCTTCCGAATCGTGAACACCTGCGTGCACGGGCGCTACGAGATCGAGAAGACCGTGATCACCGATCCCGAACGGGATGTGCTGATGCAACGCATACGATTCCGCGCGCTTCAGGGCAGCATCGCGGACTACCGCGTGTTTGCGCTCCTGGCACCGCACATCTGCAACCAGGGCTTCGGCAACGATGGCTGGTCGGAACGCTACAAGGGCGTGCCCATGTTGTTTGCCCGCCGGCAGGATGTCGCACTGGCACTGTCGTGCGACTCGGGCTGGAGCGCGATGAGCTGCGGCTACGTCGGCGTAAACGACGGCTGGCGTCAGGTGAAGGAGCACGGTTTCCTGGCCGAACCGTGCAATGAAGTTCGCGCGGGAAACATTGCGCTCACGGGTGAAGTCGATCTCGCGAATGCGTCACGTCCGCTGCCGGATGTCGCCGAGTTCGTGGTGGTACTTGCCTTCGGCCTCGGGCCTGCGGAGGCGGCGCAGCGGTCGCGCATGTCGCTCGCGTCGTCATTCGAGCTCGTCAAGAACTCGTATACCCGCGAGTGGACCCGTTTTCACGAACATACGGTTGGTCCCCGCTCAGTGGGCAGCGAGGCCACCATGCCCGAGCAGTCGCGACAGACGGCCGCGCGTGATCTCGCTTCGCTGGCGCATGGGAGCACGCACGCACATGAGCACACGCCCAAGCCGGCAAAGGGAGAACGGAGGCGAAAGACGCCGATCACACTCCCGGACAGCGTCATCGATCTCTATCGCATGAGCGCGGCGATCCTCGCGATCCACGAGGACAAGCGCGCGTCGGGTGCGATCATCGCAAGCCTGTCCATCCCGTGGGGGAACACGAAGAGCGACCACGAGCTGGGTGGATATCATCTCGTGTGGCCGCGCGACCTCGTGAACAGCGCGGGAGCACTCATCGCAATGGGGCACAACGTCCTCGCGCGGCGCACGCTCAGGTACCTCATGAGCACGCAGGAGGAAGACGGGCGCTGGGCGCAGAACCTCTGGCTCGACGGCACGCCGTACTGGAATGGCGTGCAGATGGACGAGATCGCGTTTCCAATCCTCTTCGCCGAGATGCTGCGCCGAGAGGGGAAGCTGGAGGATCTCGATCCGTATCCGATGATCCGCCGGGCCGCTGCCTTCCTGCTGCGTCACGGACCGAGCACCGGCCAGGATCGGTGGGAGGAAAATGGTGGATACTCCACGTTCACGCTCGCCGTCGAGGTATCGGCGATGCTCGTCGCAGCGGAGTTCGCCGAGCGTGCGGGTGAGATTGAGCTCGCAGAGGTGCTGCGCAACACGGCCGATGCGTGGAATGCGCGGATCGAGGAGTGGACGTATGTCCGCGATACGCCTATCGCGCGCGAGGTAGGTGTCGAGGGCTACTACGTGCGTGTCGCACCGGACGACGTCGCCGATGCCGCGCCGGCGAGCCAGGGCAACATCCCGATCAAGAATCGCCTCGGCAACGATGGCTGGGCGCGCTACGACGAGATCGTGAGTCCGGATGCGCTCGCGCTCGTGCGATTCGGGCTGCGCGACCCGAACGATCCGCGCATCGTGAACACCGTGCGTGTGATCGACACAATGTTGCGCGCCCATACGTCAACGGGACCGGCATGGTACCGTTACAACGGCGACGGCTACGGCGAAAAGGAGGACGGTTCGCCGTTCGATGGTTCGGGCGTCGGGCGTCCATGGCCACTGCTCGCGGGTGAGCGTGCGCACTACGAGCTTGCCGCGGGGCGTCCGGATGTGGCGATGCAGCTCCTGGGCGTGATGCGCGCGCAGGCGAGCGACGGCGGAATGCTGCCGGAGCAGGTATGGGACAAGCCTGATCAGCCCGAGTTCGAGCTCGCCAACGGTCGCCCGACTGGCGGTGCGATGCCGCTGGTGTGGGCGCACGCGGAGTATGCGAAACTGGTGCGCTCACTTCATGACGGCCGCGTGTTCGACATGCCCCAGCAACCGTATGAACGCTATGTGCGCGAGCGCATCGGCTGCGACATCACCATCTGGGCGCCGCAGTGTCACGCACGCCTGATGCCCGTCGGCAACAGGCTGCACATCCATTCACCGACGCAGGCCGAGATTCGCTGGAGCGTGAACGGTGCGGATCCCGTTCACACCGAAAGCACAGACACCACGGTGGCCGTCTGGGTGGCGCAGCTCGAAACGGAACGGCTGCCGGTTGGGACGAAGGTGCAGTTTGCAATCATCCCGGCTGGCGCGGCGACCTGGAGTGAGGTTCACGATCTCGAAGTCGTAGCCTGACTTCACTGACGTACTTGTACCAGAGTCGCTCTTTGTTTTTAGAACGTGCGGGTTTCGCCAGGCTTCATGACCTGGAGTCGCTTGTCTCCCGCGAAACCCGCGCGCACCTGTGCCTCCGTGGCGAGCCCTGGGAATGTGCCGTAGTGCATCGGCACGATGACCTGTGGCTTGAAGTACTTGTTGATCTCGCGACGCGCGTCGGCGGGGCCCTGCGTGTAGGGGCCGCCCCCGGAGGCAATCAGGATGATGTTCGGGTGGTACAACTCCTGGATAAGGGCCATATCGCCGAACAACCAGGTGTCGCCCGTGTGGTACAGTGTCCGTCCGTCGGCGAATTCCAGGACGAAGCCCAGGGGGCGGCCGCCCGGATCGCTCGAGTGCATGGCGGGAACGAGATGCACTGTCACGTCGCCCACCTTGAACGTGCCGCCGACGTTGCCGCCCATCGCCTGCTTCTCGGGCAGGCCGAGTGTGTTGACCCACTCATAAGTGGAGATGACCATTGCGCCACTCGCGGTGGCGATCGCCTTCGCGTCCAGCGCGTGATCCGAATGCGCGTGCGACACGAGTATCGCGGCCGGCCGATAGCGCGACAGATTCTTCAGTGAATCGGGAGTCGACGGATTGCCGCTGAGGAACGGGTCGATCAGGATGCGCGTGCCGCCGGGCGAGGTGATTTCGAACGCAGCGTGGCCGAGCCACTGCACCTTGACCGAGGAACGCGCGGCCTGCGCGTGCAGCGGTGACGAAAGGAGTGCCACACCGGTAAAGAGTGCAGCGACCGTTTGAGTAACGCTGTTGAACATTTTCACGTGCTCCGTAGTTGATTGGCCGTAACCGAAGTGGTGCAGTTCCGCTCGTATACTTCGTACAGGAGTACTGAGGTACTTGGTACTCAGTCCTGTAGTATGGGCTTGGTCAAGAATTCCGCCGCGCAGCCAGCCGGTCCAGCAGCGTGGGAATGAATCCGCCAAACGCCCCATTCGACATCACCAGCACCACGTCTCCCTTGCGTGCGCCTTCGACTACACCATCCAGCAATTCCTCCACCAGCGGAGACGCAGAGGCGGTGATCCCCTTCGACCGCAACGCATCCACGACCTTGTTGATATCGAGCTGCTCGTCAATCGGCACCTTGTCGTGGGGCTCCGGTACGCGAATGGATGCGAGCGCCGCGCCTTCGAACGCATTGGCGTACTCCGACTGATGGATGTTCCGGCGACTCGTGTTCGAGCGGGGCTCGAACACCGCCCAGAGACGACGATCCGCGTATCGCTGACGAATGCCATGAATCGTCTCGCGTACCGCCGTCGGGTGATGCGCGAAATCGTCGATCACGAGCACCCCGTCGATCTCCCCACGGATCTCCTGCCGGCGCTTCACGCCCTGGAACGACGCAAACCCCGCGCGGATCTGATCGGCGCCAAGCCCGAGCGCGCGGGTAGCGGCGAAGACGCCGACCGCATTCTCGACATTGTGGTTGCCCGACATCGGCAGCAGGAACTCACCCGCGCTTCCGAATGGCTCGTGGATGGTGAAACGCGCGCCTTCCGGCCCGAAGCGGAGGTCCTCCACACGATAGTCCGCATCGCGATGCGCGGAGTACGTCGCGACGAAGGCCTTCGACGAACGCTGCGCGATCTTCACCGCATTCGGATACGACGCCGATACCGCGAGAAATCCGTCTTCGGGGAGCGTCGCGGCGAACTTGTCGTACGCGGACTCGTAGTGTGCCATGTCTCGATAGATGTCCGCATGGTCGAACTCCACGCTGGTGAGCAAAGCGGTCCGGGCGCGGTAGTGCATGAACTTCGGGCCCTTGTCGAAGTACGCCGTGTCGTATTCATCGCCTTCGACCACGACAAAAAGGCCGGCGCCGTTTCGGAAGTTGCCGTGATAGTTCACCGTCACGCCGCCCACCAGAAAGCTCGGGTCGGTGCCCGCATCGACGAGCACGTGCGCCATCAGGGCGGACGTCGTCGTCTTTCCATGCGTTCCCGCGACCACGACGCTGTGCTTGCCGGCAAGCACCAGCGATCCGAACGCAGCGGGAAAGCTCATTTGTGGAATACCACGCTCGCGTACGACGGTGGCTTCGACGTTCACCCGGCGGATCACATTGCCGATGATCACGAGATCGGGCTTTGCCGCGTCGATGTTGGCGGGCGAGTATGGCGTCATCGCCTGCACGCCCCATTCGGCGAGCATGTCGCTCATGGGGGGATAGATGCTTTCATCGCTGCCGGTGATCTCGTAGCCCGCGGACTTGAGCATCCCTCCGAACGACCCCATACCGGTGCCGGCGACGCCCACGAGGTGGATGCGCCGGATGGAGCCAGGCGCGATGTCGCTCAGGACGTTGCCGTTATCGTCGGACATTCTGTTGGTCGTCGTGCGAGTGAGGGCTGATCAGGCCGGCGGTGCATCTCCCGCCGACAATACGAATCCCATGCCTCGACGCGCGCCGATGCGGATGTCCGCCCCCGCGTCCGCGAGCTTCTTGCGGATCCGGGCAACGTTGACGTCCACGACATTGGATCCCGGATCGAAATGCATGTCCCAGACCCGTTCGAGCAACTCGGCGCGCGTGACCACTTCGTTGCGGTGCAACAGCAGGTGTTCGAGGAGGGGGAGCTCCTTCGCCGTGAGCGTGACTTCGGCGCCTCCTATGAAGAGCTGCCGCGTCAGGCGGTTCAGCACGACATTGCCGCAGACGAGCTGCTCGGTGCGCTGCGCGCCTCCGCGGCGGATGAGCGCACGGACCCGCGCCCTGAACTCGTCGACGAGAATGGGCTTCGTGAGGAAGTCATCCGCGCCCGCATCGAGCGCGAGCACAGTGGTCGCCTTGTCGAGCGTTCCGGTGAGGATCATGATCGGCGCCGTCTTCGACGAGCGCCGCAGCGCCTGTACGACGGACAAGCCATTGCCGTCGGGGAGACCGAGGTCGAGCACGATCAGGTCGTAGTCCGTCACCATCGCGCAGGTGAGTCCATCGCGGGCGGTCTTCGCGATGTCCACGGCGAATCCATCAGCCTCGAGGAGCTTGCTGCTGAGAAGGGCGCTGGAGGCATCGTCTTCGACGAGTAGTGCGCGCATGCGAATGGTGCGTGTGAGCCGAACAGGACCGAGCTACGGCAAGGACGCGCGATTAACAATTCTGTAATACTGGTGACGGTGTTCTGTAACAATGACCGGACTACTGTATCGGTGTAGTCATTCACGACACCTAACTGACCGCTCGGAGATACCAGTCATGTTGATCAATACCGCTCGCCGCTTCGCCGCCGCCATCGCCCTCGTCGTCGTTGCCGCACCCCTCGCGCACGCCCAGACGGCCACCCAGACCGTCACCTTCGCCGTCAACGCCATCAACCAGATCGCGTTCCTTGGCGCCCCCTCGCTGACCATCACGACCGCCGTCGCCGGCTCCGCGCCGACCAGCGTCACCGACGCGACCGCCAGCTGGGCCGTCACGACGAACCAGACCGGCGCGAAGATCAGCGCCAGCATCGCCAGCGACATGCCCGCCGGCCTGACGCTGTCGTCCAGCCTCGCAGCCCCAACGGGCGGCACCAGCGCCGGCTTCCTGTCGCTCAGCACCGTGGCCGTGGACCTCGTCACCGGCATCACCAAGCTCGCCCAGGGTGCCCTCGGCGTGTCGTACACGCTCGATGCGACCCCCGCGGCCGGTGTCGTCACCTCCGCCACGCGCGTCGTCACCTACACGATCACCGGCGGAACCTGACCTGAGAAGGCCAATTGGCCCTTCGCTGGTCGTGTCGTAACTTTGCTGCTACTCGTCGCTGGTCTGTCGCTCATGCGGAAGTCCGGCGCCGGCGGGCCGCTGAAATGCAATTCGCCCGGCAGGCTGTACCAGCGCTCCCTGACCGCCTACCAGACCACAGATGTTCTCGACCCTCTTGCGACGCAGCCTCATCGCCACGGTTGGTCTTCTCGCTTCGTCCCTTCCTCGGGCGGCGAACGCACAAACTGCGCTGCAGACACTGTCATTCGCGATCAATGCGATCAATCAGATCGGGTTTACGGGCGCGCCCTCGCTGACCATCTCGGCGGCGGCCGCGGGCTCCGCGCCCACCAGTGTGACGAACGCAACCGCCACGTGGGCCGTCACGACCAATCAGACCGGCGCCAAGATCACCGCCAGCATTCCCACCGTGATGCCAGCCGGGCTGACCTTGTCGGTGAATCTCACCGCTCCTGCGGGCGCAACGAGCGCCGGCTACAAGTCGCTCGGAACCGTGTCCATCGATGCCGTCACGGGTGTCACGAAGGTGGCCCAAGCCGCCCTCGGCGTCCTTTACAAGCTGGACGCCACCCCTGTCGCAGGTGTGATCGCATCCGCGACCCGAGTCGTGACGTATACGATTACGGGCGGCACCTGAGTCGCGCGCGTGTGACGGCATGTTCATGACGCTCACACGTCTTCTCGTGGCCGCGGCGCTCGCGCTCGGCCCATAGAAGCCGGGCCCTGGGCTCTGGGCTAACGACGGGGCTGGAGCAACCAAGGGCCGGGGCACGGGCCCGAGCTCGGGCCCGTGCGAACCACTTACAACTACTCACGCCCAAGCTCGAGCCCGTGCCCGAGCTTCAGCCCCTTGTTGCCCCAGCCCAGTGGTTGGCCCATGGCCCGGGCCCGGCTGTTGGAAGCCAGTGAACCTGCACCGTTTGCCTATGACAATCCTGTAATCCCCGCGACCCAATCCTGTAATACTGACTGGTTTATTCTACCCGTGTAGTCAATCACAACACCTCACGGAGAAACCAGTCATGTTGATCAATACCACTCGCCGCTTCGCCGCCGCCATCGCCCTCGTCGTCGTTGCCGCACCCCTCGCGCACGCCCAGACGGCCACCCAGACCGTCACCTTCGCCGTCAACGCCATCAACCAGATCGCGTTCCTTGGCGCCCCCTCGCTGACCATCACGACCGCCGTCGCCGGCTCCGCGCCGACCAGCGTCACCGACGCGACCGCCAGCTGGGCCGTCACGACGAACCAGACCGGCGCGAAGATCAGCGCCAGCATCGCCAGCGACATGCCCGCCGGCCTGACGCTGTCGTCCAGCCTCGCAGCCCCAACGGGCGGCACCAGCGCCGGCTTCCTGTCGCTCAGCACCGTGGCCGTGGACCTCGTCACCGGCATCACCAAGCTCGCCCAGGGTGCCCTCGGCGTGTCGTACACGCTCGATGCGACCCCCGCGGCCGGTGTCGTCACCTCCGCCACGCGCCTCGTGACCTACACGATCACCGGCGGAACCTGACCGCTCGCTATTTGAAGCAGCCAGATGAACTCCGTGAGACGATCATCCGTGGCCATGTGGACTTCCGCCATCCTGTTCGCAGGATGCGCGGAAGCAGCATGGGCGGCAACGGTTGCCGCGGGCGTTGTGCCCTCGCAGACTAGAACTGTCACTCTCACGATGTCCAGCTACCCGTAAGGATGCTTCCAATGGATCTCCCTCGCATTCGCTCATTCATCCTCAGCTCGGGTTTCGCGCTCCTGTGCGTCGCGCTCCTGCCCGCCGCGTCGCGCGCCCAGATCTCCGTCGTCGGCAGCACGGTGGAAGAACACACCGCCGCTCCAGGCCAGACGTACGAAGGAACGATTCTCATCCGGAATCTCACCGCTGAGCCGCAAGCGGTTCGCGTGTACCAGACGGACTACCACTTCTTCGCCGATGGCACGTCGCACTTCGACGCCGCCGCAACCACGCCGCGCTCGAACGCGGCTTGGGTGACGCCCTCGGCCAGCTCCATCGTCATCCCGCCCAACAGCGAGACGACTATCGGCTATAGCATCGCCGTACCGAAGATCGACACGCTGCGCGGAACGTTCTGGAGCGCGCTCATGGTCGAAGGTGCACCCACCGCTCCTCCCGCCGCCTCGAACAAGCAGGTCGGACTCGGCGCGGTCGTGCGTTACGCCGTGCAGCTCGCCACGCATCTCCCTTCGCCGGGCTCACGCAAGGTGGCATTCGTGAACCAGACGCAGAGCACGGATTCGTCCGGCCATCGCGTCGTGGAGCTGGAGGTCGAGAACGTCGGCGACCGCGGATACCGCCCCGCCATGTGGGTGGAGCTCTACAATGCTGCCGGCGCACTGCTCGGACGTCGCGAGCAGCAGCGCGGCCTGCTCTACCCGGGCACGTCGCTGCTCCAGCGCTTCGTGTTCGATGCTCTCCCCGCCGGCAGCTACAAGGCTGTCGTTTTCGCGGACACTGGCGACGATGCCGTGTTCGCGACCCAATACAAGCTCCAGTTCTGATACTGACGTGACGCGCTCCGCCGCCCGCTTCGCATTCGTCGCCCTCGTCTTCGCGGGGTGGCACTCAGCCTCCGCCCAGGCGCTGGCGATTGACGCGCGCAACACGGCGGTAATCAGCGCCTTGCCGGCTGCCACGGTCAGCTCAGTGCTGCGCGTGTCGAATCTTGGCAAGCAGCGCGCGACGATGGTTCCCCGCGTCGAGCTCCCGGCAGGCTGGTCGGCACCAATGGGCACCCTGCCGTTTGACGTCGCTCCCCGCGAAGCCGAAAACTGGATCGTCAGCCTTCGCATTCCGGCGCGCGCCCCGGCAGGCCAGTACGTCATCGGACTGACCGCCCAGGACAGCGTGTCACACGCAATCCTCCGTGACTCGCTCGTCATTGATGTACGCGCCGTGAAGGGACTCGAGCTGTCCAACACCAATCGCCCGACCTACGCGATATCGGGCACCAGCTACCGCACGTCCTTCCTGCTTCACAATCTCGGCAACGTCATCACGACGGTCATCATTCGCGGGAAAAGCGTACTGAACGGCGCTGTGATCATGGACACCAGCCTCGTGACGCTTGGGGCGGGCGCGTCGACGACGATCGGCGCCAGGGTTTCGACGACGACGAAGGGGCAGCAGGCCCAGGACGACGTTCTCGAGCTCAACGTCGCTGACTGCATGGACAGCACCAATGCAGCTCAGGCGTCGTCGCGCGTCACCATCGTCCAGGAAGCCAACACGGGGGAGCCACTGCATAACATCGCATCGCAACTCCGCCTTCGCGCCGCGGGGGCCGCGGCTGGCGTGTCTCCGTATGAGCTGATCGGCGTAGGCGCACTTCGCGACGGTGGTGCTGACCAGCTCTCGTACGTGGTGCGGGGATCGCCAGGCGCGCATTCACAGTTTGGTGACCAGGACGAATACCGCATCGGCCTGCGCGGCAAGGACTACGATGCTCGTCTCGGCGACGGCCTCTATCGCGTTTCGTCGCTCTCCAGCAGCGGGCAGGCTGGCTTCGGCGGGGGTCTCGACCTCCAGCGCGGCGACCTTTCGGCGGGCGCGCTCGTACAGCGCTTCCGCCTCCAGCCGGACGCGCCGACGGAGCGGGGCGGATATGTCGCCGGCCAGGCCTCCAGCCTGTTTGCAGCTCCGCGCCTCACGCTCAGCGCGCTCGATCGCACCGGCGGGTATCTCGAAGGTCGTATCCTCGGCACGGGCCTTACGTTGACACCGCTCAACGCGGCCACCGTCGAGCTGGAAGTCGCGGAAAGCAGCGGGCCACTCGGCAATGGAAAGGCGACGTCCGCCCGCGTCAGCGGTGGGACGGACATTCACTACGACCTCGGCCACGTGGGCGCCGATGCGCCGTTCGCGGGCGCGTATCGCGGCGCGAATCACGATTACGCGAGCGTCTCCGCAAAGCTGAGCCCCGACTTCCAGCTCAATGCCGCCGTCGGTTCGCACCAGTCGACGGCACTCAACCTCGGACTACTGGCACCGCAGTCGTTCCGCTCATCCGGCGTGACGCTGCAGTATTTGTTGAAGTATTCCATCGAGTATACCGAGCTGACGCGAAGCAGCTCGATAGCGATGACATCCCTCGAGGATGCGGAGCACGGTGTGCACGCGCGCGGCGAGCAGACGTTTGGCAACACGCGCGTCTGGGGCGGCATCGGCACAGGATACGCGACGACCTTCCTCAGCGGGTCGCACGCATATCACGAGCTCTCGCTTGGTGCGAGCACCTACGTGGGCGTGAACTCGTTCTCGGTCTACGGCGAAACGAGCGACGGCATGGCCGTTTCTCGCGGCGCGGACAAGGTGATGACGATCGGCGGCGACGGACGCTTTCGCGTGGGCTCGAACACTTGGGTGACGTTCAACGGGTTTCAGACGGCCGTGCCGTCGACGGGCGACCACAACGCGCAGCTCGATGCCGGCGTCTCGCAGCAGCTCTCCACTGGCGCAACGATCGGCCTGCGGCTGCGGCTGCTGTCGAACCTCGTTGACGTGAAGGGAAAGCAAATCGCGTTTCTCGAGTATGTGATGCCATTGCAGCTGCCGATTGGCCACGCGCGCGCAGCAGGCCGGGTGAAGGGACGCGTGGTCGACCAGGAAACTGGTCAGGGCATCGCTGGAACGCTCGTTCGTCTCGGTCCGCAGGCGGCGATCACCGATGGTGAGGGGCGCGTCGCCTTCGCGGGAATGCCCAACGGCGAATACCGCCTGTCGATCGCGCAGCAGGCGACGCAGACGGCCACGGTCTTCACCGGCGACCCCACTGTCCGCATCGACAGCACGCGCACCGTGCCCGCGACCTTTGCCTTGGGGGTCGAGCGCGCTGGCAGCGTGACCGGGACAGTCCATCAGATGGTCGTGGCGCGTACGAGTATCGGTTCCGCTCCCGACTCGCTGGCCGACGCCGGCCCGCTGGGCGAGGTCACGCTCGCGCTGATCGGAGTGCGCGATACGCTCTTTGCGGTCTCCAATGCCGCCGGCGCCTATCGTTTCGGCGAGGTGGTCAGCGGATCGTACGTCCTGAAGGTGATGACCGAAGCGCAGGCGGGCACCCGGTGGGAGCCAGCCGAGATCGACGTGAGCGTCAAGCCTGCTGCCATGCAGCAGGTGGCATTCCGCCTCGTGCCACGCCGGCGCGCCGTCCAGATGATTCCCAGCGACACCAACCCGTCAAGGAAATGAGCACCTCCATGCAGTTCGCGAATGAACACGCTCCCCGGGATCCCGAGTCTCCGCCCCTGCGTATGTCGCGCGCGACGCCCGTCGAGCCTCATGCGATTGCCGAGCGGTTGAGTCACGAGATCCGGACGCCGCTCAATTCGGTGATTGGTTTCTCGCGCGTGCTCAAGGAGAATCGGACCGGCAACCAGCGGCCGGCGGATCTTGCGATGCTGGAGGCGATTCGCGCGAATGGCGAACGGCTTCTGGCTCTCGTAGAGGACCTGCTGGCGCTCTCCGTCGCGCAGACGGCGCCGCGCCACGAGCCCGTACTTCCGCTCGAGAACGTCGTCGCCGTTGCGCGAACGGCGGTGGATAAGTGGCGCCAGGTTGCGGAGCGCAAGCAGTTGACGCTGAGACTGGCCGTCCAGTCGTATGACCTGGTGCGTGTCGACGCGGCGAAGCTGGCAAGTCTGCTGGACAAGCTGATCGGCAACGCGATCAAGTTCACGCCGCGCGGAGAGATTGTCGTCACGGTTGCGAAGCGCCATGGCTGGACGGCACCGGGCAGCGTCGTCGTCGAGGACAGCGGTATCGGCATTCCCGCGGATCAGCTGGTGACGATCTTCGAGCCGTTCGCACAGGTGGACGGGTCGACGAACCGGCGTTTCGAAGGAGCCGGGCTGGGCCTTCCGATCGCCAAAAGCCTGGCGGAGAGCATGGGATGCAGGTTGAACGTGGAAAGTGCGCCGGACGCGGGCGCCCGGTTCGAGGTGTCGTTTCCGGCGTAATCGCGCGTCGTTTCGCGGCTGGTGCAGTACGCAGTCCACGCAGTGATGCGTCAATTCGACAGTTCTTGAAGCACTCGACGAGGTTGGATTCGGGCCTTTTCCCCGATTTCGACCAAATTTCGGCATTTTTGCGGTCGTTTTGTCGTCTCACCAACGCGCGGCTTACGGTGCCCCTGTAGAGGCCTGTAGAGGGAACCGGGTCGATTCCGACGTGGCGCCGCGTGGAGAGGGCATCTGGCTCCAAAGGTTTTATGTCATTCCTGTAATGATCTGGCACGATATGTTCGATACTGAGGATCAAGTTGGGCACACCGGCTCCGTTGCCAGTGCCCTCGGGCCTCAGCAGGTGAGCCAACGTGCAAGTTCATCGACGGGCGATCTTCGGGACCATGCTGTCCCTCCTGAGTGCGATACCCTGCGTCGCCATGGCGCAGACAGCGACCCAGACGGTGACGTTCAGCGTCGTGTCCAGCACACGAGTGGCGATCGGCAGCGTGACCGCGCCGCTCCGGACGGCCCAGGTGTCGGCGGATAGGACGCGCACCAGCGCGGTCGTGGCGGGAACGAGTTACGCCATCGTGACGAACGAGAAGAACCAGAAGATCTCCGCGTCCATCGATGGTGCGGTGCCGAGTGGGGTTTCGCTCGCCGTTGCGCTTGGCGCACCGCGGGGTGCCGCCAGCAAGGGGCTCACGCGCCTGAGCACGACGTCGACCGACGTGGTCACGGGAATCTCCGGTTCCGACGGTGCTGCGCTTCCGATGAGCTACCAGTGGAATGGCAATGCCGCAGCCGTCGCGAGTCTCCGCAACCGGGTCGTGACCTACACCATCACGGCTGGGCTCTGAGCTGACGTCCGCGTAGACGCAACTGCACAGCGTGTGCAGACAGTATCGCCATCACCGGGGTGCGCGAGCGTGAACGCGAGCGTGAGCCTCCAGCAATGAGCATATCAGAGCTCGAGCTCTAGCTCGAGCTGAAGCTGAAGCTCAAATTTGCTCAATGCTGGAGGCTTCACGCTCACGCTAATGCTCTAGAGCACAATCATTTGTCCACGACCTTCCAGTATGCGCGACATAGACCAGATCCGCGACGCCCTCGCCGCAGCGCATTCACGAGGCGAGAGTCTCGTCCTCGCGACCGTGATGTCGGTCGAAGGCTCTGTCTATCGCGGCGCTGGGGCGCGCATGGTCGTGCGTGCGGATGGCCAGACCACCGGCGCCGTGAGCGGTGGGTGCCTCGAGGCAGATGTCGTCGCGCGAGCGCCAGACGTACTCACCACGGGTGTGCCCGAGCTGGTGCGCTATGACACCCGCGCGTCGGACGACGTCGTACTCGGACTCGGCATGGGTTGTCAGGGCATCATCGATCTCCTGCTGGAGCCCCTCCGGGGAGAGACACTCGAGCATGCGCTGGCGATGTACGACCGAATCGCCCGCCGCCGCGATCCGGTCACCCTGCTGACGCTCATCCGGTCAGAGCCCGGGCTTCCAATTGGTACCCGATTGCTGGTCGATGAGCGCGGCGCGGCCATCGAAGGTGAGATTGCCCTCCATCCCAGAGAAGAGGGCGTTTCCCGCGAGGAGATAGCCCCGGCCGTGAGCATCGTCATCTGTGGTGGCGGCACCGACGCCATTCCACTCGCGCGCCTCGCCAAGGTGATGGGATGGCACGTCACGGTGATCGATCATCGCGCGGCCTTTGCGACGGCGCAACGATTTCCCGACGTCGACGCCATCGTGTGCGCCAACCTCGTTGACGATGCTGCCGCGCTGAGCGCGAAGGTGCACCTCGACCAGCGAACGATGGCGGTCGTCTTGGCGCACTCGGCGTCGCACGACCGCGCCTACCTCCACGCGATGGTGAGTGCGGGCGCCGCGTACATCGGCGTTCTGGGTCCGCGCCGGCGCACACTCGAGCTGCTCGGCGCGAGCATCACGACTGAGGACGCCGAACTTCCGCCCAACGTGCACTCGCCCGTTGGACTCGACCTGGGTGCCGAAACGCCGGACGAGATTGCGCTCGCGGTCGTCGCGGAGATCGCAGCGGTGAGCACCGGGCGAAGCGGAGGCATGTTGCGGCAGCGCCGCGGACCGATTCACGAACGGCGCGCGATGCCGGTGGTTGCACCATAGCCGCTCGTGGTTGTACCTCCGTTGGCATGGAGAAACCGGAGCCCTAGGGTCCGCCACTCGACAGCGGCGGGAGCCGCCCGTATCGTAGCGCGCATGGCCCGCCTCTCGCGCCCGTCGCGCAGCTCGCTCAACCCCGCGCCGGTTCAGACGCTGGAGCACGACGCACTGGCCGTGCGTCTTCAGGAGGCGCTCGGAACGCGCGTCCTGCTGGTGCGCATCATCGGCGAGGGCGGGATGGGCAGGGTCTATCTCGCGCGCGACCCGCAACTGCGACGATTCGTCGCGGTGAAGGTGCTGCTCCAGACACCCGGTGCCGAAGGCGAGGCGCACGCGCGCTTTCAGCGGGAGGCGCAGTCCGTCGCCGCGGTGTCGCATGCGAACGTCGTCGCGATTCACGGCGTCGGCGAGCTGCCGGATGGCACGCCGTACTTCATCATGCAGCACGTGGCCGGCGGCAGCATGGCGGATCGTCTCGCTAGCTCCGGCCCCCTCCCGATCGAGTTAGCGGAGCGTGTGCTCGGTGACGTGGCCGCCGGGCTTGCCGCGGCACATCGGCGTGGCATCGTCCATCGCGACGTGAAGCCCGCGAACGTGCTGTGGGACGAAGATGGCGAACGGGCGACCGTGTCGGACTTCGGCATCGCGGCGCTTCATCGGCCCGACGGCGACGAAAGCGACATGCGCATCACCGGCTCGGGCATGGCGGTGGGATCGCCGACGTACATGAGTCCCGAGCAACTCCTGGCCGAGCCCGTAACGCCGAAGAGCGACATCTATGCACTCGGCTTGCTCGGCTACGAGCTCCTGACGGGCCACGGCCCGTATCTCGCGCGGGCGCCCAACGAGATCGTGGCTGCGCACCTGCGGCACGTGCCACGACGTATCACGGAGCTGCGTCCCGATGTACCGCCCGATCTCGAGATGCTGCTGTTGCGGTGCCTCGCGAAGGATCCGGCGGAACGTCCCACGGCAGACGAGGTCATGCTCGCGCTCACGCCTGGTGCGGCTGACGCGCTCGAGTGGCCGCCGCCCGGGCTCGAGCGGGCGCGCGCCGCGTTGTGGCGCATGATCCTCATGCCGATGCTCGGCAGCTTGCTGCTGCTCGTGCCGCTGCTGGCCGTGGTGAACCTCGACAACGCCGGACTCGTCGACGTGACGGATTCGTGGCCATTGCTGCTCGGGCTTTCGTCGCTCATGGGTTTCGCTGCCTTCGTCCGTGGTGGAACGCGGCTCTGGCGATTGCGTGGGCCGCTCTCGCACGCGGCGCAGCTCGGCTACGGGTCGGGAACGCTGCTCGAGGTAATCTCCGACCGTCGCGGTGACACCGGATCATTGATCGCGGGCACTCGGGAATACGCCGCACTCACCGCCGCGGAACGCGCGACTTTACGCTTGCTGCGAGTCGTGCAGGCCGCGCTGCTGGCGCTTGCCGCTCCGCTGGCGCTCGTTGCCGCGGTCATGTCGCTTGTCTTGCGTGGCGGCGAGCACGGCGGAGAGCGGCTGCTGCTCGCGTCCTCGGTCTGGACGCTCGTCGGCCTCGCGGGAATCGGCATCGCGTGCGGCCTCTACGAGCGCGCGCGACTCGCCTCCATCCGCCACGAGCGCGCGTTGCGCCCGCGCCTCACGAGCGAGATGGAGCTGGCGCCTGCATGGCTTGCCGCCTTCGAGCGCTCGCGGGCCGGACAGTGGTTCGGATCGGGCATTCCGGTGCAGCAGATCGTGACGCTCGGTGGCGCGGTGCTCGGCGTTCTGCTCCTCCTGCTCAGCGCGGGAATTCTCCTCATGGTGAATGTGGTCACCGTTACGGGCCGCTTGGTGAGCGGTAGTGAATTTCCGGGGACGTACCTGTGGTCTGCGTACGAGTCACCACGACATACGGGAGTGGAGCGGTATCGCGTTACGCCGAACGGCTCGACGACGCCGATCGAAGCCGGAGAGGCGCTGATCACCCTCGCATCCACCGGACGCCCGCGCAAACCATCACCGATCGAGAAGCGCCAGAGTGCGGATTACCCCGTCTGGCGACGCGTCACTCCCGCGCCGACACTCTTTCCGCGTCCCTCCGAGCTGCCGTGGACGTCAGCCGCCATTCTCGCGGCGGGGAAAGGGTTGACCGCAGAGCAACGCGACGTACTGACGCGCGCGTCGGCACATCCAGCGCGCGAGGAGTTCTCGCGAGCTGCCCTCGCCGACTCGGCGGATATCTACGGTGCGCTGCTGAAGCTGCCGCTTCAGAAGCCGCTCGGTCCCTTCGAGTTTCCCTATGTCCAGATGTATCCCGTGAACGAGGCGGCAGAGTCACAGGCCGCGCGCGCGGCGCTCGAAGTCGCGGATCGTCGAGCCGGAGATGCCGAACGTCACGCGAAGGAGATCATCTCCGTTGGCCTGCTGTTGCTCGATTCGCACCGGCTCGAAGACAACCGCACGGGACTCAGCATGGTCGCCCATGGTGTCAGCACGCTCGAATCGGTCTACGTTGCAACCGGACGAGAAAACGATGCGCGCGTGCTGCTCGATTCCGTGGTGAACGCGGCGACGCACCGGGAGCGACCTCCCGTGCGGCTCACGATCAGCGCCCTGCGCCGCACGATGCGCAACACCAAGCTCTCGCGCGGGGCACGAATAGGATCACTCTTTCCCATCCTGCTCCACTCGTGCGCCGATCCCAAGCAACTGCTCTTCGGCGTCGACGACGAGTTCCGCCGCACGGTCAGCTATGCCCGCGATTCCCTGGCGCGTTTTCCCGGCGAGAAGGCGTGGGTCGATGGGATGAGCGACTGGATCGCTGGTGATGATTCCACGCGAACGGAGCCCATGCGATCCGGTATGTACGTTTGGCTCGCCGAGATGCTGGATCGCGTTGTGGGCGGGAGGCGCTTCACGAGCTGCGCCTCCCTGACGATGCTCTAGCGCGGCGGCGCCTTCTTCGCGGGCTTCTTCGATGACGGCGTTGGTTTCGGCTTCGGTGCCGGCATGACGAGCAGGCTCTGCCCAACGTCTTCGATGTCGTCGCCGTTCACGAGCGCGGCGAGCCAGTCCTTGAACGCCACTCCGTCGACGACGGTGGTGTAAACCGCGTTCGAGCGCAGGATCGTGTGGGTCTTGCCGGGCCACGTGTATGACCGGAACGATGGCACCGCGTCCTGGATTTCTTCGAGGTCCGTCGCGAGGAACTTCACGAGCGGTGTGCCCTTGATGCCGAGCAGCGTGAGGAAATACAGCTGCGTCGCGTCCGCGGTGGTGTTCACCTGCGCAAAGTGAACGCGCGGGGCCGCGCGTGCGGCGGCCGTGTAGAGATGCTCGAACGTGAAGCTTGCGGAGTCGAGCGAGCGGAAGGCGGGATCGTCCGCGAGGTAGTCCGTGGCACCCCAGCCGGCCAGCAGCGAGGGGACGGCGTCCGCGTGGTAGCCGCCGGCGCCATCGCCGAGCTGCACAACGCGAGTCCGGGGATAGTGTCGCGCGACCTTCTCCGCGACGACCGGTGTCGGAATTGCACCGGCGCTCACACCGGTGACGAACACCGTGCGCGGATTGTGAATGTTCGTGTAGACCCAGTCAAGCACCGTCTCGACGTTCGCGCCGCCACCGTGACGTACGCTGAGTGTCTTGTCGCCCTTCAGCTCGTACTCCACCTCGCGCGTGCCCAAGTGGACGTCGCCAGTGCAGTAGGGAATGAAGACGATGGTGTAGTCGCGAACAGGATTCGCTTCATTGGCGACATCGAGGATGCCGCTTCGCACCGAGACATCGTTGGCCGAGTCGACGGTCATCGTGTATGTCGGCTTGCCGTGCGGGTCGCACTCCTGCGCGCGCCAGCACGCGCCGCCGCCGTTGAGGTAGATCATCACCTTGTCGGGCAATCCGGGGCGAACGCGGAACGCGAAGGTGGAATCATGCGCGCAGCCGGTGCCGCTTCGGCCGGGGATGCGGTTCCATCCCCTGCTCAGCGTGTTCATTGGGCGGATGGTGTCGTACCACGCCGTGCTCGATACGGCGCGCGCGGCGCGGACGGCGTTTGCGGCGGGCGTCGGAGCGCCGGACTGCACGACGGCCTGCCTGTGAGCGCAGGCGGCGACCGCGGCAAAAGCAAAGAGCGACAGGAGGCGATTCAGCATGATTTCAACTTAGCAATGAAATTGTTGGAGGTCAGGATCGCCCTGATACCATATCCCTCTGACAAATGTGCCGCCCATCGAGCCCAGCCGCCCGCGCTCGGCATGCAGTGGATCAGCGGCACGCCACGTTAGATCGCCGGCTGCGCCATTTCGGTGAGCGAGCACACCATTGTTCACCCGCCCGCCCTGCGACCGACGGTGATAGCCGATGCCCGGCAGCTCGGCGCCTTTCGCTGTCCGACGTCGAGCCCATGCCGATATCAGGGTTCGGGGCCCAAACGCTATGGCGCGCCCGGTACTAGTACGCGGGTAGGCACCATTTCGCACGCACCGGTGTCCAACCTCGCGTCGAGGCCGGTAGTTCCTCCTCTCATTCCCGTACGCCCCGTGTCCCGCCGCATCCCATCCTTAGTAGTCGCAGCCCTTGTCGCCCTGATCGCGTGGGTAAGTCCGCTCGCCGCGCAGCAGGTTGACGTCATCCGCGGCCAGATCACCGGCCCCGATGGCGCCCCGATCGAGAACGCGAACATCACCGCGACGTCAGTGCAGGGCGGCGTGAACCGCAATGCCAAGTCCGACAACAGCGGCCGGTTCACCATCACGTTCCCTGGCGGAGAAGGTGACTATTACGTGAGCGTCACCTCGCTTGGGTTTTCGCCGAGGCGCTTCGAGGTGAAGCGCACCGCCGACCAGGACATCCTGGTGGCCGACACGCGCATGTCGCGGATGGTGTTGCTCGACACGATGCGCGCGGTGGCGGAGCGTGGGCGGGTCAACCGCAACGACAAGCCAGCGGATATCAGCGGTAGCGAGCAGAGTGCGAGCGCGGCGGCGGTGAGCGCGGGTCAGCAAGGCGACCTCAACGCGATGGCCGCGTCGATCCCCGGCGTAACCCCTGTCACCGGCGCAGACGGTGATCCGGCGGGCTTTTCCGTACTCGGCCTGTCCGCGGACCAGAACTCCACGACGCTCAACGGTCAGGACTTCGGCAGCTCAACGCTGCCGCGCGACGCGAACGTGACCACTTCGCTCATCACGACGCCCTACGATGTGAGCCGGGGGGGGTTCAGCGGCGGGCAGTTCAACATCACGCCGGGCAGCGGGTCGAACTTCATCCGCCGCAGCTCGAGCCTCAACGTGGACTCCCCGCATCTCCAGTGGACCGACGCGGCAGCTCGTGCGCTCGGCCAGCAGTACAGCAACCTGTCGCTGAGCGGCTCGGTGTCCGGGCCGATCGTGATGGACAAGGCCTACTACAACACGTCGTATCAGCTCGGCCGTCGTGCGAACGATCTCCAGACGCTGATGAACACCGATCCCATCGGTCTTCAGGCGAGCGGGGTGTCGTCAGATTCCGTGGCGCGCCTGCTGACGCTCGCGCAGCTCGCGAACATTCCTTCAGGCATCAGTGGCGGCATTCCGAACGACAAGTTGAGCGACCAGGGTGTCGTGTTCGGAAGCCTGAATTTCACGCCGCCCAGCTCCGCGTCGGGTCAGACGTTCAACGTGACCTTCAACGGGAACTGGAACAAGCAGACTCCGGTCGGCCAACTCACGACCGAGCTGCCCGCGCACAGCGGCGACCGCACGAACTACGGTGGCGGCGTGCAAGGAAACCACACTGCGTACATCAACAATCTTTTCCTCAGCGAGAGCAGCATCAACTTCAACGGCAGCCGCAACTATGGCACGCCGTACACGCTGCTCCCCAACGGCAGTGTGCTCGTGAACTCCACCTTTGCCGACGGCACCAGCGGTGTCCGCACGCTGGGCTTCGGTGGCAGCGCAAATCTCAGCACGAAGAGCTCGAACTTCAACTTGGGCGGCAGCAACCAGCTCTCGTGGTTCAGCATTGACAACAAGCACCGTCTCAAGCTGGCGACGGAGCTTCGACAGCTTGCCTACCAGCAGGACCAGACCACGAACGCACTGGGCACGTTCTTCTTCAACTCGCTCGCGGATCTCCAGGCCAATCGTCCGGCGTCGTATACGCGCCAGCTCTCGCCGCGAACCCAGAGCGCGGGCGAGACCGTGGGCGCCATTTCGCTCGGCGACTCCTTCAAGCACGATGCGGATCTCCAGTTCCAGTACGGGCTGCGCGTCGACGCGAACCATTTCACGGCCACGCCAGCCTACAATGCCGATGTGTTCAGCCTCTTCAAGGCTCGGAATGACGTCGTTCCCAATCGCGTGTACCTGAGTCCCCGCATCGGGTTCTCGAAGACGATCGGTGAGGCGCCGCAGGTGGCCGCGTTCGACGGTGCGGTGCGCGGGCCGCGCGCCGTGGTGCGCGGCGGGGTAGGCGTCTTTCAGAACACACCGCAGGCGTCGGTCATCGGGTCGTCGATCGACAACACCGGACTGGCGAACGCGGTGCAACAGGTGAACTGCGTCGGTGCGGCCGCGCCGGTTCCGCAGTGGGATCAATTCCTCGCGGATCCGGCGAGCATTCCGACGGCATGCGTCGATGGATCGGTGGGAACGGTGTTCGCGAGCAACGCGCCGAACGTCACGATGTTCTCGCCGAACTACAAGGATCGCACGAGCGTCCGCGGCAACCTTCAGTGGAACGGGCCGATCCTCAACAATCGCTTCAGCGTGACGGTCGATGGCACGGTGAGCGAGAACTATCACCAGAGCAGCTTCGTCGACCTGAACTTCTCGCCGACCGTTCGCTTCAACCTGGCGAGCGAAGGTGGGCGACCGGTCTTCGTCAACAACACGAGCATCGTGCCGTCCACGGGCGCGATCGCGTCGCGCGACGCACGCGTGAGCCAGCTCTTCTCGCGGGTGAGCGAGCTGCGGTCGGACCTCCAGAGCCAGAGCAAGCAACTCCGGGTGTCGCTGTCGCCGACGCGCTTCAGCCAGAAGTTCACGTGGTCGGCATCGTACGTGCTCGCCGACAATCGCGAGCAGGTGCGCGGCTTCAGCAGCACCTCGGGCAATCCGCTCGACGTCGAGTGGTCGCGCAGCGCGTTCGATTCGCGTCATCAGCTCACGTATAGTCTCGGCTACAACTTCTTTGACGCCGTGCGCGTGAACTGGTTCGGCCGCTTCGCGAGCGGGAGTACCTTCACGCCGACCATTTCGGGTGACGTGAATGGCGACGGTTACGCCAACGATCGCGCGTTCATCTTCAACCCGTCGGCGCCGTCAGGCGCGAATCCCGTCGATCCGGCGGTTCTCTCGGGAATCTCGAACCTGCTTGCTTCGGGCTCCGGGCCCGCGAAGGAGTGCCTCCAGAGCCAGCTCGGTCTTCTCGCGGCGCGCAACAGCTGCCAGGGTCCGTGGACGTCGAGCGCGAACCTCAGCATCTCCTTCAACCCGATGAAGGTGAAGATGCCGCAGCGCACCACCATCAGCTTCTCGGTCAGCAACCCACTCGGCGGCGCGGACCTGTTGCTCCATGGCCAGGACAAGCTGCACGGATGGGGTCAGTTCGCGAACAGCGACCCGACATTGCTGTACGTCCGCGGCTTCGATGCGTCAAGCAACAGCTACAAGTACGAAGTGAATCCGCGCTTCGGCAGCACCAATCCGCAGTTCCAGACCTTCCGCGCGCCGGTGACGCTGACGATGCAGTTCCGCGTCGATGTCGGTCCGTCGCGCGAACGCCAACAGCTCACGCAGATGCTCGATCGCGGCCGTACGCGCGAGGGGCAGAAGGCGCCCGAACAACTGTTGAAGGCCGTGTACGGATCAGGCGGCATTCTCAATCCCATGGCGCAGATTCTTCGGCAGGCGGATACGCTGGGGCTCACCGGTCCACAGGCGGACAGCATCGCCACGATGAACCGCGCCTATACCATTCGCCTCGACAGCATCTGGACCCCAGTCGCGAAGTACCTCGGGTCACTGCCGGAAGAGTATGATCAGGGCGAGGCCTACCGCCGGTACAAGCAGGCGCGCGAGGCATCGGTCGATCTCCTGATTCGACTCGCACCAGCCCTCAACTCCCTGCTGACGGCAGATCAGAAGCGCATGTTGCCTCCGCTCGTGGCCAGCCACATGGACACTCGCTACCTGTCGGGAATCCGTAGCGGTACTGCGGGTGATACCGGTGGTGGCGTGTTCATGGGCGGATTCAGGGGTGGCGGCGGCGGTGGTGGTGGACAGCGCATCGAAATCCGCGGCGGCCCGTGAAGACTGGGGATGATAGGATGATAGGAGAGCAGCAGTCCTATCATCCTATCTTCCTATCATCCTATCCTCCCAAAGCGTGCTGCCTGAACTACACGGACTGTTTCTTTTCAATTCCATCGGAGTTTTCATGATTGCACCAATCAAAGCCGGCGCCCTGCTGCTGGTCGCAACGACAGCAACCGCACAGACGCCGGCAACGCCGAAGATCCCCGTACGGCAGCTTCCGACCGCGGCAGCGACGAGCACCGATTCCATCGGCTCCGTCGCCGCCGTGCGACAACTGCCGAATGGCAACGTGCTCCTGAATGATCAGGCGCGTCGCCGGATCGTGCTGCTCGATCCGAACATGAAGGTCATCGGCCTCATCGCGGATTCCACCAGTACGACGAACAATGCGTACGGCGTACGTCCGGGTGGGATGATCGCCTATCGCGGTGACTCCACGCTCTTCATCGATCCGGCCGGACTCTCGATGCTGGTCATCGACCCAACTGGCAAGATCGTCCGCACCATGGCCGCGCCGCGGGCGAACGACGTGAACTTCCTCATTGGTGGTGCCTCGGGAAACCCGGGCTTCGATGCCGACGGACGGCTCGTGTATCGCACCATGGATTTCGGATTTGGCCGCGGCCGAGGTGGGCCTCGTCCGCAGCCCGGCCAGCCGTTCGTGCCGCCCACGCCGCCGGATTCATCCGCCCTGGTCCGCTTCGATCTCGCCACGCGGAAGCTCGACACCGTCGGCTTCTTCAAGATCCCCAAAAGCAACGTCGCCATGACGCGTGATGCTAACGGCAGGATGAACGTCTCCGTCACCATGAATCCGCTGCCCGTCGTCGACGACTGGGCGGTCATGAGCGACGGAACCATCGCGTTCGTCCGCGGTCGCGACTATCACGTTGACTTCATTGGTGCGGGCGGCGCGAAGCGTTCTGCGGAAAAGATTCCGTACGAGTGGCAGCGCATGAACGACGATGACAAGTCGCGCTTCCTCGATTCCGCCAAGGCGGCAATCGAGCGGACGCGGGCGGCCGTGGCGGCTGGAGGTCCCGGTGCGGTTCAGGCCATGCAGCAAGGGATGGACGCGATGGGCATGGGAGGAGGCGGAGACCGGATGATGATCGTCATGGGCGGCCCGGGTGGACGGGGCGGCGCGGCGCCTCCCCAGCGGGGCGGCGACGGCGGTCGCGGCGGCGCCGCTGGTGGCGGTGGCGGCTTCGAGGTGCAACCGATCAACATGGTCCCGATCTCCGAGCTTCCCGACTACAAGCCAGTGTTCGGCAACGGATCGGTTCGCGCCGACATGGACGGACGGCTCTGGGTGCGCACGATTCCCACCAAGCCCACGACGGGCGGCGCCATCTACGATGTGATCGACAAGGACGGCAAGCTCGTCGACAAGATCCAGGTGCCCGCGGGTACGACGATCGCCGGATTCGGGAAGGGCGGCATCGTCTACCTCGGCGTGCGCGACGCGAATGGCATCCACGTCCAGCGCATCATCTCGAAGTAGCCGCTCAGCCCTCTCGCTCCACCAACTCCACCGCGTCACCCCGCAAACGCGGTGAGAACGCATACCCGGATCCCCGCGAGAACCGGATTGCGACGGTCAGACTGTTCGCGAGCTTCTTCCGGACATAGCTCATGTACACCTGCACCAGCGTGCGGCGGTTGGTCGATACCTGATCGCCCCACACGAAGTCTGCCAGCGTGTCCACGCCCACCGGCTTGGGCGCATGCCAGAACATGCAATCGACGACGTTGTACTCGTGGGGCGTGAGCGCCACCTCGTGCCCGGCGCACCAGACGCGCCGAGCTTCGCGATCGAACACGATGTCGCCGACGGCGATGCGGGAGCCCGCGTTCACTATACGTGCGCGCCGCGTCGCAGCCTGGAGTCGCGGGACGAGTGTGGGCGAATCCGCCGTGATGGCGTCGTCCGCGCCCCACTGGAGCAGCGCGATGCTCCGCGTCTCGTCGGGCACGCCGATGAAGGCGATGTACACGGAGGGCTGTCGTCGCCGGAGCAGCCGGATCTGGAGGGTCGCATCGCACCCACCGCAGTCGTCCACCACCACGACGTCCGGCAACACTTCGGAGAGCGACTGAAGCAGCCGATCGAGCGACGGATGCACGAGTACCGAGGTCGTTTCGTCCTCGAGGACGGAAACGATGGTATCAACCTGACCGGGCGCGGTTGAGACGAGGGCGAGCACAGCCGTCGCGGCGCGAACCTGTTGCATGCGAGCGAGGCGGGAGGGGATCCGGCGCCGGAACGGGTTGAACATACGGTTTCCGGGCCGGTCGCGCAATTCGTTTGTTTTCGATAGCGTCTCGTGCACGCGTCCACCCCCCATTTCGGCAGGCCCCTTCGTTCCGGGGAATTCCAGGCGGTCGATCCTTGTGGTGAGGCAGAGGTCGGTTACCTTCGCCCCCGACGCGCAACAGTCGTCGCCCTCCGGAGGACGCCATGTTCGGCTCAGTCATTCTCGAAGTTGCCATCGGCATCATCTTCGTCTTCCTGCTCGTCAGCGTCATCACGACTGCGATCAGGGAAGGCATCGAAAGCTGGCTCAAGACCCGCGCGGCCTTCCTCGAGCACGGCATTCGCGAGATGCTTCACGACCGCCATGCCGTAGGCATCGTGCGCACCTTCTACAACCACCCACTGATCAACGGGCTGTACGCCGGCAACTATGAGCCGCGCGAAGGCACGGAGCGTCCGTCGAGCCTCACGTCGGGCCACAGCCTGCCCACGTACATCCCCACGAGAAGCGTCGCGCTCGCGCTCATGGACATCGCCGCGCGTGGGCATCCAAACAATCCGAGCGCGAGTGATGGCTCCTCGCCGGTACTGACACTCGCGAACGTTCGCGCGAACGTGATGAACATCGAGAACGCTCCCGTTCAACGCGTGCTCCTCACAGCCATCGACACAGCGCAGGGCGACATCGACAAGGCAGTCGCCAACATTGCCGCATGGTATGACAGCGGAATGGACCGCGTCTCCGGCGCCTACAAGCGCGCGACGCAAAAGCTGCTATTCGCGATAGGCCTCGTCGTCGCGATCGCCCTCAATGTCAACCCGCTCACGATCGCAGACTACCTCTATCACGACAGCTCCGCTCGCACCGCCATCGTCGCGCGCGCCGAAGTCGCAGCGAAGGATTCCATATTCGTCAAGAATCCTGCCCCCTACATGAACGCTCGTGCTGCGCTGGACTCGCTACGGTTGCCCATCGGCTGGGCAGGCGCGCACTTCTCGGTGTCTGACATGCAGATCCGGCCGTGGGACTACCTCGCCTCGCCCCTCATCGGCTGGTTCATCACCGGCCTCGCCGCCACGCTCGGCGCACCCTTCTGGTTCGACCTGCTGAACAAGGTCATGGTGGTGCGATCCACCGTGAAGCCGCACGAGAAGAGTCCCGAGGAGTCGTCAGAGGATCGGCAGACCGATGCGTCCAGCGCGGCAATCGCAGCGGGGGATGTCGGCTCAGGCTCTCCCGCGGTCGGCGCCGCGCCGCCGCCTCCGCCAGCAACCGCGCAAACCGGAGCGGCACCTGCAGCTGGCCAACCCACACCCGCTCCGGCAACGGTCGCTCCTCCTTCGGATCCCGAGGCAGACGTCGACGGATGCGACGTCGACATGGAAGCGGCTTCCGTGACCGCCGACGAGGATCTGCCACAAGCATCGGGAGGCGTCGCCTGACATGCCACGACCACTCATCTGGCTACCCGATGCGCTCCTCGCCGCCGGACTCAAGGTCGCCCTCGTTCCCGGTTGGGAAGAGCGCGGAGGCGAGAGCGTCGGCCGCACGCTCGGCGTCATCTGTCACTACACCGGAACGGCCGACCCGCGCAACATGCCGACGCTCGGCACACTGATCAAAGGCCGCGAAGATCTTCCCGGCCCGCTGTGTCAGCTCGGCCTCGCGCGCGACGGGACTTACTACGTCGTCGCCGCCGGCCGAGCGAATCACGCGGGCAGAGGTATCTGGAATGGGATCGCGTCGGGCAACACCAACTTCATTGGCATCGAGGCCGAGAATTCCGGATCCAAGGTTGATCCGTGGCCCGCGGTGCAGATGGACGCATATCATCGAGGTGTCGCCGCGATCCTCTCACATGCCAACCGCACGGCGGCGTCGTGCTGCGGACATCGCGAGTATGCCTTGCCTGCTGGGCGGAAGCAGGACCCGGACTTCGACATGGACGTCTTTCGCACCTCCGTTGCCGCCGTCCTTGGCGGGCAAGCGCCGGCACCAGTGCTGATTCCTCCGGTCGAAGCTGGTCCAACCGCGCGACCGACGCTGCGCCGCGGTATGGATAACCCCCTCGTGAAGACGATGCAGGCAAAGCTGAAGATCACTCCGCTGAGCGACCACTTCGGGCCGCAGACGGAGGCGAAAGTGCGCGAGGTTCAGCGCACGCTGAGCATGGTGCCCGACGGCATCGTGGGGCCGAAGACTTGGGCGGCCATCGATCGGCTGTGAGCGCACACTCCACAACAGTTGTTGCTCCGGCACAACACTTAGCCTCGTTTTCGGCGGATTTGCCCATCACTGGCATCGGAACCTTCGTCCGAACGACCGAGCCAGAATGACCGAACCTGAGAAAAGTCGCTGGCCTTTCGGCCATGATGACGAGATGCGTTCAGGAGTGCTGAAATGGCCCCGGCATTGCCTTCAACACTGCCAAACAGCACCAGCCGCGACGAGCCTTTTCCTGGCTCACGCGTACCGTCCAACACCCGAGCACCGCTCGAAGGCCACTCCATGTTGATGCCGATGAAGGCTCCAACTCACGTTCGACGTCTTGTCCTGCTGGCGGGCGCGCTCGTTTTGAGCGCCTGCTCCGCGGACATGACGGCACCGCCCTCGGCAATCGCCGCGCGCTCCACCCCGTCCATGTTCGTGCCGTCGGTGTCCGCGAAGTCGATGGTCGGCGTTGTCGACGGGACGTACTCGGTGATGGTCGATCCGACCAGGGACCAGTCGTTCAACCTCGGCCCGAACCACCTGGACATCCCGGCCGGCGGGATCTGCAACCTCGGCCGCTCCGGATACGGCCCCAGGTACTGGGACAAGCCCTGCGCGCCGGAGACGCGGCGCGTCGAGCTGACGGTCGTCATCAAGAACGCGTCGAGTAGCCATCCCAGCATCGACTTCTTCCCGGCGATGCGCTTCAACCCGAAGAAGACGGTGCAGCTGTTCATGTATGCGCCACACGCCACCAGGGACGAAGCGAAGAACTGGCAGATGTTCTATTGCCCGGACAATGGCGGCTGCTTCGATGAGTCCCTCACCGATCGGTCGCTCCTGACCAGCGTCGACTACTCGAACAACGTGCTTTTCCGCCGTGTGAAGCATTTCAGTGGGTACACCGTGGCAGAGTGATGCGGCTTGAGCCGCACGCCTGACACCGCAGCACCTTCACCCACCTAATGCCTACTGTGGCGCGATTGCTCGCGCTGCTACCCACGGAGTGTAAAATGACCTGCCAATCTGATTCCGGATACATCATCGCTTCCAGCTGATGCAACATTCACCGGCCGCCTCTCGAGGGCGGCCGGTTTGCTTTTAACCAGTCGACGTTTCAGGGCAGTGGGTCAGTTGACTGATCGCTGGGCATCGCTTGGGGTTGCAGGTGACCGGGCGTCCGGCTAACTTAGTTAGCTAACAGGAGGTATAGTGGCGACAATCACGGTTCACGCTGCCAAAACCAACCTCTCCCGGCTCATCGAACGTGCGCTGGCCGGCGAGGACGTCATCATCGCGCGCGGCGACCAGCCAGTCGTGCGTCTCGTTCCGGTGAATGCTGTGGTGCCGCTGCGGCAGCCGGGGACCCTCAAGGGAAAGTTCGATCTTCCCCCAACCTTCTTCGACCCATTGCCGCCCGATCAGCTCGACGACTGGGACGGGGACTCGTAGAACGTGCGGGTGCTCCTGGACACTCATGCGTTGATCTGGTGGTCGCTCGACGACGAGCGTCTGTCCCAAGCGGCACGCGCGGCAATCGCTCACGACGAGAACACCGTGTTCGTGAGTGCCGCCTCGGCGTGGGAAATCGCGACAAAGGCAAGAATCGGCAAGCTGCCGGAAGCGGAGGAGCTCGCTTCGATGCTCGTCGCGTACGTGGCTTCGCAGGGCTTTACACCGCTGCCCATCACGCTGTCGCACGGTCAGCGCGCGGGTGCGCTGCCGGGGCCACATCGGGATCCATTCGACAGGATGTTCATCGCGCAGGCGCAGGCGGAGAATCTCCCCATCGTATCGAATGAGGTCGCGTTCGACGGCTATGGCGTTGTTCGCGTCTGGTGAGGCCTCGCCCTAAGGTCTCGACGCTCAGGCGCATACCGGCTATCATCGGCGCGTGAATCCCGGACGAAACGACCCGTGCCACTGCGGCTCGGGCAGGAAATACAAGGTCTGCTGCGCGCGCGCGGATGCCGCCGCGTCGCCCGCTCTTCGCCTCGCTGGACACGACACCGAGCGCGAATTGCGCGCTAGCGCCGCGGAGGCCATTCGGCGTTCGGTCCCATGGGAGGCCGACATCACGCCCGTTCCCATACGCATCGCATCGGAGCCGGCCGGCCGGCCCGCCGCCATCCTCGTTGCGGCCAACGGCCTTGTGCTCTCGGTCGCCGTTGCCATGCATGCGCCGTCGGATGCGGCAGGCGTTGCCGAGCTGCTCCGAGCCGCCATCGCCAAGGTTCTTGCCACAGGGGGTGCGACACCCACGCAGGTCTCTGTCCGCCACGAAGCCGTGGCCGACCAGCTTCGCCCGCTACTCCGCGAACTCGGCATCACGACCGTCGTGTCCAACCCGACGCTCGCGATGATCGCGGAGATCGGCGCCGAGCTCCGGCGGCAGATGTCCGGGCTCGACATGGACATCCCCGCCATTTCCAATCCGGACATGTGGGCCGCGTGGGACTTTCCGGCAGACATCGTCCACGACCTGTTCGTTGCAGCGGCAGAGTTCTACCGCGCCGCCCCGTGGCGCGAGCTCGCCAACGAGCACCTGCTCGACCTCGACCTGCTGAATGGCTCGCGATGGTCCGCCAGCATACTCGGCCAGGGTGGTCAGCAGTATGGGCTCGTCCTCTATGAAAGCAGCAACGACTTCCTGTCGTTCCTGGAATCGCCCGATCCAGCGGCGGGATTTGCCGCTCATCGGCACGCCGTGCTCTCCCTCAGCTTCGATGCGCGCGGTGACATCCCGAAACCGATGCGCCGCGAGATCACGCAGGCCGGGTGGCCCGTGGCGGGACCGTCCGCGTATCCCAACATGTGGGCGCTGAACACCATTGGCGGCGGACTCTCTGTCGCGCAGGCTCGTGACATGACGAGCGCGCTCGGCGTCGTCGCACGATTCGCGGGCGTCCTAGGCGCCTCCCGTTCGGAAGGCTCGAGTCCTCTGCCCGTGCCGTGGACGGACGCATCAGGCTGCTCCGTTCGCCCCACCTATGACATGGAGGTCGAGCCGCTCTGGGAAGTCCCCTCACGGCTCACCACCTCGATGGCCGAGGGGTCGGCCGCCAACCCGCTTGCGCTGAGCCGCGACGAGAAGGGCGCTGAAACGCTCGAGAGAAACGATGCCGCGATGATCGGCAGGTTCGCCGCGAGCATGCAGGCAGGCCAGGTTGACGAGCAGCGCGCCGCCACCGACCGGATGAACGCCGACCTCTTCGCGACCGTCATGCGCGGCGAGCTTGGCGTATTCCTGCCCGCCGTTTCCGAGCTCGACCTTCGCATCTTCCTGTACGATCTGCTGCCGCGGAAGATGATGGGTTCCCGGGCCACGGCGAACGGGATCCGCACGTCGCTCCGGCGCTTCGTCGACCATCTCGCGGCGCATGAGGGACTGCGTTACCCGTGGGCCAGGGCGATCCTGCGCGACAAGCGCGCGTTCGAGGAACGCTGGGATACGTTTCCCAGCGGCAACTACCTGGATCCGTCCGTTGCCGAGTGGATGAGCGAGCTCACCGAGGACCTCATGGCCCGTGCCTTCATGCCAGCGCGCGAGCTCGCGGGCGCGGGCGAGTGGAGCGCCGCGATGGGTTTCGAGGAGGTGACGCTCTACGACGAGCTTCAACGCCTCTGGCTGCGCTGGCGCGACGAGGAGATTCGGCTCGGCAACGATGTGCCGCACGCGCTCGTCGCCCGCCTGGTGGCGCGTCAGGACGAGTGGGCGCTCACGCCGCAGCTTCGGCTGACGGGACGTTCGCCGATCCGGGCCATCACCGCGGAGCGTAAGCGCAATCGCCGTGAATAGCTGGGCGCCTATTTCGTTGTGCCGCGATCGCGAACGCGCCGCGCGTCGATGATGCCTGAACCGCCCAGTGCTCGGAGGCTGCCGACCACGAGCGTGTTGTTCACGACGCGACGAAGTGCGACGGTGACGGCCTCTGTCTCGCTATCGGTGCCGAGTGCCAGCATTGCGGAGTCGAGCAGGGCCTGATCGAGCCGCATGTTCTTGCGAACGCGCAGAGTGCGCGATGCCTTGGTGCTAATTGGCGAAATCATCATGGCGGACGCTCCGTGATGTACAACTGTGAATACGTGCCTCTACAATCGCGTCGCCAATCTGCCCTACTCGATTCCCGCGAAAATGTCAGCGAGATCGATCCGAACCTCGACGTCGACCGCCTCCGGACGCCACGTGATGACGTCGCTCACGTGTTCGCTCGTGCCGGGCGCGCGTGAGATCTCCACGCTGCGGCTCTCGCGATCCACGAGCCACACCTCCGGGACACCGAGCCGGTGGTAGTTGTCGCGCTTGAAGTCGTGGTCGTAGATGCGTGACGAGCGGCTGTACACCTCCACTGCCAACCAGTAGTCGCGGACGTCCTTCCAGCGTTCTCGTACCGGGTAGCGAGCCGCCGTGACCAGGATATCCGGCTCGAGCTGGGTACGCGGCGGGAAGGACACTGCGCCGGGCGCGACGACGAACGCGTGGCCGGGCGCCTGAAGCGCGTTCGCCAAGTGCATCACGAGACGCGAGATGATCAACTGATGCGTGTTCCCCGGCGCCGGCGTCACGAGCAGCACACCGTCCAGGACCTCGTAGCGATTCCCGTCGCGCGGGAAACGGTCGAGGTCGTCCACCGTGTAATACGGAATCGTGGCCGCCATTCCCATACTCTACATCCCTCGGCGCGTGTTTGTCCACTCGGCATGAGCCACGGTCACCAACACCGAGCGTGAATGCGGCATCATGCGAGTGCGCGGCGGGGCGATTTACTGCGGTACTGCTTGCTGCCGCGAAGAGTCGGCTCCCGCCCGACGCCCCAAGTCGTAGTGCGTCAAAGGCCGCGAGAACGACCTTGCGCCGCCCAGAGGGCAAGACCCTAACATGCTCAGATCCGGGGTAGAGATACGCCAATTCACGCGAGAGCCTCGCCGCGAGGTTCTCGTCGAACAAGAGCTTCAATGGAAGCGAGACATCCGTTCGTCGTCGCGTCAGACCGCCGAAACGCTCGCTGACCGATGTCCTCGATCAGAGGCGTAGGCAAGGCAGGCGAGAATATCCTCTCGAGTCAGAACGGGGAAGTCAGCGAGAACGTCCTGCTCGCTCATGCCCCCGGCGAGGTAACCGAGCACGTCACCGACCGTCATACGCGTTCCACGCACAACGGGCTTTCCGAAGCGAATTTCCGGATCGAGAACGATACGCGTGTGGTAGTCGGGAGCGATCATGATTAGAGATTGGGCTGCGCGGCGTTGGGGGTCAAGAAGAGTCAGACGCGAGCACACGCGTCTTACCAGCGCCGCAACGGCGAGGATAGATTCGCGGACCCCTGCCGCCGGATGTTTGAAGGCCCCCGCGCTCCCGAAATTGCACATGACGCTCCTTCCGATGCGGTCACTCGCCGCCGCGCTCCTGCTCGCCGGCTCGGCCGCCGCGCACGCGCAGACCCGCATGCTCCGCAGCCCCAGCGTTAGCGCGAAGGACATCGCCTTCGCCTACGCCGGCAACATCTGGATCGTCCCGCGCGGGGGCGGCAGCGCACGACGTCTCACGTCGTTCGCCGGTGAAGCCGCCAATCCCAAGCTCAGCCCCGACGGATCTCGCGTCGCCTTCAGTGCGCAGTACGCCGGCAACGTCGACGTCTATGTCGTACCCGCCGAGGGCGGCGAGCCGAAGCGGTTGACGTATCACCCCGGTGCGGATCAGGTGCAGGGCTGGACCCCCGACGGGAAGGAAGTCGTCTTTGCGAGCGGTCGTGCGACCAATGCGCCGGGCAACATTCCGCGGTTTTACAAGATTGGCGTGGACGGCGGCGCCGAGACCGCGATGTCGACGCCTCGCGCCTATCAGGGGAAGATCTCTCCGGACGGCAAGCGCCTCGCCTATCGCATGAACAACAGTTGGGACGAAGAACGCCGCAACTATCGCGGCGGGCAGAATCGCGCGATCTGGATCGAAGACCTGTCGACCCACGACGTGACCACCACACCGTGGACGGACTCCAAGGAGATGGATCCCGCCTGGATCGGCGATGTCGTCTATTTCCTCAGCGATCGCGATGGTGTGTCCAACGTCTTCTCATATGATACGAAGACGAAGGCGCTCAAGCAGCAGACCACGTTCAAGGACTTCGACGTCAAGACACTCGACGCCTCCACGAATGCGAACGCCGTCGTATTCGAGCAGGGCGGTTACATCCACGAGCTCGACCCCACATCGGGCCGAGAGCACACCGTCTCGATCACCGCGAATGGCGACTTCCCGTGGATGATGCCGCAGTGGAAGGACGTGACGACGCGCATCTCCGCGCTCTCCCTCTCGCCCACCGGCAAGCGCGCGGCCGTCGAGGCGCGCGGCGAGATCTTCACCATTCCGGCCGAGAAGGGCGATGCGAGGAATCTTACGAATGCGAGTGGGAGCTCGGAGAAGGATCCCGCCTGGAGTCCCGACGGCAAGTGGATCTCCTGGTTCAGCGACTCGAGCGGCGAGTATCAGCTCATCATCGCCAACCAGGACGGCACCACCAAGCGCGCCATCGCGCTCACGGAGGCGAGTCACTACTACACGCCCGAGTGGAGTCCGGATGCGAAGCACATCCTCTACCACGACACGCATCTGAGGTTGTGGGTGATGGACGTCGCCAGCGGGAAGCAGACCATCGTCGACACCGATCCGTACATGATGCCGGATCGTTCGCTTGATCCGCGCTTCTCGCCGGATGGAAGATGGATCGCCTACGCGCGACGTCTGCCGTCGATGTTCCGCGCCATCTTTGTCTACAACGTCGAGACCGGCGCGAAGCACCAGATCACCGACGGTCTCGCCGATGCCACCAGTCCCGCGTGGGATGCCGGCGGCAAGTATCTCTGGTTTCTCGCGAGCACCAACTTCGGGTTGAACAGCGGTTGGCTCGACATGTCGAGCTACGATCATCCCGCGACCAAGGCCCTCTATCTCGCGGTGTTGAAGAAGGGTGAGCCGAGTCCGCTGCTGCCCGAGAGCGATGAGGAGAAGGAGGCCGCCGCCGTCTTGCCTGTTACGCCGGGAGTGCCCGCGAGTGGCGCCGCTAAGCCGGATAGTTCTCGTGGAGCGGCAACACCCACGACCGGCGACAGCGTGCGTACGTCGCGCGCCGCTCGGCCCGTGGTGACGATCGACTTCGACGGCATCGCGCAGCGGACCCTCGCCGTGACCGGTGTTGCGCAGCGTGACTATCGCGCGTTGAAGGCTGGTCCTGCCGGCACCGTGTATTGGGTCGAGCCCGTTCCGGCGACTGGAACCACGGAGGTTGTCGGTCAGACCGGTGGCGTGCTGCATCGGTATGTGTTGAAGGACCGCAAAGCGGTGCCATTCGCGTCGAACGTGAGCGACTATGCGCTGAGTGCCGACGGCAAGAAGCTTCTCTATAGAACGCCTGGTGCGGCTGGAGGACTGTTCCTCGTCGATGCCGACAAGGCGCCGCCGGCTGCCGCGAGCGGGAAGCTCACCGTGCAGCTCCGCACGAACGTCGATCCGCGCGCCGAGTTTGCGCAGATCTTCAATGAAGGGTGGCGCAACCAGCGCGACTATCTGTACGTGAAGAACCTGCACGGCACCGATTGGCCGAAGATGCGGCAGATGTACGGTGCGTTGTTGCCGAGCGTGAATCATCGGGCGGATCTCAACTATCTGCTCGACATGATGGGCGCCGAGATTGCGATCGGTCACAGCTTCGTGCGTGGCGGCGACATCCCCGAGGTTGCGCCTGTGACGGCTGGTCTGCTCGGTGCCGACTTTGTTGTAGCGGACGGGCGGTACAAGATCGCGAAGATCTATGACGCCGAGTCGTGGAATCCCGATCTGCGTGCGCCGTTGGCGGCGCCAGGTGTGGACGTCCGCGTTGGCGATTATGTGTTGGCGATCAACGGCGTCGAGCTGCGTGGCGGCGACAACATCTATCGCCTGCTCGATGGGACGGCGAACAAGCAGACGTCGCTGACGGTCTCTGCGCGGCCGGTCGTTGACGGAACGGTTCGCAGGGTGACTGTGGTTCCGGTGCCGAGCGAGGCTGGCCTGCGCACGCGGGCGTGGGTGGAGAACAACCGCCGCATCGTGGATTCGCTGTCGAAGGGGACGCTCGCCTATGTGTATGTGCCGAGCACGGCGCAGCCGGGCTATACGTCGTTCAATCGGTATTATTTCGCGCAGCAGGACAAGAAGGGCGCGATCATCGACGAGCGGTACAACAGTGGCGGCTCGGCGGCGGATTACATCATCGATCTGCTTCAGCGCGACTTTGATGGGTACTTCAACAACCCGGTCGGGGATCGGTATCCGTTCACGTCACCAGCGGCGGGGATCTGGGGGCCGAAGGTGATGATCGTGAACGAGATGGCGGGGTCGGGTGGGGACTTGATGCCGTGGATGTTCAAGCATCGTAAGGTTGGGGTGTTGGTGGGGAAGAGGACGTGGGGTGGGTTGGTGGGGACGTGGGATACGCCGACGTTTGTGGATGGGGGGTCGATGATCGCGCCGCGGGGTGGGTTCTTTACGCGGGACGATAAGTGGGATGTCGAGAATGTTGGGACGGCGCCGGATATTGATGTCGAGAACTGGCCGCGCGAAGTGATCAACGGGCATGATCCGCAGCTGGAGCGGGCTGTTGCGGAGGCGATGCGGATGGCAGCTCAGAATAAGATCGTCAGGGCAACGCGGGAGCCGGCGAGTCCGGAGTGGGGAAGAAGGAAGCCACAATGACGCTCGAACGAATTGGGCACTCCCAGTGCCAAACGGGACTTTATTTGGTGTCGAGTCGGCAGAGGACGCTGGCAGGACTGGTTTCCCTCTCTCACCATTGGCCAGGTCTCTGACATCGTGAGTCAGCCTCCGGCTCAGCCGAAGATCTACCACATCACCCATGTGGACAATCTTCCGTCTATCCTCAGGGCCGGCGGTCTCAGGTCAGATGCAGCAATGCTCATTCACGGCGGCCCCACTGCGACTATCGGGATGGGAAGCATCAAGAAGAGCCGTCTCGCGCTCCCAGTCAGATGTCAACGCAGTGCGACTCGATGCTCGTCGGGAACCAGTGCGGTGCGCACACGTTTCCCTACATCGAGGTCGGGAACAACACGGCGACGGTGGAGCACGAGGCCTCGACGAGTTCTTCTCGTGGAAGCTGGTTCGCCGCATCGGGGTACAATCTTCCGCCATGCACTCCAGAGTAGTGCGGGCCATGGCGGAAGCGGAGCACCGTCCACCCGTGGACGTCCTGCCGAGTTGGTATTAT
Source organism: Gemmatimonadaceae bacterium (assembly GCA_036844565.1). Taxonomy (GTDB): domain Bacteria; phylum Gemmatimonadota; class Gemmatimonadetes; order Gemmatimonadales; family Gemmatimonadaceae; genus AG11. The sequence goes on along the minus strand of DAIUFP010000012.1, from coordinate 77,183 downwards.
TAGGTAGGCTGAGGAATATCATGATTCGATTCACATCCGGGGACATTCTGCGCGCGGGTACCGAGGCGCTCGTCAACACCGTCAACTCCGTCGGTGTGATGGGCCGCGGCATTGCTCTCCAGTTCAAGGAGATCTTCCCCGGCAACTACGCGGCCTACGCGGCGGCGTGCAAACAGGGAATCGTCCAGCCCGGGCGGATGTTCGTATACGAGACGGGCGAGCTCTCCCCTCGCCTGATCATGAACTTCCCGACGAAACGACACTGGCGCGGAAAGAGTCGCATCGAAGATATCGAGACTGGGCTGGTGGCCTTGGTGGATGAGATACGCGCACGGCACGTACGCTCGATAGCGATCCCACCCCTGGGCAGCGGCCTCGGTGGCCTTGACTGGCAACAGGTGCGCCGGCTGGTCGAGCAGGCCATGTCGACACTTCCTGACGTCGAAGTGGTGGTATTCGAGCCCGCTGGAGCGCCCGCTGATCGGAAAGCGAACCGGTCGACAAGCGTACCGCGCATGACCGCTGGTCGCGCCGCTCTCGTCGGACTCATACAGCGATATCTGGGCGCGCTCATGGATCCGTCCATCAGCCTACTTGAAGTCCACAAGCTGATGTACTTCCTGCAATCCGCAGGTCAGCCACTACGGCTTGATTTCGTGAAAGGACCGTACGGCCCGTACGCGCAGAACCTCCGTCACGTGCTCCGTGCCATCGAGGGTCATCTCATCGATGGATACGCCGAAGATGGCGACGCGCCGGACAAGCAGCTCTCACTGGTGCCAGGCGCGATGCACGACGCGGAAGCGTTCCTCGCGGCCAATTCGGATACGCACGAGCGATTCGCGCGTGTAGTGGATCTCGTAGAGGGCTTCGAGACTGCGTTTGGGCTTGAGCTGCTTGCAACCGTGCATTGGGTAGCGGTGCACGAGGGCGTCACGAATACCGAAGATCTCGAAACAGCGGTGCACAACTGGAGCGCGCGGAAGGCGCAGTTCACGTCGGCGCAGATTCGGCTTGCCGCCGATAGATTCGAAGCACTTGGTTGGCTCGCCGCCGGAGTCGCCGCGTAGACCGACCGCGCTCGTTGATGAAGCGAGACGCTAAGTGACCTGTCATCGCCGGATGGCGTCCTCCGAACCGTCGTTGCTTTCGCCAACACGGCAGGAGGCACCATTCTCGTCGGGATCGAGGATGGAACGCGGCACGTGCGCGGGGTTGTTGAGCCCGTCGCACTGGAGGAGCGACTGGCCAGCCTGATCAGCGATTCCATCACGCCGCGAGTCCTCCCGGACATCGAGATCCTCACGTACCGCAAGACCCACGTCGTGGCAGTGCAGGTTTTCCCGAGCGCGACACGACCACATCACCTCACCAAGGCCGGCCCGCACGCCGGCACGTACGTCCGTGTGGGTTCGACGAACCGACGTGCAGATGACGCCCTCGTCGGTGAGATGAAGCGGTTCGCACTGGGCGAGTCGTTTGACGAGCGCGCATTGCCCGAGCTCGACTCGGAAGCCATCGACTTCCGAGTGGCTTCCGAGTCGTTCGACCACATTCGACCGTTGAAGCGACGGGATCTCGAGACTCTTCGCCTGACGACCGTGCATCACGGGCGGAAGGTGCCCACCGCGGGCGGTGTGATCCTCTTTGGGAGCGATCGCCTGCGCCACTTTCCCGATGCGTGGATACAGGTCGGGCGTTTCAGCGGAACCGATCGAGCGACAATTGCCGATCATGCAGAGTTGAAGCTTCCTCTGCTTCAGGGCATAGAGTCCGCCATAGCATTCGTGGAAAAGCACTCGACGCGCGGCGTGCTCATCGGACGGGTGCATGGCCGGCAGCGCTGGTCGCTGCCGCCAGCAGCGGTGCGCGAGGCTGTGATCAATGCGGTCGCCCATGCCGATTATTCGCAGCGTGGGGCACCGATCCGCGTCGCACTGTTCGATGATCGACTGGAAGTCGAGAGCCCCGGCCTGCTCCCCTTTGGCCTCACCGTTGCTGATCTGCCCCTGGGAGTCTCGAAGCTCCGCAATCGTGTCATTGGGCGTGTGTTTCACGAGCTCGGTCTCGTGGAGCAATGGGGCAGCGGCATACAGCGAATGATCGCGGCCTGTCGCGACGCGGGACTCTCACCTCCGGGCCTCGAGGAAATCGGGAATCGCTTCCGCGTAACGTTGCGTACGGCGCGGGTTCAATCGGCGTCGCTGGACGCGACGGATCGGTCGATCGTGGCGCTCGTTCAAGCGCCTACGGGCCTCGGCACTCGAGAGATCGCTGACCAGATCGGACTTACGCCACGCGCCACTCGCACTCGACTCGGCGCTCTCGTGGCTCTTGGGCTTGTGCGTGAAATCGGTACCGGTCCGCAAGACCCAAAGCGTCGCTACTTCTCAGCGGAGGCGGACTGAAGTCGAGAAACGCGTCGGTGAGCCGAACTGGCGGAAGGAGTGGGCGAGGGTATAAGTATCGTCACCCTGCGCCGCTAAGGCCATTGGACGCTCGTCTTTTGCCCATAAGAACACCGCTTGAGTCCTGCCTTGAGACCATCTATGGACAGGCATGGAGGGCTCCAATGCCGATCGTCGACTACGAGTATGATGCGCTGGATCGCGCCCCTGACGGCTGGTTACGGGCCTATCACGGTACGGGAACAGCCGACATCAGCCGATTCCGTCCGCTATGGGGCGACATCGGCCCGCACTTCGGCACGCCCCTCGCCGCCAATCGGAAGGCGGAGAGCTCGTTCAGATACCCGCCGTTCGATCCACTCGTGTGCAGTTCAGTGTGGGATTCCCCAGAGTGCGAGGCAGAACGGCTTGAAAGGACCCACATGAATGGAGTGGTGTTTCCCGTGGACTTGAACATCCGGAGTCCCGTCCGGGTCTGCGATGATTGCGGCATTGTTCCAAGCTTCCTGAACTGGTATCCCTCCAGTGTGGCACAGCGCTCGGGCATTGGAGACCCCGCAGTGCTGCGCGCCGCGGAAGCGACGGAAAATTACGAGCGGGCGCGGCGGTTGTTCATTGAGTCCGCGGAGGCCTTGGGATATGACGGAATAATTTACGCGAACGAAGTTGAGGGTAGGGGAGGAGACAGCCTCATTCCATTCCGTCCCGAGCAGATCCGCTTTCGGTTTCAGCCCGCGAATGGGGACGCCGAATGACCCTGAAGCACGGACTCTACGAACTCCTCACGACCGACGGCCTCGCCCGCTCGATCGCCGAATCTTCGCACGACCTCGCCGAGCTCACCCCGCTTCCCGTCGACGAGACCACCGATCGCGTCGTCGATGGGTTGAGCCGCCAGCTCCGCGCTATCCTCGACGACATCGGCGGTCACGGCGATGACGGACAACTCGCGCAGCTCGCTTTCGTCAACAGCCTTCTGCGCAGGGTCCGTGATGATCATCCTCGCGCCAGCGATGCAGTCGATCCACTCGAAGAGCCAGCGCAGATCCTTCGCGCTATTTATGGGCCGGGCACTTCCGCTCCCTCCGCACCGCAAACCGGCCTTTCAGCCCCGTGGCTCTTCACGGCAGGCAAGGGCTCTCCGTCGCTGCTGAATGAGCTACGGCTGGAAGCTGCCGCCTGCGACCAGATCGATATCCTCGTCAGCTTCATCACGGTGTCCGGCGTTCGAAAGCTGATCGAGGTCTTGAGAAACGCCACGGCCGCTGGCGCCAGCGGAGAAGGCCGCACGAAGATCAGAGTCCTCACCACCACCTACACCGGCGCAACGGAGATCGAGGCCCTCGACGATCTCGCCCGCTTGAACGGCTGCGAAGTAAGGATCTCGCTCGACGGACGCCGTACCCGCCTTCACGCCAAGGCCTGGATCTTCAAGCGCCAAACCGGGTTCGGCTCCGCGTACGTCGGCAGCGCGAACCTCTCCGGCGCTGCGCTGATGGGCGGCCTCGAATGGACCGTCAAGTTCACCGAGCGTGGTCAGGAGGCACTCTACACACGCGCGGGCGCCCACTTCGACACGCTATGGCTCGACGACGAGTTCACCCCGTATGTCTACGACAATCCGGAGAGCCGAGCTGCCATCACAGAGGCGTTGCGACGGGAAGGTGGTGACTACGTCCCCGACCTCGCGACCTTCTTTGACCTCCAGCCCAAGCCCTACCAGGCCGATATGCTCGAGCAGCTCGCACGAGAGCGCGCTCACGGCCGCACCCGCAACCTACTCGTAGCTGCCACGGGTACCGGTAAGACAGTCGTTGCAGCGCTCGACTACCGGGCCACCTGCGCCGCGCTCGGCGGGCAACGCCCGCGGCTGCTATTCGTGGCGCATCGCGCGCAGATCCTTCGACAGGCACTGCGAACATATCGCGAAGCGTTGCGCGATCACTCGTTTGGCGCAATCCTCGTCGGCGGCACACAGCCGCAGCATCAGGATCACCTTTTCGCGTCCATCGACAGCCTCACGTCGCGCGACCTTGTCGCCCGCATGGGCGCGGACCATTGGCACACCGTGGTGATCGACGAATGCCACCGTCTCGCTGCCGATCGCTTCCACCAGCTCGTCACCACAATACGGCCGACTTACCTCCTCGGCCTCACCGCCACGCCCGAGCGTTCCGACGGCCAGCCCATCGAGCGCTACTTCACGCCGCGGCCGGATGGCAGTCCCGCCGTCGAGCTCCGCCTCTGGGACGCGCTCGACATGCAGCTCCTCTCGCCGTTCGAGTACTACGCCTGCGACGACGACACCGACTTCAGCGAAGTGCCGTGGGACAAGCCCGGCGAGACCGCAGTCCTGAACAGTCTCGTCGCCGCGAACACAATGCGCGCTCGCATGGTCCTCACGGAATGGCACCGTCTCGCCGGCAACCCGCGGCGCAGCAAGGCGCTGGTGTTCTGCGTTTCCGTCGAGCACGCGAAGTTCATGACCGCGAAGCTCAACGAGGCTGGCCTACCAGCGCTCTGCGTCACCGGCGAGACGCCACGCGCCGATCAGATACGCGCGCCGAAGAAGCTCGCAAACGGCGACGTTTGCGCCCTCGTCACCGTGGACCTCTATAATGAAGGCGTCGACATCCCCGACGTCGACACGCTGATCCTCCTGCGTCCCACGCAGAGCCCCGTCCTCTTTCAGCAGCAGATCGGTCGAGGGCTTCGGTTGTCGCCTGGGAAGGCGAGTTGCCTGGTGCTCGACTTCGTCGGCCTCCAGCGTGTCGAGTTCCGATTCGACAAGCTTCTCTCAGGCATCACGGGTCTTACGCGCACCGAGCTGATCGACGCAGTTGAGCACGGCTTCGGCAGCCTGCCGCCTGGCTGTCACATCCAGCTCCAGCAGCAGACCCGCGAGCAGGTCCTGCGGAGCCTCCACTCGCTTGTGCGACAGACGTGGCGACGCCTGACGAATGAGCTCCAGACCTACTCGACCCTGAAGGGCACTAGGGACGTGCGACTCGGCGACTTCCTCCACGATCAGCGCATCGCCGTCGACGAGATCTACCGCGACAGTACGCCGAGCGGGTGGACCAGTCTGCGCCGCACCACCGGTCTGCTGGCCACGACGCCCACCGACGACGAGATGCCGCTCTCACGGCGCTTCGGCGATCTGCTGCACATCGATGATCCCGAGCAACTGCGCGTCATGCGTCGCGTCTCAGAGGCTCGGTCGGAATACGCGCCGATGTCAGGCGAAGACGAAATCCGCGCGCAAATGCTCGCCTACCAGGTGGATAGCGGCAAGACTCCACTTCCCTACCAGGACTTCGTCAACCGCGTCTCCGACAACCCCGCGTGTGCCGAGGAGCTCGGCGAGTTGGCCGACGTCCTCGCCGCGCGGTCGCGCATTGAGCGCCGGACGATTCCCGGTCTGAGCGACGCACCTCTTCAACTTCACGGCGCGTACCGGAGTCGCGAGATCCTCACCGCCATCGGCTATCAGACCGCCACGGCACGTCCATTCTTCGCGGAAGGCGTCCTGACTTTAAAGGATAGGAAGCTTCAACTCCTGTTTGTCACGCTCGACAAGTCGCAAGGATTCCACTCCTCCATCGCCTATCACGACTACGCCGTTAGTCCGTCGCGCTTCCATTGGCAGACGCAGAATTCCGCGGGTCCGGACACCATGGTCGGTCGCCGCTACGTCGAGAGCTCGTCGAACGGGTGGACCTTCCAGTTGTTCGTGCGCGTAGGCAAGAGCGACCCGTATCGCGCCTGCGGACCCGCGCGTCTTGCCAGCACGGATGACGTTACCGGCGAGCGCCCGATGAACATCACGTGGACGCTCGAGGTCCCGCTGCCCCCGAAGCTGTTCACGGACTTCAGCGTCCTACGCGGGCAGAGCTAGTGTCCGGCCAGATCCGTGTGGTTGCTGCGGTGATCAGTCGAGGTGAGAAGCTCCTCGTGTGCCAACGGCCGGCACACAAGCGGCATGGCGGGCTCTGGGAGTTTCCGGGCGGGAAGTGCGAGCCCGGCGAATCTGACTCCGATGCAATTCGCCGCGAGCTGGCCGAGGAACTTGGCGTCGAGGCGGTCGCTTTCGGCGCACCTCACTGCGAGATAGCAGACCCAGACTCACCTTTTCTTATTGTATTCATGACGGCGACCATCGAGGGGGAGCCGATCGCAGGCGAACACACCGCCATTGCGTGGGGAGCTCGAGATGATCTGCTCAGTTTGCCACTCGCACCAAGCGATCGCCGTTATCTCGAGCAACAGCCGCCGTTGAACTTGACAACTCACATTCCAAAGGCTGACAAACACAATGATTCTCAGGATCTTCACGCGGAATTGTAACCGCTTCTAGCCTTAACAAGCAGACGTCCATTCTTGCGCCTCGCGGGAATAGCTATACCTTCGACAGGCCCGGTCCTAAATGCGTCAACCCATCCCCCGCCGCGAGTGAGAAGTACCGATTTTCGAACGAGGGCTGGCGCCGCAGCCATCCTGACGGGTTTGGCATTGACGGGTTGCAGCGACGCCAAAAGTGATGGGCCTTGCGCGGCATCCCAGCCGAAAGGCGTAGTCGCCGAACGCGCCAAAGCGCGCTGCCTTGCCCAGCCCGCCATTCAACAAGTGGCTACTGGCGCACCGTCTCCACATGGCGTGGTTCTGTATTTGGATCGTAGCGCCAGCATGCAGGGCTTTCTTGACCCTGACTATCCAACACGAATCAAGACCGATTTCCGCTCGGTTCTCGACGCGGTTATTGCTGGACTGCGGCCGCGCGAGGTCCACAGCTACGGCTCCAGTGTTTCGATCGCGTCCGCCTCCATAGGCGTCCTTGGTAACAAAGCCTTCTATTCGGACAGAGACACCCGGATGGAAGATGTTATCTCCCTCATCCGGAAAGACACCAACGAGGTTGACTCACATCTGATCATTGGGGACGGGCGTCGCGGCTCTCCCGCGACGGCGGACGATCAGTACGTGCGCCTACGTGACGCGGCTCAGAAATGGGTCGATGCCGGCGGCTACTTCCTCGTCGCATCCTCCAACGCTCCCTTCAAGACTGTCGAGAGCGATCCTTCGGGCTGCCGCAAATCGCCTCTGGCAGCCGATGGGGTACAGACCTGCCCCATCTATATGTTCGCATTCATTCCGAAGAGCGACGCGATACGCGTCGCCACGGCCGTTACGGATGCATTCGAACACCTGTTCATGTGGCCGGCGCTGTCCGTCCCGGCAAATCAGGTTTCGTTTCGAACAGTTCAACTCGCAGGGAAGCTGAACGTCAATTCGATCTGGGACCGCGCGGCCGACGGTTCGCCAATCGTGCGAACGAGCGCGCGGGAGCGGACGATGACGCCGAACCTGTTCCGCGTGGACGTGGATACCGCGCTCGCATCCGGGCGCGCGAGCCGACACTTGTTGGAGGGGCAGGAAACCCGAATTGTCCTGACGTCGAGATCCCTTAGCGGAGATGGCAAACAACAATGGGCGCAGATGACGGGCGGCCTGATTCGTGACGTTGGAACGCCGGCAGCAACCGTCGAAGTCTCTAGCCTTGGCGGCACTGAGGCGAACTCCATCGTACGGCTCGATCTGATTCCTACAGGCCAACCAGCCTGGCTCTCTCGGGTGGAAGCGACTGACGCCAAAGACGCCGTGCGAACGTACGGGATAGGTCGGCTCTTCGAGATGTTCCGGCAGAGTGCCAAGCAAACAGCCCAGCCGCCCATCGCTCGGGTGTATCTCGTCAGCAACTAACCAGTACACACTGCCTTGATGAAGCCCTATTTCGCACCACCCGGCTTTGCGACGGAACGTGCCCCCCTGACCTGTCCACCGGCAGCACAGGGGCAAACCACCAATAGTCAGGGGGACTACGATCCGGCCACTGTGACGAATGCAGTTCACGCGAGCGGAGCTGCGTGGGCGCTATCCATCGCTCTTGTTGTGCTTGTCTGCTACAACTGGACGAAGGCCACGATGAGTCCGCGGTTCGTGATTCGCTGGTGGATATTCATGGCCGTAGGGGCTTTGGTCGGTGCTGCTGTCACCGCGACGGTCTTGAACCTGTGGCCCACGACGGCAGATGCGAATACCTGCCAATCAGATCCACGCGCGTTTCCCGCGCCGCTCCCGAGCGATTTCATAATGGGTCAGGGATTCGCCGGCGCACTCTACGGTGCGCTCCTCTTTGTTCTGCTCTCCATTCTCTTTACCCAGTTGCTCGGACGCTTCGCACACCGCCGCAACGGTTTCTTCCAAAACCGCGGGTGCCCCATTCCACGCGCGCTCCCATAACCAATGCGAACATCGTTGGCTTCCGGCGACATCACCAAGCGCACGCTAACCGTCTTCGCCGTTGGCGGTAGCGGTATTCGCGCGGTCGAGCCTCTCCTTCATCTCTGCGCCCTAGGTCTCGGTCCGCGAGTGTTGAAAGTTCTCCTGATCGATCCAGACCAGTCGAACGCAGCCGTCCACAGAACGCGAGAGTTGATCGACGTTTACCGGGAAGCTCGGTCAGGGCTCACGGACGACGGTCCCGCAGATGACGGATATTTCCGGACAGAAGTCATTGACGTGCTTGAACGAGGAGTCCTGTGGTCGCCAATCGCTGAAGACTCGAGCTTCGGGAGTTCCGCATTTTCAGCCCGGGTAGATCGCCCGCTCATGACGGGTCAAGCACAAGACCTCGCGCTGTTGCACGACTTGCTCTTCGCCAAGTCGGTGCAGGAGATGGACATGACGCTTGGGTTCAGAGGTGTACCGTCCATCGGAACCGTATTCATGCACCGCCTCCGGCGAGCTCCCTTCGTCCGGCAGCTACTTAGCGACGCTCAAACTGAGCCGGACTCTGTATTCTTTGCCATCGGATCTATTTTCGGAGGGACGGGAGCGGCTGGTCTCCCCGTCGTCGGCAAGACCTTGGCGGCCGGTTTGCCTGCGGGAGAGGGTGGTCGCGGAGCTGTACGCGGCATCCAGCAAGAAAGGCTAGGGGCCGCACTCATACTTCCTTATTTCACCCTTCCCGCGCCGGCAAGCCAGACTGCGGCCGACGGCGGCATACGGCCGGATTCCGCACTATTCGCACAGAATGCGGCTGCCGCACTGCCGACCTACGCCACCGGCGATGCAGGCTACGGTGGTCTCTACTCTATCGGCGACAACGAGCCTCGCGAACAATTGGTCAACGAAGTAGGCGGTAAGGCCCAAGCCAATCGTAGCCATTACGTAGAGTTGTACTCGGCACTAGCCGCGCTGGATTTCGCAGCGCGGGGAGGAGAGCGGCAGCAGGATGCGAAACCGGTCTACCACTATACGGCCGTGAACGCGAGCGCGGTGCGATGGAGTGATCTTCCGATTGATCGTGATTCCGAGCGACGACTGATGGGTGGCTTTGTAAGCGTCCAAGTGTTTCTCACCTATTTCCGCCCGAACGGGAACTCGCACGCCCGCTTTGAGCGCGATTTCAAGGGAGCGACGTGGCGCACGAGTTTGGGGCTGGACAGCAAGGCATTCGAACGCCGAGCGAAAGGTCTGGACGCGTTGGGGAAATTCTTTCGCGCGTCGTGGGCTTGGCTCTCCGAGATGCGCTCCTCGACCCCACCGTTGGTCCTCCTCAACACGACGGTGCCAGAACCCGCCGACGCATCTCTCTGCGATGCGCTGGAGGGACGGCACTCCGCAGAGAGGCTCCCGCGCACGACCCGTGAGGATTTCGACGTGTTCCGATACTGGAACGTCGCTGCCGCTAACCGCTCCGGTACCGGGTTTGGAGAATTCTTGGCGATGATGCGAGAAGGCAATGAGGCCTACGCCGATCACCGCTTCCCTCAGGTCTCACATGAGTAATCGCTGAGTATGCGGAATCTCCTTCCACTGCTGCGTCGAGATCCCAATCCTGCGAACATCGCTCCCGCTCCGGTTGGTGTATGGACGGCGGGCGCCATCGGTGCCGAAGTCTCGAAGCTTGATTTCGGCCGCGATCAGGGTGACGCACTCCGCAATAGAGTGCAGTCGATCCCGAGCCCGTGGGCTCGCATGACGTTATTCAGAAACGCGCTGGAAGAGGACGGACACCCGGCTCGCCGCATGGTGGAGAGCGAGTTGCTGGACGCCTTCGAGTTCCTTTGGGAGCTCAATGCAATTGCGGGTGCGCCTCCAACGTTCAAGCTGATTCGCCTTGCCGATTTGCAGATCGCTGCGGAAGGCGTCGGCTCCGAGCGTATCGAGGACTTTGCGTCCGCATTACTCTCGCTTGTTCCCGGTGTGACTGATCGTGCGCAAGGTGATACCAAGGCGTTCGCGAATATCACTGTGATGGTTATGGATGGGCGACCCATTCTGGCCTCATCGCCCTTTACGGGAATCTTCACGGCAGAGGACGCTGCTTCCGCGCGCACGGGCAAGTATTTCCACTATCTGCAAGGAGCGCAGATCCGAGCTTTGAGCGACAGGCCGCATGAGTTTCAGAAGTACGTGGCCGAAGTGCTCATGCCCCAACTCGACGACCCATCCGTTCCGGAAAGCAGCTCCGCGACCGCATGGGCCTCCGTGAGGAGGTTGTTGAAGCCTTGGTTGCTCTCCGAGATTGAGACGTGCAACGCGCGGCTACGTCCGGGACAAGCTCCCCTTGCGGCAGCAGCAAGCTGGCGAGAGCGAGCCAACGAACTCCGACTGAGTTACGTGGGACCCGAATTGGGCGGTTTGACGCTTTACAAGCGCGACGCAGGCGCAGCCGCGGAGAGTAGTCGCTGGCGCCTCGCCGTTGGTCGGAAGGACGTTGCCGCCCCCCTCGTCATTGACCCGGCGATATTCAACGGCGAGCTGTTTCATGGTGCGACAACGATCACGTTGCCGCCGGACCTTTCGTCGTTGGATCGCGACGTCCTGCCCGTCCTAGGGACACGCTATCCGTGGGTAGCACCTGCCAATGACTGGTTCACCGATCGACTTTTCTTCCTACATGAGCCGATCGAGCACGACACGACGTACGGCTACGCCAGGCTGACCAATAACTACCGTGGAGAAAACGCAGCGCTCAAGAACGCGCAGTTCGTGCTGCCGCTTCAGCCGGCGATCCTGAAGTACTTCGAGCCAGCGGCGCTCGACAAGATGCTTCAAATCACTGTGTACGACTCTGGGCAAGTCGAACTGAAGCTAACCCTTCAGCTGGGAGGGGATGGTGCTCAACGGCCTGTTGAGGTGCGAAAGCGGTATGAGACCGCCCAGCTGTTCCGCGCTCCCGGGCCTAGCGTCGCGATCTATCCGACGTTCTCTGATCCCAGTTGGAAGGACTACACCGTATTTGCCCGCGCTGACAATGCCGCCGTCGCGGCAATGATCCGCGTGAGCGCATTCTCCGCCGGGGTTGAAGCGGAGAGCTCGCGTGTCAGGCGCTCACCGATGGTCGAACTGCTCGCCCTTCACCAACCTCCGGAAGCTATCGCGTTCGACACCGAAGCAGCCGGAACAGGGGAGCACGCTTCGGGGCTAGGCGTCCTGCTTCCGAAATACAAGAGCGTTCGCGGCGCCACGCGAGAGCGTTGGAACATCGGCGTCGATTTCGGCACGTCCAATACAGTCGTCTGTGTGCGACCCGAGGGCCCCATCGCGCGCCCGCTCACCTTCGATGACGGGCTGTTGGAGCTGACGAAGACGAGCGACGCAAGCAGGCGTGCGATGTCCGCGTACTTCTTCCCCGAGGCGTTCAAGTCGGGACCGTTTGGTACCGCGGTCGTGCACCACAACCATTTGCAGAACAGCGACTTGGCGACGGAACAGCCCGGGTTGCGGATAAATGTGCCCTTCACCGGCCTTGTCGAATCGGACGAGCAGAATACAGTCGTCGGTGACCTGAAGTGGTCGACGAATAAGCGAACGGACTTCCTGGCGGGGTCCTTTTTGCGCACGGTGCTCAGCATCGTGCTCTCGGAGGGCCTCAAGAACGGCATAGATCCGTCGAACATCAGAATCCGCTGGGCCTACCCTCGCGCATTTAGCCCGGCCCAGATCAGCAATTTGACGAGCTTCTGGCAGGCCGTGATCACGTCTTTTCGCACCAGTGGGCTGGACGTGCAGCAGCCTGAGCCGCCGCTTGATGAGAGCGCTGCGGTTCTTTCCCATTTCTTCAATGACGGCAAGCTGGCGCCGGGTGCCGAGGCGAGCGTGCTACTCGATGTCGGCGGTGGAACCTCAGACCTCGCCATCTACGAGCGCGGCCACGCGCTCGTGCTCGACTCCATCATGTTCGGTGGAAAGAACCTCACCGGTCAACGAGCGCAGGGCAATACGCAGCAAACCCGTGAGAATCCGTTCGTCCGCGCGTTTGCGGCTTGGTGTCGCGCAAATGGCCTCGGGCCAGAGACCTCAGAAGGCGCTGCCCTCAGCAAATACTTGAAGGATGGCCAGGATCATCTCGCCTTCAGCTATGCGCTTTCGACTTCGACGTTCGGCAGTCAGGGGCGACGTTTCGTAACCGAACCTGCTTTCGCAAAGTTCCAGGGACAGATCCTGTACTTCTATTCCGCACTCTTCTACTACATCGGTCTGACCATTCGCGACTTGCGTCAGAAGGAGAAGATTTCCGCGAGCGAATTGCCGAGCAAGGTGATCGTGGCGGGCAATGGTAGCAAGTATCTACACTGGCTCACCGAGATGACACCCAGTGCAGATTCGGCATTCCATCCGTTTCTAGCAACGATGTTGGCCGCTGGCGCGCAGACCCCTGATCAGAAACTCCCGAAGATAAGTATCAGCGACATGCCCAAGTTGGAGGTGGGGCTCGGACTAGTCGCTGCCGTACCACCAACGGACTTGAATCTCGAGGGTGCCATTGGTGAATCGCTCGTCGGGGAGAATGTGCAATTTCAGTTCGATCAGGTAGGAACTCAGGTTCTGACCGCCATTGACCGACTTCGGCCAGAATGGACGTTCGCGGCAGCTGACGTGCAATCGCTGCGCTTCGAACCTAAGGCCAGCGAGATTGCAGCATTTCATCAAGCGTTTCTGAAGGCGCTTCCGTCATTGGTGAGCTATGGGCCGCAGTGGGGTGGAATCGCCGCGTCCTTCAGAGACTCGCTGGGAAAGCTCCAACTCCGAGACGTTCATGATTACGTCTCAGGACGGCTGCAGTACATCGCGCAGTCACAAAATGGTTTCCGTGGGTCGATTCTGATGCTGGAGGCGACCGCGGTCCTGGAGTTGACGTCGAACACCTTGTTCTCGCCCGACGGCCGTCCGCGCGGCGGGGGGGGCGCATCGTGACTATCGGAGAAGGTGTGACGGCTCGGCTCAGCGGAGCCTTTGACACCCTCTCCGGAAAGAGGAAACCCCCGATGGGACCGGCGCGTCGGATGCGCATGCTGACGCTTCCCCAGCGCGGTGACGTGATTGCCAACAGGTTGTGGTGGGCGGGCGTCGCAGCATACGGATTGTTGGCTACGGTTCTCTATGGATCGCTCGCGGCGACCAACGGTGGATTCAGCACGGCGCTGAAGTCGATTGCAGGGTATTCGGGCGGACATTTTAACTACGCTGTTCTCGTCCTCGTGCTAGCGGGCTTCTCTCTAACTCTCTGGGCCGCGTTGTACCTGCGGCGAGACATCAGTCAGATTCGTGAAGAGGAAATCGACATCGAGTGGGTCGACAAGTACAAGAGCGAAGGGCTTCCATATGTTTTCGAGGAGGCCGGGAAGCGCGAGGGTCTGTTCAAGGCTGGTGTTCACCGCGATGGCACATATTCCCCCGACATTCGGGTCGAAACGCTGATCGATGATCGCGTACGTCGTACGCATATGAGCGGCGACGTGGGCGGAAGGTCGTCGTCTGAGGAGCTTCGCATCATCGCCGATCGACGCACGGCGAGGTGGGGCGCAGTGGCGCGCTACGTCAGCTCATTGCTGCTTCTTCTCGCGGTGCTCGGCACCTTTGCCGGGGTGAAGACTGCCCTACCGCCTCTCATTGCGGCCGTCGGGCAGTCCAACGGCGATACGATGAGTGCATTGCAGGCACCGCTAGAGGCGGTCGCGAGCGCGTTTGGTGGCAATGCGCTCGCGCTCATTGGCGCTATCGCCGTCGGCTTAATGGCACAGGGTATCGCATTCGGCCGCCGAAATCTTCTGGAACGGCTGGAGCTTGTATCCACCGAGTATATCTATGGCGACAGCCTTGCCAGCTCCTCCGACCCGATGCAGGCCGCACTGGAGATGTTCAAGGTATCCTCGAAGGATTTCAGGGATGCGGCGGGGGCGATCGCCGGAATAGAAAGTGGTTTGGAACACTTGGGCGCGCAGTTCTCCCAGTCATTTTCGGAGTTGGGTGAAAAGCTCACTGAGATTGCCGACCGCAGTGGCGACGAGATGTTCGACAAGACCGCGCGGAATCTCTCAGCACTTCAGTCGCGCGTCGGTGAGCTCTCTGACGCAGTCTATGCCAACGCACAGATCTATGCCGGACTCGCGCCCTCACTGCAGTATCGTGCCGAGGAGACGCGCGCCGCCCTCGCCGAGATGGATAGAACCAACCGTCAGCTAACGACGGCGATGGAGATGATCGGCGCAGCAAGCCGAAGTGCGACCGAACTCACGACACAGGCATCCGCCGCCCTCGCCAGTGTGGATCACGCGAGCGGGCGAATCGCTGTGGCTAGTGAGCAGACCGAACAGAGCGTCGCGGCGCTCACGCTCGTGATTGGCCAAGTAAAGCCGCGTGTCGAAAGCGTCGATCATTCATTGGGACAGATTGCGATCGCTGCGTCACAGAATGACACGCGGCTCGCTGAGATGTGGCAGGGTTTTGCGGAGCGCATAGAGAAAAGATTCTCAGCGCGCGAGGAGGCGTCGTCCGTGGCGCGATATCCCGTCCCGCTGGCGAAGGCTGGGCAGGTGAGTGAGCCCGTGCGCAGTGAGCCCGTGCGCAGTGAGCCCGTGCGCAGTGGGTCTGCGCAACCGGAAGATCTGTCGCGTCTTCTCCGGCAGATCAACGAAACCCTGCGCGCGGCGCCCAAGCCGCGACTGCCGCATCCGCTTTGGTTCATCGCTGGGCCAATAGCGAGTGTGCTCGCCAGCGCGGCGGTGGCCTTCTGGCTGCTCCGCGGTCGGTAGAAGCCAGTGGATACCGAAATCGACGAACTAGGAGAGGCGGAAGGCGGTCCATGGCCTGCCTTCGCCGACCTTCTAGCGGCAACTACGCTGCTCTTCCTCGTCCTCTTCACTGTGGGCGCGTTGCCGGCGATCAAGATGGCGCGAGAACACGGTGCGGCGATGATCGAGATCAAGGAGTTGAATGCTGCTTTGGTTCCGAAGAATGAGAATAGCCACTATACGGTCATCTCATTTCCTGACTACCTGCTGATCCGCATCAAGGGCGATGCAACGTTCCCGAAGGGCAGATCGAGTATCGATTCGCTCCGTGAGGAAGGAAAGGGAATCCTGCGTGAGTTAGCGGCTTCATTGATGCGCGACAGCCTCATGCGGCACGTTGAAATGATTCAGGTCGCAGGGCACACAAGTTCGGAGGGATCCGACGAGCGAAATTGGCTCCTGTCGTCAGAGCGCGCTTCCTCTGTCGCGTTGTACCTCATCGAGAAGGGAGGCTTGGATCCCTGCAAGGTAACGGCTCTCGGTCGCGGTCGATACTATCCTGTGAATCCCAAGCTTCCTCGCATGCAAGAGGGACGACCGGAGGATAGGCGTATCGAGGTCGAGATCCGGCCAATTGCGACGAATCAAAAAGCGGCGGCCGCTGCGCCGAGCTGCGTCAACTGATGCCTGGAAGCGAAGCGAGTGAAGTTCCGACGCCGCTATCTGACGAGTATGCAGCACGGCCGAAGGTGATGTTCAGCAGCGTGCTCGGCTGGGCACGGTCGATGGAGCGTCGAGCAGTTGTACTCAGCGCACAGCTTAGAGCCGTAGACCCGGAACTCGGCGCCTTGGTGATTGAACGGGCGGCTTCGCAGCTCGACGCCTTCCTCCAGCCAGCGAAGGGACGCTTGGCCCGTGCGCTGGCGCGCCCCCCCGCGCAGCTATCGGTAGGGTCTACGGCGCGTCGGCTGGTGGAGACAGCGATGAACAAGCTGCTCGCGCAGGCCGAGACGGCACTGGGCATCGCGAATGAGCTGGCGATTCTCGAACGTGAAATTGCGATAGATAGAGATCGATTCCACACCCTGCTGCCGAACGTGACGAAGAGGCTTCTTGACCGCGCACTGCTTCAAAAGCAACACGTGCGGGCCATTGGCACCCGCGACGGCATAGGCCGAGCTCGTCGCCGATACGTCATGGTCCGGGAAACGCTGCTACGCTACGAGGTTGCCGCACTCACATGGTCGACACGGACGAAAGACGTAGTAGTGGTAAGTGATTCAATTCTCACCATCGATGAGCTCCACGCGCTGGTCACGTTCTCGCGCGACGAGCGGAAGAAAGCTGCCACGCAGCGCGACACCGGCGTGTTGGTGCGCGACCTTGCCTCCGTACAGTTAAACGTCCTGAGTTCCCTCGCGAAGCGCACCGACGCGACGACCGAGAGCAGTGCCCTCGAACGCCTGCTGGCTCGGGGCGATACGTTCACGTCGCATGGAACGGTGGCCAAAGGTGACGAGGCTATCGTGTCGGCTGGGGCACTAGGTGCAGCGACACGCGCTGCGGCGCAGTTGAGTACGCGCCGGAAAGGCGCGCTAAATCAATTCTGCTGGAAACCGGTGCCGCGAAGCGTCTCCGTTTCCGAAAGCACACGAGATGACGCAATCGAGTGGAATGTGATTTCGCTAGCCGATGGCATTGTGTGTCTTTCGCGACACGACGACTCACCTCTTCGCCTGTTCAACGCCGGTAGGGAACTGGGCACTGAAATAGACGTCGTCATAAAGACGGACGCGCGCCTAGGACCCGAAAGCATCGGACGCAAGGATCTCGAATCCTTGAACGAACTGACGGACGCTCGTGCCGGTTGGTTCACTCAGACGAGCCGCACACGAATTCGACTGATCGCGACGGACGGCGATCTGTGGTTCGGTGAACTGGTGAAAAGGGGCGTGCTGACAAGGCGCGGTGGGAACGGCGCGAGTGCTAGAGCGCCTCAGGGCCTGACGATGAAGCTTCTCGGACCGCAGCGTGAGTGGAATGCGTTCCCTCTTGAACAAGACATAATCTTCGAGGGCGCGCCTGTCCGGTTTGGAGCAATCCGGCGGCAAGGGGCGAGGAGCGGGCTTCAGAATGCAGAGCTGTTAGTAGTCCATTGCGTCGACTCGTCGAATGAAGTAGCCGTGTCCGCGCTGAAACGTGAGCGTGCTCTGTTCGAGGCCCTTGAGACACAGGTCGGTGAGGTAGGCGGTCCTCTCGCGGCCATTGCCACGACATTTATTGGCATCGGCAAGGCCGCGAAGTTGGAACCGTGTCTCTTGTACAGGGCATTCCCAGACCTTGAAGTTCGCGATGACACGGCGACCGCTTGGTTACGTGTTTCCGATCAGGCAACTTTCTCGGTCATCCGGAGTGTCGCGGAGATCTTTCACTGGGCGTGGAAGGCGAACTGGACTCTCGGCGTCTGCACACCGATGATGTTTGGGTTTTCACTCAGATGGGATCCGGATTCAGGGTTCCCCTTGCCAACTGCCAGACTGATCGCCGCCCCCTTTGCCACACCAGTTGGGGCGCCGTATCTGAGGCAATGCTCGCAAGCGGAGTTCGCATCTACGAAGCATGAGCGAATCGGCATTACCATCTTTTCTTCGCGAATTCCCAGGGGCGAACCCGCAGCGGTTGGCACCGATATGCTCGTAATGCTCTCGCTGTGTTTCGAGATGCTCGCGAAATCCAGGATAGACTACGGTGAAGGAAACTTGGCCACTTGGGCAGGTATCGGCAGAGTCGCGAACGACGGTCAGCAATTCCGCTGTTCGCGATTCGTGGCTGTCGCGGCAATACTGGCGACCAACCCAGAAGGACGAGAGAACATCTTCAAAATGTTCCGCGCTATGGTCGCTGGCACGCTGACCTCGTTCGCCGCATGTGAGCACTACCTCATGACTAGCGGCGATTCAGACGAACCGCAGCGGCTAGCCCTCCGAACCAGCCAATAGAGGCCACGCAATGGCCGCCGAAGACGAGATCCCCGCCAACATCGACCGAGTGACAGTTTCGGCGATTGCCAAGTACTTTGGCGAGGTAGCCGAAAAAGGCAACCGCGGTCCAATCGGTGAGCTTGCCGTCCTTCTCTCGCAAGGCAAACTCGAGCCAGCGGTATTCGCCGCGCACGTCCGAGCGAATGGCTTGGAAGGCGAGGAGTGGTTCAGGCGCCAAGTGCTCGACCTCTCGCTCGGCTTCATTCGGGACGCTCTGGGTGCCAATACCCTCACAGCCGCTTCTCTAGCTGACATTCGGTCCGTAAATGCCTTCCTTCACATCGCGGCCGGGGATTTCTTCGCATGCCGACCCGCCGAGGTCGCGGCTGTGCTAGGCGAGCAACTTATGCTGATTCTCGAAGACGCCGAAATCAGCAATGACGAGGAGCTACTTCAGGTCGAATTGCAGGCGGCCTTCGGTTTGGGATATGATGAGTATCTCGCCCTCGGTAGAACTGCGTTCGAACGTGCATTTCTGGACCTGCAGCTTCAGCAGTCCATGCCCGGCGCCAACGCACAAAGCCTAGGCCGAAAACTCTCGGCACTCGAGCCCATTTACCGCCTGGCTACGTTGCGGAAGCGTACCTTGGGGGCGCTCTACTGAAGCAGAAGCACAGCCGCGTCCTTTACCATTCCTCAACGCTCGCTGGTTCCTGCTTGATGCTGAGCGGGCTGACGGGCCCAAAGCCTTTCGTCTTCTTGAAGTCCATGGCGTGCCTAGAGTTCAACAGGGCGTCGGATGGATCGAGTGCGCTGAAGTTGAGAGTCTCCAATGTGCTCCGGGGGATCTCGACGGAGAGGATGACACAGCGGGTGAGGCGAGCCCTCCGAGAATCGCTTGCCGCGCGGTGGATGCGTGCGGCTCGAGACGGCTGTCGTAGTACGCGGCCGACACGAAGCCACACAGCGACGGATGCATCCGCCAGGTCCGCGCGTCAGGGGCAAGCACCGCGGGAATTCGGTTTTCGATGCATCCGATCGATGACGTGGCCCAGCGCACATCTGCCCATTGTCGAGTTTGCCGCCAATCGCGGCGACTCTCACGGACAGTCGTTGACATAGTTATCATATATGAATAGTATCAACAAGCCGGGGGGAGCCCGGCTGACCGTTCGCGTGTACGTCGCGGACGACGGCACAACTCCCTTCCGCGACTGGCTGGCAACATTGGAAATGCCGACGAGAGCTCGGATTCAGGCGCGTGTTCTGCGCTTCGAGCTCGGAAATCGCGGTGACCACAAATCTGTCGGAGCGGGTGTGTGGGAGGCCCGGTTCTTCTTTGGTCCAGGCTATCGACCGTATTTCGGATCGTACTGCTGCTCGGCGGATCGAAGTATTGACAACGCACCGATGTGCGTCGAGCTCACCGACTCTGGCGCGACTACCTGGAGTTAAATCCACATGGCAAGACGTAGCAAGGATTGGAACGTCGGCCTCGCCGCGGACCTCAGCAGCAAGGAATTCGCGCGGGAATTCCTGCTCGCCTCGGTCGAGGATGGCATATCGATTCAAGCGGCACTGGCCAAGGCAATCCGCGCTATGGGCGTCAAGGAATTCGCCGCGGAAGTGGAGATGTCGAGCCCGAACGTATTGAGAGCCATCGACGCGCGCCACAATCCGACACAAGCAACGCTGAATCGTCTGCTAAAGCCGTTCGCGCTACGGCTGAGCCTCGCGAGAATAGCAACACGCAAACGAAAGACGGCAGCGTGATGGCGCGCATTTCGACGTTCACTCTGTCAGATCATCCGCCTGCGTAACGCCGGCATCGACACCGCGCAGGTACTCTTGCGTCCGATCAGTTACTCGTGTATATACCAGTAGATACATAAACGGGGACCAATATGCCACGAGCGCGCAGCAGGACTTTCCGCAGCGGGAATAGCGAGGCGCTGAGACTTCCCCGCGACGTCGCCTTCGGGGAAGGCGTCGAGCTGGTCATCGTTCGCTCCGGCGACGTGATGACGATATTCCCCGCCCAACGCTCCGTCCCCGACATGATTGCCCGGCTCCGCGAGCTGCCCGCACCGCCGACCATCGAGCAGCGCGACGTCGGCGACCTGGACGAACGGGCCGGCCTCTGACGCATGCCGTTCCTTCTCGACACGAACGTCCTCATCCACCTTCGTGACGGCGACCCCACCGTCTCGGCCAAGGTTGCGGACCTGGGCGGCGCGGTGCTGATGTCGATCGTCTCACGCGTCGAACTCGAGGGCGGAGTCTACCGCGATCGCGCACAGGTTCGGGTTCGGCGTGATCGGCTGGACGTCATGCTCGAAGCGATACCCTCCATTGCATTCGACGACGAGTGCGCCGATGCCTATTCCGCGATTCTCGCAGCCGCCGGCTACTCGAGACGAAAGCTGCTTGACCGCATGATCGCCGCACAGGCAATCGTCCATAAGGCGACGTTGGTCACCATGAATGCGCCCGACTTCGCCGAGGTCGCTGGCCTCGACACGCTCGTGTGGTGAGTGCGGACATGTATAGAAAACGTCGATTTCTATACATATCGATTCGGACATGTATAGAACGCAGTGACGCATTCGACCCCGCCTCCGCCGCATGCAGCGACCCGCCAACCAATCCTTACGCTTCTCCCCTGAAGCGCAGCCGCTTCGGTGAGTGTTCCGTATATTCAAGCACATCACCAGCACTGAAGCCACAATGACTCAGGCACTGCCACGACTCGAGCCGGAAGACCTCTGCGAGCCAGAGTGGGTCGAATGGTACCGCCTCACACCGAGTGACCGGTGGGTGGCGAGCGCGAGGCTGTGGGCAGACTACCTGAGCCTCGGAGGGACCCTTGATCCCGAGCCCGATACACAGAGTCCTTTCTACGATGCGCTCGCGCGACGTGCGGTGCCTCCTGATGGGCGGCCAGGCGTGCATCGTCTACGGCGCCGCGGAGTTTAGCCGCGACGTCGATCTCGCCGTGCTCGCCGACGCAGAGAACCTTCGGCGCCTCGCCACTGCGCTCCAGGACCTGCAAGCAGAAACCATTGCGGTCCCGCCGTTCGACTCCAGTTTTCTCGAGCGCGGCCATGCGATTCATTTTCGCTGCGCGCGGGCCGACGTGCGCGACATGCGCGTGGATGTGATGGCACGCATGCGGGGCGTTGCCCCATTTGCCGAGTTGTTAGTACTGGGCGCCTCTCCGCGCCGAGCTCGAGGAGTTGCGCCGCGCGGCCCGACAGCGCACGTGACCGGTCACACCATCTTTGTCCTGAGCCACGCCGAGACGGTGTCCACATCGATCTCCTTTCTTGCGGCAGCCATCACGATGGCGTAGAGCTCCGGCCCCGGCGCATCCAGCCTTCCACCATTCAGCCTCAGGAATACCAGCATCGCCGCAAGCGCCGTGCGCTTGTTCCCATCGAGGTAACCCTGCTGTTGCACCAGCGCACAGAGATGCGTGGCTGCGAGCGCCTCCAGGTCCTCTGCGTCCCCATAGAGCCAGCAATTCAGCGGCCGAGTGAGTGCGCTCTCGACGGCCCCTTCGTCGCGAATGCCTCGGAGGCCGCCGAACAGCTCCAGCTGTCGATCATGCAGCAGGTGCAGGATGGACAACGAAATCCAGGAAGGCTCCTTCACTTCGCGAGCGCAGCAAACACCTCACGGTACTGGTCGATCGCCTCCTCCATCGCCTCGAGCGCGTCCGCATGGGCGGGATCAAGCGCCGTGACGAGATAGGTGCCGGGTTCCGCTTCGCGCCAGTAGAGCTCCTGGCCGGCCTGAACGGCCAGCCGTCGGGCAACCTCGGGCGGCAATGTGGCCACCACTGACCCGCCTTGAGCGCGCGTTCTGGTCCTGAGTATCATTATTCGCGTGTGTGATAAATGTGTAACAAGGATACCGAACCAAACCAGCCCGCGCAACCGAAGCGCGCCGGATATGGCCTACTCCATCCTCCAGCGCTGCGCGCACGCCGACACGATCGAATTGGACTCCCGCAGGTCAGGAAGCAGAGCACTCCGCTGAGTGTGCTCGCCAATGCGCTCCAGGACCTGCAAGCAGAAACCATTGCGGTCCCACCGTTCGAACACCGATTCCTGGAGCGCGGCCACGCGATTCGCTTTCACTGCGAACGGCCCGACGTGCGCGACATGCGCGTCGACGTGATGGCACGCATGCGGGGCGTTGCCCCATTTCCCGAGTTGTGGGATCGGCGCACGACAGTCGAACTTCCTGCGACACCCGACTCGCCACCCCTCGACATGTATCTCCTCTCGCTCGCCGATCTCGTCCCGGCGAAGAAGACGCAACGCGACAAGGATTGGCCAATGATCCGGCGCCTCCTTGAAGCACACTGGTTCGAGTTTCGCGACGCGCCAGACGCCGCGCGAGTGGCCTTCTGGCTCGGCGAGCTCCGCACCCCGGGCCTCCTCGTGGAGGCCGTTCATACCTACAGCAGCGAGGCACGATCACACGCGCGTCCTGCCGTACAGGCAGCACGCGACGGAACGCTCGGCGACGTCGAACGCTCGCTCCTGGAGGAGCAGGAACGCGAACGCGAGCGCGACCGGCAGTACTGGGCGCCACTCCGCGCCGAACTCGAGGAGTTGCGGCGCGCCGCGCGGCAGCAAGGCTGAGCTCCACGTCGACTCAGTGAGCGGAGGCATACGCCTCCGCCCAACAGAGCGAATTTACCAACCGCATCGCCTCCAGTGACCGACACGCCGCCGCGGTTAACTCCGGCGACGCCACCATCCACGGTTCCTACTCGGGCACCGGGGCGAGTACATGCTCGGCGTCGTCACCACGGATACCGCCGCGCCGGCGTCAAGGCGTAGTGGGCGCACGGCGACGCAGGCTACGATCATCGGACGGGCAACGCGGCACCGGATGTGGTAAACTCAAGTATGACTCGCCTTTTCCCCGATACAGCGGCGTTGGCACGGGTGTGCCAACGCTACGCTTCCTTCGAAGTCTTCGTCGCGTCGCTACCCGGGGGCGGCTGGGTCACCTGCGTCGAGGACTTCGCAGCGATGCCGTTGTCGGCAAAGCGGCAGTGGCTGGGGCTTGGATGACCTCCTTCCCGGGATAATGAAGTTCCGGACTGGCGAGCGCTGTCAGGGGATGCAGGTATCCTCGTGATGCTCGAGGAAAGGAGCATTCAGCCGCTCGTCACGCGACTCCCAAGCCACGGATATGCCCACACACGACGCTGATGCGGTCGAGCAGTTCGTCGCCGAGGTCGAGTGGCGATTCGCGAAGACGATGCCGCAATGGCCGCACTGGTACGTGATGAAGGCCTGGAATCCGAACCGGGAAGTGGAGTTCACGGAACTCGTTCGGCGCATCTTTGAGGAAGGACGCGACGAGCAGTGGGGCGTGGGGAAATGGGAGCGAACGGTTCGTTACTACTTCGCCGGCGACTTCAAGTATTGGGTCATGGATCCCACTATCGAGACGACGAACCTGATCAACCGGGCAAGCGTCGTGGAAACAGCACCTCCGCAGACGATAGCTCCGCGGACTTGATCATCCGACGCACATCCTCCATTATGGAGGCATAATGGAGGCAACATGGCCACGCTCAACATCAAGAACCTGCCCGAGGCGCTATACCGGAAGCTGAAGAAGAGGGCGGAGCGCCAGCGTCGTTCGATCGCCCAGGAGGTGACCCAGATTCTCGAGGACACGCTCGCGGAGCGCGAGTCATCGTCCATCCTCGAATTGCGCGGGCTGGGAAGGGAGCAATGGGTTGCGACGGACGCGACGGCGCACGTCGCTGCGGAGCGGAGTACGTGGGACTGATCGAGCACCTCGGTGCCGGACGCGTGGCAGTGGACACGGCGGTGTTCATCTACCTCATCGAGGAGCACCCAACCTACCTGTCGCTCATCGAACCGCTCTTCGCCGAGGTAGACGCGGGCCGGCGTGAGCTTGTGACGTCCGCGCTCACGCTGCTCGAGGTCCTTGTGGTACCCTATCGCGCGGGCGATCTGCAACTCGCCGAGCGCTATGAGGCCATCTTCTCGCGGAGCCGCGGATTACGTGTGGTCGATCTCGACCGGGGGCAGCTGCGGACGGCGGCTCAGATCCGGGCGATTCACGGTGTTCGAACGCCAGATGCGCTGCAACTCGCGGCAGCGTTTTCCGCACGATGCCCTGTCTTCCTCACGAACGACAGGCGGATGCCGGCACTTCCCGGGTTGCGTGTCGTCCAGTTAAGCGACGTACACTGAGCAGGCTCTCGCGGACGTCGCATGCCACCCAACAAGCTCACTGCCTTGGCTCAGCCTGCGCGACGCGATCCCTGCCCGCCACGCACCAAAGACTTTGTCGAGGCCTAAATGGGATGAAAATGAAGCCGGGGGTGCTGTGAGTGTTACATGCGCAGGCGATCCGGCAGGCCCGCGATCGGCGCGTCACTTGTGATAAGTGCCCGTAGCGGGGAGTCGAAGGGAATGCGCGCAGGTAGCTGGATCCCCTGGTCGAAGAACCTCATGACGGACGCATCATCGTGCGTCTTGAAGTGGCGCCCGAGCGCACCCTCCAGGCGATTGTGCAGGTGGAAATCGCCCTCTACAGGAGCGACGTGAAAGCGAAGAATCTTCATCAACGCCAGCAGGTGCGGCGCTCGCGCCTCGTAGTCACCGAGGAATGACGGAAGAGTATTCGGCCACATCTTCCCGTCGCTCGGCGCGGGTTGGAAGAGGCGGTGCTCTCCGCGCGCGAGAAACTCGGTGTTCGGCGTCGGGTACTGCCCGGCGAGGTATGCTGCAATGTGTTCTCCGGTCCGTCGCGCAAAGCTCCTTCGCGTCTGCCCGACGTACCAGATACGCGAGACATCGTCGATATCAACGGTCCACAGGTATATGCCACTGCTCGCGGATATCGAATCGGTGAACAGGCACCGTAGCCCCTGCCCCTCCAAAGCCGAAAACGGCCCGTGGAAATGCAGCGCGACTTCGTCGATATCACCGCCCTCCGTTTCTGAGCCATTGCTGTCGGTATCGTGAGTGCCGTGCGCGACCGGAAGCCCATAGAGCGCGTTCGTAACGGGCCTGAAGGCGTCCGTCGTCATCTGGCGAAGATTCCACCCCAGCTGTTCGACACTGCGCGCGATCACGTCACTCGCAGACGCTCCGAGGCGCACGCGAGTCTCCGGATTGTCGTTCACGGCACTGATGCCATAGCCGAGTACGAGATCGAAGGAGGCATGTCCAGACAGGCAATACGATTCTCCCGGTCTGGAGCATGACACCGTGATGTCCAACGACCGCGTGTTCACCGGTTCGTGCAGCACGAGTGCACTGTCAGGTTCGCCCAGCGCATTGTTTATCGCGGCGAGAACGCGAGCATCAAAACACTTGTACCGCCCAGTGACTGGAGACCCCCAATTGAAGACCGCGTCTCGCAGCTGTCGGAGCTCGTTGGGTGCGAAGGACCATTCGAACTCCACGGTTCGACTTCTGGCCTTGCGCGCGAGCTTCACCATATGTGGAATCTCGTCGCCTTCATTAGGCAGCAAAGGCTTACCGCGCCAGCGCGTCGTGCTCTCTGTCATTTCTGTATCTGGTCAATTGGTCCCCGTTCACACAGCCGCCGGTGCGGCGGATGCGCCAGGACACCACCCCGCCGCCTTGTAGCCACAGTACCCACACTCCGCCGGAAACCGCGTCAATGCGCGATCGTTCGATCGCGTGATCTGAATGAGGTCAGCGATCGTCGCGCCGTCACGGACTCGCACAGCGTCAGTCCGCACCTCACCAACGTGCGCCCCCGCACCCGCGAACTGAAATCCGAACGACTCCACCGACGCTCCGCTGATCGCCTCCACCGCCGCTGAATAGACTGCCCGCTGCGGCCCATACTGCTCCGCCTTGATCACCGCGACGTCCGCATCACACTCGCTGGTCTTAACGTCCACGATCGCATATCCGCCGTCGATCGGAGCGACGAGATCGATACTCCCCTCGATCGTCTCGCCAACGCCGCGCACATACGAGAACGCCAGCTCCCGCTCGGCGCCCGGCCGATCGAAGACTGCGCGATACTCTGGGCTACCGAGGATAGTCTCCACTCCGGCCGCCAACTTCCGACGATACGTCACGCCAGGCTGCGCCTCAGGCGGTGGCGCATCCGGATCCCATCGTCCGATCGCCGCCTCGAGCAGCACTCCGAGCTCCACTTCTTCCTGATAGTGCTCGAGCACATCATGCACGATCAGCCCGCGCCGGATGGCATTGGTCTGCCCGTCGCTCTTGGTGGCCCGCAACGACGGCTCCTTCAACCCGACCACATACCGCAGCCAGTGGCGCCGAGCACAGCGATCGGCTGACAGCAGCTCTGTGGCAGAGTGACGGCCGCGTCCGAAGGCCGGAGCAACGGGCACGCGCGGACCCCACACGGCAGCAATGTCTCCAATGGACTCGGGCACTCGCTCAACCGCTTCCTCGTCCTCGACATCCTCGTCCACCGTCGCGGTACGAACCCGCGCGGCATACGAGACACCGTCTGCGCCCTGATACGCAACCGCACCCGACTCGAGACCCGGCAGCAGCTTCGTCAGCTCGGCCGCCGGACAATCGCCCTTCGTCTTCCCAAGAGGAATGCCGGACACCACGAGCAGATCCTTCGCCCTCGTCGCCGCGACATACCACAACCGCTTCGTCTCGGCGTCCCGCTCCTGCTTGAGCGCAGCATGGAGAGCGTCGAACTGAGGAGACTTCGTCCCGTCCGGCTCCTGCATCGAAATCGCATGGCGACCGATGAGCAGGTCGTACGGCATCTGCGGCGCGCCGCGCACGAGGTCGCACCAGAACACGACGCCCCACTCGAGACCCTTCGCGCTGTGCACTGACGTGATGGTGACGACGTCCTCATTCGCACCAAAGAGGCGCTCTTCGCCCTCGCGAGTCTTCGTCTCTCGCTGCTGCTTCACCATGTCGAGGAAGTCACCGACGCTCCCATCAGACATGAGCCGCGCGATGCGCACGAGCTTGCGCAGGTTCGCCAAGCGCTGCTGTCCCTGCTGGCCGAGGAGCGCGAGGTGCGCGAGATAGCCTGATTCGCTCAGCAGCGTCTCGATCAGCTCAGCGGTGGAGACACGATCTCGCAGGGTGCCGAGTTGGGTCAGTAGTTCGAATCCGCGCTGGAGGCGCTGGTGCTCTTCTGAGTCGTCAAGCGTAACGGTCGCCAGGTCCGTCCAGTACGGCGACGAACACTTCCTCGCAATCCACAGCAGCGACTCGTCGGCCAAGCCGACGAAGGGACTGCGCAGGAAGCCGAACAACACGCGGTCGTCCCACGGATTCCGGATGGCATCCAGCGCAACGACGACGTCGGTCACCTCGAGCAACGAGTAGAAGCCTTCATCACGCAGGATGTAGGTGGGCACGCCTCGCTCGCGCAGCGCCTGCTCGTACACGTTAGCGGCGCCCCAACCGCAGAGCAGTACGGCGACATCACGCCACGCCACCCCGCTCACCTCATGCAGCTCACACACCCGCTCGGCCAGTGCACGCGCCTCGATCGCGCGGACCTGCTCGACTGCACGCGCCTTACCGTCAGCCGACTCGGGAATGGTGAGAATCTCGACGCCACCGATCGCAGGTACTTCCTTGCGATGCGCGGTCATCGGCGCATGCCGGATCTCGAAGGGCTGCATGCCGAGCGCGGGATCGATCGGCGTGTCCAACATTCGACCGACGGTGTGATCCACGAACGCGAGGATCGGCGCGACACTTCGGCGGTTCACGACGAGCGGTGTCACACGACCCCAGCCTTTGGTCGCGAAGTCATTCTCGACCTCGCTCCAGACGGTGACGTCGGCATTCCGGAAACGATAGATGCTCTGCTTCGCGTCTCCCACCAGCACGAGACGCGTAGTGTCCTTCCGCCCGGATTCCGGTTCGGCGAGGAGGTACGCAATCTCCCGCTGCGTGGGATCGACGTCCTGGAACTCGTCGATGAAAAGAACGCGAATGCGCTGCTGAAGTGTGCGTCGAACGTCGGGATCATCGCGGATCAAGTCGCGCGTCCACGTGATCATGCGATCGAAGTCCACCTGCGCCGCGTCGTCGAGCCGCTGTGCCATGGTCTCCTGCGCCAGGCCAGCGAGTGCGAGGAGCACCCGCTCGCGCTGGGGCTGATTGCCCGCGAGCCCGATCAGTGTACGCAGGTGATCGCCCTGAGCCACGAGCAACGTCACCCGCTCCTGGATCTTCTCGACGGTGTGCTCAGCCAGCAACTCCGATAGTCCCTCGATTGAGGAATCTTCCAACGCCGAGAGGATCGAGTCGCGCACGGCTTCGCCGCGACGAAGGATGCTCTCGGCCTCCTCAACAAGCTGCAGCGACGGTGATCGCCCGGTGCGCAATGCGAACTCGCGCAGGATGCTCGTGCAGAAGCCGTGGATTGTGCCAACGCGCGCGCCGTCGACACGATAGGCATCGTCACGTCGCCCAGCCTCGCGCAGTGCGTCGCGCAGCTTGTTCTTGAGCTCCGCGGCCGCGTGATTGGTGAAGGTGATGGCGGCGATGTCGTCCAGTGTCAGCGGTGTCGAGTGCATCTCCCCGCGAACGGGAACGCCGAGCAGGAAGAGGATCTTCTGGACGACGGTGAACGTCTTGCCCGTGCCGGCCGACGCGGACACGAGGAGATGATCGTCCGTGGCGCGGATGGCCGCCCACTGGGCGTCGTTCGGGTCGCGACTAGCGGAGCTCACGCGGACCTCCCGGAATCCGGCAGATGTCCCGTCCATGGCACCACGGTGGACAACTGCACACACTCGGCGGCTCGGCCGGGAAGTCACCGCGCCGAGCGCTGCGGACGTGCGCGATCGCGTGGTCGAGTGCGCCCTCCAGCTTCGCCTGAGCCTCCTCATCTTTTGTCAGCACTTTTGAATTCTTGTCCACGGTGTACAGCTCCAGCGAGTGGACGCGCTCTGGTTTCTTGAGCGACTGGTATTCCACGCGGGCAATGTCGCTGTCAGGACGAAGCGTATGAAGCGCATGTGCGTAAAGCGGCACCTGAAGTACGACGCCATCGTCCCACGCTTTCGGCTGCCCCCCACCGGGCGTTGAGAACTTCGAGGTCTTGTAATCGATGGCGGCCACGAAGCGTTGCGTGCCGAGTCGTTCATCGACAGACACGTCAACGCGGTCGATCGAGCCGCGATAGCGGATGCGCACGCCATCGCGCTCGAAGACCACGTCGTCGAACGCAAGTTCGTGCTCGTCGGCGCCGGTGCGCACCATCTTCGGCGCATTGCGCTTCTTCGTCGTCGGGTCTGTCATGTCAAAATGCAGATCCATCTCCCACTCGATGAAGCCGCGGAGGATGCGCGAGAGCTCGGCGCGCTTGGCGGCCTGGAGCTCGGGATGTCCCAGCCATCTCCACGAGCTCTCCTCGAGCGCGGCGTCCAGTGCGCTCTCGAGCGCTGGTACGACCCAGGCGCTGTCGGCTGGCATGAGGAATACCGGTCCTCCGATACGAACCTTTGCGCCCTCGAAAAACCGACGAAGCGCCAGGTGCAACACGCTCCCGCGCGTGGCGGGATCCATGTCCTCATCGGGGTCGTCGCGAAGCTCCAGTCGCAACGCGCGCTTCGAGAAGAATGCCCACGGGCACTTCGCGAAGTCCTCGAGCTGGGTGGGACTCCACATGCGGTCGTCGCCGAACTCGGTGGCGAGCCACGCCACAAGCGCTTCCGATTCGATGCTGCCGTTGTATCGCGATAGAGAGCCAGTGGCGCGAAGTTGCTCGATGGTGGCGCCGTGAACGGCCTGTTCAACGGACGCGGCGGAGGAATACAGCGGCGTGCCGTCGATGATGACCCGGCTTGTGGGCAGCTCCTGCTCCTCGAGCGACACGACATCCGCAACCGCCTCGACGAAGGATGAGCGCATGACTTCGCGTCCGGCGTCATCGAGACGAGCGTAGCTATAGGTCAGTGTGTGACGTGCGCCGGCGGAAAGAACACGAAACAACTCACGTTCGCGTGCATCCCACACGGCGGCGGTGTCTATGGGCAGGCCGACGTTCGCCAATGCAACACGCTCGCGCTCATCGAGGATGGGCGACTGCGGCGCGGGCGCGGGAACCGCGCCCGCCTGCATGCCGGTGATGAAGACGTGGTCGAAGCAGCGATACGCTGCCGCCGAGCCTTCGAGTACCTGGACGCCTCGAACAGCGGGAGTCCAGATTGCGGCGTCGCCGCTGAGGAAGGCGGTGAGCTCGTCGTGAAACTGGAGCGGCGAGACGGGTGCATCGTCGTCGGTGCCGTGAAGAATGGGATTCGCCAACGCGTCGCGCCACTCCATGGCGATGCCGAGTACGCCGTCGAGCGCGGCGAGGTCGCGCCGGATGATGTCGAAGCGGCCGCCCGCGAGCACGTGCGCGCTTGCCTTGATGCCGAAGGTGTCACGCTGGAGTGCCTGGATGAGCCAGGTGAGCCAGCCGGCCATGGGGCGTGCATTGTCCATCGCGCGCGCGTTGCGCATGAAGGCACTCAATGTCTCGCGCGTGCTCACGACCATCTCCGACGGCGGCGGAACGCTACCGCGCTCGTCACCCTCGAACGTGCCGTCGGCAATGCGCTGCTCGCGGCGGCGCGTCTCGGTCTCTAGTCCGCGTAGCGCGACCTCCCAATCGGCCAGCCCGACGACGCGGCGCCGGAAACCGATGTGGTTGATCACGCGCGGCTCAATCGCGCACTGGATGTAGGGCTGGCGAACGATCTCGATGAGGGCGGCGCGCGTCCATCCTTCCGCGGCGGACTGGAAGAGTGTGCGAATGGCTCGCACCACGGGGATGGTGTTGAGCGCGAAACGCTGACGCGCCATTACGGGTACGCCGACCTTCGTGAGGGCGGCGACGGCGTGATCCAGGTGCGGGCGAGCCTTGCGGGTGACGACGGCAATGCGACTCGTTGCAGTGCCTGCATCGACCAGCGCTCGGATGCGGCGCGCGATCTCGTCATGCTCACGTTCGACATCGGGCGCGCCGACGAGCACCGGTGTCACGCTGCTGGGCTGATCAGCAGCATCCTCGGCGAATAATCGCGAAGCCATCGCAGCGATCGCGGAGGAAGTCGTCCCAAGCGGTTCTCCAGCGACGCCGATGTCCAGAGCGGAGGACGAGTAGACGATGACGCTATCTATAGAAGGCGCGGAGGACAGCGCTTGCAGGAGCTGTCGCCAGCCGCGTCGCAGGTCGGCCAGGCCGAAGATGCGAATCTCGCGTCGACCGCCGAGTGCCTCCGCGAGGTTGGCTCGCCCGGATGCGATCTCGGTGGCGCAGTACTGCCACTCATCTCGGCCGTCCGCCTTGCCGTTGCTGGCGAGGAATCGGACGTAGGCTTCGTACGCTCCGTGGAGGTCTTCATCTCGGCGACGGAGGAAGTCGTCGCGATCGGCGCGTTGGTTCAGCGCGTTTCGGAAGCCGTCGGGCGTGACACCATTCGAGAGCAACTCGCCGAAGAGCACGTCCACGGCGTCGACGAAGACGTCCGGCCGCTTGAGCCGGGCGAATACCTGGCTGCCGGAGTCCCTCAGTATCCGTCCGAGGAGGACGGCGCGTTCGTATTCGCCGAGAATGGAACGAGGGGCAACGCCGAGGCGTTCGGCGAGCTCGTGGAAGATGCAGAGTGGAGGATCGAACCAACCGGGGATGCCGGCGCCCGCGGCGAGGTCGAACAGGTCGTCACGCAGGCCGCCCTGTCGTAGGGCAAGGAGATAGGGAACGGTGGGAAACGGAACTGATGCGCTCGCTGGTCGGGGCGTCAGGAAGCCTTCCGCAGCGGCGCGGAGCAGGGCCTCGGGGTCGGTTGACGTGATCAGGCGAAGCGGCATGAGCTGCAGCAGGCGGGAGGAGAATAGGCGAATCACAACCTAACGCTGGCCTCTGACAAGATGCGCCGGAACGCTGGCGAGCGTAGCCCCGTCATTCGGAGTTGCGAATGTCTCACCTGGTCCACAGTTGCCCCAGTCTGGACCACTCCTGCCGATTACGAAAGAGGACTGTCAGAGGATCGGCGTAAGCTGTTCATCACCAAGATTGGCCCGCCCTTCGCCGCCTCCAGCAACGGATGCAGATGCCTCGTATCAGATTTCTCGCTCGCACGCTACTCGGTATAGCGGCGCTCATCGTCCCCTCGAAGGCGCAGTGCCAGTCACGGCCTACACGACAGCCAGCCGCCCCATCGTCAGCCGCCCCCGTGTCGCCGACTCAGTCATCGACCGGCACGCTTTCCGTCGTGGCCGGCATCGTGATGGGAGACATGACCGTACGTCCGCTCCCGGCGTTCGCACTCGAGCTCATTAGCGAGGCCGATTCGACGCAGAAGCAACCGCTCCGGACTGCGCTCGATGGAACCGCATCTGTCAACGCTCCCATTGGCCGTTACGTGCTGCGCAGCGTCCAGCCCGCGGCGCTCAATGACTCGAGCTATCGCTGGAACCTGCCTGTTTCCATCGCCCCGGCTGGTACGAAGGTGGAGCTGATGAATGCCAATGCAATCGCCGCGGGCGTCAGGAAAGTCGCTGCGCGCCAGGTCGCGCCAGAGCGCGAGGTCTTCGAGAAGGCTCGCCGGGGTGTGTTCCGGGTGGAGGCGGGATTGGGACATGGATCGGGCTTTCTCGCACTCGTGCCGGGCGTCGGCGAGGGGCTCATCGTAACCGATGACCACGTCGTCGCGAACGAGAGTACCGTGAGTGTCTATCTCGACTCGGTCACGCGCGTGCCCGCCGTGGTGGTCGCTCGCGATCGCGAGGCTGACGTTGCGATATTGCGCCTGCCCGTCGGTCGCTGTGCAGACTGTCCGCGGCTGCCACTGGCGAAGGTGACGTCGTCCGAACCTCTCGTGGTGGCCGGGGAACGTGTCCTCGCGATTGGGTTTCCGCTCAACCAGGAGATGACGCTCACCACGGGCATCGTCTCGAGCGTGCGCGAAGGCGCCATCATCTCCGACGTGAACATCAACCACGGCAATTCGGGCGGCCCAATGCTGAATCTCGCGGGAGAGGTCGTCGGCATCAACGCATTCGGGGACTTCACCAACCAGGGAGGGCCGGGCATCTCGGGCGCAATCGCCATAACACGAGCGGCGAAGGTCCTCACGCAGGTATCAGCGGCGCTGTCGGTCGTCAGCGCGCCAGCCGATCGACTGCTTCCGCACGCACCGCTGGCATCGTATCCGATTGCCTCGCTGAAGGAGGCCGCTGACACGGTGAATCCAGATTCGTATCGCAAGCTCTTCTCGCGTGGCGCGGATCACTTCACCGTCAACATCACGACACCAGTCGTCTACCGCGTGCAGCAGCGCATGTTCGAGAAGGAAGTAGGCGAGGAGCGCAAGAAGCGCGAGGCGGCGTCGGGCATCTCCAAGGACGAGGCGTACTCCGAGACCAAGCAGAGCCGAGATTGGGAGCAGTATGTCGGTAGTGTCAACACGCCGGTGGTCGCTCTTGCAATCGCACCGCGGGTGGGCGAGACCAGCGGTAGCTCCTTCCTTCGCGCGTTAGCAGCGGCAGGTGGCAGCTATGGAGGGCAGGCATCGTTCGTGTTCGACAGCGACGTCCGTGGCGTGAGGTTCTACCGCAATGGCCTCGAGGTCGAGCCGATCTTCGGCGGACACGGGCCAATCGTACAGAATCTCGAGAATGCGTTCGTGAAGCTGAAGGACGTGGCGGACTACGGGTACTACGTCCTACCTCCAGAAGCCTTTCAGCCCGATTCCACCGGCGCTCCTGCGCGTGTTAGGATTGCGATCGAGGACCTCAAGCGTCCGGGAGAGACGTCGGGGACGGAGATCGAGGGGGAGTTGAGTGCGCGCGTGTGGAATGACTTTCGGGCGTATTTCAAGGCGGTGAAGCCGGATGTGCCGTTTGTTGCGGCCAATCCGCGCCTACGGTCGCCGAAAGTGAAAATGGATTGTTACGCCGGTGCATGCAGGGTGACGCCGTAGGGTGAGAATTGCCCTATCGATGCCGAGTCGAATTCCGGGCGTCGCGTTCCTTCCTGGAGGCGCGTGTCCTTGGGCGTCATGGCAGGGAATGACATGCCGCACATGCCGATCGGAGTATCATGATTCTCGGCCATGATGTCCATTCGGCGAGCGGCCAGCCCGTGCCGCCGCCGCACACCTCTGCATCGTACGTAGAAGTCACCGCCTGACTGCTTAGGCGAGACAGCGCCGTGGCCTGACGGGCGAAGGACTGTCAGAGGGTAGCGGTATCATTGGCGCATGGACTCACAGACCCATGCTCCCGCCGTAAAGACGTTCTTGAAATGAGCGTCCTTGTCGAAGCGCTCAGCCTCGTCATCCCACGCACTGTCCTCGACGCCAGCTACCCCGGCGGCACCGAGACCTTCATGCTCGACATGTGCGAGCCCGACATCCCCGCTCGACTCGTGTGCGCCGATGACCAGCTCGTCAGCGTGAGCTTCCCCAGCGCGGATGCCGCACACGTAGTCGGAGCGCAGCTTCTCGAGCATGGCATCGTAGCCGTCGACGAGGACTGCTTCTTGGAGCTCGCCTTCGTCGATCAGGCCGTAGGCCCTACGATGCCCTGCGACTGGATCGAATGGCGGAAAGACGCAGCGGGCTTCACCTGCTGTTGGCTGGCCGGAACCGATCCCGATCCGCTGCACGCACCCGCCAACTGGACGCCCAGGCTGTCACGACGCCTCGCGTTCCACGACCACCGCGTCGAGCCGGGCCGCTGCATGAAGCTCGCCGATGAAGGTGGGGTCGAGACGTGGCTCGACCTCCAGACCGGTCACGTGGTTAGCGGCCTGCCTGCGTTCCCCTTCGAGATGGTCGACCTGAATCACTCAATCGGAGACGACACGTTGGGTACAACACCAAATCCATTCGCCGAGAACGAGGAGGGTGACGAAGACGACGGCGACATCGACGACGTCCTCGAGCAGTTCCTCAACCCTGGCGACGACAGCCTGATGGCGACCGTGCGCAAGATGCTCGACGCCAGCGGCTATCGGTACCAACAGCCGAGCAGCGAGACGCTCACCTTCACCATCCGGAACGAGCATGCGACCTACAACCTCTTCTTTGCCGTACAGGTGACCAAGTCCCTGGTGCAGCTCATGAGCAACTATGGCTCGAATGCACCAGCAAGCCGCCGCATCGCGGTCGCGGAGGCACTTTCGCGCATCAACACAGTCCTCGGGCTCGGCAACTTCGAACTGGACTTCGCCGACGGCGACATCCGCTTTCGCGTCGCGTGCGACGTCGAGGACGGCGTGCTCAGCGAGAAGATGACGAGCAACATGCTCTCCTGCACGATGTACTGCATGGAGCGCTTCCACGATGCGCTGATGCGCATCATGTTCGCGGAGATCGAGCCCTCCGTCGCGCTGGAAGGCCTCGCATGAGTGACGCGAACGATCCCGCCGTTCGCGATCGCTACCTCGGCGCAATACTCGGCCTCGCCATCGGCGACGCACTCGGCGCCACGCTCGAGTTCAAGACGCCGGGCTCCTTCACGCCGATCGCGAACATGATGGGCGGTGGCCCGTTCCGCCTTGCGCCGGGCGAATGGACGGACGACACCTCCATGGCACTCTGCCTCGCGGAAAGCCTGGTCGAATGCGAAGGGTTCGACGCGGTGGACCAGATGCAGCGCTACGTGCGATGGATGGACGAGGGCCACTGGTCCAGCACGGGCCACTGCTTCGACATCGGCAACATCGTGCGCGGATCACTCGGTCGCTTCAAGCGTACGGGGCAGGGGTTCTCCGGACCACGGGAGCCAACGACGGCCGGCAACGGATCGCTGATGCGCCTGGTTCCGGTTCCGCTCTTCTTTGCCGCCGATCCCGAGCTCGCCATTCGCATGGCGGGTGACAGCTCGAGGACGACGCACCAGACACCAGCCGCTATCGACGCGTGCCGCTATTTCGCCGGGTTGATCATTGGCGCCATTTCGGGCGTGCCCAAGGATGAGCTGTTGTCGCTGCGGTATTCGCCGGTCGACGGACTCTGGGATCGCGAGCCGTTGCACCCCGCCGTCGACGTGGTAGCGGGCGGATCATTTCGCCTAAAGCGACCGCCGGCCATCCGCGGCACGGGGTATGTCGTGGAATCGCTCGAGGCGGCGCTTTGGGCCTTCCACACCACCGACGACTTCCGCACCGGCGCGCTCGCCGCCGTCAACCTCGGCGACGATGCCGACACCACCGGCGCAGTGTTCGGTCAGATCGCCGGCGCTTATTACGGGCACTACGCACTTCCGTCACTGTGGAAAGAGCAGGTTGTAATGCGCTCGGAGATCGAGGCATTGGCCGAGCGTCTCCTGCTGCTCGCGCGAAAGCCGCGCGCGTCATAAACTCTGCGCATGCCGCCCAACAAGCTCCATCGCTGGCTCGACCTGCTTGCCGCGTTGCTCGCCCGCCGCGCGCCGGCAACATTTGTCGAGCTTGCGCGCGACGTGCCCGCCTATGCGCCCGACGCGAGCGTCGCCGGAGGTAAGCCGTCCGATTCCCTCAAGCGCATGTTCGAGCGCGACAAGCTGGAGTTGCGCGAGCTTGGCATCCCGATAACCTCCGTCGGTGAGGAGGGCGAGGTTGAAACCGCGTACCAACTCAAGCGAGCCGATTTCTACCTGCCCTACCTCGCGATCATGTCGGAGCGAGGAGTAGAGACTCCCGAGAAGGTCGATCGCTACGGCTATCATTCGCTCGCCACCCTTGTCTTCGAGCCGGACGAGCTGGAAGCCATACGCGATGGCGCCAGCCGAGTGGCGCAGGTCGGAGACCCGCAGCTGACGGAGGCGGTTCAAAGCGGACTCCGCAAGCTCGCCTTCGATCTGCCACTCGGCGCGACGGATGGTGTTGTCACCGATGCAGGACTTATCGTGCCACCAATCGCGCGCCCTGATCCCGCGACGATGGCAGCGCTGGGCGACGCGCTGTTTGGCCGGAAGCGCGTGGCATTTCACTACCACGCGATGGGAGCGGAGCGAGGCGCCGAGCGCACGGTCGAGCCGTACGGGCTCTTCTTCCTCAACGGACATTGGTACCTGGCAGCACGTGATGCCGAGAAGAACGCGCTCCGCAATTTTCGCGTGAGCCGCATTCGCGACGCGAAGTCGAACACCCGGAAATACGGAACACCGGACTACGCGATCCCGGGCTCGTTCTCCCTCCGCGAGCACGCAAGCTCACGTCACGCATGGGAAATCGGTGACGGCGAGGCGTTCAATGCGGTGGTCGAATTTCGCGGCGACACGGGTGCCGTGAAGGCAGCGGCGGCGCTTGGTGTCGAGGTTGAAGGTGGCGCGCTTCGCCGTCGTTTCATCGTCC
This sequence comes from Gemmatimonadaceae bacterium, assembly GCA_036844565.1. Lineage (GTDB taxonomy): Bacteria > Gemmatimonadota > Gemmatimonadetes > Gemmatimonadales > Gemmatimonadaceae > AG11. The sequence continues at coordinate 39,374 of DAIUFP010000012.1, read as the reverse complement.
GTCGTGCGGACAGCTTCGCGCGGTGGCTCCTTTCCTTCGGCGGCGATGCGCTCCCTGTAGAACCGGCTGCGCTGGTCACGGAATATGGGAGACTCGTCGAGCGCACACGCGACATCTATACGCGTGGTGCAACCTCATGAGCGGCACCGCGTCGGACCAGCTCAAGCGAATACTCCATCTCATCCCACGCGTGGCGGATGACAAGGAGCACCGGCTCGAGGACCTCGCGTCTCTGGCGGGCGTCTCCCCATCGGAACTGATCGCCGACCTCTCGGCGATCTCCGAGCGGTACGATACACCGGGCGGTTTCGTCGAGGGGTTGAGCATCTTCGTCGAGGATGATTCGGTGAGCGTGCACGCGAATCACTTTCATCGTCCCATGCGGCTCACGATGCCCGAGCTCTGCGCCCTTGAGTTGGGCTTGGTGATGTTGCGTCGCGAGCGTACGCTGGCCGAGCAGGCACCCATCGACCGCGCCCTCGCGCGCTTGCGAGAAGCAATCACGCACGTTCCGTCGAACGACCGCTACGAAGGCACGCGCTACGCAGAATTGGCGCTCACGGGGTCCGCTGAGCACCTGGCGACGCTGCGTGAGGCGCATCGAGATCGCCGCAAGGTGGATATCCGCTATCGCAGCGGGAGCGCAACGGAGAGTAGCATGCGCACGATCTGCCCGGACGCAATCGTCTACGCCGAGCACATGTGGTACGTGGTGGCAACATGCAGCGACAGTGTGGCGAGATTCTTCCGCCTTGATCGCATCGAGACGGTGAACGTCCTCGACGAACGCTTCGAGCCGGACGCCAGGGCAATGGATCGCGTGCTGGAGCAGGGCAGGACCTTCGCCTCGGAGACGTCCCGGCAAATGACGGTGCGGTACTCTCCACATATCGCACGCTGGGTCGCGGAGCGTGAGGGCAAGGCGCTGGACGACGACGGGAGCCTGACGCTTCTCCTGCCCGTTGCCGATGATGCGTGGGCGGTGCGGCACGTCCTCCAATACGGACCGGAGGCGGAGATCCTCGCTCCAGACGACCTGCGTGCGCTGCTGGTCGAGCGGTTGAAGTCGGTGACGTCATCTTGAGACGCGGGATGCGAGCGCCGCGATCAGCTCCCCGTGAGTGACCTCACGCGCCACCTGGTCGCCGTATGGAACCCATCGTACGCCGCGAGTGCGATGGACGAACACCTGTCGTTGCTGCTCCAATGGGCACAACGCTACGACAAAGGAACGGCAACCGACGACGACCTGTATGTCTGGTGGGGCAAGGTGCGATCGTCGAATCGGCAACGGCCGCAGGAGCACATACCCGAGATTCGCGCCGCGGCCACGCTGGGATCGCAGCGAGAGGTGCATCTCTACCTGACCGATTACCGCTCCCTGTACGTTGGGGAGATTCTCGACATCGCCGATGGTGACCTTTCGTCGGCCGAACGTGACCATGTGCCCGCCTACTACGCGCACCAGAACCTCAATTGCGACTTCTGGTTCAAGCTCGGCGACATCCGTCGTCTCGTCGTTGACGACACCCTCCTCGTCATCAACGAGCTCAAGAAGCTGAGCAACGTCCATTACAACGATCGTCCCGTATCGCTGTATGGTGGCATGGTGCACCTGCCGTTGGTCGTCACCCGCCAGGACGGTGTGTCGTTCTTCGATGAATCGGAGCGCGAACGACTGACGGATGGTCGCCTATGGGCTGAGCTGGATGCCGAGGCAGGGACGGGACTTGCCGCCACGGAGCGCGACCTGCGCGAAAACCGCTTCGGGGATCAACTCTGGCTCGCCCTCGAGCCCGGAACCCGCACTTTCATCGCGACCGCCGAGCGGATCTATCGTGAGCACCGAGGCGACGCGGCATTCGATTTTGCGCCGGTGCTGTCGAGCCTCGCCAAGGCAATCGAAGTGCAGGCGAACGCCATCCTTCGACGCACGTGGCCGCTGATCGCGCCGAAGCTTCGCTTGATGAACTTCGACGGACGCACCGTGGATCTTGCTGAACACGGCGCTCTCGACCTCGGCAAGCTCGCGAGAGCCATCGCCGGCGAGAAGGAATTGAATGCGGCGCTGATGCGTCATCTCCGCAACGGCAAGTGGTTCGCGGAGACATTGCCTGTCGTGATTGATGCTTTCCGCGACGTTCGCAACCCCGGAACTCACTCAGCTCTGGTCGATCGTGCGACGGCGACGCAGTGGCGGGAGAGACTGATTGGCGTCGGCTGCGTCGGCGAGCTTGTCGAGTTGGCGAAGTGCCGCCGGGAGTAACATTGACTCACCGACGGGTCGAGCTATGGTAAGCGCCGACCGACGGAGGAGATCGCTCGCGTGTCGAACGTCGTACGGTCGTATTCAGGATCGTTGACGTGATAACCCAAGCCGCTTACCTTACCCATGCCGACCGTACTTCGCGTGGACGACTTCGACGTCGTGATTCTGCTCCCACCGCGCGAGCATGGCCTGGCACACGTGCACGTTCGGAAGGCGGGCAACGAAATGGTGATCGTGCTCTCCTCGCTGGCCGTGCGGAAGGTGGAAGGAATGCGCTCGCCCGACGTAGTGACGGCGGTCAGCATAGTTGCGAATCACATGGGTGAACTCCTTGCGGCGTGGAGGAAGCATCATGGCTAGTCGACCGACCGAGGCAGAGATCCTCGCACAGATCCCCGCGGCACGGGCGCGGGCGACCGCCGAGCGTGAGGCGGGGCTACGCGCGACGGCAGCTCGCTACGATCGTAAGACCGGTCGCTTCGTGCTCGAGCTCATCAATGGTTACGTGCTGGGCGTTCCGGTGACCACGCTGCCCGCCCTTCGCAATGCAACACAGGCCCAGCTCGCCGCCGTCGAGATGAGCGTCACGGGCAGCGCAATCCGGATCCCGGCACTCGACGCGGACTACAGCGTTCCGGGCCTCGTGCTCGCGCTCACCGCGCGCGAAGTCGGCCGGCGCGGCGGCCAGGTGCGCAGCAAGGCCAAGTCGCTCGCCGCGAAGGTCAACGGCGCCAAAGGCGGCCGCCCGCGGAAGCTGGCCGGATCCGGCGAGCAGCGCTGAACGCGCGCTGGCGGTCCTGATACCCCGGCTCTCGCCGGGGGCGTGATCACTTCGATGGCACGCAAAGTCTGCTGTCACTCATGTAGACCTTGTCGAGAAGTCAGCCGCGTGTAGCTCAGCGGCGATGAACCGAATCGTTCGCTAGATACGGCGACCGTCAGCGTCTCCGCAAGCACGCGCGGGAACTCGGCTGCCGATGCAATCGATCGATGACGTGGCCAAGCGCACATCTGCCCATTGTCGAGTTGGCCGCCAATCGCGGCGACTCTCACGGGCACGCGTTGACATAGTTATCATATATGGATAGTATCAACGGGCCGGGGCGAACCCGGATGAACGTTCGCGTGTACGTCGCGGACGACGGCACAACTCCCTTCCGTGATTGGCTGGCGACATTGGAAATGCCGACGAGAGCCCGGATTCAGGCGCGTGTTCTGCGCTTCGAGCTCGGAAATCTCGGCGACCACAAATCCATCGGAGCGGGTGTGTGGGAAGCCCGGTTCTTCTTTGGTCCAGGCTATCGACTGTATTTCGGCAAAGAGAACCACGCGACGATCATACTGCTGCTCGGCGGATCGAAGTCGTCACAACGCAGCGATGTGCGTCGAGCTCGCCGACTCTGGCGCGACTACCTGGAGGTAGATCCACATGGCACGACGTAGCAAGGATTGGAACGTCGGCCTCGCCGCGGACCTCGGCAGCAAGGAATTCGCGCGGGAATTCCTGCTCGCCTCGGTCGACGAAGGCATCTCGATTCAAGCGGCACTGGCCAAGGTGATTCGTGCCATGGGCGTGAAGGAGTTCGCGGCGGAAGTCGATATGTCGAGTCCGAACGTATTGAGAGCCATCGACGCGCGCCACAATCCGACACAAGCAACGCTGAATCGCCTGTTAAGGCCGTTCGCGCTACGGCTGAGCCTCGCGAGAATAGCAACACGCAAACGCAAGACAGCAGCTTGATGGCATCAAATGGTGCATATTACGTGCATACCAACCAGGAAACCCGCACCATGCGCACCACACTCAACATTGACGACGCACTCATCGAGGAGGCGCGGCGCCTGACCGGCATCGATGAGCGAACAGCGCTCATCCATGAGGGTCTGCGCGCGCTGATTGCACGTGAGAGCGGCAAGCGCCTCGCGGCGCTCGGAGGATCCGAGCCCCGTCTCCGCCGCATTCCTCGCCGGCGCTCGGGATGATGGTGCTCGTGGATACGTCGGTCTGGATCGACCACCTGCATCACGGCGACGCGACACTCGCTTCGGCGCTGGAGGAGGGGAGCGTGTTGACCCATCCCTTCGTGATCGGGGAGCTCGCCTGCGGCAATCTCCGTCGCCGAGCGGAAATCCTTCGCCTGCTCGGCGAGCTGCCGCAGGCGCCCGTGGCGAGCACCGCTGAAGTGCTGGAGTTCATCGAGCGACGGCATCTCATGGGGCGCGGCATAGGATTCGTCGACGCCCACCTTCTGGCCTCCGTCACGCTGGCAGGGTCCGCGATGCTCCTCACATCGGATCGGCGACTCGCTGCGGTCGCGACACAGCTTCAGAGTGCTCAGTAACGGCGCCTGCCCCAGATCCGCGTACTACGAACTCAAACGCCGCACCGAAGAGTGACTGTCATGCAACGCTACCTGATCCTCATCGAGCCTACCACTACCGGCTACTCGGCTTACTCTCCCGATATCGCAGGTTGTGTCGCTACCGCATCGTCTCGCGAGGCGATCGAGGAGGTCATGCGCGACGCCGTCGGCTTTCACCTTGAAGGTCTTCGCGCGAGCGGCCAACCCGTGCCGTCTCCGAATACCTGCGCGTCGTACGTCGAAGTTCCCGTGTGAGGACTGTTGCCACAACTAAGTGATCGCATCGTTCTGCCACGTGTTCAGTGGCTGGTGCCGCATCGAGGAATGCGCAGTGTAATGGCTACCGCGCCACGCCCACGAAGAGATCCCCGACGTCGCAGCTGAATTTGGGCAGCACCGCACCGCCATCCAGCCTGTCCCCTTCGCGCACCCAGCGCGGCGGCGCGTCGCTCGCGATGATCATCACGGTCCGCCGCACCGGATCCACCACCCAGATGAGCAGCGTCCCGCACGCCCGATAGTCGTCGAGCTTCTCCTCCAGCGCCGACGCAGTCTCGCTCGGCGAGAGTACCTCTACGACGAGGTCCGGCGCGAGCTTCAGGAAGCCGGGGCCGACGCCTTCCGGTGGCAATCGATCCGCGCGCACGAACGACACGTCCGGCCGACGGACCGTGCGAGGCAGGTCGACGAGCTGGTAGCCCACACTGTCCGCAAACACCCACCCCACCTCGAGCTCACGGACATGCGCCGAGAGAAGGACGGTGAGGTTGGTCGCGATCATCCCGTGGCGGGCACCGGGGGCGGGCGTCACGCGCAACTCACCGCGGACGAGCTCGCCCTGCTCCTCGTCGTCCAGATCGTACACGAGAAACTCCTCGGCAGACATCAGCATGCCTTCCGCCCGCGCGACATCCCGCATCGTGTACCCCAACGCGCAACCATGGTAAACCAAGCGTACGCTCGGCGCACGCTACTGGGCAAGTGGACACGCGGCATCCTACGGCGGCCGTTGCGGAGCCACAGCATCCGCAGCGCGCAGCGGACATCGTTTCGCCGCACTCACATGTGAAGTTCGCCCGTCCACGGGTCAAACACCGGCACTCCGCGTCCCGCGCAGTCCGACACGTTGTCGACGTTGACATATAACCACTTCATGTATAGCATACATGCAACAAAGGCACATGGTACATGTATGAGTGGAAAAAAGCCCGCCCGCGCCGTCCGCGAGCCAGTGCAGGTGTACATGGAGGCGCCTGATCGCGCGCTGCTCGAGCGCGCCGCCATCGCATCCGGATTGTCTCGCGCTGAAGTGCTTCGGCGAGGCCTGCACCGTTACGCGGCAGAGCTCCTCGCCGATGCGAGCCCCGCGTTGGCCTTCCTGGAGAGCGCGGCGAGCGTCACGCCACACGACGCAGCGCCCGACGTGGCGGCGAGGCACGACGAGTACCTCGCCGACTGGGAAATGGCGTCCTGGCGGGAATCGTCCGCAGGCCCCAGGATCACCCGTAAGCGCGAGTGAAGCGCGCGGTCTTCCTGGACACTTCGGGCTGGATAGCGGCGGCAGTCCGCGGCCAATCACTTCACGAAGAGGCGAAGGCCGCGTACACGTCGGCGGTTCGACAGGGATATCGCATCATGCTCACGCCGATGGTACTCAGCGAGTCGCACGCGCTCTTCCTCCGCCTATTGGGCCGCGAGCAGGCGACCGCGGCCATCGAAAGTGCGCTCCAGGATCCGACACACGTGCTGGTGCAAGTTGATGAGGCCTTGGTGAAGTCGGCCGTGGAACGCTGGCTCCGGCCCTATCGCGACCAGAATTTCTCACTCTGCGATGCGGTGTCGTTCGAGGTGATGCAGCGCGAGGGCATCACGCGCGCGCTGTCGATCGACCGACACTTCGCGACGGCGGGATTCGAGACCATGCTCATCCCTTAGGGCGACCGCGTCTTCGTCGGGCACTCTTCCGGAGAGAGTGAGGTCGTACCAGATGTGCAGGCCCACGATCAGCTCGTGCTACCTGCCAGCCCCGCCTTCAGGCGCGGCGACGTCAGCGAAGAACTCCGCCAGATCGAGCACGAAGGCGCTCGTCGCACCATCGGGCATCCACTCGAGGCGCTCCGAGACGAGCTCCGGCCGGTCGTCGTCCGGGTGCCAGCGCTCGATCGTGCGAGACCACTCGTCCACGATCCAGTAGTCCGGAACGCGGTTGCGTTGATACGCGGGCCGCTTCTTCACGCGGTCGTACCGCGCGGAGCTCGGTGATATGGTCTCGACCGCGAGCAGGAGCCGATCCACGATGTCCTCGCGAGCGCGCAGCACTCCGTTCGGCACCACGAGGATATCCGGCTGCAACACGAGTCCCTTCTGGAGCTTCACGTCGAGCGGTGAGATGAACAGCTCGCCGACACCTTGCACGCTCACGTAATTGTGGAGCGCAACGGAGAGGCGCACGACAATGCGCTGATGCATCCAGTGCGGTGAAGGCGTCACCAGCACCTCACCATCCACCAGCTCCCACCGCTCACCCTGTGGGGCGGCGTCGCGCGCGGCGTAGAACTCCTCCTCGCTCCAGGGCGAAGGATGCATTCGTTAATTCTTCACGAACGCCCGCAACAGCGGCGTAACCCACGAGAACAGGAACTCCCGCACCTGCGGTAGCTGCGTACTCGCCACCGTAATGAGCGGCACCAGCACATACGTGATGAGGTTGCTCATCATCTGCGGGTTCCAACCCGACGGCCCTGTCGCCGGATTCATGATCGCGCTGAGCACCGGATGCCGATTGATCTGCACCACCGCGCTGACAATGACCAATACCGCCACGCCCATGATCAACAGCGTAAGGATGCGAAACACGCTCTGCGGGTGAAACGAGTACGACGACAGCAGGATCGACGTCAGCACCATCGCGATCATCATGAACGACGCGAGATACCGCAGGTGTTGAAACACCCAGTCGATGTAGTCGGCGACATACACCGCATACAACGCCGCGAGCTTCGCTGCCCACTGCCGCTCCGCTGACACCGGCGCATCCTTCGCCGGAGCGTTCTCGCTCAACAGCGCCTTCGTCTTGCATTCCTGCAGCTTGTCGTGAAGCGTTCCGAACAACTGCTGCGCACTGACGTCGATCTCGTATGGTCGCGAACGAGGCATCGGCGGCGCGACTACGTCCGCGGGCAGCCGCAGGTCCGCCGCGACTTCGATCCGGTTCAACTCGAGCCACTGCTCGTCCACCTCGCGCTCGATCTCGTGACGCGACGTCTCGCCGAACGGTGTAAGACGCGTGATCCTGGCGAGCTTCGCCGGCAGCTTCACGAAGCCGGGATGCAGCGCGGGATCGATGTCGTCCAGGACGGTGCGAATCCCACCCCACACCGTGACGAATCGATAGGTCGCCCACGTGGTCGCACCAATGCTCGCAATCACGGTGCAACGGAACAGCGCATCGAACGACGACATCCCGAAGAGCCAGCCATGCGTCGTCAGCACCAGCGACTCCATCGTCAGCTCGAAGTGGGTGCTCAGCCATACACCCAGTACGCCAAGACCCACCAGCAGGCCGAGCGCATCGAATGTGGGGATGAGGTAGAGCAGGGCATCCCGGACCCTCTGCGCCGCGGACATGGATCGGCGGTCGAGCCATTTGTCCCTGTCCCGATCGTCGACCCAGTTCATCACGAGCCTGGTCCACCGCCGCCACCCACTCGCCGGGGGCCGCCTCGGCGCGCGCCGCCGCTCGTAGAAAGCGCCAGTCGACGAGCGTTCCGGCTTCGTATCGGCGGCGACGTCCGTGCGCGCACTCACGCTTTCGGCACGTTGCACTGTCGCCAACACGCCCTCGGGCGACGCAGGGATCCCGCACCTCTTTCGCGCGATCACCATCGCATCACGGCAACGCTGTCGCACGCGTTCCGTCTCCCTCGTCTGCTGCTCGATGACTTTCTGCTGCGCCGGCGTGGGCTCGCCAACCGCGCCGATCGCGCGCGCCACGGTGCGCTCCGCATCGAGCGCCAATTGCTCGACGTGGTATGCCTGCGCCTCGGCACGCATCAGGAAGGCGCGCGTCTGGTTTGCCGGGGCCGCGCTCGCGGCGACAGGAACGAGCTCCACGACCTGCATCGCGTCCACCGCGCTCTTTGCCCAGCCAGCTGCGGCGTTGAAGGTGTGCTTGATGTCCCGCTCGATCGACCGCACCCGCAACCGCGCTTCGGCCAGCCACGCCTCGGCGGCCGCGCTATGCAGCAGGAAGTGCTCGTAGACGGTGGGCTCCGACAGCAGTTCGATCCGCACGAGATGCCACGACGACCAGGTGACGAAGCCGAGCGACGCCAGGACGATCGGAACGGCTGAGGACACTCCGCCGGCGAGCGCCACCGCGCGATGGAAGAAGAAGGTCGACTCCTGCGGGTCGAGGTTGAGCACCTGCGCGAGAAAGAGCAGGACGAGCAGCAGATAGCCGATGCCGACTACCAGCATCCCCACACGCGCCACCTTCTCGATGTTCCAGAGCAAGGTGTGGCGCCTTGGCGAGCGACCTGCGGTGAGGAAGCCGAGATTGTGCACCCTTCCCAGGTGACGGATTTCCAGGGTCTGCGAGAGCACACGGGCGACGACGAGGATGCTCAGCCCCAGGACCACTATCCCGGACAGGATCAGTGCCCACCGCGACAGCCCAATACCGTGTGCGCTCGGGCGCAACACCAACAGCATGGCCGCGCTGAAGGCCCCGAACATCGCGACGTACCGCAGGAACACGTACAACTCCCGATGAAGGAGCAGTGACGTCGCCTCGGCCACCCGCTGCTCGGAGTCGTCGCCGCCGAGTGGGGAGGCGGAGATCTCGCGGAACACATTCGAGCCGAATGGCGAGACGAGTGCCGCGTCGACGCGCGTGGCGGTTCGGAATTGGAGGACGCCGACGGAAACCACGAAGCCAAGCCCGAGAGCCGTGAGCGCGATGAAGAATTCGCTCCTCCACGGAAAACGCTCCGTCTCGGTCCGCTTTCCCTCGGCGCTGCGCGAGAACATGTAGAGGCTGTCCTGCGCGGCAGCCTTCGACGAAGCGCTGTCGAGCGCGAGTGGGTAAAAGGCATCCCGCCCGATCACGGTGTACCACACTGGTGGCCGGCGCCCACGAGGGATGCTGTCGTGCATCATCGGGGTGATGTACTCGGCCATCGCCGAGTCCGCGCCGAGCTGATGGAGAAGCGCGTTGAACACGCCTTCCGACTCATCACTCATGAACGCGAAGCGCTCGTTGTCGTTCTTTGTAAGATCCCAGAACTGGTTCTCGGCGAACAACGGGTACGTCGAGATGACGAAGCTGCCGACGAGCGCCTCCGCGTACTCGCCCCTGAGGAGGAGTGAGTTGCTGCCGATGAAGACGAGTTGAAGATCGGGGAGTCGCTTGCGAAGCTCGGATGCCAGGAAGAGCTGGTCGCGAATGTCGGTCGCGAGAATGGCGACCGCGCGGATGCGGTGGGACAGCAGCGTGCGCTCGAGCTGGAGAAACATGATCTCCGTTGCCGAGGGCGTGAGCTGCGAGAGGTTGCGCGGGCTCTCGGTGAGCGATGCGGGTTCGCGCGTGTCGAGCGGGAGTCGCGGTGAAGCCTTCGCGGCGGCAGCGTCGGTCTTGTTGGTGATCTGGTCCTCGGGATGTCTCGCGTACTGCGCGCGCAGGCTCGAGATGCTCAACGGAAAGGAGACGCTGAGCGGCGCATCCGTAACGTCTCCCTTCTGTTGCTTGTCCGTGCTGTCCTTGACCTGCTGCGCGCCGGCACCGTACTGCGTGGAGCCCTCGATGAGGAATGCGACTTCGGACTTTTTTATAGCGAGCTTGTCGACGAGCAGCGTGAGTGCAGCGTCCACGAGACGGGCGCTCGTGTGCACGGTGGACGTAAACGACAGCCCCGGTCCGCTGAGCATCGCGAGGTTGCCAAAATCGGAAGCACCTCCGGTGACGATGCGGATGGGCGTGCTCTTGTGGGTGCTGTCGCGCCACCCGTCGATCGCCAGTCGCATCGAGCGTGACGAGCCGGAGAATGCCGGACCGACAATGCGGATGACGGTGTCCGGCATCTTCATCTGTGCGAGAAGCCTCGCGCGCTCGTTGAGCGCCTCGCGTAACGCCGTCTTGTGCACACCAAGAGTGGGCACTTCGCCGATGACGTAGACGAGACGAAGGTCGGGCGTCACGCCGCTGCTCTTCCTGAAAAGAATCACGCCGGGCACGCGCGCACCCGGTAGCGCGTCGGCCGTTGCGATGCTTACGGACGCGGAATCGAGGGGCTGTCGCCAGGGAAGCCAGAATCGGTCGACGAGATATCCGTCGCGCTCGAAGGCACGTCTGACAGATTCAAGCTGCGCGTCGTACGACCAGTCGAGGTGAGAGCTGATCGGATCCGGAATGGAGACGATCATCACGTCGAGCTTGGTCGAGCCGCTCGTGTCGATCGACTTGCCCAGGAATGCGGTGACGAGGTCGGCGCCGGTGGAGCGGATGGTGGTATCCTTCCGAACCGGTCCCGACCTCGCGGTCGTATCGCGCGGCGCCGAAGCGTCGGCGGTCTTGGCGACCGTCGACTGACGCACCGTGCCCGCGGCAATCGCGAGGCCGGCGCCGAGCGCGAGCGACGTTATGCGCATCTTGTGCTAGCGAGGTTCGGGGAATAGCCGCGACCAGAGCTTACGAACCTTTTAGAATCGTTGCAATAGCGGCGACGCCATCCGCAGAGAGTCGGGAGCAAGCTGCTGCGACGGATCAGGATCCGGCGCTCTCGGCAGCATCTTCAACCGTTCCTTGAAGGCCTGATATCCGGCATCGTCCCGCTTCAACTCGCGGAGCTCCGCGGGATCGATTGCGCTGATCTCTCGTGCCGTCGCGCGGATGCGGTCTTCCTCCATCGGATGTGAAGCGAAAAACGCCTCGATCCGCAACGGCGATGTCTTCCGTTCTTCCAGCAGTCGCTCGAACAACACGGGAATGCCGTGCGGGTCGATACCGGCGCGCATGACGTTCTCCACCGCGACGGAGTCAGCTTGCGCCTCGTCCTGCCGACTGTAGCGGGCGAATAGCGCCGCACCGCCGATCTGGATCGCCGCGCGCGCGAGGTCGCTGTTGCAGATCCGCGTGAGGGTGCAGCCGAGCGACACCGCGATGTTCGCCTTCGTGCCTTGCGCCATCTGCTGTACGGAGTGGCGGAGGACGACATGGCCGATCTCGTGTCCGAGCGCTCCCGCGAGCTCGTCGAGCTCCTCTGCACGGTCGATCAGCCCGCGATTGACGTAGATGAAGCCCCCGGGAAGGGCGAAGGCGTTGACGTCCTTGCTGTCCACGATGAAGAACTTCCAGTCCAGGTCCGAGCGCGATGTCATCGCGGCCATCGACATGCCGAGCTGCTGGACGTAGTCCGCAGCTGCGGGATCTCGGAGGATCGGCAGCTTTGCATTCACCTGCTCGGCGTTCTGGCGGCCGATTGCCACTTCCTGGTCCTGCGAGGGAGAGCAGGCTGTGCCGAGGACCGTTGCGGCGATGAGGGCCACTGCCGTTTTGTGTTTCATGGCGGCGGACAGTGCATGTGGAGTGCCGCAGCATGCTGGCAGGTCGTCAGCTCGCAGGTCAACTTGCCAGTATGAAAATCACGCGCCGTCTTCCGTGAACGACAACCCACTGATCGTTCAGGGCGACCTCACCATCCTCGTCGACCTGTCATCCCCCCGTTACCCTGAATCGCGCGACGCACTCGCCCGATTCGCGGAGCTGGTGAAGTCGCCCGAGCACATTCACACGTATCGCATCACCCCGCTCAGCATCTGGAACGCATGCGCGGCGGGCGTCGACGTCGAAGACATCGCGGGCACGCTCACTACGTTCTCGCGGTTCCCGGTGCCGGCTAACATCACCAACCAGGTTCGCGACTTCGCGCAGCGCTACGGCCGCCTGCGCATCGTGCGCGACGAGGACGACGCTGATGCCACGCACCTGCTGCTTCACGCGAGCGACCCGTACCTCGCGGAGGAGCTCGCGCACGGCAAGCATCTCTCGCCACTTCTGGGCGATCGAACTGGACCAACGACGTTCCGCATCCGCCAGGGCGATCGCGGCCGCATCAAGCAGGCGCTCGTCAAGGCGGGATTCCCTGCCGAGGACGTCGCAGGGTATACCGAGGGCGAGTCGCTCGACGTCGCGCTCCGGACGGAGACGACCGCTGGAAATCCGTTCGCCCTCCGCGACTACCAGGTCCAGGCGGTGCACGCGTTCCACGCACTCGGCGCCGCACGCGGCGGATCCGGCGTCATCGTCCTTCCATGCGGCGCTGGGAAGACGGTCGTCGGCATGGGCGTCATTTCGGCGGTGCGGTCGTCGACGCTCATCCTCACCACGAGCGTAACCGCGGTGCGACAATGGATCCGCGAGCTGCTCGACAAGACGGACATCGCGCCCGAGTCCATCGGCGAATACTCCGCGAGTACGAAGGAGGTGCGACCCATCACCGTGGCCACCTACCAGATCCTCACGCACCGCGCGAGCAAGGACGCCGAGTTCACCCATCTCGCGCTGTTCGACGAGCGCAACTGGGGGCTGATCATCTACGACGAAGTGCACCTCCTTCCGGCACCGGTCTTCCAGATCACGGCCACGCTTCAGGCACGTCGTCGTCTCGGGCTCACGGCCACACTCGTGCGTGAAGACGGACGCGAGGATGACGTCTTCGCCCTCATCGGTCCCAAGAAGGCCGATGTGCCCTGGAAGGTGCTCGAACGACAGGGGTGGATTGCGACGGCGGTGTGCACCGAAGTGCGCGTGGCGCTCGCGGAGTCGTCGCGGATGCCGTATGCCATCGCGGATGCGCGCAACAAGTTTCGCGTCGCGTCGGAGAATCCGGACAAGGTACAGGTGGTCCGCGACATCATCGCACGGCATCCTGATGAGCCGGCGCTGATCATCGGGATGTACGTCGATCAGCTCGAGGCCCTGGCAACGGAGATGGACGTCCCCCTGATCACGGGCACCACGCCGCAACTGAAGCGCGATGTGTTGTATGAACAATTCAGGGTCGGTGCGCTTCCCGCGCTCGTCGTCTCGAAGGTCGCGAACTTCGCCATCGACCTTCCGGATGCATCGCTCGCCATCCAGGTGTCGGGCACGTTCGGCTCGCGTCAGGAGGAAGCGCAGCGACTCGGACGTATCCTCCGTCCAAAGGCTGGTGCGAATCAGGCGCGATTCTACAGTATCGTTACCGCCGATACCGTCGAGCAGGACTTCGCGCTCAAGCGCCAGCTCTTCCTGTGCGAGCAAGGCTACGAATACCAGATCGCCGACGCACGCGCGCTGGCATGAAACTCTTCGACGTCGACTGGACTTCGGTACTTCATGATTTGGGGCGGTGGGACGCGCTGACACTGCCCGCGCGTCGCATTCTCCTGCACGAGCTGAAGACGCATGGCTACGTCCCCGCGATGCGCTTCGAGCCGCACCTGGCGGAGATCATCAATAGCGGCATTGCGGTCCACGAGCCCGCAAAGCACCGACTGTGGCTCGGCGACGAGCGGCGTGCGCTCGTGAAGGTCCTTCGTGCGATGGGCCGCCATCAGATTTTTCACGTCGCGCCGCAGGACGTCGACCAGCACCGGCTTCGCGCCGCACTGTTGGGGTACATGCAGGAACACTTTACCGGCGACGAGGTTCAGCGGATCGCCTCCGCGGCCTTGAGGTCACGCGTGTATGCGACCCGGCAGACGCTTGCGCCCTTCGTCGCATTTCCAGCGTGGGTTGGCGATCTACTCGCCGCTGAGGACGAGCAGGCGTTCCTCGATTGGGCCGACACGCATGGTTTGAGCTCCGCCGAGTTTCTGTCGGACATGCCGGTGCTGCTCGACCTTCAGGAGTTGGCGCGCATCCTGCTCGACTATCCCGACGGCTTACCGCTGCGCCAGCTGCTGGCCACGCACGACGACGACGGGGAGATCCCACACCTCGCGGCCGCGATTCACGCGGGGCTGTCGTCCATGGTGTTGTTCGCCGGAATGCGCGTCGAGGATCTGGAGCCGACGATTGGATTGTGGCCGACGGTGGTGCACGAGCTCACGCGTCGTCCCGCTGTGCCGCCAGAGCCGGTGAAGGTCGGCGAGACGTTCGTCCTCGCCGTGCACATGGAGGACATGACGACACTGCTCGCGGCGATCGCCTCGTCTCCCGTGCGCGTGCGCGCGAACGACGGAGCGGTGTTCGCTCGAACCCGCGCCGATATCGAGCGGCGGCTCGTTGTGCCGCCGCCCTGGGTGGCGAAACTCCTCGACGCCAATCGAGTCGATCACGGATCAGGGGCGCTGCTCGCCCACGGCTTCGTCGACATACGTGACGTGGACGGCAACCCGCACCTGCACATCACCGTGACCGGCATGCGCTGGCTTGCGCTGTCGGCGCATGAGCGCCTCTCGGCGCTGGTCGAGCCGATGCGCCGGTCGAAGGAGAAGAATCCGAGAGATTCGTACGACATCGATCGGACGGCCAGCTTCTTTCCCTATTCGCTCCCGTTCTATCACGCGCCCAAGTCGCTGGACCTGCGCGCCGATCTCGTGCGCGCCTTCCTCCAGGCACGCGATGGCTTCATCCGCATCGATGAGTTCCTCGAGTACGGGATGCGCGAGGACAACCCGCTGCTGGCGCTGACTACGGCTCCCTCGGGGAGCGATGCAGGGCTGATGTTCTACAGCGGGTACTCCGATCCAAAGGGCAGCGCTCGCGAAGTGTGGGGCACGATGCTGTCCCTTTTCCTCTCGACTCGTCTGCTCGGGCTCGGCGGCGCCACCTTCGGGATCGATGAAGGGGGAAGGATTTGCTTCTCGCTCACCGACGTCGGCCGCTACCTGCTGGGCGCGATCGACAGCTTCGAGTACGGTGCCGGTGTTGCGGCGGGAGACGTCGTGGTCCAGCCGAACTTCGACGTGGTGTTCCTCGGCGCGGCGCCAGCCGTGGAGGCGGAGCTCGCGCGATTCTGCGAGCGCGTCGGTGTTGCACCAGGCCACGTGTTCAAGATCACGCGCGCCTCCGTCCTCGCCGCCGCGGAGTCGGGCGCAGGCGTCGGCGACGTGATCGGCGCCTTGACACGCGCCTCCAGCCGACCAATCCCGAAGAATGTGCAACATGAGATTGCGGGATGGATGGCAGCGGTACGACGCGCGACGCTGCGCCGAACGGAGCTGCTCGAGTGTGCTGATGCCGAGGTGGCCGCGCGCGTGGTCGGGCTCCTCGGGGCTGGCGTGAGGCAGCTCACCCCGGTGTTACTCGAGCTGCCTGCTTCATCGCCAGCCGCGCGCGCGTCGTTGATGAAGAAGTTGCGCGCGGGTGGAGTGTTCATCGACGGCGCTGGATCCACTGCCGATCCGTCGCGGGGTCGCGGTCGCCGAGACGGGTAGTCAGGAACGGATCGGCCTCATCGTCACGACCTCTGGTTCTGTCGGCCCTTGCAGTGTACGTTCGCCCGATGCGCGCCGCCCCCCGCCTCCACTCCATCGACGTCCTCCGCGGCCTCGCCTGCGCCCTCATGGCAATCGACCATGTGCGGGTGTACTCCGGTCTCCCCGCCGGCGGCCCCACCCCCGGCATCTTCTTCACGCGCTGGATCACCCACTTCGTCGCGCCGGCATTCTGCTTCTTCGCCGGCACCGGCGCATTCTTTCACGGCCGCAAGCTCGGCGATACCAGCGCCCTCGCGCGCTACCTCGTTTCACGCGGAGCGGTGCTCGTGCTGCTCGAGCTCACGGTCATCCGCGTCGCGTGGACCTTCAACTTCGCCTTCAACGAGTACATCCTGTTCGGCGTCATCTGGATGCTCGGTGTCTGCATGATTCTCCTCGCTGGCCTCGTGCGCTTCTCGCCGAGCTCGATCGGTATCTTCGGTATCGTCGTGATCTTTGCGCAGCAACTGATCGCGCTCGTCGCCACGCGCATACCGGAGTCGATGCAACCCCACGTGAGGTGGTTCTTTCAGTTCCTCTGGGCCGGCGGTCGCGTCACTCTCGGCGAAGGTGGTCCAAAGCTCGCGATCCTCTATTCCATCGTTCCGTGGATCGGTGTGATGGCTGCGGGCTATGCGTTCGGGACGATCCTTACGCGTGAGGAATCGGAGCGACGCAGGCTGTGTCGGCGGATCGGACTTGGCGTGACGGCAGCCTTTGTCGTGATCGCCGCCGCGGCCGTGATGCTCAGGCCCGCATCGCCAGATGCTCCTCCAGTGCTGTTCCGTATCCTCAACCAGCAGAAGTACCCCGCGTCGCAGTTGTTCCTCATGATGACGCTCGGCCCACTGATCGCACTCATTCCACTCGCTGAGCGCGCGCGCGGCCGGTTGTCCGATGTTCTCGAGACGTTTGGCCGCGTGCCGATGTTCTACTATCTGCTCCACATTCCACTCATCCACCTTGCGGCGATGGTCGTGTCGGTCGTGCGGAATGGGAAAATCGATCCGTGGTTGTTCGGCAACCACCCGATGATGCCGCCGCCGCAACCGGACGGATACATGTGGAGCCTTTGGCTTCTATATCTCGTCTGGCTTCTGGCGATCCCGGTGCTTTATGTCGCGTGCAAGTGGTATGCGCGCGTGAAGCGCGAACGCGCTGACGGATTGCTGCGGTTCATCTAGCGCGGCGCTCTGACAAGGGCGCGCTCACCCTGCCGTAAGGCGAGGAAGCGCGCCCAGCGTGATTAGCGCAGCTTGGTCAGCCCAAGTATGGCCGTCAGCACGTTGCCCAGGATGGAGCCTGAGCCGTTGTTGAACGAGCCGTACTGCGACGTCGAGCCGTAGCCGTCCGTGTATCCGCGACGGAATCCTTCGCGGAAGTAGTAGTTGTAGTCGCTCTGCGCCACGTACTGTCCCGAGTATCCGTAGTTGGCGTCCTGGTATCCGAATGCGTTGCGATAGCTGGATGGGCGCCTGTCCTGGCGATCCGCCCTGCCGGCCTGCACACCCTGATCGTAGCCGTAGTTCACCGCCTGCTTGAGCACATCAGCGCCGTACTGATTGGTCTGACGCACCGTGTTTCCCACGCGGTAGCTGTAGGAGTACGGGTTCGTGATGTACGGATCGTTGTTGTAGTTCCGTTGTGCCTGCATCTGCTGGCGCTGTGCCTGAAGATTGGCGAGATAGCGCTGCTGGGCGGCATACTGCGCGTTGCGTTGCTGCGACTGCAGCTGTGCCTGCTGCGCCTGCGCGGCCCGCATGCGCTGGTCGAGGACGCGCTGATAGTCCGACTGGCGACGACGCTCCTCGTCGATGCGGCGCTGCTGGTCCTGCTGCGTGTAGCGCGGATCACGCTGCTGTGCGGTGCGCGGATCCTGTTTCCCCTGCGGGTGATAGCGCGGGTCCTGTGTGTTCTGCGCGCCCGCTACGGCGCTGAAGAGCACGGTCGCGGCGAGCATGGCGCCGCCGACTGTTGTTGAACGAAGCGTTCTCATCGGATGTTCCTCCGTTGAAGTAATCCTCTGTCCGTCCCACTGTTGTACACTCGGTAGGCAAGAAGGGCCCCAAACGCACTCCCCAACCCATTGGTCGCATCGTGAGAGCATTGTCCAGGCCCGACTTCAAGGCCGCACGTGTCGGCGATGCCAAGGTCTTCCGTCGGAGCATCGTGCTGGCATGCGCGGCAGTGTCCACCCTTGCGGCTCCGTCCGCGGCGCAAGCGGTCGTGGCGGCATGGGGCAACGTCGAGGGACTTCGCGTCGACGGCGAGATCTTCCCCTTCGAGACGAGCATGTGCGCGGTGAGCGATAGCGGCATCGCACGCACGCAGAAGGAGAAACAGCTCCCTCGTTACTCTCGACTCGGCGACGTTCGCACCGTTGTCACCCACGTGGGGGCCTACTCCATCACCGAGACCATCACCGATACGAAGCGCGGCGAAGTCGTCGTCGACCTGAGCTTCACGGCGGACAGCGCCACCAGGGCCGGTGGCTACTTCTGCATTGAGGCACCGCGCGGATCGTATGCCAGCGTGACCGCACTCGATGAGGCGACTTCGATCACAGGCACCATGTTGCCCGGCGTGCTTGCCACTGACGGCGTACGCCTGAAAGAGCACACCGGACGGGGTGTGACATTCGAACCATTGCCGGGCACCTCAACACACCGGATCGAGATCCGCACCACTGCTCTCACGCCGGTGCTGGCCGGCGCCGATCGCCGCCGCGATGGCAGTGAGATCTATCGCGCCCTCATTCCAATCATCGCCGCGGGGGACGCCGGCCGGTCGACTCACGCGACCTTCACCATCACGGCCACGGGTGCAGTCGACCACAGCCCGCTCACACTGGCGATGGACGCCTCGACGCCAGGCCGTGTGTTCGACGGACTCGGCGGCAACTTCCGCATCCAGAATCCGCGCGTCGATCTCGCGGTCATCGCGTACAACCTCGCGAACCTGCGCATCTCCTGGGCGCGAGTGGAGATGCCATGGCGCACCTGGGATCCGGACTTGGCGGTCGATCCATCGTTGACGGACACTGCGAAGCTCGACGCGCGCATTCGTGCCGCCATGGAGATGGCGCGCACCGCGCAGGCAAAGGGCGCGAAGGTCATCGTGAGTGCCTGGTTTCCGCCGCAATGGGCAGTGCTTGGTCCATTGCCACGCGGCGGCGGCCTGGTGAATGGAATGCGTGGCAACCAGCTCGACCCCGCGCGGATGGAGAAGATCTACGCGTCGCTCACGTCGTACCTTCTCTACCTGAAGCACAATTACGGCGTCGAAGCCGCCATGTTCTCCTTCAACGAATCCGACCTCGGGATCGACGTCCGCCAGACGCCGCAGGAGCACGCTGATCTGATCAAGGGGCTCGGCGCATACATGCGGCAGCGCGGTCTCACCACCAGAATGCTCCTCGGCGACGTCTCCGATGCGACGCCAACGTGGTTCATCGATGCCGCGATGAAGGATTCGTCGGCGTGGCCCTACATCGGCGCGGTCTCATACCATTCATGGCGTGGATGGAGCGACTCGCTGCTCACCTTCTGGTTCAATGCCGCAAAGCAGCTCGACGTCCCGCTTCTCGTGGGTGAGGGGAGCATCGATGCGGGCGCGTACCGCTATCCAACCATCTTCAAGGAACCCGATACCGCACTTGGCGAGATCGAGCTATACGTCCGCATGCTCGCGCTCTCGCAACCGAAGTCGATTCTCCAGTGGCAACTGACGTCGGACTACTCGCTGCTCGTCGGCGGAGGCGTGTACGGCGACACGAGCGCCCTGCGACCGACGCAGCGCTTCTGGAACCTCAAGCAACTGGCATCGACGCCGGAACGCGTGTCGCATGTCCCGATCACCTGCGACGGCGCGGTGCACTGTGCCGCCCTCATGAACGCGCGCGAAGGAAGCCTTGCCGTGCACGTCGTGAACAACGGGGCATCCCGCCCGGCGGTGCTGACAGGAATTCCAGTTGGCATCACGACACTTCGTGTCTGGCGCACCGATACGCAACGCGCGATGCAGGAAGGAACACCCATCCAGGTCCGCAATGGGCGAGCAAGTGTGGTGCTCGACGCCACGAGCTACATGACCCTGATCGCGAAGCGCTAGACAAATACCAAAGAACTACAGCCAGGGACCACCGCCCAGATCCGCCGGACGCCCGCGCCACCGGAATGCGTTCAACCAGTATTGACAGTGAGACGTTACACTGTTAATATAACCACATGGACGCCCCCGACCCACTCGACCTCACCGAGCTCGCCGACCGCGCGGGCGTCAGCATACGCACCGTCCGCTACTACATCCAGCAGGGCCTCCTTCCCAAGCCAGAGGCCCGCGGACCAGGCGCGCACTACAAGGAAGAGCACCTCGACCGCCTCCTCCTCATCAAGCGCCTCCAGCGCGAACATCTCCCCCTCGCCGAGATTCGCCGGGTGCTCGAGTCATCCGCCGGTGAGTTACCGGCGCCTCGCACCGCGCGCGACTACATCCGCTCCGTGCTGGGTGAAAGCACTCCGCTGTACTCCGCCGCCCCAGTTGAAGAACCCGTCCCATCTCCGCGCTCCCAGTGGGAACGCGTCACCCTCGCACCCGACATCGAGCTCCACATTCGACGCCCGCTCTCTCGCGCGGTGAACAAGCAGGTCGAACGCCTGATCGACGCCGCGCGCGACATCTTCGAGGATGACCGATGACCGCACCGAAACTCCACCTCCGCGCCGACCGCACCCTCATTCGTGCCCGAGGCGCCAGCGTCCGTTACCTGCTCGCCTCCATCACGGCCCCCGCCGCACCCAAGCGCTCCGAACGACTGCCCGTCAACATTGCCCTGATCCTCGATCGCTCCGGCTCCATGGACGGCGAGAACAAGTTTCCCCTCGCCGTTGAAGCGGTGAAGCAGTCCCTTCGCCTCCTCACGAGCACCGACCGCGTCTCCATCGTCGTGTTCGACGAGCGTGTCGACGTCATCCTGCCGTCCACCTTCGCCACCGCGGAGGCCAAGAAGCGCGCGCTGCGTGAACTCCAGCAGGTGCGCCCGCGAAACAGCACCGACCTCTGCGCGGGATGGATGCATGGTGGCGCCGAGCTGTCCGATCACATCGCTGACGACACCATCACCAGGGCACTCCTGCTCACCGACGGGCAGGCCAACCACGGCGAAACGAATCGCGAAGTCCTCGCGCATCATGCCTCGGAGCTCAGGCGGCGCGGCATCGTCACCTCCGCGTTCGGAGTCGGTGCCGACTTCGACGAGCGACTGCTTCGCGACATCGCCAACGAAGGCGGGGGCAACTTCTACTTCGTGCAGACGGCGGCGCAGATCCCCGACCTCGTCACCAGCGAGCTCGGCGAAGCCCTGGAGGTCGTCGTTCCCGGTGCGGAGCTCACGCTCACCCTGCCGCGGGGCGCGGAAGCACGCGTGCTCAACCGCTTCCGCACGCGCAAGTCACACGGCCGCACGGGGATCAGCGTGGAGCTTGGCGACCTGGTCTCCGCGCAGGAGCTCGACGTCATCGTTCGCGTGAAATTCCCGCTCGGTGAAATTCACGACGTCCTTCGCGTTGCCGGCAGCCTCGGCGACGACGTCACGACGAGCGTCGAGTTCACGTACGCCGGCCATGGCGAGAACGACGACCAGGCGCGCGACACGGAAGTCGATCGTGAAGTCGCCCGCATCTACACTGGTCGTGCCCGCGCCGAAGCGACCGAGGCGAACCGGCATGGAGATTTTGATCGCGCGCGTCGTGCGCTCGTCGATACGGCGCGCCACATCGACGTCTACGCCGGAGACGATCCCGAGTTGCGCTCACTGGCCGATGCCTTGCGCGATGAGGTGCCGCACTACGCGGAGGCGGTGATGGCACCGATGGCGTTGAAGAGCGCCTTCTTCATCGCGGAGTCGACCGTGAAGGGACGGACCTTCGAAGGCAAGGCACGACGTGGATGAACGAATCTTTCGCGCCCTTCAATTCGCGGCCGAGAAGCACAAGCACCACCGCCGGAAGGGCGGGCGCGACATACCATACATCAATCACCCCATTGCGGTCGCGACGCTGCTCGCGACCGTGGGCGGTGTCACGGATCCGGACGTGCTCGCCGCGGCGTTCCTTCACGATACGATCGAGGACACGGACACGACGCCCGAGGAGCTGGTCGAACATTTCGGCATCGAGATCGCGGCTTTGGTCGCGGAAGTGACGGACGATCCGCTGCTCTCGAGTGCGCAGCGCAAGCTCACGCAGGAACGCGAGGCGGCCTCCAAGTCGCCGCGCGCGAAGCTCATACGCCTGTCGGACAAGACGTGCAACGTGCACGACATCACGTTCAATCCGCCCCATGACTGGTCGCTCGATCGGCGGATGGAGTACTTCAATTGGGCGGAGCGGGTCGTCGGAAAGCTTCGTGGAGTCCACACGGAGCTCGAGGCGCACTTCGACGCCACCGTCGCCAAGGCTCGTCGGGTGACAGCGGGCGACTGACGATTTAGCGGTGGTGCAGTGCTTGCAGCGAGCCGGACACACTCTCCGCAAACCCGAGCAACCGACCATGCCAGGTCCATCCGCCGGCCATCCGACCGTCCTTGCTTTCTACCCACGCGACTGGGACCCCGCTCGACCACATCAACTCGCGCACGTTGAGTCGCTTCTTGGCCCCACCGTGCGTACCGACGACGTGGCCATCCCGGTCCTCACCCAGCACGACGCTCAAGGCGAGCTTGCCGAGCGCTACGGCGTCCACGGTGAGCAAACGCTCATCCTGCTGGATGCCGACGGCGCCGTTCAATGGCGTCACACTGGCGCCATAACGCGGACAGACGAGCGAAGCCTTGCCGCGTCGCTCCTCGCGATCGCCGAGTCCGCACCGCGCGATGACACGGCGAGTGAGGGATGGCTGCCCACGCGAAGAGAGTTCCTGGCCGGCGCGATCGCAGCCGCCATAGTCGCCGCGGTTGCACCCACTCTCGCCAAGGCGCAGAGAGTCGCGGACAAGCTCTCGTTGAGCGAGGTACCGGCCGCCGCCACATCCGTCACCTTGAACGTCAATGGCCGCAACATCGCCGTGGACATCGAGCCGCGCGTCACCCTCCTCGACGCGCTGCGCGAATACGCCGGCCTCACCGGAACGAAGAAAGGCTGCGACCACGGCCAATGCGGCGCTTGCACGGTCCACATCAACGGACGCCGCCAGTTGAGCTGCATGACGTTCGCCGTGATGCAGCAGGGGGCGAAGATCACGACCGTTGAAGGGCTCGCTACCGGCAACACACTGCACCCGATGCAGACCGCCTTCATCAAGCACGACGGCTTCCAGTGCGGCTACTGCACGCCCGGCCAGTTGATGTCGGCCACCGCGCTGCTCGGTGAACCCTGCGGAACCGCCGATGCCGACGTGAAGGAATGCATGAGTGGCAACATCTGTCGCTGCGGCGCGTATCCGGGCATCGTCGCCGCCATTCAGGAAGTCCGCTCCACCGCACGAGGCTGACCGATGAGACCCTTCCAATACTCGGCCGCCCAATCCTCCGGCGACGCGGCGCAAGCAGTAGCAGCAGACCCGAACGCCCGCTTCATCGCCGGCGGGACGAACCTCGTCGACCTCATGAAGCTCGACGTCGAGACGCCGCGAAAGCTCATCGACATCAATGCCCTTGCCGCCTCAGAGCCCTCGCTGAATCAGGTGATCGTGCTCCCAGACGGCGGCGTACGCATCGGCGCACTCGTGCGAAACAGCGACCTCGCGTGGGACACCACGATCAAGAACCGCTTCCCCGTGCTCTCCGAGGCGCTTCTCTCCGGCGCATCGGGTCAGATCCGCAACATGGCCACCACCGGCGGAAATCTGATGCAGCGCACGCGCTGCTACTATTTCCGCGACGTCGCCATGCCGTGCAACAAGCGCGAACCGGGCAGCGGCTGCTCCGCCATCGGCGGCCACACGCGCATCCACGCCATACTCGGCACCAGCGACAAGTGCATCGCCACCTCACCCGGTGACATGCCGGTCGCGATGACCGCACTCGGTGCCGTGGTTCGCGTCCGTGGCCCGCAGGGCGAGCGCACCATCCCCCTGACGGCATTCTACGTCACGCCCGGCAATCACCCCGAGCGCGAAACGGTGCTCAAGCACGGCGAAATGATCACCGCCGTCGACATCCCGTCGCTCGGCTTCGGTCGTCGCTCGCACTACCGCAAGGTTCGCGATCGCGCCTCGTTCGCCTTTGCGCTTGCGTCGGCCGCCGTCGCACTCGACGTCAGCGGTGGCAAGGTGCGCGACGTTCGCATCGCACTCGGCGGCGTCGGCACCGTGCCATGGCGATCGACCGCCGCGGAGCATGCGCTGAAGGGCAAGCCCGCAACGGCGGCCGCGTTCCGCGCTGCCGCCGAGGTGGCGTTGAGCGGCGCGGTTCCGCATGGAGAGAATGCATTCAAGATCGAGCTCGCGAAGCGCACGCTCGTGCGCGCGCTGAGCACCGTCGCCGCGATGGCTTGAGGCCAACACACATGCCGACTCACACGCAGGATCAGCTCGACATCGTGACGGGGAAGACCGCGCCAATGGGCGCGCCGCTCGACCGCGTCGACGGACGCCTCAAGGTCACGGGGGCCGCGAAATACTCCGTCGAGATGCCAGCGGAAGGAATGACGTACGCCGTCATCGTCCAGAGCACGATCGCGAACGGCACCATTACGTCCATCGACACAGCCGAAGCGCGCACGGTCCCCGGTGTCATCGACATCCTCACGCACGAGAATGCGCCGCGCATTGCGACCGAGAAGGCCGGACGAATGCTCACACTCCTCCAGGAGAATGTCGTTCGGTACAACGGTCAGCCGATCGCGCTCGTCATCGCCGATACCTTTGAGCATGCGACCGACGCCGCCCATCGCGTAAAGGCGAAGTACGCATCCAAGGCGCCAGTCACGGTGATGAAGAGCGCGGCGAGCACGGCGTACCCGCCAACCAATGGTCGCGCGGATTCCAAGAAGGGCGACGTCGAGACAGGGCTCAAGCAGGCCGACGTGCGCATCGATCAGACGTATACGACCCCGATCGAGAACCACAACCCGATGGAGCCGCACGGCACCATCGCCGTTCCTGATGGCGACAAGCTCACCGTCTACGACTCCACGCAATACGTCGTCGGTGATCGCGATGCGCTTGCGAAGACACTTGGCATCCCAGGTGAGAACGTCCGACTCGTCTGCTACTTCACCGGCGGTGGCTTCGGCAGCAAGGGATCCATGTGGTCGCACGTGCCGCTCGCCGCGATGGCGGCGCGCGCTGTAAAGCGTCCAGTCAAACTGGCACTCACGCGCAAGCAGATGTTCGGCCCCGTCGGCGCACGACCGCAGACCGAGCAGAAGATCACACTCGGCGCAACGAGCGACGGCACCCTCACCGCGGTGAAGCACGACGTCATCTCGCATACGTCGCGCTTCGAGGATTTCGTGGAGCCGAGCGCGACGCAGACGCGCATGCTGTACGAGTCGCCGAACATCGAGACCAGCCAGCGTCTGGTGAAGCTCGACGTCGGCACCCCGACATACCAGCGCGCTCCAGGCGAGTCGACCGGTACCTTTGCGCTCGAGAGCGCGATGGACGAGCTGGCCGTCGCACTGAAGATGGATCCGCTCGCGCTGCGACTGAAGAACTACGCGGAGAAGGACCCCGAGTCAGGGCATCCGTGGTCGAGCAAGTCACTGCGCGAGTGCTATCAGGTGGCGAGCGAGAAGTTCGGGTGGTCGAAGCGCAACCTCACGCCGGGCGCACTGCGCGACGGCAATGTGCTCATCGGCCACGGTATGGCGACGGCGACATATCCGACGAATCGCAGCAAGGCCGCCGCGAAGGCGACCGCAACGCTCGATGCAAACAACCTCGTGCACGTGGTGGTGCAGTCGGCCACGCAGGACATCGGCACGGGCACGTACACGGTGATGGCGCAGATCGCCGCCGATGCGCTGGGACTTCCGCCGTCGGACGTTCGCTTCGAGCTCGGTGATTCGCTGTTTCCCGTCAGCCCGGTGTCGGGTGGCTCGATGACGGCCGCGTCGACGGGATCGGCGGTGTTCGCTGCGTGCAAGGAGCTGCGCAAGCAGGTCGAAGCACTGAAGCTGCCGAATGAACTGCTGATGAACACGCTCTCACGCCAGCCGGGCCGCACGTTCAGCGTGACCGTTGACTCCGCGCCCGGAAGCGAGCGGCAGAACTACTCGATGCATTCCTTCGGTGCCGTCTTCGCCGAAGTGCGTGTCGATCGCGACCTCGGCGAGATTCGCATTCCGCGGATCGTCGCATCGTATGGGGCGGGGAAGATCCTCAATGCGAAAACCGCGCATAGCCAGATGGTGGGCGGGGTCGTGTGGGGCATCGGGATGGCGCTGCACGAGGAGACGCTCGTCGATGCGCGCACGGCGCGGTACGTGAACGCCGATCTCGCCGAGTACCACGTGCCCGTGAACGCGGATATCGGCGCGCTTGATCTCTCGTTCGTCGAGGAGAACGACACCATCGTGAATCCGATCGGCGTGAAGGGAATCGGCGAGATCGGCATCACCGGCGTTGCCGCGGCGATTGCGAACGCGGTCTACAATGCGACTGGGGTCCGGGTGCGCGACCTGCCGATCACGCTCGACAAGGTGATGACGGGGCGCGGCGTCGCCTAGGACGCCGCCCCCGTCAGTCCAGGAAAATACCGCGTGACGAACGGTACGTCTTACTTGACCGTCGCCCGGACCACAGGCTTGAACAGCAGGCCGTTGGTATTGATCGTGTTTCCACGCATCACGAAGCTCTGACTGACGTCGAAGTCCACGAGCGTGGTCGTCGTGTCGCCCGCGGTCACGACCAATGGGGTTGCCAAGATGATCTTGATGCCCGAGCGCGCCGCGCTGGGGAAGGTGACGCTGGGGGAGCTGGTGCTCGTGAGCACCGTTCCGTTCTTGAGCGTGACGCTCGACTGAGAAGGATCGATGACGAGGCGGAACGAGCGATACGTGCCGGCGGTCAGGGACCTCGTGCCGAGCTCCGTGAATGCACCGTTGCGCAAGGCGAGTAGCTCGATCTTCTGCATCGGTGTGGCTAGCGTCGACCACTCGGAGACGGACGCGCTGTCGTCGGTCGCACCGCGCGCCGCTTCCGCTGAATCCGACTCGGCCACCTTGGCATCGACTCGCACGACGAACAGGTCGACGCGGCTCACGGAGTCCGATGAGAAGGGCGCATCCGTGAGCTGCACCTTGAGTGCCCCCGAGCCCTGGCTGAGACTGTCACTCGAGCACGCGGCGCCGAGCGCAATGGCGCCGAGCATGATGGAGGACACGGCAATTCTACGAAGATCAGTCGGCATTATGGCTACTCCCTTGGAGAATGAATCAATGCGGCGAAGGGTCCGGCATGGCACCCGGCAGTGCGTCCCCAACGGCGGGGCAGCAGCAAGACAATGCTACGATCATGCCCCGGTGCTCGAAGTGACATGCGACACGGTCCGTGCGCGAAACTCGTCACCAACTCAGTGAGGGGAGTTGCGCTGAATTTCGTGTGACGTCTGTCACCATCAGGGACACTATTCGGGCCCATGAGTTCGCTGTTCGCTCAGTTCGCCACTCCAGGCAGGGGCGGTACTGCGCACCTGTTACACTCCGAGGCGCACGTTCAGGCGCCCCGGAGCAGGTCATCCCCGCACGTTCCCATGTCTCGTACGCATTCACTGAACCCGATCACGCGGAGCGAGGCTCCCCTGGTCGTTGAATTTCCCTTCGCCGAGCTGAGCGCCGCGACGCCGAACGCGAAGTTCTTCATTCGCAACCACTTTCCCGTGCCGGATATCGACACGTCGACGTGGAGATTGCGCGTGGAGGGCGCAGTCCACGACTCCTTCTCGATATCGCTCGACGAGCTTCGTTCGATGCCGGCCGCCACCGTCAGCGCGGTGATCGAGTGCTCCGGCAACAGCCGCGCATTCATGCAGGGCAGCCCGCGCAGCATCCAATGGGAGCTGGGCGGCGTGGGTTGCGCGACATGGACGGGCGTGCCCCTGCGCGACGTGCTCGCGCGCGCTGGCGTCGATGCGAATGCCGTGGACGTCGTGTTCGAGGGCGCCGATCATGGCCCAAGGGACAAGCTTCCGGGCGCCACAGAGATCCACTTTGCGCGCACCGTGCCCGTCGCGGTTGCCGCGTGGCCCAACGTCGTTCTTGCCTACGAGATGAACGGTGAGCCGCTCGATTCCGCGCATGGCGCACCACTTCGCGTCGTCGTGCCCGGCTGGTACGGCGTGACGTCGGTAAAGTGGCTCTCCCGCGTCGTCGTCATGACCAGGCCATTTACGGGATTCTTCCAGAGCGTCGAGTACACGTACTGGGATGTGTGCGGCGGCCCGTCACCCGAACGGGTGTCAGTGGCTACGCTTCAGGTAAAATCGGAGATCGCGCGTCCGACGGTGGGCGAGGAGATCGTCGCGGGCGTCGAGTACCGGGTGTTCGGCGCCGCGTGGACATCCGAGGCATCGATTGTTTCGGTCGACGTCAGTACCGATGACGGTCGCACCTGGACTGCCGCGACGCTTGGCGACACCGCGGACGAGCACGCGTGGCAACTGTGGGAGCTCGGGTGGACTCCCCGCGAGCCCGGCGAACATGTGCTGATGGCGCGTGCAACGGATTCAGGCGGTCGCGTGCAGCCGGTCGCGCATGACCTGAATCACGAGAACTACATGGTGCATCACGTTCTCCCAATTCCCGTGGTCGTGGTGTAAGGCCGTCGAAGGATCGAGGAACGCGCGTTGAGGCTACTTCACGCCGTTCAGCGAAAAGATGAAGGGCTGCTGCACGAGCTGCCGCACCTTTACTCCGCCGACTTCCGCTGGCGTGAAGCGCAGCTGCGGAAGCGCATCACGCATCGCCTGCGTGAACAGTTCGTGCGACGACTTCAGCACCTTGAAGGATCCGTCTTCGTAGTGACCGCTCGTGTCGACCACGAATTGCGCGAGCACCTCTCCTTCCACCTTCGCTGCGCGTAGCGCTTCAGGATACTTCAACCCGCCTGTCCCCGGGACCTGCGCGGCTTGCTTCTCCACCTGGAACTCGAAGTAGACGCCGCCTTTGGCCGGCGCGGACAGACTCACGGCGCGCCCTCCGGTCATATCCCTCATTTCCAGTTGCTTCAGCGTCGAAATCTGGGCGGGCGTGAGCACTTCGCCCACCCGGTACCGGTCGCGTATCATCGCGATCTGGGATGTGACCGATATCTCGACTTGCCGCTGGGTCATCTCCCTGATCGCGCTTTCATCGACGGTTCCGGTCCACTCCATCATTGCCATTGCCTGCATCATCGCAGGCTTCTTCATGTCCTCGGTTTGCGCCGTCATCATCCGTTGCGCGCGAGTCCGTTCCGAATCGATTTGTGCCAGCGCCAGCGACTCGATGAACGGAATCTGCTCGGGAGTCAACCCCAGCTCGGCCCTGTGGTCCAGCACGAATTGAGCAGGACGCATCCGCCGCATCGCTCTCGCCATGACGGTCGCCAGCTGCGCCGAATCGGGCATCGAGAAGCTCCGCGTCGGAGGCGTCTGCGCCCGTACGGACGCTGCGAGCCCCACGGTGAGGGAGCAGGCAAACACGGAACGGAGCATATGTCGCATTTGAATAAGGCTGGCGTGAAACAGACGAACGTTCTTCATATGATCCGAAGTTCCACTGATCGGCGTTCTCGGCAAGAGGCAGTTAGGCACGTACGATGCTTATGTCAGGCTGAGCTTTTCCACTTAGCGAGGCCAGCATTGGCGATCCGCGAATACACCGACAGCCGCCGCATCGAATGGCGCGTCTGGGATGTCACCCCCTCCCAGATGCACCCGCTCGCCCGCGATGAGCAGTTCCTGGAGGAGATGCACGACGGTTGGCTCGTGTTCGAATCCGCACGGGAGAAGCGCCGCCTGAACGCGCCCTACCCGCGCAGCTGGATTGCGTTCGAAATACCGGAGCTCGAGGAGCTGTGCCGGAAGGCCTCGCCCGTACTGCGCAGGCGCGCGAAGAGCCCGAGCGGAGAGTACAGGGCGATCAAGACGGCCGCCATTGAACACGAGGCAGAAGTAGAGTCCGGTTCCAGACGCACGTTCAAGAGCCCGGGTGGGCGTGAATGGACCGTGCGCATCCACGAATGCATCGGCCGGGACAACAGAACGCAGAAGGTGCTGCGGTTCACGGCGGGCGACATCGTCGTCGAGTTGCTGGAATGGCCCGACAGGTGGGAAGACCTCTCGGTGATCGAGTACGCAATGCTCCTTCTCGACGCAGAACCCCCACGACGACGGCCGAAAGGTCAGGGTCCACAGCGGAGGTTGGAGGATCGAGCAGAGGTGAAGGAAAAAGACGGCAAGCCGGGGACTCCCGGGGCCTGACACGGGCGGAAGTGACCGGAAACGCGCGCATCGGGTTCGGCACTGCAACCCGACGAGCCCCGTGCATATGTCCGCCACATCGTTCCGCCGCCTTCCGAAAGTGCTTCGCAGTGTCGCCGCGCTCGCCGTCATGTGCGGCTGCTCGAGCATCACGGATCCGGCGCCAGGCTCACCCAGCGAAGCACTCACCGCACTGCCAAGGTCCCTGTCGGCGAGTGAGCTGAAGCTCATCTCCGCGACCAACGACTTTTCGTTCTCGCTCTTGCGGCAGCTCGGAGCGGCGCAGAAGGACACCAACGTCTTCGTCAGTCCGCTGAGCGCCTCCTTCGCACTCGGCATGACGATGAACGGGGCGGCGAACGCCACGCTCGACCAGATGCGCTCGACGCTCGGTTTCGGCACGGCCACAGACGTGGAGATCAACGAGAGCTACAAGAGCCTCATGGGCCTGCTGCGCGGACTGGACAACACCGTCGACGTCCGCGTCGCGAACTCGATCTGGTACAACACCGGCTTCTCGGTGAAGCAGCCATTCCTCGACGCCGGCCGCACCTACTTCGACGCGCAGATCGCAGCGCTCGACTTCCAGAGCCCTGCCGCTCCGAACACCATAAATGACTGGGTGAGCAACGCAACGGCGGGCAAGATCCCGACGATTGTCGACGCGCTGGGCGACGAGGTGATGATTCTCGTCAACGCCATTTACTTCAAGGGAAGCTGGCGGAGCCGGTTCGATCCCGCCGAGACAACCGATGAGCTGTTCCATGGTGTGGCTGGCGATCAGCCGATGCGCCTCATGCATCGCAAGGGCTTGGTGAACTTCAGGTCCACACTGGACTATTCCGCCGTTGACCTGCCCTACGGCGACAGTGCCTTCACGATGACCGTCGTCGTGCCGAGCAACGGCGTTTCATTGGATGCGGTGACCACTTCGCTCATGCAGCCGACCGCATGGGCGGCGATGGTGTCGCAGATGCGGGCGATCGACATCGACGTCTTCCTTCCGAAGCTGAAGCTCGAATGGCAGCGAAAGCTCAACGCCGATCTCATCTCCCTCGGCATGTCCGACGCATTCAGCGATACGCGGGCGGACTTCTCGCGACTTTCGTCGGTGTCCACCAAGATCGACTACGTGAAGCAGAAGACGTACGTCGACATCAATGAAGACGGAACCGAAGCCGCGGCAGTCACGATCGTCGGCATGGTGGTCACGTCTGCCCCGCTAATTCCGCAGTTCCGCGCCGATAAACCGTTCCTCTTCGTGATCCGCGAACGGCTCACGGGTACGATCATGTTCATGGGGAAAATCGTGCGCATGCCCTGAGGGGCGGGACGATAGGATGATAGGATGATAGGATGATAGGATGATAGGATGATAGGAGGATAGAGCTGGGCTGTCCTATCGTCCTATCCTCCTATCATCCTATCTTCCAGCATGATCCGCCTCTCAAATCGCCTGACGATAGTCCTCTTGCTCGCGGCCGCCATACCCGCGGCAAGGTCCCAGCGGCCAGATACCACGGCGCGCCTCGCCCGCTCGGCATTTCCCAATCTCCGATGGCGCAACATCGGACCATTCCGAGGCGGACGTTCAGTCGCCGTCGCTGGCTCGTATGTCGATCCGCGCACGTTCTACCTGGGCGCGGTGAATGGCGGCGTCTGGAAGACGACCAACGCCGGCCAGAGCTGGAGCAACATCACGGACTTCCGCGTGAAGGGAAACGCGCCCGAGATATCGTCGGTGGGTGCGCTCGCCGTTGCGCCGAACGACCCGAACGTGATCTACGTCGGCACCGGCGAATCCGGGCTGCGCGAGGATCTGACCTACGGCACCGGCGTCTACCGCACGACCGATGGCGGCGAGACCTGGACGCACCTCGGCCTCGAGGACACGCAGCAGATCGGCGCCATCAGGGTACATCCCACCAATCCGGATATCGCGTACGTGGCGGCGATCGGTCACGCGTTCGGCCCGAACAAGACGCGCGGCGTCTACAAGACCATCGACGGCGGAAAGTCGTGGACGCAATCGCTCTTCGTCGACGACTCGACCGGCGCCATCGACATCGCGCTCGATCCAGGCAATCCACGCATCCTTTACGCGGCAATGTGGCATCTCCGTCGCTACCCATGGGGAATGACGTCCGGCGGCGGTCGTTCTGGGCTTTACAAATCGACGGACGCCGGAGACACCTGGACCGACATCTCAGCGAATCCGGGGCTTCCCATCACGGCACTTGGCCGCATCGGCGTGGCGGTGTCGCCCGCGAATCCTCGTCGCGTATACGCCACCGTCGAAGCGCCCGACTCGGCCGGTGCACCGCGCGGCGGAATCTTCCGGTCGGACGACGGCGGCGCCAATTGGCAGCGCGCGAGCGGCGATCAGCGCTGGCAGGTGCGCGCTTGGTACTACTCCACCATCACCGCCGACCCGCAGGACGAGAACACGGTCTACGTCAACAACCTCGGCACCTGGCGTTCGTCCGACGGCGGCAAGACGTGGACGAGAATACAGGTCCCGCACGGCGACACACACCTGCTCTGGATCGACCCGAAGGACCCGAAGCGCATGATCCACGCGAATGACGGCGGCGGCACCATCAGCTTCGATCGCGGCGCGACATGGTCCACGATCATGAATCAGCCGACGTCGCAGTTCTATCACGTCATCACCGACAACCAGTACCCGTATCGCATCTACGGAGCGCAGCAGGACAACTCGTCGGTCTCCATCGCGAGCCGGAGTGACGGCGGCTCGATCACGCGTGAAGACTGGTACGCGCCCGCCGGTGGAGAGAGCGCCTACATCGCCGTCGATCCCGTGAATCCCGACATCACGTACGGCGGCGGATACATGGGCGAGATCTGGCGGCAGGATCGCAAGTCGCAGCGCGAGCGCAACGTCGCCGTGTGGATCGACAACTACGACGGCTATGGCGCCAAGGACGTCCCCTATCGTTTCGCGTGGACCTTTCCGCTCTTCTTCTCGCCGCACGAGCCGAACACCCTTTACACCGCAGCGCAGTACCTCTTCAAGTCGACCAATGGCGGCAACTCGTGGGCGAAGATCTCACCGGACCTCTCCCGCGCTGATCCGAAGACCCTCGAGCGCTCGGGCGGTCCGATTCACGGCGACATGACCGGCACCGAGTGGTACGCGATGGCGTTCGCGGTGGCCGAGTCGCCGTTGACGAAGGGATTGATCTGGTCGGGGTCGGATGATGGGCTGATTCACGTGACGCGAGACGGAGGCACGTCATGGCAGGACGTCACGCCACCGAACCTGCCGGCCTTCACGAAGATGAGCATCGTGGAGCCGAGTCATCATGATGCGGGCACGTTGTACGTCGCGGCGAATCGCTATCAGCAGGACGACTTCAAGCCCTACCTGCTGAAGACATCCGACTACGGAAAGTCGTGGACGCGCATCGACGCGGGCATTCCCGTGGGCGCATACACACGCGTGATCCGCGAGGATCCGGTGCGGCGCGGCCTGCTGTTCGCCGGAACGGAGACGGGCGTCTACGTCTCGTTCGACGATGGCGCGCATTGGCAGTCGCTTCAGCTCAACCTGCCGCGCGTGAGCGTGCGCGACCTTGCGATCAAGGACGCTGATCTCATCGCGGCCACGCATGGCCGTTCCTTCTGGGTGATGGACGACATCTCGCCACTGCGTCAGATCAACGACAGCATCCGCTCGGCTCCGGTTCACGTCTTCGCTCCGACGACGGCGATTCGCTGGCAGGGTGGACGTGGGCGCAGTGGCGTGGAGTCCGGGGAGAATCCGCTCCCTGGCGTGGCGGTGGACTATTGGCTCAAGCAGAAGCCGAAGGGTTCGGTGAAGGTCGAATTTCTGGACTCCAAGGGCACGGTGCTGCGCACGTTTACGTCGCCCGATTCCAGCGCGCCGAAGAAGGACACGAACTTCGTTGCATTCAGTGCGGCCGATTCACTGAAGCGACTGACGGCGTACGACACGACCGGCCAGTCGTCGATGCGAAAGCGCATCGAGTCGGATAGCGCGGCGTACCTGCCGGCGGATTCTGTGGTGCACGCTCGACTCGGCCTGAACCGCTTCGTCTGGAATCTTCACGAACCGGGCGTGAAGGAGCTGAAGGACATCATCAACGACGAGGGCACGACGGATGGCCCGATGATCGTGCCGGGCACTTATACGGTTCGCGTGACAGCGGACAGTCAGACACGTTCCCGCCCGTTTACGGTCGTCGACGATCCCCGCGTCGGTGCGACGCAGGCCGAGCTCCTGGCGACGTACGACATCGCCAAGCGGACGGTGGCGAAGCTGAATGCGTTGGTCAGTGAGGTCGAGCGCATCGAGTCGATGAAGTCGCAGATTTCCGGCGCCTCATCGCGCGTGAAGGACAACGCCCGGGTGAAGGCACTGTCGTCGTCGCTTCAGGCGCGCCTCGAGGCGATTCGCGGTGAGCTCGCCGACGTCCACTCTCAGGCCGACCAGATCACGCTGCACTATCCGGTGAAGCTGTACAATCAGATGCTCAACGTGAACCGGATGGCGCAGAGCTTCGAGAAGGGGCCGACGTCGCAGGGCGAGGCGATCTACCAGGATCTATCTGGGAAGATCGACGCGCAGTTCGATCGCGTTCGCGCGCTCGAGGCGGGGGACTTGGCGGCCTTCAATGCGCTGTTGAAGGAGCTGGGAATTCCCGCCGTAGAAATCAAGCCCGTGAAGCCGATTGCGTGAGCGCGAATCAGGGCGTTTGGCGTTGAAAAGACGTTGATCGGGGGCATCGCGAATCTGAAAAGCAATCCAAACGAATCTCCGCGAATCCTCCTCAAGAGCGGAAGGAAAAAGAAAAAGGATTCGCGGAGATTCGTGCAGATTCGGCTGATTCGCGATGCCCACGAACAACGTTTCTCCAACCCCTTCCCGACGTCGTGTATTCACGATCCGGCCCTGCCGGGAGGTGAATAATGGCACCCCTCTGGCGGTAGAATCATTGTTTATTATAGCTACGGACATTATGTTAAAATAACATATGGCGTTATTTTAACCATTGAAACAGACATGACATGGAGCGAGGGCAGAGCGGCACTTACCTGACCATCTCCACGCTCGGCGACGAACGGGTCAAGGCATTCCTGCCAAACCCGCTCCCACCGCGCCCGTCGCTGGAGATCAGTCCCGCGCTACGGCAGGTGATGGACGACGCCATGCTCAATCTGGGCAGGCTCGACAGCGTCAGCGCGCTGCTGCCAGACACGCATCTTTTCCTTTACATGTACGTCCGGAAGGAAGCCGTGCTCTCCTCGCAAATCGAGGGCACGCAATCGTCGCTATCAGACCTCCTCCTCTTCGAGGCGGATGAACTTCCGGGCGTCCCCATGGATGACGTCGTGGAGGTCTCGAGCTATGTGGCCGCCATGGAGCATGGACTTGGGCGGTTGAGGGCTGGCTTCCCGCTCTCGAACCGCCTCATTCGGGAGATGCATGGTGTGTTGCTCGCGCGAGGACGCGGCGCGGACAAGGATCCTGGCAACTTCCGCCGCTCCCAGAACTGGCTCGGCGGTACACGTCCCGGCAATGCGAAGTTCATCCCGGCGCCACCCGGCGAGGTGGCGTCGCTCATGGGGGCGCTGGAGCTCTTCGTTCACGACTCCCCGGAGCGAACGCCCACGCTTCTCAAGGCGGCGCTGTCGCATGTGCAGTTCGAGACAATCCACCCATTTCTCGACGGCAACGGGCGAATCGGCCGGTTGTTGATCACGCTTCTCCTGTGCGAGGAGAAGATTCTCAGCCAGCCGCTCCTGTACCTCAGCCTGTACTTCAAGCGGAACCGCAGTCGCTACTACGAGCTGCTCGATCGTGTTCGTGTAGAGGGAGACTGGGAGGCGTGGATCGAGTTCTTCATGGAAGGCGTGACAGAGAGCGCCCGGGGCGCCGTCGAGACCGCACAACGGCTCTCGGCAATCGCCAGCGCGGATCGCGAACGGTTGCGAAGCACCGGCCGAGGATCGCTGACGCTGCTCGAGATGCAGCGCTGTCTCCAGGAGCATCCGGTCACCACGGTGACGCAGATCGCGAAGAGCGCGAATGTCACGTTCGCCACGGCCACCCGGGCGCTGGCGACTCTCGAGGAGATGGGCATCGCGCGCGAGACCACTGGCCGCAAGCGGAATCGCGTGTTCAGCTACGAGCGCTATCTGCGCGTACTGAGTGAGGGCACCGAGCCACTCTAGCTCCGCGAATCGCTCGTTTGCCCCGGCCTTACGGGTCCGAAAAAGAGCCTGGCAACGCTCACCGTTGCCAGGCTCGTGCGCTATGTCGCTACCGCGTCGTCACCCCCAGCCGGCCAAGCCCGCCATGAGGAGGACGAAACACAACAGGCGCGTCAACTCCATGTCATCGTCCCGCAGACGAGAAGGATGAAGCACAGGAGTGCAGTGTTCAGAAGAATCATTGGTTCTCCAAAGAGTTGGTTCGGCTAACACCAGGTGGCGTAGCCGGAAGTGCAGCAGAGCAGCAGCCAGTTGATCATGGGAGTCATCACCCTATCCCCACAGCGTGGTGCCGATCCCGACGAACAGGCCCCAGGACGCGAGGCCTCGGAAATCCATCACGCGGCCCACGCCGATGAGCAATTGCGGGAAGCGCTGATTCGAGCGCGACGCGCGCATCAACGCGGGCGATGCGCAAAGATCCGGTGACTGTTCCACGCGATCAAAACGGACGTTCGCCCATGACCGCGCCGCGACAACAGTCGCGGTTCGGATTCCCCGCTCATCGGGTGCGGCGCACGTGAGGCGCGCATCCATGTGGATGGGATCGAGTGCCACCGTGAGCGAAAGGCGTGCGGAGTCGGGATGCTCCTGCATCTCGACGTCCGCCGCGACGGTGTACGGCGGTTGGCGAAGCTGGAAGCTCGCTCGCCGCATGTCGTGCACTGTATCGTGGACTGTCGCCGCGAGCGACGTGCCGTGCAGTGAATCCACCGCGACGCTCATTTGATAGCGCGACTTGCGCTCCCGCTTGAGTGCGGCATCCAGATCGTCGCCTCGCTGGGCGACCTGGATCACCTGTCGCTCGACGACCTCGAGTGAGTCGCCAAGCAGCGCCAGTGCGAGCGTTCTCGTGCTGTCACGCTCGGCCGCAGCGTTCGATACGGCGAGCGCTGCGACTGCTGTCCTGCTCCGCTCGGTGTTCAGGCGGTGCTCCTCGATCTTCACCGTCAGCACCAGCGCGACGATGAGGCAGAGGACCACTGCAAGTGGTGTTGATCGGTTCATGTTCCTTCTGTTGATGTGGTGAAAACGCGCCGTCGCATGTCGGCGACGTCAATGATCGGGCGACCATCAGCGCGTTGGCCGGTTGGATCGACCTTCCGGCCGACCTTCCCCCACAGGTCGCGACGCTTCGTGTACGCCGATGTCCAAACCGCCTGTTCGTCGTGCCCGACGATGATGGGATTCACCCAGTGGTGATGGCGGATGACGGCGACGCAAATGGTCGTGATCGCGGTGAGTTGTGCGTCCGACGCGAGTTCCTTTCCATTGGTCGCTGCAGCGACGCCGTAGTAGAAGGAGTTCGCGTACCTGGTCGCGCACGGGCCTGCATGTGGCGTGCGCATGGCCGGGTCGGCCAGCTCGACGACGCGTCCGTCGTCGAGCACCAACCAGGTGTAGCCGTTCGTGCAGCGGGGATCACTGAACCACTCCACCGCCCAGTCATCGCGTGACGAATCGTCGTAGTGCAGCACGATGCCGCCGCGAGGGATGGCGAGTGGTTGCTGAAGAACGTGTGAGTGCCGGCGCTCATCGATCACGAGTCCGGGGATGATCATCATCCGTCGGAGCGGTGGTCGTCGAGCTTCGATGGTTCTTGCCCCGTGTTGCCGATGCCGAAGCGCCCAATGAGGGTCTTGGCGAAGTCGATGACCTGATCGGGCTGGGCCCGGTCGAGGGCGCCCAGTATCGGCAGGGCGAGCACGATGGCGATGGCGAGTGTTGCGTCTGGCCAGCCGGCAACGCCAGCACGCCAGATCTGCCGCAACACGCCAACCGCGAAGGCGAGCACGATGACTCGGCTCATCGAGAAGACGGCTGGCACGTCCAGCGCGAGCGTCTTGGAGACGTTCTTCTCGAGGAGCGGCGTCAGGGCCGCGAGTGCGATGGTGCGGAGAGCGGATGCGTACCTCACGACATCTGCTCCTCGGTGTTCTGTTCCAGGCGCTCGAGACGACGATCAGTTCTCGCCTGCCACTTCGCGGCGCGTGCACGCTGCTCGGTGGTCATGCCGATCATGTGGTCGATGGCTTCGAGTCGTCGTTCGAGCCGGTCGAAGTTGGCGGTCGACTCCTCCCGGTACGCTTTCACTTCGGCGCCGATGTTGTGCTTGGTGTTCTCCATCTCCTGGCGCCAGATGCCAAGGCGGTAGATCAGCACGGTGAGCGTGCCGAGTACGCTGGCGAGTCCGATGAAGCGGATGGTGTCGTCGATGTTGCTCGCCTTCGCCGCCACCGTCTGCAACGCGCCGAACCATGCGGCGAAGGGCAGGAGCAGCGCTGAGAATGCGGTCCGCATTCGTCAGCCCTTTGGCGGGAAGGGATCCGACCCGTGGCTGTCACGCAGTCGGATGCGTCCGTTTTCGCCCTGCACGATCAACTCGCTCCTGTTCGCGCGGGCGAGTTGCCGGGCGATGGATGTGGCGACGTGCTGCGTGGATGGTGGAATGAGGAACTGGGCGATCTTTTCTTCCTTGACGGAAAAGCCTCCGCGATGGCGAACGACCCAGACGTTCGGGCCGCGGATCTTGCGCTCGTTCCTGATCATGTCGCGGTGGGTGCAGGTGTCGGGGCTGGAGCGGGCGTCGGGGGTGGGGTGGGCGTCGGAGTTGGGG
>DAIUFP010000011.1:61076-166507 GCA_036844565.1 Gemmatimonadaceae bacterium | reverse complement strand
GGGATGCCGGTCCTGCGTCTTGCCCGGCCCGCATAACGCCGTCGAGCGTGCTCGCCATCGCACCTCGGCGCCGCACGGCGGACCACGCGCTCACCTTAGATCGCCGTCACGGGTGCGACCTCCCGCGCGACGGCCCACAGAAACCCAACTAACTCGCGCGCGACCGCCACGACGGCAATCTGCGGCCGCTTCCGATAGGACAGGTGGTTGAACCGCTGATGCAGCCGCTGCTGCGCCTTCCAGGCGTGTGTGATCACCGCCGGCGGTTGGCCTTCCTGTCGGCGCTTGAGATCGAGGCTTGGCTGCGGCCGGTGCCGGTAGCTCCACGCGGCTTGGACGAGCACGTGGCGACCGTGGCTATTCCCCGCCTTCGTGATCGAGCCGAGGCGCTGTCGATTGCCGCTCGAGTCTTCGCGCGAGATCAGGCCGAGATAGCAGGCGAGTTGCCCGGGCCGCTCGAAGCGGCGCCAGTCGACGAGCTCCGTCGCCAAGACCATCGCGGAGTGGAGCGAGATCCCGCGGAAGCATTGCAGTGTCTGCACCATCGGCTTCAATGTCGGGAGTTCGGCCAGCTGCTCGATCTGCCGCTCGAGTTCTTCGCGCCGCTGCAGCTTGTACATCAGCAAGGCGTGGTACTCGCGATACACCAGGCGGTCCTCCGACGCGAGCGGGGAGTTGTCCGTCGTGAGATGCTGCAGCCACTTCAGGTGCGGCGTGCACCAGTTGGTGCCCTCGCGAAACACGAAGCCGCGCGTCGCCAGGAACTTCAGGATGTAGTGCCGCGACTTGAGGATCTCCCGCTGGAACGTCTCGCGGCACCGCACCACGTCGCGCACGCGCTCGTCCGCCTCGCTCGGGATGCGCACCGGCACCAGCTCGCCGGCGCGATAGAGTCGCGCGAGATCGCTCGCGTCCCGCTTGTCGTGCTTGCGGTGCACGCCGGACCGCTTGGGAATGAGTGAGGGTGCGATGACCTCGCACGCGTAGCCCCCGTCGCGCAGCGCCCGATGGAGCACGTACCCGGCGCCACTCGCCTCGTAACACGCGTGCACCTCACCCTCGCGGGCCACGCGGGCGAGCCACTTCCTCAGCTTCGGGAGGTCGTTGGCCAGGTTGTCGAGTCGCGTCGGCGCCTTCGCCGACCCGGGTAAGACCGCGATGGTGATCGAGTCCTTGTGCGCATCCATCCCGAGATAGATGATAGAGCGAGCAGCAGGCACCGTCGGCGCAGGGGCAACAGCAGCAGAGGATGACATGGGTTGGTCTCCGGGAAATGCGACAATGCCGGATCGTCGCAGG
Organism: Gemmatimonadaceae bacterium; assembly: GCA_036844565.1. Classification (GTDB taxonomy): domain Bacteria; phylum Gemmatimonadota; class Gemmatimonadetes; order Gemmatimonadales; family Gemmatimonadaceae; genus AG11. The sequence goes on along the minus strand of DAIUFP010000011.1, from coordinate 165,208 downwards.
TGGCTCTGGTGACTCCGTCTTAACGCGCGAGGAATCAACCCACGCGAAGTCCGGAGGCCAGCCCAGTCATAACTTCTATGCGACACTACGCCACTCGACGGGCGAGAGCATGTGCCACGTCGTTTCGGCTTGCGCCGACCGAGAGGAGGGCGCGGATTAGCAGTTCGAGGGACACGCTGGCGTCATCCCCTTCCAGCTTCGTCACGCGCAATTGACTCGACCTAGGCTGTTTGGCGAGCGCCGTCTGCGTGAGCCCGGCCGCTTGGCGCCGCTCCCGGAGCGTCCGACCCAGCGCGAGCCGCATTTCCACGAGCGCCGATCCTTCCGGCGTCAGTTTCAGAAACGCCGCCGCATCGCCCACCGTCCACCCGGCTGCTTCCAGCCGCTTCTGCTTCTTTGCATCCATCGCTCGGTCCTCCCGGCTCAATTGGTCGTACAGGCGCAGCCGTCGCTTGCACTCCGCCACGAGCACACTGCCATCCGGATTCAAGCAGTTTGCGGGATCGTGCCCTGTCACACCGCGCGCCAGTTCCCCAACTTGATTCCTTACTTCAACCCCCGGTGGAAGACCCGTGTACTCTCGTTCCTTCGTCACCGACTCCAGTCGCGCTTCGATCATCGCGTTCCTACTCACGATGTCCTCCGCAGGGATGACGAATGCGCAGACGCTCGATCCCTACCTCGCGCGTGCCAAGGCGATCCTCCGCACAACCCCGCTCGTCGACGGGCACAACGACCTTCCGTGGCGCATCCGCGAGGACACCGTGCACTCCAACGACATCGAGGCGTACGACCTCCGCAAACGCACGCCTGGCATGACCGACCTCCAGCGCCTGAAGGACGGCATGGTCGGCGCCCAGTTCTGGTCGGTCTACATCCCCGGCGAGCCCGATGCCAGCGACTACCGGCGCAATGGCGCGGTGAGCAGCGTGCCCGGGTATGCTCGCGTGCAGCTCGAGCAGATCGAGCTCGCGAAGCGCATGATCGCGAAGTATCCCGACCGCCTCGCGCTCGCGACCAGCACTGCGGACGTGCGTCGCGCCTTCAAGGCAGGGAAGGTCGGCTCGCTCATCGGCATGGAGGGCGGCCACGCGATCGAGAACTCACTCGAGACACTCCGCGCCTACTACGACCTCGGCGCCCGCTACATGACGCTGACGCACAACGTCACGCTCGACTGGGCAGATGCGGCGCTCGACACCGCAAAGCATGGCGGGCTTACACCGTTCGGCCGGGAAGTCGTGCGCGAGATGAACCGGCTCGGCATGCTGTGCGATCTCTCGCATGTCTCGCCCGGCGTGATGAGCAACGTGCTCGACGTCAGCGTCGCACCCGTGATCTTCTCGCACTCCGGCTCGCGCGAGCTGGTGGATCACCGGCGCAACGTGCCCGACTCCATCCTGCGACGCCTTCCGAAGAACGGCGGAGTGGTGATGGTCCCGTTCGTGACGAGCTTCGTATCGAAGGCCGTGTTTGCCGACGAGATGGAGAGCGCACGCATCGCAGCCGACCTGAAGACGCGTTACCCCGCCGACACCGTAGCCCAGCGTCGCGAATTCAGCGCATGGCGGAGCTCGCACACGCGACCGCAAGCGACGCTCTCCGACGTCGCCGATCACATCGAGCACGTGCGGAAGATCGCCGGTATCGACCACGTCGGCATCGGCAGTGATCTCGACGGGATCACGGAAACCGTGGTCGGTCTCGAGGACGTGTCGAAGTTTCCCATGCTCATCGCCGAGTTGGCGCGACGCGGGTGGTCCGATGCGGACCTGCGAAAGGTCGCGGGCGAGAACGTGCTGCGCGCATTCAAGCAGGCGGAGGTGGTGTCGGCACGGCTGAGGAAGGAACGACCCGCGTCGATCGCGACGATTCAGCAGCTCGACCATCCGAGATCGCTGCCTTAGGCTATCGGACCGTCCGTCCCGCTAGCACGAGCGCGTCGTCGAATGTTGCCACGGTTTGTCGCGCGGTTTCGTCCCAGCTGAAGCACGCCGCGCGCTGAAGGCTCGCGGCACGCATGCGCGCATGCACGCTCGCGTCACCGACGACGAGACTGATCTTGCTCGCGAGGTCAGCGTCGTCGCCCGCTTCCACCCACATGGCCGCGTCGCCGCCAACTTCCGGAAGTGACGAGCTGCGTGCGCAAATGACCGGAGTACCGAGCCGCATGGCTTCGAGCACTGGGAGCCCAAAGCCCTCGTAGGTCGACGGCATGACGAGCGCACTTGCACTGCGATACAGCGCCGCAAGCTCGTCTTCCGACACGAAGCCCAGCGTCTTCCGCCACGACTCCTGCGGCGCCTCGGCTTGGTCGTCGCGGCGCGGCCCTGCGAGCACCAGCATCACGTCAGGATACTGCTCGACGACCGCCGGCATCGCCCGATCGAGGAGTGCCAGGTTCTTGCGACGATCGGCAGCGCCCACGGCGAGCACATACGGAGCGCGCACGCCGAGTCGCTCGAGCAGCGCGGCGTCGTGCGCCGCTGGTGGAATGGAGAAGTCGTCCGCCGCCAGCAGCACGACGCGCATGCGTTCGTGCGGCACCGCGAGCATGCGATGGATCTCGTCGGCCGTGAACTGCGAGTCGGCGATGATGAGCGTCGCGCGCGCCGCGGTGGCTCCGTAGCGCCTGCGCCAGCGCAGGTTCTTCTGCCATCCGCGCCACCGCGGATCTGGATGCGCGATGGGGACGATGTCGTGAATGGTGGCCACGACGGCGCCACTGGCCGGCGTCGGGTTCGCCGTGTTCCACGGATACCAGAAGACGTCCGCCTTGAAGCGCGACATCTCGCGAACGGGGCGAACATCGACCCGCCCGCGCATTCCCTGGAGTTCATCGAGCAGCGCATGCACCGGCTCGACGTCCCGCGCGCGCTTGACGAACAGCACCAGCCGAAGCCCGGGACGCAATGCAACAAGGCGCGGCAGCAGGGCGCGCACATATCGCCCGATGCCGCGGACCTCGCGGCGAAATCGCGTCGCCTCGACCGCCACGACCATTGCCTCCGCGCGAGTCGTGACGGGGGGCAAGGGCAACGTATACGTCGTGCTGGTCAGTGGCTCTTCCAAGCGAGCATACGGCGGATGATACGACCCTCCAATTCCTGTGCTCATGCAAAACGGACACGGACGGCACCCTTCACCCTCGCTTCACGCGAGGTCACGCCCCGCACTGCTGCCGCGGGCGCTGCCTGGCTGGCGGTGGGACATCCCGGTCCCTCGGCCCGTACAAGATACTGCCACCGTGCATCGCCGAAAGGCCGAATCCGCTTCGCGCGGTGCTCCTGCGCATTCGATGTTGAACGGTTATTCTCTGCGCTGATCGCTGCCCGGCCAACCCCGAATCCCGCGACGGACCGCACCCACTATCGGAGCCTGCTCAATGGTACAATATCGTTCGTTTCGTTTCGCACCCATCGCCTGCTGCGCACTCCTGCTCCTGCCGCTCGGCTCGGCTCGCGCGCAGCGCGGCGGAGGCAATGCCGCGGACTCCATCAAGTACAAGTACGCGAGCACCCCGCAGTTGGAGGCATTGAAGGCCGAAGCAGCGAAGGAGATCGACGCGAAGGCGAAGATGATCCAGGTCATGGTGGACCAGGTCTTCTCGTACGGCGAGCTGGGATTCCAGGAAGTCGAAACATCGAAGTACTTGAGCGGCCTGCTCGAGGAAAACGGCTTCAAGGTGGAACGCGGCGTTGCCGGTATTCCGACCGCGTTCGTCGCACGCTGGGGCTCCGGCAAGCCGGTCATCTCACTCGGCAGCGACATCGACGACATCCCGCAGGCCGGACAGAAGCCGGGCGTCGGCTACAAGGATCCGATGATCGTTGGCGCACCGGGACACGGTGAGGGCCACAATTCCGGCATGCCGCTCAACATCGCCGCGGCGATCGTGGTGAAGAAGATCATGGAGCGCGACCACATTCCCGGCACGCTGGTGCTCTGGCCTGGAGTAGCGGAGGAATTAATGTCGGGGAAGGCGTGGCTCGTCCGCGCCGGCGTGTTCAAGGACGTCGACATCACCCTCTTCACGCACGTCAGCAGCGACTTCGGCGTCTCCTGGGGACAGTCAGGCTCCAACGCGCTCATCTCGGCCATCTTCAAGTTCAAGGGCTCCAGCGCTCATGCCGCTGCCGTACCCTGGCGCGGCAAGAGCGCGCTCGATGCGGTGATGCTCATGGCGACGAGCTGGGAATTCCAGCGCGAGCACATGCCGCTCGCGCAGCGTTCGCATTACGTCATTCCCGACGGCGGCGACCAGCCGAACGTCGTGCCGAGCACCGCGAGCATCTGGTTCTACTTCCGCCAGACCGACTACGAAAAGACGCTCGCGATGTTCGAGGACGCGAAGATCAAGGCGAAGGCCGCGGCGATGATGACCGGCACGGCGGTCGACACCGTGATGATGGTGGGCTCGGGATGGAGTGGACACTTCTCGCGTCCGATCGCCGAGGCGATGTACCAGAACATCAAGGCCGTCGGCATGCCGAAGTGGGACGAGAAGGACCAGGCGCTCGCGAAGGGCATTCAGCGCGAGCTCGGTGTGCCGGACAGCGGCATGACCTCGCGCAATGTCGGCCGGCTCAATGGTCCGATCCCCGAGGCGCAACGCATTGGCGGCGGGTCGGACGACATCGGCGACGTCGCGTGGACGGTGCCGACGGTGACGCTGCGCTACCCGTCGAACATCCCGAACATGCCGGGACACAACTGGGCGAACGCCATCTCGATGGCCACTCCGATCGCGCACAAGGGCGTGGTGGCGGGCGCGAAGGCGCAGGCGATGACGATGCTCGACATCCTCCTCACGCCGCAGATCGTGACGGACGCATGGGACTACTTCACCAACGTGCAGACGAAGACGATCAAGTACCGCCCGTTCTTCGCGGCGACGGACCAGCCCCCCATCTGGCTGAACGAGGCCACGATGGCGAAGTACCGACCGGAGATGCGGAAGTTGTACTACGACCCGAAGAAGTACGACACATACCTGAAGCAGCTCGGCATCGAGTATCCGACCGTGCGGAAGATCGTGCCGTGAGCTGGTTCAAGAAGGGCTTCTGAACCGCTAGGGCGCGTCATGCGAGGCATAAGGGCGTCGGGCTCATGCTCCCGGCTCGTCTCTTGCTTTCCCCTGCCTCGCACCCATCCGTGAGGCACCGATGCTGTGGAAAGACAACGGACGAAGCGGAAATCTGGAAGATGGCCGAGGCTCCAGCGGCGGCTTTGGCGGACGGGCCGGAATGGGCATCGGCGGTACGGCCGTGCTGCTCATCCTGAGCCTCGTCTTCGGCCACAACTTCTTCAATGATGTGGGCGGGACAGCCACGACGAGTGCGCAATCGAACGGGACGCTTGCTCCTGCGGACTCTGCACGTGAGGAGCCTGAGGTGCGGTTCGTCTCCGCGATCCTCGACGATGTGCAGCAGACCTGGACCACACTCCTGCCCAAGTACGGCGCTCAGTACCATGACGCCAAGCTCCACCTCTTCCGGAACGCGACCCAGACTGGATGCGGCACCGGCGAGGAGGCGATGGGACCGTTCTACTGCCCCTTGGACGAGAAGGTCTACATCGACCTCGCGTTCTACGACGAGTTGAAGACGAAGTTTGCCGCGGCTGGTGACTTCGCGCAGGCATATGTCATCGCCCACGAGCTCGGCCATCACGTGCAGCACATCCTCGGCACCGACGCGAAGGTCCGGCAGGCGATGCAGCGCAACCCAGCCAGCCAGAACGAGCTCTCCGTGAAGCTCGAGCTACAGGCCGATTGCTTTGCCGGCGTGTGGGGCAAGTCAGCGCAGCAGCGCGGCACGCTTCAGCCGGGCGACCTCGAGGAGGGACTCACCGCTGCAGCAGCCGTGGGCGACGACCGTATCCAGAGCCGCACGACCGGACATGTGAACACCGATACGTTCACCCATGGTTCGTCCGCACAGCGCACGAGCTGGTTCAGGAAGGGCTTCGATACAGGTGACCCGCGCGCCTGCGACACCTTCGGAAACAGCTGACCCCCAACGGTGGGCACCGGAACGTGAAAATGGGGAGCGACGTTCAGTCGCTCCCCGTTTCTGCATTCTCGACTGCGGTCGGTCAGCTGATGGGAAACGTGCCGGAGAACGACAGGTTGAGAACCGGCACGGTGATCGTGATGATGACGGAGCCTGCCGTGTCGAACGTGGGAAGCGAGAGGGTGATAACGCCCGCGGTGTCCGATGTCGCCCTGACGGATTGCTGGCTCTTTGACCCGCTGCTCGTCGTGATGTCCAGCGTGGCATTGAGCACGACGCCGGCCGTCCTGACGTAATAGCCCTTGGCGTCCGCCAGCTGCGCGCTGAATTGCTGGGTTGCCGGGACACCGACCTTGAAGCTCGAAGGCAGGGGACTGAGCGCGATGAGCTGGGTGGCTGTGCCAACGGTCGCCGCCGTTGCGGAGGCAGATACCGTCACGGGCGCGAGTGTCCCGGATACGGCCTGATAGGTGTAGGACCCCGCATCGCGGCCGAGCACCATGCGAGTGCTCGCCCGCCCGTTGGCGTCGGTCGGCACGGTGCTCGACGCCACGCTCCCTCCCGCCGTCACCGCACTGAAGGTCACGAGCACGCCGGATATCGTCCCGCCGTCCGATGCCCCGAGCTCGACCGTGAACGGCGTCGGCAGCGTGTCGAGCGTGAAACCGGCCTGTCCGCCGCCGCTGACGACGGTTAGTCCGCTGGCCTGCGGCAGCACGGTGATGGTCGTGGAACCAGCGATCCCATTCACCGTCCTCGCGATGATCGTGGCGCGGCCCCGCGGTCCGCGCGCCGTCACGGTAGCCGTTGCTGCGCCAGTTTGCGTGACGACCACGAGGGTCGGATCGAGCGTCGTCCAGACCACAGCAAGATCCGCGACCGGCTTGCCGGACGAATCGGCCCCGGTGGCGATGAGATTCTGCGTCGCACCCGGTAGCAGGCTCGCATCGGCTGGCGACACCGAGACCGATTTGGCGCTGAAGCCCGGACCGACGTACTGGAGCACGAGGGGCACGAGCGGCAACGGCGGAAGCGTAGAGTTGCGTGCCGTAACGCGCTGGTTGGTGGAAAACTGGATCGTGCCCGTTGCGTCACGCAGGTCGACTTGCGCGTTGAACTGTTCCTCGCGCCCCTGAATCGACAACGGAAGGCTGATCGAGATCGAGTCATTCCCAACCGGGAAGGCGACGGTCGTGTCGACTACGACGCGCCCGCCAAGATCCGACAGCACGATGTGGATGTTGGTGACGTCGGCGCCATTCGCGGCGAGTGCGGTGAAGGCTCGTGCCGCCGCCGGAGAAAACGTCGGATTGATCGCCAGCCGTACCTGCGACGCAGCGCTGGATGATGAAGCCGTTAGCCCGTCGGTCGCGCTGGAGCAGGAGACGACGCCGAGTACCAGGGCGATCGCACCGGCCAAGCGAAAATTGAAGCGCATAGATGAATCCAAGTAGTGTCGCGGACGACCGCCCGCGACTTTGACCGTATGTGGACAACACGCCAGACCCCCGCGGGTGCGGGAGGCTGGCGTTCAGATGAAAGACGCCCTGCGCACCCCGGAGGCAACGCGAAAGCGCCCCCCGGTGATACCAAGTCTATCGCGGGTCCAACTTCCGCCCCGCATTGAGGTTGTCCCAATTGAGGATCGTGTTGAACACTAGGAAGTAGCTCCCCAGCGTCTCGCCGCGCCAAACCGGATTGTTCGCGAACACGACGACGTGGCCCTTCTGCACGGGAACGTCCACGACAACCGGACGTTGGGCGATGTCTGCGCCCCCCTCCAACAGCCCCGACGCGAGCAATCCACGCGCATCCCCGAAGCGCAGCGCCACGCGAGGCCGCTGGTCGGGCGGAATGATGTTGAGCGGACTCCGAAGCTGGTCGGGTGTCACTGCCGCATAGCCCCAAGGCTGCACCGTCTCGACCGCGGCCGCCGCCACGCGAGGCGCTGACACTCAGGCTCTGACCGTTGTCGCTGTCGACCGCGAGGTTGTCCGAGATGCCGTAGACGATCGGACTGGTGTGGTCCACGACGGTCGTGCGCAGGAAGCTGCCGACGACCTTGCTGCGCGTCGCCTGGTTGAGCGACACACCGTTCGTGAGGCCGTACGTGATCGCGAACTCCGAGGTGTTGTCCGAGGTGAGGAACACTTGAGGCGACGCTTTCGTCTTGGCCGACCCTCTTGCCTTGGCAGACGCAGAATACGCAGAGGAGGCAGAAGACGCAGAAACTGCATTTTGGAGAGAGATGCCTATGTGACATCGAAAATCGTCAGGTGGTCAGGTACCTCAGCGGACTCCTCGAGGAGAACGGCTTCACGGTCGGGCGAAACGTCGCCGGCATTCCTACCGCGTTCGTCGCCCGCTGGGGTTCTGGCAAGCCCGTCATCTCACTCGGCAGCGACATCGACGACATCCCGCAAGCGGGTCAGAAGCCATGGAATTGCAAGTGGACTGCTTCGCCGGTGTGTGGGGACACGACACGCAGCAGCGGAAAGTCCTCGAGCAGGGCGACATCGAGGAAGGGCTCAACGCCGCCGCGTCCGTTGGCGACGACCGCATTCAGCAGAAGCGGGGCGGCCGCGTGAACCAGGAATCGTTCAAGCATGGCTCGGCGGCCCAGCGCGCGAGCTGGTTCAAGAAGGGCTTCGATTCGGGCGATCCACGGAGCTGCGACACCTTCTCGTCGTAGCATCGTCACGCAGCGAGACGGCGCGCTACAGTTTCAATCGCGCCACCGCAGTTGGAAGGGCGCGATGTTTTCCGAGTACGGATACCGTGCGGCAAGCTTTTCGAACAACTCCTGCGGAATGGCAGGAGAGAAGGAGGGCTGCGCGTTGAGTACGATCGCCGTCACGCTGTGCGCAGCGAGCGCACGAAGGAGCCGGTCGTCTCTGTTGGAGGTATCGTCGAACATCTCGAACAGCGACCGCGTCGGGTTGCGCAGACCTGCCAGGAAGTAGATTTCCGGCGTGTCGGGCGATGCCCACGTGTAGCCTCCACGTGCGTGCGCACGCAGGCGCGGAATCAACGAGTCGTAGACGACCGCGGCGATCTGTGGAATCTCGATGCCGGCGCGCTCCAACGAGAGTGCCGCCATCGGGAGTGGCGGTGTGTAGTAGACGCCCATGCCGTACAGCGGGCTGCCGGCAATGCGCAGCACGGCGAACGCCGCGAAGAACGCGCCGAGGAGCGTCGGCACGGTGCGCACCGGCAGTCGCACATACGCGTGCAATGCCACAGCCGACAGTACGACGAGCGGCGCGATGTAGCAGAAGTAGATCGGCGCCGCGAATGGAAATTGGACGAGACTGCACAGCGCGGTGACGGTGAGCAACAGCATCGTCTGCTCGCGGAGCAGGAGCGAGCGCGCATCCGCCTCGCGGATGCGCGCCAGGAGGAACACGCCACCGATGACGAGTACCGGTAGCACGCTGCGCGCGGCGTACCAGGCGAGTCGATACGGCGCGATGTACATGCCACTCGCGCCCAGCACGAGTGCGAGTGCAATGGCGAGGAGCGTCGTCTCGCGACGCCCAATCCCCGGCGCATTGCGCTGCTCCCAGGCCACGAGCGCGGCAAACGGCACCAGCGCGAGCATCGTCGTGAGTGGCAAGGCACGATACGTCGCGATGCCGAACCGCCGCATCGGAAGCACAAAGACACCGTTGACGAACGCGCCAAGCGCGCCGGATTGCGCGTACGGCACGAGGAAGAGGACAACAGGGAGCACCACCCCGGCGAGAAAAGGCACGAGCCGCCGCGCGAGGTCGGCGAACCGCACGCGGCTCGTCCCGACTGGCTGCGTCCACTCGTTGCGCACGAGCAACCCCGCCACGAACACGCCAGGCACGACAAACTGCACCACCTCGGGGGCGTGCAACTGGCGACGCACGATGGAGAACAGCGCCGCGACGAACAGCACCAGCGCCGCCGACACGAACGCCGCATACCCGCGCGCGCGCGCCGGTGCCGCGCCCGCCGCGCGTCGCGCGCGCTCATGCGCGTGGAACACCAGGAAGAGCAGCACGCCGGCCACGTAGTACAGGCCGATCACTTTCACGAGAAAGGAAAGACCGCCAACGACTCCCGCCGCCACCAACCACCGGCGACGACCGTCTTCCAGATACCGGAGCAGCGCCCCGACGCCAAAGGTGGCGAGAAAGAGGTTGTACCACGACGGCATCGCCAGGGCGTAATTGGGCAGCGACCAGGCCACGGCGAGCAGCACCACGCCCGCCGCGGCGCGCGGCCGCACGAAACGCGAGGCGATGTAGAACACGGCGGGCACCCACGCGAGAAACGCGGCGAGCACCACGAGCCGCAGCGTCCAGAGCGTTGGGCTCAGCAGCCGGAACGCTGCGGCATCCAACAGGGCCAGGCCACCGGTATACACGTCGTCGAAGTCGCGATGGGACAGCTGGCCCTGTGTCACCCGCTCCGCGCTCTGCGCCAACGTGCCGTCGTCCCACGAGGTCCAGCCTCGCCGGAGATGCCAGCCCGCATAGGCGGCGCTCACGATCAACACGCCGAGGAGCAGCAACCGCCAGTCTGATTCACGGACCCTTCGCGCGGCTGTCGCCAACTGATGCCCTACTCGCCCACGCGGCGGCCCGGCGTCGCGCGCGTCACGGAGCCGAGCACGTAGAGTGGACGCCGTTTCGTCTCCTGGTAGATGCGTCCGACATATTCGCCGATGACGCCAAGGAAGAAGAGTTGAACTCCCGTGAGAAAGGACATGAACACCATGATCGACGTGAAGCCGGCCGGCGTCCGGTGCAGCACGTACTTCGCATACAGCGTGTACACGGAGAAGCTGCCGGAGAGCATGATGGCGAACAATCCCAGCAGCGCAGCCGCGCGAAGGGGAACGATGGAGAACGAGAAGATGCCGTCGGAGGCGAGCTTGAGGAGCTTCAGCGCTCCGTAGTGGCTGGTTCCGGTAGCGCGTTCGTCGCGCTCGATGACGACGCCCGTCTGGCGGAAGCCCACCCAGCTGCGCAACCCGCGAAGATACCGGTTGGCCTCTGGCGACGCTCGCATTTGCTCCACCACGCGACGCGACATCAGCGCGAAGTCGCCGGAGTCCACCGGAAGACGCGTGTCGGCCAGCGTTGAAAGGAGGCGATAGAAGAGGAAGTAGCTCGCTCGCAGCGCGAGGCTCTCCTTCCGCTTCACGCGCTGCGCATACACGACGTCGAAGCCCTCGTGATACTTCGCGAGCAGTTGTGGAATGGCCTCCGGACGATCCTGGAGATCGCCATCCATCGTCACCACCACGTCGCCCGTGACGAAGTCGAGCGCGGCGCTCAGCGCCACCTGGTGACCGAAGTTCCGCGACAACGCCACCACGTTCAATCGCGGGTCGGCCTTGGCCGCGGCGTCGAGAATCTCGAGCGTGCGGTCCGTACTGCCGTCGTCCACCAGGACGATCTCGTGCGGACCGCCGGCAATGCCATCGAGAACGGCCCCGAGCCGAGAGAGCAGCAGGTGGACGCCGAGCTCTTCGTTGTGCAGCGGAATGGCGACCGACACGCGCAGGTCGATGCTCATCGGCGAGCGCGACCCTTGAAGTAGACGAAATCCCACAACGCGACGCCGCCAGCGCCAACCGAGTACGGCTCGAAGACCACTGGCTCAAACGACTCCGTGAAGATGTCCCGCCACTCTTCGAGTGGTCGAGGATAGTCGCCACGATCGGCCCTGGCGAGGAAACGGGGAATCGATGTCGTGGGGGGAAGTACGAGGTCGATGATGTGCACGTGGCCATCCTCGGCGAGCAGCGTGGCGAGATGGGCGAGGATCCGCCGTGTGTTGGCCGTGTCGATGTGATGAAAAAGGCTGTTCGCGAAGATCATGTCGAAGCTCTGATCCGGCGCCACCTCGTACTTCGTCACGTCGGCGACGATGAACTCGCGACGATGGCGCGCCCTGGCACTCTCGATGTACGCGGGATTGATGTCGATGCCGAGGTAGTTGGCGTCGGCGAAATGATCCGTGTTCGTGCCCGGCCCACAGCCCACGTCGAGCACGCGGCGTGCCTGCGAGATATCGGTGTGCGCGATGAACGGTCCGAGCTTTCGCTCGGCGAACGGCGCCATCCAGGCGCGATACACCAACGGATGCTCCATGATGCGCGCGTAGCTCTTCATTCTCGCCACCGCAACTGATACGGGCCTACCCACTGTGAGAAAGGGTAGCGTGCCGCGAGCTGCAGGTAGAAAGACTCCGACACGGCGCGGGAAAATTTGGGACGGGCGTTGAGCACAATCGCAGTGACGCCGTGCGCGTCGAGCGCGCGAAGCACGCCATCATTCGTGTTCGTTGAGTCGTCAAAGAACTCGAAGAACGAGCGCGTCGGATTCTTGAGGCCGGTGAGGAAGTAGATCTCGGGCGTGTCCGGTGACGCCCAGGTGTAGCCGCCGCGCGCGTGCGCACGCACCAGGGGCACCAGTGCGTTGTACACGTCGGCAGCGGGAAGGTAAACCTCCAGGCCGCCGCGCTCCAGAGTCAACGCCGCCGTCGGGGCAATCGGCACGTAGACAAGACCCATGGTGAACAGATTGCCAGAATTCACGCGAAGCACGGCAAAGGTGGCGAAGAATGCGACGAGCAGCCCGCCGACCATACCCGCCGGCCGGTGGTACACGTAGAGTGACAGCGCCGTGAGCGCGACGAGGGGCGCCACGTACAGGAAATAAACCGCCCCCACAAAGGGGAACTGCACGAGGCCGCAGAGCGCAGTGACGGCGAGGAGGAGCATCGTGCGCGCGCGCAACAGTGGTGACAGCCCGTCCGCTGCCCGCTCGCGGGAGAGCAGCAGCACCCCGATGACCGCGAGCACCGGCAGCAGATTGCGCGCGGCGTTGAAGACCATGCGGTAGAGTGCGCCGTTGCTCCCCGTGGCGAAAAGTACCACCAGCAGCAGGAGCGCGAGGAGCACCGTCTCGCGCCGCCCGAGTCGCCCTTTGGCGCGCTGCGAGAGCGCCACGAGCAGTCCAAACGGAAGCAGTGCGAGCATCGTCGTCAGCGGCTGCGCGCGCCACACCGCCACACCGAACCGCTTCATCGGTAAGACGAACGCACCGTTCACGAACGCCCCCAGCGCGCCATCCCAAGCGTAGGGCAGGAGGAACAGCATGACAGGCAGCGCGACGCCCGCGAGGAATGGGACGAGCGGCCGCGCGAGCAGCGCGAACCGCGCGCCGCTCGGTCCCGCGGGCTGCGTCCACTCATTGCGTATCAGGAACGCGGCCAGGAGTGCGCCCGGCACAAAGAACTGGACGAACTCCGGCGCGTACAGTTGACGCCGCACGACGGAGTACAGCGCGGCGACGAACAGCAGCAGCGATGCGGACACGAACGTCGCATACACATTGCCGCGCTTCGCCTCGGCACCCGCAGTCGAGCGCGCCAGCGCGTGCGCATGAAACACGAGGAACAGCAGGACGCCGGCGACGTAGTAGAGGCCGATCACCTTCATGAGAAAGGACAACCCGCCCGCGAGGCCCGCGATCGCCAGCCAGTGCATTCGCCGGTCTTCGAGATAGCGGAAGAGCGCGGCGACCCCGAACGTAGCGAAGAAGAGGTTATACCAGGACGCCATCGGGGCCGAGTAGTTCGGCAGCGACCACACGACGGCGAGCAGCGTGACGCCCGCGGCAGCGAGCCAGCGGACGAACCGCGACGCGACGTAGAAGATGGCCGGCACCCAGGCCACGAAAAACGCAAAAAGCACGAGGCGGAGCGTCCACAGACTCGTGCCGAAGAGGCGGAACGCCGCCGCATTCATCCACGCCTGTCCGCCTGTGTACAGTTCGTCGAAGTCGCGGTGCGGCCATTGCCCCTGCAGCACCCGGTCCGCGCTTTGTGCCAACGCGCCATCGTCGTATGGCACCCAGCCTCGGTCGAGGTGCCACCAGACGTACGCGTAACTGATGAGCAGCACCGCAAGCAAGACCAGCTGCCAGGCTATCTCGCGGCGACGCGGTTCAGCGGCGTCGATGACAGCCGGCTCGACAACGTCACTGTATTCGCCACGTAACAGGCGCGAGTTGGACAACGATTCCTTGGGAGAATGATGCGGCGCGCGCCTTCACAGACGCTCGACGCCTGCCAGCTGTCACGTGCGTGATGCCCTCAATGGGCCGCACGAATCGTTCCCGCATCCGCTCGTCATTCGCGCCACCGCACCTGATATGGCCCTACCCACTGCGAAGACGGGTAGCGCGCTGCGAGCTGCAGGTAGAAGGACTGCGACACGGCGCGGGAAAAGGCGGGACGGGCGTTGAGCACAATCGCAGTGACGCCGTGCGCGTCGAGCGCGCGGAACACGCTCTCACTCGTGTTCGTTGAGTCGTCGAACATCTCGAATAACGAACGCGTCGGATTCTTGAGGCCGGTGAGGAAATAGATCTCGGGCGTGTCCGGCGACGCCCAGGTGTAGCCGCCGCGCGCGTGCGCGCGCACCATCGGCACGAGTGCGTTGTACACCTCGGCAGCGCCCTCATGAACCTCAAGGCCACCGCGCTCCACAGACAACGCCGCCGTAGGGGAGAGCGGCCGGTAAACGAAACCCATGCTGCCCAGGTCACCCGAATTCACACGCAGGACGGCAAAGGCGGCGAAGAACGCCACGAGCAACCCGCCGACAACACCCGCCGGCCTGTGGTACGCGTAGAGCGCCAGCGCCGTCAGGACGACGAGGGGCGCCACGTACATGAAATAGACCGGCACCACGAACGGAAACTGCACGAGGCCGCAGAGCGCAGTGACGGCGAGGAGGAGCATCGTCCGCGCGCGCAGCAGTGGTGACTGCAGGTCCGCCGTGCGCGCGCGCGAGAGTACCAGCACCCCGATGACCGCGAGCAGTGGCAGCAGATTGCGCGCGGCGTTGAAGACCATGCGATAGAGTGTTCCGTTCACCGCCGTGGCGAACAGCACCACCAGCAAAAGGAGCGCGAGGAGCACCGTCCCGCGCCGCCCCTGGGCGCGCTGCGACAGCGCAACGAGCAGTCCGAACGGAACCAGCGCGAGCATCGTCGTGAGTGGCTGTGCGACAAACGACGCGAGGCCGAACCGCTTCATCATCGGCAGGACGAACACGCCATGCACGAACGCCGGCAGTGCGCCCTCGCGCGCGTAGGGCACGAGATAGAGCGCTATGGGCACCACCACGCCCGCGAGGAAGGGAACGAGCAGTCGCACGAGCAGCGCGAACCGCGCGCCACTCGGTCCCGCGGGCTGCGTCCACTCATTGCGTATCAGGAACGCGGCCAGGAGCACGCCTGGCACAAAGAACTGGACGAACTCCGGTGCGTGCAGTTGGCGCCGCACGACGGAGTACAGCGCGGCGACGAACAGCAGCAGCGATGCGGACACGAACGTCGCGTACATCGGTCCGCGTCGGTGGTCGACACCAGATGTCGAGCGCGCCAGCGCATGCGCGTGAAACACCAGGAAGAGCAGCACGCCGGCCACGTAGTAGAGGCCGATCACCTTTACCAGAAAGGAGAGCCCGCCGGCGAGTCCCGCGATCACCAGCCAGCGGGCTCGCCGGTCTTCGAGATAGCGGAAGAGCGCGGCGACCCCGAAGGTGGCGAAGAAGAGGTTGTACCAGGAGGGCATCGCCGCCGAGTAGTTCGGCAGCGACCACACGACGGCGAGCAGCGTGACACCCGCGGCGGCGAGCCAGCGGACGAATCGCGACGCGATGTAGAAGACGGCGGGCACCCACGCCACGAAAAACGCAAAAAGCACGAGCCGGAGCGTCCACAGACTCGTGCCGAGCAGCCGGAACGCCGCCGCATCCATCCAGGCCAGGCCCCCTGTGTAAACATCGTCGAAGTCACGATGAGGCAGCTGCCCTTGCATCACGCGTTCGGCGCTGTGACTCAACGTCCCTTCGTCGTATGGCACCCAGCCTCGGCCGAGGTGCCACCACACGTAGAGCGTGCTGATGACCAGCACGGCGAGCAGGACCACTCGCCAATCCATCTCGCGAGGAGCCGGTTTGGTAGCCACTGCGGGCGCAGGCCCAAGTCCTTCAGCTCGTTGTGCGCGCAGTGCGGAGCTCGGCAAACAGGTCGTCAGGAGAGAGTGCGACGGGCGTGTTGAAAGACGCCCAACGCGTGCTCCTGTAACAGCCGAGCTGGTCCGTGCGGCTAGCTTTAATGAAGGGTAAAAAGAACTGATTTACCACGGAGGACACAGAGGACACGGAGGACTGCATGAATTGAAAGGGCTGTTCACGATGTCCTCTGTGTACTCCGTGACCTCTGTGGTAAATCGCTGTTAAACGAACCTCCGGAAGACGCCGCTGCTACGGCTTGGGCGGAGGATTTCCCCCCACGAAGATCCACACCGTGTCGTCATACGACCCACGATGATTGCCGGCCAGGTTCTGTCCGCCGGCGGGACCCTGTTGCGCCGCCGTCGTGAACTTCGTACCGATCGCCGCAATGCCGCGAAGGATCGAGATGTCGCCCGGCGGATAGACCATGTGCGCGTTGCGCGGCTCCGAGCCTGCAGCCGTCGGCTCGGACGGCGTGAGCACGCGGAGATACTGGTCGCCCGAACCGAACACCAGCGTGATCGGCGCCTCTCGCGTCTCGAGCGTGGCCCAGTACATGTCCGAGTGGAAGCCCTTGAACTCGGGGTAGTTCCAGCTCAACCCCGTCTGCGTGTCGTTGTAGTCCTTGTGCCAGACGTCGAACTCCACACCCTTGAGCCGGTTCTTGTAGACGCGATACGGTCCGCGTCCGAGCCACCGCATACCGGTGACTTCCTTTTCCGGATAGTCGAACGTAACGCCGAAGTAGGTATGCGCTCCCCGAGGACGATACGAATAGTCGAGCTTCAACCACCCACTCGGCGTCAGGCGCCACGTGATCCGCTGGAGCTCGCCGGTGTAACGCGCCTCCACGATGACGTCGTTGCCCTCGGTGCGCTGTTCGATGGAAGTGAATGTTGCCGTGCCTTCGACGAGCCGAGGGCCGTCGGTGAGCGAGACGGTCTTGCCGTTGCGCGTCAACCGCGTGAGTCGGCCCGTGGTTGAATCGATGACGACGTCCGTCCCCGCGGCGTGCATCACGTACGAGGATCCCACACGCTCTGAGGTGACGCGCGCACCGGTGCCTACATCAGCAGGAACCTCTGTCTTTGCGGCGACGTCCGCCGCCGAAAGCATCCACGTCCAGGTGTAGATCTCCATGCCGTAGGCGTCCGTCGCCGTGAGCGCGAACGCCTGGTGGCTGCGCCAATTCGCTGGCAACGCCACCTGAATGTTGCCCACGCCACGTGCGGGAATGTGCGGCGAAGCAATCGTGCCATGCGCCGCCACGGTGTGACCGAGTGCGGTCGTCCCCGGACCCGGGAAGTCGAGCAACTGCCAGCTGAACTTCACCTGACGGAGATCGGTGTTGTCGTAGCGATTCTCCACGCGAAGCGTTCCGTCGAACGTTGTCGGCAGGCGGCTTTGCTCCGCGCGCGGGATGTACACAGGCGCCCACAGCCGCTTCACCGTATAGAAGCTCGCTTCCTTTTCGCGGTAGGGTCCAAGGATGCCATCCGGCGCGCGGTTGCCGGACACGTCGATGCGACCGCCCTGATCCTCCCGCACGATGCCCTCATCGGCGAACGACCAGATGAATCCGCCGAGTCCGACGGGACTTGCCAGTGTCGCGTTCCACCACTCCTCGAGCCCCGCGCCAGCGCCGCCGTCATAGAGACCATGCATCATCTCGGTGGGCATGATGAGGTCGTCGCCGTGAAAGAACCACGCGGCGCAGCAGTCGAACTGCTCGTAGTGGCCGGTGTTGATGCCGCCGAAATTCTCCCAGGGATGGATCACGTTGCGCTTCTGCGGGTCGTACTTCGCAAACTCGCCGTCGAGCGCGCGGTTCCATCCTCCTTCATTGCCATTGTCCCACAGCACGATCGACGGATGATTCACGTCGCGATCCACGAGCTCGGGCACGAGGGGCAACCCCGCCGCCGTGCTGTACGACTTCTGCCAGCCGGTCAGCTCATCGAGGACGTAGAGGCCGAGCGAGTCGCAGACGTCGAGGAAGTGCGCGTCGGGCGGATAGTGGGACATCCGCACCGCGTTCATGTTCATCTCCTTCATGAGCTTCACGTCCTTGATGCTCAGCGCCTTGTTCGTGGCGCGGCCGGTCGTTGGCCAGAACGTGTGCCGGTCACTGCCCTTCAAATGAATGGGAAATCCGTTGACGTAGAATCCGTCGTGCACACGGACCTCGATGGTGCGAAACCCGAAGCGCTGGACGACCTCGTGTCCCGGTGCGCCGGCGCTCGCGAGGCGGAAGCGGACGCGATACAGATTCGGCCACTCAGCAGACCACTGCTTGATGCCGGTGAGCGACGACTTGATCGTCACGCGAGACCGGCCCGCGGGAACCGCCACGGAGAACGGCGCGCCGACCGCTGCGCCATTCAGGCTTTCGACCTGCGCGGTGAGCCTGGTGCCCGCGCGCGCGCTGTCCACGTCGACGTCAGCGCTGAATGCGCCGGTGTGCTTCGCGTCGATCGCGACGTGCGCGATGTGTTGAACGGGGACCGCCTCGAGCCACACCGGGCGGAAGATTCCGCCGAACAGCCAGAAGTCCGACTGACGCTCGGCGCGATTGATCGAGCTGTCCGATGAGAACTTCTTGACCCTGACCTCGAGCTGATTGTCGTCGCCGGGCTTCACGAGATCGGTGACGTCGTAACGGAACTCGTAGAATCCACCGCGGTGGGTCGGGCCGGCCGATCGTCCGTTGATCCGGACGTCCGTGTCGGTCATCGATGCGCCGACGACGATCGTCACGCGCTTGCCGCGCCAATCCGCTGGAACGCGGAACTGCTGGCGGTATTCGCCCACGCTGTCCGGAGCGGGTGTCTTCGACCAGTCGTCGCTGTACATGTACGTGCCGAAGCCCTGCATCTCCCAATTCGACGGAACCGGGATGGTGGACCATACACCCGCCTTGCGTCCTCCACTCACGCGGAAGTCCCAGTTCACCGTGCTGTCGCTTCCGGTGCCCGAGAGGTACTGGACCGCGGTGGGGGTTCGCGCGTTCTGCGCATGCGCATGAGGTGCGACAACGGCGACGGCGGCGATCGCCGCGAATGCGAGGTGTGTCAGGACACGCGAAGGATGCATGGGAAGGTGATTTGTGAAGTTATGTGAGATGAAGCGGTAACGCGGTCGGGCGGAAGTACGCTGAATTCGGGTTGGCTGGCTCCGACGTCCGTCAACCGCTTCTGCCGCTGGTGTCGTGAGTTCTACCGCCGTCCGGGACCTTTCCGACTGATATCGGTAGAACTCACGACGCCAGAAGCGGAATACCGACGGCGGAGGACGGAGCACACCAGGAATGAAACGAAGGTTCAGGTAAACGTTGCCATCAGGAGAACCATCGCCATTCCGGTGAGGGCCACGGTCAGCTCCATGACCGTCCAGGTGGCGAGCGTCTCGGGCACGGTGAGGTTGAAGTACTCCTTGAACATCCAGAAACCGGTATCGTTGAAGTGCGAGAACATCAGGCTGCCCGCGCCGGTGGCGAGCACCATCAGCTCGGGACTCGCCCCGCTCGCGCCGATCATCGGCGCCACGATGCCAACCGTCGTCATTCCGGCAACGGTCGCGGAGCCAACGGCCAGCCGCATCAGCGACGCGATGCCGAACGCGAGCAGGAGTGGATTGAGCTTCAGTTCGGCGGCGCGATGCGCGACGTAGTCGCCGACGCCGGCGTCCCGCAGCACCTGCGAGAACGCCCCGCCCGCCGCGATGATGAGCAGGATCATCGCGATCCCCGCCACGCCGACTCGCACCGTTTCCATGAGCTCGGGCATGCTCCGCCCGCGCCTCGTGCCAAGCGTGTAGAGCGCCACGAGAACCGCCACGAAGACCGCGATGTTCGCGTTACCGAGGAACTTCGTTGCCACGACGAACGCGCGCAGTCGTGGATCCGGCACGGCCGCCGCGAGTCCCGCGTGAAAGTCGTAGTCGGCGCGGAATGGGTCGATGCCCGTCGTGTGCGTGGCGGCGTCCACCAGGGCACCGAACAACATCAGTGCGACGGGGATGAGCATCGTGCCGATGCTGACGCCCACACCGGGAAGTTCGCGTGGCACGACGTCGGCAGCATCGCGAAACCCAGCTGGCGGCGGCGCGTTGCGAATGGGCAGTCGAGCCAGCACGCGCGCCAGCCCGATGCCGCCCACGAGGCACGCGGGAATGGCGGCCACCAGTCCGAGCGCCAGCGTCCGGTTCACGTTGGCACCATACGCGAACGCCATGAACGTCGGCGCCGGATGGGGCGGCAGGAATCCGTGGGTAACGGAGAGGGCGGACGCCAGCGGGATGCCGAGGTACAGCAGCGGCAGGCCGGTCGTTGCCGACAGCCCATAGACGAGTGGGATGAGCACGATGAATCCGGCGTTGTACAGCATCGGCAGGCCGACGAGCAGCCCGGTCGCGGCCATGGCGAACTGGATGCCGCGCATGCCCGACTTCGCCACCAGCCAGTCCGCGATCGCGCGCGCCGCGCCGCTCTCGGCTACCAGCTTGCCGAGCATTGCGCCAAAAACGAGTATGAGTGCCACGCTGCCGAGTGTCGCGCCGATGCCTTTCAGAACCGATTGCAGCACCGACAGGAGGTCCATGCCGTTCAACACGCCAACCACGAACGCGGTGATGATCAGCGCGAAGAAGGCGTCGAGCTTCACTGCCAGCACGAGCACGAGCAGGACGGCGATCGATATGAAGACCGAGACGAGTGGCATTGAGGGCGACGAATGTTGGAGTGGACGGCGGCCACGTGAAGCTCCGCGTGTGACACTGCCCCGGCAAGGCGCCGTGGGCGTGTCGCCCGCGCGCACTCGTCGCTCGTGATGCGCGGCCGTGGGACGACTGCGGTCGTCGCTCTACTCGCTGCCGGTGCAATCCTCGGCGGATGGACCGGTGGTTTGCCGTCCGCCGATCGCATGGTGGTGACGATTCACCCGGAGCAGGAATTCCAGGTCATCCACAGCTTCGCCGCGTCGGATGCGTGGAGCATCCAGTTCCTCGGGAAGTACTGGCCGGAGGCACAGCGCGAGCGGGCCGCTGATCTCCTCTTCAGCACGAAGACGCGCCCTGACGGTTCACCGGTCGGCATCGGACTCTCGGCCTATCGGTTCGAAATCGGAGCGGGCAGTGCAACTCCGGGCGATTCCAGCAAGATCAACGACCGTTGGCGACGAGCGAGCGGATTTCTCCAGCGCGACGGCGGCTACGACTGGACACAGCAGGCCGGCCAGCGTGCATTCATGCGTGCGGCAAAGGCCCGCGGCGTGAACACGTTCATCGGATTCGTGAACAGCCCGCCGACGGCACTCACTCGAAACGGCCGCGCCAACTCATCGGGTGGCGATTCGGCCAACATCGCACCCGCGCGCTATCCCGAGTACGCGAAGTTCCTGACGAACACGGTGATCGAGCTGGAGCGTCGCGACAGCATCCGGCTGGACTATCTGAGTCCATTCAATGAGCCACAGTGGGACTGGCTGAACGGGCAGGAAGGTTCGCCCTGGCGTGTCGACGAGATGGCCGCGATGACGCGAACGCTCAGCGGCACGTTGCAGGCCGCCCACCTGCCGACGAAGATCTCCATCGGCGAGTCAGGACGGATGAACTACGTCTACGAGAGGGGCGACAAGCCGACGCGCGGAGATCAGGTCCAGGCCTGGTTCGGGCCTCGGTCGCCCTCGTACGTCGGCGACCTGCCAAACGTCGTCCATGCCATCGCCTCGCACAGCTACCACACGACGTATCCGCGCGACACGCTGCGTGCGGTCCGCACCCGCCTGCACGAGGCAATCGCATCGGTCGATCCGACGCTTCAGTTCTGGCAGACGGAATACTGTGTGCTCGAGAACACGCCGCACATCCGTGGACGTGGCCGCGATTCCACGATCGACGCGGCGCTTTACATCGCCGGGATCATTCACGCCGACATGGTCTACGCGCAGGCGAGCGCATGGCACTGGTGGATTGCGGTCACGCCCTACGATTTCAAGGACGGCCTGCTCTACATGGACCACGACACGCTCACGGGCACGGTGCGCGACACGAAGATGCTGTGGGCAATGGGCCACTTCTCCCGCTTCGTGCGCCCCGGCATGCGCCGGATTGGAGCGGAGGTGAGGGGCCCCGGTGCCGACAGCACGGACGCGGAGCTCCAGGTGAGCGCCTATCGCGATCCATCCACCAGCGATGTTGTGACGGTGATCGCAAATCGCAGCACGTCAGACCGCGACGTGGAGCTGCGCACACCGCTGAATCGCCCGATGCGCGTTTACCGAACGACGAACGAGCGCGGCGTGAACCTGTCGTACAGTGGACTGGTCGGCCCCGGCGAAACGCTGCGGATGCCAGCACGCAGCCTTGCGACGTTGGTCACTTCCCGCGAGCGATAGGCGATACCGCGCTTCAGGTGCCGAGGCGAACAGAGTTCCAAAGGCACTGCATTTTACCACGGAGGTCACAGAGGACACGGAGGACTGCGCTGTTCCGCCTTCCTCCGTGTCCTCTGTGTCCTCCGTGGTGAATTGCTTTTCAGTTCCGCTTTACTGGAAACTGATGCAGATAGCTGTTAACTGACGGCTCTGCGGCTGCAGTGCCGAGGCCCAAGCTCAGACCCAGGCCCGAGCCCAGGCCCAAGCTTCAGTTCATCCCCACCGTAGATCCTGATTGGACAGCGGCAGCGAGCGAACCCTCTTCCCCGTAGCAGCAAAGATTGCATTGCACAGCGCCGGTGGCACAGGCGGCAGCGCCGGCTCGCCAAGCCCCGTTGGCGAAACTGAAGACTTCACGAAGTGCACCTCCACCGGCACCGCCTCGGCAAATCGCAACAAGGGAAAGTCATCAAAGCTGCTTTGCACCGTCCGTCCCTTGTCGATCGTGATCTCCTGGCCGAGCGCCTGCGCGAGCCCGTCCTGCACCGAACCCTGTACTTGATTCTCGGCATTCAGTGGATTGATGATCTCGCTGCCGATGTCGCCCGCTACCCACACCTTCTCCACCTTCAGCTTTCCCTCCTTGCTCACACTCGCCTTCACGACCTCGGCGAAGTAGCCACGGTGGCTGAAGTGAAACGCGACCCCCATCCCTGTGCCGCGGGTCAGGGGTGTCTTGCCCCAGCCTGACACCTCCCGCACGCGCTCCAGCACGCCGCGCGCACGAGCGCCGTCGTACGGCGCCTGTTGTGGGCCCGTGCCAGCCGTTTCGGCAATCGGAGATGCGAGCATGTCGAGCCGGAACTGCAACGGATCCTTCCCGGCTGCGTGCGCGAGCTCGTCGATGAACGACTGTGTCGCGAACGCGATGCCGTTGCTACCGGGCGCACGCAGATAGCCCGTAGGAACACCGAGCGGCATGACCGAGGCATCGAGAGCGAAGTTCGGGACGAAGTGCTGCGGGAACTCCGTCCCGCCGATGTTTGCGCCCGCCGCGAAATTCTGTCCATCGCCGAACGACACGAAGTGATTGCGCCACGCCACGACCTTGCCCGCGGCATCCACGCCGCCGGTGAGGTAGTGGAATCCCGCAGGACGATAGAAATCGTGCTGGATGTCGTCTTCGCGCGTCCACAACAACTTCACCGGCATGCCGACCACCTTGGCGATCGCCGCCGCCTCCACCATGTAGTCGTTCATGAGCCGACGGCCGAACCCACCGCCGGAGCGCGTGATATGAATCGTGATGTCCGTGTCCTTGATGCCGAGCGTCTGCACAATGAGCCCTCGGCCGGCCGCGGGGTTCTGCGACGGTGCCCACATCTCGAGCTGCCCATCCGGCTTCCAGTGGGCCGTACAGTTCTGCGGCTCGAGCGACGCATGCGCGATGAACGGATAGGAGTAGTCGCCGCTCACGCGCTTGGTTGCGCTCGCGAGCGCGGCATCGACGTCGCCATCCTTGCGGAGCGATCGCTGCGCGGGTCCCTTCGCGAAGGCCGCGGCCTGTGCGGCGAAGCTCGCGCTACTCTGGCTCGCCGTCGTTCCTTCATTCCACGTCACCTTGAGCTTCGTGCGCGCACTCCGCGCCTGCCACCAGCTGTCGGCAACGATCGCCACGCCGGGCATGAGGCCAGTCAGGTTCGCCGTGCCGTCGACGACGAACGCATGGCGCACTCCGGGTAACGCCTTGATCGCATCGACGTTCGCGCTCTCGACCTTTCCGCCGAACACCGGACACTTCACGAACGTGGCGTACAGCATGCCCGGCACGACGACGTCGATGCCGTACATCGGAACGCCGGTGACGATCTTGTGCGTGTCCACGCCGCGCACGCGTTGTCCGATGATGGTGAACGTCTTTGGATCCTTGAGCGTGACGGTCGCGAGGTCGGGCGCCGACATCGTCGCTGCCTTGGTCGAGAGCTCGCCGTAGGTCGACGACCGCTTGCTCGCGCGATGGTAGACGACTCCCTTCTCCGTCTCACATTCAGTGACGGGCACGTTCCACGTCTGCGCGGCCGCGGCGATCATCATTGCGCGACCCGCCGCTCCGACACGACGCATCGGCAGCCAGTTGTTCGGCGTCGCGGTGCTGCCACCGGCCACCTGGCCCTGGAAATTCTTCGTGTCGAGATCGCCCTGCTGAATGCGGACGTTCTTCCACTCGACGTCGAGCTCCTCCGCGATGAGCATCGGCAGCATCGTCTTCACGCCCTGGCCGACCTCGGGGTTCTTCGCGATGATCGTGATGATGCCGTCCGGTGTCAGCCGGATGTACGCGCTCAATGTTGCATCGGCCGCCGTAGCCGACGCTCCAGCCTCGCTGGCGCCAAGTGGGTCGATGTAGCTCGCCAGGAGGATGCCTCCGCCGGCGATGGCCGACACGCGCAGGAAGTCGCGTCGCGAAACAGCAGTGGTGGCGTTCATGGCTTGCTCCCCCTCAGCTTCTTCGGCTCACCCGCCTGAACGGCCTGCGCCTGCAGGTCGGCAGCCCGATGAATGGCCTGTCGGATGCGAAGGTACGTGGCGCAGCGACACAGGTTGCCATTCATCGCATCGTCGATCTCCGAATCCGTCGGATGCGGAGTCTTCGCGAGCAGCGATGCCGCGGCCATGATCTGCCCCGCCTGGCAGTACCCGCACTGCGGGACGTCGAGCTCCTCCCATGCGCGCTGCAGTGCGTGCGTGCCGGTCGTCGATAAGCCCTCGATCGTGGTGATGTCCGCGCCCTGGCAGGACGAGATGGGCGTCATGCACGACCGCATCGCGGTGCCGCTGAAGTGCACGGTGCAGGCGCCGCATTGCGAGAGTCCGCAGCCGAACTTCGTGCCCTTGAGCTCGAGTGTATCGCGAAGCGTCCACAGGAGCGGCATGTCGCCGGGCACGTCGACGGTCCTTGCCTCGCCGTTGACCTTGAAGCTGACCTTCATGGATGAAACCCCGAATCGGAGGTATGCGCGCGGGAAGGAGGCGCTGGTCCATCTGCAATCTGCCGAGAAGTGAGCATGCCGTCCAGCGCGAGTCGCAACACCACTCGCATTCGGCCAAGCGCCATGCGATACTCCGCGAAGTCGCTCGACCTCCTCGACACCTGACGCGTGCATCCTTTCGTTCGCCGGCTGATCGCCTCGCAGGAAACGGGGCTCGTGATCGTGCTCGTGCTCGTGACGCTCGCGCTGACGCTGCTCGCCGGATCGCACCTCGACCGCTCGACCGGCATAACGGTCAACAACTTCTGGAACGCCAACACGCTGGTGCAGACCGCGACCGACGCGACCTTCTTCGCCATGATGGCGATCGGCGCGACGATGGTCATCATCTCCGGCGGCATCGACCTGTCGGTCGGATCCATCTATGCGCTGGCCGGCGTCACCATGGCGATGACGCTTCGGTCCATCGGGCCAATGGGCGACGGTGCCACCGCATGGACCGCACTTGCCATCTGCGCCGGAATTGGCCTCCTCTGCGGCCTCCTGAACGGCGCCCTCGTCGTCATACTGCGCGTCCACCCGTTCATCATCACGCTCGGCACCATGTGGGTGCTGCGCGGCATCGCGTTCGTGACCACCAAGGCGGAGAGCATCCTGGTGCCGACGTCGCTCACGCACGTCGCGAAGGCATCGCTCGGCATGTCCGTTGGGCTGTATCCGGTGCCGATGCTGTCGATGATCGCACTCACCATCGTCGGCGCGATTTACCTGACCCGCACCGTGATGGGCCGACACATCTTCGCATTCGGTGGCAACGTCGAGGCCAGCCGGTTCGCGGGCTTGTCGCTGGCACGAATCCAGATCGGCGTGTTCGCCATCTCGGGGCTCACGGCGGGTTTGTCCGCTTACCTGGGCGCCAGCTTCTATGGCTCCGCGTCATCGGGGGACGGGCAGGGCTATGAGCTCTACGTCATCGCGTCCGCGGTCGTCGGCGGCGCGAGCCTCATCGGCGGGAAGGGAAGTGCCCTGGGCGCGATGCTCGGTGCGCTGCTCATCGTGCTCATTCGCCAGTCGATTCGTACGTTGCACTTCGACCAGAATTACGAATGGATCGTGATCGGCTGCGCGATCATCGTGGCCGTCGTCATCGACCAATGGAGTACCCGCGTCACCGCCCGGCGTCTGGGGCGGTCGGCCGAGGGATCGCGCGCCAGGGCCTGACATCATCTTCGTGGAGAATGGAATGAAAAGGAGCATCATGTGGCGGACGGCAACGTGCGCCGTCGGAGTTGCGCTGGTGGCATGCGGCGGCGGCTCGGCCGACAAGACCGCGGTGGATACGGGAGCGAAGACGGCCGGCACCCCGAAGGCGGCGGGCGGCGACAAGATCGTCATCGCCATGATCGCGAAGAGTTCGACGAACGCGGTGTTCCTCGCTGCGCGCACCGGCGCGGAAGCGGCCGCGAAGGATCTGTCGCAGAAGAACAACGTGCCGGTCGAGATCATGTGGCTCACGCCGCCGCAGGAGGATGGCGAGGTGCAGGCGCAGCGCATCCGACAGGCCGTAAACGACGGGGCGAGCGCCGTCCTGTTGTCCGCATCGGACGCGGGCAAGGTCACAGGCGCGATCAACGACGCGGTGGATCGCGGCGTGCCCGTGATGATGTTCGACAGCGATGCGCCGAAGTCGAAGCGCTTTGCCTTCTATGGTGTGGACGATCACAAGACCGGCGTCACCACGATGTCCGAGCTCGCGAAGCAGCTCGGTGGGAAGGGCAAGGTGGCGATCCTCGCCGGCAACCAGAATGCGCCCAACCTCCAGATGCGCGTCCAGGGCGTGAAGGACGAGGCGAAGAAATACCCCGGCATCACCATCGTCGGCACGTTCAACCACATCGAGACGGCGCAGGACGCAGCGGCTGAAGTCATTCGCGCGAACAACGCCTATCCCGAGATCACCGGGTGGGCGATGATCGGCGGCTGGCCGCTCTTCACGCAGACGCTGCTGACCGACCTCGACCCGAAGAAGCAGAAGGTCGTCTCCGTCGATGCACTGCCTGACGAGCTGGCGTACGTCGAGAAGGGCATCGCTCCGGTGCTGCTCGCGCAGCCGGTCTACCTCTGGGGCGACGTCGGCGTTCGCACGCTGTACGCCAAGGTGCACGACAAGAAGGATCCGCCGGCTGCCATCATGCCGATGGAGCTCGTCCGCGTGTCGAAGGACAACCTCGGCGCCTGGTCGCGGCAGTTGAAGGACTGGGGATTCACCAACGTCAATCCGGCCTACCTCGCGCTGAAGCAGTAACTGCGTATGAGCGACGATGCCGTCCGGTTCGAGCACGTTGGGAAGCGTTTTCCCGGCGTGCAGGCACTGATCGATGTGTCGCTCAGCATCGCGGCGGGTTCATGTCACGCGCTGTGCGGCGAGAACGGCGCGGGCAAGAGCACGCTCGGCAAGATCCTCGCAGGCCTGCAATCGCCCGACGAAGGCAAGGTCTATGTATTCGGCGAGGAAGTGCACCTGCACACGCCGCACGACGCGATCGCGGCGGGCATCGGGATGGTGCACCAGGAGCTCGCGTTCTGCGAGAACATGTCCGTCGCCGAAAACCTTTGCCTCGGTGACATCCCGAAGCGCCGCGGACTCGTGGACTTCGCGGAGATGGAGCGTCGCGCCACCGCGCTCCTCGCCGAAACCGGAACCTCACTCGACGTGCGCGGTCGTCTCGGCGAGCTCTCCATCGGCAATCGACAGATGGTGCAGATCGCCGCGGCCGTTGGTGGCGGCGCACGCATCATCGTATTCGACGAACCCACGAGCAGCCTCAGTCAATCGGAGGCTGAGCGGTTGTACGAACTGTTGGGAAGGTTGAAGGCGCGTGGCGTCACGTGCATCTACGTGTCGCACCGCATGCCGGAGATCTTCGCGCTTTGCGACGCGGTGAGCGTGCTGCGCGACGGAGGTCACGTCGCAACGCGTCCGACTACTGGCCTCACGGAGGACGAGCTGGTCGAGATGATGATCGGCCGTTCGATCGCCGAGTATATCCCGACACCTCGTGCTACCACGCTCGGGGATGAGGTGTTGCGCGCCGAGGGACTCACGATTCCCGGGCGATTCGAGGACGTGTCGCTGACCTTGCACGCCGGTGAGGTGGTCGGGCTCGCCGGTTTGATGGGCGCTGGACGATCCGAAGTCGCCTGCGCGCTGTTCGGACTCGACGCGCTCAGTGCGGGTCAGCTCTTCGTGCGCGGCAAGCCAGTCGACATTCGCGATCCGCAGCAGGCGATCGCACTCGGGATCGGATTCGTTCCCGAGGACCGCAAGCGCCAGGGACTGGTGCTCACGGAGAGCGCGATGCGCAACACGTCACTGCCCACGCTGCCTCGGCTGTCGCGCTTCACGTGGATCTGGCGCGCGCGCGAGCGCGCGCAGACGAGCACACTGTTCGAGCGCCTCCGCGTTCGCACGCCGGGACTCGATGCGGTCGTTGCGGGATTGTCCGGCGGCAACCAGCAGAAAGTGGTGCTCGCGAAGTGGCTCGCGGCGCGACCGCAGGTCCTGCTTCTCGACGAGCCCACGCGCGGCGTGGACGTCGGCGCGAAGGCGGAGATTCACGCCTTGATCGGCGAGCTCGCCGCGCAGGGTACCGCGATTCTCGTGATCTCGAGTGAACTGCCCGAGGTGCTGCGCCTCTCGGAGCGCATCCTCGTGCTGCGCGAGGGCCGGTTGGTAGGCGAAGTCCGTCGCGACGACGCCTCGCAGGAACTCCTGCTGCGCATGATGGCCGGCTTGGCACCCTCGGGTCGGACAGTCTGACAGTCTGCCCCGCCGCCGCTGCGCGGCGGCTCGTCTGACAGCGGGTCGACCGACTGGTCTGACAGCTATGGGCTACACAACCGCGTCCCTCGCCTCCGAACGTTTGTACGCTAAGACAGTTTCGCATGCCCGGCGCTCTGAGCGGCTGGGGACAAGCTCGTGTAGGCCACAGCTGTCAGACTTCAGTTGACCCGCTGTCAGACGAGCGAGCGCGAAGCGCGAAGCGGGTCAGACTGTCAGACTGTCCGACCCCTATTGCTTCACGGACACCCCCGCCTGACCACGAGCTTCCGCGCGCACGACCATGCCGTCACGCGTCACAAAAAGCCCAAGCACCGCCACCGAGTCCACCGTCGCGGTCAACGTCAGCGCGTCGCCGATCTTCCTGTTCAATCCTTCCAACAGGAGCGTCTTGCCGCGCACGAGCACCGGCGCCGTGCCGATGCGCGCGCGTGAACGAAGCTCCGTGCGTAACGCATCCGACTTGAGCCACGAGTACGACTGCAGCAACGGGTTGTCTGTCCGGAGGTCGAAGTCGAGATCCGGCACCACGATCATGTCGTGCGCGTGGTCGATGCGCGGCGTGCCGCTCAGGTGGACCGTGCCCTTCGCGTCGCCGGCAAATACCGCCGACACGCCAAGGCGGCCCTTCGCCTGCGGAATGATCGCGACGCTGCTGATGCTCACCGTGTGTCCCGATTGCGTGAACGATTTCGCGCTGAGCGCAGCCGTCAGCTCACGCGATGCCGTTCCATAGTCGACGACGCCATCCATCACGATGTGGTAGCCGTCCGTCGCGCTATCGCGGCCGAGCGGCGGTACGGCGAGCACGGCAACGACCGGCTCTGTGCGGCTGGTGACGATCGTCGGGTGCGCGTCGAGACTGACGGGCACCGTGAGCACCTTGCTTTGACCGCGAACCTTGCCGATGCTCAGCCGCTCGGGCGCGAGGACGATCCACACCTCCGGCGCCAATTGAATCGGTTTCGAGAGCATCGCCCACCACTCGGCGACGTGACCCTTGAGGTCCACGCCCGCGATCTTGCGATCGATCATCGGAAGCTGGCTGGTGAGCCCCGCCTGGGCCGCTTCGACCACCTGCGCGGTGACATCCTTGTGCAGGATGCTGACGTCGCAGTGATCGCGCTGTTCCGTCGTCGCGGGTCGCACGCTCACGACGCGCGCGTGTGAGGCGAGGTGCCAGTTGTCCGTCAGCGACAGCGGCGTCGCGAGCTCGACGATGAGACGCGGTGAATCCTTGTCGCCGCCACAGCCCGCACTGATCGTCGGACCGATGACCGGTTTGATGTACCCGCGTGCCTGATACGTGAGCGTCGCGCGCAGGTGCATCAGGTTGCCGTCGGCGAAGGCGGTGAAGGGACCTCGCACCGCCTCGTACGCATAGTGCCGATGGTCATTGTCCCCCATCTCTTTCACGCTGTCGATCGACCCGAACTTCTGGGGACGATCTCCTCGACGAGGCGCAGGACCGCGGTAAAGTCGTATTCGAGCGGCACGCTCAGGCGCGAGGCCGTCGCGCGCGCGGGCGACGGCGCCACGTCCGGAGCGTCCGGGAGCGTCGACGGCGCCTCACGCGCGCAGCCGGCGAGCACGAGCACGACGGTGAGCGACGTGATGCGCCGCATAGCTGCCACGCTGCGGAACGGCCTCAACGCATCTCCAGTGAGGGACGGAATGTTCGCTCAGGATCGATCCGCGCGCCCGAAACCTGCACTTGGCGACGCGCATGTCCGACTCAGTGGGCTCAACGGAGGCAGGAACTACGCCGCTCCAGCGTGAGCGACCCGCCAGGACAGCGGTTGCAGTTCCGCGCTTGCTGGCGCCGTCGCTGCGGGTCGGCGTCGCGGCTTTCGCGGTGTTCGTCGTCCTCGGCATCGTCGTGCACCAGCACCGGACGGTGGCATTCGACGACGCCGTTCGCGCCTGGCTTGTCTCGAACAGCGCGTCGGTGGGAGTCGCCTTCTTCTCGTTCGTGTCGACATATGGTTCCGTCACGCCGATGATCGTCTACTCGGCCGCCGCACTCCTCATACTTTCGATCCGTCGCCGCTCTATGCTCCCGCTGATTGGCCTGATTCCCTCCGCTGCCGCCGTGCTGGCGTACCTGGGCACGAAATCCATTGTCCAACGCACGCGTCCGTCGGGCGTCGGCAACGCATTCGAGGGGACCTACTCGTTTCCCTCCGCGCACGCCACGACCTCGAGCGCCGTGTGCTGCACGATCGGCTACCTGCTGTGGCGCGAGCGTGTCGTGTCAGGCTCGGTGGCGATGGTCATCGCGACACTCGCGCCGTTCGTCATCGGGCTGAGTCGCGTATACCTCGATGTCCACTGGGCCACCGACGTGATCGGCGGTTGGTGTCTCGGTCTGGCGATCGCCGCACTCACCGCCGTGCTGTACGAGTGCATCAGTCGGCCCGTCGCTGACGGTCCTGTGGCCGTGAACGTCCAGTGAACCGCGGCCGCCATTCGAAAATTGCGAGGCGTTGGGTAACGACCCTTGGGCTCCTGATCGTCGCCCTGCCGGCGGCGCCGCCGCTCGTGGCACAGGCGCCCGCGCCGCTGATCACGTCCCGCGACCTCACGCTCTTCGCCGGTGCCACATTGGCCACTGCCGTCGTCTCGACGCTCGACATCCGCATCGCGCACGCACTCTACGATTCCGTGTTTCAGGTGAACCACCCCGGAATTACCAGCGCCGCCAATCGTGCGAGCCATGCGACGGAGACGGTCTTCATGATCACGGGCGCCACCGTCTGGGGCATCGCCCGATGGCGTCGCGACGAAGGCACCGCCGATGTGGCCCTACACACGACCGAAGGCGTCGCCGCCACGGCGATGTTCATCCAGGTCATCCGCGGGGCGCTCGGCCGCAGCCGGCCGTACGTCATCGACCAGGTGGGCGAGAAGCGGAACGGCCAGCCGTACGACTTCAACTGGTTCCAGGGCTTCCGGAGCTTCAACTACCGGGCGTTTCCCTCGATGCATGCCATGGCGAGCTACGCGGTTGCATCGGGCCTTGTCACCGAGATGCGGCGGCGCGACACACCGGACCGGGCCGTCATTGCGCCGGTTCTGTACGCGGCCGCCGCGTTGCCGTCCCTCTCACGCATGTACCTCGACGAGCACTGGGCCAGCGACATCGCCCTCGGCGCATTCCTCGGCGTCTTCGCCGGACAGAAGGCCGTGAACTACAGTCACGACCACCCCGACAACTACTTCGACCGGAAATTCCTGAAGCCGTCCATGCGCGTAACGTTCACCCACGATGCCAACGGACTGTCGTACCTCGTCACGCCGTTCTGAGCGTAGGGTGTATTTCAGCTCGCGTGTCTGAAGCAATGGGAACCGGATCGGCGGCCGTTCCGCGGGCTCGGACCGAAAAAATAGGCAGTGACAGGGTCGGGCGTGCGCGTTCCGGTGGGGGTTCGCGTGCGTTCGGCTCCTGTTGCGCCCATCAACGTCGTATTACCAGCCACCGCCCTCGGGAAGCCAGGGTGCGAGCTGCTCGCGAAGCTGCTTGAGCGCGCGTCCCATTCGCGCTTCCACGCTCTTCACCGAGATCAAGAGGACCGCCGCGATTTCGTTGTACGTGAGGCCGCGCGTCCGGCTCATGTCGAACACCTCGCGCTGCGGCTCCGACAGGGAGGCAATGGCCTGGGCCACTGCGCCGGCGAGTTCGCCAGCGATGACACGCGCGTCCGCCGGCGGCGACTCGGACGGACCCCGTACGTACACCTCGCCGCGTTGGGCCGTTCGTCCCTGCCGCAGGCGATTGAGCGCTCGGTTGCGTGCTGCCGAATGCAGGTAGGCGCGCACCGGACCGGTCAGCTCCAGTGTGGATCGACGTCGCCACAGCTCCAGCAGCACGTCCTGCGCGATCTCTTCCGCGGATGCCCGTTCGCCGAGAAGACGCGTGGCGCTGATGACGAGCGCCGGATAGTGTTCCCGGAAGATCGTCGAGTAAGCGTCGTCGTCGCCAGCACGAAGTCGCGTCAGGAGTTCCGATTCGTCCACGTGGTCCGTGTCGCTGGTCATTCGAGCCGGGGCGATGCATAATGTAACAGTCCACGGATGCGCGCCGTCGGACGGGTCCTTCGCTGATCAACGTACTGGCGCGCCCCTGACGGCGCCGTGAACGACCCGCCCCCACGACATGGGGTGTAACGACAGACTGGTGTCTCTGTGACATGACCGATCAGCACCTTGCCCCTTTCGACCCGTCCGACGCAGACTGGGACGCCCTCGCGCGATTCGTCGCCGGCGAGGGGACGACCGAGGAGCGTGCGGCCATGTCCCGCCTGCTCGAGGAGCATCCGTCACGTTCGGCGCTGGTGAGCGCGCTGATGCAGGCGATGCGTGCCGACGAGCCCGTCGCCCCCACGCATGCGGAGGTCGAGGCGGCGCTGGCATCGGTGCGGGCACGCGCCCTGGACGATCCGCGGATCGCGGAAGTTCGCCCTCGCGCCCCGGTCGTTTCGCTCGACGCGTACCGCACCCGCTGGCGCCATGCGCGCCTGTCTGCGGCCGCGGCGGTGCTGGTCGTCGCAGGCGCCGGCGTCCTGTGGCGCGCGTTCCTCTCGACTCCCGCCGCGGCGGTCGTTCAAAAGGACTACGCCACCGCGCCCGGCGTGATGGACTCCCTCACGTTGCCCGATGGAAGCCGTGTCCTGCTCGGTCCGGGCAGCCGCCTCACGCTGGCGGCAAACTTCGGATCCGCCGCGCGCGAGATGACGCTGGTGGGCGAGGCGCGCTTCACCGTGGTGCACGATCCGGCGCATGCATTCGTCATTCACACGTCGGCCGCCACCGTGCGCGACGTGGGAACGGTGTTCTCGGTGCACAGCGACTTCGCCGAGGGAGCGAGAGTCGTCGTGAGCGAGGGCGCGGTCGAAGTCCAGGAGCATTCTGGCGCCTCACGCCAGACACTTGGCGCTGGTGACGTTGCGGTCGTCGCCGCCAGCGGTGGCATCCAGGTGCAGCGTGCCGCCGCCGGGGCCGACGATGCGGCGTGGACGCAGGGTCGCCTCGTGTTCCGCGATGCGTCGGTGACGCAGGTGACGGCGGATCTCCGCCGCTGGTACGGCGTCGAAGTGAAGGTGGACTCCGTATTCGCGAAGCGGCCGGTCACGGCGAACTTCGACCGTGGCCTGTCCGCGGCCGACGTGGCGCGCATCGTCGCCGCCACCATCGGAGGGGCGCTGAAGGAGGAGGGTGGCGTCCTCCACATCGTATCGCTGCAGGCGGGCGCAACGGCGAAGTGATGGCGGGGGAGCGGCGCGGCGGGTATCGTTTTGTATACCTCATGCGCATTTCCGCTTCGTTCACCCGGGCGTTTATCGCCGCCGCTGTCATCTTGCTGCATCCCGCGCGCGCGCGCGCGCAGCGCGCGTGCGAGGATGGGCTCGTGGCTGCGCCGCCCGGTGGTTGGACTGCTCCGCTCGACATCCGCTCCACGCTGCACGCGCACGACGTCTCCCTGCGCGAGGCTCTCGACCGGCTGAGTGCTGCCTCCGGGGTGCGCCTCGCGTACTCTGCGGACTTTCTCCCGGTCGACAGCCGGGTATGCGTGGCCGCCGATGATCAACCAGTGGGTGCGATACTCGCCGCCCTCCTCCGCGGCGGCACCGTCGAGGCGACGGTCGTTGCCGGCCGAGCGGTGCTGTCGCCGACACTGGCGGCGGTAAAGACTGCGTCGACCGCCACCGCGGGCGTGAGTGTGCTGGAGCGTGTCGTCGTGACGGGCAATGCCATCGGAGTTCCGCGGCGCTCGCTGGTCGTCGGCATGGAGGTCATTGACGGGGAGCAGCTCAGGCGGCAGGCGCAAGGCTCGCTGTCGGACGTGCTCGATGCCGCAGTACCCGGGCTGTGGTCGTGGACGCAGGGTCCATCGGCACTGGTGTCACAGTACGGCGGCATTCGCGGTGCGAGCTCGTTCGGCTCCAGCTCGCCGAAGATCTACATCGACGGGGTGGAGGTCGCGAATCCATTGCTGGTGAGCCAGCTCAACCCTGATGTCGTCGACCGGATCGAGGTCATTCGTGGCCCGCAGGGGTCCGCCTTGTACGGCTCGGATGCGATCAGCGGCGTGATCAACGTCCTGACCCGCCACGACGGTGGAACGACGTCGGCGCCGCTCCTCCAGATTCGAAGCATGGCCGGTGCCGCGAGCAGCGACTATGCGCCCGGACTCGTCCCGACGCACGAGCAGCGGCTGACGCTGCGCACAGGAACCAACGTGAAGTCCGCCGGCCTCGCGATGACGTATGGCCAGACCGGCGCGCTCTTTCCCTCGTCCGAAAGCAGGCAACTCGCGGCCTCCGGGGACGCACGCATGGTGCTGCCTGGCGAGACGCTGACGATGTCGGCGCGCATCTTCGACAAGAGCGCCGGTTCGGGTAGAAATCCGTTGATTCCCATGCCGGCCGCGATCGTTTCAGGAGACACGACCTCAACCACCGCCGGCGCAATCGCCGCCGACGACGCATCGCAGTCGGTTCGCCAGTATACCGTCTCGACGGCCGCGGCCTTCGCGACGGACGGACGGTGGACGCACACCCTGCTGGCCGGAATCGACGGCTACCATCTCAAGAACGTCGCGGACGCGACGAATCCGGTCCCGTCGCCACTCGACTCCGCACTTCGCGCCGCGCAAGGCAACGGCGACCGTGTCACGCTGCGCGAGAGCAGCGTCGCGCATTTTGGTGTGGAGGGTGGACCGCAGACGACGCTGACCGTCGGCGTCGAGGAGTCGGTACTCCGGCAGGCCGGCACCGTCACGACGCTGGGCCCCTGGACAGAAGGGCAGCGGTACTACACGGCGATCGATCGTGTGGTCGAGACATGGAACCACAACACGGGCGTGCTGTCGCAGCTGAGCACCTCGATCGACGACGCACTCTTCATGACCGCCGGCCTGCGGGTCGAGCGAAACGATGCCTTCTCCGGAGGCAATCGCTATCCCCTCCTGCCGATGATCGGGATCGCGGCGGTTCGCGACCTCGGTGGCGCCGAGGTGAAGTGGCGTGCGGCGTACGGAAAGGGAATTCGTCCGCCGCAGACACCCGCACGAAGCGCATCGACAGGTTATGCGAACAACCTTGCGTACGGCGTGGGCGCATTGCCTCCGGCACTCGATCCGGAAGTACAATCCGGCTACGAAACCGGCGTGGAGCTGTACTTCGGCCGGTCGTTCTCGATGCAACTGACGCGATTCGACCAGCACGTGACAGGACTGATCCAGAACGTTTCCGTCGCGATCGACACCCTCATGCGCAACGGCACGCCGCAGCGCCGCGTGCGCTACCAGCTCCAGAACGTCGGCGAGATCACGAACACGGGATGGGAGCTCCAAGGCAGCACGACGCATGGGCCCTTCACGTTGTCGAGTGCCCTGAGCTCAGTCGACAGCCGGGTTCGCACGCTCGCGACTGGTTATCTCGGCGACCTCCGGCCCGGCGACCGCATGCTCGCCGTTCCAGAGCGCACGTTGAGCGCCACGGCCAGCTATCAGGGAGCCTCGTGGTTCGCGGCGCTGGGTGCAACGCGCGCCAACGACTGGATCAACTACGACCGCGTGAGTCTCGCGAACTGGTATCTGGCGCAGAGTCCGAACCCCTTGCGCGAGCCGACGGGCACACGCCTCCGGACATACTGGCGCGAATACGATGGCGAGACGCATCTCCGACTCACGACTTCCCGCGATCTCGTTCGCGGCGTATCGCTGCTCGTCATTGGCGAGAACCTGCTCGGTGGTCAGCTCGGCGAACCCGACAACGTGACGATACGGCCCGGCCGGACCGTGACCGCAGGTTTGCGCGCGTCGTTCTAGCGGCGATGTGGTGAGAGGGTTGACGGCGTTCACGGCTGAAACGCTCGCTTCGCCGATGCCGTATGTTCACACGGCGCTCGCAGATCGCACGGCGCCGGTCGAACCCCGCTCCCGATTCCGATGCAAGCCTCTCCAGATATTCAGGCACCCCAAGCGCCGGCCGCTCCGGTGCGCGTCGTCGTCACTCCGGGTGTCTCAGCACCCGAAGCAGTTTACAAGGCCTTCAGCGAACAGCGCCGAGAGCTCAACAATCAGCTCGAGCAACTCGAGAGAAGGCGGACCGATCTCGCGAACGAGTTGCAGCGCCGGCCCGACAAGAACGAGGTGCAGGCCGGACCGGTGAGCCAGGCCCTTCGCAGCGGGCAGGAAGCGCGCATCGTCGACTTCGACAAGCGCATCTCCGATGTCGAAAAGGAGCTCGCCGTCGCAGATCAGCAGGTCGCCAAGGCGGCCTCGGTTCCGGGAGCGATCGTCGAACACCCCCGTGAGCCACGACAGGGGCCGCCTGAAGAAGTATTCTTCCTCGGCGGCATGTTCATCGTCGTCGTGTTCTTTCCGCTCTCGATCGCCTTCGCGCGACGCATCTGGAAACGCAGCGCGGCAGCGGTGACCTCATTCCCCCAGGAGCTGGTCGATCGGCTCAATCGCCTCGACCAGTCGATGGATTCCATCGCCATCGAAGTGGAGCGCATAGGGGAAGGGCAGCGTTTCGTAACGCGCGTCCTCACCGACAACGGCCGTGCAATCGGCGCCGGGCCAGCGCAGCCAGTCGACCTGAGCGCCCGGGCCGAGAAGGCGCGGGTCGGCGGAGACACATGAACGTTCATCCCCGAGCAGGGCAGCTCGCACAACCTTCGGACCTCGCCAACATCCCGCGGCTCGTCAGCGCTTACTACACCGAGCACCCCGATCCCGCCGTCAGCGTCGAGCGCGTGAGCTTCGGCACGTCGGGTCACCGCGGCACGGCGACGAACCGGTCGTTCAACGAGCGCCACATCCTCGCCATCACGCAGGCGATCTGCCTCTATCGGCGGCAGCAGCACATCACCGGCCCGCTCTTCCTCGGCATCGACACCCACGCCCTCTCGGAATCGGCGCTCGGCAGCGCGCTCGAGGTGCTCGCCGCGAACGGCGTCGACACCATGATCGACTCGCGCGGAGGCTACGCGCCGACGCCCGCGGTGTCCCACGCCATCCTTGCCTACAATCGAGGACGGACGAGCGACTTCGCCGATGGAATCGTCATCACGCCGTCGCACAATCCGCCGGAAGACGGTGGGTTCAAGTACAACCCGCCCAATGGCGGACCCGCGGACACCAATGCCACGGGCTGGATCCAGGATCAGGCGAACGCGCTCCTCGCCGCCGACATGGCGGGCGTCAAGCGGATGCCGTTGTCGCGCGCCCGCGCGGCATCGACGACACATCTCTACGACTATCTGGACGCATACGTTCGCGACATTCCCAACGTCATCGCGCTCGACGCCATTCGCGGCGCGTCCGTCACCCTGGGCGCAGATCCACTCGGCGGCGCGGGCGTGGCGTACTGGGGTGAGATCGCCGACCGCCATCGCATTCCTATCAAGGTCGTGAGCACGGAGGTCGATCCGACCTTTCGCTTCATGAGCCTCGATTGGGATGGGCGAATTCGCATGGACTGCTCGTCGCCGTACGCGATGCAGCGGCTCATCGGCATGCGCGATTCGTTCGACGTCGCCTGGGCGTGCGACACCGATCACGACAGGCACGGCATCGTCGCGCGAAGCTCCGGTCTGTTGAATCCGAATCACTATCTCGCCGTGTCCATCGCGTACCTGTTCACGCACCGGCCGGGCTGGGGCGCGAATGCGGGCATCGGCAAGACGATCGTGAGCAGCAGCATGATCAATCGCGTTGCGGCGCGCGTCGGCAGGCCGGTGCTGGAAGTGCCCGTCGGCTTCAAGTGGTTCGTCGACGGCCTCATGGCCGGATCACTCGGCTTCGTCGGAGAAGAGAGCGCCGGCGCGACGCTCCTCCGTCGCGATGGGACGGTGTGGACGACCGACAAGGATGGCATCGTCCTTGGTCTCCTCGCGGCCGAGATGACGGCCGTCACGGGGAAGGATCCGGGCGAACAGTATGCGGAGCTCACACAGTCGCTCGGCGCGCCGGTGTACGAGCGCATCGACGCGCCCGCGACGCCAGAGCAGAAGGCGCGGCTCTCGAAGCTGTCACCCAGCAGCGTGTCGGCCTCGGAGCTTGCCGGCGAGCGCATCGTCAAGCTTGCCACGACCGCGCCCGGCAACGGCGCGGCCATCGGCGGCCTGAAGGTCGAGACCGAGAACGGCTGGTTTGCGGCGCGCCCCTCCGGCACCGAAAACGTCTACAAGCTCTACGGCGAGAGCTTCATCGGTGAGGCGCACCTCCGCCGCATTCAGACTGAGGCACAGGCCATCATCCAGCGCGCGTTCGACGACCACGGTTGATACTCCGTCATCCGCAGTCTGTATTCCGCCTCAGGTGTCGTGAGTTCTACCGATATCAGTCGGAAAGGCCCCCGACGGCGGTAGAACTCACGACGCCAGAGGCAGATGCGGCTGGCCGACGTCGGAACCAGCGGGTCATATCGGTTTCATTCTTTCCGTCATCCGCCCTCTGTATTCCGCCTCCGGTGTCGTGAGTTGTGGTCTTCCAAACTTGCTGATGCTCACGCGAGCGCCGAGGTTTCCGCGTGCCCACAGACATCGCTGACATCGAAACACCCGCGCTCCTCGTCGACCTCGACATCATGGAGCGAAACCTCACGCGCGCCGCCGACTACGCCGCCGCGCATGGGCTCGCGCTGCGCCCGCATGTGAAGACGCACAAGTCGCCCGTCATCGCCGCGCGCCAGCTCGCGCTCGGTGCCGCGGGTCTCACGTGCGCGACGCCTTTCGAGGCCGCCATCATGGCCGCGGTGACGGACGACATTCTCGTCGCGTACCCGCCCGTTGCTGCGGCACGCGCCGCGCGGCTGGCTGCACTGCCGCCAAACGTGAATCTCATCGTCGCGCTCGACTCGAAGCAGGCTATCGATGCGATTGCCCGAGCCGCCGCGGCGCAGTCGCGTACGGTCGGTGTGTATGTCGAGCTCGACCTTGGCATGCATCGCGTCGGTGTGCCGGGCATCGAGGATGCCATCGCCCTCGCACGACGTGTGCGTGCCGAGCCATCGCTGGACTTCACCGGCATTGCGTTCTATCCAGGCCACGTGCGAGAAGCGGTGGACGATCAGGACGCCAAGCTCGCCGCGCTCGGTGATGCGTTGACCACGACGCTTCGTCGATTCGAAGCCGAGGGATTGTCGCCGCGTGTCGTCAGCGGAGGTTCTACGCCGACGCTGTGGCGTACGCACGAGATTCGCGGCGTCACCGAGATGCGACCGGGCACCTACGTCTACAACGATCGCACGACCGCGGTGATTGGGGCGTGCGCGTGGGAGGATTGCGCACTCACCGTGCTGGCCACTGTCATCTCCACCGCCGTGCCTGGACAGGCCGTGATCGATGCGGGCACCAAGGCACTCGGTCGTGAGCCCGTACGCGGAGCGGAGGGCGAGGGCTTCGGACAGCTGCTGGAGCACCCGGAGGTGCTCGTCGAGCGAATGTCGGAGGAGCATGGTGTGCTCGACATCTCGCGCTCTCACTGGCGCCCGCAGGTGGGCGAGACGGTGCGCGTCATCCCGAACCACGTCTGCATCGTCGTGCACCTGAACGACATCGTGTACGGCGTGCGCGGCGGAGCGCTGCAGACGAGCTGGCCGGTCGCCGCGCGCGGCCGTGGCCAGCTCGCGGCGGAGGAAGCAGGCGAGTTGCGAGCTCGCTGAGGCCTGGGTCCTGCAGCGGGATCACGTGTAAGCAGGGCACTTGGAGAAGCCCGCGTGAGTGGGCATCTTTCAAGGCGGCCGGGCGACCGCTCGGCGAACGCCTAACGATGGCCCGCTATGCCCAACGCATCTCGTCAGACTGCCGCTCCCGCAAAGGATCCGATGCTCGCCGTGCGAACACGGGCCGACGCACTGTATCGGGGAGCCATTGAATGCTGCCGCCAGCACGACCGTGCGGCGAAGATCTCCGGCGATGAAGAGCCGGAGCTCGAGCACCGCCATCTCGACGCGCTGTGCGCGATGTGTGACGGATCGCTCGCCGAGCTTTCCGTCGAGTACAGCGAGGCTGCCGCGCATGTGCATCCCGATCGCGACGAGCCGTGGTGGCACAAGGCGAATGCGCTCTGGCATGCGAGTCGTGAATTCGCGCGCCGTCACGCCGCGTGCGATGCGCTCGCCAAGGGCGTCACGAGCAGTCGCGGCGCGGGTCGGCTGGAGAACATGCAGATGGAATACGAGCTCGACGCCTCGGCACTGCTGGCACTGCGTCACGCCGCCGACGCCTACGCAAGGACACGCCAGGGGCTCGCCTGATGGCTGCACGGAAGAAAAAATCAGCAGGGAGCGTGCGGTCGACGGCAAAGCGCGGAGTGCTCGCGCGATATCCATGGAAGGAAGAACCGAACCCCTATGTCGAATTGCGCACGTCGAAGATTCAGGGCACCGGCGCCTTTGCGGCTCGCAACATCAAGAAAGGCACGCGCATCATCGAGTACCTCGGACAGCGCATCTCGTGGCGCACCGCCGACAAGCGCTACGACGACGACACGATGGGCCGCCACCACACCTTCCTCTTCACCATCGATGACAAGGTGGTGATCGACGGAGCCGTGAAGGGCAATGCGGCGCGCTTCCTCAATCACTCGTGCGACGGAAACTGCGAAGCGATCGACGACCGAAAGCGCATCTTCATCGACGCGCGCCGCAACATCAAGACCGGCGAGGAGCTGCTGTACGATTATCAGTACGAGCGCACCGACGAGCACACCGAGGAAGACGAGAAGCTCTACGCCTGCCGGTGTGGTGCAGCGAAGTGTCGCGGTACCATTCTCGCCGCCAAGAAGAAGAAAGGAACCTGAGCTCATGGCGCCAGCCTCGCTGCGCGCTCTGCTTGGCGGCCTGATCGACTACGCAGGCCTGTTTCCTCCGGCGGCGCTGCCGCTGGAGGATGTCGTCCGCAACTACGGCGCGTATCGAGCTTCGGCCGACCGCTGGGCACTCGGCCGTCTTGTCGTTCCCGCCGCGCGGCTGACCGAGCTGTTGGAACTGGTCCCGCGCGGTGAGCAGCCATGGCCAGTGACTGCGCTCGTTGGCGAAGACGTGGCAGCCGATGCGCGTCGCATCGTGTCGGTGCAAGGTGACGCGCGCGTGTCGATTGATGCCGCCGAAGTTCGCGCGTTGACGCCCGATGAGGTTCGTTCAGCGGCCCGCGCGCTGTCCGGTGTGCCGACGGTCTACATCGAGCTTCCAATGTACGACGATCCGTGGGCTCTCATCCGCGCCGTCGCCGACGCAGGGGCGCGCGCGAAGATGCGCACCGGCGGCATGACTGCGGAAGTGTTTCCTTCCGCCACGGAATGTGCCCGCTTCATCGCAGAGTGTGCCGAGAACGAAGTGGCGTTCAAGGCCACCGCGGGCCTGCATCATCCTATTCGCGGCACGTTTCCCCTTGCGTACGCTGACGATGCGCCGCAGGGCGAGATGTTCGGCTTCCTGAATGTGTTCGTCGCCGGCGCGTTTGCGCGCAGCGGAATGAAGGCGCCGTCGCTCGCACAGGTGCTCATGGAAAGGGATATCGGGCGATTCGAATTCCACGACTCGGGCGCCTCCTGGCGCGGACACACGCTGTCCGTCGAGGACATCGAAGCGACGCGGAATTCCTTCGCGATTTCTTTCGGATCCTGCTCGTTTCGTGAGCCAATCGACGATCTCACCCAGTTTGGACTTCTGTGACATGACCGACCGCGCGCCCGAAAACAGCGATGAGACTCACAAGGCTGATCTCGTCTCGTGGATCGAGTCGGCGCAGGACAGCGACACCGACTTCCCGATCCAGAACTTGCCGCTGGGCGTGTTTCGTACGGTGGAGCAGTCGCCTCGACCCGGCGTCGCGATCGGAGATCGGATCCTGAATCTCGTGGCGGCGGCAGAGCAGGGGATGCTCACGCCGGCGCTCGCGGACGTGATGCAGCAGTGCAAGGCGGAAGCGTCGCTGAACGCGCTCCTGGCGTCCGGGCACGAGCGCCTGCGCGAATTGCGCGCCCTCGCCAGCGCGATCCTCACCAAGGGTTCCGAGCTTGGCCTGCGCGCGCAGAGGCTCACGAATGCCCTGACCGTCCCAATATACGACGCAGAGCTCCTGCTTCCCGCGAAAGTCGGCGACTACACGGACTTCTACGCGTCCATCTCCCACGCGACGAACGTCGGGAGCATGTTTCGGCCCGACAACCCCCTGCTGCCAAACTACAAGTGGGTGCCGATCGGATATCACGGCCGCGCGTCGTCGTTGGTGCAGAGCGGCACGGTCGTCCGACGCCCCAAAGGTCAGGTGAAGGACGACGGCGCCGAGGCGCCAACCTATACTTCCACGCGACGGCTGGACTACGAGCTCGAGGTCGGCGCATTCGTGTCCGCATCGAGCGCGCTCGGCCATCCGGTTCCAATCGGTCAAGCAGAGCAGCACATCGCGGGACTCTGCCTCGTCAACGACTGGTCCGCACGCGACATCCAGGCGTGGGAGTATCAACCACTGGGCCCATTCCTCGCGAAGAACTTTGCGACGACTGTCTCGCCATGGATCGTCACGCTCGACGCGCTGGTTCCTTTCCGCACGCAGAGCTACGTCAGACCTTCTGGCGACCCAGCGCCGCTTCCCTATCTCACCCACGAGCGTGACGTACGCTCCGGCGCATTCGACATCACGCTCGAGGTCTTGATCGCCTCCGCCCGCATGCGCGAGTCGCACGTTCCGGCCATGCGCGTGAGCCTCGGCAGCTTCACATCCATGTACTGGACGATGGCCCAACTGCTCACCCACCATACCAGCAACGGTTGCAACCTCCAGCCGGGCGATCTCATCGCGAGCGGAACGGTGAGCGGCGAGTCGAAGGACTCTCGCGGCTCCCTGCTCGAGCGCACGTGGCGCGGAGCGGAGCCC
This sequence comes from Gemmatimonadaceae bacterium, assembly GCA_036844565.1. Lineage (GTDB taxonomy): Bacteria > Gemmatimonadota > Gemmatimonadetes > Gemmatimonadales > Gemmatimonadaceae > AG11. The sequence goes on along the minus strand of DAIUFP010000011.1, from coordinate 121,028 downwards.
ATCACCCTGCCGACCGGCGAGCAGCGCAAATTCCTCGAAGACGGAGACGAGGTGATCATGCGGGGATGGTGCGAGCGCGACGGATATCGTCGTATCGGTTTCGGCGAATGCCGCGGCACCGTGACGGCCACGTCATGAGAAGCCGATTTGAGTTTAGAGCTGTTAACAGCGCAGTGCTGCGTTGCGAAGCCTGCGTCTTTCTGCGTCCGCTGTTTGTCAGCGCCACTCTTGTGATGCTTGTATCCTGCGGCGGCCACCTCGAAGTCCCAGCACCGAACCTGCAACCCGGCGCCGGAGCCACGCTGCCGCCCGTCGAGCCGGCAACGATCGTCCTCCCGATCTCCATCTCCCTCGGCAAGCTGCGAACCGCCATCGGCGCGCAGTTTCCCGTTCGCGATTCGCTCACACAGGCACAGTGCGTCGCGATGGGCGGCGCGGTCTGCCACCAGTACGTCTATCACCGCGACTCGCTCGAGCTGCGCATGAACGGCGATCGGGTGGACCTCCTCGCCCGTCTCCAGTATCGCGGTCGGGTGGCTCTCAGTGGCATCGGAGGGCTCGCAAGTTGCGGCTACGCCCCTGAAGCCATGAAACGCGCCGAGCTTCACGCTGCAACCGCACTCTACTGGCGCTCCGATTGGCGCTTGGGATCGAGGAACACCACCGTCGGCGCCAATCTCATCGATCCGTGCCAGGTCACGATGCTCCGGCTCGACGCCACGCCGCTGATGCGCACGATCGTCAATGGGCAATCCGATGTGTTGAGACAGCAGGTCGACAGCGCGCTGCCCATGCTCGCCAACCTTCGACCGGCGGCGGACTCGCTCTGGCGCACCATGCTCCAGCCCTTCGCGCTAGACACCTCGAGCACGGTCTGGCTCAGCATGCAGCCGCAGGGCATCGCGCTCGCGCGACCACTCGGTCGCGCGGACGCACTCACCACCGCGTTGGTGATCACGGCACGCCCGCGAGCGACCGTCGGCCCACGGCCCAGCTCGACGCCCCGGCCTTTGCCCACCCTCGAGCTGGCACCAGCCACCGCGGCGGGAATCCACATCCCGATCGACATCGAGCTTCCCTTCGCTGACGTCAGCGCGCGCGCGAGCCAACTTTTGAAAGGCGAAGTCGCGGGGACTGACCTTGCCGTCGACGACGTTCACATCTGGGGCGTCGGAGATACGGCCGTCGTGAAGGTCAGCGTGCACGGCACGGTGCAGGGTGATCTCTACATGCTGGGCCGCGTGCAGTTCGACAGCGCCACTCGCCGATTGCTCATCTCGGACCTGCGCTACACGCTCGCTAGCGACAATGCGATGAGCCGAGTGAAGGCGACGCTGGGATCATATCGGATCAAGCGGGCGCTCGATCAGGCGACCGGCCACGGTCAGCTCGACATCGGCACGCAGCTCGACTCGCTCCGCGGTCAGCTCAGCGCGCAGCTCAACCGATCGCTCGCACCCGGCGTCGCTGTGAGCGGCGCCGTTTCGAACATCAGGATCGCCGCGCTCGGCACCACCGGCACATCGTTCGTGCTTCGCGTCATCCTCGACGCCGCCGCTCGGCTGTCCATTCAGTAGCGCTGTCGAACGAACGATCGACCGCTCAGGGCTCGAACTCCGGAACCGCACCCGCCGGCGTCGGCACGGGCTTCGTCGTCCAGCCTTTCACCTTGAGCTTCTGGCCGACCTTGATCTTGTTGCCGACGATTCCGTTGAGCGCCTGAATCTGCTCGGTGGTGGTGCCGAACATCTTGGCGACCGATACCAACGCTTCGCCACGATGCACGGTGTGATACCACTCGCGGCGTCCCTGATATGACGCGATCTGCGCCGAACGGTCCCTTGCACGCCGAGCCTCGCGCCGCCGCCATCCCTCAGCGCGCAGGAGGCTGTACTTCTTTCCTACGGCATGCAGGAAATTGTCGGCATCTGCCGACGCGGGCGACGGCACGCCGACCGTGAGCCTCTCGCGCGGCGAGGCCACGCGCAGCGCCCGCGCCAAGTAGAGCAGGGTGCGCGTCGGGGACACGACCACCGTCGTATCGATTGGCCAGTCGCGTTCATCGAAGGTCGGTGGCGCGTCGGGAGGGCTGAGCGGGTCGCGCGGCTGCAGGCCGAGGTAGATCACCCGTCCGCCGATCGGATGCGCCGAATCGCCTGGTGCGTCGGTGACGACCATCAGCCCGCGCGTCGGAAGGAAGTAGTCGATGGCCGGACGTTGCCAGACGCTGACCCTCGCCAGCACCTGCTCGTTTGGCCGCAGCACGCTGAGACGGAGCTCGCGGTCGGCATACACCTGTGCGTCGCGGGGGTCTGATCGTACAGCGTGCACCGCGATCTGCCCGGCCGTCACCAGCGCCGCCAATCCGACGCACCACCCCAGGTATTTCAGCCAGATCGGGTAGGAGCCGCGCCTCCGCCGACGCCGATTGCGTCGGGGCATGGCATCCCAATTGGGCAGATCGGCGGCATCGCCAGTCCAGGCGCCTTCGGCCGGTATCGGTGTTGGTGCTTCGCTCACGTCGTTCGGTTTTGGGTTGGTACCTGCCTGAACTAGAGGAAGAACAGTGCCGCAGTTGCCGGCCCAGCGCTGTATCCACACGTAACAAATGTTGCAGCCGAGCTTGCCAGCCCGTGCAACCGTTGTTACGCTTCGAAGATCGCTCACCGGTGCGCCGCCCCATTCGCACCCGCCTCGGCCCGTTGTTCTGCCAGACCGGAGGCCCCAATTCGTTTCGCGCCGATCGTACGTCAGTTGTCCGTGGCCGTTGCCGCGGCTGCCACCGTCGTCTTCACCGCGTCCGTTGTGCATCCCGTTTTCCTCGGCCAGGCGCCAGTTGCCGGCCGGGTGTTGGCGGCTGCCTACCTGGATTCGGCGTCGATGCGTGCACCGTGGTTGAGCCTTCCCGAGCCGCTGGCCATGCTGCACCCCCAGTTCCAGAAGGACGTCGACGCATTCGCGTCCGACCTCCGGGGTACCGGCAAGATCGACGGGGGACGTGCGGATTCCATCGCCCGGGTGGCGGTGCGCGAAGCGTATCATCGGCGCATTCCCCCGGCGCTCGTGCTCGGGGTGATGCTCACCGAGAATGACGCCTTCAAGTCGCGGGCGAAGTCGAACGTCGGCGCGCTCGGTTTGATGCAGATCATGCCTCGCCTTTGGGCGCGGAATCTTGGTCCCATCCTCGGCAAGAATCTCCGCGATGACGAGACCAATCTCCGCTACGGCGTCTACATCCTGAAGCACTTCGCCAAGCACACCGCCGATACGCTCGATGCCGGCGACGTCACCAGGGTGGCGCTGCTGAACTACAATGGCTGCGTCAGCGGCTCGAACACCAAGGACTGTCGCGCCTATCCGCTCAAGGTGCAGCGTCACGTCGAGGACAGCGCTCGCGAGACCTGCTCCGGCCGCGCCTTTCAGGAGTGCGTCGCGTTGCCCCTCTGGGCCGCCCTTCGCGACTCCGCTCCGCCCGCAATGCCAAGTGCCTCCGTGGCGTATTCTGTTCCGGCCGTCGCCACCGACCGCGCGCATGACTCGCCACGCACGGCGGCGTTCACCAGCCGCCTCGGTCACTGGCTGAATGGCTCAACGGGTCGCGGCGGCAACTAGTCGGGGCTTGGTAGAGACGCGAGACGAAAGAGGGGCACGGCCGATGGCCGTGCCCCTCTTCGCAGCTGTGGTGCAGCAGCCTACTTGATCGCGTCCACCGTGGTCTGGACCATCTGCGTGACCGCGATCTTGACGTTCTGCGCGACGACCGTGATCGTCGAGTTGACATCATCGGTCGAAGTAGCGCCGATGTACGCACCCTTCGGAGAGAGGAAGTACGTGCTGGTCCCGCTGCCCACCGTTTCCATGGTGATCGGTGTGCCCTGCGCGTTGCCCGATCCCGACGCCTTCGTCGCCGTCACACGATTCACGCGAAGCGCCCTCTGACCCCCGATGGTGGTGTCGCCGGCAACGGTGTAGTTCGAGATGATCGTCCGGTCGAGCTCCAGCCCTTGCTGGTTGATCTTTCCCTTGGTCGTGTCAGCCCAGGTGGTGCCCTTCGCCATGTTCGCGCGGTACACCGGGAGAAATCGCCCAATTCCTTCCGTCACCTGCGCTGCCGCGGCATCAAGCCCGGCCGGCGGCTGTGTGGAGTAGACCTTACCGGTCGGCGACATCATCGTGAGGAACTTCGAGCCCTTCACGGTGCTGACGTCGGGTGCCGGACCCGCCGAGCTGGTGAGGGAGATGGAGTCCACCGTCATGGTCGCCATGACCGTGTCTTTCGCATGCTTCACGAGGTCGACCGTGATCTGCTCGCGGAGGGCGATCTCGAAGCTCTGGCTGCCGGCTGGCGAGATCTGGCTCCCCTTGGCGTTCGTGGTGACGCGGTACTTCGTCGTGCCGGCGGGATATTCGATGCCCTGTGCGGCGAGCGATCCAGCAAGGGATGAAGCAAGTGCGAGCGCCATGGACAGACGCTTGAAGTGAGCAGCCATGTAATGAGTGACTCCAGTTGTCGGGTGAGGCGCCGGTGAGCGGCGGCCATTCACTATACGCTGTTGCGGACCAAAGGTTACCCCCTCGGCAGCTCCAGTCACGAGCTGAACCGCACTCCCAGCAGGCTGCGGCCGGACTAGTTTTGTCGGCTCACTCAAATCGCGGAAGACACATGCCGGACTCGACGGACGCTGGGCTCGTTTCGCCCGATGAAGTGCGCTATGAGCGACTGCACGATGACGTGGTCGTTCCCTCGAGGGCCACTGCTGGTTCCGCGGGCTATGACCTTCGGGCATACCTGCGCGGCCGGACGGTGAAGAGCTCGGACGGCCTTTCGCAGCGCGACGTCGCCGCGACTGGTGAGGGTGACGAGTGGGGAGTCTCCCTCGCTCCCGGCGAGATGGCGCTCATTCCACTGGGATTTCGCACGCGTCTCCCCCACGGGGTCGAGGCGCAGATCCGTCCGCGCAGTGGGCAGGCGTTCAAGAATGCCCTGACCGTGCCGAACGCGCCGGGTACGGTCGACGCCGACTATGCGGAGGAGTGGATGGTGATCGTGCGGAACGATGCGCCGGCGGCGAGGCGGATCGTGCATGGAGAGCGGATCGCCCAGGTCGTGTTCGGGCGGTATCTCGCTCTGTCATTCACAGAAGGGGGCGTGACGCGGACGACGAATCGGGCCGGCGGGTTCGGCAGCACGGGGCACTCTTAGCGGCCGGCGCGGCGCCGTGGGCTGCAGAGTCGTATGAGACAAGAGCGGCAGGCGCCAAAGGCACCTGCCGCTCTCTCACTGTCGCCGAATTCTGCCCGTTACAGACAATCGTTCGACAATGAAACCGGACCGCAAGACCGCCGATCCGCGTAAACCGTTGAAAGTTAACGGGTTACGGTGATCTTGCTGGTCCGAGGCTGACTAGACAATTGATCACCTCCTTCGTTTCGGGTTTTTCGTGCGGGCGAACAGAATCTCCTACCTAAATTGACACGTAGAGTTCCCAGACGCAAGCGGCTCCAGTTCAGCGTCTTAGCACCGAATCCCTCCCTTGCTTCTCTGCCCAAATTGACTCCGGCAACCAGCCTCGGCGCACCCAAGTCCTACTGGCAATCCAGCCGGTCGCATCGCTACAGCCTGCTCTTTGCCCTGCCGCTCCTCCTGTTCTATGAATTCCTGGAAGCGGTATCGCCGGTACGTGCGCAGGGAGGCGTCATCCGAAATGGAGCCGACGTCGTACTGACAGGCCTCTTCACGTGGCTCCTCGGTCCTCGCGGACCGCTCGTCTTCATGGCGCTCGTGATCGGCTTTTCGCTCTGGCTCATACGGCGCGATCGCTCGACGGGACCAATGAAGCCCCGAATCTTTGCGGTCATGTTCGCCGAGTCGGCGGCACTTTCCCTCGTGCTCGGCCTGGTGGTCGGCACGGCGACGATGCACCTGCTCGGGCCACTGCGGTCGCTTGCGGCCGGCGGCGGCCTGAACGGAACGCCGCTCGAGCGGCTCACGCTGTCGATTGGCGCCGGACTCTACGAGGAGCTGCTGTTTCGTGTGGTGATCGTCGCACTGCTGGCCAATGGCTTCCGCATACTAGGGCTGGGGCGAGGCGGGGCCGGAGCGCTCGCGACCGTGATCGGTGCGCTTCTCTTCTCGGCGTTTCATTACATCGGTTCGTTTGGAGAACCGCTCCGCCTCGAATCATTCGTCTTCCGCACACTCGCCGGTCTCGCGTTCAGCGCGCTCTATCTCCTACGCGGATTCGGGATAACGGCGTGGACGCATGCACTCTATGACGTCGCGGTGCTCATGTAGGGCTTACAGTCCTTTCAAGAGCGGATAACTGCGACGACAGTTGGCGGACTCACGGACAAAGGCGGACTTCGGACCTGGACGTCGGACCTGACTCACTGACTGGAGCGAAGCAACTCGAGGAAGTACGCGACGCCACGCGGGTCGGCGAGCTGGCCGAGTTGGTACAGGGCCGCCGGGCGGACGTCGGGGTGCGCGTTGGTGCGGGCGATGTCGAGGAGCACGAGTGGCAACATCGCCGATTCCGATACGCGTCCGTCGCCATGCCGTGCAAGCCACGTGAGGTATGCACCTGCATCCGTCGTGGATACCAGCCCGAGATCCGTCACTGAATCCGCGGGCGTAGCCACTGGCGCAACGACCGTTCGAAGCGAGCTCGGAGTGCGCTCGACGACACGCATCGTGACGCGCATGGGACCGCGTTCGCATGGCGGTATGCGATTGTCCCACGGTCCATGCGTGAGCAACATGCCGTCGTACACGCGAGTGCGCGGGCCGCTCAAGCCATCCGAGAAGGACGACACTCCATCTCCGCACACGTTGTCGCGCGTGTGTGCAGAGAAGCTGACCGTGGCGGTGCGTGCGGCCACGATGCGGTCACCGAGTCGTGTTTGCGCGCCGAGCGCCGACGGAGCGAGCAGGATAACAGCGGATCATCGCATGGGACGCTACTGGCTGATGAGGTCGAGCAGGAACTGCTTCACGCGCGGATCCTTGCGCTGGGCCAGCCAGGCGACGGCCTTGCGCCGCAGCTCCGGATTCTTCTCGGTCTTCGCGATCTGGAGCAGCTTGTCGGTCGCCTCTGTCTCACGACGCTGCGCGTAGACGTAGAGCATCTGCTCCTGCATGCTCGGCTCACCACTGAAGGATTCGAAGGATTCATATAGTGGTGCAAGGTCCTTCCACGCCCTGCGCATGAATGGTTGGGTTTGTGCCGATACTCCTTCCTGTCTCGCGCATAGGGCCAGTCGGCTAGGTTACGTGGATTCACCGGCAGTTCCAACTCGGTCCCGATCAAATGCCTTTCGCTGGATTCAAGCTGCACCCCGATCTCCTCAAGGGAACTCGGGAACTCGGCTTTACACGCGCCACGCCCATTCAGGAGCAGGCGATTCCCCCGGCCCTCGAGGGAAGGGATCTGCTCGCCTGCGCCATGACGGGCAGCGGAAAGACGGCGGCGTTTCTGCTGCCGATCCTCAATCGACTCATCGCGAAGCCACGCGGCACCACTCGTGCGCTGGTCCTTACGCCAACGCGAGAGCTTGCCGCGCAGATCGAGGAGCATCTCCGTCAACTCGCCGTACACACTCCGCTTTCTGGCGCCGCGGTGTTCGGCGGCGTCGGCATGGGCCCGCAGGAGCACGCATTCCGCAGCGGCGTCGACGTCATCATCGCCACACCCGGACGTTTGCTCGATCACTTCAAGCAGCCCTACGCCAAGCTCAGCGGGCTCGAGGTCCTCGTGCTGGATGAAGCGGACCGCATGCTCGACATGGGCTTTCTCCCGGACATCAAGCGCGTCCTCAAGCACCTCCCCGTCAAGCGGCAGACACTGTTCTTCTCGGCGACCATGCCAGCGCCGATCGTGGCCCTCACCCGCGAGCTGCTCCACAATCCGGCGACCATCAATCTCGAACGGAAGTCTGCTCCGGCCATCGGCATCCGGCAGGCGGTCTACGCGGTGCGAGAGGAGCTGAAGCCGGCCCTGTTCGTGGAACTGATGCGCCGCGGCGACATCGGCAGCGTCATCGTGTTTACGCGGACGAAGCACCGTGCGAACCGCCTTGCCGACTACCTCGCCAATGAGGGAGTGCCGAATGCCAAGATCCACGGCAACCGGTCCCAGGCGCAGCGCACGGAGGCGCTCGACGGCTTCAAGACCGGCCGGTACAAGTGCCTTGTTGCCACGGACATCGTGGCGCGTGGCATCGACGTGGAGCAGTTGGAACACGTGGTGAACTTCGACGTGCCCCACGTGCCAGAGGACTACATCCATCGCGTCGGCCGGACGGCCCGCGCGGATGCGACCGGCGATGCCTTCACGTTCGTATCACCTGAAGAAGAGTCGGACCTTGCCGCGATCGAGCGTGCAATCAGCAAGCGGCTGCCGCGCGTCGTTCTGTCCGGCTTCGATTACGCCAGCAAGCCGAAGCAGCGCTTCGAGGTGCCGATTGCCGAGCGCATCGCCGAGATCCGTGCTCGCAAGGCCGATGAGCGGAAGCGCGCGAAGGAAAAGGCGGAGCGACGCGCGGCACATGGCGGAGCCGCTCCGGCCGGTGGTCGCTCCGCACCCGCCGGAGGCCGATCGGCGCCGCCGCGCGGCAGTGGGGGAGGACGGTCCCAGCGCCCTGCCGGTGGCGGTGGCAGGGGTGGTGCAAGTGGGAGCGGAGGCGGGCGAGCGGGCGGCGGCAAGCCGGGCGGCTCGGCACCGGGGGGCGGCGGCCCTTACCGGTAGGTTCAACTTTCACCCGTAAGAAACATGGAAGTAGTCGATCGGCTGAAGGGTCAACGCGTTCTCACGGTCGACGATTCCCGAGCGATCCGTGCCTTTCTCCAGGAAATCCTGGAGCCACACGTCTCCTCGGTCGTCGTCGCCGCTGACGGCGCCGAGACGAGATCGCGGTTCGGCTCGGGGGGCTCGTTCGACCTCGTCCTGCTCGACCTCCTCCTGCCGGATGTGGACGGGATGGACCTCCTTCGAGAGCTTCGCGCGCTCGATCCGGACTGCGCTATCGTGCTGATCACCGGTGCGGGCGGCGTGAATTCCGCCACAGCCGCCGTCCTCGAGGGCGCTGACGGGTACATCGAGAAGCAGCACCTCACCACGGCGGGCGAGAATGCGCAGTTCTTTTACGCGCTCGCCCAGGCGATCGAGCACCGGGCTGGCGTGGTGGCGGCGCGACGGCTCGAGTCGATGAAGGCCGACTTCTACTCGATGGTCACCCACGACCTTCGCAATCCCGCCGGCAACGTGCTCGTCGCGCTCAAGATGCTGCTGGCTGGAAAGGCGGGACCATTGGAGCCGAAGCAGACAAGCCTCGCGCAGTTGGCATTTCGCTCCGCGGAGAAGTTTGTCGGCCTGATCAACGACTACCTCGATTACGCGAAGATCGACGCGGGATACCTGCGTCTCGACGTGGCGAAGGCAGACCTGTCAGCGGTGGTGCGAAGCTCGGTGGAGCAGGCGCGCACGCAGGCTGATGTAAAGCAGCAGACGATCACGCTCATCGCACCGGAGTCAATTCCGGCCGTGATCGATGCGCGCAAGATGGAGCAAGTACTCGATAACCTGATCTCGAACGCGATCAAATACACACCGGATCAGGGGAAGATCAGCGTCCACGTCAGCGTGCTCGGCGATCACGCCATCGTGAGCGTCGCGGACACCGGTGGCGGTATCGCCGCAGATCAGCTCGGACACCTCTTCTCCAAGTATCATCGTGTTCCCGGCCAAAGCACGGCGGACATCCAGGGCACCGGGCTCGGGCTCCTGATCATCAAGGAGATCATGACCGCGCATGGCGGCACCGTCTCGGCCGAATCGCAAGGGGTGCCGGGCAAGGGGAGCGTCTTCACACTCGGACTTCCCCTGAGGCGGACGGACGGGCCGAGCGTCGAGGGCTGAGTGTCGGACGCGCTCCTCTTCACCATCGATGCAACGCGCTATGCGATACCGTTGCGCGACGTCGCCGAAGTTGTGCCCGCGGTGAGGGTGCTCGCGCTTCCCGATGCACCGGCCATCGTTGAAGGCGTGGTGAACGTGCGCGGAGAGATCGTTCCGGTACTTTCGCTTCGGGCGCGACTCGGACATCCACCTCGTGCGACGGCGGTCACCGAATACTTCATTCTCGTGAATGCCCGCTCCCGACGGGTCATTGTTCGGAGCGACACCTCGCCCGAGATCGTTAGCCTGCCCGACATGGAGGCCCCCGGAGAGGAAGAAGTCGCGCGCGCCCTTGCGGGAGTGCTGCCGCTGCCGAATGGCATCGCGATGTTCCAGGACATCAACCGCTTCATCGCGCCAGACGAGGAGCCGTCTCTCGACGCCGCGCTCCCCGCGAGCACGCCGTCCTGATGTTGGGCATCGAAGAGTCCGCGGCCGCGGAAGAAGTGCGGTGGAGCAAGCCCGCGTATTCGCGGATTGCGAAGATCGTCGCCGCTCGCGCTGGCCTCACATTCCCTGAAAACCGGCGGGAGATCACCGAAGCAGCCCTGCGGCGCGCAATGACGCATGCCGGCGAAGCAAACGCCGATCATTTCGCGCTTCGAGTCGAACGCGATCCGGAGACGTACGCCACCGCACTCACGGAGCTCACGGTCGGCGAGACGTATTTCTTCCGCGACCCCGCCCAGTGGGAGCTCATCCGCGCGCAGATCGTGCCAGAGCTCCTGCGGGTGCATCCTGATGGACGCGGCATTCGGGCGTGGAGCGCGGGATGCGCGAGCGGCGAGGAGGCGTACACGCTCGGGATCGTCATGCGTGAGGCCGGTTGTGTCGACCCATCGATCACGGGCACCGACCTGTGCGAACACCGGCTCGCGCGCGCATCGCGAGCCATCTACACGAAGTGGTCGATGCGAGGCGTGAACGAACCCACGCGGCGGCGCTACTTCGCTGCGACAGGACAGTACTTCCACCTGTTGCCGGAGTTTCGCGACGTGGCATTTCGTCCGCTCAACCTCGTGTCGGCTGGTTACGGCGTCGAGGGGCAGGAGCTATCCGGACTCGACCTCATCCTGTGTCGCAACGTGCTCATTTACATCGAGCCGGATGTCACCACCGCAATCTTTGCCCGCCTCGTCTCCGCGCTGCGGCCCGGCGGCTGGCTCATGGTTGCGGCATCAGACCCACAGCCGGAGTCGGGTCTTCCGTTGGACGTCGTCGTGACAGAAGCGGGCTTGTTGTACCGGAAGCGCGATGCCGACGCGACAGTCGCGGAGTTGCCCGAGCTCGCATCGGCCTCGACTCACATTTGGCGCCCGGAACCGATCGCGCCCGCTCGACGTGTCCCAGCTCCTGTCACCAGGCTCACGCGCGCACCGAGCTCGCCTCCAGCGCCTTCCCAGCGCGCCGCGCTTGAGGCCTATCAGCGTTCGGACTACAGCGCCGCAATCGACCTCGCGAACGGCGAGATCGCGTCTGGGAGGGAGACGGTGAGCACCTGGGTCGTGCTGACCCGGTCCTACGCGAACCTGGGCAGGCTCGGCGATGCGTCTGCGGCATGCACGCGTGCCCTCGCTCGGCATCCGGCCACCGCGGAGCTGCACATCCTCGATAGCACCTTGGCCGCCCAGCGGAATCAGTACGCCGTCGCCGCCGAGTCCGCGCGGCGCGCGCTTTACGTCGATCGTTCGCTCGCCGCGGCGCACGTCGCCCTCGGAACCGCGCTCCTTCGCGGCAGCGATCCGACGGCCGCCGACCGGGCTCTTCGCGCAGCCGAACGACTGCTGACGGAAATCGCGCCCACCGCCATCGTGGAGGCCAGCGACGGCACATCGGCCGCTGACATGTTGTCGGCCGTCCGCGCACACAGGGCACTCCTTGCCGAGGGAGGCCTGCGTGCTGGCTGAACCCGAGGATGTCATGGAGCGGCGGACGCGGGAGCTAGCACGTCCGATCCAAACGACGACGCGCGCTGCCGGGCGACTCGTACTCCAATTCATGCTCGGCGGTGAGCGACTCGCGATTGAAGCACGTTGGCTGCTTGGCGTGACGAAGGTGACCATGCTCGCCGGCTTGCCAGGTGCAGAACCACCGGTCCGGGGCGTCACGGTCTGGCGCGGTGAGCTCCTCACGGTGCTCGACATCCGGCCGAACCTCGGCATCTCCACCGCGGCGCTCAGTGATCTCACGCGGATTCTGGTCCTCGGCGAACGACGCGCGCGCTTCGGACTCCTCGTCGATTCCGTCAGCGACGTAGTCGACCTGTTCGCTGGGGATCTGCTGCCGATTCCCGCCGCTTCACTTGCACGCGACTACCTGATCGGTGTGACCGCCGACGCCGGCCTCGTACTCGACGGCCAACGGCTCCTGCAACTCTTCGACTGAGGGATAACCACGTGGGCGGTTCCATCATACGAAAAATCGTGTTCGGTTTCGGCGTCGTGCTCGTGCTTGCGATACTCGTCGGCGCCTTCGGCCTCATTGCACTGCGTGAGGCACGCGACGCGAACGCAGAGGTCGCAACGCAGGTGGAGACGGACGACGTACTCGCTCGCGACCTCAAGGATCATTTCCTTCAGGCCGATCAAGCCTACTTGCGGGCAATGATCGAACCGGCGAATCCTCAGTGGCGCGCGTCTCGAGACTCGGAGTTGGTGCAGGCTTACGGGATAATTGCTACACTGCGTGACTCAGTGGACGACGAGAACTCGAAGAAGGGGTGGACTGCGGCGAACGTAAGCATTCATTCTTGGGCAGACGCTTCCGCGCGATCGCTCGCTCTCGCCACCGTTGGAAGGCGGGACGAAGCGACGATGGTTCGCAAGTCTGAAGTCACACTATTGACCGAGAAATTCGAAGCGGAGGCGGGAGGATTGCTGGATCGCGAGGTAAAGCAGACCCGCGGGCTGATAGACGTATCGCAGGCGGACATCGGAAGAGCGACGCGGCGGCTTGAGCTCGCCGCCATCGGCACGCTGCTGGCCGGCATCTTCTTCTCCTGGCTCGTGACGCGTTCCATCACGCGCCCACTTCGCGAGACCACCGCCGTCCTCGCCACGAGCTCTGCCGAGATTCTCGCCGCGACGTCCGAGCAGGCGAGCGGCGCGAACGAATCGATGGCCGCCGTTGCACAGACTGCCGCGACCGTGGACCAGGTGGCCCAGACCACCGAACAGGCGGCGCAGCGAGCACGCACGGTCGCGGAAGGAGCACAGCGGGCCAGCGAGATCGGGCGCAATGGAAAGGTGGCCGTGGACAACTCCATCGCGGTGATGGGTCGCGTCGTCGAACAGGTCGAGTCCATGCGTGCGGGCATCCGCGCACTCGGCGAGCAGGCGGAGCTCATTCGCGGTATCACCAGCACCGTGGACGAGATCGCGGAGCGCTCGAACCTGCTCGCACTCAATGCGGCCATCGAGGCGGCGCGCGCCGGCGAGGAAGGGCGCGGGTTCGCGGTGGTCGCCGGGGAGATCCGCAGCCTCGCCGAGCAGTCCAAGCGCGCGACCGTCGAAGTGCGAAACATCGTTGCGGACATTCAACGTTCCGCCGCATCGGCCGCGGCGGTGGCGGAAGAGGGTAGCCGGCAGGCAAGCGAAAGCCAGCGCGCCGTCATTGAGGCAGGGGAGACGATCCGCCTACTCGGCGAGACCATGGGCGAGGCATCGCAGGCGGCGGCGCAGATTGCGGCGTCGGCTGGCCAGCAGGCGACTGGCATGGCCCAGATCCGTCAGGCCATGCGCAACATTCGCGAGGTCACCCAGCAGAACCTCATCGCGACCCAGCAGACGGAGCGTGCGGCCAAGGACCTGACCCAGGTCGGAGGAACGCTGATGGATCTCGTGGGAGGACGCGGTCGGCGCGAAGGATGACCAAACCGGCGCTCAGTGCGCGGCTACTCGAGGCTTTCCTTGCGGACCTCGAGGAGCAGCTCGGCAACTTGAACCGCGCACTGCTCTCGCTGGAGCTCAATGCAGCCAATCCGGACGCGCTGAAAAGCGTGTTCCGCGTGATGCACACGCTGAAGGGCGCGGCGCACGCCACCAACCAACCAGTGGTCGAACGCGCATGCCATCATCTCGAGGCAATGCTCGCGACGGCGCGCGACGGCGGCGCGGCACTTGGACCCGCCCAGTTTGCGGTGATGTTTTCGGCGGCCGATGCCCTGAGCGATACCGCGAAACGTCTCGGCGAGGGCAGAGTCATCGACGAGTCGACTCCAATCGGACGGCTGCTGATGGAGCTCAAGGGCAAGCCCGCGGACCAGGTGCCCCTCGCGGTGACGCGGAGCATTCCTGTGACATCGATCGAATCCGCGTTGGGCAGCCCATCGGCCGTCGCCACCGCTGGCGTCCCCGCGAGCGCACAGTCCACGACGTCAACAACGCCCAACGAATCGGCGGTTCGAGTGTCCGCGGACAAACTCGACGTGCTGCTGTCGCAGGTGGGGCAGTTGCTGGCGACGCGCGCCCGGATTGCGGAGCATGCGGCCGCAACGAGCGCCCTCGATGCTGCCGTTGCCAAGGCCCACATTGGGATCCGTCGCCTGCTCACCGACCATGGGGCGGTGCTCCCGGCGGACATCCACCGAGCGGTGCGGGACGTCGAGCAACTCATCCGCACCGCCGCCGTCCAGGCATCGAATGTGGTGACGAACGCTCTCGAGGACGGTCGCGCACTTGCGGAGGCCGGGCAGACGCTCGCCGACAGCGTGCGACGTGCGCGCATGCAGCCTTTCGGAAGCGCGTGTGAATCGCTGCCTCGACTCGTCCGGGACGTTTCCACGGCGACGGGCAAGCCCGCTCGACTCACCATTGCCGGTGCGGACATCGAGGCGGACCGTCCCGTTCTCGACGCACTCAAGGATTCGCTGCTTCACCTCGTCCGCAACGCGATCGACCATGGTGTCGACGACACGGCCACGCGCGCTCAGCGCGGGAAGCCCGAGGTGGCGACGATCAGCATCCGGGCCGCGCTCCACGGTGACCGGCTCACGGTCACCGTGCATGACGACGGCGCGGGACTGGACATCGCCGCAATCCGTCGGAAGCTCGGTGAGCGCGGAATTCCGGTGCCCGAGGCGGACGCCGACGTCGCGCGAATGCTGTTCCAGGCGGGCTTCTCCACGCGGGATGTCGCGACGACCATCTCCGGACGCGGGGTAGGGTTGGATGCTGTCGAAGCCGCCATGACCCGCGTTCGTGGAACCGTCGGTGTGAGCTGGGTGGCGGGAGAGGGCACGACCTTCACCCTCCAGTGCCCGCTAACGCTCGCGGCCATCCGTGCCGTGCTGGTGAGGAGTGGAACGCAGGCGCTCGCCATACCAACGTCGAACGTCGAGCAGCTGGTTCGCATCCGGCGAACGGACGTGCGCCGCGCGGAGGGACGTGAGGTAATTCTCACCGGTACCGAGCCAATTCCGCTGGTGTCGCTGGCCGTGATCCTCGGCCCACCCTTCGTTCCAGGCGTGATGAGCGACATCTTTCCCGCGCTCATCGTAAGCGCGGGCGACCGCCGCGTCGCCTTCCTGGTCGACGCCGTCGAAACCGAGCAGGAGCTTGTCGTCCGGCCCATTGCCCGCCGCAGGTCGACCATGCCGCACGTGAGCGGCGGGGCACTCCAGGGCAATGGTGAGTTGGTGCTCGTCCTCAACCCCGTATCGCTGGTCCATCAGGCGCTCGGCAGCCGCTTCGGCGCGCTGGCAGCGCCAGCGCAGGCGAAGCGACGTCGCGTCCTCGTGGCGGATGATTCGATGACCACCCGGGCGCTGGAGCAAAGCGTCCTCGAAGCGGCCGGATTCGAGGTGAGCACGGCGGTCGACGGAGCCGACGCGTGGCGCCAACTGCAGGAATTCGGCACTGATCTTCTCGTGACTGACATCGAGATGCCCAACATGGACGGCCTCACGCTCACGCGCGCCCTCCGGACGTCGGAGCGATTCGCGAACCTGCCGGTGATCCTGGTGACGTCGCTCGACACGCCCGAGGCACGGGAGCGCGGCCTCGCGGCGGGCGCGGATGCCTACGTCGGCAAGGCGTCCGCAGGGCAGGCGGGCCTGCTTGCCACTGTTCGGGAACTCCTGGCGTGATCCGCGTTCTCGTCGCGGAAGACTCCTACGCCGCTCGGCTGCTGATCGTCGCGCTGCTGGAGAGCGATCCGGAGATCGAGGTGGTGGGTCAGGCGCATGACGGAGAGGCTGCGGTCGCCGAGGCGCGCCGGCTGCGCCCGGATGTCATCACGATGGATATCCACATGCCACTGCTCGACGGGCTCGATGCGACAGCCCGGATCATGAGCGAAGCGCCAGTTCCAATTGTGGTGGTTTCGTCGGCGGTCAACCCGCGCGACGTGGCGTCCACGTTCGATGCCATCAAGGCGGGTGCGCTGGTGGCGTTGCCGAAGCCAAGCTCGGGAATGGACCGGGAGGCCGTCGAGGAGCGGGCGATCTTCACGGCGACGGTAAAGGCGATGGCGCGAGTGAAGGTGGTGCGACGGTGGAGCGGGGCGTTCGACCGCGTGGGCCCCCCCCCCGAGCTACAAGCTACCGCATCGTTGCGTGCCGTCTCGGACCAATCGAGCGCGTCAGGGACCGCGGTACTGCCGGGTCGGCCACGCCGTTTCGGTCCCGCGACGCCCGTTTCCCTGGTCGCCATGGCAGCATCGACGGGTGGCCCAACCGCCCTCCAGACGGTCATTGGCGCGCTCCCCGCAAACTTTCCGGCGCCGATCGTGGTTGTGCAACACATCGCCAAAGGCTTCCTCGACGGCTTCGCCCATTGGCTGAATAGTGAGTGCGCGATCAGCGTGCGCGTGGCCAGACCCGGCGAGACGCTCGAGCCCGGTTCCGTTTACATCGCCCAGGACGACGTGCATCTCGGCGTGACCCCGAGCCGTCAGACCGTCGCGATCCGAACTGAGCCGGTGAATGGTTTCCGACCATCGGCCAGTGTGTTGTTCGAATCTGCGGCCAACGCCTACGGGGCAGGGCTCGCGGCGGTGATCCTCACCGGGATGGGTAGCGACGGGGTCTCTGGTCTCCGCAGGGTGCGAGACAAGGGCGGCTACGTCATCGCCCAGGATGAGGCGACGTCCCTCATTTACGGCATGCCCGGCGAGGCAGTGGCTGCAGGAGTTGTGGATCTCTCCCTCTCGATCGGGCTCATCGGCCCGCATTTGATGAAGATCACTGCCAGAGTTGGAGAAGGATGAAGTACATTATCAGATGCCTTATAAACAACTGGCAACAAATAAGATACGTATCAAATCACATTCCTACTGTCTTGCTGCACGGTGTTGGTAAGTCATTCGCGACTCGCTTGCGAGCTGTCAGGAGTGTCCGCGGCCAGACGGCTGGAGGTGCTTACATCGCGACGATTGCCAAGCCGCCAATTCGCTGAGGACTGTACGACTTGCGCATGCACCTCGGTGAGACGGACGTCTCCATGCGGAGGGGGCGACCGCGTTCCGCGGCGCTGAAAGGAGTGCAAAAAAGGGGGGCGGCGACTCGCGTCGCCGCCCCCCTTCATACCTTCGCTCCACCCGGCTCTGGCACCAACTCAGGTCGAGCGGCTATGGCACCAACCCGATGGTCGTGCCGTACTTCGCATTGATCACGCCGATGAGCTGATTGGCGATCAACGTCTGACC
This sequence comes from Gemmatimonadaceae bacterium, assembly GCA_036844565.1. Classification (GTDB taxonomy): domain Bacteria; phylum Gemmatimonadota; class Gemmatimonadetes; order Gemmatimonadales; family Gemmatimonadaceae; genus AG11. Next base: position 103,428 of record DAIUFP010000011.1, on the reverse strand, counting down.
GACGCCAGATGGGTGGATACCGTCGAGCGAAAACGCCGTCCCGAATAAGGTCGTCGTCGGCGCTGCCAGATTCGGGAACGGTGGGACCGTTCCGTTCGCCTTCAGCGAGGCGAGGAGCGGATTCGGGTCGTAGTACGCAAAACCAATCGAGGCGGCCTTGGCGGCGATGTACGTGTTGTACCCGTTGATTGCAGCCGCGAGGGTGACTTGCTCCGCGGGATCAAGCACGAAGGCGTCACCGATCGGAGCCGGGAATCCGGCCGTTCCCGGCTGGCAGACGATAGCGGGCGGTAGCGTTCCCGCTGCGATCAGCTGGAGGAGCTTCTGGACGTAGAGCAGCGACGTCGACCCAGTGCAATTGGGGTGGATGAAGACCGTCTTGCCGGTTACCTGGTTGATGCCGAGCTGGATGGCCGGCGACGCAGCGATCACCGCGCCCTGGCTCATCGCAGCCGCACCACTCACCTGCACCACTCCAATAAGCACGCCCTTCACGCCGGGCGCGCTGTCGGTGAGCTGCTTGATCATCGCGTCGTAGCTCGCCTCGAACTGTGCTTCGGTGCTGACGATGCCCGGCGACTCGAAGGTGGCGTTGAACGGACCCCCCGGAGTGATCAGGCCAGTCAAGCCGGCCGTCAGCACATCGTTGTTCCCGATCCAGATGCTCACGAACGTGGGCTTGGCGTCGAGCGCCCGCGACACCTGCGTCTTGCCGCCCAGGATGAATGTCGTAAGGGGGTTCGACGCGACCGTGCTCGAGGAGATCGGATCGAGCACCCGAGCGCCCGGAACGGCCACATTGTTCAGGATATCCGTCACGGACGAGGCCGCCCGGAGGTCGCACGTCGTTCCCGTCGAGCCCGTTCCGGAGAGCGCCCCCGTGAGGCCGTTGGCGATTGGCGGCGTGCACCCGCGCCCGGCCAGCGACGCATAGTGGTACTGGGTGCCCATTTGGATCGCGAGCAGTCGTGCGTAACTCTGACGCTGCGTCGAATCATTGATGCCACCGCTCTGGTAGCCGGCAGTGATGCTGTTTCCAAGCGCGACATAGCTGTGGAAGATGTCGCCGGTTCCGAGCGTGGTCGGGCCAAGGAGGGTATCCTTCGCCTCACACGCTGCCAATCCGACAACGACGCCCAAAGCCGCAACGCGGCCGAGATGGTTCAGTCGATACATCCTGATGTCTCCGGCTGGATTAGAAAGCGAACTTGAGGCTGAACGACGCGATGTTCGCGCTCAGCGTGTAGGCACCGCTCGTGAGAGCGAGCGCCTGGGCGGTCGTGGATCCAGGAGCGCGCTCGTCGATGCGGCCGCGCGATCCGTTCGTGAAGATGTGAGAGTACGTGGCATCGAGCGAAAACCCGCCCGCCAGCGGAAGTCCGCCGCCAATCATGCCGAGCGCGCGGTCCATTTCGGGGAGCAGCGGGGTGACCGTCTCTGGGGGCGCGGCGGATGCGGCTGCCGCAAAGCCTGCGCGCAACGCGGCCCCACTCAGGTACCGATGCTCGGCACCCATGCGGATGGAGGAGGTGTTGTTGTAGTCCTCCTGAAGGACCTTGTCCGGCGTGGTCGCACCTTGGAAGTCTATCGGAAGTTGACGGAAGGATTTCCACCCGACGTAATCGTAGTCAAGGCTGAGCGTCGTGTTCGCGAAGCCGGTGTAGCCCACGCCGACCTGTAGTTGTGCGGGATGCTGGATGTTCGTCTTCACCTTCTGGTTGACCAGCGCGCCGCTGGTGAACTGCGAGGCGACGATTGCGTCCACCGGGGTGCCGGCGGGCGCCCCTTCCGGATTTCCCGCCGCCAGCACCAGGCCGGTGGGAACAGCCGTGAAGGTGGCGTCTGCGTCGTCATAGGCGAAGGAGAGCTGCGACAGGGCGCGAATGCCCATCTGCCAGTCCTTGTTGATGCGGCCGTGCAGTCCGACATTGAAGCCGTACGCCATCGCCGAGCCCTTGAGGCTGGCGCGGGCAAACTCGGTGTACTTCGGAATGCCGAGTTGCCCGAAGGTCGGCCCACCCGTGCTGGTCGGAATAGCGGAGAGGTCTACGCCCTGCACAAGCTCCACTGACGAGTGTCCGATAACCGGACCACCACCGATTGACCAGTTATCCGTGACCTGATAGGACAGGTTCGGCTGGATATAGATCGTCTGTAGGGATGCCCGCTTGGCGGAAAAGCGACCTGGGAAGTCGTCGCCCCATTCTGACGTCAGGCCGTAGGGCACATATACGCCGAGGCCGAGCGCCGCCTTGCCGCTGCGGTATGTCGCAAAGACGTGCGGCACTGTTGCCGTGGGCGCCTGCGCTTCGTAGCGCCGGAAGCTCGTGTCTCTCGTGAACGAGCCGTCAAGCTTGATGATGGCCGCGCCGCCGTAGAACGCAAATCCGTTCTTCGACGGCATCGCGCCTGGGTTCCAGTAGATCGTGGACGCGTCGTCGCACACCGCACCCGTGACCGCAAAGCCGCGGGCCAGCGCGCAAGAGCCTATTTCATTGAGTCCGAACGCCTGTGCGCTTGCCGCCGCGGGCATGGCGAGCAATGCGAGCGCAAGGGAGTACCGTGAGGCACCGTGGAGCGTCATCTGTGTCCTCCTGAGGGGCACGCGGAAAGGGAAGTCCGCGCGATCGAATTGCCGAACGGCGTCACGGCTAGATAGAACTCCTTCCGGCCGCTCACATCCGCGGCCTAATAATACGGTTGTCTTCAGCACTTTGTCGCTACCCCGCGCAAATTCGGTGACGTGGTTGCGGCCCGACACGTGCCTCGAGTCGAGCCTCGATCGCCGAGGCGCCACCTTCACTTCCATCCAGACAGGTTCATCCGTGTCCGATGTCAACGTTGTTGCTCCTGACGTTCCTGGTGCTGCCGAGCTGCTCACGTCCGATGCGCTCAACTTCGTCGCAGAGTTGCATCGCCAATTCGATCCGCGACGACGGAGCGTCCTCGCGCAACGTGCCGCGCGTCGCGACCGAATTGCGTCGCATCCTGTGGCAGCGCGTATCGACTATGCGCCGGAAACGGCGTTCATCCGCCACGCCGAATGGTCGGTCGCGAGCGCGCCGTCGGACCTCGACGACCGACGCGTCGAGATCACGGGGCCTGCGGAGCGGAAGATGATGATCAATGCGTTGAACTCGGGAGCCAGGGTCTTCATGGCCGACCTCGAGGATTCGTGCTCGCCGACCTGGGCGAACCTGGTCGAGGGCCAACGCTGCCTCCATGACGCGGTCCGCGGCACCCTCGCACTCGACACACCCGAAAAGTCCTACCGACTGGCCGCGTCGCGGGCGACGCTCGTGGTGCGTCCGCGAGGCTGGCACATGGAGGAACGACACCTGCTGGTCGACGGCGAACCCGCCGCGGCAAGCCTCGTGGATTTTGGTCTCTACATGTTTCACAACGCGGCCGAGCTCCTCGCCCGCGGGTCGGGGCCGTACTTCTACCTGCCGAAGATGGAGGGCCACATCGAGGCGAAGCTCTGGAACGATGTCTTCGTGGCGGCGCAGGAAGCTCTCGCCATACCGCGCGGGTCGATCCGCGCCACCGTGCTGATCGAGACGCTTCCCGCGGCGTTCGAGATGGAGGAAATCCTCCACGAGCTTCGCGAGCACGCATCAGGACTGAACGCGGGACGTTGGGACTATCTGTTCAGCTTCATCAAGACCTTCAGGGCGCGCGCCGACAAGGTGCTCCCCGACCGTGCGCAGCTCACGATGACCGTGCCCTTCATGCGCGCCTACGCAGAGCGGCTGGTGCAGGTATGCCATCGCCGCGGCGCACATGCGATTGGAGGAATGGCCGCCTTCATTCCGAGCCGAAGGGACGCTGCCGTGAATGCCGTCGCCCTTGCGAGAGTCCGCGAAGACAAGGATCGCGAGAGCGCACTCGGCTTCGATGGCACGTGGGTAGCCCACCCTGATCTGGTGCCCGTGGCCATGGCTGCCTTCGACGCCGTGCTGGGCGACACGCCGCACCAGAAGGGGCGGCATGTCATGGAATCCGACATCGATGCGGACCGGCTGGTCGACGCGGAGGTTCCGGGCGGCGCCGTCACGTCCGAGGGGGTGCGAATGAATGTCGAGGTCGCACTCCTTTATCTCGAAGCCTGGCTGCGAGGCACCGGTGCCGTGGCAATCCATAACCTCATGGAGGATGCCGCGACCGCGGAGATCTCGCGCACACAACTCTGGCAGTGGATTCGCCACGGAGCGGTGATCGACGCTGGAGGCGCGATGACGCGGGAATACTACCTGCTGGTTCGAGAGTCGGAGCTCGAGCGGCTAGGGCAGGCGACGCAGCGCGACAATCGGCTCAACGAGGCCGCAGCGCTGTTGGACATGCTCGTACTCGAGGACTTCGAGGAGTTCCTCACGCTCGCAGGCGGACGGCTGCTCGACTGAAAAGCGCCGTACGATCAGGGACGAATGACAAGGGACAGGTAATAGCGCCACTCGCGCGCGACGGGCTCATCGACGGCGCGCGCGAACCCGGCGAGCACGTCGAGATCCGGCGTGCCGAGGGCAGGCACCCCGGGAACGCGTTCGCGCAGCTCCAATCCATAGCTGCGGAACGAGCGGTGAAAGAAATCCGGGCTCGCGCCGCTGTAGAACAATTCGAGCGGCGGGATCGGCAACGTGACGCGGAAGGAGGAGAACGCGTTTGCGTCCGCACTGCCCACGGGATAGGCGGGGGCGTCCACGCGACGGCCATCGTACAGGGGATCGATCAGCGGCGACTGGAATCCTCCGATGACGAAGCGCTCCTGCTCGCGATCGCCCCCTCCGCCGACCGATCCATACGATGCGCGGATCGTTGCCAACGGCATCAGCGTGCTCGCGGTGCCGAAGGCGATCGTCGTGCGCTGTCGGAGATACCGTGTGACGCCGTCACTGCCCGTTTCGCCCACGGCGCTGAGCTGTTCCAGATACCGCGTGTCCTCGTCGCGCTGGCGGCGCACGACGGTGAAGCCAGCCAGTGCCGCCTGTCGCGTCAATGAACCGAATACCGGCGAATACTGACGCTCCGCGAGAACGGCCGCGGTCGCCACCAGCTCGCCTCCGTCGCTCACGTTCAAGCGCTGAATCCGGAGCGCGCCCCCACTCCGGGTAAGGTCCAGTCCCTCGTACGCTGCTCGGCGGAACAACGCGGACGGCGCTTCGTGCGATGTCCACAAGCTGATCGAGCGCTCGGTCCGCAGCGCGCGCGACACGACATTGAGTGATCCGCCCGCCGGCAGTGCCCCGGCACCCGCCGCACCGAGCAGCACCGCGCCAAGTCGCCCGACGGGATCGGTGCGAGCGATCGCGAACAAGAGCGATGTCCCTCCGTATCCGGTTGTCGCGGCAGGGAGATAGCGGAACCGGGATGGTCCCAATCCGTAGGATCTCACCTCGCTGACGTTGCCGAGCCGTGGACGAAGGCTCGAGTCCTCGGGCGCCGCAGCGAGACGTGGAGGGAATGCCGCAGAGAGGGTATCCAATTGCCCGACGCGCATCGATGCCATACTGCGCGCTGCCCGCACGATCGACGAGCTGTCGACGTCCACGCGCCGCAGGTCGTATCCGCCTGCCTGCAGGGACAGAAACCAGATGCTGCCATCCGGAGCAACGTCCGGGGCTACGGCGGCCCCCGTGACAGAGGTCAGCGTGACGGGTGCACGACCGTCGCGCTCCAGTCGCTCGAGATTCGCGATTCCACTGGCTTCGGATGTCGCGACGACGGTTCGCCCATCGGTCGCGAAGGCGGCGTCGTACCTCGTGGCGCCGTCCTGTGGATCGATGTAGGTGAGCGCTCCCGACTCGGGCGACACGACGGCGATCCGCCAGCGATCACCTGATTGCTCGGAAACGACGACTTCACCAGTCCGGCGAGAAACGCGCGGCCGATAGTAGTTGCGCGTCACGCTGCCCGGAACGAGCACGCGCGCGGCGCCCGTTGCGAGGTCGACGCGAATGAGGTCACACCATCCATGGTCGCAGCGAACGGCAGCGGCCCATCGGCCATCGGGCGACGGGTCCGGATTCCGCACCGACGCACCGACCGTGAGCCGCCGAATGCTGCCGTCCTCCGCACTCCACAGAAACAGGTCGGGACGTAGCGCGCCGTCCGACATGGGCATCAGCCGCGTGACGAGCAGATGCCGGTTGTCGGGCATCCAGCGCGGTGATTCGTACGGCGCTCCATCGCTGGACATCAACGAGACCACCTCCGCCTTCGGCGCCGGATAGAACGAGCGCGCCGGTACGTCCTCGGGGTCTCGGCGAAGCTCGCGGACGCGACGTGTCGCGGCTGAGGTGTCAGGCTCGTCGGCAGTTTTCCATACAACGACCTCGCTCGGGGCATCGCGGTGACGGAGGACGATGGCGACGAAGCGCCCATCGGGCGAGATGGCCGGATCCCCGGTCTCGCGCACGAGCCGCTGGACGAGCGTGCCACTCACGGCCGCATTCCCGCCCATGGCACGCTCGAACGCGAGGGCGTCTGCCGTCAACTCGGCGGAGAATCGTCCGTAGAGTGAGGCGGGACTGTCCCCATACACGCCAGTGAATGCTGCGTCGAACGAACGCACCGTTTTCGCGGTCATCCGCCTCCACACCGCGGTGACGCTGGAATCGCCTTCGCGACGCGCCAGCCATTCGAGAAACGCGGAGCCGCCGAGGTATGCAAACTTGCCCGTTTCCCACGGTCCGTTGACGCTCAGCTGTCCGTAGGAGGGCAGGTGGCCTTCCAGCGCGAACTGTCGGAGCACCGCGGCGCGCCACGCGTGATTGGGCCGCCCCGATCCCGTGACCTTTCCTTCGACGTAGGTGGCGTAGCCTTCCAGGGCCCAACGTGGCGCATCGACCGCAATTGGGCCAAGCGGCACGGGCGAAAGCGACCAGAGGAGACTCTTCAACCGGTTGCGAGAGGGCCGATTGAGGTGTGCGACGTGCGCGAACTCATGGGTGGCCAGGAGCTCAGCCCACACGCGGAAATTCCCGATCTCTTCGCGAGGATCGGGCGGAACTGGGTAGAGGACGATCGTCGGGGCGTCCAGCGCCGTGAAGGCGATGCCGTTGGATTCATTCGTCGGATCGTCGACGACGATGTTGACGCGGCGCGGTGGCAAGTATCCAACGACCTGTCCTACCTGCGCCCTGACGCCTTCCATGCGTGTCGCGAGGGCGAGCGTCCACTCCCGGTACTGTTCGGGGAAGTGAAAGACGAAGTTTTCAGTTTCGACTGTGCGCCAGTCGAGAGACGGCCGTACGAATTGGGCCTGTGCGGCTGTTCCTGTCAGGAGGGCGGCGCACAGATACAGGCCGCGCCGGAGCATTGCTGCTCGTCCTCCGCGTTCTATGCAGGGTTCAGCACGATCAGCCACGCGCGGGGGCCTTCCCGCGCACTCGATCCTGCAACCAGGTCAGCGGAACGATGAACAGCGGAGTCAGCACGACGCCAAGCAGTGTGTTGATCCACACCAGCGCGATGTAGAAGGCGCAGAGGCCGAGGCCCACCCAGAGCGTGCCCAACGGTCCGTGAGTTTCCAAGTGATTGCTCCTGACCCGTGAATTGGCGGTGACGACGCGGTGAAGATAGTGCGTGACAACATGGGCAACCAGAGGTGAGAACGGGGAGGATAGGATGATAGGATGATAGGAGGACAGGAACTGCTTTCCTATCATCCTATCCTCCTATCTCCGCCGAACAGCTATCGGACGCCGTTATATTGTAGGCATGCTCGATGATCCAACCCGCGTGGTGCTGGCGGCGGCCCGCGACTCGGCGCGCGACTCGAGTCGTCCATTGGTTCTGGCCGTCTCCGGCGGCTTGGACAGCATGGCGCTGCTCAATGCAATGGCACAATCGGCGCCGTCATGCGTCGCGGCGGTAGCCACGTTCGATCATGGCACCGGGGCCGCGGCGTCAGAGGCGGTCCGTCACGTTGGCCTCGCAGCCGGCAGGGCCGGGCTGCCGTTCGTGACGGCACGAATGAACGATGCACAGCCGACCGCCGAAGGCCGCGAAGCAGCGTGGCGCAAGGCACGTTACGAATTCCTCCACGCTACGGCAGAGCGGCTCGGTGCAGCGGTCGTCACGGCTCACACGGCTGACGACCAGGTGGAAACGGTGCTCCTCCGCATCATGCGCGGCACCGGTGCGCGCGGCCTCGCCGCGCTGTACGCGAGAAGTGCGATTGTCCGCCCGTTCCTGATGGTCCGTCGCGTGGAGTTGCACTCGTACGCGCTCGGCGCTGGCGTCACGTGGGTGGACGACCCCAGCAACAGCAGTCGAGAGTTCGCCCGCAATCGCGTCCGGCTCGACTTGCTGCCCGCTATTCGGTCCGTCCACCCGGTGTTCGGGGAGGAGCTGCTGGCGCTCGCCCGGAAGGCTGAGCGGCTGCGCCGAGATGTGGAGTCGTTCGTCGACGGGGAGCTCCGCCCGCGGCTGACTGAAGGCAACAGGCTCGTCGTTGCCTCGGGGGAACTGATGGACTATGATGCGGATTCGCACGCCATACTGTGGCCAGCGCTGGCCGGCCGCGTCGGTCTCGCACTGGACGCGCGCGGAATTCGGCGTATTGCGTCATTTGCCAGCTCGCGCCCCTGCGACGGCAGCATTCCGCTCGCGGGAGGATGGTGTCTGGAGGCAACTCGCGACACGTACACGCTTCGGAAGAGTTCGCCACCTGCGTCGTCACTGCAGGCGGCCAGCTTGCCGTCGTCGGGAACACTGGCGTGGGGCGACTTTCGGTTTCGCGTGTCCAAGGGAGCAACGGTGGGCTCGACATGGACGGCGAGCATCGCTGCGCCAGACGGGGCGGTGGTTCGACAGTGGGTGCCCGGGGATCGGCTCGAGGCGGCGGGCGGCCAACAGCCGCGTCGGGTGAAGCGTTACTTGTCCGATGCGGGAGTGCGGGGCGCGGATCGCGCCCAGTGGCCCGTCGTGGTTGCCGGAGACGAGATCGTTTGGATTCCAGGAGTGCGCCGCAGCGACGCGGCAACCGATCGGTCCGGGAGACCGGCGCGCCACTACATCTGTGAACGAAACGATCGCTGACCCGCGGCTCGAGGGGCGGGCGATGCGCCGGGTGGTTTACCACGCGAGCGATATCGCGACTCGCGTCGCGGAGATGGGCGCGGAGATTACGGCTGCGTACCCGGACGGGGACCTGCTCGTGCTCGGTCTGCTGAAGGGTAGCTTTATCTTCCTCAGTGACCTCGTGCGGCAGATTCACCGGCCGCTGCACGTCGACTTTCTCGTCGCGTCCAGTTACGGGGACGCGACGGTGTCGAGCGGAAATGTCCGTCTGGTGTATGATCCGGAAACGAATCTCGAGGGCAAGCACATACTACTGGTCGAGGACATCGTCGATACGGGGCGAACACTGAACCGTTTGATGGGACTGCTCGAGGCACGGAATCCGCGTTCCCTGGAGATCTGCGCCCTTCTCCACAAGCACATCGCGGACGAGTTGAAGTACGACACGAAGTTCATCGGGTACGACGCGCCACACGAGTTCCTGGTCGGTTACGGGTTGGATCACGCCGAGAGTTTCCGGCATCTGCCATATATCGCGAGCCTGCTGTAATGCCTGTGCCAACACCGCCGAAAAACGGCAACAATGGATTCAACTGGGGGCGCTTCTCGAAGACGCTTTCATTCTGGATCCTCATCATCCTGATCCCCGTGGCGCTCATTCAGTTGAGCGGCCAGCGCGCCGATTCGGCGCCGGAGATCCGTTATGACTTTTACCGCCAGCAGCTCGAGAGCGGAAACATCTCCGAGGTGACGGTGACGGGTGGGAAGAACGTGACGGGGACGTTCAAGGAGCCCCGGAACGTCCAGAACAAGAGCGCCAAGAAGTTCACGATCCAGCTTCCCGCGGCGAACTCGCCGCAGGAAGTCGACCTGCTCATGGCGAAGGGCGTCCAGATCACGTCGCAGGATCCCAAGCCGAGCGTCATGGCATGGGTCATCAACTTCCTGCCATGGCTGCTGCTGATCGGCTTCTACCTGTTCCTCTTCCGCCAGATGCAGGCGGGTGGGAACAAGGCGTTCTCGTTCGGCAAGTCGAAGGCGAAGCTGCTTACGGGCGACACGCCGAAGGTGACCTTCGCTGACGTCGCGGGTGCCGATGAAGCAAAGCAGGAGCTGCAGGAGATCATCGAGTTCTTGAAGGATCCGCAGAAGTACACCAAGCTGGGTGGACGACTGCCGAAGGGCTGCCTCCTCGTGGGACCGCCGGGAACGGGAAAGACGCTGCTCGCTCGTGCCGTCGCAGGCGAGGCAGCACGTCCCTTCTTCTCGATGTCCGGCTCTGACTTCGTCGAGATGTTCGTCGGCGTAGGCGCGAGCCGTGTTCGCGACCTGTTCGAGCAGGGCAAGGCGCACGCGCCCTGCATCATCTTCATCGACGAAATTGATGCGGTCGGTCGCCATCGCGGTGCCGGACTTGGCGGTGGGCACGACGAGCGCGAGCAGACGTTGAATCAGCTGCTCGTGGAGATGGACGGCTTCGAGTCGAACGAAGGCGTCATCCTCATCGCCGCGACGAACCGTCCGGACGTGCTCGACCCGGCGCTGCTGCGTCCGGGCCGCTTCGATCGACAGATCGTAGTTGATGCACCGGACCTCCGCGGCCGAGAAGGCATCCTCAAGGTGCACCTGCGCAACAAGCCGGTGGGCGAGAACGTCGACATCACCACGTTGGCGCGCGGCACCCCGGGCATGGCGGGCGCGGACCTGGCCAACCTCGTCAACGAGGCGGCGCTGCTGGCCGTCCGCCGGGAGCACGACAAGATCTACATGGACGACCTCGAGGACGCGAAGGACAAGGTCATGCTTGGCGCCGAGCGGAAGTCGATGGTGATGAAGGACGAGGAGCGTCGGCTCACGGCGTATCACGAGGCGGGCCACGCGCTGTGCGCGATGAAGGTCGTCGGCAACGATCCGCTGCATAAGGTCACGATTGTTCCGCGCGGTCGTGCACTTGGACTTGCCTTTACGCTTCCGGAAGACGACCGCGTTTCGATCACGCGCATGCAGCTCGAGGCGATGCTCGTCATGACGTACGGTGGTCGTACGGCAGAAGAGCTGGTGTTCGGTTACGACCGTGTGACGACGGGTGCGTCGAGCGACATCCAGAAGGCCACGAGCATCGCGCGTCGCTATGTGACGCAGTGGGGACTGTCGGATGCTATCGGACCGATCCTCGTCGGCGACAACGAGCAGGAGGTGTTCCTCGGTCGCGACATCCAGAGCCGCCGCGAGGTGAGCGAGCAGACGGCGCAGCTCGTCGACGCCGAAGTGAAGCGGGTGATCACGAAGGCCTATGACCGCGCGAAGGCGGTAATCGCCGAAAACATCGACCTCCTGCACACGCTCGCGGGTGCGCTGCTCGAGCGCGAGACGCTGACCGCGGAGGACATCAAGATGATCGCCCGTGGCGAAGCGCTGCCGCCGCGGCTGAGCGGGGCGCCGCCGGTCGCGCCGGTTCCGCCGGTCGCGATACCGACGCCGGTGATCGAGCCGCGCCGGAAGCCGCTGCTCGGCGGACCGGAGCCAAGTCCGGCTTGAGCCGGAGTTGGCGGCCTGACGGCCGCGTCTGACGGTCTGACAGTCTGACCCGAGAGGGGGCCGGCATTACCGGCCCCCTCTCTCGTCTGACGGCGGGTCAACTGACTGGTCAGACGGTCATGATCTACACAACCGGGTTGATGCGCTGCCTTGGCCACCAGCGTGCTCACAAAGCGGCAGCCTTCAGCCAAGGGACGCAGTTGTGTAGGCAACAGCTGTCAGACCTCAGTTGACCCGCTGTCAGACGAGGGCGGCGGCGAAGCCGCTCGCCCGGGCCAGACTGTCCGACTGTCCGACTAGATTTCCGCAATGACTGGCACCTGGACCGTTCGCGGACAAACCGTGAAGCTCGACCGTCCGATCGTGATGGGTATCGTCAATGTCACGCCCGACAGCTTCAGCGATGGCGGGCTCGCGTTCTCCTTCGAGAACGCGGTGGCGTGTGCCTCGATGCTCGTGACGCAGGGCGCGGACATTCTCGACATCGGTGGCGAGTCGACGCGACCGGGCGCCGAGCCGGTGACCGAAGCGGAGGAGCTGCGGCGGATCCTTCCACTCATTCGTGCCGTGCGCGAGGCTCATCCGCGCACGCTGATGTCGGTGGATACCGTGAAGAGCGGCGTCGCGGACGCGGCCGCGCACGAAGGTGTGCACATCGTGAACGACGTCTCCGGAATGCGGCTTGACGCCCAGATGGCGGGCGTCTGTGCGCGACATGGGCTCGGCGCCGTGCTGATGCATTCGCGCGGCGGCGTTGCAGACATGGCCACATATGCCCATGCGGAGTTCGAGGGGGACGTCGTCGACGTCGTGCTCGACGAGCTGCGTGTGCGTATCGACATTGCCTTGGCAGCGGGCATCCGGCGGGAGACGATCGTGATCGATCCAGGTATTGGATTCGGGAAGCGCAGCGCCCATTCGCTTCGACTGCTCGGCAGCATCCGCCGATTCGCGGAGACCGGATTTCCCGTGCTCGTCGGCACGTCGCGCAAGCGCTTCATCGGTGAGATCACGGGCGAGCAGGAGCCCGTCGCGCGCGTCTTCGGAAGTGTCGGTGCGGCCGTGTCGGCGTACGATCGCGGTGCGGCGATCGTGCGCGTGCACGACGTGGCGGCCACGCGACAGGCGCTCGACGTCGCCGCGGCGATTCGTTCAGCAGAAGCCGCCTAGTGCAGCCGTTCCAGCTTCCGCTCTATTTGGGTTGGCGAGAAATCACTCAAGGGCTGATCGTATTGGTCGCGGCCATCTGCGTGCTGCGCGCCCTCAAGTGGTCGCGCGCCATGCACGTGGTTGGTGTGATCTCGGCGATCTTGGTGTTGTACGCAGTCGCATGGGTGCTGGAGTTCCAGCTGATCATGATGCTGCTGAAGCTCACGCTCGAGTATGGCGCGATTGCGCTGCTCGTGGTGCTGGCGCCCGAGCTGCGCGCCATGATGACGCAGCTCGGCCGAGTACCGTTCGCGCGCGCCTTCCGCGGGATGGGCACGCACGAGGTGGCAGGGGAGATTCACGAGGCGGTCGAGCGCCTGAGCCGGTCGGGAATCGGTGCGATCATCGCGCTGGAGCGGGAGACTGGCCTCGATGAGTTCGCGGAGTCCGGGTCGCGCATCGAAGCCCGTGTGTCCGCCGACCTGCTGATGACGATCTTCACACCGTATTCGCCGCTGCATGACGGCGCGGTGATCATTCGTGGTGACACGATCATCGCCGCCGGTTGCATCCTTCCGCTCTCGCAGAAGCCACTCGCCGACCGCGCACTCGGCACACGACATCGCGCGGCGCTCGGATTGAGTGACGAGACCGACGCACTCGTCATCGTCGTGAGCGAGGAGCGCGCGACGGTGTCGGTGGCGAAGCGCGGTCGCCTTTGGCGCGACCTCACGCCGCAGCAACTGCGCGAGGCGCTGGAGGCGCGCGCCCTCGTGGGCGACGAGGATCTGCCGAACGAGGTGTCGAGCTGACCGGCAAGCGTGCAGCCTGGCTCGCGGGCGTCCTGCTGCTCGCGATCTATGTGGCTACCAGCGCACCAGGCGTGACGTTCTGGGATGCGGGAGAGTTCATCGCCGCGGCGCACGTCTTCGGCATCCCACATCCGCCCGGCACTCCGCTGTTCGTCGCCGCCGGTCGCGTATGGACTCTCGCACTAGGCGGATTGTTCGGCGTCGCGCGCGCGTCCAACCTCCTGTCGGCGGTCAGCTCCGCGCTCGCGAGTGCGCTTGCCGTGGCGGTCGTCGCGCGCGGCGCAAAGGAAAGCGATGCGACCTGGGGTGCACTGGCAGGCGGGCTGTGCGCCGGACTCATGGCCAGCGTCTGGGCGAACGCCACCGAGACCGAGGTGTACGCGGTTTCCCTGCTGCACGTGGTCGCGATGTTGTACTCGGCGCAGCGCGCCTCGCTCGACAGCGAGAGCCTCCAGGATCGCTGGGTTCTGCTCACCGGCTACCTCATCGCGCTGGCGCCCGCAATCCATCTGAGCGCGCTCGTCGGCGCGCCTGCTGCAATCGTGTTGGCGTCGCATCGCTCCGATGGCCGCTGGCGTCTCGAACGCATGCTGTTGCTCGGCGGTGCCCTCATCGCATCGGCCGGTTTGGGACGGATGTCGATCGGTCTCGTGTCGTTCGGCGCGCTCGTCGCGTGTGTGGGTGCGCTCGTTCGCGGCGACGACGCATCGCGCTCGCGGCGTGCGATCGTGAAGCCGATTGCGCTCTTCGGGCTCGTCGCGATCGCGTCGAGTGCGCTGCTGATCATGCTCGTTCGCGCGCGTCATGATCCCCTGGTGAATCAGGGGAATCCCACGTCACTCGCTGATCTGGCTGATGCCGTCTCGCGACGGCAGTACGACGTCGCGCCCATGTGGCCAAGGCGTGCACCGATCTGGATTCAGCTCGCGACACTGGTACAGTACGTGGACTGGCAGACCGCGCTCGCCTGGGGCGACGGAATATTCACGTCACCGGTTCGCGTGGGCGCGACATTCATTTTTCTCGTGCTCGGCGTGAGCGGATGGCGCGCGATGCGGCGTGATGCATCGCGCGTTGCGGGAGCGCTGGGTGTGTTGTGGCTCAGCGGATCGATTGGAGTGTGCGCTTATCTCAACCTCAAGGCGGGAGCCACGATCGGTTATGGATTCGTGCCGGATGGGGCGCACGAGGCACGGGAGCGGGACTACTTCTTCGTCCTCGCGTTCTGGGCGTGGGGGCTGTTCGCGGGCTACGGGGCGCTCGCCGGCATTCGTACGCGCCGGTGGCCCGCGTGGCTCGCGGTCGTCGCGGCGACAATACCGATCGTCGGGAATTGGGGTGCGGAGGACCGCGCTCGAGGCGCGGCAGCAACGGCTCCGAGACAGGTTGCGATGGCGTTGTTGACGAGCAGCCCGAAGGACGCTGTGCTCTTCGTAGCGGGAGACAATGACACCTATCCGCTGTGGTACATGCAGGATGTTGAGGGTGTCCGCACCGACGTGACGGTGGTGACTCTCCCGCTGCTTCCAGCTGAATGGTATGGGAATGAGCTCGCGCGCCGCACGGGGCTTCGCTGGGCGACCTCCGGACGTGTCGCGGGCGCGAACTGGCAGCACGAGGAGCTCGCGGCCCACATCGCCGAGGCGGCTCGCGCCGCGGGCAGGCCAGTGAGCGCCTCGACCGCACTCAGCGCGCGCGAGCGATCGCTTCTCGGCTCGGGGTGGCGACTCCACTGGGCTGCTTACGTGTCGTCAGGCGCCGCAGGGGGATCGCAGGAGGTGGTCATCGACAGCTCGAGCGCGCCTGCGGGCTGGCGGATGTCCACGCCGGAGGGCGGCACGCGTGCGCAGCTGGCGGATGACGTCAGCGCAACGATGCTGTCACTTCTCGACTGTCCAGCGCTCGCCACGCTGCCAAAGGGACAGTCTGTGTCGCTTGAATCGAAGTGCAACGTTCGGTAAATTCTCGTGCTATGCCTTTTCAGGATCTGCCGGCCCGGCTCGCCGACGTGAGGGAGCGAATCGAGGCGGCACGATCGCGCGGCGGACGCGGGCAAACGGTGACCGTGGTCGCCGTTACGAAGACGTACGGCGCCGACGCGCCGATGGCAGCGTCCGCGGCAGGAATGGCTGACGTTGGCGAGAACAAGGTGCAGGAAGCCGTGACGAAGATGCACGATGTCACGGCACCGCTCCGATGGCACCTCATCGGTCACCTGCAGCGCAACAAGGTGAAGCAGCTCGACGGCTTTTACCTCGTGCATTCGATCGACAGCGCTCGCCTCGCGGACGCCGTGGCAGAGTTCGGCGTGGGGCGCAGGGCCGACGTCGACGTACTGTTGCAGGTGAATGTGTCGGGCGAAGGAACGAAGGGTGGATACGAGCCGGCGGAGCTCGAGCGGGAAGCGGTGCGGCTGGCTGGTCTGCCAGGATTGCGGGTTCGTGGGGTGATGACGATGGCACCCTTCGACGCGAACGAAACGGTGCTTCGGAAGGTTTTTGCGGGCGCGCGAGCGGCCGGAGAGGTGCTGAAGGGTGCGGGTCACGCCGCGACTGAGCTGTCGATGGGGATGTCGGGCGATTACGAGGTCGCGGTGGAAGAGGGCGCCACTCTGGTGCGACTCGGAACCGTGCTGTTCGGAGCGAGGGCCGGCTAATGGACGAGACCTTTCATCTGACGCCGATTGACGTGCGTCGGTACGACTTCGGGAAGAAGGCCATCGGCGGCTATGATCCCGAGCGTGTCGAACAGTTTCGCGAACAGGTCGCTGAAGAGCTGGAGCGCCTGGCGCGCTCGCTGCTGGACCTCGATGCGAAGGCCAAGGGATTCCACGAGCAGCTTCGCGCATTCCGCGAACGCGACAAGGCGTTGAACGATGCACTCGTGAGTGCCCAGCAGCTGCGCGGTGAAATCCGGGAATCATCGGAGCGCGAGGCGGCACTGATTCTCCGCGAAGGCCGAGCGCAAGCCGAGAGCGAGATGGAGGATGCGCGCGGCGAGATCCGGAAGCTCGAGCTGCACCTCGCCGAGCTTGATCGGGCGCGCCGGAATCACCTGACGCACATGCGTGTGATGGCGGAGCGTCAGCTCGCGGAGATTGAAGCCGCGGAGAATGTACCGGCCCCGCAATTCCCCACGCTCGCGCGTCTGAGCGGTGCGATCACGAATGGCAGCATGGTGGAGCCGGCATGACGACTGAAGTGGTTGCCGCGGCGTACCCGGCGGGCGTGCACACGCTGGAGGCCGTGGAAGCGGCGGCGCGAGCGGTGCGCACGCATACTGCGAGCACACCGGAGGTCGCCATCGTGCTCGGCACCGGCCTGGGCGGGCTCGCCGCGGAGATCGACGTCGAGACGTTCGTGTCGTATGAAGACATTCCCGGCTTTCCCCGGTCGACCGTGGAGAGTCATGCGGGCCGTCTGCTCATCGGCACGCTCGGTGGAAAGCGAGTGATCGCAATGCAGGGGCGACTTCATCGGTACGAGGGCTATTCGCTCCAGCAGGTGACATTTCCCATTCGCGTGCTTCGCGCGCTGGGCGCGGGAACGCTCGTGGTTTCGAACGCATGCGGAGGAATGAATCCGTTCTGGAAGGCGGGTGAGCTGATGCTCATTGCCGACCACATCAACTTTCTCGGCGACAATCCGTTGATCGGTCCGAACGACGATCGCCTCGGCGTTCGGTTTCCCGACATGTCGGCGCCGTATGACGAGTCGCTCCGCGCCATCGCGCGCGCCGTGGCGGCGGAGCAGCGCATCGTGCTGCGCGAGGGTGTGTACGTCGCCGTGGCAGGTCCGAACCTCGAGACACGCGCCGAGTACCGGATGCTTCGCGCGATCGGCGCCGACGTCGTCGGAATGAGCACGGTGCCCGAGGTGATCGTGGCGCTGCACGCGGGCATGCGTGTGCTGGGGCTGTCCATCATCACCGACCTGTGTCTTCCGGACGCGCTGGAGCCCGCAGACCTGCCGACGATCATTGCCACTGCGACACGCGCCGAGCCGAACCTCACGGCACTTGTGCGTGGTGCCATCGAGCGGATGTGACGGTTTCCGCGATGACGCAACCGCGCTTTATCCTGATTCCCGCCGACGAGCCGGCGGCGGAGTTGGAGCAGGCACTCCTCACGCGCTGGCGAGAGGAGAAGCTCTTCGAGCAGACGCTCGAAGGCCGCGAAAACGCGCCATCGTTCGTGTTCTTCGAGGGGCCGCCCACAGCGAACGGCCGACCCGGCATTCACCATGTGTTCGCGCGGACGATCAAGGATCTCTTCTGCCGCCATCGTGCGATGAAGGGCTTCCGAGTGGAGCGAAAGGCCGGCTGGGACACGCATGGGTTGCCGGTGGAGATCGAGGTCGAGAAGCGGCTGAAGCTCTCGGGCAAGCAGGACATCGAGCGACTCGGTGTGGCGGAGTTCAACCGGCTCTGCCGCGAGAGCGTGTTCACCTACCGCGCCGAGTGGGAGCTGCTGAGCGAGCGGATCGGGTATTGGCTCGACTACGAGCATCCGTACGTCACGTATACGAACGACTACATCGAGAGCGTGTGGTGGTCGTTGGCGACGCTGTACGACAAGGGACTGCTGTCGCGCGGTCACAAGATTCTTCCGTACTGCCCACGCTGCGGGACGACGCTCTCGAGCCACGAAGTCGCGCAGGGCTACGAGGACGTCGAGGATCCGAGCGTCTACATCGCGCTGGACCTCGGGTCGGTCGGCGGCGAGGTGGTGGAGGACGCGGCTGACATGCCGGGGCGCAGTGCGCGTCGCATCCTGGTGTGGACGACGACGCCATGGACGCTCGTGTCGAACACCGCGCTCGCTGTTCATCCCGACCTGACCTACGTCGAGCTGCGAAAGACGGACAGCAAGGACACGCGAACGATCATCATGGCCGAAGCGCGTGCGAAGGCGGTGCTCGGCGACGACTACATCACGCGCTGGACGTGGATCCGCACAATGACGGGCGCAGATCTCGTCGGCGCACGGTATCGTCGGCCGCTCGATTTCCTCGAGTATCCGGAAGGCACGAACCACGAGATCATCGTGGGCGAGAGCTTCGTGAGTGCAGACGACGGCTCGGGTGTGGTACACATGTCGCCGGCATTCGGCGCGGACGACTACGCGGCTGGACGCCGGCACAATCTCGCGTTCCTTCAGCCGGTGAACGCGCGCGGCGAATTCCCGGAGGATATGCCGCTCGTCGGCGGGAAGTTCGTGAAGGATGCTGATGCGGAGTTGATCGAGGAGCTGCGCCGTCGCGACGTGCTGTGGAAGGCGGGCACGTTGACGCACTCGTATCCGCACTGCTGGCGCTGCGGCACGCCGCTGCTCTACTACGCGCGATCGTCGTGGTTCGTGCGCACGTCGACGTACAAGGACGAGATGCTCGCGCGCAACGCGCAGGTGAACTGGAATCCGCCCGAGGTGGGCACCGGTCGCTTCGGCGAGTGGCTGGAGAACAACATCGATTGGGCGGTGTCGCGCGACCGGTATTGGGGTACGCCGCTGCCGCTCTGGGTGTGCGACCGCGATCCGGATCACGTGGACGCTGTTGGCAGCTTCGCGAATCTCGTGGAGCGCACCGGCAGCGCGCTGGGCGACGATTTCGATCCGCACAAGCCAGGGATCGACAGCTTCACGTGGGGTTGCTCGGTAGCGGAATGCGGCGGTCAGATGACGCGCACGCCGGAAGTGATCGATGCATGGTACGATTCGGGGGCCATGCCGTTCGCGCAGTGGCACTACCCGTTCGAGAATCGCGAGACAACGGCGGCCCAGTTCCCCGGTGATTTCATCGCCGAGGGGCAGGACCAGACACGCGGGTGGTTCTATTCGCTCCTCGCCATCGCGACCGGGCTTGGCGACGCGCTTCCGAATAACGCGAACGGAACGGCTGCGCCGTATCGAGCCGTGATGGTCAACGGCATCGTCACGGATGCCGAAGGCAAGAAGATGTCGAAGAGCCGCGGCAACATCGTGGAGCCGCACGCGGTGATCGAGCGCCACGGTGTGGATGCAGTGCGCCTCTTCCTGGTGAGCAGCAGCAAGGTCTGGGAGGAGCGGCGCTTCGACGAGGCGGTGATCCGCCAGGGCGCTGGGCGTTTTTTGCGGACGCTGAAGAACATCTACTCGGGCATGTTCGCGAACTATGCGAACTTTGGGTGGACGCCGTCTGACGCCGATCCTGCGCCCGCGAATCGACCGGTGATGGACCGCTGGATCCTGTCGCGTCTCGCGACGGTGGAACGATCAGCGGACGCGCTGATGATGGCGTACGATCCGTTCGCGGCGTCTCGCGTCGTGATGGATTTCGTCGACGACGATCTCGCGAACTGGTACGTGCGCCAATCACGCGCTCGGTTCTGGGCGGCGGACAACGTCTTCACGGACGACAACAACGCTGCATTCGCGACGCTGCACGAAGTGCTGGTCGTCGTGTGCCGGTTGCTGGCGCCGTTCGCGCCGTTCGTCACCGATCGACTTCATCGTGAGCTAACGGGCACTTCAGTCCATCTCGCGCCCTACGTGCGACCGGGCGCTGACACAGTGATCCCAACGCTCGGTCAAACCCCCGCGCTCGAGATGCAAATGCACAGCATCCGTTTGCTAGCGACGCTTGGCCGAGCGGCACGTGAGCGTGTGAAAATCAGCGTTCGCCAGCCTTTGTCGCGCATGGTGTGTGTGTCGCCCCATGTGGGCGAGGTGGGCTTGCGCGACCTGCTACCAGTACTCGCAGCGGAATTGAACATCAAGCGCATCGAACTGGCGTCGAGCGGCGATGCGCTTGTCACGCTAGAAGCGAAACCAAACTTTCGCAGTCTGGGGAAGAAATTCGGCAAGAAGACACCAATGGCAGCCGAAGCGATCGCGGCTTTTACAAGCGAGCATTTGCGCTTGTGGGAGCGCGGAGAGAAGGAGCTAACCGTCTACGTCGACGGCGAACACGGCTTGGATGCGGATGACCTCGCGATCGTACGTCGAGCGACAGGCGACTTGATCGTGGAGGAGTCCGGCGGCTTCTTCGCCGCCATCGACCCGGTGCTCACGCCGGACCTGGTGGCCGAAGGGCTGGCACGTGAGGTCATCAGCAGGGTACAGCGTATGCGCAAAGAGGCCGGCCTGGCGGTGAGTGACCGCATCCGCCTCTGGATCGGCGGCGACCAGCCGCTGCTGGGCGCGGGCCGGGCGCATCGCGGCTGGATCGCAGAAGAGGTGTTGGCTACGGCAACCTTCATCGGCGAGTCAGGAGAGGCGAGCGAGCACAAGCTGGCGAGGCAGTCCGTGGATCTCGACGGGATCCACGCTGACCTTGCCCTAACCAGGGACGAGTAGCAATGCCCACGTCTGACAGCGCCACCGCAAAGGCAGCGAAGCCGAAGCCGATGCCGAAGAAGCAGCTCCAGCATTTCGAGAAGCGCTTGATGGATGAGCGCAAACGCGTGCTCAAGGAGCTGGGTCACTACGATGAGGCCTTCGGCGCCACGTCCCAGGAAGCGGACGGAGATCTGAGCAGCTATTCGTTCCACATGGCGGATCAGGGCACAGACGCGATGGAGCGGGAGAAGGCATTCCTCTTCGCGTCGCAGGAAGGCCGCTTCCTCTGGCACATCGACGAAGCCCTCCGTCGGCTCTATCGGTCGCCCGAGACGTTCGGCAAGTGCCACAACTGCGGGCAGGACATCGCTTTCGAGCGGCTCGATGCGCTGCCGCACGCGCGGTTCTGCATCCAGTGCAAGCAGCGCGAGGAAGATGCAAAGTCGAAGTAACGCCCGGCTGTTCTGGCCGGTGCTGGCAATCGTGGCCGCGCTCGACATGGTCACGAAGGGTGTGGCCGAGCGTGCGCTCGCGCCGCATCGGTTCCCGCACGATGTGCTCGGGAACTGGGTGCGGCTCACGCTCGTCTACAATCCCGGCGCGGCTTTCGGCCTGAACCTCGGGGCGCAGTCGCGGTGGATCTTCACGGCGCTCACGCTCGTCGCGCTGGTCATCCTGGGCCGACTCTATCGCGCGACGGCCCGGGGCGACGTGCCGCGTACGCTCGCGCTCGCGCTCGTCTGCGCGGGAGCCGTGGGCAACCTGCTCGACCGCCTCCGCTCCGAAATGGGCGTGGTGGACTTTCTCGACGTCGGCATTGGCGACGCGCGCTGGCCAACCTTCAACGTGGCCGACATGGCCGTGAGTGTCGGTGCGGTGCTGCTGGCATGGGTGCTGTGGCAGGAAGATCGAGCCGCCATGCGCCAGGAAAGCATGGAGCATCCCGCGCTGGCGGGCGTCGGCGCCACGACCGGGGACGGCGGAGACCTCGTCTGACTACTGAGCGCAGTTCCGCACCGGGCACAGCGCGCCTGTTCTGGGGCACCGCTGCCGCCGTCGTCGTGGCTGACGTCGTCTCGAAGCTGCTCGCCGAGCGCATGCTGCAACCGCGGTATGTGCCTCACAGCATCGTCGGCGACTTCGTCCGGTTCACGCTCGCGTACAACCCCGGCGCGGCGTTCAGCATGTCGCTCGGTGTGTACTCACGCGTGATCTTCGGTGCCTTCGCCTTCGTCGCCCTGTTCGTGCTCTGGCGTCTCTACACCATGACCGGATCGGGAACGCGGGCGGGTGACCGCGGTCGCATCATCGCGCTCGGACTGGCGTGGGGAGGAGCGGCCGGCAATCTCGTCGATCGGTTCCGGTCGCCGTTGGGCGTGGTCGATTTCATCGACATCGGCTACGGCAGCGTGCGCTTCTGGACGTTCAACGTTGCGGATTCCGCGGTGACCGTGGGTGCGATCCTGCTGGCCTGGTCGCTGTCACAGGAGGACCGCCAGCAGCGTCACGCCGAAGCGGCCGCCGTCATCGTCCCGGAAGCGGCATTCGCGCCTGCTGAATCGCACCCCGACGAGCCCAGCGCGTGACGAGCGACGGCCTCCCGGCTCGGCACGAGCTGGTGGCCCCCAGCGATGCACCTCGGCTTGACCTGTTCGTCGCGAGCGCGCTGGATCTGTCCCGCACCCAGTCGGCGACGCTGATCGCGACCGGATGCGTGCGGGTGAACGGCCGGTCGGAGCGAGCCAGTTACCGCCCCGACGCCGGGGACACCGTGATCGTGGAAATCCCGCCGGCCGCCGGGCGGCCCGTGATCGCCGAGGACATTCCGCTCGACGTCGTGTACGAGGACGATGACGTGCTGGTGGTGGACAAGGCGGCCGGGATGGTGGTGCATCCCGCCCCTGGCAACTGGAGTGGCACGCTCGTCAACGCGCTGAAGGGGCGTGGGGGCGCGCTCTCGGACCTGGGCGGGGAGGAGCGCGAGGGGATCGTGCACCGGCTGGACAAGGAAACATCCGGCCTGTTGCTCGTGGCGAAGACGGACCGCGCGCATCGGGTGCTGGGCGCGGCGATGGCGAAGCGGGAGATCGTCCGGAGGTATGCGGCCTTGAGTTGGGGGCATCTCGACGCGGACACCGTGTCGGTGGACAAGCCGATCGCCCGGGACCCGCGAGACCGAAAGCGCATGGCAATCGTCAGTACTGGACGGGCCGCACGGACGGACTTCGTGCGACTCGCAAGGTTCGACGCCGTCGACCTGTTGCGTGCTCACCTTCACACTGGCCGGACTCACCAGATACGCGTGCACTTGTCGTCGATCGGGCATCCGGTCGTGGGTGATGACACGTATGGTGGTGGCGGAGGCCGAAAGCTCGTCGCGCTGTCGGCGAAGCGACATTTCCTGCACGCGGCCTGGCTCCGCTTCGCGCATCCGGCCACGGGCGCGATGATGGATCTTCGCTCCCCGCTTCCGCCTGATCTCGTGCGCTCGCTCGTGAGCGCCGCTGGCCCCGACGTCGCGTTTGCCGACTCAGACCCTCTGGAGTATTTTGGCTTCTTCCGCGATGATGATTGACGCACCGTCGGCTGCGCGGACGCTACTCTTCCGCGTAGCGGACGGCGTGTACGGCTGCGACATCGACGGAGTGAGGGAGATCATTCCGTATCGGCGCGCCACGCGACTGCCTGGCGCGCCGCCGTACGTCCAGGGACTGATCAATCTCCGGGGCACGATCGTGACCGTGCTCGACATCGGGGTGCGGCTCGATCCCGAGCGGGCGTCGGTTCGCGAAGGTTCGATCATCCTGGCGATATTTGGAGCGCGCGTCGTCGGGGTGGCAGTGGACGAGGTGATGGACGTACAGCCGATTGTGGCTGAACCGATTGCGACGAGCGCGCCAGATGCCCATCCCGGGCTGGTCCGCGGGCTCGGGCACCTGAACGACGGTGTCGTCATTCTGGTGGACATTCACGTGCTGATCACGCAGGTCCTGCTCTAAGGGGGCAACGAGTGAGTCATTCCGTTCTGATCTGCGACGACGCGATCTTCATGCGCACCATGGTCGGCGACATCCTTCAGCAGGCGGGCTTCGAGATCGTCGGTGAAGCCGAAACCGGCATCCAGGCGGTGGAGAAGTACAAGCAGCTTCGTCCCGACCTCGTCACGATGGACATCGTGATGCCGGACATGGGCGGCATCGACGCGGTGCGCGAGATCTGCAAGTTCGATCCGTCGGCGCGTGTGCTGATGTGCAGCGCCATGGGTCAGCAGGCGCTCGTCGTCGAGGCGATCCAGGCGGGAGCCAAGGACTTCGTCGTGAAGCCCTTCCAGCCGAGCCGGGTGCTCGAGGCCGTGCAGCGCGTGCTGGGGTGACGTCGAGCACGGGCGCACGCTTCACCCGTACCCCGGTGGCGCGCGCACGGCGCTGGCGCCGCGGCGTCGCCGTCCGTGGATAACGCCCAGTACGCGGAGCTCTTCCTTACCGAGAGCCGCGAGCATGTGTCCGCGATGAACCATTCGCTGCTGGCGCTCGAGCAGGGCACCGGCGGCGACGAGGCGATCGGGTCCATCTTCCGGTCAGTGCACACCATCAAGGGCATGAGCGCGACGATGGGCTATACGGCGGTCGCCACGCTGTCCCACGCGCTGGAGACGCTGCTGGATTCGGTGCGTCGCGGTGCCCGCAAGATCGACGGATCGCTCATGGAGCTGCTCTTCCAGTCCGTGGACGTCCTGGAGCGGGCCGTGGAAGGCGCCGTTGAAGGCCTTTCGAACGCGGACGAAGCGGAGTGGATGGCGGCGCGCCTCGCGGTGGGCAGCTCGTCCGAGAGCGCTGCCGCGGCGGATGCGCCTGTCACCGCACCGTCCGTTTCAGGGTGGACGGCGGCAGCTCCCGAGGGATACGGCCTGCTGGTGCGCGTGAGGCTGAGGGAGGGAACGCTGCTCAAGGGGGTGCGCGCCTACCTGGTCGTGCAGGCGGCTGGCGAGCTCGGTGACGTCACGGCGTGCTCGCCGTCGCTGGAAGCGATGCAAGTCGACGAATTCGATCACGACTTTGCGCTCCGCCTGGGAACGAACCTTTCACCGGACGCGGTCGTCGACGCACTGCGCAAGGCGGGCGACGTCAGCGCCGTGCGCGTCGTCGAAGGAAACAACGTTCGCGTCGTCGAAGGGAACAACGACCAGGTGGATGAGGAGCCGGTCGTGCCGCCGCACACGATGGAGTTCAGCGTGGCGGAGCTCGCGGCTCCGTCGATGCCCGCGATCTCGGCTGTTAAACCGGAAGTTCGAGCGCAGCGCAGCGTACGCATCGACCTCCGGCGTCTCGACAACTTGATGAACCTCATCGGCGAGCTCGTGATCACGCGCGGTCGTTTGCTCCAACTCACCAGCACCAGTGACGACCCCGCGCTCGTCGAGGCCGTGTCTCAGGCCTCGCGCCTCGTCGCCGATCTCCAGGACGAGATCATGACCAGCCGGATGGTTCCGGTGTGGCAGGTGTTCGACCGCTTTCCGCGACTCGTCCGCGACGCGGCGCGGTCGGTCGACAAGCAGGTGGATTTCGTCGTCGAAGGGAAGGACGTGGAGCTCGATCGGTCGATGCTGGAAGAGGTCGGCGATCCCATCGTTCACCTGCTGCGGAACGCCGTCGATCACGGCATCGAGTCACCGGACGTTCGAATCGCGAAGGGAAAGCCCGCGGCCGGCCGACTGACGCTGAGCGCGCTGCGCGACCGCTCTGCCGTCGCCATCCGCGTGTCGGACGACGGACGCGGCATCGACCGCCACAAGGTGCTGACGCGCGCACGTGACGCCGGATTGGTGGAGGCGTCCAGAAGTGAACTGAGCGACGACGAGCTGGTCCGTCTGATCTCCCGGGCGGGTTTTTCGACCGCGGAACGCGTCACCGACCTTTCCGGCCGCGGTGTGGGCATCGACGCCGTATATAATCGGGTGCGGGCGTTGGGAGGCTCGGTCGACATCCGGAGCGTGCCCGAAGTGGGCACGACGGTTACCCTGCGTTTGCCGCTCACCCTCGCCATCATACGATCGCTGCTGGCCCGCATTGGCGACGAGATCTACGCGATGCCGATGACGCACGTGCGGGAAACGGTGGAGCTGCGGGAGGACATCCAGCGGTCGGTGCAGGGGCGCGACGTCCTGATGCTGCGGGACGAGGTGCTGCCGCTGGTCCGCCTCCGGTCGCTCGTTGGATTCGAGGGTGAGCCGGTCCGTGGCCTCGAGCGGGTGATCATCGTCGAGCTTGCGGAGCGACGAGCGGCCCTCGTGGTCGATGAATTGATTGGACAGCAGGAGATCGTCGTCAAGCAGTTCGACGGCGTGCACGATGCCCGGTCGCTGTTCGGCGGGGCCACGATTCTCGGCGACGGGTCACCGGCGCTTATCCTCGACGTCAGCAGCCTTCTTTAACAGAACTCGACATGGACGACCTACGCTCGCTGAAAGCGCTCCAGCTCGACGCGTTGCGCGAAGTGGCGAACATCGGTGCCGGACACGCCGCAACAGCGCTGTCGCAGATGATCAACAGCACGATCATGATCAGCGTGCCGACGATCAACGTCTCGCGTCTCGAGGATGTGCCGCCGCAGATCTCCGAGCCGGAGGAGCCGGTGGCGGCGGTGCTGATGCACATGATGGGCGACCTGACGGGACGGACGCTGCTCGTGTTTCCCAAGCCGACGGCCGTCCGCCTCGCCGAGCTGATGCTGCGACGCCCGATCGGGTCGAGCGCGGAGCTGGGCGAGATGGAGCAGTCGGCGATCAAGGAGGCGGGGAACATCCTCAGCAGCGCCTACATGAATGCGCTGAGCGACTTCATGGGCATGATGTTGCTGCCGTCGCCGCCCTCGCTGGCGATCGACATGAGCGCCGCGGTGCTGACGACCGCCTACCTCCAGTTCGGGAGCGACAAGGACTACGTGTTCTGCGTCGAGAGCGAGTTCTTCATGCACGACGTCGGCGAGAAGCTGCGCGGCTTCTTCCTCCTGCTGCCGGATCCCGCCTCGCTGCAGGCCATCCTTCGCGCCGTACGGGTGGCCTGACCGTGGTGCGTAGTCGGCCGCTGTATCGCGTGTGACAATGGCGTCGCCACTTTCCTCAGGACGAGACCGCGAAGTCCTCAAGTCGTTCGCGCGCCGCATCGATCCCTCGGATGCGGGGGCGCACAACAATCTGGGCGTCCTGTACTACAACAAGGGGCTGTACGAGGAGGCGGTGAGCGCATTCATGCGCGCCCTCGAGCTCGACGCGAAGATGCTCGTCGCGCAGCGCAACCTCGAGATCGCGTACTTCAACACCGGCTACTACGACAAGCGGATTGGCGAGCTCGCCGAGCGCCTGCGCGTTCGCCCGGACGATCGGGATACGCGTTGGGATCTGGGTCGAACATTCGCGCTCCTGGGGCAATCCGCGGATGCGGTCGCGGAGTTCACCGAGCTGCTGCGACATCACCCGTCCGACATCGGCGCGCTGGTGCAGCTCGGGCTTGCGGAACGGACCAACGGAGACCTCGACAAGGCGCTCGGCTATCTCGAGCGCGCGCTCGCGCTGGATCTGTCCAGCTCCGTCGTGAACTTCTACATCGGCGAGGTGCTGTACAATCGTGGCGTGAGCGAGGGTGCGCTCGCCGCGCTGCGCCGTGCGGTGGAGCTCAATCCGCAGAATCCCGACGCACACTACCTGATGGGCTTCGTGCTCGGTGACCTGGGCATGCACGAGGAGGCGCGCGAGGTCACGCGCCGGGCCATCCAGTTGAATCCCGCGCTGTCGCGCGCGCAGGCCAATCTCGCCATCGAGGAGCGCCGCGCGACGAGAGGCGAGTCGACCCCGACTCCAGCGCGGTCGTCGGTGCGAATGAGCAGCATGGAAGTGCAGCCGGAAGGTCAGCTGGCGCAGTTCAACCTCGGACTCGCGTTCCGGCAGAAGGGTTACCTCGGTGAGGCGTTGCGCGAATACGCGAAGGCACTCGACCGCGGCGAGGACCGTCCGCTCGTGCTTCAGGCGATGGCCGAAGTGCACCTGCTGCGACGTGAGCCGAAGGCGGCGGTCGCGCTGTACGACGAGCTGCTCGCGGGTGCGCCAATCAGCCCGAAGCTGTGGAACGAGCGGGGCGTGGCATTGCATCAGGACGGCCTCTTCCCCGATGCGCGCGAGAGCTATCGTCGCGCGGTGCAGACCGACCCCGGGTACGCACTCGCCCACAACAACCTCGGCGTCGCGCTGTACCATTGCGGCGATCCCGAGGGCGCGGTGACGTCGTTCCGCGAGGCGCTCGAACTGCAGCCCGGGTTTCACAAGGCGCGGCTCAACCTCGCGCTGCTGCTGAGCAAGGGGAAGCGCTTTCAGCTTGCACTCGAGGCATACCGTGGCGTGCTGCAAGGCGCGCCGGAAGATGCCGCGGCGTGGAATGGCGTGGGCCTCGTGCTGTCGGAGCTGCGCCGCTTCGAGGATGCGCGAAACGCATTTGCGCGAGCGGTACAGGCCAACCCCGATCTCGCCGAAGCGCACTACAACCTCAGCTTCACCCTGTCGAACCTCGGCGATTTCGAAGGCGCGCTGCGCGAGACGAAGCGTGCGCTGGAGCTGGACTCGTACTACGTCGCGCAGAAGTTCGAGCTCGCCATCGATCTCGAATACGAGGATCCCGACCTTTCCATCAAGCCCGACCTGGGCGCCGTGCAGCGGATGGACGAGGCGGTGGAAGACTTCGCCTTCGATTCTGCGGTCCTCGATTCGCTCTTCACGTCGCTCACTCCGGCGGCTCAGCCGTCGGACGCGCCGCGGACGTCGGAGGCCGCGGAGAGTGAGGACCCGTACGGTATGGCCTCTGACTATCTCGGCATGGGACTCGTGGACCGCGCGGCGGCCGAGGTGAGTCGCGCGCTCGCCCGTGGAGCGCCGTCGGCGGAAGGTCTCACGCTGCTCGGCGACATCTATGCGCGGCAAGGGTTGCATGGTGAAGCGATCGAGCGGTATCGCGAAGCGCGGCGCTCCGATCCGTCGGCGGCGCGACCGCAAATGGGTGAGGCGTGGTCGTTGCTCGCGATGGACCGTGCGCGCGAGGCGCTGCCGATTGCGCTGGCGCTCGTTGCCGAAACGCCGACGGCGGTGGACGTCGTGATGCTGGTAGCCGCCGCGCATGCCGGCATGGGCGATCCGGCCGCGGCACTCGCGGCGCTGGAGGAGGCGCGCAAGCTCGCACCGCTGCGCTCGGACGTGCACCAGCGCATCGGCGACATCGCGCGGACACTCGGGGACAACGACGGGGCGATCGCCGCGTACCGGCAGGCGCTCGAGCTCGACGGCGATTTTGCCGTCGTGCGTTTTCAGCTCGCCCGACTGCTGCGCGGCCGAAAGCAGCTGCGTGAGGCGGAGCAGGAGCTCGAGGCGGCGCTATCCGCCGCGCCGACGTACGCGGAGGCGACTCTGGAGCTTGCGTCGCTGCGGCGGAATGGTGGCCGCGCGGACAGCGCGCTGGAACTGCTCATCTCGCTGCTGGAGCGCGATCCGTATCACTTCGACGCGCTGCTCGCACTGGGCGAGACGCTCATGATGCTCGGTCGGCTCGAAGATGCGGGACACGCCTTCCATCGCATCCTGCGCTTTGATCCCTCGCATGCCGGAGCGATGTACTTCGAGGGAGTGCTGCTCCACGACCAGAAGCGCTTCCGCGAGGCGATCGCACGGTGGCGGACGGTCATCGAGATTGCGCCGGCGAGCGAGTATGCGCGACGCGCGCGGAAAGAAGCGCGCACGGCCGCCGACCTTCAGGCGATCTTCTCCGACCCCGCGAGGCGCTGAACCGTGGCTATCGAGGGGCCGCTTCGCGAGCTCGGCATTCACGACGTCTTCCAGCTGCTCGATCTCAGCCGGAAGACCGGCGCGCTGCGCGTGACTTCCGAGCTACGCGACGACGAAGGCGACGTCCTCTTCGACAGCGGCCGCGTGATCCACGCGAGCATCCGCAGCAACCCGACGTCGATTGAACGCATCCTGCGCCAAGCGGGAAAGATCGGCGACGCGGAGATGGCGGCGGCGAGTGCGGTTGTCGGCGGTGCGGGGCTGGGCGACCGGCTCGTGCTGTCGCGTGCGATCACGCAGCGCGAGCTTGAACGACAGCTCCAGATGGCGATCGAGAACGTGATCTTCGAGCTGATGTCGTGGCGCGAGGGATTCTTCTCGTTCGAGGAGCGGAAGGTCGCGGACGTGCCGGTGGACGCCCGCATCCGCATCTCCACCGAGTCGTTGCTCATGGAGGGCGCTCGGCGTATCGACGAATGGTCGCGCATCGCGGACAAGGTGCCGAGCCTCGGCGTGATACCGTCGCTCGCGCCCGTCGAGGAGGACAGGGCCTCGGTGCTCGACCTCCTTCCACACGAGTGGGAGGTGCTGATGATGATCGACGGCGAGCGCGATCTTCGCGGGATCGCCGCATCGCTCGGCAGCAGCGAGTTCGAGATCGCCAAGATCGCGTACGGCCTCGTCTCGACAGGTGTCATCCTCCTTCGTGTGCCGGCGCGGATGTCGACGCACAGCATCGCGGCGCTCACACAGTCAACGGAAGCAATGGCGAGCGCCCAGGCGGCGCTCGACGGCGGACGGGCCGAAGATGCGCTGCGTGAAGCGCGTGCCGCGGTTGTGAACGGGACCGATGCAACGGCCGCCCGTCTCCTTGTGGCGAAAGCGCTGCTTCGCCTGGCGCGCCATCAGGAGGCCGTCGAGGAGTTGCGCCGCGCCGTGCAGGCCGATCCGATCACACCTGAAGTACATCGCGAATTGGGCTTTGCCGCCGTTCGCGTCGGAGACTTCGCCAATGCCCGCGCGAGCTGGGAGCACTTCCTGAGGCTCTGCCCGTCGTCCCCCGAAGTCGGCCGAATCCGTGAAGGACTCGATACGCTGACGCGAATGGAGCACATGCTGGAGGCGCACTCCGATGTCTGAGGAAGTCCGCCGCATGAGCGACGAGCTGGCGCGCGATCCGTCGAGTCGCGTGTTCGTCGGGCTCGGAGAGGCGCTCCGACGGCTGCGGCAGACCGATCTCGCGCGCACGATCACGCTACGCGGGCTCGAGCGTCATCCGCACCTCGCCGAGGCACACGACCTCCTCGCCCGCATCTCGGTGGACAGCGGTGAATTCGATCGCGCCTTCGACGAATGGGACATGGTACTCCGGCTCGCACCGGGCCACCTCGGTGCGCTGAAGGGAATGGGCTTCGTCTGCTTCCGTCGAGAGCAGTTCGGCGAGGCGGAACGGTACCTGGGAGCCGCTGCGGCGGCCGACCCGTCAGACCAGGAGGTGTCGAGCGCCCTCCAGCACGTGCGCGCCATGTCGCCTCTTGCGATGCGTGACGCCTCGGCCGATCCGCCGGAGGGCGACAGTCGCTATCTGTTCGTCGCGGACCTGCCGGACGAAGGGCAGACGGCTCTTCTTCTGGATCGCTCGGGGTTGGTGCTTGCCGGCGCCTATGTGGGGTGGGACGGTCGGGACGTGGCGCAGGACGTTGGCGCGGAGCTGAGCGGCGTCACGGATGGCGCTCGTCGCGCAACGCGGCACCTGGCGCTCGGCGACTGGACGTCGATCGTGTTCGAGACGGATGTCGCGGTGGTGGCCATGGCGCCCGCGGCGCAGGACGGGCTGCTCGTGCTCGCGACCTCGCGCGCCACGCCGCTTGGCCTCGTACGCCGCCTGCTGGACCGCTGCTCGACGAGAGCCCGGCACTGGCTGGAGGCGAACGTCTGATGGCGTCGCCGTTCACCACCATGCTGCAAGGACTCTCGCGCCTGCGTGGCGTGCGTGCGGCGCTCATCGCCAGCGAGCAGGATGGCATCGTGATCGATTCCAATCTGCAGATCGGCCAACAGGGAGATCGTGTGGCGGCGCTGGCCGCGTCGCTCTATCGCAAGGCGCGCATGTCGTCGACGGCGGCTGGGCTGGGCACCGTGTCGTTTCTCCAGATGGAGGCGCCCTATGGTCGCGTGTGCGTGGCGGGAGCCGGGGAGCTCGTGCTCGTCGTCGTCGCGGCGGCCACGGTGAACGTCGGGCTGGTGCGGGTGGAGATGATACGCTCAGTGGCCGCGATCGCCGTGATCGCGGGGGGATCCGCGGCGTGATCCTCAGCGTCGTGGAGGACTGGATCGAGGCGCCGCTGCGCGCCTTCGTCGACGAGACCGGTGTGGAGCTGGCGCTGCTGCTGCATCCGAGCGGACAGGTGCTGGCGCAGCATGGGTTCGCGCGTGCGGTCGACGTCATGACGGCGTGTGCGCTTGCGGCGGGCATCCATGCGACGAGCGCCGAGCTGGGGCGTTTTGTGGATGGAAAGCCGTTTCAGGGGTTGCACCATGCGGGCATTTCCCGCCAGATATTTCTGGCTGAGGCACGGTCGCCGCGCGGAGCGTACATTTTCCTTACAGTGTTCGGTCAGGAGAGCTCAATCGGGATGGTGCGCCTCTACTTCGACGAGCTCGTCGCGGCACTTGCCCTGGCGGCCCCAACGGAGGCGCCCGCGACGGCACCGGCGCTGGCAGAGCACTTCGAGCAGGACCTGAATCGAAACCTCGCGGCCCTATTCGGCCGCGCGTAGTTCAAACCGTACTCCGCCTGTCATCTTGTCGCTCGTCAACTACGCCACGCGCGAAATCACCTGCAAGATCGTCTACTACGGGCCGGGTCGCTCGGGGAAGACGAGCAACCTGCATTACATCTACGCTCAGGTTCCTGCGGATCGGAAGGGCAAGATGGTGTCGCTCGCGACGCAGACCGACCGCACGCTCTTCTTCGACTTCCTGCCGTTGGATCTGGGGTCGATCTCGGGCTTCACGACCAAGTTCCAGCTCTACACCGTGCCGGGTCAGATCTACTACCAGACGACACGCAAGCTCGTGCTCCAGGGCGCCGACGGCGTGGTGTTCGTCGCGGACAGCCAGGCACGCCAGCTCGAGGAGAACATCGAGAGCTTCCAGGACCTTCACGCCAACCTCTCGGAGCATGGCGTCGACCCGCGCACCATGCCGCTCGTGGTGCAGTACAACAAGCAGGACCTTCCGTCGGAGCTCATCCTGCCTGTGGGCGAGCTCTCGGATGCGATCAACTTCCGCAACGTGCCGGAGTTCCCCGCCGACGCGTTGCACGGACCCGGCGTGTTCGAGACGCTCCGCGGCATCTCGGAGATCGTCCTGCGCCGGCTCAGCACCGGCAGCGCCGCACCTGCAGCCGCGAAGTAGGGCATGCAGGTCGATCCTCGCGCCCTTTTCGACAATTACATCGTCGGCACAGCGAATCGCCTGGCCGTCGCGGCCGCGCGCGCCGTGGCCGAGTCGCCCGGGGCGGTCTACAACCCGCTGTTCATCTACAGCAGCTCCGGCCTCGGAAAGACGCACCTCATCGGCGCACTCGGTAACCACGCCATCCAGCGGCATCCCGAGCTGAGCGTCGAGTACGTCGCGCTCGAGGACTTCGTGCAGCAGCTCCATGCGGCCATCGCATCCGCGGAGATGGAACGGTTCAAGCTGCGCTATGGACGTGTCGACATCCTGCTCGTGGACGACGTGCAGTTCCTCACCGGCCGGCGAGAAACCCAGAGCGAACTGCTGCGACTCCTGAATTCACTGCAGGGGAGCGGGCGCCAGATCGTGATGACGAGCGATCGTCCGCCCACAGAAATTCCAGACGTCGACGAACGCCTCATCAGCCGGTTGAGCGGTGGCCTGATCGTGGACATCGGCGCGCCCGATTTCGAGACGCGCGTCGCGATCCTCCGGCAGAAGTGTGAGGAGCGAAAGGTGCAATTTGCGCCCGGCGTGATCGAGGAGCTCGCGCGTGTGGCGTTCGCGAACATCCGTGAGCTTCAGGGCGCCATGAATCGCATGAGTGCCCACCAGGCGCTCGATGGCACGCTGACGCCGGCGCAGGTGCGCGAGATTGTTGGCATGCCGAAGCCCGCGCCGCCGCCCGCGCGTACGTCGGTCGAGACGGACGAGTTCTTCGGCTTCCTCACCGACATCGCGAGCGCAGTGGCGTCGCAGCTCGAGCCATGGCGCATCAGGGTCGGTGAAGCCATCGCGTTCTGGGGTGGTGAGGGCTATCGCACAACGGCTCTCGAGCACCTGATGGCGGAGAAGCAGCCGCCGCAGAATTACGAGGCGGTGCTCCGCGGCTATGGGCAGGCGGTGGAACAGCTCCGCGAGCTCGAGCGACAGGTCACCACCGTGGACCCCGAGCTGGGTGGACACGAGCGGTTTCGCGATCCGGAACGCCTCATGGAGACCATGGCGTTTGTCGAGAACGCGCTCGCGGGCGCGGTACCGCCCGGCGGACCACAGGCGGCGTTCGCGCGCGTGTCGTACGAGGAGAGTCCATCGAACCAGATGGCTGTGCGTGCGGCGGATGCCGTCGTCGCGGAGCCGGGACACCGCTACAATCCGCTCTTCCTCGTCGGTCCGAGCGGGGTAGGGAAGACGCACTTGCTGAACGCCATCGGCAACCAGCTGTGCGCGCGGTTCGGCGACAAGGGTCGCGTCGCGTGTGTCGGCGCGCAGGTATTCATCGACGAGCTGATCGCGGCGCTGCAGGACGGCACGATCGAGCGGTTCCGCGCACGCTATCGTGCGGCGGACGCGCTGCTGATCGACGACGTGCAGTTCGTCGCGTCGAAGGAGCGCACGCAGGAAGAGCTCTTCCACGTCTTCAATCACTTCCAATCGGCGGGCAAGCAGCTCGTGTTCGCCAGCGACATGCCCCCGAAGGCGATCGAAGGCCTGGAAGATCGGCTGCGGTCGCGCTTCGAGGGTGGCCTCGTCGCCGAGGTGAGCCTCCCCGATCGGAATCTTCGCGAGAAGCTCTTCACGCGATTCCTCAACGAAATGGGGCTCACGGCGCCACGCGACCTTCTGGCGTATCTCGCGGATCGTCCCGCCACGAGCGTTCGCGAGATCATCGGAACGGTGCAGCGCCTGCGCGCGGGCAGCGACGTCACCGGCGCTCCGCTCACGATGGCCCTCGGCCGACAGGTGCTCGAGCCATCGGGCATGACGCCCACGACCGCACCGGCAGCCGTGCGCGAGGTGAAGGACACCTTCTTCCTCGACGACGAGAAGATCCTGTGGGAGTGGCCTGATGTTTCCGGCCGTCTCGTCGAGGAGCTGCGCTGATGGCGATCAAAGGCAGCCTGAAGGAAGCGAGCCTACCAGACGTCCTTCAGCTCCTCTCCATGGGGAAGAAGACCGGCTGTCTGGCCGTCACGCACCGCAACAATTTCGGCTACGTCTACTTCGACAAGGGACTGATTTCGTACGCGTCGATCGTCAATCGCCGCGATCGCATCGGCGATATCCTGCTCAAGTCGGGCACGATTACGCAGCTGCAGCTCGACGCGGCCATCAGTGCGCAGTCGCGGCACCGCGACAAGCGCATCGGCGAGCTGCTGGTGGCGCAAGGCGCGGTGACGCGCGATGCACTGCACGCGCAGATCCGCACGCAGATCGAGGAGGCCGTCTACTACCTGTTCACGTGGACGCAGGGAACGTTCAACTTCGAGGCGGAGGTCCATCCGGAAGAGCAGGATCTCCTGGTGGCGATCAATCCCGAGTCGCTACTGCTCGAGGGCGCGCGTCGTGTCGACGAGTGGAGCCTCATCGAGAAGAAGATCTCCAGTCTCGACCTCGTGTTCGACGTCGACCGCGGGAAGCTCGCTGCCGCCGGAGTGACCCTGCCCAAAGAGCAGTCGGTGGTGATGGATCTGCTCGACGGGCAGCGCGACGTGGTCAGCATCATCGAGGAGTCGGGGCTCGGCGAGTTCGAGGTCGGCAAGGCGATTTACGGACTCGTCACCGCCGGATTCGCGCAGCGCGTCGGCAAGACGAAGGCGGTCGAAGCCGTCGTGAGCGACGCGCGTGTCGACGAGCATAGAAATCTCGGGATTGCATTCTACAAGACGGGCATGCTCGACGAGGCGATGCGCGAGTTCCGGCGCGTGAGCGAGCTGCGTGCGCATGACGCGGAGTCGCGCTTCTACATCGGCCTGTCGCTGATGCGCCAGAACAACTGGTCGGAGGCGGTCGAGACGTTCGCCGAATGCGCGGCGCATCCGGGCGCGCGGCCTGGTGTCTATCACAACCTGGCGTATGCGCTCGAGCGGCTGGGGCGCTACGAAGAGGCGAAGGTGGCGCTCGACACGGCGATCAAGCACGGCGGCGCCAAGGACCCGCGGATCCAGACGTCGCTCGGCGTGGTTGCCCTGCGTGCCGGCAAGATCGACGAGGCCGACACCGCGCTGCAGTCGGCGCGCGCACTGTTCGGCACACGGACTCCAACCGCGCCGTGGTATCACTACGCGGCATTGACGGCGGCGCTCATGGGAGAGCTCGAGCGGGCACATACGCTGCTGCTGGAAGGCATCCATGCGCACCCGCACGCGGCGCCGCTGCACAACAACCTCGCCACGGTCGAAGAGCGTCGCGGCTATCATCCCGAGGCCATGCAGGCCGCCGAGCGCGGCGTGCAGGAAGACACGGGCATTCCGCAGCTGTACAAGAATCTTGGCGACTTCCACTATCGCGCCGCGCGCTACGACGAGGCGCTGGAATTCTACCAGCGCGCCCTGAAGCTCAACGCCAATCTCGGCGACGACATCTACCTCAAGCTCGGCAACATTCGCTTCAAGCGGCAGGAACGCGACGAAGCCGTGAAGTGCTGGGAACAGGCCCTGGCACTGGACCCGAGCAACGCCATCGTGCGCACCAATCTCGAGGCGGTGAGGCAGGTGTTGTGACATGAGCGACGAAGCCGACCAGGAGTTCAGCGCGCTCACCGCGAAGATCGCCCGCGACAAGGGCTTTGGATGCGCGAGCTACAAGGAGAAATGCCTGCGGCGCCGGATCGCGGTGCGCATGCGCGCGCGCGGTGTGCACACGTACAGCGACTACGCCCGCGTGCTCGACACCGACGGCGGCGAGTACGATCGGCTCATGGATGCGCTCACGATCAACGTCACCAAGCTGTTCCGGAACTGGGAGACGTACGAGGTCATCGCCCGCCGCGTCGTGCCCGCGCTGTGGGAACGCCCAACGCCGGTGATCAGTGTCTGGAGTGCCGGCTGTTCGTCGGGAGAGGAACCCTATTCACTCGCGGCGTTGTTTCAC
Source organism: Gemmatimonadaceae bacterium (assembly GCA_036844565.1). Classification (GTDB taxonomy): domain Bacteria; phylum Gemmatimonadota; class Gemmatimonadetes; order Gemmatimonadales; family Gemmatimonadaceae; genus AG11. The sequence goes on along the minus strand of DAIUFP010000011.1, from coordinate 66,434 downwards.
CAACACGCCGAATCGCTGGGTCAACTCGCCGATCTTGGCCGCCGCGTAAAGGTCCTCGGGAGCGACATCGATGCCCGATGCCTGATCGACGCCGAGCGCGGAAACTTCGAGGAAGGCGATTTCGCGGATACTCCCGCGGACCTAAGACGCCGATACTTTGCACCAGCAGCCCCCTTCACGATCATTCCCGAGGTAAAGCGCCTCGTGCGCTTTGAGCGCCGGGACTTATTGGCCGAGGGGCCGCCTCCGGGACCTCATCAACTGATCGTCTGCCGAAACGTGCTGATCTACTTCGATCGAGAGACGCAGGAACGACTGTTCGAGAAGTTTTACTCCGCGCTGGCACCAGATGGCTTCCTCGTGCTCGGTAAGGTGGAAATGCTGCTCGGTGCCGCACGGACGCGTTTCGTGGCGGTCGACGGGCGCGAGCGCGTGTTCAGGCCGATATGACCGGACCCCTGGGTGACGTTCGGGTCAAGGTCGCGGACTACGCCGTGCGCAGGGGCGATCATGTCATCGCGACCATCGGCCTGGGGTCGTGTGTGGCGATTGCGCTCTATGATCGCGCCGCGAGGGTCGGTGGATTGGCGCACATCCTCCTGCCCAACAAGTCGATGTCGCGGGAGACGAGCAATCCGGCAAAGTTTCCGGAGACGATCATTCCCGTGATGCTCGAGGAGATGCGTCGACTCGGCTCGTCGCCGTTCGCGGCGATCAGCGCAAAGATCGTTGGCGGCGCGAGCATGTTCGGCCAGCTCACCGGCGGCAATGGCATCAACGTGGGCGAGCGGAACGTGATCGCCACGAAGGACGTGCTTGCCGCCGCGAGCATTCCCCTCCTCGCCGAAGACACGGGGCTCGACTACGGCCGGAGTGTGTACTTCTACCTCGACGACGGCCGCGTCGAAGTGCGATCGCTCAAGAAGGGCGACCGTGTCATCTAGGCCGGTGTCGAGCGTTCTGGTCGTCGACGACAGCGCGTTCATGCGCCGTCTCATCTCCCAGATCATCGATGCCTCGCCGGAGTTTCGCGTCGTGGGCACCGCGCGCAATGGTCACGATGCGCTGAGGCAGATCGAGGCGCTCGACCCGAATATCGTGACACTCGACGTCGAGATGCCGGTGCTCGACGGCATGCAGACGCTCGGCTACATCATGAGCGAGACGCCAAGGCCGGTCGTGATGCTCAGCGCGGCGGGGTCGAACAGCAGTGTCGACCTCACGCTGCGATGCCTCGAGCTGGGTGCGGTCGATTTCGTGCGGAAACCGTCGGGACCGATCAGCCTCGATCTCGAGACGGTAGGCGAAACGCTCCTGGCGGCACTGCGCGCGGCTACGCTCGTCAACCTCAAGGGTGTGCAGCTGCTGGCACGGCCGCGCTTCGTCGCGAGTACACCGCGCGCCGCGCCGTCGGCGGCGCGATTCGCCGTGGCCATCGCTGCGTCCACCGGTGGCCCGCGCGCGTTGGCCGAAGTGATTCCCAACCTTCCGAGCACGCTCGGCGCGGCCGTTTTCGTCGTACAGCACATGCCGCCCGGGTTTACGCACAGCCTCGCCGCCCGCCTCGACAGCATGAGCCACCTCCGCGTGACCGAAGCCGTTGAGGGCGATGTTGTGGAGGTGAATCACGTGTACCTCGCGCCGGGCGGACAGCACATGCGAGTCGTGCCCGGTCTGGGCGGCCAGCACACGATCGCGCTCGACACCGGCGCGGCCATCTGGGGCGTCAGGCCTGCGGCGGATCCTCTCTTTGCGTCCGTCGCCGAGCGATTCCATCAGCAGACGATCGGTGTCGTCCTCACGGGAATGGGGCGCGATGGATCGGATGGTCTGCATACGATCCGGGCCGCGGGCGGCGTCGGAATCGTGCAGGACAAGGCGACGTCGACCATCTATGGCATGCCGCAGGCGGCGCTGGCGCGTGCTGGTGCCGATCGTGTGGTGGCACTCCAGGACGTTGCGCCCACGGTCGTGGAGTATCTCGCCATGCGACGAGTGACGACACAATGATCGAAGAATTCTGGGGACTCGAGCGGCGTGCGTTCGCCAACACGCCGAATCCGGATTTCGTGTACCGGTCGCCGTCGTTTGCGGAAGGGTTTGCGCGGCTTGTCTACGATGCGACGGAGCTGCGCGGCGGACTGTCGCTCATCACGGGCGAGATCGGCTGCGGCAAGACGATGCTCGCGCAGGCGCTCAGCGACGCCCTCGTCGACTCGCCGTGTGACGTGATCACGCTGCCGTATCCGAAGGTGACGCCCTCGCAGATGCTCGCGACGGTCGCGCGCGGCATTGGTATCGAGTCGCCACCGCGCGGAAAACTCGACGTCATCGTCGCGCTGCGCGAAAGGCTCCGCGAGCAGCACGCGGCCGGCCGTCGACCCGTGTTGCTCGTGGACGAAGCGCAGCTCGCGACGCCATCGCTGCTCGAGGAGATCCGGTTGCTCACCAACTTCGAGGATCGCCAGGACAAGCACCTGCACGTCGTGCTACTTGGACAGCCCGAGCTCCGAGACCGCGTTCGCAAACGCCCGCAGATCGATCAACGTGTCAGCCTGCGGTTTCATGTCGAACCCATGGAAGTGGACGACGTGCGCGGCTACGTCGTGCATCGGCTCAAGGTTGCGGGCCGCGCGAATGGCGAGATCTTCACGCCCGAGGCGATGGCGGTGCTCGCCACGCGTAGCGGTGGCGTGCCTCGTCGCGTGAACACACTGGCGACGCAGGGGCTGTTCGTCGGCGCGATGCGACGCTTGTCCGAGGTCGACGAGGAGTTGATGACCGACGTGGCGGACGATCAGGAATGACGCGCAAGCGCATTCGCTACAGCGAGCTCTCGGAGCCGGTGAGTCCTCCGGATCCAGTGAAGCCGGAGGCCGCACCGGTCGAGCTGGAGGCCGCACCGGTCGAGCCGGACGCCGCACCGGTCGAGCCGGAGTCGGCGGCGATCGAACTCGTTCACGACAGCGCCGTCGAACTGCAGGCAGCACCCGAGGCACCGCCGCTCATTCAGGATCTGCCACCGCGTCCGAAACGAAACTCGACACCGGTCGAGTTGGCGCGGACGCTCACAGCCGAACGGGCGGCCGCGCTCGCGCAGGACGGCGGCGCCGCGGCGGCCGCGCCCGAAGCGTACGCGCAGGCGGTAGGGTTGTCCGCGCCGGAGCCGCAGCGCTCCCTCCGCGAAATGGCGCGCCGTCGCGACGGTATGGCGGAACTCCTCATGTTCCGGGTTGGGGGCGAGCGGTTCGCCGTCGAGCTGGTGCTTGTCGACGAGGTGATCGACCTCCCAATCATCCACCACGTTCCGGAGATGCCGCCGGCGATGCTCGGCGTGGTGATGGTGCGTGGCTCGCTCACGCCTGTTTACTCGCCGAGGCAGGCCCTCGGCCTCCCCCTCGCGCTTCGCGACGCGGTGCTCATCTTTCGGCGCGGAGGGCAACGCGTGGGGATACTCATCGACGACGTCGACGACGCCATTTCCATCGACATGAGCGAGTTGCGCGAAACCGAGGGCGGCGACGAGTCGGACAGCGTGCTGCTCGGCGTGGTCCGCATCGAAAGTGCGCTCGTCGGAATCGTTGACGCCCATGCCCTGATCGCCGCCTGCCAGTCCGCGGACACTCTGGAGACTGCATGACCACCCTGACCGACAAGCTGGTCACGTTCTGCCTCGGCGACGACCTGTTCGCGACCGACGTCCACGCCGTCGAGCGCGTGCTGCGCTACACGGTACCGAGGTTCGTGCCCGACATGCCCGCGTACATCGAGGGCGTGATGGACTACCAGGGCCGCGTGCTGCCCCTGGTGAACCTTCGCCTGCGCATGGAGCTGCCCGGCACGGAGGCCAACCGGCACACGCGCATCCTCGTCCTCAAGGTCAGCGGCGAGTTGATCGGCGTGGTGGTTGATTCCGTCACCGCCGTCGCGCCCTTCGACCCATCACAGGTGGCGCCCCCTCCGAAATACTTTCGGGGCCTTGCCGCCGAGTACCTGAAGGGGATCGTGCGACACGACGAGAAGCTCGTCATCTATCTCGACGTCGAGCAACTGCTCTCGACGGCCGATCGCATCGCGCTCCAGAACGCAGGAACAGAGGCACTCGCCAAATGACCGAGCTCACCGAAGCACATCGATCACAGATTGCGTCGCTGTCGGCGCGCCTCGATGCTCCCGATGCCGTTGCGGAGCGCATTGCGATTCGCAATGACCTGATCTCGCTGGGGAAAGCCCTCGAGCAGGAACTCTCCGATTTGGCCGCGCTCAAGGATGAGGCCAAGGCCCTCGTCGAACGCTGGAAGCACCTGCAGGGGTCGGCCGCGCCGGCATTCAGCGCGGATCGCCCAGTGGTCGTCGATCACATCGGCGCATCGACGTTCATCGAGAAGGGCTGGAGCCGCATCTCACTCGGCGACTACGTCGGCGCTGAGGAGAGCCTCACGAAGGCGCTCGCGCTCGTTCCGGGCGACCCGCAAGCCGAGTCGCTGCTCGGCTGGGCGCAGATGCTTCAGGAGAAGTACGACGAAGCGCTCATGCAGTTCCAGAAGGTGCTGATGCGGGAACCGGCCAATGCGCTCGCCCGCATCAACGTCGGGTACATCTGCCTCAAGAAGCGGATCTTTGGCGAGGCCATCGAGCACCTGTCGCGCGCCATTCGCCTGGACAGCGACCGCAAGGCCACGCTGTATGCGCACTTCTACCTGGGCCTGGTGTATCTCGAGCGCGACATGTTCGAGGACGCGCAGACGTTCTTCCAGCAGACGCTGGCGCTGGGACCGAACCTCATCGAGGCGTACTACGAGCTCGGTCGAGCGTATTGGTTCAACGGCCAGCGCGATGAGGCAATGCAGACGTGGCGCGACGGCTTCGCGGCCAACAAGTTCAATCCGTGGGGAAAGAAGTGCGCCGAGGTGTTGAAGACGGTAGAGGAGGGCGGGGAGCCCTAGCGGCGGCCAGGTTGCGGTGGCGTCGCGGGCCACGGGCGTTCCTCATCGGCCTGTTGCTGCTCGCCTTCTTCGCGCCCCGCGTAGAAGGTCAGGACGACGCGCCGCGCCGGCTCGACACTGGTCGCTTCACGGTCGTGTACTATCCGATCGACGACCTGCTGGCGCACTCGGTGGTCAGGGCGGCAGTCGCCAACGACACCTTTCCGTGGCTCCCCAGGCCGCGCCAGCGCGTGCTGATCGCCATCGCGCCGGACGCTGCGCGTTTCAGGGCGTGGGTGGGGCCGAGTGCACCGGAATGGGGCGCGGCAATCGCGTTCCCCGAGTCGCGGCGCATCGTGATGCAGGGACGTGCCGGCGCTCAGGACGCCGGCGACGCCAGCAATTTGGCAATCGACACGCGCGCCACCAGCCT
>DAIUFP010000011.1:0-61066 GCA_036844565.1 Gemmatimonadaceae bacterium | reverse complement strand
GGACGCCGGCGATCCGATCGAGGTCATTCGCCACGAGCTCGCGCACCTGGCACTGCACGAACGCCTTGGCAACAAGCCGCCGCGATGGTTCGACGAGGGCTATGCCGGTGTTGCCGCGGGAGAATGGCGCCGCGATGACGTCCTCGCGGCGAATGTCGCCCTTGCGCTGAAGGGCACGCCGTCGCTCGACGAGCTGGAGGATGGCTTCCATGGCGGATCGGTTGCCGCGCAGTCCGCATATGCGCTGAGCTTTCGCGCGGTGACGGAGCTGGCGTCGCTCGATCCGCAGCGTGGCCTGTCGTTGTTTTTCGACTACTGGGCGAATGGCAGCACGATGGACAAGGCGGTGCGCCAGGCATTCAACATCACGCTGAGTGGGTTCGAGAAGGAGTTCCAGCAGCGAACCAGCCGGCGCTACGGCGGCCTGGCGCTGTTCGCGGACCTTTCGCTGGCGATGCTGGCGCTCACGGTCCTGCTGCTTCCCTTTCTTTTCGCCCGCCGTGCTCGCGATCGTGGGCGCATGCGGGCGATGATCGCCGCGGACGAGGCGGCCGATCGTGCCGAGCAGCGCAGCGCGATTGCCGCGCTGTTGAGCCAGATCACTGACGGCCAGTCTGACAGTCCGACAGTCTGACCCGCTCGCGCTGCGCGCTCGCTCGTCTGACAGCGGGTCAACTGCCTGGTAAGACAGTCATGATCTACACGACCGGGTTGATGCGCCGCTTGTGCCACCAACGTGATCACGGAACACTGTATTCAGGCCAAGGGACCCAGTGGTGTAGCGTATAGCTGTCGGACTGTAATTGACCCGCTGTCAGACGAGCCGCCGCGAAGCGGCCGGCGGGTCAGACTGTCCGACTGTCCGACCCACGGTATATTGGGAATTCAGTCCCGTCGACCGGATCGCCGTCGCCCCTCCCGCGGTACGCCAGCATATGACCAACGAGGAGTTCATTCAGCCCGACGACGTCGTCGCGCTGCTCGCGGGCACGAGCCTGTTCGCGGATTTCGACGCGCCGTCGCTGCACAAGATGATTCCGGCGTTCGAGTATCACCGGGTCGGCGGGGGAGAGACGCTTCTCCAGCAGGGTGAGCCCGCGGACGGCATGTACGTCGTCCTCGCTGGGCGCCTCCGCGTGTTCGTGGAGGAGGCGGGCGGTGAAGAGCGCATGGTCGGCGAAGTCGGCCGCGGCGAGTGCGTCGGCGAGATGGGCGTGCTCATTGGCGGGCCACGCTCGGCCACGGTGCGCGCCGTGCGCGACAGTGAGTTGGTGCGTCTGTCTCCCGAAGCGTTCGAGGCGCTCGTCCACGAGCACCCGGGCATCCTCACGCGGCTCACGCGCGCGATCGTTCGACGGCTGAATGATGCGACGCACGCCATCCATCCGCGGAAGACCGTCTCGACAATTGCGGTCATTCCGGCCGGACCCGTCGGCGCCCCGCTGGCCGCGGCGGCCACCATGCTCGCGAGTGGGCTGCGTGCCATCGACGAAACGCTGCACGTCACCAGTGCCACGCTGGAAACGGTCGCGGGCGTGCCAAACGCCGACGAGATCCCGGACGTCGACGAGAACCACGCGCTGGTGCGGTGGATGAACGATCAGGAGTCCACGTACCGCTTCATCGTCTACGAAGCCGATCCCGAGCCCACGCCATGGACGAAGTGCTGCATCCGCCAGGCCGACTACGTGATCGCGGTGGGCGCGGCGAGCGGCGGCCACGAGCTGAGCGCCGTCGAGCAGTGGATGCACGACCAGCAGCACGACACGCATGCCATCACCGATCTCGTGCTGGTGCACGCCGACGGAACGAAGCCGAAGAACACGCGCGCCTGGCTCGACCTCCGTCCTAAGCGTGCGCACCATCACGTCCGCATCGACAGCGCCGGTGACTTCGGGCGCGTCGCACGGCTCGTGACGGGGCGCGGCGTCGGGCTTGTGCTGAGTGGGGGCGGCGCGCGTGGCTATGCGCACATCGGGGTCATCCGCGCGCTCGAGGAGCGCGGCGTTCCCATCGACGTCATCGGCGGGACGAGCATGGGCGCGATCATCGCCGCACAGTACGCCAAGGGACTGACCCCGAAGGAGATGGTCGAGCTCTGTCGTCGCACGTTCGTGGCGTGGGAGCCGCACCGCAGCCTCACGCTACCGATGGTCTCGGTGATCACGGCGCGCAAGCTCAACCGCGTGCTTCGTGCGATCGCGGAGGACGCGCAAATCGAGGATCTCTGGCTGCGCTACTTCTGCGTGTCGAGCAACCTTACGCGGGCTGTCGTCGAAGTGCAGGTGTCCGGCAGTCTCTACTCCGGCATTCGGTCGAGCTGTTCCGTGCCGGGGCTGGGACCACCCTTGCTTCGCAACGGCGAACTGATCGTCGACGGTGGTGTCCTGAACAACCTTCCCGCGGACGTCGCGCGCACGATGACGCAGGGCAGAGTCTTCGCGAGCAATGTGGCGGCAAAGGAGAACGTGCGCAGCAGCATCCTCGAGGCCGATGACGTGTCCGGCTTCGGCCTGCTGTTCCATAAACTGAATCCGTTCACCGCGCCGATCACCATGCCGAAGATGTTCGAGATCGTGGAGCGCACGGCGATGCTCGCCGGCGTTCTTGCCTCCGATGCGGTCTCGAAGCAGGTTGACCTCTACTTCGAGCCGCCGGTGCAGGCATACGGCGCCACACAATGGGCGCCGCTGGACGCCATGGTGGACGCGGGATATCAGCACGCGGTGAAGCGTGTCGAGGAATGGGAGGCGCGCGGCGGCGAGGCGGTCAGGCACACGGAAACGCTGCCGACCTACACGCCTCCCACCGCACCGCGCCGAAGTGGCATTCACCTCGGATGACGCAGTCGCCGACGTCTGAGCCGATCGCGATCGTCGGCATCGGGTGCCGGATGCCGGGCGGCGCCAACGATGCCGACGGATTCTGGCGCATCCTGCGCGACAAGATCGACACCGTTGGCGATGTACCTCCCGACCGGTGGGACGTCGACGCGTACCACGATCCTACCGGCAAGCGACCGGGCTCCATCACCGCGCGTCGCGGTGCATTCGTGCACGGCATGGATCAATTCGATCCAACGTTTTTCGGCATCTCGCCGCGCGAGGCGACCCGCATCGATCCGCAGCATCGCATGCTGCTCGAGGTGGCGTGGGAAGCGATGGAGGACGCCGGCAAGATTCCCTCGGAGCTCGCTGGCACTCCCGTCGGCGTCTTCGTCGGCATCTCGTGGAACGACTACTCGGCCATCCAGCTAGCGCCGGGCAACGCCGACTCGATCGACACGCACACCGGAACCGGCGGTGCGATGAGCATCGCCGCCAACCGTGTCTCGCACGCCTTCGACTTCCGCGGTCCGAGCGTCGCCGTGGACACGGCGTGCTCATCGGCGTTGGTGGCGATCCACCTCGCCTGCCAGGCGCTGCGCAACGGTGAGTGTCCGATCGCGTTGGCCGGAGGCGTGAACGCGATGCTCATCCCGGCGTACTTCATCGCGCTGAGCCGCTTGAACATGCTCAGTCCGGTCGGACAGTGTCGCGCCTTCGACGCCGACGGTAAAGGCTATGTGCGCGGAGAAGGTGCGGGACTCGTCGCACTGCGCCGGCTGAGTGACGCGGTGCGCGACGGCGACCGCATCTACGCCGTCATTCACGGCTCGGCTGTAAACCAGGATGGACACACCAACGGCATCACGGTGCCGAGTCAAGCGTCGCAGGAAGTGGTCGTGCGCGAGGCGTTGCGCCGCGCGGGCGTGCGTTCGCAGGACATCGGCTACGTTGAGGCCCACGGCACGGGCACACCCGTTGGCGACCCGATCGAGGCCCACGCACTCGGCTCCGTCATCGGGAAGGATCGCGCCGAGGGCGACGTCTGCTACCTCGGCTCCGTGAAGACGAACATCGGGCATCTCGAGTCGGCGGCGGGCATTGCGGGGCTGCTCAAGGCGACCCTCGCGCTGGCACACGAGCAGATTCCGCCGAATCTCCATTTCGACACACCGCATCCGGGCATTCCGTTCGAGCGCTTTCGCCTTCGCGTCGCGACACGGCTGCTACCTTGGGCGCGCGGTGCGAAGCCTCGCTATGCCGGCGTGAATTCGTTCGGGTTCGGGGGGACGAACGCGCACGTGATTCTCGGCGAAGCGCCGCTGGTTGCATCGAGCGTTGCTGTGACGGGTCCAGCGACCGATCAACCGCGCATCCTCGTGATATCGGCGCGCAGTGCCGCCGCGTTGCGTGCGCACGTCGCTGCACACGCGGAGCGGCTCGAGACTCTGGACGGCGAACGGGCGCTCGACGACTCCTGCCGCACGGCCGCCAACCAGCGCGATCATCTCGAGCATCGGCTCGCGGTCGTGGGGCGCACGGCGACTGACATGCACGCGCAGCTGCAACAGTGGCTCGCGGCAGGGCAGGCTCCTGGCGTGCGCGCGGGACGCACGAGCGAGGACACGCGAACGGCGTTCGTCTTTTGCGGACAGGGACCACAGTGGTGGGGTATGGCGCGCGGGATGCTTGCGACGAACGCGATCTTCCGCCGCACCATCCAGCGTATCGACGAGCTGCTGAAGCGCGATGCCGACTGGTCGCTCGTCGAGGAACTCGCGCGCGACGAGCACACCACGCGCGTGCATGAGACCAACATCCTCCAGCCGGCGATCTTTGCGGTGCAGGTCGCGCTGGCCGAGGTATGGCGGTCGTGGGGCGTGAAGCCCGCGGCGGTCGTCGGCCACAGTATGGGCGAAGTGGCCGCGGCCTACATCGCGGGTGCGATGTCGCTCGAGACGGCCGCGCGGCTGATCGTCCATCGCGGTCGCATTCAGCATCGCACGGCCGGTACGGGAGGTATGCTCGCGGTTGGTATGTCGCGCCAGGCAGGTGAGGAATTGACTGCACCATTCGCCAATCGGCTGTGGATCGCTGGCGTGAATGGGCCGTCGTCCATCACCATCGGCGGCGAGACGTCCGCGATCGACGAGCTCACCGACACTCTCGCGGCGCGAAATGTCTTTCATCGCGCGGTTCGCATGGAGATGGCGTGTCACACGCCGCACATGGATCCGCTCGAGGCCGAGTACGCGACAGTGCTCCGCGACATGGAGCTCGGGATTCCGGAGCTGCCATTGTATTCGACGGTCACGGCTACAGTCGTGACCACCGCGCTCGACGCGGACTACTGGTGGGGCAACATGCGGCAGCCGGTGAACTTCCTCGGCGCCGCGGAGGCACTCGTCGCGCAGGGCTTCACGCGGTTCGTCGAGATTGGCCCGCATCCGGTGCTCGCGAGTGGAATCGCGGAACTGCTCTTACAGGCGAATCGACAGGGCACCGTTATTCCATCACTTCGCCGATCCGATGACGACGCGACGGTGATGCTCCAGTCGCTCGGCGCACTCTTCGCGAGTGGCCAGCGCGTCACGTGGAAGAATGTCGTTGGCACCGGTGGCTCATTCGCGCGACTACCGAACTATCCATGGCAGCGTCAGCGCTACTGGAACGAGTCGCCACGTGCCCTGCACGAACGACTCGGCGCGCAACGCAAGGCGTTGCTCGGCGCGCGTCAGCCCGGTGCGAATGGCTGCTGGGAGTCGGCGCTCGACGGTGCACGCTATCCCTTCCTGGCGCATCATGTCGTTCAGGAGACAATCGTCGTTCCCGGCGCGGCGCTCGGTGTGTTGAGCATGATGGCCGGCGAGGCCGAGCTTCCGGGGACGGGTCGTATCGTCGTGGAAGGACTCGAGTTCGCGAAGCCGCTCTTCGTGCCGTCAGAAGGTGCGCAGACCGTGCAACTCACGGCGCGAGTCGACGGTGGTGTCGAGATCCACAGCCGGACGGAGGGCCGAGACGAAGCGTGGACGCGGAATGCCACGGCGCATGTGCGGCGTGAGCCGGACAACGGTCCTCCGCCGGCGCGCGATGTCGAAGTGATCCGCGCGCGGTGCATTCGCGACATCCCGGTGGACGAGCTCTATCGGGATCTCGCCGCGAAGGGGATCAATCTCGGCCCTTCGTTCAGGGGCGTGACGCAGCTCGCGGGCGGAATGCACGAGGCGCTCGCGCGCGTCGAGGCTCCGGCGGAGATCCTCGCGGAGATCGGCGCGTATCCGATTCACCCCGTGCTGCTGGATTCCTGTCTCCAGACCTTCCTCGCCGCGATGCCGACCGGCCACGCGGGCTTGCACCTGCCGGTCGAGATCGCGCGCTTCCGGATGTACACGCGCGAGCCGGTCGAGCGATTCTGGGTGCACGTGCAGATGAAGACGTGGAGTGATCGCATCGTCGAAGGTGATGCAATACTGATGGACGACGACGGCAACGTCATTGGCGAGGCGGCAGGCTGCGTCGTTCGTGTGGTGCATGATGCGGAAGCGGAGCATCCGGCGGGTGACGACCTGCTGTATCAGTTCGGATGGCTGTTGCAGCACGAGCCGCGACAGTCCGGCGACGCGGAGCTTCCGTCGCCGCTCGCGCTCGCGCGTGACGCACAGGCGAGCTTCGCGACGACCGCTTCGGCGGCCTCGCCCCACTACGACGCGTACTACGAACACGCGGAGCCACAGTTCGATCGCGCGGCGACCGCGTATGTGCTGGCGGCGATGCGCGAGCTCGGATGGGAATGGCAGGTCGGCGATCGCGTCGTGCTGCGCGACCTCGCGGTGCGGCTGCACGTCGTCGAGCGCCATCAGCGTCTCTTCGCGCGGTTGGTGGAGATGCTCGTCGAAGACGGCTACTTCGCGACCGATCACGCCGAGGCAACGACAATCCGCCCTGCCGAGACCGTCTGCCTTACTGCCATGCGCGCAGCACCGCCACGCGCCAGTGAGACAGCCGAAAACCTCAAAGGGACGTACCCGTGGGCCGCACCCGAGCTCGCACTCCTGGCGCGATGCGGCGGCGGACTCGCTGCCGTCCTCCGCGGTGAACAGGAAGCCGTGCAACTCGTATTTCCAGCCGGTGACCTCTCTGACGTCGAGCACCTGAATCAGGACTTTCCGGTACTGCGCGCATACAACGCCACAGCGGCTCGCGTCGTGTCGGAGCTCGTCGCGCAGTTTCCGGAGGGTCGCTCCATTCGCGTGCTCGAAGTGGGCGGCGGGACGGGTGCGCTCACCTCGCATGTCGTTGGGGTGTTGCCGGCGGAGCGCACCACGTACGTCCACACAGACGTCTCGTCGCTCTTCGGCCGCCAGGCGCGCGAGAAGTTCGCCGATCGCGCGCTCATGCGCTTCGACGTCCTCGACATCGAGCGAAGTCCGGCGGAGCAGGGATTCGAGCGTGGTGCATTCGACCTCGTGCTCGCCGGCAACGTGCTGCACGCCACCGCAAGGCTCGGCGACACGCTCACGCACGTTCGCGAGCTGCTTGCACCAGGCGGCGTTGCCGTCATTCTCGAGGCGAAACGGCTGCCACGTTGGGTCGAGCTGATCTTCGGCCTCACCGACGGCTGGTGGCGCTACGACGACACGCAGCGCGCCGGCACGCTGTCGCCGCTACTCACGCACGATCGATGGGTCTCGGTACTCGAGGAGAGTGGATTCGCATCCGCGACCGCCGTCACCGACGAGCGACGACCGGAGCGGGCGGGCCACGCTGTCATCGTTGCTCAGGCGCCCGCGTCATTGGCGACGGCGCCGAGTCCGGCCGCCGTCCGTGCAGATGGAAAGCACTGGCTGATCCTCGGCGACCGCCGTGGAACTGGCGCGGCTATCGCCGTCGCGCTGCGAGAGCGCGGCGCGAGCGTAAACGTCATCGAGCGTTCCGACGCTGCGACGCCGAAAGAGATCGACGCGCTCATCGCCGCCGCCGAGGCCGCGCAACCCGCCGACGAGATTCTCTACTGCTGGGCAATCGACGGCGACCCCAACCCAAATGCCGACGCCGCGTCCATGAAGCGCGACGTCGCACTCGGCATCGATGGCGCGTTTCAGCTCACCCGATCGCTGCTGGGCGCACGCGAAGGCGGTGTTCTCCCGAGGCTCACCTTCCTGACCGCGTGCGCGCAGTCCACGAACGCCGAAGCGCCGGCGATCTCGCAAGCGCCACTCTGGGGATTTGGCCGAGTCGTGATGAGCGAACACTACGACTTCCACGCGCGACTCCTCGACGTCGACGCGGGCGGGAGCATCAGCACTGCCGTCGTGGACGAGCTCGTCGCCGGCACCGAGAACGAAGTGGCGCTTCGCGGATCACGACGCTACCTGCGCCGTCTCGTGCCGCGCACGGACATTCGGAAGCGCGTGTCGGGCACCGGTCGCGCTGGCATCGATTCCTTTGCGCTCCGCGTTGCGGTGCCCGGTGTGCTCGACACACTCGAGTACCACACTGTTCCACGATCCGTCGTGCGCCCCGGTGAAGTGGAAGTCGAGGTCCACGCCGCGGGCCTCAACTTCAAGGACGTCATGCTCGCGATGGGCATGCTGCCCGACCACGCCCTCGACGCCAGTCACGGTGGCTGGACGCTCGGCCGCGAATTCGCCGGACGTGTGGTACGCATCGGCGAGGGTGTCACGAACGTCGCCGTCGGCGATGAGGTGCTCGGACTCGGCAGCAGCGCATTCGGCTCCTTCTGCACCACGTTCGCCGGCGCGGTCGTCAAGCGTCCCCCGACGCTCACGCCCGAGCAAGCCGCGGCAGTTCCGCTTGTCTTCGTCACGGCGCACTACGGGCTGAACACGCTCGCCGGGATGAAAGCCGGCGATCGCGTGCTCATTCACAATGCAAGCGGCGGCGTCGGACTCGCGGCTATTCAGCTTGCGCGGCGTGCCGGCGCAGAGATTTTCACCACCGCCGGCAGCGAGGAAAAGCGCGCGCTCGTCCGGAGTCTCGGCGTCAAACATGTGATGGACTCGCGGTCGCTCGCGTTCGCCGAGGAGATCATGGAGATCACCGGCGGCGAAGGCGTCGACATCGTGCTGAATACGCTGCCGGGCCAGGGCATCGAGAAGGGTCTCTCCGTCCTGCGCGCGAATGGGCGCTTCCTCGAGATCGGCCGACGGGACATCTGGCAGAACAGCAAGATCGGCTTGCGGCACTTCACGCGAAATCTCACGCTCATCGCCATCGACGTCGATCGCAGCGGACGCGAACAACCTGAAGTGGTGACGCGGGTTTTCCGCGAAGTCGTCGAAGGATTTGCGGACGGTTCACTCATGCCGCTGCCGTTCACCCTCTATGAGCCACACGAGAACGCATCGGCATTCCGTACGATGGCGCAGAGCCGTCACACCGGAAAACTCGTCTTCGCGTTCAAGGGGCGCACGGTCGATCTCGCTCCGGCGCCCGTCGACGATACCCCACCCGTGCGCGCCGACGCCACTTATCTGCTGACCGGTGGACTCGGCGGATTCGGGCTCGTCGTCGCCGATTGGCTTGTGCGGAATGGCGCGCGACATCTCGTGCTCGTTGGCCGCAGTGGTGCCGCAACGCAAGGTGCGAAAGACGCGGTCGCGCAACTCGAGGCCACGGGCGCCGAGGTCCGCGTGGTGAAGGCGGATGTCACGAACGAGGGCGACGTCGAGCAGTTGATGGCCGACATTGACCGCACCATGCCGCCACTGCGAGGCGTGATGCACATGGCCATGGTGCTCGACGACTCCTTCATCGCGCAGCTCGACCTCGAGCGCATGCACCGCGTGCTCTCGCCAAAAGTGCAGGGCGCATGGAACCTCCATCGTGCCACATTGGGTTCGGAGCTCGACTGGTTCGCGCTGTTCTCGTCCGCGGCGGCGGTCTTCGGGAATCCGGGTCAGTCGAACTACGCGGCGGCCAATGCATTCTTCCCTGCGCTCGCGCAGTTGCGCCACGCGCAGGGACTTCCCGCGCTGAGCATCGACTGGGGCCGCCTGGGCGGCGTCGGGTACGTCGCACAGCACGACCGGGTGGGCGAGTTCCTCGACCGTCAGGGATATCCGCCGGTCATGCCTGACGAAGCGCTCTCCACGCTCGGCGTGCTGTTGCGCGGGTCGGAGGCGCACCTGAGCGTGATGCGCGTCGATTGGCCCAGGTGGCGGAGCTTCTTCCCCACGTCGCATCCGATATCCGCGCGCTTCTCGGCGGTCGCTGCGGCCGGGCTCGCGCAAGGCGCATCGACCGCGAGTGGCGAGCGGCATTACGGGCGTTCAGTGGCGCTTGCGTCATCGGGGGCGGAGCGGCGGGATCAACTGCTTGCACTCGTCACGCACCATCTGGCGCGCGTGCTGGGAACGTCGGCGTCATCCGTCGAAAAAGACGCGCGGCTCAACGCGCTCGGACTCGATTCGCTGATGGCGGTCGAGTTGCGCAACCGCCTGGAGCGCGAGTTCGGTGTCGACATCCCCGTCATGACGTTGCTTCAGGGTCCCACGGTGAGTGGCGTTGCGGAAATTGTGGACCTCGGCATTGGCGCGACAGCCGATCCAGTCTCGTTGGCGGAACCTGTCGTCCCGCTGGTGGTCACTTCGCCTCTCGCCCGAATGGAGGACTCGTCCGCGGTCCGTTCTCCGCATTCCGCCTCTGGCGTCGTGAGTAAGATGCCTTCCGATCGAGTTGCGTCCGTGCCGCGTGTGGCCCCGCCCTCGACAAACGGTCTTCCTTCAGCGGCCCCGCTGCTAACGGCAACTCCCGCGTCCACCTGGTTTCGCAGGAATGGCCCCGCGCTCACGACCGCAGCGCTTCGCGCGGTTGCACGCATCGACGTGGAAGGGTTGGAGAACATTCCGCTCACCGGCTCGATCGTGCTGGCGGCCAATCACGTGAACGCGCTCGACGCGCTCCTGATGTTCGGCTACGTCCCTCGGCGCATGAGCAGCTTCGTGAAGGCATCGCTGCGGGAGCAGCCGGTCGTGGGCTGGTTCGTTCGCGAGATGCTCGACGCCATCTGGGTGACGCGCGGCGCAGGCGATGAGGCGGCGCTGGCAGACGCGATCGCCGTCGTGAAGGGTGGAGGCGCGCTGGCGATCAACCCGGAAGGCACGCGCAGCCGCACGGGAGTGCTTCAGCGGGGGCAGAGCGGGGCGGCGTTCATTGCCTCGCAGGCGGGGGCGCCCGTGATCCCGGTGGTGGCGTTCGGGCACGAGCGCCTGCGGGCGAGCCTCGCGCGGCTGACTCGGGCGCCGATCAGTATTCGCGTTGGCGCCCCGCTGCATCTTCCGGAGGTGCGCGGGGCACCGGATCTCGCGGGGAACACAGATCGGATCATGCGGGCGATGGCCGCGCTCCTGCCTTGGGAGTATCGGGGCGTGTACGCTACCGGTGCGGCGAGTGCGACGACAGCCCCGATCGGCGCTGGCGGGGACGAATTCGCCGATGCCACTGATAAACAGATGGCCGAGCGTTAGGATACGATTAAGCGTGCACCCGCTCGCTTGACAATCCCACAAAGTTTTCAATACACTAATGCCTTATGGCACAAACGGATACGACGTCGCAGGTACACCCGTGGCTCTGGTGGGGAATCGCGGCGGTCACGATTCTGCTCGGATATGCCGATCTGGCGCGCGGCGGGACGACTATTGCACCAATCTTGCTCGTAGCTGGGTACTGCGTTCTCGTGCCGGTTGCTATTCTGAAGTAGCGCGACCGATCAGCCGTTCCACACAACTGAGGCAGTCTGGCGGGCGCGGCCGGCGAAGGTCTCGCTCGTGCGAGTGTTGGAACGGGCGAATAGCTCAGCTGGTTAGAGCGCCTGTCTTACACACAGGATGTCGGGGGTTCGAATCCCTCTTCGCCCATAGATCGTTCCCGGTTCCGTTTGCTTCGGGCGGACCCGTTCGGTGTGTCAGGTGTACATCTGTTTAACGCTTTGGGAGGTTACGACTGTGAAGGCTCCGTATCGCTCTGCGCTCCTGACTGCTGGGTTTGCCGCGGCTGTCGTTGCGACACTCGTTCCAACGGTCGCCAGCGCCCAGCGGCAGCAGTTGCCAGGCCCTGACACCAAGAAGGTCCTTGTCACTGCATTCCGTGGCGACCTCGACGCCGGCCCCAAGCTCGCCGATGAGATCCGCAACCGGATCGCCGGCGACTTCAGCATTCGTACGCTGATGCCGACGAGCAAGAAGGACATCGAGACGACGTTGGCCCAGTCCGGCTATCGCCCCGATTCCGCGCTCAGCCCGAACGACATCAAGGAGCTCGCGAAGCTCGTGCACGCCGATGAGGTCCTCGACGGCTCCGTGACCAAGTCGGGCGCGGGTTATCGAGTCATCGCCCGCATGTTCTTGCCGCGCGACGTCTCGCTGTCGCAGCCCCTGGTCACCAATGCCGACGTGAGGGATCTCGGCGAGGCCGCGAAGATCATCGTTGGCGAGTATGACCATGCCCGCGGCCAGATCCCGAGCAACCAGGCCTGCGAGAACGGCATCCGTGCGAACACGAACGCCGTCGCCATCGCTGCCGCCCGCAAGGGATTGCGCGACTACCCGAAGGGCACGCTGCTCCGCCTCTGCATGGCGAGCGCCTATGCGAACATGAAGACGGGCGTGGATTCGACGCAGCCCTGGAAGGATTCGGTCATCGCGATCACGCGAGACGTCATGAATCTCGACAAGTCGAGCCGCATCGCTTATGCGCTCCAGTACGACGCCTACAAGCTGAAGAATGACACGTCGAACGCGCTCCACGCGCTCGTCGGCATGATGAACGCCGATCCGACGAACACCACGCTGCGGGAGCAGGTCATCAACGAGCTGGTGAACTCGGGCAAGGCCGACATTGCCGTTCCCACCGCGAAGCAGCTCGTCTCGGACAACCCAGGCGATCCTCAGTATGCTCGCACCTACTGGTTGGTGCTCCGCGCCGCGAAGGACTACAAGCAGTCGGTGCCGGCGGGTATTGCCTACGCCAGCATCGATACGGCGGCGGCAGACTCGAACTACTTCTTCCGTCAGCTTTCGGACCTCCAGGCTGACAGCTCGTGGGCCAAGGCGGCCGAGCTTGCGGCGATCGGTGCGGCGAAGTTCCCGCGCAGCACGTCGCTGCTGCTTCAGAAGGCGCAGAACGAGCGTCGTGCTGGTCAGCTTCCGGCAGCCAAGGCATCGCTCCAGCGCGCTCTCGAGCTCGACCCCAAGGTGAACGGCGCGAACTACCTGCTCGCGTCCATCTCGGCCGAGATGGGTAATCCGGACGACGCGATCAAGTACGCGAAGGCTGACGCCGCCGCCGACCCGGCGAACAAGCTGCGCGCCGCTGCGGTGCTCCTCCAGCTCGGCAGCACGCAGTACAAGGTGGGCGTCGCTTCGAAGAGCGCCGATGACTTCAAGAAGGCGATTCCGTTCTTCCAGGCGGCGGATGAGATGTCGCCGAGCGCTCAGTCGAAGTTCTTTCTCGCGGTGTCGGCCTTCCAGGCATTCGGTGCGACCGCGGAAGCCCTGAAGGTTTCGAGGTCCTGTGAGGATTTCAAGACGGCGAACGACTTGCTCACGATCGTCAACATCAACATGGGCCCGGGCGGCTCGATCGATCCCAACACGGCCAAGACGATCATGGGGAACGCACAGCAGTACGCCCCATTCATCGATGGCTCGATGAAGAAGTACTGCAAGTAGTCACAGCTCGGCAGTAAAAGCGCCCGCCGTCTTCGTGACGGCGGGCGCTTTTCATTGGACGTAGATCGCTCTCAGGGGCGCGCTACAGGCGTGACCGCAGCGGGTACTCCACGCACAAAGCTGATGTAGTCGACAGGTGCCGCGCGGTCTTCCTCCTGCCGCAGCAACAGGTTGATCTTTCCGCGGTGATACTGCCCGTGCATCACGACCTGCATCAGCATGTCGCGCACCGGCGTGGTGAACGGCTGCCCGGCGCTCGTTCGATACTCCATCGATTCTGTCAGCGATGCCTCGTCAAGCGTCGCGATGAACGCGTCATAGCCCGTGACCAGCCTTGCGCGCAGCGACTCGGCCTCACTGACGGTGAGCATGGGCCACACGACAACTGCCGACGGACGCCGCTCGAGGCGTGCCAACCACACCTCTTCAGCGCCGAGGATGTGCGTGTATTCGCGCCAGGCGTCCGACGAGTCGCCGCACTCGCGGACGGCCGCGAACAACGCCGCGTCTGCCCAGGCACAGTGCGCGAAGAGCTGCCGAATCAGGTCGCGTGATTCCATGGGTGCCTCGTTGACGTGACTCGCAAGCAACGACATGTGCTGCCTGCCTCAGTATCTCCGCAGAAAGCCAACTAACAAGGAGTCCACAACCGTCGCCTGCTCAATCTGCGGCAGATGCGCCGCGCCGTCGATGGGCGGCCAACGTCAGTAGGAACTCGCCAACGCCGGATAGCCTGAGCGGGAAGGGAGTGCCGGCGGCCCGTCCAAAGTAGGGATCGACAAGTGTGAGCGAGCGAACGCGATCCGCGTGCTTGTCGGCGAAGTTCGTCGCGATGACGCCACCCATGGAGACGCCGGCGACGTCGACAAGGCCACGCAGGCCGAGTGAGTCGAGCAGCTCGGTGAGTTGGCCGTCGTACGTGGCGAGGTCGTACGCCAGCTTTGGTCGATCTGAGTAACTGCGCCCGAAGTAGTCGTAGCGCACGACGCGAAAGCCATTGGCGACGAGCGCATCGCGGACGGTGGAACGGCGAGGAGTGGGTAGATGCGGATTGGCCTGGGGATGACCTTGGCGGCGACGAAGGCAAAGAGAAAGAACGCGAGCGGCGGTCGAGCGTCAAATGGCAACGCTCTCCTTGATCAGCGCCATCCCGAACGCAGCCTGCCCCTCACCTGTGGCGATGTTCAGCGTACCGGCCCGCATCGCCTGGTAGAATTCGGACAGGGAGAGCGCCGAATCGGGCGTTTCAGTGCCCGCAGCGCCGGCGTGACCGCTCGCTCGCACCAGCCGCATGAACATGGCGCCGAGTAGCGTGGCGACGAAACGGCGAACGTAGAGAAAGCGTGCGGGTAGGGAGGCGAGCGGCTTGCCGTCGTGGATCTCGATGAGCCTGTGACAAGTTCGGCATCCATGCGGAAGAAGACGGCAATCGCTCCGAGATCGTAGTAGGGATCGTTGCGTCCCGCGACTTCCCAGTCGAGCAGCATCAGGTGCTCGCCGTCGTAGACGAGGTTCGATGGATTCACGTCGTTGTGGCTCAGCACCTCGGGGCGATCGGGCGCGGGTGGCTTTTCGGTGAGTCCCCAATGAATGGCCTCGAGCACGAATGGCGGGACGACGAAGGGCGTGTCGAGCCCCACTGCCCGTCGCACTTCGTCCGTCTGCACGATCGGCGGCGCGAGGCCGGCGTCGGCGGCCAGTTGCTGGATTTGCAGCTTGCGGCGCCATCGCTCCGCTGGCTCACTCTTGTCCGAGATCTTGAGTACGTAAGGTTGACCATCGGCGTCCACTCGATAGACGCCGGCACCAGAGAGCCCCGCGACCATGCGGGTGATGGTCGTTGAACGTCCCTGACGTTGTACGGGCAGGCATTCTTCGAGATTCACATTCAGTTCCAGTCTGTCGTGGCCATGTCGCGCGAAGCGACGCAAGTTACCCGAACGGGCGCAACCGACCACTGCGGGGCGAGGGGTCAACGGTCGGAAAATTCCTTGCGTACAAGAGGCAGGACACACATCGTTATTCAGGCGGCAGGATGCTGCCGATAGCTTTCGTCCATGAGGGTCACATGCGTACACGTGCACTCGTCGCCATCGCGCTCGTCCTTCCGTCGCTCGCATTGGCGCAGCGGGCTACGCCGCGCATCGGGGGGGCGCGTCCCGGACAGCCCGTGCCGCTGGGACGACAGCCGGAAGTCGTCGCGCGATCAACCGCTATGACGCGCTCGCACTACTCGGTCGAGACGTATCCGCTGATCACGCGCTCGGTCGCTCCAGGCTTCTCCGGTGGACCGTCGATCTCGAGCACGAGCTTTGGCGCCGGTACGCGGCTCGACTACCGCTACACGCGCTACGTGTCGTGGACGATGGATCTCACCTCGGCGTACCTTGGCGGTCCCGCCACGACGGAAACGGCGGAGCTTGGAATGCGCTTGCATCCCGAGGACGCGGAGCGTCGGATTCGCCCGTTCGCCGACGTGCGCTTCGGCTTCGAGCACAGCGCCGACGCGTATTCCTCGCAGTTGGACGCGGGCTTCGGTCCAGCGTCCAGCCTC
This sequence comes from Gemmatimonadaceae bacterium, assembly GCA_036844565.1. Taxonomy (GTDB): domain Bacteria; phylum Gemmatimonadota; class Gemmatimonadetes; order Gemmatimonadales; family Gemmatimonadaceae; genus AG11. The sequence continues at coordinate 44,993 of DAIUFP010000011.1, read as the reverse complement.
GCGACCGGTTCGCGGTACAGCCGTGGATTCGGCGGAGTCGCAGGTGCTGGTGTCGAGTACTCGCTGACGAACACGTTTGCCCTGACGACGGGCGTGTCGGTGATGCGCAGCAACATGACGGCGTATCGGTACACCGGCGTATCGGTGCTGACGGTGGATGATACGTATCGGATGACGACGTATCGGTTGGCTGTCGGCCTCCGGTACAACCCGGTTTGGGCATACCGGACCACACCATAACAGCGTAAACGCGGCCAAACAGGACTAAGTACCGAGTACTTCAGTACCGAAGTACGAAGTACGGGCTAAAGCCCAGTCGAATCAATCCGGAGCGGCGTTTCCCGCATAGCGCCGTGGGCGAAAGCGACCGACCTGTAAACGCAGTACTACTTCGTACTTGGTACTGAGGTACTCAGTACTTAGTCCTGTTGGAACGCGTTTTCCGGCTCTTACATGCCGTTCGGTTGGAGATGCATCTGCAGAAACCGTAGAAATACATCCCAGTCCGCCGGCACCGTTCCGTGTCCGCCCGAGTGCTCGTAGAATCCGAGCGTGTGCAGAATCGCGACGCCGGGAGCAGGCATCTGGTCCGTCCCCAGTCCGCGCGCCCCGAGAAGGGTGAATACCGGCTCAGCCGCAACCGCCGAGAGAAATTCGCCCCTCGGGTCAGACCAGAAGTCCGTATCCCCGGTCTGGAGCAGCACCGGGCGTGGCGCGACGAGCGACACCAGCATGTGTCCGTCCATCGGAAGCTCGTTGACGCGATTGCCGTACGTCGCGTAGTTGCCGGCGAATTGATAGGCGTACCGCGTCGGCGCAGTCATGTGGGCCACGGTCTCGCCGTAGTTGCGGCGGCTCAGCGCGGCGCCCGACTCGCCCGAGCAGCTCGCGATCACCAACGCGAAGCGCGTGTCGCGCGCCGCCGTCCAGAGCACCGTCTTGCCGATGCGCGAGACGCCGACGAGCGCAACGCGCTTCGCGTCCACGTCGCGGTCGGTCTCGAGGTAGTCCATCACGCGACTGAGTCCCCAGCTCCACGCCGACACTGTGCCCCATTCGTCCGGCTTGGGGGCGGTTTGACCGGCTGCGGCATACGTCGACCGAAGGCCAAGGAGAAAGCCGCCAGCGAAGTCGGGATCGAAGTCGCCGTAATAGACCGTTGCCACACCGAAGCCCTGCGCGAGGAAGGGCAGCGGGTTCATTCGGCCGAAGCCAGCACCCGGTCGCGGCGCCGGTGTCGGCACGCGCTTGCCGTCGCGCGACCACATCATACCGAGCTTCACACCACGATCGTCGATGGTAGCGGCGTTCGGGCTGAAGCTCACATTGAGGAGCATCGGGACCGGTCCACGCGCGTTTGCCGGGAGGTAAAGCAGAAGATCCGCCTTCGGGCCCGCCGTGTCCTTCGTGAAGTACACCGTGACCTGACGTCGCACCGCCTTGCCATCGAAAGCCGGCGCGGAGGCTTCGGTCGTGTTGAACCAGAGGTCGGCTGGCCGACCCGGCACGCGCCCGTATTGAATGTCCTCGAACATGCGCAGGATCTCGGGGCGACGCTCGGCATACCATGTCTTCGCGTCGCGGACTTTCCTGCCATTGGTCAGTACGAGCGGGTCAGGCAGCGTGTACGTGCCGACCTTGGACTCATCGTAGTTCACCGGTATTCCGGCGACGACGGCTGCCGGCGCTGGCACCGCTGGAGGCGTGGTCGCCTGCGCGCGCAGGCAGGCGGGCAGCAACAACATGGTCGCGGGGGCGACGAGAGCCCATGTGGTGTTACGTGGCATATCTCAGCTCACTCGATGAGACGTCGGTGATGGCGACAGCGGGCGGAGAAACTCCATCCATGAAGAACGTGCGTCGCGCAAAATCGCTGCGCTCACCGCGATTCGTCGCGCTCCTCGCGCGCTCGACGCCTGCATCACGGCCCCGATACGGACGTCAGTCGGACGGGGCCGAGTAGCCCTGATTCCGTGAGTGGTGCAGGCGGTCCGCCGAAACCAGCGGGCGCCGCCGCACCGCCGAGCACCTTCTTGCCAACGGGAAGTGCGCGGTCGCCCGTGATGCGGTTCGTCCACTCGTTGGTCACCTGGATCTCGACCCGATTCGCTCCGACCTTCAATGCGTCGGTGACATCGACTCGGTAAGGCGCTGTCCACGCGATCTGTGGTGCGGCACCGTTGATCGATACCTGGGCGACGTCGCGTACCGCACCGAGGTCGAGGATCAGTCGCGCGCCCGGCTTGCGCCAGCCGCGCGGCACCGAGATGGTCGTGCTGTACGTGGCCGTCCCCGAGAAGTACTTCACGCCCGAGTCGGCGTTCGTCGTCCACGACGCGAGTGTCGCGAACCGCGCACGGGGCGGTGCGCCGAGTCCCGCGGGGAAGGTGACGTCCCACGGCGTTGTGATGGTGGCGAGTGTGGTCTCGGTTGTGTGCGGAAGCGTGCGTGAGAGCGACGCAGATGAATGACGAAACACGACGAACACCGCACCGTGTTCGGCAAGATGCAGCGGTACGATCGTGCGACCGTCCGCGATGCGATACTCGGCCGGCTCACTGACGCCGCGGTCGGCGTGCCAGAGCTCCGCCTCCTTGCCCGCGACGCGGAAGCGCACGTCCACCTCCTGCGCGCGGTCGGCGAGATTCGCGACGTAATAGATATCGGCATCGGCCGAGGTGCGGTGCGCCCAGGCGAAGTCTCCGTCCAGCACGCGGCCGTACTCGACATCCGGCGGAACACGCAGCGACGCCAGCACTGTTTCGAGCGACTGGCCCCAGACGATCGTGCCGGTGGAACCAGGAACGGCGCGACGGGTGCGACTCACGCCATCGAGGTCGCCCCACAGCTCATCGGCGATCGTTTGCAATTCCACGTCGGCATCGGGATAGCCCGTAAGACTCGGCGAGTGCAGCGGCTTGGGTCCAGTGACGGTGGCACCGCCGCGAACGAGCTCGCGCACCTTCCGCAGTACCGGCAGCGTCATGCGATCGGTGGCAGGAAGCACGAGTACGCGGTAGCTCGTTCCGTCAGGCAACATGATGCGCCCGTCGCCCGCGACCGACATGCGTGTGAGCACCACGTCCGCGTTCACGTAGTCGTAGTCGTAACCAGCCGGACGCGATGGCGTCACGCCCGCCCCCCAGAACGGCATCGTCGATGGAGCACCTTCATTGAGCAGGTAGGCAATGTCGGCGACCGAGCGGCCCTGCTGCAGCATGAACGACGTCCGCGCCAGGTACGTCATGAGCGGCGCGGCCTGCTCGGCCCATGTAATGTTGCGGTGAATGTGCGTGCCGACCATCGTGTTGCCGGGTTTCGTGTCCAGCGGCTGGTGCGCCGACGTATGAAAGACAAGCCGGTTGATGCCCTGCGCGAACCAGTAGTTCGCGAGTCGCTTCAGCGCGTCGGGCGATTCGTAGCCGCCGCCGGTGAACGATTCTGCCGCGACGATCTGCTTGCCATACGCGTGCGCGGCCGACGCCGCGCCGCGGACGTCTTCGTAGTACATCGTCGGCGGATGCAGGGGTCGCATCCAGAACTCGCCCATCGGGATGTCGACCTGCTTCTTGTTGAGCAGCGCATCCTCGAGTGGTTCCAGTGAGACGCCAGATGCCTCGCTGTAGGTCTTGATGCCCTGACGGTGAAAGAACTCCGTTGCCGGGCCGTAGAAGTTCTCGGCGAACATGTCGACGATCGTGCGGCGAAAGTCCCAGAGAAAGCGATCACTGACCTCGGCGCTCTCGACGACGCGACCGGCGAGCACCGGCAGGTAGGGCGTGGGATCGTAGCCTCGGCGCGTTCGAAATTCGCGCGGCATCTCCTCCGTCCAGTTCTGGACTCCCGCCTCCCAGCTATCGAGCAGCACGTAACTGAGGCTCTTCCCGTAAAGCGGACCGAGAGCCTTCGCGATGGGATCGATATAGCCACGCAGATACGACTCCACGTGCATTCGGCTGAGCTTGTCCACCTCGTAGCCGAGGCCCGCGGGAACGGCTGGGCGATTCTTCGCGCCGGTGAGCGAGTATCCCATGCGCGTGATCGTCCAGCGGCCGGCGGGCACGTCCCACTCGAGCGTGCCATCCGGGTGCAGCCTGGACGTGAGGTCCACGACATCGCCGCGCGCAATGGCGGACGTGGACGGTAGGGCAGGAGTAGAAACGGTCTCGTACTCGAACAGGAAGCTATAGCCTGCCTTGTCCTCCCACCGGTGAACCCGGCCACCGCCGTGGAGGGCCGCCTCGGTGAGCACGTACTCGCGCGCGGGCTGAGATGGCGTCATCGCCATGTTGCCGGCGGGCGTGGACGCGGCGCCGGTCAATTCGACACGGTAGAATCGAGCACTCGTACCAGGGAGCGCGAAGGTGCGCACCGTGCCAGGGCGGTAGCCGCCCGCGCCTGGGAGCGCCCCCAACGAGCGAAAGCTGGCGCCGTCGTCGCTCGCGAGAATGCGGCCGAACGGAATTCCGCCGCGCGCCGCCAAGGTGAGTGCGCGCGCGGCGAACGGTTCGGCGAATGCGAACTGCACCCAAGCGGGCCCTCCGCCCGACGGCGGGACGATGGTGACCGCGGTATTCAGGTCGTCATCGAGTAGGGCCTTGGCGTCGATGGGTCCGGCGTTCGTCGTCACGGCCGGACGCAACGCTGCCGCGTCTCGTTCATCGCTCGGTGTGCGATACGCGAGCACCGCGGTCTCTCCGTAATACGTGGGGTCCGCTGCGGCTCCGCCGCGAGCGAGATTGCGAATGGGGCCATTGCTCGACGGCGGGCGTGGCAATGCGCCGGAGAAATTGCGCGGGCCATCGAGCGTCGTATCGCTCCACACCAGCTTCTTCATCGCCTGCTCAGGCTTCACCCACGGGCCACCGGCGAGACTCCAACCAGCGGAGCTGAACAGGGTCATCTCGAGGCCGAGTCGGTCGGCTTCCGCGGCTGAGTGACGGACGGCATCGAGCCAGGCGGGCGTGCCGAAAACGACCTTCTCGGCAACGGTCTGTCCACTCCCGAAGTCGACGTCGGCAAGCTGAAAGCCGCCGATGCCAACGCGCTTCATCCACTCGAGATCCTTGGTGATGCCGTCCTTTGTGACATTGCTGCGCGTCCAGTGCCACCACGTACGAGGCTTCGCCGAGTCCGGCGGCCGCGCAAACGCGAGCGCCAGGCTGTCTGCCGAGCCCTGCGCATTCTGCGTTCTCGGATCATCCGCTCGCCGCGGTCTCGTGGCGGCTTGACCGATCGACTGCGTCGGGCCCTTGTCGATTGGTCCGCGTGGCTCGAGGCTCGCTCCACCGGTAGAGGCGAGACTGAGCCGGTATGCGGGACAGGTGCCAAAGCACGTCGTCCGCACTTGTACGACGCTATCCAGGCCGATGTCGACCCGTGGAGACTGCGCGTCGCCACGCGAGGACATACAGGCAGTCGCGACCAGTACCCAGAGCGCGGCGGACGTTCGAAGGCGTCTCACGTGCGTCAGCGCCGTTGGTTGACGAGGAGATTCAGGATGCACGGCTCTCACCTTATGCCGACGGCGCTCCCGCAAGTCGCTTCACGAGCTCGTACAGGAATGTCTGGCCCTCGTAAAAGGACTGCACCTTGAGCCGCTCGTCGCGGCCATGGAAGCGGATGTCGTTGCGGTCGTAGAAGAATCCTTGAATGCCGTACGTCGGAATCCCCGCGACGCGCAGGTACAGTCCATCCGTCGCGCCCATCACCATCATTGGCACCGTCGGCACGCCGGGCCAGAGGGCATTCGTCACCGAAGAGACTGTCGACATGAGGTCCGCGCGCATCGGCGACGCCGGTGCGTTGTGCGGCGTGCCAATCACGGCGATGCTCACGGCGGTATCCGCAACGACCCTCTTCAAGGTGGCTGTGACATAGTCCACGCCGTCCTCCGGAAGCACGCGACAGTTCACCATGGCCGCCGCAAGCTGCGGAAGCGCATTGATCGCGTGGCCGCCCTCGAGTTGGGTCGCCACACACGTTGTTCGAAGGGTCGCGTTCCATGCAGTTGCCCCCGCCGCGACACGTGACATTGCCGCCGAATCTCCTCCGGCGACGAGTGCGAGATCGGAATGAATCGGTCCCTTCTCGATTCCCGACATGGCGCGGAAGTAGGCGCGCGACACGTCGTTGATCTTGAGCGGGAAGCCAAAGCGCGACAGCCGGTCCAGCGCGCCCGACAGGTGGTAGATGGCGTTGTCCGCGACTGGCAATGAGCTGTGCCCGCCCTTGTTCTTCACCTCGAACCTGAAGTTGACGACGTATTTCTCGGCGACCTGCAGGTCGTTCGAAAGCCTCACGCCTTCGACGGACTCGCCCCACCCGCCTTCGTTGAGGCAGTACTCTGCGTCGATCAAATCACGATGGTTCTTGAGCAGCCACTCGATGCCGCTGTACGGGCCGCCGCCCTCCTCGTCGGCCGTGAGCGCAACGATGATGTCGCGATCCGGCGTGAATGCCTCGCGCTTGTACCGGATGAGATTGGCGATCCACACGGCGGCCTGCGACTTGTCGTCACCCGTGCCGCGGCCATAGAAGTAGCCGTCCTTCTCCGTGAGCGTGAAGGGATCCATGCTCCAGTCTTCGCGCTTCGCTTCCACGACGTCGATGTGCGCAAGCAGCAGGAGCGGGCGTTGCCGTCCGGTGCCGTGATATCGCACGACGAGATTCGCCTTCGTCGGAATCGCACCGCCGACGAAGATGTCCTTCGCCGGGAAACCGGCGGCCCTGAGTCGTCGGGCCGCCGCCTGTGCTACTGGTGTGGTGGCGCCCGTCGTAAACCCCGACTTGATCTCCACCATCTCCTTGTAGATCGCGCGCGCGAGCTGGCGCTCTGCCTCGGGCGGCATTGCGCGGTCCTGCGCGGCGGCGGTAGTGGCAAACAGGGCTGCGCAAAGCACGACGCGTGCGAGCATGAGAAATCCCTCAGAGGAGTGGTCAACCGGGCAGAGCTGCGCTCACCCATGATCGATCCCGGAGTTCAGGTGCACAAGGACTCACGCCGGAACGTTTGGCTTCGCGAACTTGTCGACGGGAGCATTGTCCGCCTTCTTCGGCGTCGTTCCGATTTCGCTCGACGGTGATGTACGTGACGGCGTCCCACGCGTTGTGGATGCCGATGAATTCCAGCAGCAGCGTTACACCTGCGATCACGAAGCGCGTGACGCCTTCGTGACGGAGCAAGGTGATCGCTCCGCCGAAATCGGCGCGCTTGAGGGCGGCAGTTTGCGAGATGCGCACGTAATCGTGATCGGCGTCTTCGGCGCGCACGACGACGGAGGTGGGGGGCGAATCGATCGCAGGAAGGTGCCTCCAAATGCGCGCGCGCGTTAAATCAACGCCGGGCGCTCCCTATCAGCGGTCGTGCTCCGCGAGCCACTCCGTCAGCGCCGTCTCGTCACAGTGAGCCTGAAGCCGGGCAAAGATCGCGATCGCGGCGCGCGCGTTCTCGCGCATTCCCGCGCGATCGCCTTCTCGCAAGCGAAGGTGCGCGCGCGCCTGGAGGATCTCCGCCTCGCCCAGCGCGCCGCCCGTGCGTCGCGCGAGCGCCAGTGCGTGGTCGAGTGCTTCGTTCGCGACGTCCACCTTGTCCTGCGCAAGCGCGGCCAAGCCGACGAGCCTGAGCGCATCCGCCTCCTGAATGGGCTCGGCAAGGCTGGCGAAATCCGCTGCCACACGAGCCGCCGCTGCTTCGGCGAATGCCGCGTCACCCTTCCGGTATCCCAGCTCCGCGCGCCCCAGCCGCGCCTGGGCGACAAGTGTGGGATACGCCGCGTCTCGCGCGAATTCGATCGCGCGCAGCTCGTTCTCGTCGGCCTGTTCGAGGTCGCCGAGGTCGCGGAAGGTGATGGCGATGTTGTGGTAGGACTGCGCGAGACCACGCGCGTCGCCCAGGCGCTGGTATGCCGCGAGGGCCACCGCGTAAAGCCCGAGTGCGCGCTCCCGCTGCGCGCGAATGTTCGCGATCATGCCGAGGTTGTTCGTCGCGCGCGCGACGAGCAGGTAGTCGCCGTCCTGCTGGCCAAGCTCCACCGCGCGCTCGAACTCCGGTTCCGCGACTTCGAGTTCGCCGAGCTGAAAGTCCGCGGCGCCCATCATGTTGATCGCGCGACGCAACGCCGACCGGTCGCCTCGGCGCTCGATGGCGGGAATCGCCTCGGCGAACCACGCGCGACTTTCGCGCGGCGAGCCTGCACGCAGGTATGACTCGCCGCGCATGTTGGCGAGCTCGGGTTGCGACTTCACTTCGTCGACGTGCGCATCCAGGAGCACGGACAGCTCGCTCCACGAACCGCTTGCCCTCAGTGCGCGCGCGCTGTCCTGCAGGCCGCTGCTGCCGTAGGTGGCCGTCATGATGAACGGTGGAGCGACGGCTCGGCGGCCGTGTCATCGTCGGGCACGCCGTCGAGCACCCGCTGCAGGCGCGTGCGCGAGATGCCAAGGCGGCGCGCGGCGTGGCTCTTGTTGTCATTGCACAGCTCGAGCATCGCGATGGCGGAGGCGCGCACGACCGCGTCGAGCCGCGCGGGGAAGGGAATCGTTCCCTTCTCCAGTGTGAGCTCGGGCTGTGCGTCAAGGCTCGGCGCGTCAAGCACGTCGGGACCGAGTAGCACCGATCGCTCGAGGGCGTTGCGCAACTCGCGGATGTTGCCAGGCCAGTCGCGACTGGACAGCGTGCGTTCCGCGGCGGGCGTAAGCATCGGCACCGGCACGTCGTACTCGGTGGCGAACCGCTGGAGGAAGTGGCGCGCGAGAATCGGGATGTCGCCACGGCGCGCGCGCAGTGGAGGGAGGTCGATGATGACGACGTTGAGCCGGTAGTAGAGATCTTCGCGAAACTCGCCGCGGCGGACGGCGGCCAGGAGGTTCACGTGCGTGGCGGCGACGACGCGTACGTCGACCGGAATGCTCTTCACGCCACCGACGCGACGGATCTGTCGCTCCTCCAGCGCGCGGAGGAGCTTGCCCTGGAGCGTCATCGGCAGATGTCCGACCTCATCGAGAAAAAGCGTGCCGCCATTCGCATACTCGAAGAGTCCGAGCTTTTGCGCCGACGCGTCGGTGAACGCACCCTTCTCGTGGCCGAAGAGCTCACTCTCGAGGAGGTTGTCGGGAATTGCCGCGCAGTTGATGTCGACGAACGGCGCTTCGCGCCGCGGACCGTTGTAATGGAGTGCCCGCGCGACGAGCTCCTTGCCGCTGCCCGTCTCGCCCGTGACGAGCACGTTGACGCTGCGATGCGGAATGATGCGCGCCGCGGTGTCGAGCGCGGCGAGCAATGCGGGACTCTCGCCGAGGATGCCGTCGAACTTGTACTTCGCGCGCTCACCTTCGGCGAACTCCTTGCGACTCGCCTTCGACCGCAGTCGCTCGGCGCCGTCGCGCAGCCACGAGCGGAGAAGGTCGTAGTCTTCCGTGAGCGCGAAGAATTCCGATGCACCGGCGCGAAGTGCTGCGCTGGCGAGACGGTGATTCGCCAACGCGCCCACGGCGGCGATTGGTGTGCGCGCGGGCGCGATCTCGTGAAGGACGCGCTCGAGCTGCGCCTCTTCGCCGCCCGCGGCGATGATGCCCATCGCTTGCCCATGCCGGTCGAGCTCAGCGGGTGACGTCGCGAGCTCGAGCTTCATGTCGAACTCCTTCGCGAGCGCAGCCCACGCCGCGGCGAACGAGTCGCTGAGCTTCAGGACGACCAGCGACGGCATGACCTGCTCCTAGTACGCGACGGCGTAGCCGGTGAATCCACCGATCTTCGACTGCACCTCGTAGGATCCCGAGAGCACCGTGCTCGGCGTCGGCATCCATGGCTCCAGCGGAGACTCGCGGCGCCAGATGGCCATCGTACGGAGGATATCGGAGTCGAGGTGATCCACGATCCCGTCGCCGTTCAGGTCATGCAGCGTCTCCTTGAAGCTCAGCTTCATCTCTGCGGAGTCGTGCTCGGCAAAGCGCAGCCCGGACGGTTGGAAGTCGAGCTTGAGCGAGACCGGGTCCACGAGCGAGACGGTGATGAGGACGGAGTCGCCGACGGCGATCGTGCTGCCATCGGGCCGCAGGTCGAGGGAGCGCTCCTTCACGCGAAAAAACAGGAAGGTGGTGGAATCGCTGTGGCCGGGGCGCGCGTGGTAGACCATGCGCACCTCCTTGTTGACGCCCTTCACCGCCCAGAATGCGATGACCGGGTTGGCCGTGGCGGGTGCAGCCGGATCGGCAGTCAGGAACGTCGGGCTCCCGCCGCCGCTGGTGCCAGTGGCGGGAGTACGTCCCGCTTCGACGGAAGCACCGGGTGTGAGGGCGGGGGTGGAGATGCGCTCTGCGCCGCAACCGGAAATCATGACGGCGATTGCGAGAAGCGAAGTGGAGACCTTCAGGGGCGGGAGGCGATGCGGCATTGCCATTGGGAGGCAGGAGGGCGGGAAGCGCGATCCGGCGAGGGCGTGGGACCGGAGCGGATGTCCATTGTGGCGTGGAGTGCTTCGCATCGACAACAAGCATTTGCCGTGCTGGGTATTTAAATGTTTCTCACAACACTACAAACCATTGCAATAAAGAGAGTTACATGGACATGTGTGGCGGCGACGCCAAGAAGAATTGACGTAGTTGCTGCATTAAAACGATGCACCGATGCATCGCCATGAGGCACCGGTGCGTCAGAAGCTCGTGTTGTAGTGTCGAATGAGGCTGCCCGTCAGGCGAGCGCTCCCTAGCGAGCTCGAAGTTAGCCGCCCTGGTCGTCGCCCGATGGACCATAGATAGAAGGCACCTTGCCTCCCATCGGGCGGATGTACGTGCTCAGCTGCCCCCGGTGGTGAATCGCGTCGAAGAAAAGGTACCACAGGAATTGTCCAAGCGGTGGCGCCTGCATCAGCGTGCCTTCGACGAGAAACCGCACCTGACGGTGCCAGTCCGTGTCATCCAGCGCGGCCGCCCGCTTGCTCAACGCCTCGTAGCTCCGTCGGAAATCCAACACCAGCTCCGCCGGAGTGCCCGACGGGGGTTGGTGGTGCCAATCGATGCATCCGGCGTCGATCATTTCACTGCACGCCCGGGTCTCGGCCGCCAACGTCCATACGATTTCGCGCGCCGACTGTGAGCGCGCGTGTGGCCGATAGTCGAACTGGTCCTGAGGCAAAGCACCGATCACGCGGTCGAATGCGCCGAACTCCGCGGCTCGGCGCTCAAGGAAAAATTCACGTTCGGTCATGCGGCCTCCTGTGAGCGTCACGGAACGGAGCTACATCCACTGAATGTTGATGGCAGTGTACGTCGCTTCGAGATCGGCGACGAGTCGCACGAACGCAGGCTCCTGCCGCACGTTCTGCAAATGCGGATCGATCCTGAAGAATGGCCAGCATGGGTTTCCGGTGTCGACGCTCCGCTGGAACCACGCCATCGCCTTGCTGGTCTGGCCGAGTATGGCGTAAACGCAGGCGACTTGATAGTACGTGTGGTGGGCATGCCCCTTTGTGATGGGGACGTCGAGCGATCTCCGAACGCACTCGAGCGCGGGGCCCGGCTCATCGAGCCGAGCGTGGAGGATCGCTTGCAAACTGATGATCATTGGCTCATCGGGGTACAGCGTCAGGCCTAGTGCCAACCGCTCCTCGGCCAATGTCAGGTTTCCCGTGAGAAGTGGAGGCTGCGCGGCATAATGAATGGCGGCCCAAGTGACCGGCGATTCTTTCATCCAGGCCTGCGCCGCCAGCTCGGCGTTCGCGAAATCTCCGCTGAAGAGCTGGATGTACTCGAGATTATACGTGCGATTCTTTGGATTTGCCCGCTGCGAGTGCTCGTGAGCCAGACGCGCTTCGTGAAACCGCCCGATATGCAAGCAGATCGCCGCCACTCTGTTATGGGCACGGTCAAAATTGGGTCGTGCGGCCAATACTTGTTGAAGCGCGGCAATTGCCTCGGCGTGCTGGAAATTCTTGGCGGGACTCCAAAGGATGGCAGACCGGGCCCAATAGGCCTCAGGACATTCTGGATCGAGATCCAAGGCGCGGCGACAGTGATCTTCCGCCGTGTGGAGCCACCTCCGGTCAGGATCGAAGGAGAAGTGGATCTGCATCGCGACGTGAGCGAGCCAGGCGTGGGCCAGCGCGAACTCCGGATCGCGCTCGATCGCCACGGAGAGATGGGCCGCAGCGTCCTGCAGGACCTCGTGCTGGTCCGAGGCGCTCTCGCGGAGTCCAGCCATGAAAGCGTCGTACGCCTCAGGGTCGCTGCTGTATCGATCACGCGACTTGGGAGCCCTCGATGAAAATCGGCTCTCCAGCGACGCGACGACTCGACGCCCGATTTCATCCTGGACCTCGAACACATTGTCCAGGTCGAAGTCGTGCTTCTCGGATAGCGTGACCCTGTGTGTCGTCGCGTCGAACAACTGGATCGAGACGCGCCAGTGCGAGCCCAGTCGCTGGACAGTTCCCTGCAGGGCGTGGCGGACACCCAGAGCACGACAGACTTCGGCCGGCTCCGCGTCAGTCGTGTAATTCAGGATTGCCGATGTCGGGGCGACGACGATATCCTGCAAGTTGCCGAGAATCGTGATGAGTGAGTCAGCAAAGCCAAGCGACAGCGCCCTCGTGGCCTCGGCGTCACTTAGAAAAACGAATGGAAGGACCGCGACGGATGTGAGCAGCTTCGGCGCGGATCGACTCGACGTGGGTGATTCCGCTGATGACGTCGACAGCGCGCCAAGAACGGCCTCGGCGTGTGGATACCGCTCTGCGGGATGCTTCCGCAACAGCGTCTCCACGATCGCGACGAGATCGGTGCCCACGAGTGATGCATCCATCGCGGGCGGTTCGTCGTTGAGGATTGCGTTCATCGTCGCCACCGACGTGTTGCGCGGCCACGGGTGACGTCCGGCGAGCATTTCATAGAGAATGATCCCGAACGCGAATAGATCGCTCCGCGAATCGACCTCCAGACCTTCGATCTGCTCCGGTGACATGTAGGCCAGCGTTCCGACTATCTGCCCGGTCCGACTGAGTGCACTGGTGTCGGGACGGAGACCATGAAGGCCACGGCTATTCGGCAGCCATTTTGCCAAACCGAAGTCCAGGACTTTCACGTAGCCATCGACCCGGACCATGACGTTTTCGGGCTTGAGATCGCGATGGATCACGCCGGAGCGATGGGCGGCGCCGAGGGCCTCGAGTATCTGTCGCGCAATGGTGAGGGTGCGATCAAGGGGGAGCCCGCGCTCAACCCCTATTCGCAGGGTATCGCCGTCGACCAATTCCATGACGAGGAAATTGGCGCCGACGTCGTAGACCGTGCAGATGTTTGGATGATTCAGCGCCGCGATGGCGCGCACTTCACGATCGAACCGCTCGCTGAATTGTTCCTCGGCAACCTTGATCGCGACTTCGCGCCCGAGCCGGGCGTCGAAGGCCCTGTAGATCTGGCCCATGCCTCCGGCACCGAGAAGACTGAGAATCCGATAGGGTCCGAGCTGCGATCCCGGACCCAGCGGGCCAAGACCTTCGTTGAACGTGGCTGGATTCTCGCCGGTCATGCATACCTGCGACGTTAGAGCACTCTAACGTACGGCTGGGGCATGCCGCGGGCCATACACTCGGCCGCGCTCGGCTATGCGCGAAAGAGAGTATCGACCTCCGCGTCACGCGCAGCGCCACCCAAACTCACCGGGCGAAATCCACCCCAGGCTCCTCACCCGGGAGATGGTGCACATGCACGAGCAAATCGGCTCGACGCGCGCGATAGTCGCACACCCGCGCCTCCACGCCCTCGCCATCGAGATTCACACTCAACGGCTCCGTTCCCGTGACCTTCATCCAGGGAAGCTGCGCATAGTGCACGCCCGGGAGGCCGAGGTGCTCGCCGCGCTTCACGGCCAACGACAGCCGCGCAAACTGGCTCCGCGACATCGCCTCGATCACGCAGAGGTCGAGCAGGCCGTCCGTGACGCTGGCGTCCGGCGTCATCATCGTCCCGCCGCCGGTCACGCGCGCGCTTCCCACCGCGAAGGCGAGGAAATCGACGTCCAAGCCGAACCCGTCACTCGCGAACGACGCATGCCGGATCTTGTCCCCGGCGAACTTTCGCACGGCGGTGATCGCATAGGCCAGGGGGCCGAGGGAGGCCTTGGCGTCCGCGGGGGTTTCCTGGGTAGCTTCGGCGCCGACGCCGCCCGTCGAAACATTGAGGAACCGCCGGCCATTCATCGATGCGGTATCGATGCGCACGGGGTTGCGGCGCAGGATAACATCCATGGCATGGTCCGCCTCCTCGGGAATGCCCGTCTGCCGCGCGAAGTCGTTGGCTGTACCCAACGGGATGACGCCAAGAGGCGTCTCGCGTCCATCGAGACCATTGACCACTTCATTGAGGGTGCCGTCGCCCCCGCAGGCAATCACGACATCGGTGCCGCGATCCGCGGCACGCGCGGCATGCGTCGCGGCGTCGCCGGCGTTCCACGTAGTCCACACCTCGACGGCATGCCCGCGCTCGCGCACCCACGACACCATGCTGCGCAGGTCCGGACGGTCCGCGCGCGCGCCATGAACGACGTAGGTGAAATGCTTGCGAATGGCCATGAACGGGATGATAGGATGATAGGATGATAGATACTGCTCTCCTATCCTCCTATCATCCTATCGTCCTATCCTCCCGCACGTGATGGCTGCACCGCGCTCCAGTCCCTGGCAATCCGGCTACCACGCGCCCGCCCTCGTCGATGACATCGTCGAGTTGCTCGGCCACGCCTCCCTCGTCCTCGACGGGACACTCGGCGGCGGTGGCCACTCGGCGGCTCTGCTCGCGGCTGGCGTGGGGCACGTCATCGGCGTCGATCGCGATCCCCAAGCCATCGAGGCAGCCCGCGCGAGACTCGCGGCGGAAGCCTCAGAAGGCCGCTTCGAGACCATCACCGCCAACTATAGTGAGCTGGGTGCCATTCCGGCTCTCGAACACCTACGCTTCTCCGGCATCGTGCTCGACCTCGGCATCTCCTCACATCAGATCGACGACGCATCACGCGGCTTCTCATTCCGGGAGGGCGCGCCGCTTGACATGCGCATGGGAGCGGACGCGACACAAACCGCCGCGGATGTATTGAACGAGGCCGACGACGAGACCCTCGTGCGCATCTTCCGCGAGTACGGCGACGAACCCCGAGCCGCTCGGCTGGTGCGGGAAATCGTGCGCCGTCGTGCAACGAAGCCGTTCGTCATCAGCGACGATTTCGTCGGCGCCATCCGGGCGACGTTCGGATCGCGGTCCGGCCCACCCGAGTTCGCGCGGCTCTTTCAGGCGATTCGCATCGCCGTCAACGATGAATTGACCGGCGTCGACCGTGCGCTCCCGGACCTGCGCGACCGGCTCGCTCCGGGTGGGATCCTTGCCGTCATCGCGTATCACTCGGGCGAGGATCGACTCGTGAAGCACGCGTTCCGTGCATGGAGCGAGGACTGCATCTGTCCTCCCAAGCACCCGATGTGCACCTGCGGTGGCAACCGCTCGCTCGGCAACGTGCTCATGCGGCGCGCCATCACCGCAGGCGCGGACGAGATCGCAGACAACCCGCGCGCACGCAGCGCGAAGCTCAGGGCATGGCAGCGCGCAAAGTAGGCGGCAGCGGCGGTCGCGTGCGTCTCGTCCTCCTGATGCTCGCGTTCCTGGTCATCACGGGGGGCGTCATTCTCCGTCGCACATTCGGCATCTCCGGCGCGAAGGAGCTCCTCGAACTGGAGGCGCGCCGAACGGCGACGATCAACGAGAAGCTTCGCCTCGAAGCGGAGATTCGTTCGGCATCGAGTCGGGCACATCTGCTTCCGGTCGCGGAGCGGCTGAACCTGCACGTGCCCGCCGACAGCATGGTGATGCCCATTGCGCGAGGCACGCCATGAAGAAGCCGAGTCGCGTGGGGACGATCCATCTACTCCTCGCCGTGTTCGTGATCGCGCTGCTCGTGAAGACGGCGCGCGTCCAGCTCGTGGACGGCAAGCGTCTCGCGGCCACCGCCGCACGACAGCAGAGCACCACGAGCACCGTTCCCGCGCCACGAGGCGAAATCTTCGACTCGCGTGGCCAGCTGCTGGCGCAGAGCAGGGAGACGGTGAAGCTCGACATCGCCCCGAAGGAGGTCCGCGACCTTCACAAGCTGCGTCTCGCGCTGATGCGCGCGCACATACCCGCTGAGTGGGTAGCGCGCGCGACGGATTCCTCGCGACGATGGGTTACGCTCCCAGCACGTTACCGTGCCGTCGACGTCGCCTCGATTACCGCGATGCGCGGCGTGTATTCGACGCCGGTCATCGAGCGGGCGTATGCGTTCTCGGAGGGGACGCGCCGCATCGTCGGTCGAGTGGATGCGGACGGCAATGCGGTCGACGGAATGGAGCTCGCGCTCGATTCGCTGCTCAAGGGGAAGGCCGGCAGCACCACTGTAATGAAGGATGGGCGCGGCCGCCGCTTCGACTCACCCGATGCGCCGGCGACGCCGGCTGTGCAGGGCAACGGCATCGTCCTCACGATTAACGAGGAGCTTCAGGAGATCGCCGAGCGTGAGTTGGCGGACGCAGTGAGCCGGATGGGAGCGGAGGGTGGCGACGTCGTCGTCATGAATCCGGCCGACGGCGAAGTGCTCGCGATGGCGAGCCACCGATCGAATCCGCGCAACACGGCCAGCACGGCGCTCACGGAGCCGTACGAGCCCGGGTCGACGATGAAGCCCTTCATCGCCGCGCTGCTGCTGGAGCATGGCCTCGCGCGCGAGACGGACGTCGTGCCGACGTACAACGGCCATTTCACGATCAACGGTCGCGCGATCTCGGACGAGCATCCGTATCCGCAGCTCGCGCTGTCGGACGTGATCCGGTACTCGAGCAACATCGGTATCGTGCAATTCGCCGAGCGGCTGCAAGCGCGCGACCAGTATGAAGGCTTAAGGGACTTCGGCTTCGGGACGCCGACCGGCGTGTCGTATCCGGTCGAAGCGGCGGGGACGTTGCGGGCGCCGTCGAAGTGGTCGAAGCAGTCGGCGAACTCACTGGCGATGGGCTACGAGGTTGCGGTGACGCCCCTCCAGCTTGTGGCGGCTTACGTCGCGCTCGCCAACGGCGGCGAGCTCCTGGAGCCGAGTCTCGTGAAGGAAGTGCGGGCTCCGGACGGCACCGTTCTCTATCGGCATCAGCGGCGGGTGGTGCGCCGAGTGGTGTCGCAATCCGTGGCGCGCCGTGTGCGTGACATGTTGCTCGGTGTCGTTGAGGCCGGTGGCACGGCGAAGCGTGCGGACCTCGGTTCCTTCTCACTGGCGGGGAAGACCGGGACCGCACGTCGAACCGTGAATGGCCGCTACGCGGCGGGCGATCACATCCCGACGTTCGTGGGACTCTTTCCGGCGGACAATCCACAATTCGTCATTCTCGTGAAGATCGACAACCCGAAGGGCGACTACATGGGTGGACTCACGGCTGCGCCGGTGACGAAGCGTGTGATCGAGGCGGCGCTTGCGTCGCGCGATGCGTCGCTCGATCGGCGCAGCCTTGCCGCGAGTCGTCACCAGCGCGTTCGAGATTCCACGGCGCGTCCGCTCGAGCTCGCGGTGGCGTCGCAGGCGGTGAGGGATACAACGCCGCATGCCGATATCGTTCCGCTCATAGTCGACGACACCATCGCGCCGCGCACATTTGTGACGACGCTGCCACTCCGCGCGAAGCCGAAGCCCGTGGTGCTGCCACCGCGTGCCGTGCCTGACGTCCACGGTTTCTCGCTGCGTCAAGCCGTGCACGCGCTGCATGCGGCGGGCTTTCGCATCCAGCTCGACCTGAAGGGCACCGGCGATACGCAGCCTGCCGCGGGATCGGTGCTCCCGGCGGGCTCGCTCGTACACCTGTCCGGCATGCCGTGAGTCCTGTTCGCGTAGACACGATCGTCGAGGCGCTGCGCCGGGCGGGGTTGCTGCGCGGAACCCAGGGCGTGTTGCCGCAGACGATCGAACTCATCACCGAAGACAGCCGCGGCGTCGCCGCCGGCGCACTGTTCCTCGCCGTGCGGGGGGCAGAGCGCGACGGCCACGAGTATCTCGATCGTGCCGCCAGCGCGGGAGCCGTCCTCGCCGTGGTCGATGATCCGTCGCGCTGCTCGCTGCCGTCGCTCGTGGTCACCGATACGCGTCGGGCCGCCGCGGTCGCCGCGGCTGCGTTCTATGGTGAGCCCGCCAAGGAGCTGCGTCTCGTCGGAGTCACCGGTACGAACGGAAAGACCACCACGGTCGGCATGCTTCGTCACCTCCTCGACGAGCCCGGCGCCCGCTGTGCCTCGATCGGCACGCTCGGCGTATTGATCGGCAGCGAGGGCACGGCGCTCGACGGCGGCAGCGGTCTTACCACGCCTGGTCCGGTGGAGCTGCAGCGGCTGCTCCGCACGTTGCACGACTCAGGGGTACGTACGGTGGCGATGGAGACGTCGTCGCACGCGTTGCATCAGGGACGCGTCGAGGGACTGCGATTCAAGGCGGCGGTCTTCACCAACTTCACTCGCGATCATCTCGACTACCATCAAACAATGGAGTCATATTTCGCGGCGAAGGCGTTGCTCATTCCACTCATCGCCGGCGACGGCGCCGCCGTCATCAACGCGGAAGACACCGTATGGGCGACCCTTCCGCCCGCACCGAAGAGTGTCACGTTCGGACTGCATGGTCGCGCCGATGTCCGCGCGGTCAACATCCGCTTTGGCCCGCGTGGCAGCGAGTGGGATCTGGTCGTCGACGCGCGGCATCGCGAGGATGGCATCGTCGCGCATCATCCGGTGAAGCTCCCGCTCATTGGCGACTTCAACATCGCCAACGCGATCGGCGCGGCGGCCGCTGCGTGGTGCATGGGCGTTTCTGTCGACGAGATCGCGCGCCGGCTATCGACGATGCCGCAGGTACCGGGGCGCCTCGAGATCATCCACGATGATCCCGCTGTCCTCCGCGACTACGCCCACACGCCGGACGCGCTCGCGCGCGCACTCGATGCGGTGCGCCCATTCACCGCGGGCACGCTCATCGCCGTGTTTGGCTGCGGCGGCGATCGCGACAAGGGCAAGCGGCCCGAAATGGGCCACATCGCCGAGTCGCATGCCGATCGCGTGTTCGTCACGAGCGACAATCCGCGCACCGAAGATCCGGAACGCATCCTCGACGACATTGAAGCCGGTATGCGGCAGCCGCACGAACGCGTCGAAGACCGTCGCGAGGCGATCGCGCGCGCCATCCACTCCGCGAAGAGTGGCGACGTCGTCGTCCTGGCGGGCAAGGGACACGAGGACTACCAGATTCGCGGCACCATGAAATACCCGTTCGACGAACGCATCATCGTCGGCGAGATCATCTCCGAGGGAAATACCTGATGGCCGACGCAACAACTCCGCAGGCGAGCGCACTCCAGCAGCCGCAGTTCTGGACGCTTGACCGAATCGCCGACGCACTCAGCGAAGGTCCACGCGGACCGGCGGCCCTCTCCCGTATCTCCACCGACACGCGCCATGTTGGGCAGGGAAGCTGCTTCGTCGCGCTCAAGGGCGAGACCTTCGACGCGCACGACTTCCTCCATGAAGCGGTGAAGAATGGTGCAGCGGCACTCGTGGTGAACGACTCTAAGCGGGCCGCCGGACTCGGCGTTCCTGTATATGAAGTAGCCGATACGCTCACGGCGCTCGGATTGCTGGCCCGCTACCGCCGCCGAGCGTGGGGACGGCCGGTCGTCGGCGTGGTCGGCACCAATGGCAAGACGAGCACGAAGGAACTGCTCAAGGCCGCACTCGGCGGCGCCTTCCACGTCCACGCCACAGTCGGCAACTACAACAACCTTGTTGGCGTTCCGCTCACGCTCTTTGCGCTGCCCGACGAAGCGGAGATTGCGATCATCGAGATGGGGACCAACCATCCCGGTGAGGTCGAGGCACTGCGCGTCATCGTGGAGCCGGACATCGTCGTCGTGACCTCGATCGCCGAGGAACACCTGGAGGGGCTGGGCGACCTCGCCGGCGTGCTTCGCGAGGAGGCGTCTGCGTGCAAGGGAGTTGGGCTCGCGGTCACGCCGGCCGCGCAGCCCGAGGTCGCTGAGGCGGCGCGACCGCTCGCGAAGCGAACCGTCAGCGCGGGGCTCGACAGCGGCGATATCCGACCGACGTCGTGGGGCGTGGAGCCGGACGGGCAGGGGTGGGTTGAGTACGAAGGCACTCACGTACGCATCCCGCTTCGCGGCGTGCACAACAGTCGAAACGCCATGCTGGCAATTAACGTCGCACGTGAGTGCGGCGTATCAATGGCCGCGCTCGCGGCCGGCATCGCGAAGATGCCCTCGCCGCCGATGCGCGTGAACTTCGAGTCGCACGGTAGCGCGACCATCATCAACGACGCCTACAACTCGAACCCGGGCTCGGCGCGCGTGGCGCTCGAGCTGCTCGAGCACGCTGGCAAGGCGCGGCAGCGCGTGGCCGTGCTCGGCACCATGCTCGAGATGGGCGAACAAGCCGATCGACTCCACGACGAGGTCGCGCGAACCGCACTCGACAGCCCGCTGGAGCTCATCGTGGGGGTGGGTGGCTTTGCGGACGCACTCCAGCGCGTCGCCCCGGGAGATAACCGCACCGTCGGCGGCGCCGATCCGGCCGCTGCGTGGGATGCGATGCGTTCGCGCCTTGCTCCGGACGCGGTTATTCTGCTGAAGGGCTCGCGCGGCGTTCGGCTCGAGCGACTCGTTCCATTGATCGCCGAGTGGGCGAACAGTCTCAACACCTAAGACTCAATTGCTCTACTACCTGTTCGTCCCGCTCATCAAGCAGTACCACGTCCTGAACCTGTTCACGTACGTCACCTTCCGCAGCGCTGGCGCGGCGGTGACGTCGATCCTGCTCAGCTTCTTCGTGGGGCCGATCATCCTCAAGCGGCTGGACAACGCGGCCAACTATCAAGTGGTTCGCGAAGGCACGCCCGACGCACACGCGCTGAAGACGAAAACTCCCACGATGGGCGGCCTGATTTTTCTGTTCTCGGCCGTCGTGTCGACGCTGCTGTGGGCGCGCGTGTTCAGCCACTACGTGATGCTGGCACTGCTCGTCACTGCCGGCATGGGCGTCATCGGCTTTCTCGACGACTACCTCAAGCTGCGCCAGCGCCGGCTCGGACAGAAGAATGAAGGGCTGGTCGAGCGCTACAAGCTCATCGGGCAGGTGTCGATCGGCCTCACTCTGGGCTTGTTCATCACCTATGTTCCGCTCGAGCCCAATTTGATCGCCGCGTCCACGACCCTGCCGTTCTACAAGTACGTGCTGGTGATCTTCACCCCCGCAGTGCTGTATGTCCCGTGGACGACGTTCGTCCTGGTGGGCGTCAGCAATGCCGTGAATTTCACCGACGGGCTCGACGGCCTGGCGGCGGGACTCAGTGCGATTGCTTTTGGCACACTTGCGTTGTTCGCCTACCTCATCGGTCGTGTCGACGCCTCGCGCTACCTCGGCATCTTCTACCTGCAACACTCGGGCGAGTTGGCGATCTACTGTCTCGCAATGGTCGGTGCGCTGATCGGGTTCCTCTGGTTCAACACGTATCCGGCGCAGGTCTTCATGGGCGACACCGGCTCGCTTGCCCTCGGTGGCGCAATCGGCGCGGTGGCCATCCTGCTGAAGTCCGAGTTCCTGCTGCTCTTCATCGGCATGGTGTTCTTCGCGGAGATGATGTCCGTGGTGATCCAACGCTTCGTCTTCAAGTATCGCCGGAAGCGGCACGGCCTGGAGTACGCGCAGCAAAACCGCGTCTTTCTCCGCGCTCCGTTACATCACCACTACGAGGTGAAGGGCTGGAGCGAGCAGCAGGTCGTGGTGCGCTTCTGGATCATTGGTATCATCGGCGCGTTCCTGGCGCTCTCCACACTCAAGGTGCGCTGACATGCCAGTGCGATCCCTCACCGAGGCCCTCCCCGCCGCGTGGGCTCGCGGCGAGGTAAGCGTCATCGGACTTGCGCGCAGCGGACGTGCAGTCGCCGAACTGCTGAGTCGCGCCGGGGCAGAGGTCTATGCAAGCGATGCAGGGGCAGGGCACGCAGTGCTCCGCGCGACGCTGCATCTCGAGCCGCTTGGAGTTGACGTCGAGCACGGTGGACACGACCTCAATCGCATCGCGCGAAGTGCCCTCGTTGTAGCGAGCCCTGGCGTGCCGCCGAATGCGCCACCGCTCAAGGCCGCACGTGATGCCGGCGTTCCCATCGTCGGTGAGCTCGAGATCGCGCTCCAGTTTCTTCCGCACGAGCGCTACATCGCGATCACCGGCACGAATGGCAAGACCACGACGACCGCGCTCGTCGAGCGACTTCTCCAGGGGCTCGGCTACGATGCTGTCGCGGCGGGCAACATCGGTACGCCACTGTCGGAGATCGCGTTGCGCGAGCGTCAGCCCGACTGGATCGCATTGGAGACGTCGTCGTTCCAGTTGCACGACACGCCGAGCATCGCGCCGGCCGCCGGGATCCTGACGAACCTCTCGCCCAATCATCTGGACCGCTACGACACCGTCGAGGCGTACTACGCCGACAAGAGTGCGCTCTTCCGCAATGCCGACGACCGGTCGGTCTGGGTGAGCAATGCGGATGACGATGCGGTGCAGCACATGGTGGCCAAGGTGCCGGGACGGCATCTCCGCTTCTCGACGTCGGACCTCGCGACCGATGGCTACTTCGACCGGTCGACGAATTCACTGATGGTGCTCGGCGAGCGACTCGTCTCACGAAGTGAGCTGGCGCTCCTCGGCGACCACAACGTGGCGAACGTGCTTGCGGCGGTGCTTGCCGTGATCGGTGCCGACGCGCTGCATGCGTCGCCAAAGAACCGCGCGTTGATGACCGACGCGCTGCGCAACTTCCGCGCGCTCGAGCATCGTATCGAACCTGCCGGCAAGTACGGCGACGTGGAGTGGATCAACGACTCGAAGTCCACGAACGTCGCGTCCGCGCTCGTTGCGCTGCGCGGCATGCATCGGCCAACCGTGCTGCTGCTCGGCGGACGTCACAAGGGTGAGCCATACACCGGCCTGACGGATGAGCTGAAGCGTACGGTGAAGCATGTCATCGCGTACGGCGAGGCCGGCGAGACCATCGCCAAGGATCTCGATGGTGTCGTGCCGGTGGAGGTGCTTGGATCAAGCTTCGAAGAGGTGATCACGCGCGCGCGCGACCTGGCCGAGAAGGGCGACATCGTGCTGCTGTCGCCGGCGTGCTCGAGCTACGACATGTTCGACAACTATGAGGAGCGCGGACGGGTGTTCAAGCAGCTCGCCGCGGAGCTCGGGGCCAAGGCGACGTGAGTGCGGCAGCGATGCCGCGCGAACGCACGCGCGCGCGCGCGCAGGTTCGTGAGCGGTGGCGCATGGGTGCAGAGGCGCGAGGGCTCGTCCTCGTGATGGCGCTCGTGCTGGTGTTCGGACTCGCGGTGCTGTACAGCGCGAGTGCGATCGTTGCGATGCAGGAGAACCGCAACAGCTGGTACTACGTCGCTCGGCAGGCGACCGGAATTCTGGGTGGGACGGTGGCGTTCGCTATCGCCGCCAAGTTCGACGCGGAGACGCTCCGCGAGTGGGCGTGGCCCATCATGTACGTCACGATCGTGACACTAATTCTCTGCCTCGTCCTTCCCGAAAGCATCGCGCCGCGCATCAATGGGTCGAAGCGCTTCCTGTTTGGTACGTCGTTGCAGCCGTCCGAGTTCGGGAAGCTTGGCGTCGTGATCTGGACGTCGATGCTCATCGTGAAGAAGGGCGACCAGCTGCGACGACTCACGAAAGGCGTGCTGCCGTTCTTCGTCGTAGTCGGATTGCTCGACCTGCTCGCCGCGCTCGAGCCCGACCTCTCGGTGGCGATGTTGTACACGCTCATGCTCGCGGTGCTGCTCTTTGCGGGCGGCGTGCGGATCGCGCATTTCGTGGCGCTGTGTGCGCTCGCGATTCCCGTGCTCTGGACGAAGATCGAGAAGGTGCAGTATGCGGCGCTGCGGCTCACGGCGTTCTTCGATCCGGGCGGTGCGCCGACCCAGATGAAGTACCAGCTGAAGCAGTCGCTGATCGCGGTGGGATCTGGCGGCACGTTCGGCGTAGGATATGGGCAGGGACGTCAGCAGTACGGTTTCCTGCCGTTTCCCTACAGCGACTTCATCGCCAGCAACATCGGCGAGGAGTGGGGATTCATCGGACTCGCGGCGATCACGATCGCGTTTGCGGCGTATGCGCTGCTCGGTTTTCGCGTCGCCCGGAAGGCTCGGTCGCCCTTTCTCCAGCTCGTTGCGGTGGGGCTGACGTTCGTGACGGTGCTCACCGCGTACCTCCATATCGGCGTCGTGGTCGGAATGTTGCCAACAACGGGTCTGACGCTCCCGTTCGTCTCGTATGGGCGGTCCAACATCCTGCTGACGATGCTCATGACCGGCATTCTGGTGAACATCGGCAGCGAGAAGGAACGCGTGGTTGGTAGTGGCGCCACCGATCCGCTCTCTCACTCCGGCTAACGTGGCAGGCTCGAAGCGCACGATACTCTTTGCGGGCGGTGGAACGGGTGGGCACCTCTACCCCGGCCTCGCGATCGCGCGCACCCTCGTGCGACTCGATCCCACCGTGCAGCCGATCTTCATCGGCGCGCTCCGCGGCATCGAGAAGACGGTGCTGCCAGGCACGGAGTTTCCGCATCTCCTGCTGAATCTTCATCCGTTGTATCGCACGAAGCCGTGGGAAAATTGGCGCACGCTCGTGGGCGCGATCAGCGGCTGGCGCAAGCTCGGCGCACTCGTGCGGCGCGAAAATCCGAAAATGGTCGTGGGCACGGGTGGTTACGCAGCGGGCGTCGCACTCGCCTATGCGGTGGTGCACCACATTCCCATCGTCCAGCAGGCCGGCGACAGCTATCCGGGGCTTACCGCACGAGGCTTCCGTCGCTGGACGCGCGAGTACTATCTCGCCTTTCCGGAGGCGGGCAAGGTGATTGGTGGTCAGCCGTCGCAGCATGTGGACACGGGCGCGCCGATCGAGCCTCCGCCGGTAACGCGCCCCGATCGCGCTACCGCTCGGGTGACGTGGGGCTTCCCGCGCGAGGGCGGGCAAGTGTTGCTCATCTACGGCGGCAGCCAAGGATCGCGCGCGATCAATCTCGTCGTGGCCGAGTGGGTGAAGCGCGGCCTGCCGGAGGGGCTGCACCTCATCTGGATGACGGGCAAGGCGAGCTACAAGGAATTCGCGACGCTCGACGGGGGCCGCGTACGGGTGCGCGAATATTTGTCGCCGATCCAGGATGCCTACGCCGCCGCTGACATCGCACTGGCCCGCGCGGGCGCGATGACGACGGCCGAGCTGTTCGCGTGGAACATCCCTGCGATCCTCGTTCCGCTCCCGACTGCCGCGGCGGATCACCAGACAGTGAATGCGCGCGTTCTCGAGGTGGCAGGCGCCGCGATCAATGTCCCACAGGCATCGTTTACAGTCGATCGTCTCGATGCGGCGGTGCGCGACCTGGTCGAGAGTCCTGAGGCCATGGCGCGCCTCAAGTCTGGCGCTGCGGCGCGGGCGCGGCCTGATGCGGCCGAGGTGATTGCGCGGCGGATTCTCGCGTTGATGTAGTCCTCGATTCAAGCCGCCTGAAAGACGTTAACGGCCGTTGTTCGTGGGCAACGCGAATCCAACGAATCCCGCGAATCAACGCGAATACCACTGGCGCCATTTGAAGCCCAACGTCAAAGGAAGAGAACTTCCTTTTGATTCTTTCTTTTGGCCAAAGATCCGCGGCGCGCCGACGGTCTCTCGGCGCTGAGAAAGATTCGCGGAGATTCGAGAAGATTCGCCTGATGCGCGCTGCCAACGATCAACGCTGTTCCCAACCCCAAACCCCCCAGACGAACAAACCACCCAGCGCCTATATTTCTCGCCGAATGCCCACCCTCCTCGACGCCACCGACCCACGTCCAATCCACTTCGTTGGCATCGCCGGCGCGGGGATGAGCGCCCTCGCGGAGCTCTTCGTACTTCGCGGCTTGGCGGTGTCGGGGTGTGACGCCCACGCGGAGAACGCCGCCGATCTACGCGAACGCGGCATCGACGTAAAGCAGGGACACGATCCCGCTCACGTCGAGAACGCGCGCGCGCTCGTCGTCACCAGCGCAATGCCCAAGGACCACCCCGAGATCGCGCGCGCCCGCGCACTCGGCA
The DNA here is from genome assembly GCA_036844565.1 of Gemmatimonadaceae bacterium. Taxonomy (GTDB): domain Bacteria; phylum Gemmatimonadota; class Gemmatimonadetes; order Gemmatimonadales; family Gemmatimonadaceae; genus AG11. The sequence goes on along the minus strand of DAIUFP010000011.1, from coordinate 18,796 downwards.
TTCCCGTCGTGCGTCGCGCCGAAGCACTCGGCGAAGCAACGAGCGGCGCCGTGCTCGTCGGCGTGGCGGGCACGCATGGGAAATCCACCACCACCGTGCTCACGACACTCGCCCTCGCCGCCGCGGGATTCGATCCCACGGGCTACGTCGGCGCGCGCGTCACGTCATGGGGGGGCAACCTCCGCGCCGGTCGCGCCGACCGATTCGTGGTGGAAGCCGATGAATACGACCGCTCCTTCCTCGCGCTGTCGCCCACCGTCGCCGTCGTCACCAACATCGAGGCCGATCACCTCGACATCTACGACGGCATGCCGGACCTCATCCGCACGTTCGCGCAGTACGCGCGCAATGCGCGGTGCATCGTGCTTTGCGCCGACGACCGCAACGCCAACCAGCTCGCGACGCCATCGACCGCCGAGGTGATTCGTTACGGCATCGCGTCCTCCGACGCACGTCTGCGCGCGACCAACCTTGGACACGAAGGCCTCGGCACGCGCTTCGACGTCGTCTATGATGGCAACGCGCTGGGAGAAGTCGCCCTCGTCGTGCCCGGTGAGCACAACGTCCTCAACGCGCTAGCGGCAATCGCGGCCGGACTCGGGCTTGGCCTCACCGTTCCGGACATGGCGCCGGGCCTCACCGCATTCGCCGGTGTGGAGCGCCGTTTCCAGGTGCTCGGCAGTTCGGGCGACGTCACGATCGTCGACGACTACGCTCATCATCCAACCGAAGTGCGCGCCTCCGTGCAGGCCGCGCGTGCAGCGGCACCGGAGCGTCGCCTCGTCGTCGCGTTCCAGCCGCATCTCTTCTCGCGGACGCGCGACCTCGCCAGCGAGTTCGCCGGCGCGCTCGCGCAAGCCGACGTCGTCCTCCTGCTCGACATCTACCCATCGCGCGAGAAGCCGATGGCGGGCGTGACCAGTGCGCTCATCGCCGACGTCATGTCGTCGCTCGGCCGCGCGCCCGAGTGGACGGGCGCGCGCGAGTCGCTCGTACCGGCGCTCGAGGCGCTCGTTCGTCCGGGTGACCTCGTCGTCACCATGGGCGCCGGCGACGTGACCCGTTGCGGCCACGAGCTGCTCACGGCTCTTCAGGCCAAGCCGGCGTGAAGGAGCGGGCTCCCGAGCGCGCATCCGTTCCCACCGAATCGCGTCGTCGAGTTTGGCTGCTCGGCGGCGCCGCGGTGTTGCTGGTCGCGATACTCGCGTCGCCGCTGTGGGGGCCGCGCGTGCTCCGCGAACTCAGTTTCTTCCACGTTCGGAAGATCGAGGTCATCGGCGCACGCTATACGCCGGTGGACGAGGTGCTCGAACGACTCCACGTCGACACGACGCGCAGCATCTGGGATTCGCTCCAGCCGCTCGTCCAGCGCCTGGAGACGCATCCGCAGGTGGAGCACGCCAACGTGCAGCGCCGTTTCCCCGGAACGTTGGTCGTCACGCTCACCGAGCGGCGTCCCGTCGCACTGACGCCGACGGCCGATGGACTCCGCGCGCTCGACGAGCATGGCCGAACCCTTCCGCTCGACCCGACGCGGACGCCGGTCGACGCGCCGATCGTGATCGCGGCGCGACGCGACACCACAGTGTATCATTTGCTGGGTGTCATCCAGCGTGAGGCACCTCGACTCTTTGCCCGCGTCTCCAGCATTTCCACCGTGGGCTCCGACGAGATGGTGCTCCACATCGCCGGCCTTCCAATCCGTGCAATGACGTCCATAACGCTCGCGCGTCTCTCCGACATCGAGCTCGTCGAGCGCGATCTTGCCCGGCGCCAGATCCACGCCACAGAGCTCGACCTCCGCTACCGCGACCAGGTTATCGCCAGATTGCCATGAATTCGGAACGCCTCATCGCCGGGTTGGACATCGGGTCGGCGAAGACGACTGCCATCATTGCCGAAGTGGTCGGCGACCTCCCCAAGCATCCGGGCATCAAGGTGCTCGGCGTCGGCCAGGCGCGCACCACGGGCATGCGCCGCGGTGTCGTCGCGGACATCGAGGAGACCACGCGGTCCATTCGAAAGGCGCTCCAGGACGCCGAGCGGATGGCGGGCGCCGAGATCACCGAGGTGTATCTCGGAATCGCGGGCGAGCATGTGCGTGCGATGACATCGAAGGGCATCGTCGCGGTGAGCAACGACGAGATCGCGAAGCAGGACGTCGATCGCGCCAACGAGGTCGCGCGCGCGCAGGCGATCCCGACCGACCGCGAGCTCCTGCATGCCATCCCGCAGGAATACACCGTCGACAAGGACGGCGGCATCCGCGATCCGATCGGCATGAGCGGCACGCGTCTCGAGACGGAGATGTATCTGGTCACGATCGGCTCGGCGCCGGCGACCAACCTGCGCAAGAGCGTGGAGAAGGCGGGCTACAAGGTGCGTGAGCTGGTGCTCGAGCCCCTCGCGAGCGCCCTGGCGGTGCTCACCGAGGACGAGAAGGAGCTCGGCGTCGCACTCGTCGAGATGGGTGCCGGCACCACCGATCTCGCGGTCTTCCACGAGGGAAAGATCCGCCACCTCGGCACGATCGCCTTCGGTGGCAACAACGTGACGTCCGACATCGTGCATGGGCTCGGCGTCACGCAGGCGGATGCCGAGCGGCTCAAGGAACGGCACGGGTGCGCGTATGAGTCGCTCGTCGATCCCAGCGAGATCATCCAACTCCCGAGCACCGTTGCGCAAGGCGACCGCCAGATTCCGCGCGAGCTGCTCGCGCACATCATCCACCAGCGCATGGATGAGATCTTCGACCTGGTGCAGCGCGATGTGGCCGTTGCCGGTTTTGCGAGCAAGCTCGCGGCGGGCGTGGTGCTTACCGGCGGCGCGGCCTCCATGGAAGGCAGCGCCGAGCTGGCGAGCGATGTTTTTGGTACGGGCGTTCGTGTCGGTACGCCGAGTGAAAAGATCGGCGGCTTGAGCGAGGCGGTGGACGCGCCACAGTTCGCGACGGTGGTGGGCCTGGCGCAATACGGCGCGAGCCGGATGGCCCTGGGCGGCGCCTCGGCGACGGCCAAACGCATGAAGCTTCCGGGCGGCGGCGGAATGGACAAGATGATCGAGCGAATCAAGTTCTGGTTACAGGACTTCTTTTAAGTCGGACAGTCTGACAGTCTGAACCGGGCTGGCGGCTGCGCCGTCCGCCCTCGTCTGACAGCGGGTCAACTGAAGTCTGACAGCTGTTGCCTACACAACTCGGTCCCCTGGATGGCGAGTGAGGACTGTAATCCGGCTAGTAGCAAAAGCGGCGCATCAACCGAGTTGTGTAGATCATGACCGTCCGACCGGTCAGTTGACCCGCTGTCAGACGGGCAGCCGCGCAGCGGCGAGCGGGTCAGACTGTCAGACAGTCAGACTCAGGGTCCCAGACTCCAGTACACAAAGGTGATTCCAGTCACGAATCTGTGGACAAACAACCTGTATTCTTTCCGCCGCTGGGTCGTCACTAACACGGAGGGAAATCGGGCTGGCCCGAATCCTCTCCGCCGTTATATTGCCCCATCGCTTCGAGCAGCCTCCGACGCCACTGCGTCGACCGCCGTTGCGCCTTCCTGAAAGTCAATCAGACACTACGTAGCAAGGGAGTGTCGTACGCAATGATCTTCGAATTCGAAGAGAGCGCGGCGCAGAACGCTCGCATGAAGGTTGTAGGGGTCGGCGGTGGCGGCGGCAACGCCGTGAACCGCATGATCGACGAGCGGTTGGAAGGGGTCGAGTTCATCTCGGTCAACACCGACGCCCAAGCGTTGCTGAGCTCGAAGTCGGATCTCAAGATCCAGATCGGGAAGAAGCTGACGCGCGGCCTGGGTGCCGGCGCGCGCCCTGAAGTCGGCAAGCAGGCTATCGAGGAGAGCCGCGAGGAGATGGCGAACGCCGTCGCCGGCGCCGACCTCGTGTTCATCACGTGCGGCATGGGTGGCGGCACCGGCACTGGTGCGGCGCCCGAGATCTGCGCACTGGCAAGAGAGCAGGGTGCACTCACCGTCGGCATCGTCACGCGCCCGTTCCTCTTCGAGGGACGGAAGCGGATGCGCCAGGCGGACGCCGGCATCGCGGAGATGCGCAAGCACGTCGACACGATGATCGTCGTGCCGAACGAGCGCCTGCTCGCTGTCGTCGGCAAGGGCATTCCGTTCCAGGACGCGCTCAAGAAGGCCGATGAAGTCCTGCTGCACGCCACGCAGGGCATTTCGTCGCTCATCAGCGTGACGGGACTCGTGAACGTCGACTTCGCCGACGTCCGCACCGTCATGCAGAGCGGCGGTTCGGCCCTTATGGGCACTGGCATCGGTCGTGGCGAGAACCGTGCGATGGAAGCGGCTCAGCAGGCGATCTCCAGCCCGCTGCTCGACAACATCAGCATCTCCGGCGCCCTGGGCGTGCTCGTGAATATCACCGGTGGTGCCGATCTTACATTGGGTGAAGTCCACCAGATCAACGAGATCATCCATGACGCCGTCGGCGACGAGGCGGAAATCATCTTCGGCGCCGTGCACGAGCCGGCCATGCAGGGTGAGATCCGTGTCACTGTCATCGCCACCGGCTTCGACAAGGCCGTACAACCCGGTGTGGTCACGCCGGCGCACGAGATGAACGCCGTGACCATGCCCAAGGGCGCTCCCGTCATCCCGTTCCCCAATCGGGGCGGACGCGTGGGCGGCACGACCATTCCCGCACGCCAGAACAACGACATTCCAAGAGTTACTCGTCCGCCGGCCACGCCGCCGACGCCGAGCGCCGGGTCGCAGGATCTGAGTGATATGGAGATCCCGACCTTTATACGTAGACAGATGGACTGATGCGTCGCAAACTTCCTCGTTTCGCAGCCTATGGCGTTGTCACCCTGCTCCTCATGGTGGCGTTGCGCTATACCCCCGTGCTCCCGGAGCATCCGGCGGCCGAAGTGCTCCAGCTCGGCGACTCCGGCCTCGCGCCGGTCGTGCGCCGTCCGTGGTCGCGCACCGAGCGCCTGAACCGCGGCGAAACGCTGATCGGGCTTCTCAAGCGCGCGGGTGTCAGCGATGACGCTGCGCAGGAAGTTGTCCGCGCCGCTACCGCGTCCGCGGTCAATGCGCGATACCTTCGCGCCGGCATGCCGGTCGAGCTCACCGCGGACAGCGCTGGTCAGTCGCCGCGCGAGATGGTCTTCCATCTCGGCGTCGATCGCCTCCTGCGCATGACGCGCTCGGCCACGGGATGGGCGGGTGTCGAAGAGCGCCTTCCGTGGACGACGGATACGGTCGTCGTCGGTGGAACGATCCATTCCAATCTCTATCAGGCGATGGATTCGAGCGCCTCCAAGTTTTTCCCCGCCCATGCGAAGGACGAGCTGGCGTGGGCGCTCGCGGACATCTTCGAGTACAAGGTCGACATGAGCCGCGACCTCCAGGAGGGCGACTCGTTCCGCGTCCTCGTCGAGCGGGCGGTTGGCCCGGAAGGCATCACGAAGGTCGGCAAGGTGCTCGCGGCCAACTTCTCGCTCTCTGGCAGCGACGTCTCGGCGATTCGTTTCGATGGCGCGTCGGACAAGGCGCAGTACTACGACGCGGCGGGCAAGACGCTGCGCGCGCAGTTCCTCCGTGCCCCGCTCGAGTTCCGCCGCATCTCCAGCACCTTCGGCAGCCGCTTCCATCCGATCCTGGGTCGCTGGAAGGACCACAAGGGGACGGACTACGCCGCGGCGGCGGGCACGCCCGTCCGCGCGATCGGTGACGCGACGGTCATTCGTGCCGGTTGGTCGAACGGCTACGGCAACCTCCTCGAGCTCCGTCATCGGAATGGTTTCGTCACGCGCTACGGGCACCTGCGCGCCTTCGCAAAGGGCGTTCATCAGGGCTCGCGCGTGGAGATCGGCCAGACGGTGGCATACGTCGGCACGACAGGCATGAGCACCGGTCCGCACCTGCACTTCGAGGTGCTGGTTGGCGGAGTGCAGAAGGATTCGCGCGTCGCCCTCAAGTCGATAAGCGGTGAGCCGATCGAGCGCTCCGCGTTGGGTGCCTTCGAACAGCGCCGCGAGCAGCTGCTGGCGACGCTCGCTGGAACGCCCGGAGTCGTCAGGCTGGCGGCGCGCTGAGCGATCGTTCGCTCGGCGCATCCCTCCTGGCGTCTCCCGTTCAGGCAGCGCGCTGATCGTCGCGCGGCCACCGATGCCTAGCATCGACGCATGATGACGTGGCTCATCGCACTGCTGGCGGGCGCCCTCGCCGCCGCGGTGCAGTACGGGCGCAAGGCCTTCGCTCCCCAGACTCTACCGCTTGCGATCCTGCGAGGCATCGGGGTGACGCTCGTCGTCGCGCTGGTGCTCTCCGCGAGCGCGGGCCGCGCCACGAGCGAAGCGGCAGACGTCGCGCTCGACGCCAGCGAGAGCTGGACGCGAGCGAGCGACCAATCGGATTGGAAGTCGGCGTTGGACTCCGCGGCGCACGCCGGTGGGCAGGTCCGCCGCTTCGGCGATTCCCTGCGGGTGGCAGCGGCGACCGCGGCGCCGCGCGATCACGCCTCGCGCGTCCGTGACGTCGTCGATGCGGCGAGTGGCTCAGGGCGACCGGTGGTCATCGTCACCGACGGTGAGCTCGACGAGCCCGAGGTGCTCACTGGACTTCCACGCGGATCGCGCACGATCGTGATTCCGCGCAGTGAAGGTTCCGACGCGGCCGTCTCCTCGCTCGAGTCGCCACGCGCGCTCCTTGCTGGTGACACGATGACCGCGCGGATCACCATCGTGAGCGGCGCGGCCGGCAGCGGGGCGGGTGTCGTCGAGCTGCGACTCGATGCCACGCTGCTCGATACCGTCGCCCTCTCGCCACTGCGCGCCTACACGGAGCGCGTGGTCGCCTTGCGCGGCGTCGCGGCGGGCGCCGAGCGTGGCGCGCTGCTGCGTGCGATCGTGCGAGTGCCGGGCGACCGGGAGCCTCGCAACGACACACTCACCCTCGGCGTCGACGTGACGCGGGCACCGGCCGCCGTCTTCGTCTCCACCGCACCTGACTTCGACGCGCGGGAGGCGGTTGGTGCGCTGCGCGGAGTCACGTCACTGCCGACGCGCGCTTTCTACCGCGTTGCGCCGGGCGCGTGGCGCATCGACGCTGGTCTTGCAAGCGTGGACGAGAAAACCGTTCGCGAGGCGGTGCGGGACGCGCCAATGGCGGTGCTGCACGGTGATACCTCGGTGTTCGGACCGCCACGCGCGGCCACGCGCGGCGCGCTGCTGCTCTTCGCGCCGCCGGTCACCGAGGAAGGCGAATGGTTTGCCTCGGCCACACCAGCTTCGCCGATTGCGCCGGCACTCGGCACCATTCCCTTCGACAGCCTGCCGCCCCTCTCGGTCTCGCCGCTCCTTCCAGCGGGAGAGTGGCAGGCGCTGTTGACGCGACGCGGCGGTTCGCAGGAGGATCGTCGTCCGGCGATCGTCGGTTGGGAGACGCCACGTCGCATTGCCGTCATCGGTGCGTCCGGCTTCTGGCGCTGGCGCTTTCGCGGAGGCGTTCGGGCCGATGCGTATTCTGCATTATTCGGCGCGCTCTATGACTGGCTGGCGGGCGGGCGAACGGACCGGCGCGCGGTGGTGCCGGACGATGAGCCGGTGCGGACGGGCATGCCGGTGCGCTGGCGTCGCGGCGCGCCGACCGACAGCATCGCGACCGCCGTGCTGGTGCGAAAGGACGCCACGGCGCAGCGTCGGACGATCACGGTGCGCTTTGCCACCGGGACGAACGAGGCGGAGACGTCACCGCTGCCGGTCGGCATCTATGAGGTCACCACGGACGGCGGCACGTCGTTGATCGCCGTGAATCAATCGCGCGAGCTGATCCCGCGCCGGCCAACGGTCAAGTCAGGGGCTGTCGGCGGCGAGCCAGCGGTCGGCGAGGCGCCGGCGCTACGCGACGTGCGGTGGGTCTACGTGCTGGTCGTGCTGATTTTCTGCGCGGAGTGGCTGCTGCGACGTCGCGTCGGGCTGCGCTGATCGCTAGCAGCCCTCTTTCGGCCAGATTCGGATAGCGCCACGCCCGCTCTCTGGCTCCCTTGTCGACCATCGCTAGTTTTCGCGAAATGCCCTCGCGCCCTCAATCCGACTCGCCTCGCGGATGGACTACTCCGGCCCCATGGGCGCACGCCGCGTACTGCGCGCGCGCGAAGTGGACGCAGCGATCCTCGAATCGGCGCGCGGAGGCATGTTACGACGCGGGCTTGCGGTGAGCCGAGCGAACGCGGCGATCATCACCAACATCGCAGAGGACCACTTCGGCGAGTACGGAATCGAGACCCTCGATGACCTCACTGATGCGAAGCGCATCGTCGAGCGAGTGCTGTCGAAGGAGGGGGTCCTGGTGCTCAACGCAGCCGATCCGCACCTCGCCGTGGTTGCGGAGCGCAGCTCGGCGCGCATCGCCTTGTTCTCCGCTTCCACGGACCACGTCGCGCTCGACGCGCACGTCGAAGGCGGTGGCGATGCGGCTGTCGTGCAGGATGGTCGCGTCATGCTGCAACGCGCACGTGGCACGATCTGGGACGCGTGGATGCCATGCCACTCACCATGGGTGGGACGGCGCCGCACAACGTCGCGAACATCCTCGGCGCCGCGTTGGTCGCGACGGCACTCGGCGCCTCCATCGAGGGGCTCCGATCGGCGCTTGCGACCTTCGGTGCATCGAGTCGTGACAATCCTGGCCGACTGCAACGCTATGAGTTTGGCGGCGTTGTCGTGCTCGTGGACTATGCGCACAATCCGGACGGCCTCGCGGCGCTATGCGAGACCGCGCGCTCGATTCCCGCTAATCGCCGGCTCCTGCTGCTTGGTCAGGCGGGAAACCGTGACGACGCGGAAATTCGCGACCTTGCACGCGTCGCGATGCGCCTGCTGCCATTCGACCACGTGATCATCAAGGAAGAGCTGAAGCTCCTGCGCGGCCGAGCAGAGGGGGATGTGCCACGGCTCTTGACCGATGAGCTCGACCGGCTCGGCCTGCCGCGCGATCGCGTGGAAACGACGCGCGACGAAGTCGTCGCGATGCGGCGTGCTTTCGAGTGGGCGCGCGCCGGGGACCTGCTCGTCTGTCCCATTCACGTCGACAAGGCGGACGTGCTCGCCTGGCTCGGCAGGGTGGCCAGTTCGGGTTGGGCTCCTGGGGCGGGCCTTCCCGAATAGGCGCGCGTTCAACACTACGGAAGACTTCGCTCGCGATTCGCGAGTGCTCGCCGCGAATCAGGGCCTCTACAACGGGTTCCTTGCGGCGGGGCTCGCGTGGGGTTTAAGTCTTGGCGACAACGGGTATGGAGTCCGGCTCTTTTTTCTCCTCTGCGTGACCATCGCCGGTGTGATCGGAGCGGTCACGGCGAGCCGGAAGATTCTGTATGTGCAGGCACTGCCGGTCGCGATCGCGATCGTTTTCACCTATCTCTCGAGTCATCCATGAAAGCACAGCACTTGAGCCTCGTCGTACTTGGAGCCGCCGCACTCCTCGCATCGCCACTCGCGGCGCAGCAGCCCGCGGCCAAGCCGGCGGACACCGAGGTCTGGGAACCGGTTCCAGCCATCGTGACACCTGGCCCCACCGCGGCCGACGCACCGTCCGATGCCATTCGGCTACTCGACGGCAGCAACCTGAATGAGTGGGTGAACACGAAGGACAAGTCCCCCGCCGGCTGGACCCTCGCCGACGGCATCATGACCGTCAACAAGCCGGTGGGAAACATCGAAACGAAGCGGCGCTTCCGGAATTATCAGTTGCACCTCGAGTGGCGCATCCCGTCGAACATCACGGGCACCGACCAGGGCCGCGGCAACAGCGGAGTGTTCCTCGCATCCACTGGCGACGGCGACGCGGGCTACGAGCTGCAGATCATGGACTCTTACCAGAACAAGACTTACGTCAACGGTCAGGCGAGCAGCATCTATAAGCAGGGTATTCCGCTGGCGAATGCCAGCCGGAAGCCTGGTGAGTGGCAAACCTATGACGTCGTCTGGACGGCACCGGTCTTCGGCGCCGGCGGTGCGGTGACGTCGCCGGCATTTGTCACGGTGCTCCACAACGGCGTGCTCGTGCAAAACCACTTCGTCCTCAAGGGCGAGACGCGCTACATCGGCGCGCCAACCTACGCACCCTATGACCGCGCGCCGATCAAGCTGCAGGCGCACGGCGACAAGAGTGAGCCGATCAGCTTCCGCAACATCTGGGTTCGCGAGCTTCCGTAAGAAGGACCGCGCCGGCGTCACGACCAGCTCCCTGTCGCATCGCGGCGGGGAGCTTCGTTCTAATCCGGCCGAACCCTCACCACACGTGACCATGTCGCAGGGACGGATCCTCATCGTCGGGTCAGGACATCTGGCGCTGCGCACGAAGAAGTTGGCGATGGAGAGGGGACTCTCCGTTATCTATCTCGGCGAGGAGGCGTTCGCGCCGCGACGAGCGGAATCTGGAGCTGCTCATCGCGCTCATTTCCGTGAACCAGACGCTGCCGATCATCGCGGCACTGTTCAACGAGAACATCGCTCCGCATCTTCGCGCCGCGCATCCGAATATTCTCGTGCTCAATCCGGCGAAGATCGCCGCACCCGCATTCATCGCGGCGCTCGATGCGCCGCTGCCTCGCACGCTGCGGTATGTTCCCGCCACTCCGCTCTCCGAGCCGACGTCACCGTCTTCGGATCACCTGATTCGGCTCCTGCTCGGATCGTTCGGCGTGATCTGCGCGGGCGCCGTCGCATACTTCCATCATGTCCTGAGCATCTCGTGGGTGGACGCTCTCTATTTCGTGGTCGTGACCGTTGCCACCGTCGGCTATGGTGACATCAGCCTCAAGGATTCCTCGACCGCGAACAAGCTGGTTGGCATTGGCCTGATCCTTTGCTCGACCGTCTTCATCTGGATGATCTTCTCGCTCACGATCGACAGCATCATCAGGCATCGGGTGCAGTCCTCGCTCGGCCGGCGCAAGTACTCACGCCGCAACCACGTCATCATCTGCGGCCTGGGGCGCCTCGGCTACTTCATCGCGGAAGGACTTCTCGAGAGGGGTGAGAAGGTCCTCATCATCGAGAAGGACGAGAGCTCCGGGAAGGTGCAGCACTTCCGGTCGCGCGGTGCCGACGTCTACCTGGGCGATGCGCGCCTGCCGCGCGTGCTCCAGGACGTCGGCGTTGGACGCGCCAAGGCACTCTATTCGGTGATCGACAACGACTACGCGAATCTGGAGATCGGACTGAATGCGCGCTCGATCGCTCCCGAGATGCGGCTGATCCTTCGCATTTTTGATCGAGCGATGTCGGAGAAGCTGAAGGAGAACCTGGACATCCACCTGACGTTGAGCATGACCGCGATCGCGCACGAGATTGTGCTGGACGCCGCACGGGCGCAGCGCTCGTAGCGCGGTCGATCAGCTACTGCACCCGCCGCCCGAGCAGCTCGAGGAGCAGCCGGAGCTCCCTCCATCGCCCGCGTCACTCGAGCTCGCGTCGTTGCTTCCACTGCCACTTGCATCGTCGGCAGGCGTGGCCGAGTGATCGTCCCACGAGCTTCCGCCACCGCCTCCAGAGAACGCGCCGCCCCCGCCAAAGTCGAACATCGAATGACCGGAGTCGCCACTCACCGATGCGTCGCTGGGTATCAGCAGGTAGAGGGGTGTGTCATCGGTTGTCGAGGAGGTGCTGTTTGCCTCCGCACTCGGCACGGTCTGACCACGAGCGGCAACGTCCGGGCGCGAGAACTTGGTCGTGCCCCACACGTCGGCCGGCGGCGTCATGTTGAATTCGCGCTCGTACGCGGCGAGGGTTGCCTCGTACTGGAAGTTGAACACCTCCGTCTGATCGTCCGCCGGCAGCAACTCGGGGTTGTGGTCGAACGCCTGGCCCAGCACGTCGTCGCAGAATTCGCGATACGGACGACTGAACAACAGGTGCTCGTGCCAAACGACGTCGATGACTTTCGACGAAGTCACCTTGAGATCGCGCGACACGCCGAGGTACACGAACTTCTTGTACTCATGAATGGCGTGTCGCGCGAACCGCGAAGTCCAGCCATGCTTTCGTGAGAGTTGCTGGCGAAGGTCTGTGTTGGCGCGTCCACACCGCCGAACACCGCAACCACACGGTCGGTGAGGTGCGGAGGCACAAGGTTGTCGAAGTGATAGTCGCGCAGGCGAATCCAGAGGTCCTTCTTCATGTGGTCAACCTCACTGGCCGATGACGGGAAAGCCGGTTGCCCATGCTGAGGCGCACCAGCGTCGATGAAGGCGTCAGGGTGCCGTGAGGCGGACGAGCGTCGCGGAATAGGTGGGGTTGGCCCATCCTCCCGGCTGCGACCCGACCGTGAAGGCGCCCACCACCGAGGCGTAGGTGAGGATGTCGAACGGGTTTCCCGTCGTGGGCGTGAAGCCTCCTACAAGGGCGTAGTTGAGCGTGCCGCCCAGCGTGGCCGACCCGCTGACCGACACGCGACTGTAGCCCGTGCCCGCCGTCAGCCCGCCGAGCTCCAGGTTGAGGATCCCGCTGGTGGTGAAGCCGCCGTTGACCTGAAGGATGCCGGTGAGGCCGGGATGCACGGTCACGGCGCCCTGGTTGTCCAGCAGGCCGTTGATTGTGCGCGTTCCGCCCGTTCCCGGGAAGATCGTGATCGAGGCGCCTGCGTTGTTCGTGAGTGTACCGGTGCCGCCGCCTACCGTCAGCGCGTCGGAATAGGAGGTCGTCGACGTCGTCATTTCGATGGCGCCCGAGTTGGCGAAGCTCGGCGCACTGAAGTTCGCATTGCCCGTTAGGGTACCGTTGGCCTGGATACGGAGGGTTGCGCCCACGGCGTTGGAGAAGAAGCTGTTCGGCCCCGTGACAGAGGTAACGCCATCCGTGATGATCAGCGTTCCCTGGTTTTGCAGAATGGTGTTGAACGTGACTGCGCGCGCATTGAGCGTCTGCCCGGCGCTGTTGAGGAAGCCCGACGGGGACGCGACCGTGGTACTCACCAGGTTCATGGTGATGCCGGATGTCGTCTGGCCGCCCGTGAACGACAGCGCGCCGCCGGTCACGGTGAGCGCAGGCAGGCTGAATGGCTTGTTGAACGTCGCCGTTGTCCCGTTGAGGGAAAGCGTTCCGCCGCCGCTGAGGGTGCCGGCGCCGGCGAGGTTGCCGAACGTGAAGCTTCCGCCGGTGATGCTGAAGGTGTGGCCCGCCCCGACGGTGAGCGCGCCGGGGTTGTCGAAGGTTGCCGGCGACCCGCTCTGGTTCACCGTGAGGTCCGCATTGGTGGCGTCGATGGTGCCGGTATTGCTATGCGCGGACCCGGCGCGGTTCAGGGTGAGCGGCTGGTTCGTCGTGAGGAGACCCTGGTTGACCAACTGTGCGCTGATTGTCCGAGTGCCGCCGGTGCCGACCAGCGAGGATATGGTGCCCGTGGACGCGTTGGTGAGGGTCCCGGTGCCGCTCACGGTGAGGTTGGTCGAGTACGAGGAGACCGTCGTCGTGAGCTCGATGGCCCCCGCATTGGTGAATGGGGGCAGGGTGAGCGTCGAGTTGCCGGTCGCGCCGGTGGCCTCGAGGCGGAGCAGCGAGCCAGACGGAGCGGTGAAGGTGTTGCTCGCACCCACGGCGCTCGTACCGTCGGTAACCAGGGTACCCTGGTTGAGCACGTTCATGTTGAACGCCACCGTGCGGACGTTCAGGGTCTGCCCACTCGCGTTGGTGAAGAGGCCAGTTCCATTCACTGACGTGGAGGCGAGGTTCATGGCTACGGCCGCGGTGCTCTGGTCGGCGCCGAACGTCAGCGACCCGCCGGACGCCGTCAGTGCGGACAGCGCGAACGCGTTGCCGAAGCTTGAGGCGACCGCCGAGAGCGACATTGCGCCGCCGCCGTTCAGCGTGCCGTTCTGCGCGAACGTGCCGCCACTCACGGACACGACGTGGCCCGCGCCGACGGTCATCGTGCCCGTGCTCGTGAACGACGGGCTCGTACCGCTCTGTACGATCGCGAGGTCGCCTGCGCTGGCGTCGATGGTGCCGCTACTTGTGTGCGCCGCGGAGGCAAGGTTGAGTGTGAGCGGCTGGGCGAGCGTCAACAGGCCCTGGTTCACGAGCTGCGCACTGAGGGTGCGCGTGCCGCCCGTGCCGACGAGCGACGAAATCGTGCCGGCGGGCGCGTTCGTGAGGATGCCAGAGCCCGAGACATTCAGCGCCGTCGAATATGCGGCGACCGTCGTCGTCAGCTCGATGGCACCGAGGTTGGTGAACGCCGGCACGGTGAACGTGGAGTTGCCGGTGCTGCCGGTCGCCAGGAGCCGCAGCAGCGATCCCGCCGCCGTCGTGAACGTGTTGGTCGCGGCGACGCCGCTCCCGCCATCGGTGATGAGCGTCCCTTGATTGATCAGGTTGGTGTTGAACGTCGCTGCCCGGATGGACAGGGTCTTCCCAGCGCTGTTCGTCAGCGAGCCGGGTCCGTTGACGACCGTGTTGAGGAACGACGTGGCCACGGCACCCGTGCTCTGGTCGCTCGCGAAGGCCACCGAACCGCCGGACACGTCCAGTGAGCTCACGGTGACCGTGCTGTTGAATGTCGTCGTCGCGTTCGCGAGCGCCACGCCACCGGTGCCGTTCATGATGCCGGCCTGCGTGAAGGTGCCGGCGTTGATCGTGAGCACGTGACCAGCGCCAACGCTGATCGTGCCGGAGTTGGTGAAGCTTGGCGCCGTGCCGCTCTGGTTGACCGTGAAGTTGCCCGCGCTGGCGTCGATGGTGCCGCTGTTCGTGTGCGCCGCGCTGGCGTGGGCCAGCGTCAGCGGCTGTGCCACCGTGAGGGTGCCCTGGTTGACCAGCTGCGCATCGATGACGCGCGGGCCACCCGCGCCCACGAGCGTCGTGATCGTGCCGCCCGGGGCATTGGTCAGGGTGTTGCTCCCCGCGACGGCCAGCGTGGGGCTGTAGGCGCTCGTCGCCGTCGTCAGCTCGATAAGGCCGTTGTTCGTGAAGCTGTTGGCCGACGTGAACGTGCTGAACCCCGTGGAGCCGTCCGCGAGCAGGCGCAGCGTCGAGCCGGCGTTCGTCGTGAACGACCCGTTCACCGTGACGGCCGCGTTGGCGATGAGCGTGCCCTGGTTGTCCAGGCCACTCGTGGCCCCGATGGTCACCCCCTTGAGCGACATCGTCTGGCCGCTCGCATTGATGAGCGTGCCGGGGCCGTTCATCGTGACGTTCGAGGCCACGAACCCGGTGGTCGCGTTCGTGACGTTGGTGGCGAAGTTCGCCGTCAGGTTGTTCAGGGCCAGCGTGCCCGTGCCGCCGATAGTGCCCGCATTCTGGGTCAGGGCGCCCCCGTTGATCGTCCAGATGTGGCCCGTCCCGATCGTCACCGTGCCGCTGTTGGTGAAGCTCGGCGTCGTGCCACTCTGGTTCAGCGTGAAGTCGGCCGCACTGACGTCGATGGTGCCGCTGTTCGTGTGCGCGGCGCTCGCGTGGGCCAACGTCAGCGGCTGCGCCAGCGTGAGGGTGCCCTGGTTGACCAGCTGCGCATCGATGAGGCGCGGCCCGCCCGCCCCCACGAGCGTCGTGATCGTGCCGCCCGGCGCGTTGGTCAGGGTGTTGCTCCCCGCGACGGCCAGCGTGGGGCTGTAGCCGCTCGTCGCCGTCGTCAGCTCGATAAGGCCGTTGTTCGTGAAGCTGTTGGCCGACGTGAACGTGCTGAACCCCGTGGAGCCGTCCGCGAGCAGGCGCAGCGTCGAGCCGGCGTTCGTCGTGAACGACCCGTTCACCGTGACGGCCGCGTTGGCGATGAGCGTGCCCTGGTTGTCCAGGCCACTCGTGGCCCCGAAAGTGACGCCCTTCAACGACATCGTCTGGCCGCTCGCATTGATGAGCGTGCCAGGGCCGTTCATCGTGACGTTCGAGGCCACGAACCCGGTGGTCGCGTTCGTGATGTTGGTGGCGAAGTTCGCCGTCAGGTTGTTCAGGGCCAGCGTGCCCACGCCGCCGATGGTGCCCGCATTCTGGGTCAGGGCGCCTCCGTTGATCGTCCACGTGTGGCCCGTCCCGATCGTCACCGTGCCGCTGTTGGTGAAGCTCGGCGCCGTGCCACTCTGGTTCAGCGTGAAGTCAGCCACACTGGCGTCGATGGTGCCGCTGTTCGTGTGCGCGGCGCTCGCGTGGGCCAACGTCAGTGGCTGCGCCAGCGTGAGGGTGCCCTGGTTGGCCAGCTGCGCATCGATGAGGCGCGGGCCACCCGCCCCCACGAGCGTCGTGATGGTGCCGCCCGGTGCGTTGGTCAGGGTGTTGCCGCCCGCGACGGCCAGCGTGGGGCTGTAGCCGCTCGTCGCCGTGGTCAGCTCGATCGCGCCGTTGTTCGTGAAGCTGTTCGCCGAGGTGAAGGTACTGAACCCCGTCGTGCCGTCGGCCAGCAGCCGTAGCATGGACCCGGCGGCGGTCGTGAGTGGGCCGCTGACGTTGACAGCCGCATTGGCGACCACCGTCGCCTGATTGTCGAAGCCCCTCGTCGTCGTGATGTTCGTCCCCTTGAAGGTCAGCACACCTTGGTTCACCAGCGCGCCCGCGCCGGCGACGGTGCTGCTCGTCGCCGAAAAGGCGCCGGTCGCTTTCACCAACATCGTGCCGCTGATCGTCAGGGTGCGCGAGGACAGCGCCAGCGTCTGTATGCCGGAGCCACCGCCCACGATGAGGACGGCACCGCTGAACGTCGTGTCGAGGGTGACCGTGTACGTACCAGGTTGCGCGATCACCACGGAATCGGCGCCCTGAGGCACGCGACCGAGGCTCCAGTTCGACGGGTTGCTCCACAGGCCGCCGGACGGGTTGGTCCATGCCAGCGTGGTGGCCGCGATGTCGAAGGCGGTGCTGGTCGCGCTCGTGACGCCGGCGGCCGTCGCCACCAGCGTGTACCCCGTGCCGCGGGCGGTGAGGGACAGGTTGCTGAACGACGCGACGCCCGCCACGGCGGCGACCGTCGTCGTCCCGGTCAGCGTAGCTCCGCCCGGGTTGTTGCCGATCGTGATGACGACGTTGCCCGTGAACGCGGTGGCCACGTTGCCGAAGGCATCGAGCGCGGACACGCCGACGGGCGGCGCGATCGCGGCACCGGCCGCCGAGGTGACGGGCTGCGTGGTGAAGGCCAGCGCGCTCGCCGCCGCCGGCGCGATGGTGAACGTGGTGCTCGTGGCACCCGCGAGGCCGGTGGCGGTGGCAGTCAGCGTGTAGCCGGCGGCCGCCTTCGTGAGGGTGACCCCCGAGAAGGTGGCCACGCCACTCACGGCGGTGACGGTCGTCGTGCCGGATAGCGTCCCGCCCCCCGGATTGGCCCCGAGCGCGAGCGACACGGCGCCGACGAACGACGTGGTGGTGTTGCCGCTCGCATCCCGCGCTGTGACGACGATCGACGGCGCGATCGCACTACCCGCTGTGCCGTTGGAGGGCTGCGTCGTGAAGACCAGCGTCGCGGGCGCCCCAGCGCTCACGGTGAAGGGTGTGCTGGTCGCGCCGGTGAGGCCGCTGCTCGCGGCCACGAGCGTGACGCCCGTGCCCACCGCACTGACGGTGAGGTCGCTAAACCGCGCGACGCCATTCACGGCGGTCACCGTTAGGGTGCCCCCCAGCGTCGCGCCGGCGGGGCTGGCGCCGAACGCCATGGTGATGGCACCCGTAAAGCCGGACACAGTATTGCCGAAGCTGTCCTGTGCCTCAACGACCACGGCCGGCGCGATGGCGACGCCGGCGTTCACCGCCGAGGGCTGCGTAGTGAACGCGAGCACGCTCCCTGCGGCCGGCGCAATGGCGAACGTGCTGCTCGTGGCACTCGGGAGGCCGGTGGCGGCGGCAGTCAGTGTGTAGCCGGCGGCTGCCTTCGCGAGGGAGACGCCCGAGAACGTGGCCACACCGCCCACCGCGTTGACGGTCGTGGTTCCGGACAGCGTTCCGCCCCCCGGATTGGCCCCGAGTGCCAGCGACACGGCGCCGACGAACGACGTGGCGGTGTTGCCGCTCGCGTCGCGCGCCGTGACGATGATCGACGGCGTGATCGCACTCCCCGCCGTGCCATTTGAGGGCTGCGTGGTGAAGGCCAGCGTGCTCGCGGCGGCCGGCGCGATGGTGAACGCGCTGCTCGTGGCACTCGTGAGGCCGATGGCGTTCGCGGTCAGCGTGTAGCCGGCGGCCGCGTTCGCGAGGATGACGCTCGAGAACGTGGCCACGCCGCCCACGGCGGTGACGGTCGTGGTGCCGGACAGCGCGCCGCCCCCCGGATTGGTCCCGAGCGCGAGTGTCACGGTGCCGACGAACGACGTAGCGGTATTCCCAGTGGCATCCCGCGCCGTGACGACGATCGCCGGTGTGATCGCACTGCCGGCCGTGCCATTGGACGGCTGGGTCGTGAAGGCCAGCGCGCTTCCCGCCGCCGGCGCGATGGTGAACGCGCTGCTCGTGGCACTCGTGAGGCCGATGGCGTTCGCACTCAGCGTGTAGCCGGCGGCCGCATTCGCAAGGGTGATCCCCGAGAACGTGGCCACGCCGCCCACGGCGCTGACGGTCGTGGTGCCGGACAGCGCGCCGCCCCCCGGATTGGCCACCAACGCCAGCGTCACGGCGCCGACGAACGACGTGGCGGTATTCCCGGTGGCATCCCGCGCCGTGACCACGATCGCCGGTGTGATCGCACTGCCGGCCGTGCCATTGGACGGCTGCGTGGTGAAGGCCAGCACGCTCCCCGACGCCGGCGCGATGGTGAACGCGCTGCTCGTGGCACTCGTGAGGCCGGTGGCGCTGCCGATCAGCGTATACCCGGCGGCCGCGTTCGCGAGGATGACGCCCGAGAAC
>DAIUFP010000010.1:0-168480 GCA_036844565.1 Gemmatimonadaceae bacterium | reverse complement strand
GTAAGCCGCATCACCGAGGCATCGCCTGAATGTCAACTAGGCGAGGGACACTCCCGTCGCAGACGCAGATCTCGTTAGCGTTGACGCTCGCATTACGTGATCTGCGCAGCTGCGCTGCCCTGACCACCGTGTCGTGCGGCGGGAGTTACCGCACGGACATCGCAGGCGGGGCGGAGCTGTCGCCTGTTGGCGCGGACGCGAGCGCCGAGGCGCGAGATCGGCTGGGTCGAATGGGATCGGCCTTTCTCGACACCATGGCGACGCTGCTGCGCCGCAGCACCAGCCCATCGTCGCCGATTCAACGCGACTCGGCCGCACTCACACTGGCGACCTTTTTGGATACGCCCGACGCAGCCGATCGATACTTCGAGTTGCGGCTCGCGATTCCTGCTGGCGCGGGCCGCGCGCTGTTCGGTGCAACCGAGATGACGTGTCGCGGCACCGAGTGCGATCGCAGCCGACAGTTGTCGTTCGCCTGGGAGGTGAGCGCCGGGCATCGGGCGGTTCCGATGCTGGTGATGACAGCCAATGGAGGGAGCGGGCCGATCGACGTCTTTCATCTCCGCGCGCCAGCAGCCACCGCTGCCATGGGCTCCTCGGTCACGGGAGCAGTTACAGCGGGTGCGAAACCGGCTGTATCGAGCCGGGCCGTGCTGGTCCGAGGGTTGGTGAGCGACGAGAAGGGACGCCCGGTGCGCGACGTTCAGGTCACGGCGTCGCCAGGCGATGTCGAGTCACGAACGGATTCGGCCGGACGCTATTTGCTCGCGCTGCGCACCGACGCGAACGCCATCGTGCTCACGGCACGCGCGCTCGGATATGCGCCGGTCTTCAAGACGACCCTCACTACCGTCGATACGAACATCGTGTGGGAGCCGCAACTCCGCCGGTTCCAGCTGCTGGCGGCGCGTGTGGTGACCGGAAAGGGCGTACCCGCCCAACTGAGCTCGTGGCGCTACGACGAGCTGATGACGCGGCGCGCTCAGGGACGTGGGTTCTTTATGGTAGGAAACGAGATATCGAGCTCGAGCTCCATCGGCGATGCTTTGGCGCGTGCGCCCGGCCTGAATGTGAAGATGAAATACGGCAACACCATCACTTCACTCTCGATGTCTCGCTGCACGCAGCGGGTCATCTCTGAAAAGTTCATCGCACCCGGCGATCGCATCGGGGTCTGGGTCAATGGCATCGAGCGGACCGTAACGCAGGCGGCGGAAGCAGTTCTCGGAGACCTTCTGGTCGCCGAGGTGATTGCGTTGGAGATTTACAACGGCGCCAGTGAAATTCCGGCCGAGTTCACAGGTGCGAACTACTGCGGCGTCGTTTCGGTATGGACCAAGTAGGCCCTCAGGGCCGGAGAATGATGCGCGCCTCGGTCACCGCCGTAACCGCCGAGCGCGAGAACTTCACCGGGAAGTAGCGGTCGTCCTTCCAAAGCTCGAACAGGTCGCGGTAGTGGGCGCTTTCGACATTGCCGGACTGGCCAGGCGAGTTCGTGCCCATGGCGCCGTCCCAGTCACCCGCTTCGACAATGAGGCGAAACGTGGCGCCGGACCGTTGGTTCGCGGCGTCGCCGGTGGAGCCCACCGTGTTGCCATCGCCGCCGCGCGGCCACGGTCCCACCTCGAAGCGCGGCTGGAGGGACGAAGAGATGGCGGCGCTCATCGGGTGCTCGAGGAGGGCGAAGTGATAGCGTCCCCACGACCACGCCGACGTGTCCGAGCCAAACCGGCCGATGAGTTCCGTCACGGCGGTGCCGAGGCTCGAGAGCAGGAGTGAATCGCGCGTCTTCACCGGATTGGCTCCAAAGTCGGCTCCGGGTGAGGTCAGCCATGACTGCATAACCTGCATGGGGACGTAGTCCGCAAAGCCCTGCGCCGCCGTGGGCACGACGAGGCGCGTCGTGTTCGCGGACAGGGCCCGATACCATGCTTCGTAGATGCCGGCCGCGACTGAATTCTTGTCGAGCACGTCGTCCCACGCAATGAGCGCACGACGCGCGCGCTCGACCGCGGGGTCGTTCGTGGTGAGTCCCTTCAACAGGGGAACGAGGCTCCTCGCGGGGAGCGACGTGTAGTCGGTCTGGAGCCGCATCATGTCCGCGAGCGAGACATGCGCATTGGCGTCGAGCACTTCGGCGATGCGCGTGGCGCGATAGTCGTCCGCCCATTCCCAGCCAATCGCGTCGCGATGCGCGTAGTCGCGTGGCATGAGGTTGTTGTTGGCCGTCGCGATAAAACCGCGCGACGGATTCACGGCGTGGGGTTTCTGCAGGATGGGGAGATAGCCCGCCCAGTCGAAGCGTCCGTCGCCCGGAACGGGCACGAGCCCACTCGACCGCGGACGAATCGGTGCGATGCCGACCGCCTGCCACCCAATGTTCCCGGCCGTATCGGCCCAGATCATGTTCTCGGCCGGGATGTTACTGTAGCTGCACGCGGCGCGGAATTCTTCCCATGTCGTTGCCTGGTCCATGCGCAACGACGCCATGTACGGTGCACCGCCCGGCTCCATCCACGCCGCGCGAACGGCGTATGCGAGGTGCCGAGCAGTATCCTCGTAGACCACGGGTCCGTGACGCGTGTACTTCAACGCGACCGGCCGAGGCGAGGCGCCCTTCACGCGAATCGTGTCGCGAATGATTCGCATCGCCTCCCAGTGGCCGCGATACTCGTACTGCGACGGCGTCGATGGGTTGGTCTTGTACGCGTACAGGTCCTCGCCGTCGGTCTCGAAGATCGTCAGCCCCCATGCGCCGTGCTCGTTGTGACCGATCGAAACGCCGGGGATCACCGGCTCGCCACCGCCGATGACGTTCCAGCCGGGCGCATTGAGGTGGACGAAATAGCGGAGCGACGGCGCGCCCACCTGCCGGTGCGGATCGTTCGCCATCAACGGTCGGCCGCTCAGTGTGCGCGTTCCGCTCACCACCCAGTTGTTGCTGCCGATGTTGCGCCGGTGACGCGCGCGCATTTCGTCGTCGGCGATGGAATCGAGGAGGGCGAGCCGACGTCCGGCGATGCTATCGCCCCGGTAGGCCGTCCGCAGGTCGGATGACTCGAAGCGCATCGGGGCGCGGAACGCATCGTACAGCGCGAGGATCGGCGCGTCGAGTGCGGTGCCCGCGATCATGGGATCCAGCGCGAGTCTCGGTGCGGGGGCAGGGTGAAATCCGGCCAGCTTCTCGAGAAGGGGTGCACCGTGGTGTGCCACGAAGCGGCCGTAGGTGAGCTCCTCGTCGATGTTGCCGAGGAGTCCCTGATGGCGCGAGATGACGACGTCGGGGGTCCAGCGGCCGGGCGTGATGCCCAGCATGCGCAGTTCCATCGGGACCAGCGAGGAGTCGCGGCGCATCTGGTCGACATACGCGTTCACGCCCTCGACGAACGCGCCTACGATCGCCGCACCGTGCGGGTGATATCGCGCCAGCTCTGCAGCCAGGCTGCCACGGTACCGGAACAGGCGCGCGCCTTGATCGCGCGCGAGCGCACGCGCTCCGACGACCTCCGCCATGGTGCCGGTTGCCTGACGTCGCCAGACCTCGAACTGGAAGGCACGCTCGCGCACCGCGGTGTAGCCTTGCGCGAAGAAGAGGTCGTGCTCGTTCGCCGCGTAGATGTGCGCGATGCCCCAGCGGTCCATGAGCACTTCCACCGGGCGGTGCAATCCGCCCGCGCGCAGCGTGTCGGGGCGAGGAAGTTGCGCGCGCGCCGTGGCGAAGCCGCCGAACAGCAGCGTGAGCGTGGCGACGATCTTACGCATGGTGTGGATAGGCATCATGGCGTCCAGGGTTGGCTATGCGGGCGGACAAGGCTGAACGGCGTTCCAGGCCAAGGTGTACTGCGTTGCACTCTCGCGGCGGAGCGCACATACTGGACGCTCATCGCATCAGCGCCGCCCCCCACCAGCCAAGCGCACCCATGTTCAAGCCGAGCCGCACTTGCCTAGCTTTCCTATGCGCCGCCCTCGTCGCCGCGTGCGTGACGGGACAGCCGGCAAGCCGTAGCGACACCAGCATCCTCACCAGGACGGATATCGAGCAGGGCGGAAGCAGCATCTTTACCGCCCGAGAGGCGGTGCGCATCCTGCGGCCCCAGTGGCTGGCCCGTCCCATGGGGCGTGTCGCCTCGTCCAACGTCACCTCGAGCGGAGGGGGCAACCAGGAAGTGATCGTCTACATCGATGACACGCGGCAGCCCGACTTCGAGTCGCTCGCCACGGTCCCCGCGGCAAAGATCGTCGAGATCAAGTACCTCGACCAGAATCGCGCCGTGTTGCTGCGCGGACCGGGTCACGAGGCGGGCGTCATCGAGGTGACGACGTCCGACAAGCGAAAGTAGTCCGCGCGTTCACGGGATGGGCCTCGTGGAAGTCGCCTGCTCGAGGAGGGCGGCCGCACGCACCACGAGCTCGCTCTCGCGCGTGAGTGCCGCGGCGGTGCGAACGATTTCCGTATCGGCGAGTGCCCAGTCCTTCTGTTCGATGGCCTCGCGCACGCCCGGCATCGTCTTCACGCCGTAGCCCGTGTAGTAGCCAGGCGCATACAGCGAGTGCATGTACCACGGACGCTTCGGCAATCCGTCCGGTAGAAGGAGCGCCTGATCCGACTGGCGCAGTAGTGCGTTGACCCGGGCGAGTGACGCGGTGGACGCCGCGCTCGCCGCGACGCCGGCATAGGCGGTCTCGAACCTCGCGGCGGCGCTGTCGAGCGCGACCGACGCATTCTCGAGCGGCGCGAAGTTGAGCGCCTTCGCGGGTGGCGATGCCTTGGGCGCCTGCGTGGGGCGGCGCGGATCGCTGACCATCGCGAACGCGCCCTCCGCGATCTGGCGGTTGAGCTCCTCGATGCCCTTGGCCGTCGTCTCGCGCAGCGCCTTGAGCTCCGTGATATAACCGCGCGTCGTCTCCGACAGGTTGCCGAACTCCTCGGGCAACACGTCCGCGTCCGCGACGCGCATGATCATCGTGCCCGCCGCCTGCGACAGCGCGCGTCCATACACGAAGGACGTATCGCTGAAGTGCGTGTACCAGTAGAAGCTGTCGTAAATGGAGTGGTAGATCCCGCCGTCGTCCTCGCCGCCGAATCCGATATTCAACGTGGGGACGCCCGCATGCTGGAGAAACGGCGTAAAGTCCGAGCCTGAGCCGAGCGCATCGATGCGGAGGTCGGTGCGCGTGCGGGCTTCCTTGCTACCGCCCACGACCCGCGCCGCGCGCAGGCGGGCGTTGAGGGGCTTGTTCGTTTCCGGATCGATGACGTCCCGTCCGATCTCGGTCGCGAACCGCTCGAGCGAATGTGAGCCTTCGACGCCGAAGAAGCCGCGGCCGTTGGAATCGCTGTTCAGGTAGAACACGGCCTTCTCTCGGAGCTCGTCCTGATGCTGCTCCACCCATTCCGTGCTGCCGAGCAACCCAGGCTCCTCACCATCCCACATGGCGTAGACGATGGTGCGCTTCGGTCGCCATCCCTGCTTCACGAGTGCGCCGAGCGCGCGCGCTTCCTCCAGTTCCGCGACCGCGCCGGAGATCGGATCTTCGGCACCATTCACCCAACCATCGTGGTGATTGCCGCGAATGACCCACTCGTCAGGATTGGTCGAGCCGGGCAGCCGGGCAATGACGTCGTAGAGCGGCTTGATCGACCAGTCGAACACGAGCTTCAGGTGCACGCGTGCCGCCCCAGGTCCAAGGCGGTACGTGATCGGCAGCCCGCCACGCCACTCGGCAGGCGCCTGCGGACCGGTCAGCGCCGCGAGCAGGGGCTCCGCGTCAGCGTAGGAGATCGGCAGCACCGGAATCTTCATGATCGTCTGGGCGTCGGCACGCGCGAGCCGTTTCGCGCCCGGCGTTGCTCCGACGTTCGGTGTGAGCGGATCGCCAGGATACGTCGGCATGTCCATCACGCTGCCGCGCTGCACGCCGTCCTTCGGGCGAAATGGACCACTCGGGTACGTCTCGCCAGCGCCGAAGCCGTCGTCCCGTGGATCCGAATAGATGAGGGCACCTACGGCGCCGTGCTCATAGGCCACCTTCGGCTTGATGCCGCGCCATGACCCGCCGTACCGCGCGATCACGATCGCTCCCTTCACGGAGATGCCCTGACGCTCGAGCGTCTCGTAGTCTGCCGGGATGCCGTAGTTCACGTAGACGAGTGGCGCCGTGACGTCGCCATCCGCCGAGTAGGCGTTGTAGGTGGGGAGCTGTTCGCTGCGCTGGTCGGTGCTCGGGTCTTCCTTGACGACGGGCTCCTGGATCTTCGCGGTGAAGTGCGTGGGCGCGACCAGCTCGAGCACGCGTGTGACCGGCGTGGGAAACAGGACATCGAACTGCTCGATCGCCACCTGGAACCCGTACGACTCGAATTGCGCCTTGATCCAGAGCGCGTTCTCCTTGTCGTAGGGGGAACCCACATGGTGGGGTCGGAGTGACAGGCGACGCATGGCCTCGCGCATGCGCGCCGGATCGGGAATGGCGCGGAACTTCGCCTCCCAGTCTCGCTGGATCTTCGCGCTGGCCGTGGTAAACCCACGCATCGGGAGGTCGTCGTATTTCACGGCGGCAGGGACCGCCAGCAGGAGGGCGGCGGGAAGCGTGAGTGACCTGATACGTTTCGTCATGGCCTGTGGCGCGTGGAGTATGCGGGAGTGCACGCGACGAAGCTCGCGTCCACCCGAGCCGATGGCAATGGCCCTCAACATCTCTTCGCATTTGCGCTGGCGGTGCTGGTGGTCGCATACTCTTGAGACCCGAGCGGTGCCGGCAGATGCGTAAGCTTAAAAGACCTCCATGATTGCATCCAGCGACAGGCGAGCGGCGCCAATCGCGTCGCACACGCGTCAGCGTCGCGCCGCGTGGGGCGTGCTGCTGACGGTCATGGCCGCGGCATGCGGTGGCGGTAGTCCCGCGGGACCTGACGGCACGTCGCCCGTCCTCACGAACCTCTACGTGACGTTCACCGCGGATAGCCTCGAAACCGGATTGTCGGCGACGGCGACGGCGACCGGCCTGGATCAGCGCAGCTCTCCGGTCGGCATCGATGGCGTGAGCTGGCGCTCGACATCGCCCGCGGTGGCGACGGTCACGCCCGGTGGTGTGATCACGGCACTCGCGATCGGTCAGACGACCCTTGTCGCATCCGCTGGCGGAAGACAAGCGCAGCGCACACTGACGGTCGTGGCACCCGTGGTGGCGCACCTGCTCATCACGCCAGAGACCGCTCGCCTGCTGCGCGGCGCCAGCCTGCCGCTGGTGACATCGGCGATCACCGTGAACGGCCGCGTGGTGGAGGGACGACCAATCGCGTTCACTACGTCCGACTCGGCTCTGGCCACGGTGACGGCAAGCGGCGTCGTCACGGCACTCTCGGCCGGCGACGTGGTGATCACGGCAGCGAGCGAGGGAACAACGGCGTCGACTGCATTGACCGTGACGGCCGTGCCCGACTCGGTCCAGACCGTGACTGTCACGCCGGCGAGGGGCGCGCTCAGCGTGGGAGGTACGCTCCAGCTCTCCGCCACTGAGGTCGATGTGCGCGGCGTCGAGCTCAGCGGACGGACGCCCGTATGGACCGTGACGGGCATCGTCGGCGTGAATGTCGCGACGATCTCGAGCACGGGCCTCGTCACCGCGACGGGACCGGGCACCGCGCTGGTCCAGGCATTCAGTGAGGGCCAGTATGGCGCCGCCACCATCATCGTCGCTGACAACGTCGATCCGAGCATCGTCGTCACGTTTGCCGCGCCGGTCGAGAATGCGGTGGTCGGCGATACGTTGAAGATTATGGTGAACGCCACCGCGCCGAATCCGATCGTGTCCGTCGTCGCCGAGGTGGGGCCGAGCCGAAAGACGGTGAGCCTCCAGTACACTCAGGTTGGGGTGTTCAATGTCGCGTACGTCTGGATCAATACGCTCGACATCACCGACATCCACGCCGGTCCCTGCCAGATCCTCGTGACCGCGACGGACAACCGCGGCGGCCACGGCGTGGCCACTCGGCAATTCCAGCGCGATACGCGAGTCGGCAAGGGCGGGGGCTCCCAGCTGCCGCCGGGGAAATAGCGCGATCCTCGCCGGTGAGTTCGGCAGGACGTGGCAGCCATTGTTCCTCCTGGCCTTCTCCGATTCCTCGGCGGTTTCGTGCATGGCGCAAGCCGCGCGCGTTGCTTACCATCGCATGCGCGGGCGTGCATCGGTGCCCCGTTTCGGAAACCCGAGGACTCAACGACCGCCGATGGGGAAATGCTCGCGAGCCGTGCTCGGCTCAGTGGTCGTGCCGATGGTGCTCCTCTCGGCGTGTCAGTCGAAGCCCGCCGTTGACCCGCCCTGGCATCAGGAGGTCGCCTACCGCTGGCGCGACCTCGTGGTTCCCACACGAGGCCGCGCCGGCTTCTCGATGCTCACCTCCGGCACGACGGGCATCACCCACCGCAACGACGTCGACGACGAGCACGCGATGGCGAATCGCAACCTCCTCATCGGCGCCGGTGCCGCTGTCGGTGACATCGACGGTGATGGACGCCCCGATGTGTTCCTCGCGTCCGTCGAAACGGCGGCAGCGCTCTATCACAACGACGGCGAGTTCCACTTCACCGACATCACGGCGTCCAGTGGCATCGACACACGTGGGCTTGCCACGACCGGCGCCGTGTTCGCCGACGTGGACGGCGACGGCGATCTCGATCTCATCTGCGGCACCCTCGGCGGACCACTGAAGCTGTGGCTCAACGACGGCAAGGGACACTTCACCGACGCCACCGCCTCGAGCGGACTGGCCGGCGGTTATGCGGCAACGACGCTGACCCTGGCGGACGTCGACGGCAACGGAACCCTCGACCTGTACGTCGCCACGTACAAGCAACGCAGTGCACTCGACGCGTACCCGCCACAGGCCCGCGCCTTCGATCAGGTCGTGAAGAAGGTCAACGGACGCTACGAAGTTGCCGACGCGTGGAAGAAGGAATACCGGATCGAGGAACGGCCGGATCTCGGCGGCGTCGTGCGGTCGCAGCGCGCCGACGTCGACCTCTTCTTCCTCAACGACGGGCACGGCCACTTCACGCGCGTGCCCACCGCGGGTGCACGCTTCCTCGATGAAGCCGGCCAGCCGCTGAGCACGGAGCCAGACTACTTCACGCTTGCTGCGCGGTTCTACGATGTGAATGGTGACGGCGCGCCCGACCTGTATGTCTGCAACGACTTCGAGGATCCTGACCAGTTCTGGCTCAACGATGGGAAGGGTGGATTCCGGCTCGTCCCAGCGCTCGCGATGCGCGAGACGAGCAACGCGTGCATGTCGGTCGACTTTGCGGATGTGAATCGCGACGGGCACGTGGACGTCTTCACGACGGACATGCTCAGCCCCACGCTGCAGGCGCGCCAGCGACAGATCTCCACGAACACACCACTGCCGAAGCGCGTGGGCCTCACCACGGATCGGGCGCAGTGGATGCGCAACGCGCTGCAGCTCGCGCGCGGGGATGGACGCTGGGCCCAGGCCGCGGATTTCGCCGGCGTTGCCGCGACGGACTGGTCGTGGGGCTCGGCCTTCGTCGACGTCGACCTCGACGGCTATGAGGACCTGCTCGTCGTGAACGGACATCGCTGGGACATCCGCGATGCCGACGGCGTCGCGCGCCTCGGCAATTCCGTCTCGCCGGTGCCGTGGAACCGGGAGCAGGGGGAGTTCCCGCGTCTGGCCGCACGCAGCATCGCGCTTCGCAATGAGGGCGACGTCCACTTCACTGACGTCAGCAAGGACTGGGGCTTTGGTGTCGATGAGGCGATCTCGCAGGGCATCGCGCTCGCCGACTTCGATGGGGATGGCGCGCTCGACGTGCTCGTCACGCGTCTCGATGCGGCGCCCGTCGTGTATCGCAACGAGAGCGGGCAGCCGCGTGTCGCGGTGCGCCTCCGTGGGGCATCACCGAACACGCGCGGCGTCGGTGCACGCGTCACACTGAAGACCACGTCGTTGCCGGCCCAGTCCCGCGAAATGACGGATGGCGGATACTATCTGTCAGGCAGTGACGAGGAGTTGGTGTTCGCCACGGGTCGCGATTCGCTCGTCGACATTACCGTACAATGGCGTCATGGCAAGCGGACAGAGTTGAAGCGCGTTCCGCGCAACCGCCTCTATGAGATCGACGAATCCGGTGCGAGTGCAGCGGCGCCGAGTGCCACCGCCAGCGACTCGACGCATTCACTCTTCGCCGATGCGACGTCGCTGCTCGGTGGTCACGTGCACGTCGACTCGTCCTTCGACGACTTCGCGCGGCAGCCGCTGCTGCCCAACCGCCTCAGCCAGCTCGGGCCAGGCATCAGCTGGATCGACGTCGATGGCGACGGACGCGAAGATCTCGTCGTGGGTACCGGCGCAGGCGGATCGCTGGCGATCCTGCGCAATGCCGCGACGCATTTTGCGCCGCTTCGCGCTCCGGGTGCACCAGCCAAGTGGGACCTCACCACCATCCTGCCCGTGCCTGCGCAGGGCGGTGGTACGATGCTGCTCGCCGGGCAGGCGAGCTATGAGGCGGGATCGCCGGCGGAGGCCTTGCACGTGGCGTCGGTACTCGGATTTGCCGTGCATGCGGGCGCATCCGCGTCGCCGGTCACGATGGCTCCGCCGGAAAGCGCCAGCGTTGGACCGCTCGCACTCGCCGACGTGAACGGCGATGGCCGGCTCGACCTCTTCGTTGGTGCGCGCGTCATTCCGGGCACGTGGCCGTTTCCGGCGCCGTCGCGCCTCTACCTTCGCACCGCCGACGGACGCTTCGTCCCCGACATGGCGAATGCGCGCACGCTCTCGTCGCTCGGCCTTCTTTCCGCTGCGACATTCGCCGACCTCGACGGCGACGGTTGGCCCGACCTGGTCGTGGCGGCCGAGTGGGGTCCCGTGCGCGTGCTGCACAACGACCACGGTCGCTTTCGCGATGTCACCCGCGAGCTTGGACTCGTGGGGTATACCAGTCGCTGGAACGGACTCGCCGTGGGCGACATGGACGGCGACGGACGGCTCGACATCATTGCCACGAGCTGGGGACTCAACATTCCCTGGACGGCGTCCGTCGATCGTCCTTACGAGTTGGTCGTTGGCAATTTCGGGAACCGCGGTCCGGGACTGGTGTTCGCGCGCAGCGACTCCGCCAGCGGGCGAGAGATGCCGCAGGAACCGCTGCCGCGATTGGGGCAGATGCTTCCCGGCCTTCAAGATCGCGTCGGCTCCTTCGCCGCATACGCGAAGATGTCCGTGGACGAGGTGCTCGGGGCGGACGCCAGGGCCGTCGGTCGCATTGGCGCCACCACGTTCGAACACATGCTCTTCCTCAACCGCGGTGATCGATTCGAGGCACACGCGTTGCCTCGCGCCGCGCAGATTGCGCCCGCGTTCGGCGTGGTCGTGGCGGACTTCGATGGCGACGGTCGCGAGGACCTCTTTCTCGCGCAGAACTTCTCGCCCACCGAGACCGGGACGATGCGGTTTGATGCCGGCGCAGGACAGCTCCTGCTCGGCACTGGTGGCGGCGCATTCCGCGCCGCCGGCGTGCGGGAATCGGGCATCTCCATTCTTGGCGACGGACGCGGAGCGGCGGCCGCGGACTACGATGGGGACGGCCGCGTCGATCTCGCGGTCGCGCAGAATGGTGCGGCCACCACACTCTGGCACAACGTCGGCGGAACGCCTGGCCTGCGCGTGCACCTGAACGGCGACGCGGGCAATCCACTCGGCGTCGGTGCACAGTTGCGCGTCGTGGCCGGAACACGTCGTGGGCCCGTTCGCGAAGTGCGGGCGGGCGGTGGTTACTGGTCGATGGATGGTGCGATCACGGTGCTCGCGCTACCGGCTGATGCAACGGGCCTCTGGATTCGCTGGCCGCTCGGGCGCGAGCAGATCGTGCCCGTCGTTGCAGGCCAGCGGGACATTCACGTCCGCCCGGGTCGTTGAGGAGGGACGTCGCTAACGGCCCGCCAGCGCGGAATCGAGCACGGCGCGAAAGGCGGCCGGCGTGGAGTAGCCCACGAGCCGATGCGTGCCGATGAAGAACGTGGGCAACGAGTCGACGCCGGCCGCCTTGCTGCGCTCCGCGTCGGTCTGCACGAGCTTCATGCCCCGCGCGCGCTCCGTGCATTGACGATGGACCTTAGCGTCCACGCCGGCGGCGATCGCAAGTGAGTCGAGGTAAGGCCGCGCATCGGGAAAGTTCTTCCACGCATCCTGTGTTGCGAAGATCCGTGACGTGACATCCCAGTACTTCCCTTCTGTCGCCGCGCACACCGCACCGACGGCGCTGGTCATGGCGTTGAGATGCGCGGCGGCCGGCATCTGGAGGAGTGCCACACGCACTCGACCGTCCTTGACCGGTCCGTCGCGCAAGCCCGGCAGCATTTCCTCGTACCAGCGCCTGCATTCGGCACACTGGAAATCGACGACCGCGACGATCCACACCCGCGCCGTCGAGTCGCCGAGGATGCGCTCGCGGTCCGCCAGCGTGCTGAAGGCATCGACCCGCGCGTCGAGCCGCCCATGTTCATTCATGATCTCGCGAAAGGAGCGTGGGGCCGGCTCCTTGTCGGGCGAACAACCTGCCGCGCCGAGCAGGAGTGTGGCGAGCAGCAGAAATGGTCGCGTCATTTATGGTCGTTTGGGTATGGGTCCGGAACGCGTCCAGATGACCACGACGCCGCACCCCGCGCTCCGCCCCGCGAACTCCCCGGGGACGTCGCTCGGCCCGGTATATACCTCGATCCCCTCGATGTCGCGAATTGGCGTAGATGGCCCGAAGATGTTGTCCGTTCGCTCATCGATGATGTATTCGGGGCTGCAGCGCATGGGCGCGCGCGCCATCCGGATGTCACAGCCATTTCCTCCACCGCAGTCCTCGTTGACGCCACGTAATCCGCGCACCGCATCCTGCAATGATGAATAGCCGGCCTTCTCGAGGTCGTCCCTGACGAGGTACTGTCCGCGGCCGATGAGGCGACGTCGCTCGAAGTCGACGTATCGGGGCGCCGGAGGTGCCGGGGTGGCGACCGACACGCCCGGCAACGGCTGCGCGGGGTCGGCGTGCACGATCGTCGAATCGAGCTCGATGATGCGCGACAGCCGTTCGCCCCGGACGAGTGCCACCGCCACCCGTGTCGTCGGGAACCCGCGCGCGCGCACGAGGAAGCGGACGATTCCCGAGGGAAGGTCAGGGAACGTGTAATCGCCGGCCGAATCCGTGATCACGCGTCGTCCACCATCCACGAGCAGGATATCCGCCGCCGGCAAGCCACTGCCGGTCGCACGATCGATGACCGTGCCCGAGAGATGGCCGCTGCGCGCCTGCGCGACGACCACACGCGGGACCACCGCGGCGCTTCCCGCGAGGACGCTCAATAGAAGGAGTCGCGTCACCATTGCGAACGGCTGCATCAGTCAAGTGCGGGAAGACCACCCGCAACGAATTGGTACAAGGAGTTTGTACAGATAGCGACCAGAATGGAGCCGCGGGGTTGCGGCCTTTCGCCGTTTATCGTACAGTGGCCATCACTATCCGGTTCTCGCTTGTTGCGCAAGGCTGGCTTCAAGGGCATTCCACTGTCCCAGCCCCCCGCAGCCGGCGTTGCGCTCTTGCCCTGGTCGTTCGGCATCACCCCCACCCCCCCACAGCGAGGTTCTTGATGCACAGGGATCGTACACAGATCCGCCGGATCATCCCCATCGCGGCGATCGCGATTCTCGCGTGTGCCAGTACGGCATACGCCCAGCAGCTTGCGGTGTTTTCGGGGAAGGTCACTTCCGAAGGGCGGCCGCTGGGTGGCGCCAGCGTGGGCATCCCGACGCTCGGTGTTGGCGCCGTCACGTCCGTCGACGGCCGCTACAACTTTACCGTGGACGTCGCGGGCAAGACGGGCCGTACCGTGGACCTCGTGGCGCGCTTCATCGGCCACAAGCCGAAGCGGCTGCCCGTCGTCCTCACCCTCGGTCGCGTTGACAAGGACTTCGTCCTCGAGAAGGATATCCTGAATCTCGAGCAGATCGTCGTCACCGGTGTGGGCGACGCGACCTCGCAGAAGAACACGGCCTTTTCCGTGGCCGTGGTAGACAATACGCAGCTCAAGGACGCGCCGGGCATCTCCCCACTCGCCAGCCTCAGCGGCAAGGTGGCTGGCGCCAGCGTCGTTACCGTCTCCGGCCAGCCGGGCGCGGCGCCCGCGATTCGGTTGCGCTCGCCTGCCAGCATCAGCGGCAAGACGGATCCGCTCATCATCATTGACGGCACCATCTCGCGCCTCTCGCTCGCCGACGTCGCCTCGGAGGACATCGAGCGCGTCGAGGTGATCAAGGGCGCCGCGGCCAGCTCCCTCTATGGCTCGGACGCCGCCAACGGCGTCGTGCAGATCTTCACGAAGCGCGGGGCCATGCTCGCCGAGGGCCAGAGCTCGTTCACGGTGCGTAACGAGTATGGGCAGAACAACCTCCCGCGCACCCTGGCCAACAACACCTCGCACGCGTACAAGGTGGATGCCTCCGGCGACTTCGCGCGCGATGCCACTGGCAATCGCGTCCTCAAGACTGACGAGATCTCGGACAACTCCTACCTCAAGACCTACGACCAACTGGGGCAGGTCTTTCATCCCGGCACCTTTGCCACGAACTACGCATCGTTCGGGCAGCGGCGCGGCGAGAACAACTTCAATGCGTCATTCCAGAACACGAAGGACGGCGGCGTCCTGAACCTGCTGTCCGGCTTCTCGCGGCAGAACTTCCGCCTCAATCTCGATCAGGCGATCAGCGACAAGGTGGACCTCTCCACCGGCGCCTTCTATGGCCGCTCGCACGCCGACCAGGGCGAGGACACCGGCATCTTCTTCGGCCTGCGCTTCCTCGAGCCGAATATCGATCTCCTGGCGCCGAACAAGGACGGCACGCCATACAACGCCGTCATCAAGCAGCCGCCGCAGTCCGGCAACCTCAACAATCCACTGTACGGATTGTCGCAGCGTCAGATCAGCAACGACCGCGATCGTTTCACCGGAACCTTCAAGGGTCGATATCGCCCGCTCACCTGGCTGACGGCCGAGGGCAACGTCAACTACGATGTCTCCAACCAGAACTACAAGAACTTCCGCCCGCTCGGCTTCCTGAACTCGGCGGGTGGCAAGGACAAGGGCGCGCTCGCTGACACGTCCTACAGTAATCGGTCGTATAACACCGGCGTCACGCTGACCTCGGTCCGCACGTGGAACTGGCTGACCAATACCTCGAAGGTCGCGTACGTCTACGAGGACCAGACAAGCGCGTTCGTAGGCGTGAACTCCTCGGCGCTCACCGTACCGAACGTCCCAGAGTTCTCGGCGTACTCGCCGGATCCGAACACTCCGGTGACTCCGGCCTCCCGCACCGAGCAGCTCCGCTCAAAGAATGCGTTCCTGGTCTCCACCTTCGAGATCAAGGATCGTTACATCTTCGACGGTGTCATTCGTCGCGACGAGTCTTCGCTCTTCGGCTCGGAGCAGCGCTCGCAGATCTATCACCGCCTGTCTGCCGCCTACCGAGTTTCGCAGGACTTCACCATTCCGGGCGTCGACGAGTTCAAGCTGCGCGCATCGTATGGAACAGCGGGCCTCCGTCCCACGTTCGACGCACAGTACGAGACGCTGCGCATCTCCGCCGGCAGCCCGCAGAAAGTTACCCTCGGCAACCCGGATCTCCGTCCGGCGTTCTCGACGGAAAAGGAATACGGATTCAACCTGAACTTCCTCACGCGGTTCACGCTGGAGTACAGCTACTCCGACAAGCTCACGAAGGACCAGATCCTTCAGGTGCCGCTGTCGGCGGCCGCGGGCTACCAGACGCAGTGGCAGAAC
The DNA here is from genome assembly GCA_036844565.1 of Gemmatimonadaceae bacterium. GTDB lineage: Bacteria > Gemmatimonadota > Gemmatimonadetes > Gemmatimonadales > Gemmatimonadaceae > AG11. Next base: position 152,631 of record DAIUFP010000010.1, on the reverse strand, counting down.
GCCGGCACGCTCGCCGGCAACACGCACGAGCTGGCGGCGAGCGTGCTGCTCCTGTCGAAGAACGACTACTTCTGGCGCGTGAACGTGACGGGCGACCGCACGCGCACGCGGATCACGGCGCTGGCGGTGCCGCCGTTCCTCAACGGCCCCGACGGCAACACGCAGCTCTTCCGCGTGGCGGCGGGCGAAGTGTTCGGCACGATGTACGGCGAGCGGTGGATCAAGACCGCGGACCAGCTGGCGACCACGCTCGCCGCGAAGAAGCTGTCGGGTGTCGCGACCGACTACGTGGTGAATGAAGAGGGCTTCTACGTGGCGGCCGCAACGAAGGGCACGCCGGCAGAGCGCCCGCTCAAGGCATTCCTGGAGAATGGTTCGTCGCTCCAGACCATCGGCGACGTCAACCCGGACTTCAACGCCTCGCTGAACAACACCATGCAGTGGAAGGGCCTGTCGGTCAACACGCTGTTCAACTGGGTGAAGGGCGGCAACATCTACAACCTCACTCGTCAGTGGCCGTTCAATGAGGAGCGCGATCCGGTCTTCGACCAGCGCGGCAAGCCGCAGGCCGAGAAGAAGCCGATCAACTACTACAAGGTGTTCTACAACGGTATCAATGCGAACGACTACTTCGTCGAGGACGGCTCGTACGTCCGCCTTCGCGAGCTGTCGGTGAACTACGCGCTCCCCGCGTCGCTGGTGCAGACGCTGCACCTCGGCTCCGTGCAGACGCCGCGCATCGGATTGGTGGGCCGCAACCTGTGGACGTCAACGAACTACTCGGGCTATGACCCGGACGTCAGCGGTGGCGCCGGCAAGCCGTTCACGTACCGCGTTGACAATTTCAGCTATCCCGCGTATCGCAGCTTCACCGCGATGCTCGAATTCGGCTTCTGAGCCGCCACCTCAATCAGGAACCGATAACTCTTATGAAAATCTCGAATCGAGGCCTTTGGGCCGGCATCACCGCTGCGGTCGCCATTGCGGCATGCGGCGATCTCAATGTGGTCAACCCGAACGCGCCAGACGCGCGGCGTGCACTCTCTGATCCGTCCGCGCTGGAGGCGGTCGCCGGCGGCACGCTGCACACGTGGTTCACCGGATACGAAGGCATGATGGCCGTCGGGCCGCTGTCTACACTGGCGGACGCCTACTCGTCATCGTGGAACAACTTCTTCATGCTGTACATCAACAGCCAGGATGCCGACGGTTCGCGCAACACGCGTCCGTGGAAGAACGACCCGGGCGCGCAGGAGCGCGCGCACCTGGAGTGGTACTGGACGGCGTACTACGGCGCGGCGTCCTCGGCGAGCGATGTGCTGAAGGCCATCCGTACCGACAAGGTCGTCATCAACAACGTGGCGGATACCAAGCGCTCCGAGACGGTCGCGCAGTTCATGCTCGGGGCCGCGCTCTCGGGCATCTCGATGAACTACGACAAGGGCTACATCGTCGACGAAACGGTTGACGTCAGCACACTCCAGTACTCCAATCGCAAGCTGATGCGCGACGCCGCCGTGGCGAAGCTCGACGCCGCGATTGCCCTGGCCAATGCGAATGTGTTCACCACCCCGGCCGCGTGGACGAACGGCCGCAGTTACACGAACACGCAGATCTCCCGCATCGCGAACACGATGGCGGCCATGACGCTTGCCTACTATCCGCGTGATGCCGCGGAGAATACCACTGAGGTCGACTGGGTGAAGGTGGCGTCGTATGCGTCGAAGGGCATGTCGACCGGCGGTGCCTTCGACTTCGTCTTCGTCGGCGATGGATGCAGCCAGTGGTGTCACGAGGTGCTCATCTGGATGGATGCCATCGATACAGGCGTGATCCATACGCGTATCGCCAACGAGCTGGATCCGGCCACGCAGGCCAATCCCTACTGCGGATCGGTCGGCACGTCCAGCTGTGCCCCCGGCAAGACGGGCAACCCGCAGCCGAATTCTCCCGATAACCGTCTGGGCGACGGCACCTTCGGCGACGAGAGCATCGTCGATGGCTTCGGCACCATCCCGATCACGCCGACGAGCAGGCCCGGTACGGACTTCAGCTACTCTCAGTACGAGATATTCAGTGCCTCGCGTGGCCAGTATCACCAGTCGAACATCGGCCAGATCCGGTACGACCTGAGCGGCAACATGGATCCGACGGGCATTTGGGGTGGCTATGGCCCGGCACCGGTGATGTCGGCGGCCCAGAACGACCTGATCTGGGCGGAGGCGCTCATTCGCCAGCCGACGCCGAACCTGGCGCAGGCGGCGACGCTCATCAACAACACGCGCGTCACGCGTGGTGGTCTCGCTCCGGCGACGGCAGCAGACGGCGTGGCCGGCCTGCTCACGAAGCTCCAGTACGAGCAGGATGTCGAGCTGCTCGGGCTCGGCTCCACGCCATTCTACAATCGCCGTCGTCTCCCGAACTGTGTGCAGATTGTCGGTGGTCCGTGCAACGGCGGGCTGCGCGCCGGTACGCCGCACGAGATGCCGGTGCCGGCCAAGGAGCTGGGCGTCAAGCAGGAAGCACTGTACACGTTCGGTGGTTCGACGAATCCGGCCAATTCGGTCAAGCCATGACGCTGCGGTAGCGAAGGTCATGGAAGTTGCAGGGAAGAGGACACAGAGGGTCGGCGCTCGCGCCGACCCTTCTGTTTCGCAATCGTCTCACTTCGAGGCCGTGATGAAGACACGAAGGTGGATGTCGGTGCTGCAGTGCACGACCGTGATCCTGGCAACGATGTTGGGGTCGGGGTGCGCGGGCGGGATCGACGAGAGCTTGAACTCGCCCATCAGCAACAACGACGCGTACGCCACCCTCGGGTACCTGTGGGGTGGCGCGGTCAGTGCCATCCTTCGGGAACGAGAGCCGTCGACCGATACGTTCAATCTCGCACTGAGTTACGGGTTGCCCTGCACGCGCGGCGGCTCCGGTACTTATAGCGGCACCCTGTCGGGTAGCAAGACCGCCGGCACGGGGAGCGGCACGCTGGCCGTGACGGGCACGCTTGACGCCTGCCAATTCGATGAGATCACGACCGTGCGCGTGGTGACGGCGCCCAACGTGACGGTGACGGGCACCGTGGCCATCGCCGGCGACACGTGGAGCACCATCACCCTCCACATGGTGGCGAGCAGTGTCACGATCAACGGCGTTACATGTCCCGGCGGAGTGGATGTCATGATCACGGGAATCGCACCATCGTCGCAACCGACCTCGACCGGTACGGCGTGCGGCAGGACGGGAGCGGTGACGTTGCCGTGAACCGAGCCTTGCGGGCCGGCGTTCGGGGCCGTACGTTCGCCCGCTTAGAAATGCTTAAGTATTCGTTTTCAGGCCGACGGAAGGCGCGCCGGGGTCACTGAACAGCCGGTGTGACCGTTCGGTTTCGCACCGGGTCTGGACTAGTAGCCCGCCCTCCACACCGCAAAAAACACGCGGTCACCGTTGAACGCACGGCAAACCCGCGAGGCGCCAATTCTCATTGGCGGCTTTGTCCTGACGTACGCGCACGACCGGCCTCTCGTGCCTGCCCCGCTGTTTCCGACTTCCTACAGGTGTGACACCGCCGCGGCGGAAAAGGTTCGCTCCTGTGGCGTTTTTTGTTGCCGCTGTTCGTTCGAAAGCACGGTAGTGCTGCAGTCCCCTTACGCTCATCGAGGGAGTGAGATGATCATGACCATCAGTAACCGTGTCCGGGTGTTTGCGTTGGCGATGGTGAGCGTCCTGCTCGCTACGCCGGCCGTAACCGCACGGGCACAAACCGCTGTCATCACCGGAAAGGTGACCAGCGAGTCCGGCCAGCCCGTCGAAGCCGCGAACCTGTACATCAACGAACTGTCGGTGTCGATCGGCACCAACGCGGCGGGTACCTACACCATCAGCGTTCCCGCGGCGCGTGTGTCTGGACAGAAGGTGAACCTCCGCATTCGCGCGATCGGCTTGCAGTCGCAGCTGCGCTCTGTCACGATCGTCCCCGGCGCGCAGACGCAGAACTTCACCATGCAGTCGGATGTGAATCGCCTCAGTGAGGTGGTGGTCACGGGTGTCGTGGAAGGAACGGAGCGTTCCAAGGTGCCGTTCTCGGTTGGTCGCGTCACCTCGGAAGACCTGCCGGTCCCCGCGCTCGATCCGATGAAGGCGCTGGCGGGCAAGGTGGCCGGTCTTCGCATCGCGAACACCAGCGGTCGTCCCGGCGCGAATCCGGAGATCCAGCTTCGCGGACCAACGTCGATCAATGCGACGGGTCGCGGAGTCGGTCCGCTCATCATCGTTGACGGCGCCATCATGAACGTCGGCAGCCTCAACGAGCTCGGTGGCCTCGACATCGAGTCTGCGGAAGTGGTGAAGGGTGCCGCCGGCGCCTCCCTCTACGGGACGCGCGCCGCGAATGGCGTCATCACCATCCGCACCAAGCGCGGCGCGTCGGGCAGCGATGGCATCAAGTTCAACGCGCGCACCGAGTACGGGTACAGCGACTTGAACAGCATCAACTACGGGCAGCCGGTGAACCACCAGATCCAGCTCGATGAAACCGGCACGCGCTTCTGCGTGGCTGGCTCGGGCGCGGTCGCGGGTTGCTCGCGCACGTACAACTGGATGAACGAGATCCTGCGCATCAACAACGTGAATGCGGACACCCTTCGCACCCCGCTTGCCGGTCAGTACAGTGCGCCCGGTGTGAGCAACGGCGATCTCCAGAACCTGTTCCAGGCGCAGATCTGGCCGGACCACTACTACAACATGCTCGCGGAGGCCGTCACCCGCGCGCCGACGACGATCAACTCCGCGGACGCCACCGGCAAGGTCGCCGCCGTGCGCTTCTTCGCGAGCGGATCCTACCAGCAGCAGCAGGATGCCATTCTCGGGCTGAATGGCAACAAGCAGGCGCGCGCCCGCGTGAACCTCGACTACGACGCGCGCTCCGACCTCACCATCTCGACCAGCACGCTGTACGACAAGGGCACGAACGACAACCGCAGCGGCGGCAGCAGCGGCGGCAGCATTTTCGGCCAGCTCATGCGTGGTGCGTCCGCAGGTACCGATTACCTGGCGCGCGACACGCTGGGCCGCTACCTGGTCCGCAGCGGCGGCGCCAGCCTGCACACGCCGACCGGCAACGGGGGCGGCACGTTCCTGTACGATACCGAGAACCTCTTCAACACCAGCGATTCCTATCGCATCCTCGGCAACGTGACGGCGCGCTACTTCCCCAAGGAGTGGTTCACCCTCGAGGGCACCGCGGCATACGACAATCGCCTGGCGCTGCAAACGTCGTACGTGAAGAAGGGCTACCGCACCTTCTCGACGTCCTCAGCGAACAACTTCGGTAACCTGGCCTACACCAACGGTGGTGAGGTGTCGTCGAACGCCAACCTCACGGCGACCCTGCGCAAGCAGGTCCGCAGCGACCTGAATGCCAAGCTCCAGTTCCGCGGCCTGTACGACCAGGACGACCAGAACTCGAACAACAGCAGCGGCCAGATCTTCAATGTGAAGGACGTCTACACGTCGAGCAATCTCCAGACGAACAAGTCCGTTGGGTCGAGCCTCCAGACAATCAAGAACGTCGGCATGTCTGCCGGCGGCAGCCTGGACTTCAAGGACCGCTACGTGCTGGACGGAACGGTCCGGCGCGACGGCAGCTCCCTCTTCGGGGAAGGCAACCGCTGGGCGAACTTCGGCCGCATCTCCGGCGTGTGGCGTGTCTCCGAGGAGCCGTTCTGGAAGCTCGGCATGATCAACGACTTCCGCATTCGCGCCTCGCATGGAACCGCCGGCAGCACGCCGCGCTTCAATGCGCAGTACGAGACCTACAACTGCGGATCGACGGGCTGCTCGCTGGGCCAGGCTGGCAACTCCAAGCTGCGCCCCGAGACCACCACCGAAAACGAATTCGGAACGGACTTCACGCTGTTCAACCGGCTCGGCGTCGAGGTGACGAAGGCGGACTCGCGTACCCGCGACCAGATCCTGCTCGTGAACACCCCGGCATCGCTCGGTTTTTCGCAGCAGTGGCAGAACGCCGGATCGCTCGACAACCACACGTGGGAGATCGGCCTGAACCTTCCGATCATGGAGAAGAGGGACTTCAGCTGGAGCATGCGCGGGACGTATGACCGGACGCGCACCTACATTTCGGAGCTCTTCACGTCCGAGTACGTGCAGGATGGGGGCACCGGACAGGGAACGTCGAGCATGTTCCACGTCACGGCCACCACGGATCCGAGCTGCGTGCAGAACGGCGTGCGCGTGTGCAATGACCCGACGGACCAGCCGCAGAACCTGTATGGTGGCATCTGGGGACGCCGGTTCTACACGGCGTGCGACCAGATGAATGCGCTACTGCAGCCGCTGTGCGGCGATGGCAAGACATATCAGGTGAACGGTCGCGGCTACGTCGTCTACGTGGGCGACGGGCACAGCTGGAAGGACGGCATCACGAGCAACCTGTGGCAGACGATCCTGCCAGTTTGTGGCGGTGCGGCGACGCCTGCCGACTGTATCGCGCAGGGCAAGTCACCCTTCGGCTCCAAGGTGCCGCTCTACTGGGGCATGCCCATCGTCGATCGTCCGCTCAAGGGTGAGGCGGGTGAAGGCGCTGGCTTCAACCAGATCATCGGCCACGCACTGCCGGACTTCCGCTTCACTTACAGCAACAACATCACGTACAAGCGCCTGAACCTGTACGGACTGCTCGATGGCACCATCGGCCATTCCGTGTACAACCAGGGCGAAGGCTGGGGCATCCTGGACTTCAGCTCCAACTACTTCGACGCCGCCGGCCAGACGGTCGAGACGGCCGTGCCGCTTGGCTACGAGTGGCGCGGTGGCCCGAGCGAGACCACCGGGATCGGCGGCCTGTATGACGTGCTCGGACCGAACAACTACGTCGTCGAGAAGGCGTCGTTCGCGAAGCTCCGCGAAGTCAGCCTCACGTACAAGGTCGGCCCCGTGGCGCGCGTCGGCGACTGGACGATCGGCGTCATTGGGCGAAATCTGAAGACCTTCACCAGCTACACCGGTCTCGACCCTGAAGTCGGCTCCAACTCTGGCAGTGGCACGATCGGATCGGGCTCCGGGCTGACGAACCAGGTCGACGCCTTCCAGTTCCCGACGCTTCGCACGTTCACGTTCTCCCTTTCCACGCGCTTCTAGGAGTTGGCTTGCATATGAATCGAACCTGGATCCGAACCGCGGCGCTCGTCGTTGGGCTGCTCGGTACCGGCGCGTGCGATCTCGTGGTGTCCAACCCGAACCAACCGGAGACGGCGCGAGTCCTCGCGTCGTCCACGGACGTCGAGTCGCTCATCGGGACGTACTACAAGCGCTGGCATGAAGGGCTCTATCGCACCACGGGCAACGTCGCGCTCATGGGGTACGTGATGGCTTTCGAGGATTTCTCGAGTCTCTCGAACAACTGCATGGGACAGCGGGTCACCATTCCGCGTCCATCGAACGACAACTCCATCGGCAACGGGTGCGCCGCGGAGCAACAGAAGGTCTACAGCTACATGAACGAGGTGACGCGTGTGGCATCGAGCGTGCTCGCCACGCTCAACAAGCCGGGCTTCACCCTCGGCTCGACCAACCAGGACAACCGCGCCAAGGCGTTCGCGCAGTTCCTGCGCGGCATCTCGCTCGGGTATTCGGCGCTTGTGTACGATTCGTCCGCCGTGATCGACGAGACGACGGATGCGCAGGATCCGGGTCCGCTCAAGGGCTACGCGGACGTAGCGCTGGCAGCCGAGGATGCGTTCCAGAAGGCGATCGACTTTACGAATGCGGCCGGAACGGGGGGCAACGGATTCCCGCTGCCCGCGACGTGGATTCCGTCCTCGACCACCTTCGACAAGGTCGAATTCGTGAAGCTGATCAAGAGCTATCGTGCCCGGATTCGCGCCAACGTCGCTCGCACGCCGGCTGAGCGCGCGGCGGTCGACTGGACGGCGGTCATTGCGGACGCGCAGGGCGGCATCACCGCCGACCATGACAACATCACCAACACGGTGAGCGGCCCGTTCAACGGCGTGGTCAACCAGATTTATTCGTACGGCACGTGGCATCAGATGTCGCCGTTCATCGCAGGCATGGCGGATACGTCCGGTGCGTTTGCGTCATGGATTGCCAAGCCGCTCGCTTCACGCGGCGCGGACGGATCGTTCTTCATGGTGACGCCGGACCTGCGCTGGCCGCAGGGCACATCGCGCGCAGACCAGCAGGCCGACTTCGCACTGTCGCAGTGCAACGCGGCGGCGCAGGTGTGCAAGCGCTACTTCGTGAATCGTCCGAGCGCGAACGATCCACCGTCGAGCCCCACCTGGGGACTGTCGAACTACGATCACGCTCGCTGGTGGTCCTGGCGAACAGCCGGCGACGGCGGTTCGGCGCGCAACGGCAAGCTCGTGTTCATGACGCTGGCGGAGATCAACCTCCTCGAGGCCGAAGGACAGATTCGCAAGAACAACTTTGCGGCCGCCGCGGCGCTCATCAACAAGACGCGCACGAAGAACGGCGGCCTGCCCGCCCTCGTCGCCCTCGACAACACCACGCCTGTCCCGGGTGACAACGCCTGCGTGCCGAAGGTTCCCGTCGGTCCGGGGTTCAACACGCTGGCCTGCGGGAACATGATGGAGGCACTCAAGTGGGAGAAGCGGAACGAGACCGCGTATACCGGCTTCATCCAGTGGTTCATGGATAGCCGTGGCTGGGGTGACCTGCCGGAGGGAACGCCGCTCGAGTGGGCGCCGCCGTACCAGGATCTCCAAGCGCGTGGCAAGTCGGGGACAGAGATCTACAGCTTGGGTGGCGGGACACTTCCATTCTCGGCTGCCAAGGGAACGTACGGCTACTGAGTCACACTGATGCGGATGCACCGCTGTACCGGAATCATTGTCGGGATCGCGCTCCTGTCGGGCTGCTACACCTACGAGCCGACAGGGGACGCGACTCCGGAGATAGGCCAGGAGTTCGCGTTCGACATCAACGACGTCGGTCGGGTCGGTCTGGGGGGCAGCATGGGGCCGGAGATCTCACAGGTCGAGGGCCGGCTGATCAGCAGGGAAAACGCGGAGTACCTGGTTGCCGTCTCCGCCGTGCACTTCCTGCGCGGGGGCGAGCAGGCCTGGAAGGGCGAGAACGTTCACATCAAATCGGAGTTCGTCACATCGACGTACGAGCGTCACTACTCGAAGGGACGTTCGATCACCTTGGGCGCGGTAGGGGTGGGTGCAGTCGCCTTCCTCCTGACCCGCTCGCTGCTGGGAAGTGGGAACGAAGGCGATCCACCCACACCACCTCCCGACGGCAGCAGCTTACGCGTGCCATGAGCGTCACCAGGCGCCTCAACCTCTACGGAGTATCTATGCGTCGTCATTTTCAACTCTCGATGCTTTGCCTGGCGGTAGGCCTCGCGAGTGCCTGCTCGACCCCGGAAACGCTCGTGAAGACCGAGGACATCCCGACGGCCGGATTCCGCTTCATCAACGCCGTGCCAGACACGAATGCGATGGACCTCCATTTCATCGACATGGTGGAGAACAGCGCGCACTATCAGATCGGCTTCCGTGATGGCCCCGCGACGAGCGGTGGCGTGACCGGCTCGGCACAGATCGAGTACAAGAACACGCGCGCTGGCAGCCGTCATTTCAGGATCTTCCTGAATGGCAACACCGCGGCGATCGCGTCGACGGTTCTCAAGGACACGACGGTCACCCTCGAGGCCGGGAAGGTGTACACGGCCATCATGCAGGGTCCGGCGCGATCGGGCGGCATGAAGCTCGTCGTGTACGAGGAAGTCATCGCCGATCCGGCCGCGAGCGTCGCGCTGCGGGTGATCAACACGACACCGAACCCGATCGACGTACGCACGTATCCGAGCGCGGGCACGGCACCTGTGGCGGCCACCTGGGCATCGGTACCGGCGTACTCGCGCTCCTCGTTCGTGACCGCGGCACCGGCGCAGATGAAGTACAACGTCACGGCGGCTGGTGGCGCCACGGCGCTGTTCACCGATGCGCTCGCGCTCATCGGCGCCCCGGCGTCGTCAAGCGCTGGCACGTCCACGCTCGATATCGAAGGACTGCCCGGCACCACGCAGGCTGGTTCGGCGGTCTCGGCGATCGTCTTCCCGCCGTCGGTGACGGCCCTCACGGGCCCTGTCGGCGCGGGCACTGTTACGATCACTGACAGCACCGGTGCGGCGACCTTCAGCACGTCACAGGCCGGGAAGTTCACCAACGGAATGCAGATCGCTGTGGGCGGCGTGGCCTACACGGTCTCGTCGTTCAACGGCACAACAACAGCTACGCTCTCCGGCGCGCCGAATCAGGGGCCAGTGGCATTTACCATCGGCAGCAATGCCGTTCAGTTCCCGGTCACGGGCATCTCGTTCATGTGGGATCGTCGTCCGCCACGTCCGGCCGGCACCTGATTCAGGCTTGTTCGAAGCAAACGAAGGACGGGGTCGCCGGCATTGCGCCGGCGACCCCTTTTCGTGGGACGGACCGAATGAGATACTTCCGCATCCCGAAGAGGTAAACCCATGAACAGAACCCGATTTGTCGTCACCACGCTGCTCATTGCCGTCAGCGCGATGAGTGTGGCGCCGGCCAGCCTGCTTGCGCAGCAGAAAAAGAGCCGGGACCTGATCACGCGCGAGGAGATCGAGGCTTCGGCCCAGAAGGACCAGGACATATTCGCGGTGATCCGCGCGCTGCGACCGCACTTCCTCGCACCTGCGCGCGGGATACGGACGCTCGGCAATTCGTCGTCGCGCATGTCTCTGTATGTCGATGGAGCACGCGAGTCGGATTTCAACGCGCTCAAGAACATCATGGCCGTGAGCGTGGAGGAAGTCCGTTACATGGATCCCACGCAGTCCGAAGCCGAGTTCGGGTCGGTGGCCAACGGCGGCGCGGTGCTCGTGAAGCGAATCAAGGGCACTGGCGAGGTTCTGCCACCCGTCATCAAACCCCCGCTGCACTGACAGGTCGCGCCTCGATCATCTCTCCGATCGCCGACTTTCTCCTCGCGGGGGGATTGTCGGTGATCGTGTTCGTGCCGCTCCTGCTGAGCGGCCGGTCTGACCTGCTGCTCATCGGTGTCGGGGCACAGGCGTGGGTGGGCACGGCGATCAACATGCCGCACTTCATGGCGTCGTATCGCCTCGTCTATCGCGACCGCCAGACGATCCTGCAGCACCGGTGGGCATCCATCTACATGCCCATCATCCTGCTGATCGCGATACTCGGCGCCATCCTGGACGCGCAGTCCTCGACAGCGGGCGTCGTGATCCTCATCTCGATCGCGAGCGCCTACCTCGCGTGGCACTACACGGGACAGGTGTGGGGCATGATGGCGTCATATGCCTGGCTGGAAGGCACGACCTTCACGCGGTCGGAGCGCACGCTCGTGCGCACGAGCCTCCGCATCCTTCTCGCCTGGCACGTGACGTGGTTTCTCTATACCCAACTCCGCGATCCGTCAGCGATCCGGCCGGCGTACCTGCTCATCAGCGCTGGTACCCTGGTGGCATTTGCGATCGGCGCCACGGGGCTCGTGCGCATGTGGCGACGCACCGGCATACGTCCACCTGCGCGAGCACTCATCGCCTGGGTCGCGATCTTCGTCTGGTACGCGGTCATGGCGCGCGACCCCAAGGCCATCTTCTGGATCCAGATCGCGCACGCACTCCAGTACCTGTCGTTCCCCATTCGTGTCGAGATGAATCGCACGTCGACCGAGGTAACGACGTCGCGGCGGCGGCTCATTGAACACATGGTGCTGTACGGGTTAATCCTGCTTGTGCTGAGCTTCCTGATCGCTCAGGTGGTTCCCGGCCGAGCGATGGATGCGGTAGCCAAAGTGTTCGGTGAGCAGCCCGGAAAGGTGACGCCCGTGTTGCTCCTCATGTTCCTGAACATCCATCACTACTTCACGGACGGGGTCATGTGGAAGATCAGCAACCCCGAAGTCCGGAAGACGCTCTTCGCGCACGTGCAGCGCGGATGAGGACGCCGCTGCTGCGCGGACGCTACTTGTTGAGCGCCACGGCCCGGTCGAGATAGAGCCTCGCGTCGGCAGAGCTGCTGTCGAGGGCGAGCGCCTGCCGGAAGTGCTCGATCGCGGCGCCGAGCTGCGAATCGCGCGCGAGTGCGACACCCCAGTTGAGGTGGGCGTCGGCGTCGTCGGGGCGAATCACCAGGGCGGCCTGGTAATGCGCCATGGCCTCGACAAATCGTCCGGCGCGCACGAGGACATTGCCCCAGTTCACGTGGGTGTCGGCATTGTCTGGATTGTCCGCCAGGGCGAGGCGGAACTGATCGATCGCGCCATCCGGGTCGCCGAGCCGTGCGAGCGCGAGGCCCAGATTACCACGCGCCTCGTCGTATGAGGGCTTGAGCTCGAGCGCGCGGCGATAGTGCGCGATCGCGTCGTCGTAGTGTCCCTGACGCGCGAGCCCGACACCGAAGTTGTTGTGTGCTTCAGCGAGGCTCGGGTCGAGCTCCGTGGCGATTCGACTCTCCGCGATCCCCTCGTCGATTCGATTGCCCTCGAAGAGGAGGGTCGCCGAGGCGCTGTGGGCGTACGCGGACCGCGGCTCGACGGCGAGAACGCGCGCCCATAGTGAGCTCGAGTCTCTCCAGACGGAACACTGGTTCCACGTGAGTACGGCGAGGATCAACGCCACTGCCGCTGCCGCCACACCGACTCGCTCGACCCGAACGCTTGACATCGCATGGATGACGGCGACGCCAGCGAGCAGCGCGAGCGCGGGGGCGGAATGATAGGTGTAGCGGTCAGCGGCGATTTGCGGACCGTTCTGGATGATGCCGAGCATCGGGAGCGAGAGGGCGACAAAGGCGATCCACGCCGCGGCGAGCGATGGCCACCGGTGTCGCCTCGCGACGACGGCCACCGACACCAGCAGCGTGGTCGCGTAGCTCGCGAGGTAGCGTGCTCCGCTCGCATCAACCACGCGCGGCATCTCGTACAACGGCGAGAGCGCCACGGGAACGATGGTCTTCCACAGGTAGAAGCAGAGGCTGAACGCCGACACGGCAACCTTGCCGCTGAGCCGGAGCTGTCCGGCCGGATGCAGTGCGATCACCGAGACAAGCATGGTGGCCGCGGACAAGAGTGCGAACGGCAGGAGCTCCACGGCGATACGTCTGAGGGCGTCGCGACTGACGCGACTCGTCGTGATGCGGTGCAGCGGATGAACGTTGACGATGAGGAGCACGACGGGCAGCGTCATGACGGTCGCCTTCGAGAGCAGCGCGCACGCAAAAAGAACTACTGAGGCCCAGTACCAGCGTCGCGCATGGACCTCCTCGGTCGATCGCAGGTACGCGAGCAGGCAAAGGAGCGCGAAAAGCAGTGAGAGCACGTCGCGCCGCTCGGTGACCCAGGCGACCGACTCGACCCGCAATGGATGCACCGCGAACATCAGCGCGGCGAAGACGGCGGCGAATGTCGTCGTGCTCTCATCGCGGGCTTTCGTGCCGGCCGTCTGGCTCTTGCCTGCCACGATGTGCCGAGTGCCCGTGGAGGCAAAGAGCCTTCGTGCGACGTAGTACAGCGCGACCGCGTTCGCGACGTGGAGCAGGAGGCTCGTAAAGTGATAGCCCTTCGGGTTCATTCCCCAGAGCACGAAATCGAATCCGAGCGTCATCCACGTGAGGGGCACGTAGTGGCCCATGTGGAACGTCGTCCACATCCAGCTCAGTTGCTCGAGACCAAGCCCGCGATAGTGAGGATTGGCGAGAAAGTTCCTGTCGTCGTCCCAGCTCACGAAACCGTTGCGGAGTGTCGGCAGGAACGCGAGAAAGGTGACCATGCCCACACAGAACGGAGCCACCCACGCGGCCCAGCGCGCGCGGGCGGTCGTGTCGCTCAACGGCGCGTCCAGATCACGATCACGCCGCACTGCGAGTTCAGCGTGGAGTACTCCATCGGAGTGACCGTCGCGCTCGCGTAGTATTCAATTGCCTCGATCTGCTCCGGCGGAATGGTGTTGACGTCGAAGGGCGGGTCGCCGGGCCGACCGTACATGAGCATGTGATCGAAGTAGACATTCGCGAGGCAGGAGCCGCTCGTGATGCTGCGCGGGCCCCGGCTACCAGCCACGTACGCACGGGGTGACTTGCCGGTGATGTGCACGCCGACGAGAGTCGAGAGCAGTTCGCCTAGGTGTCGTCCTTCGCGCGTCTCGAGTTGAGCGCGGGTAATGAACTTGCCCATGCCGAGTTTCTTGTGGTCCTCGAACTCGGGAATTGCGGGGCGCTGCTCCACGATCCGCACCGAGTCGAGTGTGATGCTACGGCTGAGAAACATCGCACGCTGTAAAGTGTTCGCGTCGAATGAGAGCTTCGTCTCCAGTGCGCCATATCCCACCTTGCGCACCACGACGGCATGCATTCCAGTCGGAACCTCTGTAAAGCGGAAGATGCCGCGTTCGTTGGTGCGCGCCTCGAGTGACTGAAGCACGTCGCCCCCGCCCTTCCATTCGGCGAACACCCGCGCATTGAACGGCGGCACCGAGTCCCCGTGCTGCTCGACATTGCCGATGATGATGCCATCGCTGCGAGTCGTCGAGCCTCCGCAGAGCGAGACGCCGATCTGCTCCGCGGTCGGCACCCGGATCTGCACCGCCGCCGCGCTGTCGGTGAACGACACCGGTGATTGACTCACGGCGTCGATGTTGTCGAGGGCGGGCGTGTGGACTTCCGCGGTGTACTCGCCCGGCAGCACCGCCGACATGGAGAAGTGGCCCGTCGAATCCGACACCGCCGCGAAGTGTGTTCCGGCCAACGTGATGTACGCCCCGGCAATTCCCTTCCGCGACACCGAGTCCATCACGGTGCCGCCGAGCGCAAGCGCCGGACGCGCCCAGAGCGTGTCGCGTCCGCGCATGGCCAGCGCGAGATCTCCGCCGCTGACGCGAAACGACGAGATGAACTGGAGGGGTATCCCGCGAAGCATGAGGCGCGAGATGACGGGCATGCGAATGGACCACCGCGAGATCGCCCAGCCACCGTCGCGAAGGCGTGCGAACTCCATGCTCCCGCCAGCGGGGCGTTCCCGCTCGCGGAATACGTTGGCGTAGCCGAAATCGATCGAGCGGAGCTGGGACGACTTGCGGTCGAGCCAGAGCGTGCCGCGGATCTCGGCGGTCTCGCCGCGGTCGCGCGAGGGCTCGAATGCGATTCCGATGTTCGATGGGTCGCTGCCTTCCTCGAGCTTGAAGCAATGGTCGGCGAGAAACTGGCTCGACAGGAGCGCGTCGATGCCCGGCGCGAGGTAGGTCGTGGAATCGTGCTCCGACAGTACGTGGAGTCGCCGGCGCCCTCGCAGGAGCTTTGCGCCATCACCTTCACCGTATCGAGCGAAAAGGCGACGCCGCTCAACTCGATGCGCTGGACGACTAGCTCGCCGGCCGCGAGCTTCACGGGCGCCGAGGTGACCGGGCGAAAGCCGATGCGCAGGGTGCGGATGCGGTAGGTGCCGGCCACCGGCGACGCGACGCGAAACTCACCACGCACGTTGCTCAACGCCCGCCCGACGCTGTTCGTAGCGCTATCGAGCAGCGTCACCACCACGCCCGCGACGCCAGTGCCGGCGGGGTCCACCACGACACCGCGAATGGACTGTGCACGCAGCGGCGCAGCGTACGCGAGTAACGCGACGGCGACAAGTGCGGAGCGGGGCACTACTAGCGGCCGGAAACGGGCGCGCATGACGTTGAGGGGCACGCGAAGCTAGGCGGATGGTTTTTTCTGCGTTCGTGCCCACATTGTTCACTTCCCGGGGGCCGCTCGTCAAGGCGAGTCGTGCGTCCGGTCCCGTGCGAGTCTGCAGCCGATTCGCACCGACTCCATACCAAGTCAATGCCCCTCAACGCCATCCCGGCTACCTCGGCGGATGATTCTGCGCCTCAACGTCCACGGACTTTAGAGTGGGCGCGACTTGCGCTGTCGCTCGCGGTCCTTTGCGGAGGCGCGGCGTGCCGTGAACACGCGCCGCCTCCCTGGCACCAGGAAGCCGGATACCGGTGGCGTGATCTCGAGGTCGTTGGCCGCGATCCCGGCTTTACGCACATGGAAGGAAGAGGCAGTGGCATCACCTTCCAGAACGAGGTGAGTGACTCCCTGCTCCTCGGCAACCGCATGCTGGCGCAGGGCGGCGGCGTCGCCCTAGGTGACGTGGACGGAGACGGGTTACCCGACATCTTCCTCGCCAAGACGCAAGGTTGCAGCGCCCTCTATCGAAATCTGGGCGGCTGGAAGTTCGAGGACATCACCGAGAAGGCAGGTGTCGGCGCGTGCGACCGGCATTCCAGTGCCGCCGCGTTCGCCGACGTCGACGGCGATGGAGACCTCGACCTCATCCTGCTGTCCACGACGGGACCGAACGCCATCTTCATCAACAATGGCAAGGGCGTGTTCGCCGAGCATCGCGATCTTGGTCTCGACCCAACGGGGCGCGGCGGAAGCGCGATCACCATGGCCGACGTCGACGGAAACGGAACGCTCGACCTCTACGTCGCCAACTACAAACCGTACAGTCCGGTCGACACGATCCCGCCGCAGGACCGCGCGCAGAATAAGCTCGTGCGCAAGGTCGGCGACCGGTACGAAGTCGTGCCCGAGCATCAGAAGGATTTCAAGCTCGTCATGCGTCCCGACATGGGTGGACTCAACATGTCGATGGTCGGCGAGCCCGACGATTTCTACATCAACACCAATGGCCACTTCACGCGCGTTCCGCTGACGTCGGAGCGCTTTCACGACGCCGCTGGAAAGACGCTGGCCGAAGAGCCGCAGTCGTTCGGACTCGGCGCCAAGTTCGTCGACCTCAACGGCGATGGAGCTCCTGACCTCTACGTTGCCAACGATTTCGAGGACAATGACCAGCTCTGGTACAATGACGGCCACGGCGGATTTCGTCTCGCGAGCTGGATGGCGCAGCGACAGACGAGCAATGCGTCCATGGGCATCGATGTCGCGGACGTGAACGGCGACGGATTTCCCGATCTGTTCGTGACCGACATGCTGAGCAATGACTCGCGCCGGCTGAAGACCCAGATGCCGACGCACACCGCGCTGCCCAAGGTGCCCGGCGACCTCGAGACCCAGCTCCAGCAGCAGCGCAACACGCTGTTCCTCAATCGCGGCGACGGCACCTTCGCGGAGATCGGGCAGCTCTCCGGTGTGCAGGCGAGCGGATGGTCGTGGTCGACGCTCTTCATGGATGTCGATCTCGACGGATGGCAGGACATCCTCATCGCGAATGGCCATCCGTGGGACCTCATGGACGCGGACACGCAGGAGCGCATCCAGAGCGGTGTCGCTCCGGTGCAGTGGCAACGCGAACGATGGGAATATCCGAAGCTGCGGCTCAAGAACGTTGCGTTCAGGAATCGCGGCGACCTCACCTTCGAGGACGCGAGCGCCACGTGGCGCTTCGGCATGGAAGACGACATCTCGCATGCACTCGCCACTGCCGATCTCGACGGCGACGGCGATCTCGACGTCGTGGTCAACCGGCTCGGCGCACCCGCACTCGTGCTCCGGAACGACGCATCCGCGAAGCGCGTGGCCGTGCGCTTGAACGGTCGCGCACCAAATACGAAAGCGGTCGGCGCGAAGATCCGTTTGCTTGGCGGCGCCGTGCCAATGCAGCAACGCGAGGTGCAGGTCGGTGGACTCTACCTCTCGCACAGCGATTACGAGGCGTCGTTTGCGATGGGCAAGTCGGACAGCGCGACACTCGTGATCGAATGGCGCGATGGCCAGCGCACGACCATCGAGCACGTGCGCGCGAATCGACTATATGAGGTGACCGAGGGGTCGCCAGCCGCGACATCGATCCGCCCTCCGCCTGCAACGACGCCGGAGGAGCCGCTCTTCGAGGACGTCACCGCGCAACTCGGCGGACACACGCACGTCGATCCGGTATTCGATGACTGGTCGCGACAGTTCCTTCTCCCCAATGCATTGTCGCAGCTGGGTCCGGGCGTCGCGTGGTTCGACTATGATCGCGACGGCCGAGAGGATCTTATGGTCGGCACGGGGAAAGGCGGGAGGCTCGGCGTCTTCCATAACGAGGGAGGACGACTCGTCCCGCAGCGCTCGGCCGGGCCGCTCGCATCGGCGGACTTCACGACGATTCTGGGATTGGCGACGGAGAAGAGCACGGACTTGCTCGTCGGCGTTTCGAGCTGGGAGGGTGCGGCGCCGGGCGCACCATCCGTCGTGCGCGTGTCTGCCGGACGAGCGGGGGTCGGCACTTCGGCGGAGGCTGTGATACCATCGCTCGAGTCGGCGACCGGTCCGATGGCGCTCGGCGACTACGATGGCGACGGAGCACTCGACCTGTTCGTCGGTGGTCGCGCTATTCCCTCGCGGTATCCGGCGGCGGCGTCGTCGGAGCTGTACCGCAACGTCGCGGGAAAGTTCGTGCTCGATACGGGGGCGTCGGCGGTATTGAAGGACATCGGGTTGGTGTCGGGCGCCATGTTCGCGGATGTGAATGGTGACGGCAAGCCAGACCTCGTGCTCGCGCGCGAGTGGGGCGCAATCGTGCTGCTGCTGAACCAGGGCGGGCACTTCGTGCGCGCGCCGGCGTCGTGGGGATTGGACCGATGGACCAGTCGCTGGAACGGCATCGCTGCCGGTGACCTCGATGGCGACGGAAGACTCGACTTCGTCGCCACCAGTTGGGGACGCAATACGTCGGCGTCGGCCGACAGCGCACATCCGCTCGTGATGCTGCACGGCCCATTCGGCCCCGCCGGCGAGGAAGAGATCATCCAGGCGCGCGAGGATGCGCGTGTGCATGGGCTGTTGCCGCTGAACGGCTATCAGCGCATGCGTGTGGTGCTTCCGGATCTTGCGTCGCGCTTCAAGTCCTTTGGTGCCTACGCGGATGCGACGGTCGAGCAGATACTCGGACCCGCGATGGCGAAGGTGCAGCGCACTGAGATCGTTACGCTCAGCCATACACTGTTTCTAAATCGCGGCGATCACTTCGAGGCAATCGCGCTGCCGGTCGAGTCCCAGTTTGCACCAGCGTTCTACGTCGGCATTGCGGACTTCGATGGCGACGGCAACGAGGACGTCTATCTCGGCCAGAATTTCTCCGCGACAGCAGTGGGGTTACCGCGCTACGATGCGGGTCGTGGGCTCCTGATGCGCGGCGATGGAAGGGGAGGGCTGACGTCGATGGGCGGACAGGCTTCCGGAATCGCGGTGTATGGCGATCAGCGTGGCGCAGCCTACGCGGATTTCGATGGCGATGGTCGCCTCGACATCGCTGTCTCCCAGAACGCCGCAGCTACACGACTGTTTCGCAACAGCCTGGCGAAGCCCGGACTTCGCGTTCGCCTCCGCGGCGTGGCTGCCAATCCGGAAGGAATCGGCGCTCAGGTGCGAGTGGTCTACGGCGCGCGGATGGGCCCGGTGCGCGAGATCCAATCGGGGTCGGGATACTGGTCTCAGAACGGAGCTGTTCAGGTGTTTGGGCTGTCGGGAGTGCCGACGGAAATCTGGGTGCGTTGGCCCGGAGGGGCGCAAACGCGCGTTCCCGTACCAATGGGGGCGCGCGAAGTGACTGTGCGACGATGATTTACACGCGCATGGCGCCCCGGTAACTTCGACGAACCTTGGCCCCTGACTTGCCTTGGAAGAGCGTGGCGCCACCGAGGGTGCCGCCTTATCTGGAGGCAGGAGCGTATTCAGTGGCGACGACCGAAGCGGCACTCCCACCCATTCTGGTGGTGGACGACAACCATGACAACGCGGAGATCATCCGGCAGTATCTGGAGATCCGCGGCTATCCCATCACGGTTGCGCATGACGGGGACGAAGCGCTAGCTCTCTTCGAGACGGTTCGCCCGGCACTCGTGCTTCTTGACGTAATGATGCCCGGTCGGGATGGATGGGAGGTCTGCCGCCTCATGAAGCAGAACCCCGTGCTCGGAAAGACGGTGCGCATCATCATGGTCACGGCACTCGATGCCTGGGACGACAAACGCGAGGCGATGCAGCTTGGCGCTGACGATTACGTGGAGAAGCCTTTTGATCTTCCGACGCTGGCCAAGACCGTGCAGCGAAATCTCGAGCAAATGCGCGTCGCGAGCTGACGTTCGCACGCGGGCGCTGCGGGTGTTGTCGGCGTGACCGACTCGATACTGCTGACGGATTCGGACGACCCCGTGATAGACGCCGCAGTGGCGCTGCTCGATGGGTGGACCGCGCACTGTCGCACGCGCGACGAGTTGTCGAACGCCATCGCCGAGCCCGGCGTGCGCGCGCTGCTCATCTCGACGAACCGGCCGGGTGATCTCCGCGAAAGCATCGAGGCCGCGCACGCGCGCGGGCTTCCCGTCGTCGTCGGCTGCGCCGATGAAGCTGGACGCCGCCGCGCCGTGGAATTGAAAGCGGAAGAATGGTATCTCCTGCCGGGGACACCGCAGGAGATCGCGGCGCGCACCTGGTCTGCCGTCGCGCGTGCAGCGGCCGCGGGCGTTGCGGCGGAGGAGCGGGCGGACAAGGTCGAGCTCGAGAACATGCTGCACGATTCGCTCACGGGCTTGCCGACACTGCCCGTGGCGATCGAGCGGTCTCGCCAGATCTTCAAGGAACGTGGCGAGCTTGTCGTGTTGTACCTCAACTTCGTGCGCTACTCGAAAATCGAGGAGATCTACGGGTGGGAGAAGCTCGACGCCGTCCTGGAGACCACCGCCAGCGCAGTGCGCGGCTTCCTCGACGACGACGACCTTCGCGCCTCGCGGGTGATGGTGAGCTTCAGCAACGACGATGACTTCATCTTCTTCCACGTACCCGCGAATGGCGTTGCTGCCGCGACCGACGGTGAGATCACGGAGATGGTGTCGCGCCTCCAGCAATTTGTGGCAGGCCAGATCGAGACGGCGCACGGCGAGGACATCGCCGCGCTGTTCGACATCTACGTCGGTCGCGCGCACCTGCACTACAACCCGAAGATCCGACTCGAGCGCGTGATCTATCGCGGCATCCGCGAGGCGCAGAATGCATCGCGCTCGCTCGAGCAGCGCGAGCGTGGTCGTCGCGTAGCCGACCTGAAGGCCGCCATTCGCGATCGCGGCGTCTATGTCGACTACCATCCGATCGTTGTGGCATCCACGCGGGAGATCTTCGGTTACGAGGCACTCGCGCGTGGCACGCTGCGTACGCTGCGCAGCCCCGAGGTGATGTTCGACGTCGCCGCCGAAGCAGACCTCATCTGGGAGCTGAGCCGCCTCTGTCGGGAGCGCGCGCTCGAGGGCATGAGCACGCGCCTGGAAGCCGGGCAACTGCTCTTCCTCAATGTCGACCCGCACGATTTCGCCGACCCGATGTTCAACGAGAACGAGGTCAGCGAACCTTCGCGCGTCGTCATCGAGATCACGGAGCGTACGGCAATCAAGGACTACCCGAAGTTCCGCGGTCGCCTCAAGGCGTTCCGCGAACGCGGTTTCCGGTTCGCCGTCGACGACGCCGGCAGCGGGTACGCCGGCCTCGGGTCGATCGCGAACCTCGAGCCGGACTTCATCAAGCTCGACATCTCGCTGATCAACTCGATCGACTCGAACTTCATCAAGCAGAACCTGGTGCAGACGATGGTACGCTTCGCGAACGATCACGGCGCCATGGTGATCGCCGAGGGTGTCGAGCGTGCCGAGGAGTTCAAGACAGTGCAGGATCTCGGCGTGCATCTGGTGCAGGGATTTTTCCTGCACCGTCCGCAGAGCGCGTCGTCGCCCATTGTGGAGTCAGCGGCGGCCAGTCAGTAGCTCTAAGAAGCCTCGCCGCGCGCGCGTCTGAAAAAACAAGAAAAGAATTTACCACGGAGGCCACGGAGGGGCACGGAGGACTGCGTTTTTCCGCCTTCCTCCGTGTACTCTGTGCCCTCTGTGGTTAATCGCTCTTGCTGTTGATTCCTATTTTCCGCGACAGTCATCTCGTGTCGTGCCTGCCCGCAGAGACGGATGTCCATGCTACGCAAGAAGATCTTTGACAAGAGCATACGACCGCTCCGCCGCACCGAGCCCCCGATGGACCACACGCGCCGCCGCGTCGCCCGCTGCCTTGCGATCGGACGCAGCTCCCAACCACCGCTCTAGCACTGACAACAGGGCGTCGGAATCCGGAACGCTCAGCGCCGCGTCCTCGTCTCGCAACAACACCGCATCGCGACTGTTGGTGTAGCGCGGCCCGAACAGCACCGGTACGCCGAAGGCAGCCGGCTCCAGAACGGAGTGCAGACCCGCTGCGTGAAATGCACCGCCCACATAGGCCATGCTCGCGAGCGAATACAAGTCGCCGAGCACGCCGACGCGATCCACGATGATCACGTCGGTATCGGCCGTGGCGTCGGCAAGTCGCGCCCATCGCAGTCCCGCTCCAGCAGCCCACTGCTCGAGGTCAGCGACACGCTGCGGCGTGGGCTCATGCGGAGCGATGATCAGCCGTGCATCGATCGACCCCGCACGGAGACGCGTCCAGGCCGGGAGCAGCACCGCCTCGTCGGAGGGCCAGGTCGAACCAGCAACCAGCGTCGGCCGCCCGGTTGCGAGCAGGGGGAAAATTGCTTTCGCACCGTCGCTGCGATGAGCGCGCGACCACACCTGGTCGTATCGCGTGTCGCCGGTGATACTGACGCGAGACGCCGGAACGCCGAGCGCGACGAGCCGATCCGCATCCTCGGCGCTGATTGCGCCCACGCGGTCGATGCGCGCGTAGGCCTCGCGCAACAGCGCGACGGCAAGTCCCGACTGGCGCGACGAACCGCGTGACATCGTCGCGCTGATCAAGCCAAGTCTGGTTCCACGGGCCTTGGCCTCGCGCGCGAGCGTCGGCCAGACGTCGACCTTGCTGAAGACCAAGGCCTTGGGTGCGAGTGCCGCCAGGGCGCGCCGCATGTCGCCGCTGTGATCGAACGGCAACGCATCCTGAAAATCCACGGGAAGCTGCGCGGCGAAGGCCCGCGCACTCGGCGAGAAGTAGGTGTAAGCGAGTTGTAGCGCCGGGTCGCGCAGCCGAGCGAGCTCGATGACTGGACGCGCCTGCAATCCTTCACCGACACTCGGCGCGTGCATCCACAGCAGCGGTCGGGAGGGGTCGCGGTGGAATTGCTCGAAGCGCGCGACCACGCCGCGACGCAACGCGAATGTCTCGACCAGCTTGTTCCGGCTCGACGGCGCAATCGCAGAAAGGGCGCGAGCCAGTTGCGCCGCGCCCTCGTAGCCGACGCGAAGCGCGCCGTTCACGCTACCGCGGCCGCGATGGCATCAATGCCCGCCCGCCGCCTTCGCGATCTGTCGCTTGATCGCGACCCGGAAGCTGTCGACGGGCTGAGCGCCCAGCACCTGCTCGTCGCCGATGTAGAAGGTCGGCGTCGACTGCACGCCGCGCGTGCCGAGGCGATCGCGGTCGGCATTGATGAGCGCCAGCGAAGCGTGTGACACCACGCAGTCGCGCCACCGGTTGCTGTCCACACCAGCCGTCCGCGACAATGAGTCGAACGCTGGCATCGGATTGGGCACGGGGCCCCACTTCTCCTGCGACTTGAACAGCGCGTCGTGCATCTCCCAGAACTTGCCTTGCACGGAAGCGCACATGGCGGCCTCGGATGCAGCGATCGCATTCGGGTGAAGGGAAGGGATGGGAAAGTTCAGGAAGGCGAGGCGAACCTTCCCCGTCTTCACGAACTCGCGGTCGATCGCCTGATAGGTCTCGTCGTGCCAGCGCTTGCAGTACGGGCACTGGAAATCGCTGACTTCGATGAGCCAGATGGGCGCCGCAGCGTCGCCGCGGATGCGTCCCGCATCGGCCATGGTGCTGATCGAGTCGGTCGGGGATCCGGGCATGCCGGTTGTGGCGACGGGCGTCGCCGCGGCTGGCTTGCCCGTCGCCGACACGTCGCCGCTGGACGCGGCCATTTTCTGCGTGGACGCCGCATCGGTCTTGGCGCATGCACTCGCCGCGACGAGCAGCACGGCACCGAGCTGGCGAACGGAAACGAAGCGCGACATGAGACGGTGAGCTGGAGGAAGTGTGGTATCGCGGAAAGCTAACCGGGACGTGATGCCACCGGCGAGCTGGGCCTCTGGCCCGTCGTCTGCCATGTTATCGTCCGAACGAACCTTTTTCCGTGCCGATGCCATACACTCTCGCGGTTCGCAGCGCCATTTTCGCCGCCGTGGCGCTGCTTCAGGGCAGTCCGCAGATGCCAGCTCCGCGGGGGCTGGTGAACGACTTCGCCGAGGCGCTCTCGCCGGCCGCGGCGGCGCGCATCGAGCAGATCGCGCAGGATGTTCGCGATAAGACCAAAGGCGAGATCGCCGTCGTCACGCTACTCGATCTGGCCGGCCGGGACCAGAGCGACATCGCGCGCGAGATCGGGCGGCAGTGGAAGGTCGGTACCCTGGCGGGCATCGGCGACAAGTCGCGGAACGCGGGCGTCGTGATTCTGGTCGTGCCGAAGGAAACCGCACCGGACAAGGTAGGTCGGTGCCGCGTCGAGGTCGGGCAGGGGGCGGAAGGCTTCATCACCGACGCTACGGCTGGTGAGATTTGTCGTGAGGCGACGCCACTCTTCCAGCAGAAGGACTACAGTGGCGCGCTGGAGCTGATCACGCTCCGCGTGGCGCAGCGGTTCGCGCAGGAGTTCAACGTCTCGCTCGATACGGCGTTTCAGGCCCCGGTGGTGCGCCAACCCGCGCCGCAGGGGAGGCCGCAGCGATCCTTCGGACTCAGCCCCTTTGCCCTGCTAGTCATCCTGTTCGTTGTCCTGAACCTGTTCGGTGGACGCGGACGCCGACGGGGATGCTTCCCCTGGTGGCTGCCGTTCATGGGTGGCTTCGGCGGCGGAGGCGGTGGCGGTTGGAGCGGCGGGGGATTTGGTGGCGGCGGCGGTGGCGGATTTGGTGGTTTCGGCGGCGGTGGCGGGTTCAGTGGCGGCGGCGGCGGCTCCAACTGGTAACGCGAACATGGCAATGACACTCGAAGAACTCGTGACGCAGTTGCGCTCTGCATACGGGGCACAGTTGTCGAGCGTGGTACTGTATGGCTCCGCGGCGGCAGGCGAACATGTCGCGAAGAAATCCGACTACAACGTTCTCGTGCTGCTGTCGCGCATCGAGTCTGGTGCGTTGGCGTCCGCCTCGGCGGTTGCGCGCGCGTGGAACGAGGCGGGAAATCCGCCGCCGATGACCATGACGGACGATGAGTGGCGCCGGTCGTCGGACGTTTTTCCGATGGAGTACAGCGACATCCTCGAGCGAAACCGCGTGCTCTATGGGTCTGCACCCTTCGATGGAATCCGCATCTCGCGTGAAAATCTGCGATTGCAGCTCGAGCAGCAGGTGATGGGGAAGCTGCTGCAGCTGCGACAGGGTGCGCTGGTTGCGGGAACCGACGGCTCGCGCCAGGCCGGCCTCATCGGGGCGAGCATCAGCACGATCATGGTGCTATTCCGCGCGGTGCTGCGCCTGGCGGGCGAACCGGTGTCGGGGGATGGCGCGTCCGTCGCCCAACGGGTGGCAACCTTGGCGGGCTTCAACGCAGAACCGTTTGTTCGCGCGCTGCGACATCATCGCGGAAGCGAGAAGCTTCCGTCCGGCGAGGCCGGCGGTGTTCTGTCCCAGTATCTTTCAGGCGTCGAGCGACTCGATGCCTATCTCGACACTTTCTCCACCCAGGAAGGCCCACTATGAAGCGTCGTCGTTTTGTGCTCCTCCTTCCGCTCGTGCTGGCGGCGTGCGGCTACAACACCATCCAGCAGTACGACGAGCAGGCAAATGCTGCGCAGGGACAGATCGAGGTGCAACTCCAGCGTCGCGCTGACCTCGTGCCGAGTCTCGTGGCGACCGTGAAGGGGCTCGCGAATCAGGAGCTCGCCGTGTTCTCGGAGGTCGCGCGTGCGCGGGGCGGGCTCGTGAACGCCGTGCAGAGCAAGGATCCTGAACAGATGGCGAACGCAAACCAGCAGATGACTGGCGCGCTTGGCCGACTGCTGGCCGTGTCGGAGGCCTACCCGCAGTTGAAGAGCGACCAGGCATTCTTGAAGCTGCAGGACGAGCTTGCGGGCACCGAAAATCGCGTCGCCGTCTCGCGCACGGATTACAACTCCGCGGTGCAGCAGTACAACAGCTACATCCGCAAATTCCCGGCAGTGCTGACGGCCAGGATGACGGGCGCGAAGGAGCGGAAGTACTTCACCGCGACGAGCCCGGAATCACGAGAGGCGCCAAAGGTCGATTTTGGAACGCCCGGCGCGCCCGCGCAGCCTGTCCCGACCAATACCCCGACTCCGCCTCCGGCAAAGCCGTAGACATGTCGCCCGAAGCACCGGCGAAATGAACAAAGAGCGCGACTTGATTCAAGTCGCGCTCTTTTTCCGATGTCCGTCTGATTCAGGACGGCGCTGCTTTCGGGAACAAGGACTCGCCTTTCCGCACCGTCCACCCCGCGGCATCGAGCGCATCCAGCCGATCGTTGCGCTGCTCCGCCACCGTGCCCGGTGCGCCAAGCTGCTCCCATACCGCCTGCGCCTTGTTCGGCATGAATGGCGCGAACAGCACGGCCTGCCTCGCGAGCTGACGCACCAGCGCCGACAGCACATGATCGAGTGCGCGACGACCGTCCTCGTCGTCCCGCTTCGCGATCTGCCAGGGCTGCCTCGTCTGCACGTACTCATTGCCCCGCGTCACTGACGCCATCGCGAGCTGGATAGCCTCGTGCAGCAGGTAGCCGCGCGAGCCGTCCATGGCACCGTGATACGCCGCGATGTCTTCACTATCGGCACGGTCGATCTCGTCGCGCGCGCCCGACGGGACGACCCCATCGCGGTACTTCTCGACCATCGCGATGACGCGGCTCGCCAGGTTACCCCACGCGTTGGCGAGGTCCGCGTTGTACCGGTCGTCGAAGCGTTCCCACGTAAAGCTGCCGTCGCCGTCGAAGGGCACTTCGCGCAGCAGAAAGTAGCGGAGCGCATCAGGCCCGTAGCGATCGATCGCCTCGCCGACATCGAGCCGAACGCCGGACGACTTGCTGAACCGCTCGCCGCCGAACAGCACGAAGCCGTGTCCCCACACGCGCTCGGGCAACGGAAGCTCTGCGGCCTTCAGCATTGCGGGCCAGATGATCGAGTGGAAACGTGTGATGTCCTTGCCCACGACATGGAGTTGTGCGGGCCAGCGCGCCCTGCCCGACTCGCCCGGGAAGCCGGTCGCCGTCAGGTAGTTCGGTAGCGCGTCGAACCACACGTACGTGGTTTGCTGCTCGCCGGAGCTCAGCGGCTTCGGGAACGGAATACCCCACGCGAGGCGCGAACGGCTTGCGGAGATGTCCTCGAGCCCGCGATCGATCAGCGCGAGCATCTCGTTGCGACGGCTTTCGGGTTGGAGGAAGCCCGCGCGTCGTGTCAGCAGCGTCTTCAGGAACTCTGCATACTTGCTCAACCGGAAGAACCAGTTGCGCTCTTCCACCCACTCGAGCGTGCGCGTGGGATGCAGGATGCACTTCCCGTCTATGATCTCCGCATCCTGCTTGAACGCCTCGCAGCCGACGCAGTACCACCCCTCGTACGCCTTCTCGTAGAAGTCGTCGGGGCTCCGCTCGATGATGCGCTCGATGAGCGCCTTCACGCCGGCGCGATGCATCGGATCGGTCGTGCGGATGAACTGGTCGAAGGAGATATCCAAACGCTTCCACATGGCGCAGAACGTGTCGGCGAGTGTATCCACGAGCGACTGTGGCTCCACGCCCAACTGAGTCGCGGTCTGCTCGACCTTTTGTCCGTGCTCGTCCATCCCGATGAGGAAGTGGACGTCGTCACCGCGCATGCGCCGATACCGCGCGATCGCATCGGCGCCGATCTTCTCGTACGCATGCCCGATGTGTGGATCGCCGTTCGAGTAATCGATCGCGGTGGTGATGAAGAACTGACTCAAGTCGGCTCCGAGTCCGGACCCGAGTCCTCGGCACCCGCGTCAGGCGCCGGTGTTCCGCCGCTCGGACGGTTGCGACGTCCCCCGCGCCGGCCGCGTCGGCGTTGCGCCCGGCGCTCGCCCCCCGCGATCGACTCCGCACTTGTTGCACCGGGAATCGCCTCTTCACCTTCCGGCGGCGTCGGTGGAATGACGATCACCGGCATCGGGCGCACGGGTGTGGCATCACGGGAATCGCGCGGCGCGCGGGTCGGTCGCGAGTCGCGCGCCGGCCGCGCGTCACGTCGCAGCGGCGTGACGAGCGCTTCCAGCACGAACGCATCGGCGTCAATCGTATCCTCGAATGCCTCGCGCGGAGCAGACGTGCGCACGACCGGACCATCCACGGCGGCCGACATGAGCGATGCCGCGAGTGGATCACCCGCCTCGAGCATCTCATCGCGCAACTCGGCGAGTGGAACCGTCCGCATCTCCCCGTCCACCGCGCGAAGCGTCACCCGCTCCCGAAAGATGTCGTTCGCCACGACCTTCTCCTCACCCTTCGACGTGCGAATCGTCTTCAGCTCCTTCGGATACTTCCGGCGACTCTGCACGTAGAAATCGTGCTCGTAGCGAAGGCAGCACATGAGTCGGCCGCACGCACCGGAGATCTGCGACGGATTGAGCGAGAGTCGCTGATCCTTCGCGACGCCGAGATTCACCGGCCGTAGCTCGGGGAGCCAGGACGCCGAGCAGTACTGCCGCCCACAACGCCCGATGCCGTCGAGACGCTTGGCTTCGTCGCGCACGCCGATCTGCTTCAACTCGATGCGGGTGCGGAACGCCGACGCGAGCTCGCGCACCAGCGTGCGGAAGTCCACGCGCTTCTCGGCCGTGAAGTAGAACGTCAGCTTCTTGCGATCCCACTGCCATTCCGCGTCGGTGATCTTCATGACGAGCGCGTTGGCCTTCACGCGCTCCATCGCCTTGCGACGAGCTTCGTCGTCGCTCGCGCGAAGCTCGTCGTGGCGGCTCTGGTCGTCCCTTGTGGCGAGCCGTTTTACGCTGCGCGCCGGCGGAATGCCGAAGAGGCCGTGCGGCACCTTCGCGGAACGGTGCTCGGCCTCCTCGCCGATGGAATGCACGCGACCGAGGTCCTCGCCCCGGTCGGCGTCGACGATGACCGCCGCCGCGCGCGGCGGCAACTCGTCTGGCTCCCAGAGGAAGAACTCTTTGCGATTACCCTTGAAGGCGATCTCAATCAGCAGGGACACATCTACTCCGCGTACTGCCCCATCCGCATGAACTTCTCGCGGCGGCGGCGAACCAGCTTGTCGGGCTTGAGGCGACGGAGCTCGTCGAGCTGGCGGCAGAGTACGTCCTGAACGGACTTCACGGTCGTGGCGTGATCCGCGTGTGCGCCTCCTGGCGGCTCCGGTATGATCTCGTCGATCACCTTGAGCTCGAACAGGTCAGGCGCCGTGATGCGCAACGCGGTTGCAGCGCGTTCGCGCATCTCCGGACTCTTGCCGTCCTTCCAGAGGATCGCCGCGCAGCCTTCCACGGTGATCACGGAATAGACGGAGTTCTCCAGCATGTTCACGCGATCGGCGACGCCGAGCGCGAGGGCGCCGCCCGAGCCGCCTTCGCCAATGACCGTGGCGATGATCGGCGTCTCCAGACGGCTCATCTCGAACAGGTTGCGCGCGATCGCCTCGCTCTGCCCGCGCTCCTCGGCGCCAAGTCCGGCCCAGGCGCCCGGCGTGTCGATGAACGTGATGACGGGGACGTGAAACTTCTCCGCGAGCTTCATGAGGCGGAGCGCTTTTCTGTACCCCTCAGGGTGAGCCATCCCAAAATTGCGCCTGAGATTCTCCTTGGTGTCGCGGCCTCTCTGATGGCCGATGACCATCACGGTCTCGCCGTCGAGCCGCGCCCATCCGCCCATGATCGCGGCGTCCTCGCGGAAGGCACGGTCGCCGTGCAGCTCGATGAAATCGGTGAAGCAGAGGCGGAGGTAGTCGTCGGTGAGCGGCCGGCGGTTATTGCGTGCGACCTGAACGCGCTGAAGCGGCGTCAGCGAGCGATAGATCTCGTCCCGCAAGTCAACGAGCTTCTTCTCGAGCGGAGCGATCTCGTCGCTGACATTCAGCGACCGCTCGTCCGCCATCCTCTTCAGCTCCTCGATCTGGCGCTCGAGCTCCGCAATCGGCTTCTCGAACTCCATGGTGGCAGTCGCCATCCGTATCAGCTCCCGCGCACAAGGCGAACGCGGTCGTTGCCGAGCAACGCCCGCAGGTCGGTCAGTGCGGCCTGAGTGGCCGCCAGTCTGATCGAGCGCGACTTGAGGTGCGCCCGCGTTCCGTTTCCGTCACTCCACCTGAGCTCGAGTGGGGGGGCACCCGAATGCGAGGTGGCATGAGCGTCGATCACCGCGCGTACATCCGTGATTGCTTCTGGCGTAATGGACTCGCCGAGCGTGAGCTCGATCGAGATGGACACCTGCCCGTTGAGTCGCAGCTCAGCGAACGGGGTGACCGACTCCACGATGTACGTGGGACTGTCGGCATCCTGGTCGCGCTTCGAGTATCCGCCCTTCATCAGCACGGGTACGTCAGCGCGCACCCGGTCTGCAAGCAAGCCCCAACTCTCGGGAAACACCAGTACCTCGGAAGATCCCGAAAAGTCCTCGACTGTCAACCGGGCGAACTCGGCGCCTGATCGTTTGCTCGTTTGCCGCTTGATCGCCGTGATGACGACTCCCATCGACATCGGCTCCGGCGTCCACGTCCCGAGCTGGCTCACAGTGTGACTAGCGAAGAGCTCGCACTCCATCCGATACGGCTCCAGCGGGTGTCCGCTGATGTAGAAGCCGAGGATTTCCTTCTCCTTTGCCAGGCGCTCGGATTCGGCCATCGGTCCCACATTCGGCAACGCGCGCGGCGCCTGCGCGCCACCATCGGTCTCATCCACCGGCGATCCGAAGAGCGAGACCTGGCCCATCTCCTTTTCCTGCTGTTTCAGCGAGGACTCCTGCATCGCGGAGTCGAGTGCGGACCAGTACTGCGCGCGATGTCCGCCCAGCCCGTCCATCGCGCCCGCCGCAATGAGTGCCTCGAACACGCGCTTGTTGCAGGCGCGCAGGTCCACTCGGTCCGTGAAGTCAAAGAAGCTGTCGAAGGTCTTCTCGCGCTTGGCCGTCAGCACCGCGTCGATGGCTCCACGACCGACGTTGCGCACGGCGCCCAGGCCGAAGCGAATGCGCTTCTCGTCGAGGACGGTGAACTTGTAATTCGACTCGTTCACGTCGGGCGGCAGCACTTCGATGCCGAGCTCGCGCGCCTCGTTGATGAACTTCACGACGGAATCCGTGTCGCCGATGGACGACGACAGGATCGCGGCCATGAAGTCGGCGGGGAAATGCGCCTTGAGCCACGCCGTATGGAACGAAATTACTGAATAGGCCACGGAGTGAGACTTATTGAAACCGTAGCGCCCGAACGTTTCGATCTGCCCAGATAGGTCCTCGATGATCTTGCGGTCATAGCCGCGCGCGATGGACTTCTCGACGAACTTGCCGAGCTCCACCTTGATGAGATCCTGATCCTTCTTGCCCACCGCCTTGCGGAGCACATCGGCTTCCGCGAGCGAGATGCCCGCGAGCACCTGCGCGAGACGCATCACCTGCTCCTGATAGGTGATGACGCCGTATGTGGGCTCGAGGATCGGCTCGAGCTCCGGCAGCGCGTAGCTGACCGGCTCTTCGCCACGCTTCCGGCGTTGATAGACCTTGTGCATGCCCGCGTCGAGCGGGCCCGGACGCATGAGCGCATTGCTCGCGACGAGATCGTCGAAGCGATCGCAGCGCATGGACCGCAGCATGTCGGTCGCCAGCGCAGACTCGAACTGGAATACGCCCGTGGTGCGTCCCGCGCGCAGCATGCGGTAGACCTCCGGATCTTCCATATCGACCGCATCCAGGTCGGGGCGCTTGCCCGTGCGCGCCTGGATGTTGTCGAGCGCGTCGCGAATGACCGTGAGCGTCGTCAGCCCGAGGAAGTCCATCTTGAGCATGCCCGCGTGCTCGAGACAGTTCATGTCGTACTGCGTGACGATGACCGTCTCATCCGATCCCGCGCCGGCGCCCTTGCTGTTCACCGTGAGGATCGGCACGTAGTCGTCGAGCGGACCGGGCGCGATCACCACGCCAGCCGCGTGCACGCCCGTATGCCGCGAGAGTCCTTCCAGCGAGATCGCGTAGTCGAGCAGCGTCTTGTAGCGACCGTCGCTGGCGTAGAGCTTCTTGATCTCCGGAACGTCCTTGATCGCGTCTTTGACCATGAGCGAAAACGCCGGACCATTCGGAATCAGCTTCGCGAGCGCATCCGTCTCCGCGGGCGTGAAGCCCAGCGTTCTGCCGACGTCCTTGATGGCGGCCCGGGACTTCATGGTCCCGAACGTCACAATCTGCCCGACCGACGCCTTGCCGTACTTCTGCCGCACGTACTCGATCACTTCGCCGCGCCGTTCGAAGCAGAAGTCGACGTCGATATCCGGCATCGACACGCGCTCCGGATTCAGGAAGCGCTCGAACAGCAGGTCGTACTTGAGCGGGCAAACGTCCGTGATCTTCAGCGCATAGGCGACGATCGACCCCGCCGCCGAGCCTCGACCGGGTCCGACGGGGATGTCGAGGTCGCGCGCCGCCTTGATGAAGTCGTAGACGATGAGGAAGTATCCCGCATAGCCCGTCTTCGTGATGACGCCGAGCTCGTAGGCGAGCCGCTCCTGCACTTCCGTCGACAGCGCAGCACCGTAGCGTGCGTGCGCACCTTCCGTGGCAAGGCGGACGAGCAGCTCATTTTCCGTCTCGACGCCCGGCGGAAGCGGGAACGAGGGCACATAGTACTTCTTCTCGAACGCGAACCCGGCTTCGTCGGCGATCTTGAGCGTGTTCGAGAGGACGTCGGCGCGGTCCGGAAAGCGCGCCGCCATTTCCGTGTGGCTCTTGAAGTACAGCCCCCGGTCGTAGTGCATCCGGTTCTGGTCGCTGTAGTCCTTGCCGAGTCCAATGCAGAGCAGGACGTCATGCGCGTCGTGGTCGTCCGGCCTCAGGAAGTGCGTGTCGTTCGTGGCGATGACCGGAAGCCCGAGGTCCGCCGACAGGGCGAAGATCCGTTGGTTCAGCTTTGCCTGGCCCTCGGAGTCGTGCGCCTGCACTTCGAGGTAGTACCGATCCTTGAAGACGTTCGCGTACCACTCCGCAGCCTCCCGCGCGGCGGCGTCGTCGCCCTTCTCGAAGTTCGAGGCGATCTCCCCGGCGAGGCACGCTGAGCTGACGATGAGTCCCTCGCTGTATTTCGCCAGGAGCTCGCGGTCGACACGGGGCTTGGAATAGAAGCCCTCGGTGTAGGCGAGCGACGAGAGCTTCACGAGGTTCTTGTAGCCCTGCATGTCCCGCGCGAGGAGCACCAGGTGGTAGTACGGCTTCGCGCCTGGAGCCGGTCGGCCACGGGTCCGGCGGTCGCCCGGGGCGACGTACGCCTCCATCCCGATGATCGGCTTGAGCTTCGCCTTCGTCGCCTTCTCCTGAAACTCCCACGCGCCGTGCAGATTCCCGTGATCGGTGATGGCCAACGCCGGCTGCTCGAACTCGAGCGCGCGAGCGATCAGGTCATCGATTCGGTTTGCGCCGTCGAGGAGGGAGTACTCCGAGTGGCAGTGAAGGTGAACGAAGGACATCTTGAGAACGATAGCGACCGCGACCCCCGGCGTCAAAGCCAGCCGCACGATGCATAGACTGCGTAAGTGACTGGAATTCAACGAGTTAAGTTGCTGCGGCGGGCGCTCACGGCGCTCGCCGTTCTGCTCGTGGTCGCGATCGCGTGCCTCCTTCTGTTTCCCGTGGGACGATACCTGCTCCGGGCGGGGTGGGAGGAGGGGAAAATCCTGGCTCGCCGGCGCGCTATTGTCGACGTCGTCGCCGATCCCGCGACGCTCGCGCCGCTGCGCGCGAAGCTCCGACTCGTCCTCGACGCGCGCACATTCGCGCGAGACTCGCTGGGGCTTCGAACCGGACAGAGCTTCACGACCTTCAGCAAGCTGGACAGCGATACGCTCGTGCTCGTGCTCTCCGGAGCCTACCGCGACAAGCTCGTGCCGTACACTTGGTGGTTTCCCATCGTCGGTCGGGTGCCCTACAAGGGCTACTTCGATTTTCCCGAGGCGAAGCGTCAACTCGCCGACCTCACCACCCGTGGGTTCGACGCGAGACTTGGCGGCGCCTCCGCCTTCAGTACGCTGGGGTGGTTCAACGACCCACTCCTTCCTACGACGGTTCGTGGCGATTCGCTGAATCTGGCCAACACGGTGATCCACGAGCTCACGCACAACACGTACTACGCGTCGGGCGGGGCCGTCTTCAATGAGAGCTTCGCGAACTTCGTCGGGTCACGGGGCGCGGAGCGGTTCTTTCGCTCCCGCGGCCAGACCGCCGCGGCCGATGAGGTGATTGCCCGGTGGCGAGACGACCGAATGATGGGTGGCTTCTGGGCGGATCTGTACCACACGGTTGATTCCACCTTCAAGGCGCATCCGGGGGACGATGCCGCGCATGTGCAGGAACGCATCGCGATTCGCGATTCGATCTACGCCGAGGCGCGCTCGATGCTGGTGCACGAGGTGGGGCCGCAGCTGAGAACGATCAGTCCTCGCGCGCTGGAGCGGGTGCGACTCGACAATGCAGTGCTGCTGTCGAGGCGTGTTTATCTCACCGACCTCGGCGCGTTTGACGGTGTGCTCACGCTGCATCATGGCGATCTGCGGAGCACGATCCAGGCGATCATCGCCGCCGCGAAGTCGAACAAGGGCGATCCTTTCGCGGCCGTGCGCTCCCTGGCGTCAGGGTCGTAGGTCGGCGCTACTTCGCCCCGAAGCGACCTCGCATCAAGGCGCGAAGGTCAATCTCGGGCGACGCGACCGGCGGCCCAGCGGGCGTCTCACCGGGTTCCTCGACGACCACACGCTGCATCGTGCCCCGAACCCCCCGGTCAAGAAAACGCGATAGTTGATCGAACGAATACTCCGCGCCGCGCCGCGA
Organism: Gemmatimonadaceae bacterium; assembly: GCA_036844565.1. Classification (GTDB taxonomy): domain Bacteria; phylum Gemmatimonadota; class Gemmatimonadetes; order Gemmatimonadales; family Gemmatimonadaceae; genus AG11. The sequence continues at coordinate 117,577 of DAIUFP010000010.1, read as the reverse complement.
GCCGTAAACCTGCATCGGGTAGATAATCGCGAGCTCGTCCTTCGCCCGCGTAAGCGCGACGTACATCAGCCGGCGCTCCTCCTCCAGCTCGTCCGGATCCTCGATGGCTCGCGATGACGGAAACCAACCGTCCACCGCCCAGATGACGAACACCGCCTTCCACTCCTTGCCCTTCGCGCTGTGCACGGTGGTGAGCACGAGGTTCTCCGTCTCGGATTCCGAGCCGCCGGCAAGATCCTGCGTGTTCGACGGCGGGTCGAGCGCGAGTGCGGAGAGAAAATTCGACCGCGACGGATACCCCGCCGAGATCGTGCGGAGCTGGTCGAGGTCCGCCAGTCGCGCCTCCGGACGATCGTACTTTTCCTTGAGCACCGCATCGTAGAGGGACCGCACAGCGGCGATGTCGCTCGCCACCTTCGCGCCAGCCTCCTCGCCCTCGCGATTCGTGACGCCGCGCAGCTGGCGAAGCAGCGCCGCGAGGGACCGGTGCGCCTCGCGGGCCTTGGGCGGCGCGACGAGATGCGTGAACGCATCTGGGTCCCATGCGCGCTCCTGCATCGTCGACATCATCTCTCGCGCCGTCACGTCACCGATGCCCGGCATCAGCATGAGGATGCGATACCAGCTCACCTCGTCGCGGGGATTCTCCGACACGCGTAGGAACGCGAGGACGTCCTTCACATGCGCGGCCTCGAGAAACTTCAGGCCGCCCCACTTGTCGAAAGGGATCTTCCGGTTCGCCAGCTCGATCTCGAGGTCGGCCGACATGTAGCCGGCGCGGAAGAGCACCGCCATGTCGTTCAGCGGCACGCCCGACTCATGCAGCTGGAGGATCCGGTCGACCACGAATCGTGTCTGCTGCGCCTCATCCTTCGCCGTAACGAGCCACGGCTTCTCCCCACCCTCCCGCTTCGTGAACAGGTCCTTGCTGAAGCGCTCCTCCGCCCGCGAGATCACCATGTTCGACATATCGAGGATGGGCTGCGTCGAGCGATAGTTCTGCGCGAGGGTGACCATCGTCGCACCGGGAAACTGGCGCGGGAAGTCTAGGATGTTGCGGAAGTGCGCGCCGCGGAACGCATAGATGCTCTGCGCATCGTCGCCGACGACCGTCAGCTTCCGATGGACCGAGCACATCCCGCGGAGCACGCGCGCCTGGAGGAGGTTGGTGTCCTGATATTCGTCGACGAGCACGTGCTCGTACATGCCGGCGATCCTCGACTGCAGCTCCGGCGACGCTTCGAGCATGATCGCCCAGAACAGGAGCAGGTCGTCATAGTCGACCAGGTTCCGTTCCTGCTTCCGCAGTGTGTAATCCGCGAACAACGACGTGATCTGCTCCTGGTACTCGAGGAAGTGCGGAACGTCGCGATGCAGGAGCTCGTCGAGCGGCAGCTCAGTGTTCACGTGTCGTGAATAGAGCCAGTGCAGCGTCTCCTTCTTTGGGAATCGCTTCGCCGTCTTTGCGAAGCCCATCGCGCCGCGCGCGAGCTGCATGAGGTCTTCCGCATCGCTCTGGTCCATGATGCTGAAGTCCGCGGGCAGGCCGGCGGATGGGCCAAACTGGCGGAGCAGGCGATGGCCCACGGAGTGAAACGTCCCGCCATGCACTCGCGCCCCCGCGGACCCAACGAGCTTCTCGGCGCGGGAGAGCATCTCGCCCGCAGCGCGCCGGGTGAACGTGAGGAGCAGGATGCGCTCGGGCGCAATGCCGCGCTCCACGAGGGCCGCGACGCGATGGATCAGTGTCCGCGTCTTGCCCGTGCCTGCGCCCGCGATCACCAGAAGCGGTCCGTCCCCGAAAGTGGCGGCGCGGGCCTGGTCATCGTTCAGGGATGCGGTGAGCCTGGCCGTGTCTGGAGCCGGAAGCTCACGCTCGCGCGGGCGGTAGAGTCGTGGGCCGTCGGCCATGCGGTAATATAGGTTCCTGACCGAACGGTTGCCGAACAGCATCGCCGTGTTCTCGATTGCAGCGAACGGCACACTCGCGGTCCAGCAGGTGATCTCGACGGCTGGGGGACTGGCCGCGGAACTTCACGCTCGATCTCACGGGTCGCTGGATGCTCGCCGCAAACCAGCGATCGAACTCCGTCGTCGTGTTTGCCCGCGCTCTTGCCACCGGCCAGCTGAGCGCGACAGGTAATCGCATCGACCTTCCGAGTCCCGTCTGCGTGCGCTTTCTCGCCCATAGGGGATAGTCGGAAAGGCCTTCCTGCCGGCCTCGTCTGTGTAACATCATGTTCCTGTGTTGATGCATGAGACCCCACCGCATTGGGTTGCTTTTACAGGGCGTACTCGTAAACTTTTGATCAAGCACGAAAGTGCGACGAGCGCCGATGCCGGCGTGGGGGCGACACGGGCAACCAGGTTCACCAATGTTTCTTCACAGGCAGGTACGGAGCATTCTGATCGCGGCGGTACTCGTCAACGTCGGCGCCGGGTGCGCGAGCGATGGCGCTACGCCACCTCTTCAGACGAAGCGCGACAGCACGAAGGTGCCCACGGACACCGCGCGGCCCGCGCGTCAGCCGGGAACGTACGCCCTCGTCGACGTGAATGACGCCTTCGGGACTGATTCGCCTCGCCGATTCAATGATCGCGCAGACATCCTGATGTACAATTCCAAGCACCTGGTGAGTGCCGGGCAGTCGGTTGCCCCGCCTGAAGGATGCCTTGGCTACGACTTGAACAACCTCGGACACGTGCTCTGCGGTCTCGACCAGAGATTCTCGGCGACGTCGTACGCGCTGTGGGATGGCACGGCACTCGTTCCAATCACGGGCCTGGATACCTTTCCGAACTCGGGGTTCATGGCGCTGACGCTCAACGACTCTGATGCCGTGGCTGGAAGCTTCGAGTTGCCGAAGTTCGCCAATGCCGGATGCGCCAGCAGCACCGCATGCGTTGCCATCTGGCGGCGCGGCCAGGTCACTTTTCCGGGCGTGTCGGCCAGATATCTGACCGACGTCAACAACAGCTTAGACCTGGTCATACAGGACCCGATTCCCACGCCCTACGACCCCGTGTCGGTCTACATGGCCGCAACGCATACTACACGTGGCATCACAGCCAATCCGGGATACATAAGCGAGATGAACGACTCCGGATGGGTGGTCGGCGCTCGCAGCGGCACCGCGTTCGTCAACACACCCAGTTCGACGATCTCGTTTGGTCTCGGCGTGGCCAGCGGCATCAACAACGCTGGCGTCGTCGTAGGGACCATCGATAGTGGCGCCTTCATTTGGAAGGCGGGCTCGAGGACGTTCCTCACCTACGCGCCGGCGAACACCCTGTGGACCGTGAAGAAGGCGGTCAAGATCAACAACCGCGGCCAGATCCTCGCGCAGGCCGACGACTCATCCGAGGCGCGGCTCAATCGCTGGGTGGTCCTGACACCCGTGACTCCCTAGCCAGGCGTGAGGAGCGCTGGCTGAAGACAGCGTAGCGCTTCCGCGTGACTGGGCTGCGCCTCGAGATCGAACACCGAGCCAAACGCGTTCGCCGTGAGCTCGCGCACTCGCTCCCCGAGGCTCCCGGCCGGCGCACGGCCCGCGGGAAGTTCCCGGTGCACCGTCGTCATCTGCACATGCGCAATGCCGCAGGGGACCATGAGATCGAAGTAGGAAAGGTCGGTCGTAACATTGAGCGCGAAGCCGTGCCAAGTGACCCAGTCGCGCGCGTGCACGCCGATGGACGCGAGCTTCCGACCCGCGGTCCATACGCCCGTGAGACCTGCGCGACGCTCCGCCGGAATATCCAACGGTTGGAGCGCGCGGATGAGCGCCTCCTCCACCTGACGCAGGTACCAATGGAGGTCCTGCTTATGTCGCTTCAGGTCGACGATCAGATAACCGACCAGCTGTCCGGGTCCGTGAAACGTGACGTCGCCGCCACGCTCCACCTCGAACAGCTCCACGCCTCGGCTCGCGAGCAGCGCTGGTGATGCGAGCAGGTGATGCGCCTTAGCCGACCGCCCGAGCGTGACGACCGGAGGATGCTCGACCAGGATCAACAGATCCTGGTCGAGCTCGCCGCTGATGCGCGCGCGCGCCGCCGCGCGCTGGGCTTCCAGCGCAACGGCGAAGGGCAGGTGCCCCAGGTCAACGACGAGAAGCTTCCGCTCCACCATCCCTATCGACGCCTCAGGTCCGTCAGATCAAGCGTGAATCATCTTCCCGAGCGAGTCGAGCGTCGCTTCGGCAATTGCTTCCGACAGCGTCGGATGCGCATGAATGGCCAGGTCGACTTCCTCGACCGTGTATTCGTTTGTTCGTGCGACGACGAGCTCGTGGATCAGCTCAGTGGCGTGCGCGCCGACGATGTGTGCCCCGAGGATCTCGCCGTACTTCGCGCCACGGATGACCTTCACGAAGCCTTCCGTCTCGCCTGACGTGCGAGCGCGGCCATTCGCGGAGAAGGGAAACTTGCCGACCTTGTACTCGATCTTCTTGTCCTTGCACTGCTGTTCCGTGAGTCCGACCGAGGCCACTTCCGGGTGGCAGTAGGTCGCGCCGGGCACATTGGTGTAGTCGAGCACCTGCGCATGATGGCCCGCGATCACCTCGGCCACGATGACGCCTTCGCGCTCGCCCTTGTGCGCGAGCATCGGAGGGCCCGCGACATCGCCGATGGCGTAGACGCCCTTGAGGCTCGTCTCCATGCGCTCGTTGATCTTGATGAAGCCGCGATCGGTGAGCTGGATGCCGCGCTCCTTCAATCCGATCTCTTCGATGTTCGGTGCGCGTCCCGCCGCAACGAGGACGACGTCGGCCGTGAGCTCCTTCTTCGCGCCGCCCGACTCGACCGTCATCGACACGGAGTCCTTGGCGACCTTCACGCCGGAAATCTTCGCACCCGTGAGGATCTCGATCTTGCGCTTCTTGAAGGCGCGCTCGACCTCCTTCGAGCAGTCGACGTCCTCGACTGGAAGGATGTTCGGCATTACCTCGACGATCGTCACCTGCGAGCCGAACGAACTGAAGACGTCCGCGAACTCGCACCCGACCGCACCAGCGCCGACGATCACGATGTTCTTCGGCGCCTTCTCGATGATGAGCGCCTCGTCCGACGAGATGACCGTCGTCTTGTTCAGCTCGAGGCCGATCTGTGGAAGACCCTTGACGCGCGAGCCGGTGGAGATCACGACCGCCTTCTTCGCGTCGTGCTTCTCCTCCTTGCCGTCTGCCGTCTTGACCGAGACGCTCGTCGCCGAAAGCAGCTTCGCCGTGCCCTTGATCCACGTGATCTTGTTCTTCTTGAACAGGAACTCGACGCCCTTGGAATTCTGTGTGCTGACGGAGCGTGACCGCTTCATGGCGACGCCGTAGTCGAGCTTCACCTCACCCGGCGCCACGCCGAATTCCGGCGCCTTCTTCATCTTCTCGGCGTAGCTCGCGGCTTCGAGCAGGGCTTTCGCGGGAATGCAGCCCCACAGCACACAGGTGCCGCCGAGTCCTTCGCGCTCCACGACGGCGACGGAGAGGCCTAGCTGGGCGCTGCGGATCGCGCCGACATAACCGGCGGGCCCGCCGCCGAGGAAGATCACATCGTAAGTAGCCATGGGAGGTACTGGTCCGGTCGGTGGTTACAGAGAAGCGAGAGTCGCGTAAAAAAGCACGTCGTGATACACGGCTATGAGAACCTCCATGACGATGAACAGGGCAGCCCTGGGCTGCATGAGCAATGTGCCGATCGTCGCCCACAGCCGGCCGTCAAGACTGGTGAACTCGTGCACGGTGTCGCGCATGAGCCCCGCAAACGTGAGGTCCTCCTCCGTGATGCGACGTTGCCCACACGCAGCGCAGTAGGCGCCGCCGCTGCCGAGTGCATCAGTAGACGAGCATCAGCGGATTTTCGACAAGGCGGCGAAGGGTCTGGAGGAACTTGGCACCAACGGCGCCGTCGATGATGCGGTGATCGCAGCTCATGGTGAGCCGGACCCGCTGACGAATCACCTGCTCGCCGTTCACGACCACGACCTTCTCCTCACCCGTGCCGATGGCGATGATCGCGGCCTCGGGTGGATTGATGATCGCCGTGAACTGGTCGATGCCGAACATACCGAGGTTGCTGACGGAGAACGTCGAGCCGGTAAACTCCTCGGGCTTGAGCTTCCGTTCCCGCGCGCGCTTGGCGAGTTCCTTTGCTTCCTTCGAGATCTCGCTCATGCGCTTCTTGTCGGCATCCCAGATGACCGGGACGATGAGCCCGTCGTCGGTGGCGACGGCCATGCCGAGGTGAACGCGGTTGTGGTAGCGAATGTGATCACCGCCCCAGTGCGCGTTGACTTCGGGATGCTGCGACAGCGCGACGGCAATCGCCTTGAGCAGCACGTCGTTCACGGAGACCTTGAAGTCCGCGCCGAGATCCGCCATCGCAGCGCGCATCTCCATCACGCGCGTGAGGTCGAGCTCCGCGGTGAGATAGAAGGTCGGGATCGGTCCGATGGATTCGCCAAGGCGCTTCGCAATGATCTTTCGGATCTGCGTGAGTGGAACGTCCTTGAAATCAGTCTGACTGTCTGACAGTCTGACGGTCTGACCGGAGTGCGGAACCGCTGGCGCCTGCGGAGCGGCTGCGGCGGCTTCGATGTCGCGCTTGATGATGCGACCGTTCGGACCGGAGCCCTGAACGGAGCCGAGGTCGAGGCCTTTCTCCGTCGCGAGACGACGTGCGAGCGGCGATGAGCGCGTGGGACCGGACGGCGCTGCTGGCGCTGCTGGCGCTGCGGGCGCTGCGGGTGCGAGTGGCGCAGCGGCGGCCGGGGCTGGCGCGGCCGGAGCGGCAGCGGGAGCCGCCGGAGGAGCGGCTGCCGGAGCTTCGGCCTTCGGCTGCTCTGGCGCGGCAGGCGTTGGTGCGGTGGCCGCGGCAGGTGCTGTCGCCGCTCCGCCGACCAGCGCATCGATGTTCTCGTCCGCCGCCGCGATCACCCCAACCAGCGTTCCGACCGGAACCGAGTCTCCCTCGTTGACCAGGCGCTTCCGCAGCACGCCGTCGCCGCGCGCGACGAGTTCCATGATCGCCTTGTCGGTCTCGACTTCCCCGATGGGCTCACCCGTCTTGACCGCATCACCCTCGTTCTTGATCCACTTGACCAGCTTTCCCTCTTCCATCGTGGGGGAAAGCGCTTCCATGAACACTTTGGTTGCCATGATGTGTGACCCGGGTCAGTCGAGATACATGACTTTGCGAACAGCGGCGATCGTCTTCGGCAGATCCGGCTTGGCAGCCTTCTCGAGACTCTTCGTGTACGGCATGGGGACGTCCGCCTGGTGCACGCGAACGACGGGTGCGTCGAGGTTGTCGAAGCAGTCGCGCTGGATGTAATCCACGACCTGCGCGCCAACGCCGCACACTTCCCATCCTTCCTCGAGCACGACGGCGCGATTCGTCTTATTGACTGAAGTGGAGATCGCTTCTACATCCATGGGACGGATCGTGCGAAGGTCCACGACGTCGATTCGAATGCCTTCCTTCGCGAGTTGATCTGCCGCCTGCATTGCGACAAGCACCATCTTGCCGTGCGTGATGATCGAGCAGTGATCACCCTCGCGCTTGAGGTCCGCCTTGCCGATCGGAATGGTGTAATCCTCGTCGGGCACCTCGCCCTTCGTGTTGTATAACATTTCACCCTCGAGGAAGCAGACCGGGTTGTCGTCGCGAATGGCGCTCTTGAGCAATCCCTTCGCGTCGTACGGAGTGCCCGGCGCGATCACCTTGAGGCCCGGGATGTGCGCAAGCCAGGACTCCCACGCCTGCGAGTGCTGCGCGGAGAGCTGAAGCGCCGCGCCGTTCGGTCCGCGAAACACGATCGGGATCTTGAACTGGCCGCCGGACATGTAGAGCAGCTTCGCCGCGGCGTTGACGACCTGGTCGAGCGCGAGCAGCGCGAAGTTCCACGTCATGAATTCGATGACCGGTCGCAGCCCCACCATCGCCGCGCCGACGCCGACGCCGGCGAAGCCGAGCTCCGTAATCGGCGTGTCGACGACGCGCATCTCGCCGAATTCCTGAAGGAACCCCTTCGACACCTTGTAGGCGCCCTGATAGACGGCGACTTCCTCGCCCATGAGGAAGACGCGATCGTCTCTTTGCATCTCTTCGCGGATTGCCGCCCCTAGAGCATCGCGATACGTAATGACTGGCATGTGCCTGACGAAAGGAGGATAGGATGATAGGAGGATAGGAGGATAGGAGAAGCGAACTTCCTATCGTCCTATGCTCCTATCCTTCAAGTAGTTGTGTCGACGTAGACGTCTTCGTACAGCGCTTCGAGGGGAAGCTCGGGACTCGCGTCGGCAAAATCCCACGCGTCCTGCACCACGGCCTTGATGTCGGTGTCCAGCTTCTGCAACTGCTCTTCGGTGAGCGAGCCATTCTCTTCCATGCGCGTGCGCAGCAGCGAGATCGGATCGCGCTTCATGTACTCCTCGAGCTCGGCCTTCGTCCGGTACGTGCCACTCACCGCGTCCGACATCGAGTGTCCCATGAAGCGATAAGTACGGATCTCCAGCAGCGTGGGATGCTGATCCTTCCGCGCGCGCGCGACCGCCTCACCCACCGCCTCGCGGACGGCGAAGACGTCCTGCCCGTCGCATTGGCGGCGCGCCATGTTGTAGGCCGCACCGCGCTCGTAGATGTCGTGAATGGCCGATGCACGCTCGAGCGACGTACCCATGCCGTAACGATTGTTCTCGATGATGAACACGCAGGGCAGCTTCCACAGCGCGGCCATGTTCAGCGCCTCGTGGAATGCGCCCGTGTTCACGACCGATTCGCCCATGAAGCAGACGATGCACTGATCGCCGCCGCGATACTTGATCGCGAAGCCGACGCCGGCCGCCAGCGGCACATGTCCGCCCACGATGCCATGTCCGCCGAGGAAGTTCGTGTTCGCGTCGAACATGTGCATGGAGCCGCCCTTGCCACGCGCACAGCCGTCCTGACGCCCGAACAGCTCTGCCATGATGGCCCTTGGCTTGATCCCGCGCGCGAGCGCCTGGCCGTGATCGCGATAGGTGGTGATGACATAGTCGTCCGGCCGCAGCATGCTCAGCGTGCCGGTACTGACCGCCTCCTGACCGATGTACAGGTGGCAGAAGCCCCCGACCTTGCCCAGCGCGTAAGCCTCGGCGGTTCGCTCCTCGAAGCGGCGCTGCAGGAGCATCGAGTGCAGCAGCTCCATGTCCCTCCCGGCGTCGGAGGACTTTGTTTCACTTTCGATCTTTTTCTTGGCAGCCATGAGACTCGGGAGGATAGGACGTCGGTCAGGACGATAGGACGATAGGACAATAGGACGACGGCGAGTTACACGCCCGCGGCCTGAATCTGCTCCCATGCGTGATAACTCGAACGGACGAGCGGTCCGCTCTCCACGTGCCGGAAGCCCATCTCCATGCCGGCCACGTAGAACTTCTGGAAATCCTCGGGGGTCACGTAGCGGTCGAGCGCCACGTGACTATCGGATGGACGGAGGTATTGGCCGAGCGTGAGGATGTCGACATCGACCGCGCGAAGATCCTTCATCACCTCGAGGATCTCCTCGTTCGTTTCGCCCATCCCGAGTATCATGCCGCTCTTCGTCGGGATGTGCGGCGCGATGCGCTTGGCCGTCGTGAAAATGTTCATCACGCGCTCGTAGCGCCCACCTGGCCGACACTTCTTGTAGAGACGCGGCACCGTCTCCGTATTGTGATTGTAGATGTCGGGCTCGGCATCGAGGACCGCGCGAATGGAGGCTTCCTTCCCCTGGAAGTCCGGAACGAGCACCTCCACCGACGTCGACGGACTGCGCAGCTTGATCTGCCGGACGGTCTCGGCGAATGCCCACGCGCCGAAGTCGGGCAGGTCGTCGCGGTCGACGGATGTGAGCACAACGTGCTGCAGCTTCATGGTGCTCGCCGCTTCGGCGACGCGCTCCGGTTCCGCGAGATCGAATTTCGGCGGACGTCCGTGCGCAACGGCGCAGTACGCACAGTTCCGCGTGCAGACGTCGCCCAGAATCATGAACGTTGCGGTGCCATGCTCCCAGCATTCCCCGACATTGGGGCAGTGCGCCTCCTCACAGACCGTATGCAGGTCGAGATCGCGCATGAGCTGCCGGAGACGCAGGTAGTTCGGGCCGCCGGGCGCCTTGACCTTGAGCCAGGAGGGCTTTCGCTCCGGCAACGACGGGCTTTGGTGCCGACCCATGATCTGGTACAACGCTTCAGGCATCAGTGGACGTCGGACAGTCTGTCGGTCGGCCAGTCGGACTGCTCATTCCCCGACGGGTCAACGTGGGCGCGGCGCTGCTCCGCCGCAGGGAGGCACTCGATGATAATGCGTACAATAGCGGGGGGTAGCGGCGGTAGTAAGTGGAGTTTAACCGCCTAAATTGGCATGAGCAGTTATTAATTTCCGAACCTGCGCGGGTCGAACTCTCGGGGTAATGGTTTAACTGCTTCGGTCGCGATGACGGCGCCCAGAGCGTCGCCAGCCCAGGGGCCGAGGAGGATGCCATTGCGCGAGAACCCACAGGCGTAGACAAGGGCGGGGAGCTCGTGATCTCGCCCAAGAATCGGGAGGCCGTCCGGGGAAACGGGGCGTAGCCCGGCCCAGTGTTCGACGACCAACGCCGAAGCCAGGGTCGGGATGAGCGCCGACACGGCATGTCGCAGGTGTTTTCGTCCCGCGCCCGTCGCAGCAGGGTCGAACCCGGCGTCCTCGCTGGTCGCGCCCACCAGGAGCGTTTGGCCACGCGGGACGAGATAGCCCGCTTCGGCGTAAACGACGTGTGTGATTGGCACGCGATCCAGCGTGAGGAGTTCTCCCTTGACGGGACGAACCGGGATCGGATGCGGTGCGCCTGGCAGCCGCGCCCAAGCTCCCGTGGCCACGACGATGGAATCACTCTCGATGCGGTTGCCGTTGGACAGCGTGGCGCAGGCGCGTTTTCCAGCGAGGTCGATGGATGCGACGCGATACCGGAAGACATCGATGCGCGGATGCCGCTCCGCTGCGATCCAGAGCGCGTCCATGAGCGAGACGTTGTCCACGGCGCCGTCGAGAAGGTGATGGACGGCTCCGGAGTGGCCGGCGAGCGCAGGCTCCAGCCGAGCCAACTCGTTCGCCGTGAGTCCACGTGCCTCGCTTCCGGCGCGCGCGAGTAGGGTCCGGAGGTCCGCCTCGGATGCCGCGAGCTCCAGAATGCCGCCTCGATTCAGCCGGACATCGATTCCCGAACTATCCAGCAATCGTGCAAGGAACTCCGGATACATGTCCCGCGCGGCGATTGCGATGGCGCGCACTGTCGCTGGCAGGCCGTCGAGTGAGGGTGCGAGCATGCCCGCGGACGCGCGGGATGCCGCGCCGAGCTGCGCATCGTCTACGACAGCGACGTGAAGCTGACGCTCGGCGGCGGCGAGCGCGGTGCAGAGGCCGACGATCCCACCACCGACGACCACGACGTCTGGCGATGGCCTCAACGGCGCAACGGTGCGGGGCGAATCCTTGCGTCGGCCGACTCGCCCGACCAGACTCTCGCTGTCACGGGCGCGTGGCAGATGCGTCTCGCGCCGGTGAAACTCGCCTCTGGCGCTGCACGTACAGAAGCATGACTCGCACAGGAGACTGCCTTGCTCGCCACCATTTTCATGATCGGCCTGTTCGCGCTTGCGGGATTGTTCCTGTTCAAGCTCGTGTTCGGCCTCGGCTTCGGACTGCTTGGATGGCTGATCGGATTCGCGATCAAGGCACTGATCTTCGGAGCGATCATCTACCTGGTGATCCGGATCTTCAGTCCTGACACGGCGCGTCGCCTGCGGGAGAAGTTCTCCGGTAGCTCGTACTGAAGCGCCGCGCAAATGCGCGGCGCTTTCGCGCGGAATAGCGCGGCGCGCTAGCCAAGCGCCTCGAGCACAGCCCACACCAGCAGCGGCACCATGATCTCATGGTGCCCCGTGATCTCGTAGCCCTTTCCGTTCTGCGCCGTCGGACGCTGCACGACGTTCACGCGCGGCCGGTAGTGCCGCTGCATGTCGAGGTCGACCGTCGTGAAGTTCTGCGGCAGCCCTCCACCGAGATTCCTCGCGATGGTCAGTGCCTTGAGGAACACCTCGGGCATGATGACGGCGCTGCCGAGATTCAGCACGACGCCCCCGTCGTCGATGTTGACCAGCGACGCGGCGAGCCGCCGGAAGTCGCGATGGCTCGTGTCCCCGATCGCGGCGCCGCTGGCGGCCGGATGCTGATGGATGATCTCTGCGCCGATCGCCGCGTGCACCGTTAGCGGCACGCCGAGTGCGCGCGCGGCGCGCAGGAGTGACAGGGCGGGATTGGCCAGCGCGGCCGCGCCCTCGAGGGCAACGCCGAGTGCCTCGCCCATGCCCTGTTCGTCGCGCATACCGCGTATGAAAGCTTCGTTCATCTCGCGGCCGGTTTCTTCGGCCATGCCGAAGGTGCCGTCGAGCAGGCCGGCGGCGACGTCCTCCGAGGTGGCACCGAAGCGAGCGATCTCGTAGTCGTGGATCGCCGCCGCGCCATTCATGGCGACGTGCGTGACGATACCTCGACGCATCAGCTCGATGAGCACCGGCGCGAGCCCGGTCTTCACGATGTGTCCGCCGAGCATCACCACGACGCCACGATGGCGTCTGGCGGCGGCGGCAATCGCGTCGACGACCGCGCGGAAGTCTCGTGCGACGAGCACATCGGGGAGCGCGCCCAGGAATGCCGCGAACGACCGGTCGCCCGCCGGGGGATGCGCGAAGTCGCCGGCGCTCACCTTGTTCGGACGAACGGCGATCGGGATTGTGCGTACGGAGGCGAGGTCCGCCTCCGCATATGGGCTGGAAGTGCCTACGGCGTCTGGGCGGCCGGTGCCGCCGGAGCTGGACGGTACGATGTGAGATACAGGTTGATGGATCCGAACGAGAGACCCGACTTCATCTGGAGCATGATGCGGTTCTTGTCATCCGAAAGCCAGATCTCGGCATGGCCGTTCTCGGAGAAGATACCGGACGTCTTGATGATCGGCTGAATGACGATGGCGCTGAATCGACCGGCGGGCACTTCGATGGTGTCCTTGCGAACGACCTTGATCGTGACCGGATTGCGCTCCGGCATGAAGTAGCGCTCGAAGGTGTAGGTCTGCCCAACCACGAGGGGAATGGTGCGGACGAAGTAGAGGAACGATCCGTCGTCGAGGGGGCTGTGAACGCTGGCCCTCGCGCTGTCGTTGCCGACCGTAAAAACGGCACGCTCGGGATAGATCTCGTACGTGTGCTCCACGTCGCGCCGGCCTTCGTTCTGGTCCTTCTTGAAGCGCAGCGAGTTGAACGTGCGGCGGTCGATCCAGCTCTCGAACACGTCATCGACGCTGTAGAGAAAGCGCACGCCGCCGTGCGCCTGATAGACCGTGTGCCACGCATCGCGCCCGCGTATTTCCACGACGTTGGCCACCTCCATCGACGCGACGCCGACCTTCAGTTTTCCAAACTTGAGGTCGTACTCGAGCCGCTCCCCAACGGCAAAGGGGACGTGCGGACGTTCACCGTCCTGTGCTCGTGCGGGAGCCACGAAGAGCAGACCCAGAGCGATCGCGCGCTGAACGACCAGTCGCGGCGAAACTCTCATGCGCTCCGTGCGCGCACACTCCGGCCGCGAGCACCACGGGCAAATCGGAGAAGGCTCATCGCGTCGCTCCAGGCACGCACGCGCGTCTCGCGCGAACGAACGTCGTAGCGGGGCGCCAGCTCCACCGTGTCAATCCGGCGGGCATGCGGTGCGGCGCGAAGCAGCATGTCGACGTTTGCGCCCCAGCCGTCGCCGACGAGCAGGGGCAGGTCGCCGCGCTCCTTGATCAAGTCGCGGATGACGGACACGCGGAACAGACGCAACGATCCGAAAGGATCGCGAACGCCGGCCACCGAGACGAACGGCCGAACGACCCATGGCGCCATGCGGCGAAGGGTGCGCACCGCCTGCGGCACCGTCAACGCATCGACGGGTCGCTCCGCCACGACGACATCCGCGCCACCGTCGAAGTGCTTGATGAGCTCCGGCAGGTTCTCCGGCTGATCGGTAAAATCTGCCTGCAGGATGATCACTGCGTCACGGCGGGGATATCGCGTTCGTCGCGATGCCTCGCGGCAGAGCGCGTCGACGGCGGTGGCATACCCGTCACGGCGACCGCTCAGGACCGTCAACGGCATCACCTTGTGGTAGGGCTCCAGCGTTTCCTTTGTCGCGTCCGTGCTTCCGTCGTCGTAGACGAGCACCTCGTACTCGCGCGGCTGCTCCTGGAACACCTTGCGGAGGCGCCAGAGCAACAACCCGATGGTCGGAGCTTCGTTGTAAGACGGAATGCAGAAGTAGAGCACAGGATCCTCGGGTGTTGCGAAACGACGTCGACCACGAAAGGTAGACAGTGCCGCGTCGGGGTCGCCAGCCTGCCGAGAGGTTCGAAGGGCGAGATCTAATGATACCCGGCTCCGAGCGTCCCGTTCAAACGGTCGCGCTTGCCGGGTAGTGACGCGAGCAATAGCCTTCCGCCGCGATGTAACGCCGCGTCGCCCTTCACGCTTGCTGCCGGGGGTAGGTGATGCGCCGTTGGGGAGTGATTGCGGCTCTCGCGCTTGCCGGCTGTTCCGCACCGAAAACGGTGCCGGCGCCCGAGTCGGCGATGGATGCCGGTGGCGACATCTCACCGGATGAGCTGCGGCGCGACCTGTACGCATTCGCCGACGATTCAATGCGCGGACGCGAAACGGGAACGCCGGACGCCGATCGAGCCGCGCGCTATCTCGCGCAGCGTGTCGAGCGGTTGGGCCTCGAGCCAGCAGGCGACAGCATGTACCTGCAACGCGTGCCGCTGCAGCGCGAGTCCTTCGCTCGCTCGTCGCGGATCGCGGTCACCGAGGCGAACCGCACGACAGACCTGCGGATCGGCACCGACGTGGTTCCGGTCGTGAACCTTGGACCGGGAGTGCCGCCCACGAAGAGCCACGCAGATGGGCAGGTAGTGTTCGCCGGCTATGTGCTGCGCACGAAAAATTCGCGGCGCGACGATCTCGCCAACCTGGATCTGGAGGGGAAAGTCGTCGTGGTCGTGAACGGAGCTCCGTCTGGTACGGACAGCGCGACGCGTTCGCTCATGGAGTCGGAAACAGCGATCAGTGAGCGGCTCGCGCTCATCCTGCCTCGGCGTCCCGCGGCAGTCATCATCCTGCTGGCCGACGGTGGGAAGACGACGTTCGCGGCGACCGCGCCGTCGCTCGAGCGCGCCGTTACCGCCCGCTCGAATTCCATCGACATTCCCGACGCGGACCGGCCGCTGCCGATGATCCTCCTGGGAGCTCTCCGCGCTGGTTCGCCGCTCCTGCCAGCGAGCTGGCCCTCGGACGATCGACCGCAGGTGCTCGCCGGCCGGTACTTCTCGGCCAAAGTGGCGCAGGAGCGCGTCGCGATCAATGCGTTCAACGTCGTCGCAATCGTGCGGGGCAGCGATCCGACGCTGAGCCGCACATTCGTTGCCTTCGGCGCGCACTACGATCACATCGGGGTCGTGGCACCTGTCGGTGGTGACTCGATCGCGAACGGCGCCGACGATGACGGATCAGGATCCGTCGCGTTGCTCGCCATTGCGCGAACCCTCCAGCACTCTCGGCCGCGGCGGTCGACGTTGTTCGTCTGGCACGTCGGTGAGGAGAAGGGGCTGCTCGGCTCCGCCTATTTCGTCCAGCATCCGACCGTTCCGATCGATTCCATCGTGGCGCAGCTGAATGCGGACATGGTAGGCCGCAATGCGGCTTCGGTGCTCTACATCGTTGGACCGCGGGCGGCGCCGAACAACCAGAGTCGGCGGCTCGGTGTGGTGGTCGACAGCGTGAACGCGGCGCAGCCAACTCCGTTCGCCATTGATCGGGATTGGGATTCTCTCACGCATCCTGAGCACTTCTACGAGCGGAGCGACCACTTCAACTACGCGCGGAAAGGCATCCCGATCGTGTTCTTCACCACAGGAATGCACGACGACTATCACAGGCCGAGCGACGCACCGTCGAAGATCGACTACGAGAAGATGGCTCGGGTTGCTCGCCTGATGCGTGACGTCGGCGCGGCGGTCGGGAATTCCGAACAGCGTCCGCGCTGACTCAGCGGCGGATCACGCTCCTCGGCATGCGGCAGCGAAAGCCGCAAAGAGGTTGCGGTCCCACGGCTCCGGGGTCGCGGTGAGCTCCTCGGGATGCCACTGCACTCCGAGCATCCACCACCCGGGCTCACGCGACTCGACTCCTTCGATCACGCCATCGCGCGCTTTTGCGACGACGCAGAATGTCGACGAGACGTTGGCGAGCGCCTGATGGTGAAAGGAATTCACGGAGAGTGTACACGCGCCCAGCGCGGCCGCCAGGCGGGATTGTTGCGTGACGTTGACGTCGTGCACGCGCTGATCACGCGTTGCCGCGCCATCGTGGTCGACGGCGCCCGTCCACTCCGATGGCAGATCCTGAACGAGCGTGCCTCCAAATGCGACGTTCGCCACCTGAATACCTCGGCAGATCGCCAACGTGGGGAGTTTGCGAGCGTGGGCCGCGAGAACGAGGGCGATCTCGAACTCGTCGCGCTCCGGATGTACGTCGCCAAGCGCCGGGTGTCGAGGCGCGCCGTAGCGAGCCGGATCGACGTCTTCGCCGCCGGTGAGCACCAGCCCCGCCATGCCCTCGAGCATGTCGTCGGCGTCAGCGGCGCGCATCACGGGCAGGATGTACGGCCTGAGCCCGACCGAAGCGAGTGAACCGGTGTAGGAGGCATTGGCGCGCACGCGCATGACTTCCCTGATCAGTTCTGTCGTAGCGGTGACGGCGACGGCTGGGCGAGTCGACACGGGCGCGGGTTGCGAGGGCGAGAGCGGTGCCTGTATCCTAAGCATCCGCCGCGACCCGCTCCAGTTTTCGCGCTCGTCCTCACCTCCGCCGGCATTCGGAGACACGCATGTTCGAGTCGTTCCGTCAGTCGCTCAACGACATTCTCGATCGCGCCACTCCGCCCGAGGAGCGGCGTGCCGTGCTGGCGCGGATGAAGCAGACGCTCGTGCAGGCTCGCATGGGACTCGACGACCTCCGCGGCGGTGTCGGCGTCACGCGCGAGCGGCTGGACGTCGAGACTCGCGAGTTGGAAACCATGCGGCGAAGGAAGGCGGCGGCTGTAGCGATCAACGATGCTGAAACCGTCGCGCTCGCGGAGAAGTATGAGACGCTGCATGCGGAGCGCGCCGAGGTTCTTCGCCGGAAGCTCGAGGCGCAGGAAGCAGAGCTTGGAATGGTCGAGCGCGAGGTCGGCGCGATGACCTCCGACCTCAAGCAGGCCATGCTGGGCGCCGGCGGCAATCCTTCATCGATCTCCGACGATGCGCGCGCCGAGGCGGACGCGATTCTCGACGACGGCAAGGGTGTCGCCGAGGAGATCGATGCGATGAGCCGCGCGGGGCGGCGCAGCGCGCGTGAGTCGGAGGCAGAGCAGAAGCTCGCCGAGCTGAAACGACGAATGGGCAAGTAGCGCATTGTGAGGAAGCGACTGCTGCCGCGAGCGATGCTGCTTGCGGCCTTCCCGTTTGCGCGGCTCTGCGCGCAGTCCGACCTGCCCGTGCGCCCGCTGCTCGCGCCGTCCGGCCGGCCGACGGCCGACTGCGTGGGCCAGCGGATCGACGACATCGTCATCTACGCCGAAGCGCCGTCCGTCGCGAATCTTCAACGCGTGCCGCTGGTGGCGCGCCTCGCGCGCAAGTTCCACGCGACCACGAGGACGGAGGTCATCAAGAATTTCCTGTTGCTCGAGGAGGGACAGCCTTGTGTCGAGCTGCGTCGCGCGGAGTCCGCACGCATCCTTCGCGCACAGCCGTTCATTGCCGACGCCGACGTCTTCGTCATCTCCAACGACAGGGGAGGTGTGGACCTGGAGGTTCACACGAGCGACGAGCTTTCGCTCGTCATTGGTGGTGGTGTCCGGGCGAAGTCGCCGCAAGTGTCGTTTCTGCTGCTCGGCAGTGCGAACCTCGGTGGGCAAGGTGTATTCATGTCGGGCGCGTGGCGCGATGGCGATGGCTTGCGAGACGCGTTCACGTTTCGCGGAATCGACAACCAGTTTCTCGGTCGCCCGTGGGTGCTCGCGGTGTCAGGGGAGCGCGCGATCCTCGGAGGATCGTGGCGTATCGAGGGAACGCAGCCGTTCCTGACGGACCTTCAGCGGGTGGCGTGGCGCGCACTGGGCGGCACCGAGCTGCGCTACTTCGAGCTTCGGCAACCCAACGGCGACACGCCCACTTTGCCGAGCGAGCGAAGATATTTCGATCTCGGCGGTATCGTGCGTGTGGGGCCGCCAGGTCGCCTCGGAGTGTTCGGCGCTTCGATCACTGGAGAAGATGAATCCACCGGCGATCGGCTTCTGCTGCCTGGCGATGGGTTGCTGCTGGATATCGGGCCAAGTCCGCGACTGTACCCCGCGCACCACATCTCGCGCGCCAACTTGCTTGGCGGATTTCGCCGGATCAGCTTTGCGCGACTGAAGGGACTGGACGCGTTGACGGCAACGCAGGACGTCCCGCTCGGCTTTCAGTTCGGACTGCAACTGGGGCGCAGCGTGGCGTTTCTCGGCGCCCAGGAAGCCGACATCTTCGCCGCGAGCGATCTCTATGTCGGCGCTCACGCTGGAATCGCGACGCTTCGCATCCAGGCGCGGGGCGAAGGCCGGCGTGAGGCGGGCGCACCGTGGGACGGCGTGCTCACGACGGGCCGAATCACGCACTACCTCAAGTTCTCGGACTGGCACCTGAACCAAGCGGTGGTCGAGTGGAGTGCGGGTTACCGGCAGCGCACTCCATTCCAGCTGCTGATCGGCGTTCCGGAGGGCGGAGTGCGTGGCTATGAGGAGTCCACGCTCGCCGGCGGACAACGGGTAGTTGGCCGCCTCGAGGAGCGCTACGTGCTCGGCCCGGTATTCAAGGCGGCTGACGCGGGGATGGCACTCTTTGCCGACGCAGGGAAGCAGTGGGCGGGAGACGTTCCGTTTGGAGTGAACAGCGGCGTCAAGACGTCGGTCGGATTCAGCGTCCTCGCGACGCTGCCGGCGAAATCGGCGCGGCTGTGGCGCGCCGACTTTGCCTTTCCGCTCAACGGCGACGCAGGAAGGCGCTGGACGATCAAGATCACCAACGCCGATCGAACCCAGTTCTCGTTCAAGGAAGCTCGCGACGTGGAAGTCGGTCGCGAGCTCACGGTGCCGTCGTCGATCTTCGCGTGGCCATGAAAGGCGGGATGATAGGAGGATAGGAGGATAGAACTCCTATCGTCCTATCGTCCTATCCTCCTGCTTCTGCCCAGCCAGCATGTTCCGGATGGGAATCACGAGGGCAGCGAGGATCGCCGCGCCGATGAACAGCGTGTAAGCCGTGTGCTGGAAGAGCGCGGGCATCTCGTTCAACTTCTCGGGATCGACGTGACCGCCGATCAATCCCGCCACGAGGTTGCCGAGGGCAATGGACATGAACCACACGCCCATCATCTGTCCGACGAATCGGTGCGGCGCGAGCTTCGTGACGGTGCTCATTCCCACGGGGCTGAGTGCGAGCTCACCGACGACCTGCAGGAAGTAGGTGAGGATCAGCCACATCACCGACACCTTCACCCCCACGCCGCCGCCGGAGATCACACGGTTGGTGGCTGCGACCATGACGAGGAATGACAGTCCGGTCGCGAAGAGCGCGAAGGAGAACTTGGCTGGACTGGAAAGATCGATCTTTCGCCGAGCGAGCCCCAACCACACGGCGGCGAAGACTGGCGACAGGGCCAGGACGAAGATTGGAGTGATGGACTGCAGCCAGACGATCGGCATCTCCCACGATCCGAACGTGCGGTCGGTGAAGTCCTTCGCGAAGAGATTGAGCGATGTCGGCGCCTGCTCGTAGGCTGACCAGAACGTCGCCGAAAACACGAAGAGCACCCCGATGACGATCGTGCGCTTCTTCTCGTCGCGGTCCAGGCCAGCGAATCCAAACAGGTAGATGAAATAGGCGAGCGCCAATCCGCCGATGATGAACGTCATCCGCTGCGCGATGGCGACCGGATTGACGGGGAGCACGCCGATCATCGCGAGCAGGATGAGGATCGCCGCGACGGCCAGGCTGGTCAGCGTGATGTTGCGCACGGTTGCCTGCTGCGACGGCGTGCCCGATGGATGGGCACCGATGGGACCAAGTGTCCTCACGGCGCGCGCGCGGAACGTGATGAGGCCGACGAGCATTCCAACGCCAGCCGCGCCAAAACCCCAATGCCAGCCCAGACGTTCGCCGAGCGAACCGGTGAGGATCGGCGCCAGTAGGGCACCCGCGTTGATGCCCATGTAGAAGATCGCGAAGCCGCTGTCGCGTCGCGCGCCCCCTTCGGGATACAGGTCGCCGACAATCGCGGAGATGTTCGGCTTGAGCATTCCCGTTCCCATTACGATGAGCACGAGGCCGAGGAAGAAGACCTGATGCGCGAAGACGGCGGAGAGTGCTATGGAAAGGTGGCCAAGCGCGATGAGTACACCGCCCCACCAGATGGAACGGCGCAGTCCAAGCCAGCGGTCGGCGATCCAGCCGCCGGGCAGCGATGCGAGATAGACTGACGACGCATAGATGCCGACGATCGACGATGCAGCCTCGCGCGTGAAGCCGAAGCCGCCACTCGACAACGCCGCCGTCATGAACAGCACGAGGAGCGGTCGTATGCCGTAGTACGAGAACCGCTCCCACATCTCGGTGAAGAAGAGCGTCGACAACCCGCCGGGTTGTCCGAAGAAGCTCGTGTTGCTCGTGATGCTCCTCAGCGCCTCGGACGGCTCGTCGTGCGCCAGCGTGGCAGCCTGGGGCTGGTCGAATATGGACTTGTCAGTCATCGCGGGCGGAAGCCTGGCGCAGGAGGGTGTTTAGTGCGCGGACGTGGTGTCCGCGCTGCGATGCAGTGCGGAAGCGGGAAGGAAGAAATCAGGAGGGTTCGTACCGCCAGCGGCCTTCTGGGCTTCCCAGGACACTGACGTCGGCGGCTGCTTGATGCATGCCGCCCAGTGACTGGGCGCCTTCTCCTCGAGCGGCGGCACGATCACAGCACATGCAGCATCCTTTGCCGGGTGCTGACAGCGCGGATGAAAGACGCATCCCGACGGCGGATTCGCCGGAGAAGGGACGTCACCTGCAAGTAGGATCCGCTCGCGCTTCACCCCCGGATCGGGCGCGGGAACCGCGGACAGCAGCGCCTGCGTGTACGGCATGATCGGCGTGCCGTACAGGTCGTCCACTTTCCCCATCTCGACAATGTGCCCGAGGTACATCACCGCCACGCGGTTGGCGATGTGCTCGACGACCGACAGGTCGTGCGCGATGAAGAGATAGGCGAGTCCGCGGTCGCGCTGAAGGTCCTGGAGCAGGTTCACCACCTGCGCCTGCACGCTCACGTCAAGCGCACTCACGGGCTCGTCGCACACGATGAACGTGGGCTCCACCGACAGTGCGCGCGCGATGCCGACACGCTGCCGCTGTCCGCCGGAGAACTCATGCGGATACCGGCTCGCGTACTCGGAACGAAGCCCCACTTCCTCGAGCAGCTGCCGCACGCGCGCATCTGCCGCGGCGCCCTCGGCGAGCTTGTGGATCGTCAGTCCTTCGCGAACGATCGCGCCGATCGACATGCGCGGATTGAGCGACGAGAACGGATCCTGGAAGACGATCTGCATCTTGCGACGCAGGCGACGCAGGTCGCCGGAGCCGAGGGCCAGCACGTCGTTTCCGTCGAAGTGCACGCTGCCCGACGTCGGCTCGATGAGCCGAAGAACCGCGCGCCCGGTGGTTGACTTGCCGCATCCCGACTCGCCTACGAGCGCGAGCGTCTCGCCGGCTTCGACGTCGAACGACACGCCATCCACCGCGCGAACCTGTCCACTCACCTGCCCGAAGACGCCCCGCTTGATGGGAAAGTGCTTCGTGAGATCTCGAACCGAGAGCAGCGTCATGCGGCGGTCGCTCCCTTCTGCGCGGCGATGGGCACGTGCGGATTCGCACGACGCTCGGGCTCTTCGGCGAGATGGCAGCGCGACGTATGCCCCCCACCGATCTGGTAGAGTGGCGGATGCTCGCGGTCGCAGCGTTCCCACGCGTACATGCAGCGCTCGCGAAAGCGACATCCGCTTGGCCACGCGGTGGGCGGGGGCACGGTGCCGGGGATGGTCGCGAGTCGTTCCGCCGAACCGCCTACTTTCGGCATCGCGCCGAGCAGCCCTTCGGTGTACGGATGGTGGGCGCGCGCGAACAGCTCCACGGTCCCTGATTCCTCCACAACTTCACCAGCGTACATCACCATCACGCGCGTGCAGTTTTCCGCGACGACGCCGAGGTCATGCGTGATGAGCAGGATCGAGGTGCCGAGTCGCTTGGTGAGGTCGGCGAGCAGCTCGAGGATCTGCGCCTGGATGGTGACGTCGAGCGCAGTCGTCGGTTCGTCCGCGATGATGAGCGCAGGATTCATGACGAGCGCCATTGCGATGACGACGCGTTGCCGCATGCCGCCCGACAATTGGTGCGGATACTCGTGCGCACGCTGCTCGGGCGCGGGAATGCCCACGAGCTGCAGCATCTCGACCGCCTTTTTCCACGCTTCCTTCTTCGAGCTTCCCGCATGAATCCGCGCCACCTCGGCGATCTGGTCGCCTACGGTGAACACCGGATTGAGCGCCGTCATGGGCTCCTGGAAGACCATCGCGATGCGATTGCCACGTACGTGCTGGATGTCACGGTCGGAAAGCGTGAGCAGGTCCTTTCCCTCGAAGCGGATGGCGCTTCCCGCCTCGATGCGACCCGGAGCGCGGATCAGCCGCAGGATGGAAAGTGCCGTGACACTTTTGCCGCAACCGCTTTCTCCGACCACGCCGAGCGTCTCGGCGCGGTCGACGTGAAGCGTGACGCCGTCCACCGAACGTGCGACACCGTTGTCCGTGTAGAAGAACGTGTGGAGGTCGTCGATCTCGAGGAGCGGTTCCGTCATGCGCTATGCGAAAGGGGCGTCATCGTGCATGGTGTGAAGCTGCCGGGGGTCGAGCGCATCACGCAAGGCGTCGCCCAATGCGTTGCACGCGAAGACGGTGATGAGGATGGCGAGTCCGGGGAACAGCGTGAGCCACCACGCATCGGAGACGCGCGTCGCTCCCTCCTCGATGATGTTTCCCCAGCTCGGCGTGGGAGGACGTACGCCGATCCCGAGATAGGAGAGCCCCGCTTCGAGCAGGATGATATTGCCAACCGAGAGCGTGGCCGTCACGATCGCCGGTCCCATGGCGTTCGGCATCACGTGTCGCAGCAGGATTCGCCATGCCGGCATCCCGAGGGCGCGCGCCGCGATCACGTAATCCGTATCACGCACGGCGAGTGTCTCCGCCCGCACGATGCGACTCACACCGAACCAACCAACACCGGCGAGCAGAAGTGTAAGTGCGACAACAGTGATGTGCCCCCAGAGTGCGATCACCACAATCAGCAGCAGGACGGCGGGGATGGAGAGCGCCGCGTCCACGAACCGCATGACAAAGGCATCAATCGTTCCGCCAGCATAGCCCGACAGCGCCCCCACGCACGTACCGAAGATCATCGACACGGAGACCGCAATGAAGGCGACGCTCATCGAGACCCGCGTGCCGTACAGCACTCGCGACAGCACATCACGACTGAAGACGTCCGTGCCGAAGGGATGCCCCAACGAGGGCGGCTGTGACTGAAGGTGGGAGATGTCGAGCTGTGTGCTCGGGTCGTATGGTGCCAACATTGGCGCAAGAAGGCCGGACAGCATGACGACCAGCAGCACACCGAGCGCGACGCGAACGCGCATGTCGCCCTGTAGCCTCACGCGTAGCGTCGATCGGCTCACGGTCTTCTCGATCGGCGCTGTGCTCACGTCAACCGAGCCGGACGCGCGGATCGGCGGCGGCGACCGCCAGGTCCGCAACGAGTGCACACGCCGCCACGAGCACGCTCACCACCATCACGCCCGCGGTTACGAGCGGATAGTCGCGCGCTGCGATTCCATTCACGACCACGAGCCCCATTCCGGGCCACGAAAACACCTTCTCCACGAAGATCGCGCCGGTCGCAAAGGCAGGTACGGACAAGCCGAACAGGGTGATCGTAGGAAGCAGTGCGTTGCGAAAGGCATGGTGACGCACGGCGGCTTTCCAGCTCAACCCCTTCGCCAACGCCGTTCGCATCCAGTCGCTCGGCAGCACCGAGAGGAGCGCGCTACGCTGATACCGGGCCACTCCCGCCGCGGTGAGGAGCGCCAGCGTAAGCACTGGAAGCACGAGGTGCTTGAGGCGGTCCAGCAGCTTTCCGCCGGGCGAGAGGTAGTCGTAGAGTACGGCGTCCGTCATTCCCCCTGGGGGAAACAGCGGGATGCGATACGCGAAGACGATGAGGATGACGAGCGCGAGCCAGAAGTCGGGCACCGAGTAGAGCACCAGCAGAACCCGACCGAGCCAGCGGTCGCGGGCGCTCCGTGGTCGCTCTGCCTGAAGCAGCCCAACGCCGATGCCAATCGCGAAGCTCAAGACCAGACCGGCGCCCGAGAGCAGCAGCGTGTTCGGGATGGCGTCGCCGAACACGTCACGCACGGGGCGCCGGTGCGAGAACGAGTAGCCAAGATCTCCGCGCATCGTGTTGCCAAGCCACCGGAGGTACTGCTCACCGAGCGGGCGGTCGAGGCCATATGACGCGCGCCACTGGTCACGAACAGACTCGGGGATGTTGGGGCGCGACAGGGCCGCGTCGATCGGATCGCCCGGCGCGAGGTGCAGCATGACGAACGCGAACGTCGTGACGAACGCCACGACGCCCAGCGACTGCAGCAGCCGCGCGGCCAGGTACCGCCGCACGGGCTACGGGGTGGGCCGAAGACCGATCTTGTCCCTTGCGCTTCGCTCGCCGGCCGGAATCCACCAGTCCGCGATGCCCGCCCAGTAGCCATCGGCGCGAAATGTCGTGGTGTGCACACGCTTCGAGAGCCCCATCATCGTGGGCGGCTCATACAGCCAAATGGCTGGGGCGTCCTCGATGATCGTCTCGAAGGCACGCCGCGCGTACGACTTCGTACGCGCCGGATCGAACGTCGCCGTAGCGCTGTCGAGCATGGCGTCCACCAGCGGGTTGGAATACGACCCATAGTTGCCGCCGTCCTTCGCAATGCCGGACGTCGCCCAACTCTGCTTGAAGCCGGACACGCCCGGGTCGGGGGCGTAGTTCCCGAGCTGCGCGTCGAAGCTATGCGTCGACAACTTCGACATGTAGGTCGCGAAGTCGGTCGCGTCGATCGTGACGGCGGCGCCCACGCGGCGAAAGGCATCCTGGAGCAGCGTTGCGTACTGCTTGCGTGGCGCGCTCGAGTTCGGCACGCTGATCGCAAATTCGAGCCGGCGGCCATTCTTCACGCGAATCCCGTCCGGGCCCGGTGTCCATCCCGCGGAATCGAGCAGCGCCTTCGCCCTTGTCGTGTCGTACCCGATCTGCGGCAGGGTAGTGTCCGCAACCGGCGATGCATGCGGAAAGGGCCCGTACAAGATCTGTCCCACCGTGTCGAATGCGTTCTTCAGCATCGCGCGACGATCCGTGGCCATGGTCAGTGCGCGGCGAACCGCGCGGTCGCCGAACACCGGATGTGGCATTCCGGGCGCCTTGGGATCCTTCAGGTTCATCCCGAGGGTCGAGTACTGAAGTGTCGGGTACTTCAACACACGACGTGCAGTGTCCCCCGTAAAACGGGCGAGAAGCTCGGGCCGAATGTTCTCGAAAAGGTCCGCGTCGCCCGAGAAGAAGCGCGTGACCGCGCCATTGAAGTCCGGCGCAATGGAAAAGATCACGCGATCGAGCTTGGAACGTCCGCGGTAGTTCGCCGTATCGGCGATGAGCTCGATCCTGGAACCCGCCTCCCACTTCGCGAGACGGAAACGTCCCGACCCGATGCCCCGCCGACCCACCTCGGCATCCTTGAGCTTGGCGGCTGGTGTGTTGCCAAGGATGTGCTCGGGAAGGATGGCGACCTGATACACGAGGTCGTAGAACTGCTCCGGCGTATGTCTCTTGAAGAATGCCACCGCCGTCAACGAATCACGCACCGACACCGAGTCGATGTTCGTGATCAGCGGTGCCGCGGGCGAGCCGAGCGCCGGATCCTTGATGAGGTTCACGCTGTAGCGGACGTCACTGGCGCGTACCGGGATCCCGTCATGCCACTTCGCGTGGGGATTCAAGTGAAACGCGATCGACAGCGAATCCGGCGCCCACTCCCACCGCTCGGCGAGCTGCGGCTTGAAGCCCTTGTCGCCGACCGAGTTGAGATTGTCGCTGATGTCCGCCAGCCGATCGTAGAGCAGGTCAGTTGCCTGGCGATCGGTGATGCTTCCGATGAGCGGCGGCAGCAGGGTGCCGGCGTCGGCTGGAGTAGAGATCACGAGTGTTCCGCCGATATCCGCCGGTCCACTCGATGTCGCCTTCTCCATGCCCTTGCAACCAAGCGTGAGGAGGCATGCGACCGACATGAGGGCGACGAGCTGAGCAGGGCGCGCCGAAAAACGATGGGAATGAAGCATTTGCCTTCGCAGGAGAAGAAACCAGCGTGAACGATGAACCGCCGGCAGAGAGCGGTCAATTGCATGGACTGTTGCGGACCGGTCAGGTCACCGCGCCGCGCACCGCGAAATGACTGCCGGGGGCGTCCGCGCGCCAGCCAAATCGCTATAATGAAATGGGCGCGGAACGCCGCGCCGCGCAACTGCATTTGTTCGACACAACCTGACTTCCCGACGATTCAGCGACGCGCCTGCGCGTCTGAGGCCTCATGACCACGACCACCCGCCCCACGACGATCACCCCCGCCGACTCCTTCGTGCCGCGACACGTCGGACCGAGCGCCTCAGAAGTCGCCGCCATGCTCGAGACGCTCGGCTACGCAACGCTCGACGCCCTCATCGACGCGACAATACCGGAAGCGATCCGATTCCGCCGACCCCTGGCCATCCATGCCGGGCGAAGCGAGCACGAAGCGCTCGCCGCCCTGCGCGCCATCGCTGTGAAGAACCGGATCTTTCGTTCGTACCTTGGCTACGGCTACCACGACACGCTGGTTCCGCCGGTCATCCAGCGGAACATCCTCGAGAATCCGGGCTGGTACACCGCCTACACGCCCTATCAGGCGGAGATCGCGCAGGGACGACTGGAAGCGCTCCTCAACTTCCAGACGATGATCATCGACCTCACCGGCCTCGAGATCGCGAATGCGTCGCTGCTCGACGAGGGCACGGCAGCGGCCGAAGCGATGTTCATGGCCTATCAGTCGAAGGGGAGCGAGAAAAAGAACACCTTCTTCGTCGACGCGCGCTGTCACCCGCAGACGATCGAGGTCGTGCAGACCCGCGCGCACGCGCGCGGCATGGAGACGCGTGTCGGCGACGCCGGCAGCGGGCAGTTCGGCGCTGACGTCTTTGGCGTGTTGCTCCAGTATCCCACGACGGACGGTGCGGTGCTCGACTACCGCGACACGTGCGCGAAGTCACATGCGGCCGATGCGCTCGTCGTCGTCGCGGCGGACCTGATGAGCCTCGTGGTCCTGACGCCGCCGGGCGAGTGGGGCGCCGACGTCTGCGTCGGCAACAGTCAGCGCTTCGGGGTGCCGCTCGGCTACGGTGGCCCGCATGCGGCGTTTTTCGCCACGCGCGACGAGTTCAAGCGCATGCTGCCAGGCCGCATCATCGGCGTGAGCCGCGATTCGAGCGGCCGTCCGGCGCTGCGCATGGCACTCCAGACGCGCGAGCAGCACATCCGTCGCGAGAAGGCGACGTCGAACGTCTGCACGGCGCAAGTGCTGCTTGCCGTGATCGCCAGCATGTACGCCGTGTGGCATGGTCCCGAAGGCCTCGGCACGATCGCGCGCCGCATCCATCGCCGCACCGCGTTGCTTGCTGCCGGCCTGGAGCAACTCGGGCACACATTGAAGAGCGGCGACTTCTTCGACACCATCTGCGTGAAGGTCGCCGATGGCTCGGTCGCGGATCTCATTGCCGCAGCGGCCACGCACGAGATCAACCTGCGCGACGGCGGCGACGGACACGTCATCGTGGCGCTCGATGAAACGGTCACGGACGACGACATGCAGTTGCTGCTCACGGTGTTTGCCGGCGGAGCGCCCGCTCCGGAGATTTCGGGACTGGCGGAGGATGTCGACGACCGCTTCGACGAGCGCTTCGCGCGGACGAGCGAATTCCTCACGCATCCGGTGTTCAACACGCACCACTCCGAGACGGAGATGCTGCGCTACATGCGCTCGCTCGAGGCGAAGGACCTCTCGCTGACGCATTCGATGATTCCGCTCGGCAGCTGCACCATGAAGCTGAACGCCACGGCCGAGATGTTCCCGGTGACGTGGCCCGAGTTCGGTCGGCTGCATCCGTTCGCACCGGTGGACCAGGCGCGCGGTTACAAGGAGATGTTCGACAACCTCGAAGCAGCGCTGGCGGAGATCACGGGCTTTGCGGCGGTGTCCCTCCAGCCGAACGCGGGCTCACAGGGCGAGTATGCGGGACTGCTCACCATCGCGGCATATCATGCATCGCGAGGTGACGTCCATCGCAAAATTTGTCTCATTCCCCAGTCGGCCCATGGGACCAATCCGGCGAGCGCGGTGATGGCGGGGATGAGCGTGATCGTCACGAAGACGGATGCCAAGGGCAACATCGACGTCGCGGACCTGAGGGCGAAAGCCGAGGCGAACAAGGACCGTCTCGCGGCGCTGATGGTGACGTATCCGAGCACGCACGGCGTGTTCGAGGAGTCGATCCGCGAGATCTGCGAGATCGTGCATGCGAATGGCGGGCAGGTCTACATGGACGGCGCGAACATGAATGCGATGGTCGGGCTGTGTCGCCCCGGCGACATCGGCGCCGACGTCTGCCACCTGAACCTCCACAAGACCTTCTGCATTCCGCACGGCGGTGGTGGGCCGGGCATGGGTCCCATCGGCGTGGCGAAGCAGCTTGCGCCATTCCTCCCGGGCAATCCTGTGATCGCCACAGGTGGATCGAAGGCGTCGGGCGCGGTGAGCGCGGCGCCGTGGGGCAGCGCGAGCATCCTGCCGATCTCGATGATGTACATCGACATGATGGGCGGCGAGGGGCTGACGTACGCCACGAAGATCGCCATCCTGAGTGCGAACTACATCGCGGCGCGCCTCGAGCCGCATTATCCAGTGCTCTACAAGGGCGCGAATGGCTGTGTCGCCCACGAGTGCATCGTCGATCCGCGCGGGTTGAAGGCGAGTGCGGGCATCGAGGTGGAGGACATCACGAAGCGGTTGATGGACTACGGTTTCCATGCGCCGACCGTGAGCTTCCCCGTGGCGGGCACGCTGATGATCGAGCCGACGGAGAGCGAGCCGAAGGCAGAGCTGGATCGCTTCTGCGACGCGCTCATCTCGATCCGCGATGAAGTGCGCGCGATCGAAGCCGGCACGCTGGACCGTGACGACAATCCGCTCAAGCATGCACCGCACACCATGCGTGCCGTGGTGAGCGATGTGTGGGATCACAAGTACAGGCGGGAGCTGGCGGCGTTCCCCACTCAGGCCACGCGTGACCGCAAGTTCTGGCCAACGGTCGGTCGGGTGGAGAGTGCGTACGGCGACCGCAACCTGGTCTGCTCCTGCCTGCCGACGGACGCATACATGTCGGATCCCGCCTGACGCCCGTAAAGGCAGAGGGCGGATGAGTCAACGGCGCGAGGACGACCTGGTCGCTCTCGGGCCGTTTTCTTTTGTGAAAGATGAGGCCGCCTGGTGACCCTTGTCACAGATAAGGGAGTTGGATCGTCCTACCGTCACAGCCTCGGCGAATGTCGTCACTTCGTTCGAGCGGCGCCCTGCCGTGCCTGAATAGGTGGAGGATGCAGGGGCGAGAACATAAACGCATGAAGCAGTTAGACTTACGTCTACTCGCTGATCGTTTTTCCCGTGGAGATGGTTCGATGACAGCAATGCAGCCCCGCCCCCAGCTATCGCGCAAGGGTTTCACACTCATCGAGTTACTTGTCGTGTTGGTGCTAATCGGCATCGTGGCCTCCATCGCGATCCGGTCCGTCGGTGACACGATGCGGCGCGACCGCGTTGTGAAGCTCACCGCGATCCTGAGCACGGACCTCGAGCAGGCGTTCGCCACGGCGGGTCGCCTGCGCCAACCGGTGCGCCTGCTCATCGACAGCGCCAAGCGCACTATTTCGGTCGCCAATCGGTCCGACACTACGCTGAAGTATCGCACGCGGCAGTTCGTGACCGGTGATCTGGCCATCGACTTCATCTCGGCCAATCGGAGCTCGCTCGACATCATGCCCTCGGGGCTGTCGATCGACACGCTCCGCTTGCGCATCGGCATCTACAGCAAGAACGCCACAACCTACTCCCGCACGATTCGCATGACGCGCGGCGGCCTCGTGAGGGTCCAATGAATCGACGTGGCATTCCAGGCATCGCGCGCCCGCGCGGCGGTATCTCGCTCATCGAGGTCGTGGTCGCCTGCACGCTACTCGCGGTGACGCTCACGGCGCTCACGGGCGTCTCCGCGCGCATGGCCGCTCGCACGCGCAACGTCGGCGTGGTGGAGCAGCGCACGGCGACGTATTTCCAGGAGGTCAACCGCGTGGAGTCGATGCCGTACGACTCCCTGTCGACTGGCCGTTTCCTCGTGTCGGACTCCGCGCTCACGGGCAACATCTACTACGTGTGGTCGTACACGGTGGGAGCAGAGACGAACAACACCGCGCCCGCGGGTCCGTCGGTGTACCGTGACATCACGCTCACGGTCACGCCGCGGGCGATTGGCGCGACCGCGGTGAGCGGCGTGATTCGTCGTGCGCGCGCGCCTTCGCAGAACTCGTTCAATACGGGACCATGACGCCCATGCCGAATCGCGGCCGGCGCGGCTTCACGATCGTCGAGATCATCACGTCCCTCGTGATCGTCGCGATCATCGGCCTCGCCATGACCAAGCTCATTCTCGGCCAGACGCGAGCCTTCCAGTTCGATAATGGCGGCCGCCGCGCGCGCGCGGCGGCGCGCAGTGCCATGAACATCCTGATCACGGACCTGCGGATGACGCAGGACAACGGCGGCGTGACCTTCGTCGATGGCGCCAACCGGCGTGTGGACGTCCGCGTACCCACCGTGTTCGGCTTCGTGTGCGAGAACAGCGGCACGAGCGTGGTGGTGTCGCTGGTCCCCGTTGATTCCTTTCAGCGCGCGAGCGGCAAGTACGGTGGCTATGCGTACCGCGACTCGACCACTGGGTTGTACACGTACGTCGCCGCAGGCCTCACGGACACGATTCAGACGGCCAACGTGAGCCGCTGCCACGGTGGTGGGATCGGCCTCTTCGCCGACACGACCGGCATCGCGGGGCGGACGGGTGGCGTCTTCATCGCCTCCGGGCTGGGGCTCGGCATCGCGCCGATCGGCGCACCCGTCTTCATCTGGCAGACGGTGTCCTACGAGTTCAAGGCGTCGCAGATCTATCCGGGGCGTTATGGCCTCTACCGCACCGTGCGAGGGCGCGCGAACACGGATACCACCTCGGACGAGCTGATTGCGCCCTTCAAGACGACGGCCCGGTTCTACTACTACAGCCAGAGCCCCTACGCCACGCGCGACACCGCTCTCGCGACGGCGCCAGCCCTGAACAACATCCGAGGTTTCAAGATTTTTCTGCCGGCGGAGAGCTCGGACACGATGCCGACTCGCAACACGCCGATCTCGGCGGCCGTCACCACGGCCGTCTTCTTCAAGAACACGAGGGTGCCATGATCATGCTTCGCCTCTTCTCTCTTCGTCGAACCGGCCGCGTGCCGCAGCGCCGCGACGGATTCGCACTGCCACTGGCCATTGTTGTCCTGGCCCTCCTCACCATGAGTCTCGTCGCCGGATTTGCGATGACGACGAGTGAGATGAGCACCGCGGCGTCCCAGCGCGCCGAGGCACGGGCGTACAGCAACGCGCAGCGCGGGCTCGAAGCCTTCCTTTCGCGTCGAAAGGAGAACGCGGGGGGCGTCATGTTCTGTCCCCACTGCTGGGCCGTGAACGCCACGGCTGCCGCCGGCAGTGTAGCCGCGAACATCGATGGGTTGCCCACGCAACGGGAAACCGTGACTGTGGTATTCCCCGGCGGCATGGCGATCGTGCGGGCCACGCCGGTGCTCGTGAATCTCGCGACGGGCAGGGGCAAGTACTTCATCACGTCGACAGGCTACGACAGCACGAGCGGCATCGGCGGCCTTGCCGGCCGGAGCAGCATGGCATCCCGCACCGTTGGGGTGTTCTCGAGCTGGAACACGACGACGGTCAATATCCTCAGTGCCTGGACGAGCCTCACCGGCATCCGAAAGAACGGCACGGGCACCATCAGCGGCGTCGACCAGTGCGGAGGGCCCAACAAGGCAGGCCTCTCCGTGCCGCAATACAACGGCACCGCCGACCTCACCGTTAACGGCGGCTGGGCACCCACAGGGAGCCCGCCGTACGACACCACGAAGACTTTCGCGCAGGAGTCGGCCTCGGTGAAGATCGACTGGGCCACGGTCAAGTCGGGTTCGGCGATTCCCGCCGACATCGTCATCGGTGCGGGCAGCTTTCCGAGCGTCGGTACTTTCGCGGCGGATACGAACTACTGGCCAGTCATCCACGTGACGAATGGAGGATCGGGCTCGTACGCGTTGCCCAACCAGGGGCGCGGCATGCTCATCGTGGACGGAGACCTCACGATCAGCGGCAGCAATCAGTGGTTCGGTGTGATCCTCGTCGGCGGCGTGCTCACGTCGAATGGCAACAACGTGTCCGAAGGTGCCACGATGAGTGGGTTGAACGCCCTCACCGGCGTCAAGCCTTCGTCGTCAAGCGCCGATGATGCGCTCGCCAACGGCCAGAAGAGCTACGTGTACGATTCGTGCTCGGTCTCGAAGGCCACATCGGCGCTCGCGCGATACACGATGATGCCGAACACCTGGATGGACAACCTGCCGGGTTACTAGCTGACGCGGACGGGCTCGGATGCACCACGGGGCCGCCCATCAGGGCGGCCCCGTGGTGCATCCGGCACACGATCAGCCGAGCTTCGCTGCGTAGGCTCCGGCGTCGAGCAGGGCGGAGCGTTCGGCGGACTCCGTCATCCGAAGCTTCACCATCCAGCCGTCACCATAAGGGCTCGTGTTCACGAGGGCCGGCTCGGCGTCCAGCCGGCCATTGACCTCGAGAACCTCGCCACTCACCGGCGCATAGAGCTCCGAGACGGCCTTCACGGCCTCGATGGTGCCGAACACGTCGTGCTTCTTGAATGTCGCGCCGACCTTGGGCAACTCGATGAAGACGATGTCGCCGAGCTCACCCTGGGCGTAGTCCGTCACGCCGATGTACACGACGTCCGTCTCGCCCGAAGGCTTCAGGTATTCGTGGTCCTCGGTATAGAGCAGATCCTGCGGGATGTCGGACACTGAAGGCTCCAGCCTTTGAATGAATGTGCGAAGGATTGCGACCGTTTTGGCGGCGACATGGCTGACGCCGGAAGCCGGAAGGTAATGTCTTTGCGCCCGTGGTTCAGCTGTGCGCCGCCTGCAGCGCCAGATCCGCGGCAGCGCTCGCGCGAGTTGCCTCGTCCTGCAGCGCGGTCCAGACCTCGGCGACACGCGCACTGAACTGGGCCAGTGTTCCATCGTTGTCGATTACGTAGTCGGCGCGGGCGCGCTTGAGCTCCGCCGGCATCTGGGCGACGATCATGTCCATCGCCTCGGTTTCCTTGAGCCCGCGCTCGCGCACGAGACGTTCGAGGCGCACCGGTCGGGGCGCGTCGATGAGGACGATGCGGTCGAAATCGTCGGTCATGCGGCGCTCGAACAGCAGCGGAATGTCGCAAACCACGAGTCGGTCACCCCGGCGGCGCGCATCGTCCACGAGCGAGGCACGCATTTGCTCGACCTGGGGATGCACGATGGCGTTCAGTTGTTCCAGTTCTGCCGGCTCGCTGAACACGATGCGGCGCAACGTGGAACGATCGATTCCCCCGTCCGCGGCGAGCATGGAGGTGCCCCATCGCTCGACGATGGCCGCATGCGCAACCGTGCCGGGCTCGACCGCGCGTCGGGAAAGCACGTCGGCGTCGATGATGATTGCACCGCGCTCGCTCAGGAGCTGCGCGGCTATAGACTTGCCGCTGCCAATGTTGCCGGTGAGGCCGACGAGGAGCATGGACGTTCCGTTGGGGAAGCCTTGGGCCGTCAAGGTAGGATGGGCGGCAGCGTGGGGCAAGCGCGAAGCAGCGCTCCCTTCGCGTCGCGTCGTGCCCGTCAGCGCTTGCCGGGCGCGGAATCCGGCGGCGTAGCAACGCGCGCGAGCGAACGCGTTGGCGTCGGACGCTGGAGCAGGCCAGAAATTTCCTGCGCCTCGCGCTTCGCCCCCAGTTGTGTGAAGCGCGCGAGCGCATGCCGGAGTTGCTTCTGGGCGCCGGCACGATCGCCCATCAAGCCGCGCAGCACGCCCAGGGTTCGTGCCGATTCCGCCTCCAGCAGCTGTGAGCCCGATCGCATGGCAATGTGGAGCGCCTCGCTGGCGTTGCGCTCGGCCTCGACATGATTGCCGGCACGGCCGAGAGCATGCGCGCGCCATCGGAGTGCTTCGCCGCGGCCTACCTCCTCGCCGATGTCGGCGTAGATGTCGAGCGCACGGTCGCACTGTGCCACGGCCTCGGCGAGCGAGCCACGCTCGACGAGCACTTCAGAGCGGTTCACGAGGGTCTTCGCGATCATTTCGCGGTTGCCCGCCTCTGTCGCGAGGTTCAGGGCCGCCAGGAACGACGCGTCGGCGTCATCCCAGAGCCGGAGATCCGCCTGCACCATTCCACGGTTGTGCAGGGCCAGCGTCGCGCTGGCGCGGTCACCGCTTCGCTCGAAGATCGTGAAGGCGCGCTCGTAATAGCCGAGGGCGTCATGCAGCTTGCCTTCGATGTTCTCGATGACGCCGAGGTTGAGCAGGATCTTTCCGCTCATCGTTTCATCGTGCGTCAGCGATTCCGCCCGGGCGTACGACTTTCGCGCCGCGACGTAGTCACCGCGGGCGTAATACACCGCGCCGATCCCGTTGGCGACTCGCGCGCACAGCTCGATGTCTCCCGTCTGTTCCGCCAGCGCCTCGCTGTTGCGGAAGGCGGCGAGGGCGGCGTCGAAGCGACCCTGGCGCCAGTTCACGCGTCCCAGGCAGAACTGCGCGCGAGCAGCAAGGTGCACATCGGGCACGTCGACGACGGCCCGATATGCGGCCGCGGCCGAGACGTAGTCGCCCAGCGCCTCTGCGCGCTCTCCCGCGGCGAGCTGCTCGGGGCCGATCATGCAGGCGCGGCGCAGATCACCGGCTGGCAGCTCCTAGAACGCAATCGCATATCCGGAAAAATGCTGGATCGGTGCAGCGATGGTGTGCCAGTGCGGGTCGTAGACGGCGGGTATCGTCTCGAGAATGGCCCCCGATTCGCTCAGGTACACGATCGTGGGCGCGACGGTATCACCGTACGAGCATCCCGACGTGTCGAGCAGCAGTCCCGCG
Source organism: Gemmatimonadaceae bacterium (assembly GCA_036844565.1). Lineage (GTDB taxonomy): Bacteria > Gemmatimonadota > Gemmatimonadetes > Gemmatimonadales > Gemmatimonadaceae > AG11. Next base: position 81,911 of record DAIUFP010000010.1, on the reverse strand, counting down.
GGCTTCGCGAACTGCAATCCCTGCGGCCGGAATTCCACTCGCGAGGAATCGCCTTCCGGGATCGATGCCGAGATGGTGACGGTATCCAGGAGCGCGCCCGCCGGAATGATCAGCATGGAGGTGCCGAACGTGAGTGTGCCACCCTGCGGTCCGAACACGCCGGTGTCGCTCAATGCGACCTGCGTCTGGCATCCGCGCGCATTGGCGATCCGGGCCTGCGGGAGCTGTCCGCGGAGCTCCGATGCGCTGGTGGGCGCGAGGGGAGCGGCCAGGTCACCTGCGCAGCCGGCTAGCGCGGTGAACGAGACCGCGGCGATGAGGAGGGTTGAAGCGAAATGCCGACCGAACATTGGATACCTCATTGGGGTTGGGCGCGTCGGCCGCTGCGTCGAAGGCCGAACGGGTAGGTCAAACATCAGACAGGAGCGCTCAGAGCGCGAGCGAAGGCGTCCGGGTGGGAGAGCGGGATCGCGGTTCGTGGGCACTCGACACGCGGGTGTGCACCTGCCGAAGGAGAGCGCGCACGACATACGCGGCACCTCCACGCGCCCGGATTTGCCCGGGGGTCGCATGGAGGTACCGCTGGCACGTGTTGCGAAACGCGCTTCCTGACGGAAAGTCGAGGGTGTTGGCCACCCGATCCGCACTGCGATGGCGGTCTTCCAGCATGTGTGCGGCGACGATGAGGCGTCCCCAGGTGAGGAGGCGCTGCGGTGCAGGGAATCCTTCCGCAGCAAGCCGGAGTGTGACGGCGCGTCTCGGCTGCGCGAGAAGCCGCGCGAGCGTCTGCGGCGAGAGGCGTTCGTGCGCGCGCGTGACCGCGAGCAGTACGGCATCCACCGCGACCGGGTCGATGCCGTCGAGAGACCGCCGAACAAGCCCAGCGAGGCTTCGCGACTCCGCGCGCTCGATGACGGCCAGGAGTGAGCGTGGTGAGTCGTCCTGTCCGGCCAGCACGAGTCCGTCCACCCCGGCACGTCCGGCGTCGAACAGGTCGCGTCCGCGTTCCACCGCCATGGTCACATATGCCACGAGCGTCAGCCGCGGCAGCCTCTGCTTCAACTGCCGTAACCCCTCGAAATTCGGGATTTCGTCCCAATAGAGGTCGAGCACGGCAACCCTGACGGGTTCCCGGTCGCAGATGCGCACGAGGCTCGCCCAATCAGCGCACTCATGGATCTCGTGACGGTCCCGGATGGCGGCGCGAAGACGATGCACGAGAAGCGGTTGGGGCAGTAGTGTGGCGATTACGCTCATGGCCGCGGGAGGGAGTGACGCGTCCCTCGGCCGCGTCGCACGCAGGGTACGGCCATTCCCTCGTCACAGGCAAGGTGTCCGGTGCCACAAAGTGATACTCGAAGCCCGCGATGTGATAGCCGCGCCAACCCTCGATCGTAGCATGGGTGACCTCCAACGCTACGAAACGGCCCAAACCTGCGGTGTTCCGGCCAGGCAAGCCGCGAATGGCAAACGAGGTGCTCGCGCGGGGTGCGTAGCGTGGGCAGTGGCAGGAGTCCTCACACCAGGCGGACAGGATGAAGAAAGGCTACCGCTCGTTCAACAGGGCGCGCAGGGCTTTTTCGATGGTCGAGATCATCATCGTCCTGGTGATGATGGCCGTTGTCATGCGCATGGCGCTCCCGAAGCTGAATCTCTCGCAGTTCCGCGCGGATGCTGCGGCGCAGCAAGTGCGCTCGGTGTTCCAGACGGCGCAGCGCACGTCGCTCACCCGACAGTTCGATGTCATCGTGAGCCTCGATACCACCCAGTTCGGGCTGCGGATCGCGGAGGACGCGAACAATGACGGCCTCATCGAGAGCACCGAGTGGAAGTTCTGGAGGCCGACGGGTGAAGGCAATATGTTCGCGGTTCCGCCGAAAGGACTGAATTCGCCGACGGTGACGTCGTCCGTCGTGGGCGGGCAACTCAAGATCGTCGGCGGATTGAAGAGCGTGATCTTCCATCGCGACGGCTCGACCAGCACCGACGCCGAGATCTACGTGCAGAGCGACTACAAGGGGCGTTCCGACTATCGCTGTATTACCGTTACGCGCTCAACCGGGCGTACGGAGCTCTACCGCCTCTCCGGGACGGGCGCCACCGCGACGTGGATGGTCGCACAATGAGCCCGCGCCGCCGGAAGATTCGCACCATGCTTTGCCGCCGTTCGGGCATGAGTCTCGTCGAGGTCATCGTCGCCATGATGCTGCTCGTCGGCGTCGTGCTGGTGCTTGGTGGCTTCAGCGCGCAGTTCGCCCGTGCCACGGCCCAGGCACACCTCATCGTGATGGCCAATGAGCTCGCGGCCAAGCGTCTCGATGCCCTGAAGCAGCAGCCGAGTTACTCGGCCATCGACAGCCTGGCAAAGACCGACACCGTGAGTTCCGATTTCTCCCAGTACTCGATCAAGACGCAGATCGTGCGGATCGGCGGAGCTGTCACTGATTCTGTCGACTACAAGCTCGTGACCGTAACCGTTACCCATCCTGCCATGAAGAAGACAGTGACAAAGACCACTGCCGTGGCGGCGTTCTGATGCGCACACGACGGGGGTTCACACTCATCGAGATCATCATCTCGCTCACGCTGCTGATGATCATCACGGGCGCCGCCGTGCAGTTCCTGCGCACGCAGACGGGCCTCGTGACGCGCGAAACGGCGCGCATGGATGCCATGCAGAACGCACAGTTCGCGGGGAATCAGATCGAGCGCGAGCTGCGTGAGGCGGGGGCGGGGGTCGCCGACGCGCAGCCGATGATCGTGCAGCTCGACTCGGAAGCCATAACGTTCAACGCGAACATGGTGTCGATCGACACGGGCGACGTCCGTGCGGTCTACCAGCTCACGGACGCCGACACCAACGGCACGCGTGCGATGCTCAAGACGGAACGCATGTCGCTGCCGAACTCGTCGCCGGCGGTCGGCTATCCGGACACGACGTACACGGCGGCAACGGGCATCGAGAGCGGTGCGGAGACGATCAGCTACTTCCTGCGCTCCGATTCGACGACCACGCGGACCAACGACTACCTCCTGTTCCGGCGCCTGAATGCGCGGCCGGCGACCCTCATCGCGCGCGGCATCGTTCACGATCCACGGGATACGATCCCGTTCTTCACCTACTACAAGTCGGATACCCTCAACCGCCTGCGCCCCATCCTCAAGTCGCAGCTTCCGCTGTACCATGTGATGATCCACGGGGCCGTCAATGACACAGGCCGCTTCGCGCTTACGGACAGCATCAAGGCCGTCCGCGTGCACTTCATGACCGCGGCGAAGGATCCTCGCACGGGGATCGACGCGTTGCGCACTGTCGAGAGCACGGTGCGCATCATGAACTCGGGCCTGCTCGATCGCACCTCGTGCGGACAGCCACCGTACCCGACGCCCGTTCCCACGGTCGTGTCATCGCTCGCGTTGGCATCGCCCAAGTGGGTCAAGATCACCTGGGGTCCGTCGTCAGACGATGGAGGCGGTGAGAAGGACATCGAACGCTACGCCATCTTCCGGAAGCTCTCCGGTGCCGCCGCCTTCGGCGATCCCATTTCGAGCATCCCCTCGTCGATGGCCGCGAGCTACACCTTTACCGACTACGGCGTTACGTCCGGACAGACATACGTCTACGGCGTCGCCGCGCAGGACTGTACGCCAAACCTCTCGCCGGTCACCGCATCGCTGACCGTTACCGTCATACCCTAGGACACTCCCATGTCGATCATCCACCCTTCCCCCACGCGCCGAGGCAGCGAACGTAGCACCCCGCGTCCCCGCCGCGGCATCGCGCTCGTCTTCGTGCTCATCTTCGTCATCGCCATGGCCGCACTCGCGATGTCCTCGATCTTCATGGCGTCCAACGCGAACCTGCTCGCCAAGTCGTACGACCGCGAGCGCGATCTCAAGTTCGCCGCTGAGGCAGCCCTGTCGATCGGCAAGAGCCGCGTGAACGCCGACCCCAACATTCTCACCATGCGCTCGGCGGGCCAGTTGGACACGGCCATCCTGCTCGGCCAGACGCTCACGGGTGCCGACGGCAATGCGCTCTCGGGCATCAAGGTGAACGTGTACGTGGGCCCCACCGGCTCCACGAGCGGGCAGTTCGGACGCTTCTCGAGCATCATTGCGGAGGCGCGCGATCAGCGCGGCAACGGCTTCATCCGTCGTCTCGAGCTGACGCAGGAGAGCTTCGCCAAGTTCGCTTATTGGTCCAACTCGGAGTCGAACGGATCGACCACGATCTTCTTCAACAACGGCGACGAGCTGTGGGGTCCGGTGTGGTCGAACGACACGATCAGCATCGGCTCTGGCGGCGCGAAGTTCCATGATGAAGTGGGCACGACGTTCTTCGTGTCCGGCGCCAGCTACGGCGTGTTCTCCAAGGGCAAGAAGGAGTACCAGAAGGCCATCGCGTTGCCCAGCACGGCGATGCTCGCGACCCTGAAGACCATCGCCGGGACGAGCGGCTGGGATTTCGCCAGTGGCCGCGCGGGCAGCAACAATGAGACGAGTGTGCTGGATCGCATCGAGTTCCTGGCTATCGACCTCAACACTCCAGCCGCGAATGACTCGACCGACCTGAATGAAGGGCTCTTCCGCATCTATACGGCACGGAACGACGGCTATCTGCGCGGCGACTATCCGTCGGGTAGTCCGCCGATCATCAGCAACGTCAACTTCTGCGGCGACTGGCACTGGGCGCGGCAGGCGGGTGTCGGCGGGAGCGACACGCTGCTGTTCTATCCGGCCAGCCAGCACAACACCACCTGGTTCTACAACCAGGTTCGCCAGGGGAACGCGGACAAGAATCCATTGTGGACCAACGCGACGCTCGACGCGACCGCCACTGCCGCGAAGACGGAAAGTCTGAATACGATCATGACCGCTGCGAATGCGCGTTGCTATCTCCTAGGCGATCCGCACCTGGTGTCCGTCGAGCGAACCTCATCGTACACCGATCCACTCACAGGATTGGGGTACGCGTCGGGTGCAATTCAGAAGGGGGGTATGGATACCACCTTCACCCCGACGGGCGTCACGGGTTTCTGGAAGAAGTACACGGACACGCCGAACGCCATGATCAGCGGCAAGCGTACGAGTGGTGAGGCGAAATACCTCTGGCCGATCGATCGCGGGTTCAACACCAATGCCAAGGGCGTAATCCACTTCAGCGGAAACGTCGGATTGAGCGGTACCATCAATGGACGCATCACGCTCTATGCAAATGGCTCGATCATTCTCCTGGATGATCTTCGGTATGCCAACGATCCCGTGAAGGGAGTCTGCCGCGACATTCTCGGCATGATCGCAGACAAGGACATCGTCGTCGCGGATAACTCCCTCAACACCCCGCAGCTCATCACGGGCAGCAACTACAATGCACTTGACGACACCCAGGACTTCACCATCCACGGCGTGATGATGGCGCTCGGCACCTCGTTCCGCGTGGAGAACTACAACGGCGGCCCGACAAACGTGAACGGCTGCGGCGCCACGACCAATGGTCGCGGCTGCATCAACCTCTCGGGCGGCATCATCCAGCAGGCCCGCGGCGCGGTGGGCACAAGCAGCGGATCGGGTTTCGCCAAGCGCTACACATACGACAAGTGCGCCGTCGTGAACCCGCCGCCGTATTTCCCGACCACGGGACGATTCCAGGACAATCGCTACCTGGAGCTCGATCCGGCGGGATTCAACGACAAGAAATACTTCAAGTCGATCACGCCTGATCCCTGACTGGACAGTCAGACTATCTGTAGTTGGTCTTCATCGCGTCGTGGCACCGAGTGGCAGCTGCGGCATCGCGCCTCGTAGCTCTCGTCGCCACCGACCATGATCGTCGGGGAGTCGTAGCGCGCCGGCTTGCCGTCGATGAGGCGCTGATTGCGGCTGGCGGGATTGCCGCAGATGACACAGATCGCGTGAAGCTTGTCCACCTGCTCCGCGATCGCGAGCAACTGTGGCATGGGGCCGAACGGCTCGCCGCGAAAATCCGTGTCGGCGCCAGCGAGGATGACGCGCCGCCCATTCGCTGCCAACGCCGTTGCAAGGTCGACGATGCCCGATTGGAGAAACTGCGCTTCGTCGATGGCCACCACCTGCGTGTCGCCAGCGAGCTGCCGCAGGATTTGGTCAGGTGAATCGACGGGCACCGCCTCGACGGTGCGTCCGTCATGACTCGACACGTGGTAAAGGCCGGAATAGCGTGCGTCCAGGTGCGACTTGAAAACCTGAACGCGCCGCTTGGCGATGAGCGCCCTCCGCACCCGGCGGATGAGCTCTTCGCTCTTGCCGCTGAACATCACGCCGCAGATCACCTCGATCCAGCCACCCGCACCCGCGGGGTACATGTCACCAATCATGCGTCGTCGCGAGGGGGTCTTGGGCGGGTGGGACGTGCGCTGCCGCCGTCAAACTTCCTCGGCGCAGCGTCGCGCGTAAAGGGACGCGCGGGACGGTCACTTCCTCCGGGCCGAGGGCCGCTGGGGCGCGGCGGACGGTCGTCGCCTCCCGCGCGTGGCGCGCTCGGCCTGGCCGGACGCGCGGACTTGTCGAACGGCCGAGCGGGCCGGTCACTGCGGTCGAGGGTGCGGGGAGGGCGAGCCGGACGATCACCGCGATCGCGCTCGAATGGCCCTGCCGGCCGGTCCCCGCCGCTCCGCGGCGGACTGCTCCGGGGAGGACGGTCTTCCTTCGGAGCATCGAGACGAGCCTGCACCTTCCTTCCGCGGACGGTCGCGCCCGTGATCTTGCCAACCACGAGCTCCGCCACGGCGGCCGCTACCTCGACGATCGAGTGGGTATCGCGAACTTCCACGCGTCCCACCTGCGATCCCGGAATTCCCGCCTCGGTCGTGATCGCGGTGATGATCTCCTGTGCGCGAAGGCCGTCCTTCTCACCGAGATTGACGAAGAGCCGCTGCATCGGGCCGGCCTGCGCGGAGGTGGCGGCCGCGGGTCGGGTTCCGCGCTGCTGCTCGAGCATCCGCAGGGCAGCCGCGGCGATCTCGATTCCGTCGAACTCTGAGAGCAGCGGCTCGAGGGCGAGCACTTCGCGGCGGACGTCGCCCGAGTTGAGCACGTCGCGCAATGACGCGCGCAGCGCCGCATCCTTCCCGCGCGCCCTCTCCGCGGCCTCGACGAGCGGCATTGGGGTCACCGCGCCGCCTCCCAGGAGCACGCGGAGGCTGGCAAGCTGCGAGGGCTGAACGAGCGCGTATAGCTTCCGTGCTCCCGTTCCGACGAGTGCGCGCATGTCCTCCTTCGACTTCGGCAGCTCGAGGAGCACGAGGGGATCATTCGTCGCGGCGGATGGTGTTTCTCCGCTCGTCACCCGAACCGCATCAGCGCCGTATCCCAGCGAGCGAGCGATCATCGATCCCTCGGCGCGGATGCTGGCGGTGCGCGCGTAGAGCTCAGCGCGCGGAAGGTCGAGCGCATCCAGGAGGCGGCGCAGCGATGCGCCGCGTGCCGTTGGAGACGAGGCGACGTACTCCGCGGTGAGCGACTTCGCCGATTCATCCGCGGGAGCTTCCACGGCGCGTCGCGCCCGGCGGGCGTAACGCTCGATGAGCGCCTCGTAGGCTGGCGTGAGCTCCGCCGCGAGCACGACACGAGCGCCGTCCTTTGGCAGCTCGCCGAGCAGCGTCTCCAGCGGTGCGGCTTCGGTCGTCTCGAGAATCGGGTCGAGCCACGCGAAGACCACGCTGCGGACCGCCTCGGACTTGAGCGCCGAGCCTTGCAGCAGCGCGACCAGCTCCGCCGGTGCGCCTGCGACGACATGCGCCGCCGCGCTCTTGAGCAGGCGCGATGCGCGTGGGCTCGCCGTGGCCGCCATGACGGTGATGGCCCGTTCGCCCGCGGACATCACGACCGCTTCCGCGGCGGCCGCGGCATTTTCGGCGTCCGCAGTGACGATCAGGAGCTGTGTTTCCGCCTTGGCGGGATCAATCCGCTCGATGAGGGCCGCGAGCACTTCGCTGGCCGCGGACCAGTCCAGCGGCATGACGTGCACCGCATTCTGCCCGCGGGTCACACCCGTCGGTTCTTTCGCATCTACTTCCACGGATTTTCTTGGCTCCGGTCCGGGCGCGTCTCGCGCCTTGAATTGTCAACGTGGAGGAAAGATAGCGGGGGACAGGAGCCCGGCGTATCTTCCGCCGCTTCCAGCGGAGACGCGCCGTGAACGTCGCAGTCCATCTCGAGCCAGCCACCGAAACCTGCCCCGGCGTCGAATATCGGTGGGATGCCGACACGGACATCCTGCTCGCGCGACTACAGGGTGCGGAGTCCTACGTGGGAATGTCGGGATCGGTCGACTTCCAGGGGGCGGACGGTTCCTGGGTGATCCTGGACGTTGCGGGCGGCCGGATTCGCGGCGTCGAGGTGGCCGTGTGGCCGGACGTTCACAAGCACGTGGGGCTGCTTGCGCCGGTCATCATAGAGGACGGACGCGTTCTGATTCCATCGCGGGCGTCGCAGCCGGGCATCGCGGCGGTCGAGGTGGACACGCCCCTCATGGCGGAAGCGGATGCCAAACGAGGCGTCATCCACTTCCGCGTCGGACCACGCCGCGAGGTGCGAAGCATCCGCATCGGATCGGACCTGCTGCTCGACATCGACCAGCAAAGCCGCATTGCTGGACTCTGGTTGCTCAACGTGCCACCTTCACCCTCGAACTGAACTCGCCGTGATCACGACCATCGTACTCATTCGCGCCGAGCCGGCCTCGATTCCCGCCACCGCGCAGTTTATCGCCGAGATCGATGGCGTCACCGACGTCTACTCGGTGAGTGGGGACTGGGATCTGGTCGCGATCGTGAAGGTGGCCGAGTACGACCAGATCGCGAAGGTGGTCACGGAGGCGTTTCCCCTGGTGCCGGGGCTGCAGCGCACGCAGACGTTGACGGCATTTCGCGCCTACTCGAAGAAGGACCTGCAGCAGGCGTGGGATATCGGGGTCGAGTAAGCCCGGAGTCGGAAGAACCGCGAAGGAATCAGGGGCGACGCCCTTTCCCTGCGGCGGTCGGATGTGCCGCCGCCCCGGCATTCACCGGTAGGCCCGCAGGAGGTCCAGCGGTTCCGCGACCCGCTCCTGCGCCCGCAGGACGCTTGGTCGCCGCCAGCTCGCGACCAGTCTGGGCCGGCTTGCCGCCCGCGGCATCGGGGCGCTGCGCCGGAAGCGTCTGCAAGTCGGCATCGGTCGCGCGTGCCTGCAATCGCTCCTGCACCCGCTGAAGCGCCTGTTCCGGCGCTATGCCCTGATCGAGCAGGCTTCCGATCACGTACAACGGTACCGCCAATGACCGCGCAGGGGGCGCTGCCTTCGCAAAAGCGCTGATGTCCGCGCGCTCCACGCCCTTGCGCATCGTCTCTGCCGCCGCTTCCACCTCGTCGGTTGCCGGCTCGGCGCCGCGCCCTTTCGAGAGGGACGCCTTTGCCGCGAGCATGCGGTCCGCCTGATCCGAGACCGATCGTTCGATCGCATCCGCGGCTACTCCCTTCGCCGCGAACTTGAGGGCGCGAAGCTCGAGCGCGTCGGCCGGCAGCCCCCGCGAGCGGGCCTCGGCAATCCGCGCCAGAACGCGCGTCGCCACATCGGGGGGAAGCACCGCCCTCAGGCGCGCCGATGGATCTACCGCAGGCGCCTGCGCAGTGATACCCGTCGCGGCGTACGCGACGCTTACGAGCACGAACACCAACGTGACCCGGAAACTAGACATGCGGTGATCCTTCATTCAGTTGCGCTGCCGACCCGTCAACCTTCGGCGACTAAACGTCTGGGTTCCAGAGTCGGCGGGGCTTCTCCTTGAATGACTGCAGCGTTACATGGTCCGGTCACGGGACGATGACGAGACCAACCTCGCCTCCGAACTCATCACGCAGCGTCATGAGGCCTTTCGGAACCATCCAGGAGCCGCCGTCGACCCTGATGTTCAGCTGATGCGGACCCGGACTTGTCGTCAGGGGCCGCTCCCACCAGCCACCTGTCGTCTGCGTGAGTGAAACAGGCGACCAATCCGTGAAATCCGCATTCAACTCGACCGTGTGGGCAAGGGGCGCCAGCACGCGCAGCGTGCGTCCGGCGGCACTCGTCACCAGCTCGAACGCGTCGGCACGCGCGACCTCGTCGGCACGCGCGACCTCGTCGACAGCCGGCGCGGCCGTAGTCCGCGTCGCCGTCCCGAATGACTCGTTGCGGCTCGTCCGCGTGCCTACCCTCAAGCTCAGCGATACGAACCGACCGCCAGGAAACCCCTGCGTGAGATCAACCGGATAGGTGCCACCGGCCCCGACCAGCGCGAGGCTCGGTGCAAGCCACGCGACGACGTTCACGCTCGCCCATGTCGTGGCATTGCCAGGCATGTTTCGAGGCTGCCGTCCAAGTCGCGCTCCCGCGGATCCAGCAAGCTCTAGGGCGGCCGCGAACCACCGCACCGCGAGCTCCGCATCAGCATAGCGGGTCGAATCACCGAGGGCGACCGGCGTCAGCGTCGCGACGATCGTCGCGTTCGGGGCAGGACGCGCCCAGAGGCCGGTCTCGCCCTCGGTCAGGTTGCTCCAGCCGATGCCATCCCATGCGCGACCTGCGCCCACGCCGAGCCATGCGCCCCGACTTGCGCGCATTGCGTGCGCCCGGACGAGCGCGAGCGTCTGTCCGGTGTTCGAGCCGTCACCCGTCGCGGTGCCTCCGGCCGAAAGCGCCAGCTCGCCGATTGCAGCTCCGATGGGCACGTACGCCGAGCCCGCGACGATTCCTTGCGTCGTCCATCGGTTTTGCGCCATGAACGAATAGGAACCCGAGGCGCCCGCCGTGGCGCGGTCGAAGTTGGCCTGAATCCCGGGACTCGCCGTGATGGCCGATGCCCGTGCCGAGTCGTACCGGACGCTTGATCCACCGAGATCGAACGTTGATCCCACCCGCTGGCCGGACGCGGACCGAGCGACCCCGAGCAGGATCAGGATCACGCGATGCGCACGCATTCGCGTACGGCGCGCAGCACGGATCGGCAGCTGCCACGCGTGATCCGACCAGTGCCCTCGACTGATGCAGGCCCGCCACGAGTCGATCAATTCGCATTCACGCCGGCTACGCTGGCACTGCCCACCTCGACCAGCGAGCTCTCGGTCCCGAATTCATCCGAAAGTCTTGGCGCGGTCGGGTCGGCGACCCAATGCTCCCCGGATTCATCCTTCACGACGAACGCATACTCGTGACGTCCGGCCGGCAGTGCCACGGAGATCACCCAGGCCTTGCCGTTTGGCGACCGAGTGAAGCTCGTTGCGCGCTTCGACCACTGGTTGAAGTCACCCACCAGCGCAATGGACCGCGCGTGTGGGGCAATGAAGATGAAGCGCACGACGTGGACGGTGTCTCGCCTGGCGGGTATCGCTGCCACCGTGGCGACGCCTGCCGGATCGCGCGAGACACGATGGAGGGCGGCGCGCGTCCCCACGTCGATGAGTGCGACCGCTCCAAGCAGGCTCGCGGCGAGCGCCATCCCCGCCAGCGGTGAAAGCGAGAAGCCGCGCGGCCGACGCCACCATCCGATGCGTGCCGAAGCGACGGGCAAGGCACGCACACGCACATGCGCGTGTGCTGCCGCCATCACCCGTACTTCGAAGTCGTCCGGGAGTCGCTCGGCCGCACGGAGGGGAGCCGAGATGCCCTCGATGAAGACGGCGTTCGTTCCGGCGTCATCGGCGTCGTCCTCCCTCTCGTCAATTCGACTGCTCATGATACGCCTCCTCCAGCAGGATCCGTAATCGGTCGCATGCGCGCTTCACGCGCATCTTGAGCGCTGAAACTCCCAGACCGGTAATCTCGGCCATCTCTTCGTAGCCCATCTCCTCGACGTGCTTCATCACGAACGCTTCCCGCTGGTCCACGTCCAGCTCATCGAGCGCCCGCTGGATTTCCTCGCGCCACGCGGAGTCGTCGGATGGCGCTGGCCCCAGCGCCCGCTCCAGCACCGCGTCATCCCGCACCATGCGCAGCTCGCGCCGACCGCGCCGCGAGCCGAGCGTCCTGCATTCATTCATGACGATCTGGTACAGCCACGCGCCGAAGCGCGACGGGTCCTGGCACTGATGCAAATTCCTGAAGGCACGGATGAATGCAGACTGCAGCGCGTCATCCGCGTCCTCCCGGCTACCGAGCATGCGCACGGCAAACCGTGTGTATGCATCGCGGTAGCGTTGCAGGAGAACGCCGTAAGCGCTCGTGTCGCCGCCGAGGACGAGCGCGACGACCAGCGCGTCCGGCTGGGTGCTCAGCTCTCCCATATTCCTTGGACTGCAGCCGTCGCCAGTCGGGTCACATCGAGCATGAAACGCGTGAGGTTCATTGCACCAAGATTGTAGCACACGTCACAGTGTGACGCGGCGGAAAGACGTGGCAGTCCCCCTTTGCGGCGACCCTCAGTGACGTGGTCGTACTTGTCCGCTGAACTCATCCCCAAGAGGAATCATCACATGTCCCGTCAACTTGCTCGACTCGCGACGCTCGGTGCAGCGCTTGCCACCCTTTCCATTGGCGCAGCCTGCTCGAGCAGCACCGGCAGTGGCACCGGCACGCTGAACCTGCAGCTCACTGATGCACCCTTCTCCTCCGACTCCGTGAGTCGCGTCGACATCTACGTGGTACGCGTTGACGCGAAGGTCGCCGCATCCGACTCGACCGACGCTGCCACGGGTGTCACGGACGACAGCGCGTCCGTCAACGGCTGGACGACCATCGCCACTCCGAAACAGAAGATCGAGTTGCTGGCGCTCCGCAACGGTCTCTTCACGGCGCTGGGTGCCAAGTCACTCGCCGCTGGCTCATACCAGGCATTTCGTTTGGTCATCGACCCTTCGCAGTCCAGTGTGACCCTGAAGAATGGCACGGTGCTCACGAGCACGAGCTCGCCGAGTGTCTCGTTCCCCAGTGCGGCGCGCTCCGGCATCAAGATCAACCTGACGACGCCGATCGTTGTGACAGCAAACGACACGGCGACGACGTTGATCGACTTCGACGTCAACCAGAGCTTCGTGCAGCGAGGCAATGCGATCGTGAGCAACGGCCTCTTGTTCAAGCCCGTCATCACCGCGAAGGTGAAGTAGTGTGACCAGGCGGATCGCGCGCCGCGAACGTTCGCGGCCGCGACCTCGTCTGCTCCCTGCGTGCGGGCATGCGGAGCTTCGGATGGCCCTGGCCTGCACGCCCACGTGTCGTCGCACGACCTGTACCCCCGCGTTTCAGCACGCATGTGACGGAGGTGAAGTTGGTCTACCGTCGCGAGTGAGGAGTGGGCGAGCTTCGTGACAATGCTGTAATCCCCGCGAGGGTATTGTGTAATAATGACCGTATTACTGTAAGGTGTAATCAATCACAACACCTCACGGAGATACCAAGTCATGTTGATCGTCAACGCCCGGCGCCTCGCCGCCGCCATCGCCCTCGTCGTCGTTGCCGCGCCCCTCGCCCACGCCCAGACGGCCACCCAGACCGTCACCTTCGCCGTCAACGCCATCAACCAGATCGCGTTCCTTGGCGCCCCCTCGCTGACCATCACGACCGCCGTCGCCGGCTCCGCGCCGACCAGCGTCACCGACGCGACCGCCAGCTGGGCCGTCACGACGAACCAGACCGGCGCGAAGATCAGCGCCAGCATCGCCAGCGACATGCCCGCCGGCCTGACGCTGTCGTCCAGCCTCGCAGCCCCAACGGGCGGCACCAGCGCCGGCTTCCTGTCGCTCAGCACCGTGGCCGTGGACCTCGTCACCGGCATCACCAAGCTCGCCCAGGGTGCCCTCGGCGTGTCGTACACGCTCGATGCGACCCCCGCGGCCGGTGTCGTCACCTCCGCCACGCGCGTCGTGACCTACACGATCACCGGCGGAACCTGATCGCTCACCCCCTTTTGACGCGTCGTGATGAACTCCGTGAGACTTTCACTCCTGACCATGTGCACTTCCGCCGTCCTGCTCGCAGGGCGTGCGGAAGGTGCGCTTGCGCAGGCCACGATCCTCACCGTCGCTGGTACCCCGACGCCATTCATGATCACCACCGCGGTCGCCGGCTCTGATCCGACTGCCATTACCAATAGCCTCATGACCTATTTCGTGAAGGCCAAGAAGCCGGCGGGTGCGCAACGGATCGCCGCACAGCTCGATTCCCCCATGCCGCCGGGCACGGCGCTCACGCTTCAAATGTCTCCGTCCGCGGGAGCGACCAGCCTTGGACCGGTGGCACTCGACATGGCACCGCGCGACATCGTGGTGAACATCGACAAGGACAACGGCAGCACGCTCGGGATGACGTACGTGTTCTCGGCCACAGCCGCGGCAGGCGTGATACCGTTGCAGAGCAGGATCGTGACGTTCACGATGTCGAACTATCCCTGACGGCGCCGAGGCGCGCCGTCGGCGCGCTACTTGTTATCCGCGCACCAACTCGTCGCACCGCGGGCAACTTCGCGCCACTGGCCATTGGCGAACTGCATGATCACCAGGAAGCTGTCGCTGCCGAGTTTCCAGCCTTCGAGCACGATCTCGTCGATACCGTCACCAGTAAGATCGACGTGGTCGATCAGCCGGCGGAATTCGCGGACCGAATCCGCGGGTACGTGCACAAAGCTCCGGACGTAGGACATCGACGAATCCGAGTAGTCCGAGATCTCGAACAGGTGGCGCGGCTTGCCATTCACGCCGCTGCCACGCTCCATATAGGACCCGATCAACGTCGGGTGCGTCGTCGCGCCCGTGGTCAGCGCCAGCGTCTGCTCATCGAGCTCGCTGCGGGCGGTAACGGTGAGGCCTTCGTGCTGGCCGATGCGTACCAGTGAGGCCGCGGCGCTGTCGGAATCCGCCTTCACGATTGCGAGTCGCGGCTTCAATGCAGGCACCGTGTCGCTCGTAGCGAGCAGTTCGAGCATCACTGCGGAGATCGGCTTGCCGGTGAGCGTCACGGCGGCAAGTGGCCGCAGCGCCTTGCAACCCGGAAGCTTGTACAGCGCGTCCTTGCCGTCCCACATTCCCCGACGGACGACGGCATCGCCGATGCTCGCACCACGCTCGTAGAGGGGGAAATGTGCGCCGGCGGCAAAGTAGACCGAATCGAATCCGCGCCATCCGGCGGCGTCGAGGGTGATCGGTTTTACCCTTCCGCCAGCGAACGTCGCGATCGGCAGCAGACGCGGGTCGCTCTTGTCGCCGAAGAGCAGGAAGAGGACCTTCGGCTTGGTCGCGAGGGATGTCTGCATGCCCTTCAGCGGGGCTGCGTCGCGCTTGTGACACGCCGCAGCGAGGCTTAGGATGCCCGCAGTGGCCGCGATCCCGAAGATTGCCCGTAGGGATCGATGCCGGCTGCCTCGGTTATGTGTAGAGGGGAGCGGAAAGAAAAGGCGCATTAACCGTCCGGGAGATCAGCGTTGAACATCGGGTCGCTACAGCGTCGACTGGCGTTGCTCCTGCCGGAGGCGCGAGCGGCACTAGCGGGAAGCACGCTCGAGATTGCTTCACCGAATTACGACGCGCCGCGCCTGATCAGCGCAACGGTTCTGGAAGGATCTTTGTTGCGCCGTCATGCGGTGAGCGGTGCGTCCCAATCGGAATTCCGCGCGTTTCTCGACGGGACGCAACGCAGCCGGGTGGCGACGTACATCGGGGCGGCGCCGGTGGTGCATGGCACCGTCGCGGCCGTCGTGCGCGAGCGTCGTGCGCGGCGGATGCACACGTGGAACGCGCCGCTCGTGGAAACGCGCATCTACGCGCCACGCGCGATGATGCCCGCGCAGACCTGGACGACGCTTGCAAATGAGTTCGGCGCACTGCTCGTCGACACCACTGACGTCGCCGCGGAGGTTGGGTCGCATCCCTTCGCGCTTCGCGATGCGGCTGTCCACCGGATTCAAGAACACCGCGAGACCTTGGAGCATCGACTGGCGGAGCAGTGGTGTAGCAGTGAGGACGGCGCGCTCTTCATCGATGGCGGCATCAGTGGCAACGACAGGGTGGCGTGTTCGGATCGCACCGTTGGCGTGGTGAAGAGCCACCGAACGTTGTACGCGGAGGGCGAAGCGTTGTCGACGGTACTGTCGCTCGAAGCGTTCGAACGGTCGAGTGTGTTTCGGGTGACGTCGCCGAAGCGCACGACGGTGGCGAGCTGGTACCTGCGCCTGAGGGACCCGGCGGGCTTCGATCCGATATGGGGACTGGTGCGGGCGGAAGTCGCGATGCCGGCCGCGCACGAGGTCGAGCGCGTCGGCGAGAGGGCGGATGAAGTGTCGCGGCAGATTCTTGCGGAAGTCTCTCCGCTGGCGCTGCCCGACGCGCGGTGGGACAAGATGGTATATGGTGTACGCGACTGTGAGGAATTCCTGCGCGCAGTCCAGTGATGCACGTGTGCAGACAAACGCGAGGAAGTTGATGCCCGAAGTGCTTGGACGTGTGGTAGCAACAGAAAACAGGCCGAACACTCCGCATGAGTTCCACTTCTGGACCGGACTCGATTCGCCGGTCGGGATTGGAACGGTCGTGCGTGTCGATGGGCGCGACCCCGTGAATGGAACGGTGCCGCGCGTTTACGGCATCGTCACCGAGGGATTCAGCTGGACCGACCTCGCGTCACCGCTGCACGACGTGATGGGGCATGATGGGCAGCCCGGGGGCAAGACACTTTCGCCCACCGAACGCGCCGAGATTCGCCTTTACACGGCGGCAGTGCTGCGGCACATCCCGGAGGAGCCGCTGCAGCCGGTTCCCATGGGCACGGTGTATCTCGCCGATGAAGCCGATGTCGCCATCGGCTTGCGCATGGATGGCTACCTGAAGGAAGGCGCGCGGACCGGCATTCCGGTCGGTGTCTATCGCGCCGGCGGAACGGATGCGCCGATTTACCTCGACGCCGACTTCCTCATCGGTCCCGAAGCGGCACACCTGAACATCACCGGCGTTTCCGGTCTCGCGACGAAGACGAGCGCGGTGGAGTGGCTGCTGCAATCGATCTTCACCCACTTTCCCGAGCAGAAGGGCAGCGTCGCCGCCCTGTGCTTCAACGTGAAGGGTCCGGATCTCTGCTTCCTCGACCTCCCGGGCGAGATCGACGACAACGACCGCATGCTGTACGCGCAGTGTGGCGTATCGCCGACCCCGTTTCCCGACGTGCAGTACTACGCACCCTACAAGTCCGACGGCGTCGCCCTCAACACGCTGCGCAGCAACGAGGCCCTCCTCGAGAACGTCACGCCGCTCACGTGGGGGCTTCGCGAAGTGCTCCAGTACGCCGAGGTGCTACTCAACAAGGACGACATCGACGCGAAGGCCGATGCGCTGATCGACTTCATCAAGGAGAACGTCCTCGACAAGCGGTTCACCGATACCATGCTCGAGCGACCGCACACGGTCACGTCGTTCGCGGACCTGGACGCCTGGTTCAAGGACGTGCTCCGCGCACTCGAGAAGAAGGATGACCAGAGCTGGCGCACGCACCATGTGGCCACCATCCGGAAGGTGCGCAACCGACTCTCGAACATCTCCCTTCGGTGCAAGGGGCTCGTCGCCGACGACGGCGCCACGAGCGACCTCCCGTTCGGGAGCTTTCAGGACCGCACGGTGTATGTCATCGACGTCGCCGGACTGGAGGAGGATGCGCAGGATCTCATTTTCGCTCGCGTCGTCACCAAGCTGCGCGAGCATCTCGAGAAGCGCGACCTGGGCGTGCAGCACGTCGTCGTCTTCGTCGACGAGCTGAACAAGTATGCGCCCGGCGACGGACCGGAAACCTACGTCCGCAAGATGCTCCTCGACATCGCGGAGCGGGGCAGGTACCTCGGCCTCGTGCTGTTCGCGGCCCAGCAGTTTCGCTCGCAGGTGCACCGCCGAGTCGTCGGAAATTCGGGGACGGCGTTGTACGGACGCATGGACGGCGACGAGCTCGCGACGCCCGGGTATGCGGTGCTGAGCCCGGCGATCAAGACGAAGCTTGCAACACTCGAGAAAGGTCAACTGATGGTGCGTCACCCACATTTCACACAGCCGATCTTCGTTCGCTTTCCGCGCCCAGCCGTCATGCGGGGCCGAGACGGCGTGAGCCGATATCCAGCAGCCCAGGCGCCGACACTTCACTCGGCCGTGCTGCGCACGCTGCGGCAGCTTGATCCGAGTCTCACACTCGGCTGGTTGCAGGATGTCACGCAGCTTGCCACCGACGACGAGATCCTCCGGGCGCGCAACGACATCGTTCGCACCCGCCCCACTGATGTCCGCAAGGTCTTCTCGGCGCACTTTCGCGCTGCCGTGGCGCCGCGCACGGCGGTGCGGCCCAATGCGGCCGCGCCGATTCCGTCAGCGCCCTCCGACGATCCGTACGGGTTCTGAGTGATGCGTCTGGTCGGCGGTCTCTTGGTTGTGGCTCATGCGTTGTGCGCGGTCAATGCGCATGGCCAGGCGGTGTCATCTGTCGTGCTGCGCCTGCATCCGTCGGTTGGTGACACGCTCCATACGACGCTCGATCAGCAGACGGAGGTCACGGCAACGACACTGGGCAACTCCGTCGCACCCTCACGTTCGGTGACGACGACGGTCGCCATCCACTCGCGGACGATCGTTCGCTCCGTGCTTCCCGCCAGCGCGACGGTGCTCACCATCGTCGACTCTGCGCGCCTGTCGAGCACCGATGCGCACGCGGCGACAATGAACACGCAGGCTCAGCGTTCGCTCGAAGGGCAGCAACTGGTCCTTCAGCTCGGCGCCGACGGTGCCGTCGAGAGTGCGCGCGACATTCATGGCGTGCTGGTGCCGCGCGCGCTCGCTGAGGCAATGGCGTCGATGCCGGCGGTGTTTCCGAAGGGGGCGGTGGCGATCGGCGGTCAATGGGACCGCGAGATGCCCCTTCCGGCGGGTGGTCCACTCGGCGCGCGCGGTGCGGGTCACGTGCGTGCGACTTTTCACTTCGATTCGCTGCAGAAGGGTGGGTCGATTGCGTACGTCTCCATGCGCGGGGACATCCTTCCGGACAGCGGCAGTCAGGGTGTGGAGCTGTCGGGAACCGTGTCGGGTTCGATGCAGCTCGACCGGTCGAGAGGGTGGATGACGGAGTCACGCTTCGTCGTTTTGCTGCGGTCGATTGTGACGCCGCCGGTGGCAATGGGAGTCGCTCCCATGCAGTTCATGACCCGGGTGACACAACGGCTTCGCACCATGGACAAGCGCTGATCCAGGGCTAGACTTTCCGAGTTGGTGTGCCGGACCTCCAACTGCCGTCAGCACAATCGGTTAGCCCGATCGTAACCGTCGTTACTCGCCTTCGCCCGAAACGCTCTGCGCCTCGTCCATCTCTCAGATCTGCACCTCGGCTTCCGCCAGTATCAGCGGCTGACTCCGCGCGGCATCAATCAGCGTGAGGCCGACGTCGCGCAGTCGTTTACGCGTGCGATCGACAAGACCATCGCGCTTGCGCCGGATATCGTGCTCGTCGGCGGCGACGTGTTTCATCAGGTGCGGCCGACCAACAGCGCGATCATTCATGCGTACGTGCAGTTCGCGCGGCTTCGGAACGCATTGCCCGACACCGAGATCGTGATGGTTGCGGGCAACCACGATACGCCTCGGTCGTCCGAGACGGGCAGCATTCTGCGCCTGTTCGTGTCGCTCGGAATTCATGTGGTGGATGCCGAGCCGCAGGCGCTGGAGTTTCCGGAGCTCGACCTGCTGGTGTTGGCGGTTCCGCTGAATCAATACGAGAGACCACAACTGCAGCCGTCTGGATCCAGTCGTTACAACATTCTGTTGTTGCACGGTTCGACCGAAGGTGAGTACGGCGGCTATGGCGGGCCGCCACCCGCGGTGACGAACGAGATACCCGAAGAAGACCTTCACGTTGGCGAGTGGGACTACATCGCGCTCGGCCACTATCACGTGTACAAGAGTCCCACGCGTCGACCGAACATGTACTATAGCGGCGCGACCGACTACACGAGCTCCAACGTGTGGGGTGAGAAGGCTGAGGAGCGCGAGACCGGCGTGCGCGGCAAGGGCATCATCGAGCACGATCTCGATGCGGGGACGCACGTGTTCCATCCGCTCCCCTCATCGCGCGAGTTCGTCGACCTTCCCGCGCTCTCCGCGAAGGGCATGACGACGGAAGAGCTGAACGACGCGATCATAGAAGTCGTTGTAGGCGCCAGGGGCGGCATCGACGACAAGGTTGTTCGCCTTGTCGTGTACGATGTCCCGCGCCACGTTGCGCGACAGCTCGACCACCGCCAACTGCGCGAATACCGGAAGCGTGCACTGCACTTCCAACTGGAGACCCGCCGCCCCGAAACGATTCGCAGCTCGGGGCGCGGTGCGCCGGGCCGGCGCGCGTCGCTCGAGGAGGTGGTGCGCGACAAGTTGCGCGAGCGAGTGCTTGCACCGGACGTCGAGCGCGAGTCGCTGGTCGAGCTTGGCCTCAGGTATCTCAAGGACGCCGAGGACCGCGAGAGCGTGCTCGCCACGCCGGCGACGGGGCTCGAGACGTAGATGCGCCTCAACACGCTCCGTCTCTGCAACTTCAGGCAGCACACCGATTCGTTCATCACGTTCGACACGGGGCTGACGGGAATCATCGGCCCGAACGGGTCGGGCAAGACGACGATTCTCGAGGGAATCGCGTGGGCGCTCTACGGCCAGGATGCCGCGCGCGGAAAGAAGGAAACGATTCGCTCACTCACCGCTGGTGCCGGCGCGCGCGTGAAGGTCGAGCTCGACTTCGAACTTGGCGGACATCGCTACCGGGTGGTGCGCGGACTCACGCAGGCGGAGCTGTACCTCGACGGATCCGACTTGCCGGTCGCGAACACACTCACCGGCGTGTCGGAGATGCTTCGTCGCCGGCTGGGAATGAGTCGCGACGAATTCTTCAACACGTACTTCACGGGGCAGAAGGAGCTCGACGTGATGGCGGCGATGTCGCCGTCGGAGCGTGCGCAGTTCCTGAGTCGGGTGCTTGGCTACGAACGACTTCGCGTCGCACAGCGGCTCGTCAAGGAGCGGGCGCGACTCATCGGCGCCGAGGCAGCGGGCCTGCGCTCTGCCCTGCCAGACGCAATGAGCGTCGAGCGATTGCATGTCGAAGCTGTAGCGCGGCTCGCACACGCGACCGAGCGCCTGCGAGTGAGTATGCTGCGTCGCGCGCGTGCGCAGGAGGCGACGACGGCCATCACGCCGCGATGGCTCGCGGCGCAGCAGGAACGCGAGCAGCTGCAGGAGGCGGTCGCCGAGCTGCGCGTCGCGGAGAGCGAGGCGGCGGCGTACGCGCGCGACGTGGAGCGGATCGGGAAGGAGTTGGCTGACGTCGCGGCGGCGGATGAGGAGTTGCAGGTCCTCGCCGAAGAGCTTCAACCACTGGCCGAGCTGAGCGAAGAGCTTCAGACGCTCGATCGGCTCGCGCGCGACGAGGGGAGGCGCAATGCGCTGCTGGATACCGAGCGCGCGCTCGAGGACGAAGTGCGTCGGCTGCGCGAGCGGCGCGCACGAATCGAGACGGCGCCATCGCTCGAGGAAGAAGTAACGCTCGAGCTCGAGCACATGCGTGCGATGCTGGAACTCGTCGAGGGCGAGCTCGAGGCCAAGCGCACCGAGTGGGTGCGCGACCGGCAGGAGGCTGATACCAAGCGCACCGCGTTGCGTGAGCAGTACGCCGAGGTGAAGGAGCAGCGCGAGCGGCTGGTTGCGGCGGGCGAGGATGGAACGTGCCCTATCTGCGAGCGCGCCTTGCTCGACCACTATCGCTCGGTGCTCGATCACTTCGACGAGCAGATGGCGAACCTCGTGGCCGACGGAAAGTATTTCACGTCGCGCATCGAGCAACTCGAGGAGATGCCGATCGAGGTCCGCGAGCTGGACGAGCGACGGCGCGGGACGTTCGATGAAGTTGGAAAGCTCGAGCGTCGGCTGGCGAAGGTGCAGCTCGCCGCCCAGGAACTTACGGGCCTCACCCGCGATCTTCATGCGCGCGAGCTGCGCTTTGCGCAGGTGCGTGCGGATCGCGAGTCGATTGCGGGTGGGTACGACGCCGTGCGGCACGGCGCCGCGCGACGCGAGCTCGAGCGCTTGAAGCCGCTCGACGCACGCGCAACCCGTCTGGCGACGCTCATGGAGCGCCGGCCGATCCTCGAGTCCGAGCGCGATCGCGCGGCGGCGGGCGTGGCGGCTGCGCAGGGGAAAGTGTCGTCCTTCTCGGCGCGCGCCAACGTGCTCGCATTTTCGGAGCAGGCGTACGCGGCGCTGCGGGTACAGCACGACGCCGCGGCCGCGGAGCTGCGGGCGGCGGAGCTCGATACGGTGGGCGCGGAAGGCGATGCAAACGTCGCGCAGGCAGCGGTGACGAGGGGTGAGCAGACGCGCCAGGAGCTCTCGCGTGCGCGACGACAGCTGGAGGCTCTCGACCGCGACCGCCGTCTCCACGATGAGCTGGACCGCGCGTTCACGGACCTGCGCACCGACTTGAACGTCCAGCTTCGGCCCGAGATCGGCGAGATCGCGAGTGCCTTCCTCACCGATCTCACCGACGCGCGCTACGATGAGCTCGAGCTCGACGACAGCTACAACCTCACCGTGCTGGAGGACGGCGTTCCGAAGCCGGTGATCTCCGGGGGTGAGGAGGACATCGCGAATCTTTGCCTCCGTCTTGCGATCTCGCAGATGATTGCCGAGCGTGCGGGGCAGAGTTTTTCGCTGCTGATTCTCGACGAGGTGTTCGGATCGCTCGACGAATCGCGCCGTCAGAATGTCGTGGAGCTACTCCGCGGTCTGCACGACCGCTTCGAGCAGGTCATCATCATCACGCACATCGAGCAGGTGCGCGAGGGACTCGACCGGGTCATCAGCGTGCGGTATGATGAGGAGACGAGGAGTTCCGTGGTGAGCCAGGTCGAGGTGGCGGCCATCGAAGAAGGTGAGCTTTTCGCGGCCGGGGCGGGGGACTGATGGCAATCGTGAGGAACTGGCGACCGCAGCCGAGGATCGAGGGTCCGTTTCGCGCGCGCGCGGAAGACATCTCCGCGTTGAATACGGTATTCAGCGATGCGTTCACCGAACGCTATCGTCGCGACGGCATGGTCGGCGTGCGCGTTCCGAATCTCAATCCGAAGGTCTGGCGTTACGCGATCGACGATGCGGACGAGGGTGCGATGGTCTGGCGCGATGGTGGTCCGCGTGGTGACATCGTCGCGTTCAACATGGTGCACCACTCCGATGCCGAAGGGTGGATGGGTCCCCTCGTCGTGCGGACGGATCTCCAGGGGCACGGCGCGGGCAAGGAAGTGGTCGAGCGTGGAATTGCGTGGTTACGCGAGCGCGGTGCGCGGATCATCGGGCTCGAGACCATGCCGCGCACCATGGACAACATCGGCTTCTACTCGGGGCTGGGCTTCGTTCCGGGAAAGTTGACGATCACCCTCACGCTCGATGCGAAGGGTGCGGAGGAGCCAGTCGAGCTTCTTGGGCGCACGAGCGCTCAGGAGCGCGAGGAGGAGATGTCGGCAGTGCGAGCGCTGGTAGCCCGGGTGGCTCCGGGCTACGACTTCACACGCGAGATCGAGCTGACCGATTCACTCGGGCTCGGCGACACGTTGCTGCTGAGGCAGAAGGGCGAGCTCGTCGGGTTCGCGCTCTGCCACACGGCGCCGTTGGTCGAAGGGCGATCGCGCGACGAGCTGCGCGTGCTCAAGCTCGTGCTGGTCCACGAGGAGCTGCTCGATGCCGCGTTGTCCGGTCTGCGCGATTTTGCGAAGCGCAGCGGAACGCGCCGTGTGGCGCTCAGGGTTCAGGGCGAGTACGCCGCCATCTATCAGCGCATGATCGGCATGGGTGCGCGCGTTCGCTGGACGGACCTGCGAATGGCACTTGCCGGCTTCCAGGAAGCGCGCCCCGCCGAGGGCGTGTTGATGTCGAACTGGGAGATCTGAGAAAGATCCCGTCTACTTGCGATCGGGCGCGCGCGTGACCGGATCTTTCGGACTGCCGCGCACGACGATGCGGTAGATGAGCAGGGAGACACCGATGGTGAGGAAGAGGTGTATCCACCCCGGTCCCTGCAGCACGAGTGCCGCGACGGCCCACGCGAACAGCATGACGATTGCGGCGATGATTCCAATGTCCATTCCACTGCTCCTTTTATTGACCCGTGCTGAAACCGACCGTAGATTGCCTGTACGAACTGTCGGCAGAACACGGGGCGGAGAGAAACGTTTTTGAGCCGATAAGTCCTTCGAGTGGGTTCGATAATCTATACTGACGGCATGCCCTCAGTGCGGGGGAAGCCGAAAGGTGTGGTGAGGGCCTCATTATTTCGACTGGGCTTCAAAAAACCCTCTCCGTTCCACTCTTGCGGGCTCCACGGAACCAATTCGTGGAGCCCGCGTTCGTTGTATCAGCAAACAAAAGGCTGAGACCACATGTTGTCCGGCGCCCCTGCCGCTACCCATGCTGCAAGCGCATACTCCACGAGCGGCGCCCGAACCTGCCCACTGACCACTGACATCTGATGTCTGACCCGCATGTGACCGTCACGCGACGGCTCCAGTTCAACGCCGCCCACCGCGTGCACAACCCTGCGCTCTCCGACGAGGAGAACATCCGCCTGTTCGGCAAGTGCAACAATCCGAACTGGCACGGCCACAACTACACTCTCGACGTGTCCGTCCGCGGGACCATCGATGCCCGCACCGGATACGTGCAGGACCTTGGTGCGCTGAAGAGGCTCGTCGAGGAACGCGTCGTGGACCGGATCGACCACAAGAACTTCAACCTCGACGTCGATTTCATGCGGAACATCATCCCGACGTCCGAAAACATCATCGTCGCGATCTGGCGCGAGCTCGCGCCCGCCATCCAACCCGCCACCCTCGTGCGCCTCGTGCTGTGGGAGACGCCGAACAACTACGTCGAGTACACTGGTGACTGATTCCATCCTCCATCCAAGGCCCGTCGCCAATCCGCTGCCGTCCTCGAATGGGCGCAGCGACGAGTACGCGGATCACGTGCGCAGCCAACTGTCACTGCTCGGCGAGGATCCTGATCGCGAAGGACTGCTGAGGACACCAGAGCGGGTTGCGAAGGCCATGAGCTTCCTCACGCGGGGCTATGGGATGTCGCTGGAGCAGGTGGTCGGCGATGCGCTCTTCCAGGAGGAGCACGAGAACATGGTCATGGTGCGCGACATCGAGCTCTACTCGCTGTGCGAGCATCACCTGCTGCCGTTCTTCGGCAAGGCGCACGTCGCCTACATCCCGAACAAGAGGATCGTCGGACTGTCGAAGCTGCCGCGCATCGTCGAGATGTTCGCGCGTCGCCTTCAGGTGCAGGAGCGGCTCACCGAACAGGTGGCCAAGGCGGTCGAGGAGGTTCTCGAGCCGCGCGGAGTCGGTGTCGTCATCGAGGCCTATCACATGTGCATGATGATGCGCGGAGTCGAGAAACAGAATTCGCGGACGATCACCTCGGCCCTGCGCGGAGTGTTCCGCGACGACGCGAAGACACGTGACGAATTCCTTCAACTCGCGTACACCGCGCGATGAAACCCGACGCGATGCGGTTGCTGAAGGATCGGCGCGTGCTGGTCACGGGCGCATCCCGAGGCATCGGTGCCGCCGTCGCGCGACGGCTTGCGGCATCCGGCGCTCGTGTCGCGCTCCTCGCCCGCAGCAAGGATGCACTCGCCTCGCTCGCGCGCGAGATCGGCGGCGGTGCGATCGGCCTCGCGTGCGACGTGCGCGACTCCGAGACACTCACGCATGCGCTGGAACAGCTTCCCGATCGCATGGGAGGCGCGCCCGAGATCGTCGTCAACAATGCGGGTGCGTTCCTCATTGCGTCCGCGCACGAGACGTCCGTCCAATCGTTCAGCGAAACGCTCGCGGTCAACCTCACCGCGCCCTTTGCCGTTGTGCGTGCCCTGCTTCCCGCCATGCGCGCAGCGCGCGGTGGACACATTGTCACGATCGGCTCCATCGCGGACCGCACCACGTTTCCCGGCAACTCGGCGTACGCCGCGAGCAAGCACGGTCTCCGCGCGCTGCACGAGGTGCTGCGCAGCGAGTTGCGCGGCACCGGCGTTCGCGCGAGCCTCATAGCGCCGGGACCGGTGGACACCGATCTGTGGAACCCCATCGACCCCGACAATCAGGCGGGATTCACGCAGCGCAGGGCGATGCTTTCCGCAACCGCCGTCGCCGATGCCGTGTACTTCGTGCTGACCGCCGATCCGGAGCTCAACGTCGACGAGCTCAGAATCTCGCGCAGCTAGTTCGCGCCGGACGAGATGTTCATCGAGCTCGTCGACGCACTGCGCTGCCCGGCCGTCCACGAGGAGAGCTGGCTCGTCGCCTCAACGACGCGCATGGAGGCGCGCCACATCGTCACCGGCACGCTGGGCTGTCCGGTGTGCATGGCCGAATATCCCATCAACGATGGCGTGGTGGATTTCCGCCGTGATCGCGAATCCGCGCTGACGCAGGCGGCGGGCTCCTTGCCCGAAACGGCAATGCGTCTCGCCGCCATGCTCGATCTCGCCGACGCCACCGGCTTTGCTGTGCTACTCGGCCAATGGGGCACGTTGGCACTCGAGCTCACGGGACTGGTCGAGACGCCGCTGATCGCGGTGGACCCACCGACGGGCATTGTCGGGTTCCCCGGCGTCTCGGTAATTCGCTGCGACGGAGAGATCCCGCTCGCCTCAGGCGCCGCGCGCGCCACCGCGATCGACACGCACCATCGGTCGCGCACAGACTCAGCCGTACGCGTGACCCGCACGAAAGGGCGCGTGCTCGCACCAGCCGACCTAGGCGTCCCCGCTGGCGTACGCGAGCTCGCGCGTGACCAGCACGTGTGGGTCGGCGAGCGCGAGGCCGCGCCTTCGCCAATCGTCACGCTGCATGTGCGCAGGGCGCTGGGCTAGCCGATCGCCGATCCGTCGTGCTCGGTGGCGTAGAGGCCGTCGATCACCGACTTGTAGGTCTTGTCGATCACGCGGCGCTTCACCTTCAACGTGGGCGTGAGCTCGCCGCGGTCGACGGAAAAATCGTGCTCCAACAGCGCGACCTTCTTTGGCGTCTCGAACTTCGCGAGCCCGGTCAGCTGCGACTGCACTTCCTCCTCCATCTTCGCGTGGATCAAGGGCATCTCGAGCAGCTGCGCGCGATCGGTCCAGAGGAAACCCCTGACCTTCGCATACTTCTCGAGCTGATCCCAGTTCGGCACCACGAGCACGACCGGGAACTTCCGCTTGTCGCCGATCACGACGGCCTGCGAGACGTACTTGTTCGTCTTGATGAGGGTCTCGATCGGTTGCGGCGCGATGTTCTTTCCTCCCGCCGTCACGATGATGTCCTTCTTGCGATCGGTGATCGCGAGATAGTCGTCGCGCAGCTCGCCGATGTCGCCGGTGTGGAACCAGCCCTCGCTGTCGATCGCCTCCGCTGTGGCCTCGGGCTTGTTGTAGTAGCCCTTCATCACGTGGGGACCGCGCGTCAGGATCTCGCCGTCGGACGCGATCTTCACCTCCGATCCCGGCACCGGCTTCCCCACGGTGCCGATGCGGAATGCCACAGGCGTGTTCACCGAGATCACGGGCGACGTCTCCGTCAATCCATAGCCTTCGAGAATGACGAGTCCCGCCGCATAGAAGAACTTGTTGATCTCCGGCGCCAGCGGCGCGCCGCCCGACACGAAGTAGCGCAACCTGGCGCCGGTGCGCGCCTGGAGCTTCGAGAAGACGAGCTTCTGCGCGATGCTGTACTTCATCGCGAGCAAACCGGCCGGCGTCCGTCCGGACAACTTCACGTCGGCCCACTGCTCGGCGACATGCCGCGCCCAGAAGAAGATGCGCTTCTTCACGGCGCCGCCGGCGAGTGCGTTCTCGAGCACGCGCGCATACATCTTCTCGTAGAGTCGCGGAACTGACAACACGAGGGTCGGACGCACGACCTGCATGTCGATCGGCACCGTGTCGATCGACTCGGCATAGGCGATGGAACAGCCGACGTGAAACATCAGGTAGTGGCCCGCCGTGCGCTCGAAGATGTGCGAGAGCGGCAGGAAGCTCAGGCCGATTTCGTTCCGGCCGAACGGGATACACGCGGCGGCAGCCATCACGTTCGAGAACAGGTTGTCGTGCGTGAGCATCACGCCCTTCGGATCGCCCGTCGTTCCCGACGTATAGATAAGCGTGGCCAGATCGTCTGGTCGCACCGCATCGGCGGCCGCCTGATACGCGGCGCGACGCGTCTCGTCGTCCAAGGTGGCGCCGAGTGCTTCGACTTCACCGAGGGTGTGGTTGGCTCCAGCGTGGCGATCGGCCGCGAAGGTGATGACGTGCCTGAGCGCTGGGCATTTGTCACGGACGGCGACAATCTTGGCCGCCTGCGCCTCGTCGCTCACGAAGATGGC
The DNA here is from genome assembly GCA_036844565.1 of Gemmatimonadaceae bacterium. Classification (GTDB taxonomy): domain Bacteria; phylum Gemmatimonadota; class Gemmatimonadetes; order Gemmatimonadales; family Gemmatimonadaceae; genus AG11. The sequence continues at coordinate 53,504 of DAIUFP010000010.1, read as the reverse complement.
CACCGACCCGGAGTCGCGGATGATGTACGCGGCCTGTTCCGGAGGAAGGTTCGGATAGAGCGGGACGTCCGTCAGCCCCGAGGTGACGCACGCATAGTCCGCGATCGCCCACTCGGGGCGATTCTCGGAGAAGATTGCGACACGGTCGCCCGCGCGCACACCGAGCTCGCCGAGTCCGAGAGCGGTCCGCCGCACTCGCTCGGCCAGTAGCCGGCTCGAGATCGGGTGATAGGTGCCGTTCTGCTTGAATTGCAGCGCGTCCGGCTTGTCGTGACGCGTGACCGCGCTGAAGAACAGCTGCGGGAGCGTGCCGGGCGGAGAGTTGCGCGGTCCACCGGATGATTGCATCGCGGACTCCGACTGAGTGAGCAGACGGCGGATGGCGTCTACGTGATCGCGAGTATATCTCCGCGAACCGTTCCGGCGCTACCGTCGAGGGCTTACGGAGTCTTCTTGAGCGGGATGGTGAAGGTGACGGGATTTCCCGTCAGCGTCTCGCCACGCAGCGGACGAGCGGTTGCCCGCACCTCGACGGTGTTGATGCCCGTTGTATCGCTGACGACCACGAATCGTTTCGCGATGCCCGATGCATCTGTTGTGTCGACGGCTGCGGTCGGTGTGTCGCGCAGCGGAATGTTCTGATCGTCAACGAGGAAAACTCGCACCGGGTCGACGGCCTTGTTTCCGTTCACGGAGAGGATCTGATACGCGACGACCACGCCCTGCGTCGGTGCGCGCGTGTCTTTCCGCGTGCCCGACACTGTCACTTGGAGCGGACCTTTCGCGGGGAATCCCACGAGCGGATCCGTGGTGCCGGTGCCGAGCACCTGGTCCGGAATGGGAACGACGTTCAGGACGGCCTGCGTGGTCTGGAGCCGATCACCGACGCGCGCCACGATGTGCACGGTGCGAATGGAATCACTCGCCGTGAGGTAGCCGTTCGCGTCGATGTGAATGCCGGTGTCCACGGGCGTCACGATAAACGTGACGGGCACGCCGGCGATGATGCCGCCGCTGATGTCGAACGCCTCGACCTTGAGCGGCGCCTTCGCACCGGTGCTGTCGCGCAGCACGTCGCCCGCGCCGACGACGAGCGACGGCAGCTCGACCGCGGAGATCGACGCGATGCCGTCCGCAAAGGTGGGCACCTCGCCGCATGCCAGCAGAAGGGCGATGGCGGCGCACACACCGGCACGTCGCGGTGAGATCAGCGTCATCCCAGCTTCGGATCCAGCAACTCGGCCAGTCTGGTGTACGCCTGCGCGGCGGCATCGCCGGGTGAGCGCAGTATCACGGGCTGTCCTGCTGCGAACGCATCGATCGACGCTATCGTCCTTGGAATGACAACGTCGAACAGCATCTCTCGCGGGAGCTGCTGGCGCACGTACTCGGCGACGCGCTGCGACACCTCGTTCCCCTCTTCGACCATCGTGAGGAGAATTCCGTCGAGCACCAGCGCGGGGTTCGCCAGCGATGCATCGCGAATGGCGCGCAGGATCTGCGTCGTCGTCTGAAGGGCCAACGGCTCCGATTGCAGCGGCACGATCACGTGCTGGCTGTGCGCGAGCACCTTGCGCGTGATCGCCCCGAGTCCGGGCGGCGTGTCCACGACAACGAGGTAGCCGCGGTTCCGGGCGCGCTCGAAGAGCTCTCCCAGCTTGGGCGACGACGCGATCTGCGCGTGATACGTCTCGTGTTCCGCGGCATCCGCGACGGAGCCGGCCAGGAGCACCCGAAGCCAGGGCAGGGGCGTCGCGAGCACGACGTCCTGGAGCTCGTGCGTGCCCGCGAGGACGTCAGCGAGTCCGGAGGGCTGGTCGGTTCCGGCCAGCCCCACCCCATGACGTACGGAGCCTTGCGGGTCGACGTCGACGAGTAGCGTCTTGCGGCCACGTCGAGCCAGTGCGCTCGCGAGGTTGATGGCGGTCGTCGTCTTGCCCACCCCACCCTTCTGGCTCACGATCGCGAGGACAGTCCCCACTAGGCCTCTGGCTGCTCGGGCAGCAGCGGGCGTGGTGACGGCGCGGCCACGAGGTCGTCGAGCGTGGCCTTGGCATGCCGGATCCATCGCTCTGCGTCGGCGCCGGCGGGCGGCTCGTCGAGAAATGCCTGGAGGTGCGACATCGCCTCGCTGGTGTCGCCGCGCCGGAGCTGAAGGAAGGCCAGCCCATAATGCGCACCGGAGAGTCCCGGATCGAGCTCCAACGCTCGGCGGTAGGCGCGTACCGCTTCTTCCAGACGCCCGGTGCGCGAGAACGCGATCGCCATGTTCTGGAGAATGCGCGGATCATTGGGATGATCGCGCAGGGCCAGCCGGTAGGAAGTCAGGGCCGCGTCAAAGTCGCCCTGACGTTCCAGGGCAAGCGCTTCGTTCAGATAGTCGAGACGCTGGGGCTTGAGCCCATCGTCCGACTTGCCGCCGAGCATGCGGCTCAACCAGGACATGCGATGCTAGAGCGGAGAAAGGAGGGAGCGGCGAGGGCGCCTGTAGGGACGACTGGCTGGCCCAGAAGGGCAAAGTTAATTCCACGGCGCAGGGGGTACAACACAATTTCCGCGACTGCGACGAGACCGTTTCCTTCTCGCACGGGACGTGCTTACTCCGTGAGTGTCGGCGGGCTAGCTTAGCCAGTTGGCCCACCTGCGAAAAAGGAGTCGGCATGTCCCCGCGAAAGACCGCCGTGGAACAGAGCAAGGGAGTCTTCGAGGTGGAGTGGCCGCTGTTCGGTGAGCTGTCCCGCGCGCTGGCCCTGAAGGTCGTGCGTGCTTCGTACGATCCGGAGCTGATCGTTGGCATCGCCACGGCCGGCGTGGTTCCTGGCGCGGTGATTTCGGCCATTCTCGACCGGGAGTTTCACTCGATCCTCGTCAGCCGGCGCTACCAGTCGGATGTCGCACGGGAAACGCCGGCGATTTTCGGATCAGCGCCGGCCGCCGTGAAGGGAAAGCGCGTGCTCATCGTCGACGAGACGTGCGACTCCGGCGCCACGATGCGGCTTGCCGTGAGCGCAATCATCGAGGCCGGGGCGAAGGAGGTAAAGACCGCCGTCGCCTTCAAGACCGGTCAGTACGAGCCTGACTTTCACGCGCTCGCGACCGAATCGACGATCGTGCTGCCGTGGGACCGGGAGGTGCTGTTCCAGGGCGAACTGGTACCGAACCCGCTATACCGGGAAACAATTGGCGGCTGATAGCTGGAGTCTGACGACTCGAGTCTGACAGTCTGACCCGCTTCGCGCTGCGCGCTCGCTCGTCTGACAGCGGGTCAACTGACCGGCCAGGCGGTCATGATCTACACAACCGGGTAGATGCGCCGCATTGGCCACCAGCGTGTTCACGGAACACTGCATTCCACGCCGTGGGACCCAGTCGTGTAGCGGATAGCTGTCAGACTTCAGTTGACCCGCTGTCATACTAGCCGCCGCGCAAGCGGCTGGCGAGTCAGACTGTCAGACAGTCAGACCGACGCCGTCAGGCGGCCGTCAGGCCGCGGCGCCGACGGCCTCGTCGTAGGTCGAGCCCGCCGCCATGCCGTTGTACACCTGCTGAAGCACGTCCGCGCTGCCCAGCAAGAACCGGCAGCGATCAGAGCCCGCCGAACGACACTCGACCTCCATCACCGCGAGTGGTGCGTCGGCAACGCGGCCGAAGAACTCCGCGAACATTCCGGACGAGAGATGGCAGCCCGGGTGCTCCAGCCCCGCCTCCGGTGTCGCCTCGCCCCAGTCGGACGAATCGAGCGTCGCCACGGTGTCGTGGAGAACGCCCACCGCGAGCGCCCCCCATCCGCACTCGCGGAAGAACTCCGTCGCCTGCGCCTGAAAGGAGCCGACACTCAGCGCCTCAGGCCCGCCGGTGCCGCGCGCCTGGAGCCACGCGCGGAAGGCGTCGAACATGGCGGCGCCGCCGGCGTAGCCGGCCTCCTGGAAATACCCTGCGGACGCATAGCCCGTGTCGCGCATCAGCGCGTTCCGGAGGCCGGTGAGCGCATCGCGAGAGATCGCCACCATGCCGCTTCCAATCAGATCCATTTGGCTATCACTCATCGTGTAAGTCTCCGATCCAGACGTCCCGCAGGCCAGTACCGTCACGATGCGGCGGCTCGGCGACGGAGCTCCGCCTCGTCAATCGTCTCGATGTTCAGTGTCTTCGCCTTCTCCAGCTTGCTGCCGGCCTCCTCGCCGACGACCACGGCGGTGGTCGCCTTCGAGACCCCGCTCGTCACCCGCCCGCCCTGCGATTCGATCAACTCGGTCGCCTCCGTGCGCGACAGCGTGGGCAGCGTACCCGTGACGACGAACGTCATTCCCTTGAACGCCGAACCGGTCGACATCGTCACCGGCTCGGACATCGTCAGGCCGGCGACGTGCAGCTTGTCGACCAGCGCCGCCGCCGAAGGATCCGCAAAGTATGCGACGACCGCCTCGGCGATCGTCCCACCCACGCCTCGGAGTCCGAGAATATCGTCCACCGTGGCCACGCGTAGCGCCTCCATCGTTCCGAAGTGCCGCGCGAGGAGCTGCGCCGCCGTCTGCCCGACGTGCCGGATTCCCAGGCCGAAGAGGAGCCGGGAAAGTGGCTGCGCCCTGGACGCCTCGATCGCTTCCAACAGGTTCTCGGCGGATGTGTCGGCAAAGCGTTCCAGCGACGTGAGCTTCTCGACGGTCAACTCCAGATACAGATCGGCGACGTCGTGCACGAAGCCCGCGGCGACGAATTGCTCCACACGCGCATAGGACAGGCCACGAATGTCCATGGCGCCGCGAGACGCGAAGTGCACCATGCCCTCGAGCTGCCGCGCCGGACAGAGCACGTTGGGACAGTAGATCGCGATCTCTTCCTCGTCCCGCTCCACCGGCGTACCACACGATGGACACACCGTTGGAATGGGCGTGACCAGCGGCGGATTGTCCACGTCGCGCTTGTCCGGCACGGGACCGATGATCTGCGGGATGACGTCCCCCGCGCGCTTCACCAGCACCACATCGCCGACGCGCAGATCCTTGGCGCGGATCAAGTCGAAGTTGTGCAGCGTGGCAAGCTTCACGGTCGTCCCACCGATCTCCACCGGCTCCAGCATCGCGAAGGGGTTGAGCGCACCCGTCCGGCCCACATTCACCTGAATGTCGATGAGGCGTGTCTCGGCGATATCGGGCGCGAACTTCCGGGCGATGGCCCAGCGCGGCTCGCGTCCACCGACGACACCCAGCTCATCCTGAAGCCGAAGGCTGTCCACCTTGATCACGCCGCCGTCGATCGCGAAATCGAGCTCGGCGCGGAGGCGATGCTCCACGTCGCGCGCCCACTCGTGCACCTCCGTGATGGTCGCGCAGCGCTTCCGCTCTGGCGCCACCGGAATGCCCCAGCGCGCGAGCGTGTCGAGCAGATCCCACTGCGTGTCGAACGGAAGCGTCGTTCCGGACGCCACGGCCACCGTGTATCCGAAGAAGCGCAGTGGACGTTTTGCCGTGCTCGCAGGGTCGAGCTGTCGGAGCGATCCCGCCGCGGAGTTCCTTGGATTCGCGAACACCGGCTCACCGGCGGCGACACGTTCCTCGTTGAGCTTCTCGAAGAGGGTGAAAGGCAGGTAGCACTCTCCCCGAATTTCCAGGAGCGAAGGGACATCATCGCCGATCAACCTCAGGGGTATGTCTCGCAGCGTCCGGAGATTCGCGGTGACGTCCTCACCAATGATGCCGTTTCCGCGAGTGGTTCCGACGGTGAATACGCCAGCCTGATAGGTGAGGCTCACCGCCGCACCATCGATCTTCAGCTCCGTCACGTAGCCAGAGCGGCGCGCATCCTCGCCAACGAGCCGCGCGATGCGCTCCTCCCATTCGTCCACCTCGCCCTCGTTCATCGCGTTGCCGAGCGAGATCATCGGCACGAGGTGCGTGTGTTTCGCGAGGGCGCTGGAGGGCTCGGCGCCGACACGCATGGTCGGAGAATCGACAGTCCGCAGCTGCGGATGCTCGCGCTCGATCGCCTGGAGCTCGCGGAACGCGCGGTCGTACTCCGCGTCCGGGAGGGTGGGCCGATCACGAACGTAGTAATCGTGCGACGCTTGCTGGAGCAGTGCCCGCAGCTCCTCGGCGCGCCGTTCGGCTGTCACTGGTGCCATGTGCTCGTCGTGCTCAGCCGCGCGCTTCTTCCTCGAACACCTGCATCGCAACGGTCACGAGTCGCCCGAGCTCCTCGTCGGCGGCGTTCGGAAGCAGCGTTTCGGCCCATGTATGCTCGTCGCCTAGGGCGTAGCGGTCGAGCAGGCGCCGCATGAATCCGACGAGCGCGATGCGCTGAAGCTCGGCCTTCCGGCGGGCGACGTCGACGTCTTGCTGGCTGTGGAGCAGCGATTCGAAGCGATGTGCATTCCGCAGTGCCTTCGCCGTGAGCGAGGCAACCTGCTGGCAGAAGGCGACATCCGCATCGCGGAACGGTTCGGCATCGCGCTCGGTGCGCAGGAAGATCGCGCCGATCACGGAGCCTTCCCAACGGATGGGCACGACGACGATCGAGCGGACGTTGCGCGAGTCGAGCGTCGCCTTGATGCTGCGCAGCGTGGGGTCGTTTGCGGCATCGGGAATGAAGACCGTCTCGCCGCTGTCGAACGCGCGCTTCAGCTCGGGATAGCGGGTGAGGTCGACGACGAGGTTCCGTATGGTCGGATCCTCGTAGCTGGCGACGAGGCGCACTTCATCCTTGTCGCCCGCGAGGAAGATGGCGCAGCGATCGAGACCGAACGTCTCGCCGAGCTTCCGCGCAATCGTCTGGAGGACGTCGACGAAGTGGAGCGACGCGGACGCTTCCTGGAGGATGTCGACGATGGCGACGAGGTGGTCCCGTTCGCGCTCGAGGTCGACGATGCGCGCCTCCAGGCGCAGAATGTCGTCAGCTGACTGGAGCTGCTCCTGAAGGCTCGTTGGCGGAGAAGTCGGGTCGGGCTGCAGAGTTTCCATCCTGGGTGGTCTGGTGCGCGTTGAATTCGTCGCCATCGAACCGGACCACTTTATTGCGACCGGTCTCTTTAGCGACGTACAGCGCATCGTCGGCGGTGCGCACGAGGTCATCACACTGCTCGATCTTCGGATGAGGCCAACCGGCCACGCCGAAGCTGGCGGTGCGCGTAAGGGTTCCTCCGGTGAACGTGAATGTATGCGCCTCGAGCCGTTTCCGCACCCGCTCCGCGAACGTGACCGCGGCGTCGAGCACCGTCCCCGGGAGGAGCAGCATGAACTCCTCGCCGCCATACCGGCCGACCCTGTCGATCTCGCGGGCTTCGTCCCTGAGAATGTCCGCCAACTGCTTGAGTACCTCGTCACCGACCTGGTGACCATAGGTGTCGTTGACGCTCTTGAACTTGTCGAGATCGCACATCACGAGCGAGAACGGCTCGTTGAGCCGCTTGGCGTGCGAGAACATCTCGTCGATGCGCTCGTTGAGGTGCCGCCGGTTGTCGAGCCCCGTGAGCGCATCGGTCTGCGACATGTACGTCAGCTGCTCGTTCGCCTCGAGGAGCTCCTTCTCGCGCTCCTCGAGCGCCTCCTGAAGGCGCTTGATGCGCAGCATAGAGCGGAGCCGGGCCTTCAGCTCGGCGAAGTCGATCGGCTTCGTGATGTAGTCGTCGGCGCCGGCCTCAAGCCCGGTCACCTTGCTGTCGGTCGAGTCGAGCGCCGTCTGCATGATGATGGGGATGAACGGCAACGCCTTGTTGCTCTTGATGTGACGCGCGACCTCGTTGCCGTCCATCTCGGGCATCATGACGTCGAGCAGGATCAGGTCGGGCGGGGTGGCCTCCACGTACTTGATCGCGTCCATGCCATTGTACGCCGATGCAGTCTTGTAGCCCCAGCTTTCGAGGCGGACCTTGAGCACCATGATGTTGTCTTCGTGGTCGTCGACAATCAGGACGCAGGTTTCCGACTCGGGGGACGCCTTCTCGGCTGCGGGCGCGTTATCCGCCATTCGTCGGGACGTCCTTGCCGAGGAATCGCTGCACCTCGGCCACGACGGCGCGGGGCTCACACGGCTTCGCGAGGTATCCGTCGCATCCCACCTCCATCGCCTTCTCACGATCGGAGGCAAGGGCGTGGGCCGTCAGCGCGATGATGGGAATGTTGCGTGTGGCAGGATCGTGCTTGAGCACCTGCGTCGCCTCCCACCCGTCGATGATCGGGATGGAAATATCCATCAGTATCAGGTCGGGCTTTTCTGCACGCGCCTTGGCGATTCCTTCCTCGCCATTCAACGCCTCACTCACCTCGTAACCGAAGTGGCGAAGGATGGTGGAATAGACGATGCGGTTGTCTTCATTGTCCTCGACGAGCAGGACGGTCTTTCCATTACTAGCCATGATTGGCCTCACACCTGGGCACGTGAGTTCATCGACTGGTGAGCCGCAGGTGAGCGACGGCGGACCCCGGGGCGCAGTGTGCGGCGATCAGTCCCCGGCCTGCTCGTCGTGGTCGCCTCGTCGTTGTAACGCGCCGAATCGATCACGAACCTGGAATGCCGCACGCAATTTCCAAACCAACTGAAGACCCTTCACCCATCCACCATGTCATACGCCGGACCAGTTCAGGGCCGTTCAACGCGTCGGCCCGCAAGCCTACGTTCCACCGCCGCAGTAGCCGACGAGGGAACGGAATGGCAGCACGTCGCGATTTTCGGAGCGGGTGTAGCGCTCGGCATCACCCTCGGCGCAGGGCTGGCGCTACTGACGGCTCCGCAGTCAGGCGGCGAGACGCGCGCTGACATCGGCCGCGGAGCCCTCCGCGCCAGGGGTGTCGTCCGAGGGGCCGGCAGCGATGCGTGGCACGGCGTTCAAGCCGAGATGCGCCGCATCGCGCGAGCGCTCCGCCGTCGCAAGGCCCACCGCGCGGCGGAGCGGTCGCTCGAGGCGGAGCGGTCGCTGGAGGAGCCTACCGAACTTCCTTGATCTCCTCGGCGGCTTCTGCCTGATATTTCCGGTCGTTGAAGTCGCCAAGCGGTCCCTTCAGCACGATCTCGTACTGCTCGCGCGCCTTATCCTTGTTGCCGCGGGCCTCATAAACGCGAGCAAGGTCGAGATGGTGCACGAGCCTGGTGGGGTCGCTGGCGACGGACTCTTCCATGTATTTCTGGGCATCGTCCCAGTTCGCGGAGTCGAAGATCTTGCCGCCCAGGAACGTCTTCGCCATGAAGCGCGTGATGCCGCTGAGGCGCAGGATCTCGAAGTTCCATCGGCCCATCACGTGCAGCGCCGCAGGATTGCGCGGATTGAGTCGCAGGGACTTGAGCGCGGCGGCGCGAATGTCACCGGCGTACTTCACCTGGTCCTTCTTGCCGAGCGACAGCGCTTTGCGGCCGAGCGCGCGGGCGAGCTCCGCATGCACGTCGGAGTCCGTGGAGTCTGCATCGACTGCGCGATGCGCGTACTGTTCGGACAGTGTGTACAGCCGCTCGCGCTCTTTGTCGTCGGGATTGTATTCTCCGATGTCGACGGCCTCTCGCGAAGCCTTCCACAGCGCCTGGGACGATCGCGGATCGGCCTTGATTGCTTCCTCGTAGTGCCGCAGCGCAGCAGGCGCGTTCATGGCCACATGTTCGCGGTCGCCGAGCGCCACGTGCTCCGCGGCGGACTGGGCGAGGAGCGGAAGTGGTGCGATGGACAGCGTCACGACGCCCAGTGCGCGCAGCAATGCGCGCGGGGCAGCGAAGGAGACGAACATTGTGAACTCCATGGTGCTGGTGGAGGAGCGTTACTGCTGTTCAACGACGAAAGAAACGAAGGGGCGTGGAAGCGTCCGATCGGTGCCCGCGCCCCGTACATAGGTACCCCAGAGACTCGACAATGCTCGCCCTGAGACTGATAGAACGCAAACGCGACGGTGGCCACCTGGAGCCTGGCGAGTGGCGTGCGCTCGCGAATGCCTATGCCGCCGGTCACGTGCCGGACTATCAGATGGCGGCGTTCCTCATGGCGTGCTTTCTCCGCGGCCTCGATCGGCGGGAGACGCGCGCGCTCACGGAGGCGATGTTGCGGAGCGGTGACGCGCTGGATCTCGACTACCTGGAACGCCCGCGGATCGACAAGCATTCCACCGGGGGCGTTGGCGACAAGGTGTCGATCGTGCTCGCGCCCCTCATCGCATCACTTGGCGTTGCGGTGCCGATGATGTCCGGGCGGGGTCTGGGGCATACCGGGGGAACGCTCGACAAGCTCGAAGCAATCCCGGGCTTCGACACTAACCTGTCGCTCGATGACGCGATGCGGCTGCTCGAGACACTGAACTGTGCACTCTTCGGCCAGACCGCGCAGATAGCGCCCGCCGACCGGAAGATGTACGCGTTGCGTGATGCGACGGGCACTGTCGAATCGATTCCGCTCATCGCGGCGAGCATCATGAGCAAGAAGCTCGCGGAAGGGCTCACGGGACTCGTGCTCGACGTGAAGCGCGGTTCAGGCGCGTTCCTGCCGGAGCTCGAGAAGGGGCTGGAGCTGGCGAGCACCATGATCGACCTGGGCGCCGACTACAATTGTCCCGTCGTTGCGCTCATCACTGCCATGGATCGTCCGCTCGGGCGGGCATGCGGAAACGCGCTCGAGGTGGAGGAGGCCATCCTCGCACTGCGAGGTGAAGGTCCTGTCGATCTCATGCAGGTGACGTATGCGCTCGGTGCCGAGATGCTCATGCTCGCGAAGCGCGTGAATGATCGCGCAGAGGCGCTGCGGCTCATGGAAGGCGCAATCGCGAGCGGCGCCGCCGCGGAGCATTTCCAGCGCATCATCGAAGCGCAGGGTGGCAATCCGGCGGTTGTCGACGACCCGGCAATCATGCCTCAGGCAGCGGAGGTAGAGATCTTTACCGCGCCGAGACGCGGCTTCATCTCGCGCGTGAGCCCACGGGCGGTGGGGCGCGGTATCGCGGCACTCGGCGGCGGACGCGCAAAGATGGAGGACAAGCTCGACCTCTCGGTGGGTTTCATGATCACGGCGCGTCCAGGCGACTGGGTGGAACAGGGCGAGCCCCTCGCGACCATCTTCGCGCGCGATCGCGCCGGCGTGGACAGCGGGCGTGCCACGCTTCGCAGCGCCATCACGTTGGCTGACGAGGCCGACCTTCCGCTGCCGCTCATCTCGCACCGGGTCACGGCTGCCGGAGTGGAGTTGCTCGAGTCCGAGTAGCGCTGGCCGCGTTCCGCTTTCAGTTTTCTGGAGACCTTCATGCGAGGACCACACGTGCCACCAAAGATTGCGCGGCTTGCCGGACTGGGTGCCTTCGGAGCGTGCGCGGGCATCGCCGCCATTTTCGCCCTGTTCGTCTACATCACGCGGCCGACGGGCAGCGCAGGTCTCGACTCGACCGAGCGGTTCGTAGCGTGGTTCGCGGTCGCCGGTGTTCTCCTCGCGCTCGCAGTCGTGCACGTCGCGATCGGCAAGCAGTTGATGGCGCTCGCGAAAGGCGAGTCGCACCGGGCCTAGCGGGGCGTTCCGAACACCTGCGTCCAGAAACGGCGCCCGTTCTTGCCCGTCGCGACACCGCCGCCCATCTCGAAGTAGTTCCGGGATACGATGTTCGCGCGGTGTCCCGGTGACGTCATCCATCCGGCGACGACGGACGCCGCGCTGGGGTAGCCTTCCGCCACGTTTTCGCCGGCGGCCCGGTAGCTGTAGCCAACAGCGCTCAGTCGATCGTCCATCGTGGGGTAGCGTACGCGTGGAAGCTCATGCGCCATGGTGAGCGTTGCCGCCATCTGGTCGGCCTGAAGTTGTGCCGCGTGCATGAGCTGGTTGCTGCGCGCGAGCTCGGGTAAACCGAGCCTTCTCCGCTCCACGTTAGTCCGGACGACGACGGTCTCGCTCGCGGTATCGGCGGCGCGGATTGCCACTTCCGGTGGGCGCGACGAGGGATCGGGTGGAACGCGTGCGGACATGCCGCACGCCATTGCGACGATGCCGAGCGAGCTCGTTACCGCTCTCGCGCAGGTGTGCGACGGTCGGGTGGGAGTCATCGTCATCCAGGACGGGTTGGTCGTTCCTCGTTGTTCGTTGGCAACGCGAATCTACGCGAATTTGGCGAATCAACGCGAATAACTCCGTGATCGAAGAAGAGTCGGCGAGCCGCGTAGACTCGATTCGAAATCATTGAAGAAGGGCAGTCATGCTTTTCGACTGGCCGGATTATGTAGAAGGATTCGCGCAGATTCGCGAGATTCGTTTGATTCGCGTTGGCGAACGGCTTTGACGAACAACGTCTCCAGCACTATCCGGCACGGCACGACGGATCGTAGCTTCGACACATCCCTCACCCACTCTGCTCGATGCACCGTTACGCGATTGCCGCGATTCTCCTCTTGTGTGCTACCCTGATTCAGCCGCAAGTGGCCCGCGCCCAATCGAACGTGGACTGGACGGCGCTTCAGAGCGAAAGTGTGAAGCACCTCCAGGAGTACATTCGCGTCAACACGAGCAATCCGCCTGGCAACGAGATCGAAGGCGCCCGCTTCCTGAAGGCCATCCTCGAGCGGGAAGGCATCGAGGCGCAGATACTCGACACCACGGAGTTGGGACCTGGCCACGCGAACCTCTACGCGCGCCTCAAGGGGAATGGCTCGAAGAAAGCCATCGCCCTCGTGCACCACATCGACGTCGTGCCCGCGGTGCCGGCGTACTGGACGAGTGATCCGTTCGGCGGCGAGATCAAGGACGGATTCATCTACGGCCGCGGCACGCTCGACATGAAGGGGCAGGGAATCGCGCATCTCATGGCGATGATCGCACTGAAGCGCAGCGGCGCGCCGCTGACACGTGACATCGTGTTCATCGCCAACACGAACGAGGAGAACGGCGCGACCGGCGCCGCGGCATTTGTGAAGTATCACGCCGACCTTCTGGGCGACGTCGAATATCTCTTCACCGAAGGCGGAGACAACCCCGTGGTGAATGGCGTCGCGCGGTACTACGGCGTCGGCGTCGAGGAGAAGCGGCCGTTCGGACTGAAGCTTCTCGCGCGTGGCGTGCCGTCGCACGGCTCCCGGCCGACGAAGCAGAATCCCGTGGTGCATCTCGTCGCCGCGCTCGACCGCATCGCGCGCTACGAGACGCCGTTGCACGTCGTGCCCGGCGTGGCGCGCTACTTCGCCGCGCTGTCACGCGACTACACGGGGCAGAAGAAGGCATGGATGTCGGATGTCGCCGCCGCCATCAAGGTGCCCGCCGCACGCGCCTGGCTGACGAGCGATGTCTATTGGAATGCCATCCTGCGCAACACGATCTCGCTCACCGTACTGACCGGATCCAACAAGAACAACGTCATCCCGCCGGAGGCATCGGCGTACGTCGACGTGCGGCTGCTGCCGGACCAGGACCCGCCGGCCTTTCTGGCGGAGATTCGCCGGATCGTCGCGGACACCACCATCGAGATCTCGCCGCCCGCGACCCGGCAGGCGCGCATGGACAACCCAATCGACACCGACCTCTTCCGCGCCGTCGAACGCGCCACCCACGACCGCGAGCCGAAGGCGCTGGTCACCACGCCGATGTTCACCGCCGCCAGCGACCGGCCCTTCTACCGCGCACTCGGCATCATCACGTACGGTTTCGATCCGTTCAAGGTGCCGAGCGCTGACATGCAGAAGGGCATGCACGGGAACGACGAGCGCATCTCGGTCGAGAACATGGGGTTCGGCGTGCGATACCTGTATGACGTCCTGCGCTATGCGCAATGAAGCTAGTCTGACAGTCGGACCGTCTGACTGTCTGACGGGACAGCGTGAGCCGTATCACTGCACAATAGTGAGCGCACTGCCATCCTTGTCCCATGCGCACCGATGAGGGTTTCGTGCGTGCGTGGACAATGGCCGCGGAGATCGCGCCCGAGCGCTGGCGCGCAATGCACGCCGACATGATCCTCGTGCTGCGCGCGGCGAGCTGGGAGCTCGAGCGCGGCCGGAGCGACGACACCCTCGCGGTACTTCGCGGGCCCGAAGGACTCGGCCAGGTTCGCATCCAGCCGGAGGTGATTGCCTTCAACGGCAACGCATTCCTCGGCGAAGCCGGCGATCCCTTCTCGATCGAGCGGGTCGCCGAACGCGGCATCATCGCGCGACGCAGCCGCGACGGCTCACGCCGAGTGGTCCGGCGTTGTGACACGCGTGGACAACCCTACGACCTCGCGGTGTGCGCCGTGTTGCTCACGCTGCTCCACCACCTCGGCGACTGATCACCTGGCTCAGTTCTTCTGGAACGTCTGGGTGAAGCCGCCGACGATGTCCGTGAGCACGGTGCCGCTCAGCGAGCCCTGGTACGTGAAGCCAGCCGTGGCATCGTTGAACGTGATGGAGCCGTTCAGGTTCGTATAGAAACCCGTGTCGAGGCTCGTCTGCCCATTGCTGAACTGGGACTGGTCGGTGAAGGAGCCGTCCGTGTTGAGTACGAGTTGCTCGCTCACCAGCTGCGTCCCGTTGGAAAACGTGTACGGCAACGTTGTCCCGTTGACCGTCCTGAGGCTGTAGCTGCCGTCGACTGAGGTGGATGGCGCTGTGGCATCATTGGCACAGGCCGCCAGGCCGAGGGCGAGCACGAGCGTGGCAATCTTACGCATGGTCATTTCTCCAGGGCGATGTTGATCCACTTGAGATCAAGGCAACTCCTTTGCCATCGGAGCAGCGGGTCATCGATTGCTACCCCGCCCTACGCTGCGCGGTCCCCTGTGATGGCCATCACATAGCGAAAGGGGCGACTGCACGTGGCAGCCGCCCCTTCGGAGTAGGCGAGCGGTTTGCGCGCGCCTACATCAGATGTCGAGGTTCGACGCGAAGCGTGCATTCTTCTCGATGAAGACGCGACGCGGCTCGACTTCGTCGCCCATCAGGGTTTGGAAGATATCGTTCGCCGTGATGGCATCCTCGACGTTCACCTTGAGCAGCGTGCGCGTGTTCGGATCCATGGTCGTGTCGAAGAGCTGATCGGCGTTCATTTCGCCGAGACCCTTGTAGCGCTGGAGATTGATTCCCGTCTTGCCATCGGGCGACATGCGCTTCGCGATCTCGTCGCGTTCCTTGACGTCGTAGGCGTAGTACGCCTCCTTGCCCTTGGCCACACGGAAGAGCGGTGGCTGCGCGATGTAGACGTATCCCGCCTCGATCAGTTCGGGCATCTGGCGATAGAAGAACGTGAGCAGCAACGTGCGGATGTGCGCACCGTCGACGTCGGCGTCGGTCATGATGATGACCTTGTGGTAGCGCGCCTTCTCGATGGTGAACTCGTCCTTGATGCCGGTACCGAGTGCGGTGATGATGGTGCGGATTTCCTCGTTCGAGAGCACCTTGTCGATGCGCGCCTTCTCGACGTTGATGATCTTGCCGCGGAGCGGGAGGATTGCCTGGAACTCGCGCTTGCGTCCCTGCTTGGCACTTCCCCCGGCGCTGTCACCTTCCACCAAATAAATTTCGCAGAGCGCCGGGTCGGTGAGGCTGCAGTCGGCCAGCTTGCCGGGCAGGTTGCCGACGTCGAGCGCGCTCTTGCGACGGGTGAGATCGCGCGCCTTGCGTGCTGCCTCGCGCGCGCGCGCCGCGGACATCGCCTTGTCGATCACGATGTTCGCCGTGCGCGGGTGCTCCTCGAGATACGCGGCGAGCCATTCGTTGACGCACGTCTTGACCGCCGATTCCACTTCCGAGTTGCCGAGCTTCGTCTTCGTCTGCCCTTCGAACTGCGGCTCCTTCACCTTGACGGACAGCACGGCCGTAAGGCCTTCGCGCACGTCGTCGCCCGACAGCGCGGTTTCCTTGTCCTTCTTGGAGAGCGACGATTTCTGGATGTAGGCATTGATCACGCGCGTCAGCGCGCTCTTGAAGCCGGTGAGGTGCGTGCCGCCCTCGTGCGTGTTGATGTTGTTGACGAAGGAGAAGACACTGTCCTGATAGGCGTCGTTGTATTGCATGGCGATCTCGATACCGACGTCGTCCTTGGTTGTATCGAGGTAGATGATTTCCTGGTGCAGCGGCTTGCGGTTCGCGTTGAGGTGCTGCACGAACTCGCGCAGGCCGTTCTTCGCCAGGAATGTCTCGTCCTTCTCCTCACCGAGCCGCTCGTCCTTGAGCGTGATGGTGACGCCCTTGTTGAGGAACGACAGCTCGCGCAGGCGCGACGCCAGGGTGGTGTAGTTGTAGACGAGCTCCGTGAAGATCATGTGGTCCGGCTTGAACCAGACCTTGGTGCCCGTCTGCTTCTTCGGCACTTCGCCCACCACCTTGAGCTTGGTCTGCGTGGTGCCCCGGATGAAGTCCATGTAATACTCCTTTCCGTCGCGCTTCACCCACACCTTCAGCAGTTCGGACAGCGCGTTCACCACGGACACGCCGACGCCGTGCAGCCCGCCCGAGACCTTGTACGAATCCTTGTCGAACTTGCCGCCGGCATGCAGGACCGTCATCGCGAGCTCGACGCCCGGGATCTTCTCGATGGGATGGAGATCGACCGGAATGCCGCGGCCATTGTCCACCACCGTGACCGAGTTGTCCGGATGGATGGTGACGTTGACGAGGTCCGCGAAACCCGCGAGCGCCTCATCGATGGAGTTGTCGACGACCTCGTACACCAGGTGGTGCAGCCCTCGCTCCGACGTGGAACCGATGTACATGCCCGGCCGCTTGCGAACCGCCTCAAGCCCCTTCAGTACCGTGATCTGACCTGCGCCATACTCATTCGCTGCCGGCTTCTCGTTCGACTTGGTCATGCACTCCTACTCGCAAAGAGACGCTAAAAATTGATAGCGAACAGAGACCGAAAACGCGGGCCTGTCACAGACTTGGGAATCTAACCCTTTTCGGGGCTCCACGCAATAGTCCGGTCAGCGTATAAGTCGTTGTGCTACAATCACTTGTCGCGCTGACAAACCGGATGCATGAAGGGCGTTTGAAAAACGTGTGGAAAGGCGTTGCTCGGGGGTTATCGCGAATCCTGCGAATCTCGCGAATCCACGCGAATCAAACAGCAACAAATGCGTTGCTTTTCAAGAAGGGATTCGCGGCGATTCCTGGAGATTCGCAAGATTCGCGATGAACACGATCAACGTTCCTTGGCCGCTTTTACAAACTGCAAACGCGAACGATTCGCCGTCTCAACGCTGTTTCAACAGCCACCGAATCTTCTTCACCGGAATGCGGCCCGGCTTTGCGTTCAGCGCGCGCAACAACTCGGGCTCCATCATCGACAACTCCATCATCCACGCGTTCGTCGTCACGCTCACGAAGAGCGTTCCGTCCGCCGCAATCGACTGCGGATCGGTGACGCGTGCGATCGCCGCGCCCACCAGTGAGCTCCATTCCGGAATGATCCCGGCCTGCTCGACACGCGCCGCGATACCTGACGAACGCATCACATCCGCGAGCACGTCACCGAGCACAGACGGCTTCTTCTTCGCCGGCATCAGGCGGCTCCTGCACGCGCGGACGCATCGTCCACCGTCACGACGCCATCGGCGATCCGCCAGCGCGCGAGCTGACTCAGCTCCGGGGGAATGTCGCTCTCCCGCGGCACCGTGAGCAGCGTCTGACCCATCGCCTGCTCGGCAAGCAGATCGAGAATGCGGCTCGAGCGATGGACGTCGAGCTCCGCGAAAGGATCGTCGAGCAAGAGCATCGGCGTGCGGCCGAGTCGCTCGCGAAGCGTTTCCCCTTCCAGCAGGCGCAGCGCGATGGCACCCGTGCGCTGTTGTCCCGCGGACCCAAAGGCACGCAGTTCGCGACCGGCCAGCAGCAACGCGAGGTCATCGCGATGCGGACCGGTATGCGTGAGACAGCGCCGCACGTCGAGCGGACGGCGCTCCTCCAATCCCCGCGCCAGCGCCGCTTCCACATCGGCAAGATCGTACGACGCCGGCTCGAGAGACGTCGCATACTTCAGCGACACCGGCGACGACTCGCCAATGCTCGCACACATGCTCGCAAACCTCGGCGCCGCATGCTCGGCCCATTCGACGCGTTCGCGCCAGAGCACCGCCCCGTGCTTCGCCAACGGTGCCTCCCACACGGCGACACGTTGCTCAGTGGCCGAACCCGACGACCGCAACGCATCGCGCAGCGCCGCGTTGCGCTGCGCGAGCGCATGCCGGTAGCGCTGGAGCGCACCGAGATACGCGCGCGACGAAAGAGCGAGAAGAATATCGAGATAGCGTCGACGAGCGCTCGGCGCTCCCGCGATGAGCTCGACGTCGGCGGGGGAGAAGAGCACGCATGGGAGTGCGCCGAGTGCGTCGCTGAGCCGCGCGGGCTCGGCGCCGTCGAGCTTGAGTCGCTTCCGGCGACCTTGCCGTTCGAAGCCAGCGCTGAGCTCGTGATTCACGCCGCCGTCAGTGCGCGCGGCGATGTGAAACCCGGCGGCGCCGAATCGTACGACGTCGACGTCGCGCGCGCCGCGCACGGAGCGCAGCAGGTGGAGGTAATAAATCGCTTCGAGCAGGTTCGACTTGCCATGCCCGTTATCGCCGATCACGACCGCACCGGCGGCTGGAAAGGTGAGGTCGGTGCGAACGAGGTTGCGATAGTCGCGCAGCGCGAGCGTGCGCAGGACGACGCGAGGCTCGCTCACACGCCCGTGAACGTCGCCGCTCGTTTGTCGAGGAACGCGCGCATGCCTTCCTGCTTGTCGGCCGATGCGGAGAGCAGGCCGAAGTACGAGGCCTCGAGCGCGATGGCGTCGTCGAGACTCATGTCGAGCCCGCGGTCCACGGCTTCGACGCAGTGCGCCACGGCGAGCGGACCATTGGCGATGATCGTTGCCAGAATGGCGCGAGAAACCTTCATGAGCTCGTCCGCGCTAACTACGCGATTCACCAGCCCGATGCGATGGGCCTCGGCCGCGTCGATCATGTCGCCGGTCAGCAGCAGCTCCAGCGCGCGACCTTTTCCGACCAGACGCGGCAGTCGCTGCGACCCGCCGTAACCGGGAACGATGCCGAGCTTCACCTCGGGCTGCCCGAACTTCGCCTTGTCAGACGCGATGCGGAGGTGGCACGACATGGCCAGCTCGCAGCCGCCGCCGAGTGCGAAGCCGTTGACGGCGGCGAGGGTGGGCTTTGGGGAGGTCTCGAACAGGCGAAAGGTTCGTTGACCGCGCTCCGAGCGCGCCTTCCCGTCGATCGCGGTCTGGTTCACCAGCTCGGTGATGTCTGCCCCGGCCACGAATGCGCGGCCGGCACCGGTGAGCAGCACAGCGCCGACGTCGCTCCGCCGGATCGCCTCGGTGATGGCAGTCCCGAGCTCTGCCATGAGCGCATCGTTCAGCGCATTCAGCTTGTCCGGGCGGTTGACCGTGATCGTCGCAATTCGGTCCGCGACGTCGAAGGCGAGGTGCTCGTAGGCCATTCCCAAAGCTACTCAAACGGACCGCAACTTGCCCTCCAGCTCGCCATGGCCGAGTGGATATTGCGAGAAGGTGGAAAAACACGATTTCGCTACGTGCGAAAGGACGGAAAGCCGGTGGGCGACGAGCGCACACTCGAGCGCATCCGGATGCTCGTGATCCCGCCCGCGTGGACTGACGTTCACATCGCCGCCAGCGCGCGCGCGGAAGTGCAGGCGTGGGGCATGGACGCGAAGGGGCGGAAGCAATACCGCTACCATGCTCGAGCGGTGGAGCGTGGACAGCTGCGCAAGTACTACCGCGTCCGGGAACTGGCGAAGGAGCTTCCGGACATCCGTCGCCGCGTGAGGGCGCACGCCGCATCGAGGACACAGTCGAAGCGCGCGGTTGCCGCAGCGGTCGTGCGCCTCATCAGCGAGAGTTTTTTCCGCATTGGCAGCGAGAAGTACGCAACGGAGAACAAGACGTTCGGGATCGCGACGCTGCGCAAGCGACACGCGCAGATCGTGGACGGCTGTGTCGTCTTCACCTACGTCGGCAAGCGATCCATCAAGCAGCGCCAGACGGTGGCGAATCGGGAGCTCGCCGCGCTCGTGCGTCGCCAGCTGAGCAGTCCTGGCGCCCGGCTCTTCCGCTACAAGGAAGGCACGAAGTGGCACGACCTCACCTCACGCGACGTGAACGACTATCTCCACGAGACGCTCGGCGTGGGATATAGCGCCAAGGACTTTCGCACGTGGGGCGGAACATTGCGGGCCGCTACCGTGCTGGCGGAGCTCGGCCCGGGTCGAACGCCGACGGAGACCAAGCGCAACGTGATGACGACGATGCGCCTGGTGGCGTCGGAGCTCGGCAACACGCCAGCGATCTGCCGCAAGGCGTACGTGCATCCGCTTGTCGTCGCGCGGTATGTCGATGAAGGCGAGACGATCGTCTTGCCGAAGAAACACGTACCTCGCGCCGACGTGTATGCGCATTCGCCGGAGGAGCGAGCACTGATCCGGTTCCTGGACGCGCATTTTCCCGAGCGGCGCAAGCGCGCGCGCGCCAGGGCGGCATAGCGACGTTGGCCCCGCTGCATCCGGCGGACTAAGCTTCACTCGCCGTGACATCACCCGCCGCCAAGCCAGTCCAGCAGAATCGCACGTGGCTCGTTGCCGCTGCGATCCTGCTGGCTGCGATCGTGCCGCTGCTGCCCACACTGCGCGCGGCGTTCGTCTACGATGACACCACCATCATTCGCGATAATCAGGTTCTTCGCGGATGGGGATCGTTGGTGCGGGTGTGGTCTGCACCGTACTGGTCGACGGATGGCGGAGAAGCGCTGGGCCTGTACCGGCCGGTGCAGCAAGCGTTGCTCGCCGCCGTGTGGAACCTGGGAAGAGGCTCTGCATTCCTGTTCCACTCGTACGCGATCCTGCTTGGCGGCATGACGGCAATCGCTGTGTGGTGGATGCTTCGCCGCGGTGTGGGCGGCATTGCCGCCGTCGTGGCAGCTCTCTGGTTCGCGACGCATCCGCTGCACGTCGAGGCTGTCGCGAGCGTCGCGAACACGTCGGAGCTTGTCGTCGTGCTCTGCACGATCGGCCTGGTATTCCTGCTTGGTGGGCGCGCATCCATTCAGACGAGTTCAGGACCGTCGATCGGCATCGCATGGAGCATTGCAATCGGAGTGCTTGCAGCTGCGGCGCTCGGAGCCAAGGAATCAGGTCTGCTCGCCGTACCAGTAGCGGTGCTGACCATTTGGGGTTGGAGGCGAACCACCGACAGCGCTGTGTCCCTCCGACAGGTTGCACGTGAGAATGCGCGCGGCCTCACGGTCGCCGCTTCCTGCGTCGCGGCGGTATTGCTTGCTCGACTCGCCGTGCTCGGCGCGGCGGTCTCGACGTCGAGCATCGCCGCGCAGGGGCTCGCCGGCATGCCGGCCGTCGAGCGTGTGGTGGTCATGATGTCGCTCTGGCCGCGGATCGCGAGGATGCTCCTGCTGCCGTCGGCGCTGTCGCCGTACTACGGGCCAACGTTCATCCCCGAGCATACCATCGGATTGGCGCTGCTCAGCGGTGTCGTTGCGGCGTCGTTGGTTGCCCTCGCCATCGCAATCGCTCGGCGCGGAGACACACGTCCGCTCGTGGCGATCGGCTGGGTCGGACTCACCTATCTGCCCGCGTCCAACCTGCTGTCGGCCACCGGTCAACTTTTTTCCGACCGCACGTTATTCGGTGCGACGGTTGGTGCAGCCCTCGCCATCGCGTGGACCATCGATTGTCTCTCACCATTCGGGCGTCGAATGGCGGCGGGTCTCATGGTCCTGCTCGTCGCTGGTGACACCATCAGCAGTGCGCACTACGCCATTGCGTGGACGACGCATCGCTCACTCTGGACCCGCATGATCGAGGTCGCGCCCGCGGAACACCTGGGCTACAAGCTGCTCGGCATGGATGCGAGGGCGCGCGGCGATACGTCTCGCGCCCTCGCCCTGCTCGAACGCGCGTTTGCAATGGCGCCGAGTGACCGGCAGACGCGGTTCGAGTTGGGGCAGGAGCAGTATGCGACCGGCCGGTATCGCGCCGCGGTGACGACACTGAGTCCACTCATGCTGAATGCCGACGCGCGCTCGGAGCGGGAGTTCGTCTCGCTCTACCTGGATGCAGTGGGGCGAAGTGCAGGGCCCGAGGCCGTCATCCGTGCAGCGACACCGCTGCTGCATTCGGCTTCTGCGCCGGTCGCCGCCCTGTTCCTTGGTGTCGCACAGGAGCAGATGGGCAACCGGGTCGCCGCCGAATCGGCCTATGTCGCCGGGCTACGCCGCAGCGCCGGAGATTCGGCGCTGCTCGCTCGCTGGCTCGCGCTGCATCCCGAGCACATGCACCACTGAGCTCGACGACTACTTCTTCGGCTTCGCCTCTGGCAGCAGCGTGAAGCGCGCGTACTGATCCTTCCGGAGATACAGGCGCGCTGCGTCGCGCAACTGCTCGCGGGTGAGCGCACTCACGAGCGCGGGCTTTCGCATGAAGTCGCGCTGATCGCGGCCATCCTCGTCGGCGTCCATCATCGACGAGAGCCACGCGCCGTTCTGCTTCAGCGCCGTCTCGTGTGCGCGGAGTGGCAACTCGTGAATCTTCGTCATGTTGGAGTCGCTCACCACGCCCGCCTTGATGCTGTCGATCACGGCGAAGACCGCGGCGGTGAGCTCGTTCACGCGCTCCGGCGCGCTGCCGAACGAGACGTTGATCTCGTACTGCTGCGTCGGGATGTTGTGGCAGGATGCGTCTACGCTCACGCCGTACGTTCCACCCTTGTCTTCCCGAAGCGCCTCGCGGAGCCGAATGTCGAGCAAGTCGCGAAGGCCGCTGAGCACGACGCGGTTCTCGTAACTGTAGGAGCAGGCCCCGGTGAAGACCAATTCGGTCTGCGCCTTTGCCTCGACGCCCTTGCGCACGGTGCGTTCAAGGACACCGACGGGCGGACGGATGCCGACGTCCTTTGCCTTCTCGTTGCGATTGAGCGAGGGCAACGCGGCGAGATAGCGTTCCACCAATGGGCGAATGGAATCCGGCGTGAAGCTCCCGACGAAGAAGAAGGCGAAGCCGCTTGCATCGGCAAACCGTTCCTTCTGAATCTCTAGTGCGTGGCGGATATTCACGGAGTCGAGCAGCTCGGGCGACATCAACTTTACCCGCGGGTGATGCTGCGCCATCGCTGCGGTGATCGTGTCGCCGAACACCGATTCGGGGGAGTTGCGCTGATTCGCGAGCATGCTGCGCATCTGGTTCTTCCACGCGATCCAGGCGGCGGAATCCGCACGCGGTTGCGTCATGCGAAGCCAGGCAAGTTGGAAAAGGGTCTCGAGATCCTTTGCCGATGCCGATCCACGGAGCACCTCACCATTCTCGGCGAGCTGTCCGCCGACTCCAACGCGCTTGCCCGTCAGTTTCTTGCCCAGTGTGATCTCGTTGAACGGTCCCATGCCGCTGACGGAGACGAGCACGCTGCTGAGGTCCGCGTCGATGATGTCACGATCCGCGAACAGCGATTCGCCGCCAGGGCTCTGGGCGCCGAAGAGCACTTCGTCGGCCTTGAAGTCGGTCGGCTTCAGGAGCACGCGTGCGCCATTGGACAGCTTCCACTCGATGATGTCCGTGCCCTCGAGCGTGCGCTCACTCACGACCTTGCCCGGTGCGGGTAGAATCGCGAGCAGCGGAGAATCAGACGTCGAGTCCACATAGGCCGCGAGCGTCGTCTTCTTCGCGCGGTCGAACACCGCGAGCATGGCGGCCTTCGTGGGCACCCTTACGTCGTCCTTCTTCGGCGCCGCCACCAGCACGACGCGATTGCTGTCCGTGAACGTGCTCCGCGCCAGCGCGTTGACGTCCGCCAGCGTGATGGTGGGCAGCAGCTGTTTCGCGAGCGCCTGCTGATTCTCGATGCCCACGATCGGTGAACCGGAGAGTGCCGCACCGACGTACTGCCCGGCGAACACCGCCGAGTTGGTCTTTGCGCGTTCGGCGTACGACTGCTCGAGAGAACGGAGGTAGTTGGTGCGCAGCCGGTCGAGCTCCGTCTGGGTGAAGCCGAACTTGGCGATGCGTTCCGCCTCCGAGAGCAGCGCCTGCGCGGCCTGCTCGAAGTCGCTCTCCTTGATGCCGGCATAGAGCTGATATGCGTCGCGGGTACGAACGAATTCGCCGCGTCCAGAGCCGGCGTAGGCAAACGGCGCATCGGGGCGCTGTGAAGCTTCCGCGAATCGTGCGTTGACCATCCCGTCATACATGGATTCCACGTAGTCCCGACGCAGGTCGGCGACGGTCCTTGTGCTGTCCTTCGGCTTCAGCCAGAGCAGCGCGACGGACGAGCTTGGGTATTCCTTGTCGGTCTCGATGGAGACGAGTGTCTCCTTGTGGCTCGGCACCGTTGCATACGTCCGAGGTTTGGGCGACGTCGCCGCGGGGATGCGACCGAACCGCTCGCGAATGGCGCTCTCCATTTCCTTCAGGTCAAAATCGCCGACGGCGACGACCGTCATCAGGTCGGGGCGATACCAGTCGCGGTAGAACTGCTCCGCAAGCTTTGGCGCGAAGTGCTCGAGGTTCTCTTTGGTGCCGATGGGAAGCCGCTTCGCATACATGGATCCGCGCAGCATCACCGGGAACTGCTTGTTTTGTACGCGTGTCTCTGCGCTCAGGCCGGTGCGCCACTCCTCGATCACGACGCCGCGCTCCTTCTGGAGCTCCTTCGGATCGAACGACAGCGCGTGCGCCCAATCGTCCATGATATCGAGCGCCGTGTTGACGAGACGCGCAGTGTCGGTGGGGATCTGGAGTGTGTAGACCGTCTCGTCGAACGACGTGGAGGCGTTGAGGTCAGCACCGAAGCGCATGCCGACGCGCTCCAGGAAGTTCACGATGTCGCTCTTGGGAAAGCGCTTCGTACCGTTGAACGCCATATGCTCGACGAAGTGCGCCAGGCCGCGTTGCGCATCGGTCTCGAGGATCGAGCCGGCATTCACCACAAGGCGAAGCTCCGCTCGCTTCTCGGGCTTCGCGTTGCGACGGAGAATGTATTTCAGTCCATTCGGCAGGGTGCCGCGGTGCACGGCGGTGTCCAATGGCAGCCGCGTCGTGAGGTCCTGCGCCTGCATCAGGGACGCAACGGCGATCAGGGCGAACGCTGCAAGCGGAAAGGTTGAGCGCATGAGATCGAAAGTATCGTGTCTGAAGTCCAGCCGCCGTGCGCGGCGAGTCGTGACCGCTAAGTTTACCGCATGACAACGGTCGAGGCAGTGCGCTGGTCAGCGCGGGGAGATGCGGTAGACATCATCGATCAGCGACGTCTCCCGGGCGAGGTCGTGCGGCGTGAGCTACGATCGGTCGATGATGTCTGCGACGCAATTGCCACACTCGCGGTACGAGGCGCTCCGGCAATCGGGATTGCGGGTGCGATGGGGCTCGTCGTGGCGTTGTCCGATTGTGCTGCTACCGACCGTGAATCCTTCCTGATTGCAGTACACGAACTGAGCACACGAATTGGCGCGGTTCGCCCGACCGCCGTCAACCTGCCGTGGGCGATGGAGCGCATGCGCCGCGCAGCAGATTCCACTCCCGGCGACGCACCCTTGATCCTCATCGAGCTCAGGGCAGAAGCCACTCGCATTCTCGACGAGGATCGCGCCATGTGCCGGCGCATCGGTGAGCACGCCCTGCCGCTGCTCCCGCAATCGCCTCGTATCCTGACCCACTGCAACGCTGGCGCCCTGGCGACGGGCGGCATCGGGACGGCGCTTGCGCCGATTTATCTTGCCGCAGAGCAGGGGCGGGCGGTGCATGTCTACGCCGACGAGACGCGTCCCCTGCTTCAGGGAAGCCGGCTCACCGCGTGGGAGCTGGAGCAGGCAGGTATTCCCGTGACCGTGCTGGCCGATAACATGGCGGCCTCGCTCCTGCGTTCGGGGGCAGTCGACCTCGTCATCGTGGGCGCCGATAGAATCGCCGCCAATGGAGACGTGGCCAACAAGATCGGGACGTATTCCCTGGCACTCGCCGCGCGTCACCATGGCGTTCCGTTTTATGTCGCCGCGCCGTGGTCGACCGTGGATCCGGCAACCGCCACCGGCGACGACATTGAAATCGAGCAGCGTACGGCCATCGAGGTATCGCATTGGAATGGCGCGGCGGTTTCGGCGAGCGGCGCGGCAGTCTACAACCCCGCCTTCGACGTCACCCCCGCGGCTCTCATCTCGGCGATCATCACCGATCGTGGCGTCGTACGCCCGGAATACCGATTCAGCGCCGACAGGCACGCTCCGCGCGGAGCAGTGTAGACAAGGAGATGCCCACCACACCCGGATCACGCCCGCTCGCCAGCGCCCTCGACGCCCATCGGGAGCGACTCGCCGCGTGTCGACGGTGTGCGAACGCGCCCGACGTCGTGCCGATCGTCTCGCTCGCCCGTGCTCCGCGCGCGATGCTTGTCGGTCAGGCGCCCGGGCAGACGGAGCGGGGCGGCGGGCGTCCATTTGCCGGCCGCGCTGGAACCGCGCTGTTCAAGTGGCTTCAGCTCGCCGGTCTCAATGAAGACAGCGCGCGCCGCTTCTTCTATATATCCGCCATCACCCGCTGCTATCCGGGTCCACATGCCGGCGGCCGAGGGGACCGGGTGCCATCGCCTGCCGAGCGTGCGCGGTGCGGTGACTGGTTGGACGATGAGCTGCGGATCATTCGTCCCAAGCTGATCGTTCCGGTTGGTCGACTGGCGATCGAGCGGTTTGTCGGCATCCAGGCATTGAGCGATGTTGTCGGCCGCGAGCACCGCGTACAGCATGAAGGCGGGACTAGCGTCGTCATTCCCCTGCCACATCCCAGCGGCGCGAGCAGCTGGATCCATCAGGCCGGCCATATGGACCTCCTGCACAGGTCGCTCGATCTTCTCGCCGTCCATGTGGGCTCGCTTGGTTCACGAACGCGGAGTGTCGCCTGATGCATCGCTTCTGGCTCGTTTTCTCACTGACGCAGGTACAGCACTCCACCGACCCATGGTTCGGCGGCGACAAGCTGCAGCACTTCTTCAGCTCGGCGTTCGTGCAGAGCATGTCCTACGGCGCGCTTCGTACGGCGGGAGTCTCGCATGGGCCGGCGCTCGCGGGAGCTACCGTGACGACGGCAACAGTAGGGGTGGCGAAAGAGTTGCACGACCTCCATGTCAAGAATGAGTTCAGCTATCGCGACCTCACCTGGGATGCGGCGGGCGCCGGAGCGGCCACGATTCTCCTCGTCCGCACGCGGCGCGATTGATCCTCTCGTAGGGAAAATGCCGAGCGTGTCAGCAGACTCGGGGCGTTATATTGGTGGGTCACTTCCTATTACTCCGAGCACCGTCGACATGACATCCGCTCGAACGAAATTCCTCATCGGTGGCGCGCTCGTCCTCGGGACGGCCGGGTACCTCATGGCGACGTCCATCAAGGACACCGGCATGTACTACCTCACGCCGACCGAGCTCTCGACGAAGATCTCGGCCGATCCGACATTCCGGAACACCGGCGTGAAGATCGGCGCCCGCGTCGTTCCAGGTTCCATCACCCGAGTTCCCGGCGGAAAGGAATACGCGTTCAACGTGACGGACGGCGCCAAGGGTTTTCCAGTCGTCTACCGCGGCATCGCGCCTGACACGTTTACCGACGGTGTCGATGTGGTGGTCGAGGGCCGCATGGGTGAGGACGGCACCTTCCACGCGACGACGCTACTGGCGAAGTGCGCGTCCCGCTACGAGAACGCACCGGGCGGCGCGCCGGGAGCGAAATACAAGCAGACGCCGGGCTACAAGGCCGGAGCGCGCGCGTGATCCTCGTAGGGGAGCTGTCGCTGTGGGTCGCGCTGTTGATGGCCATCTGGGCGGGAGTGACGTCGTTCGCCGGCGGCACGCTGGGTCGCGAAGACCTCATCACGAGCGGACGACGCGGACTTTACATCACCACGCTGATGGTGATTCTTGCCTCGCTCGGACTCTGGACCGCACTGCTGAACCACGACTTCTCGCTGAGCTATGTGGCCTCGCATACGAGCGCGAACATGCCCCGCGTCTATGTCTTCACGGCCTTTTGGGGCGGTCAGGCAGGATCGATGCTCTTCTGGGCACTCATTCTCTCCTGCTACTCGTCACTCGCGATCTGGACATCGCGGGAGAAGGCGCGCGAGCTCGCGCCCTTCGCCTGCGGCACGCTCGCGCTGATTCTCGTCTTCTTCATCGCCACGACCTGCTTCAAGGCCAACCCATACGATCGGCTCGCGTTCGTCCCCGCCGACGGAAAGGGGATGAATCCGCAGCTCCAGAATCCCGGCATGGCCATCCACCCGCCGAACCTGTACCTCGGCTACGTGGCGACGGCCATTCCCTTCGCCTTCGCGATCGCTGCACTGATCACGCGCAAGCTCGATGCGTCGTGGCTGCTCGTCGTGCGCCGCTGGTCGCTCATCTCGTGGTTCTTCCTCACCGTCGGCATCACGCTCGGCATGTGGTGGGCGTACGTCGAGCTGGGATGGAGCGGCTACTGGGCGTGGGATCCCGTCGAGAATGCATCGTTCCTCCCGTGGCTCACGGGCACGGCGTTCCTCCACTCCATCATGATCCAGGAGAAGAGGGGAATGCTGCGCAAGTGGAACGTCGTGCTCGTCGTGACGACATTCCTGCTCGCCATCTTCGGCACGTTCATCACGCGCAGCGGCGTCATCGAGAGCGTGCATTCATTCGCGCAGTCGCCCGTCGGCACCTGGTTCGCGACGTTCTTCTTCGTGTCCACCGGCGCAACGATCTACTTCGTCGCCACGCGCCTGAAAGATCTCGAGGCGACCGCCGTGCTCGAGAGCATGGTGAGCCGAGAGGCCGCGTTTCTTTATAACAACCTTGTGCTCGTCGGCATCGCGTTCTCCGTCCTCTGGGGAACGCTCTTCCCAATTCTTTCCGAGTGGGTGCGCGGCTCCAAGATCACGGTCGGCCCGCCCTTCTTCAACACGGTCAACATCCCGCTCGGCCTGCTCTTGCTGGCGCTCACGGGAATCGGACCGCTCATCGCGTGGCGCAAGGCATCGACGTCGAACCTGAAGCGCCAGTTCATCTTCCCGACGGCGTCCGGCACTACCGTCGGAGTGTTGCTGCTCGCGCTCGGCATGCGCAACGTGCACGCACTGATCGCGTACACGCTCGCCGGCTTCGTGGCCGGCACGATCGGTCAGGAGTTCTATAAGGGAATCGGTGCGCGTCGCTCCATCCATGGCGAGTCGCTCCCGACGGCCGTCGTGCGGCTGATCGCGCGGAATCGCCGGCGCTACGGCGGATACATCGTGCATGCCGGCATCGTGATCCTGTTCTGCGCGTTCGCCGGCCTGGCATTCAAGAAGGATCACGACGTCCAGATCAAGGCGGGCGAGACGAAGGCGCTCGTCGACCCACTCGGACATCGCTGGCGCTTCGTGAGTCAGGGCATCTCGACGTCGGAGACGCTGAATCGGTTCGTCACCGGCATCGGTCTCGAAGTATTCCGGGACGACGTGCGCCTCGGCATCCTGACCAGCGAGAAGCGCCAGTATTTCGACAGCCAGAAGAACCCGCAATTCGAGCCGAGCACCGAGGTGGGAATTCGTACGTCGGCGATGCTGGACTTGTATGTGGTTCTCGCCGGCGTGCGCGACGATACCGCGGAGCTGCGCATCAGCTTCAATCCCCTCGTGGTGTGGGTGTGGATCGGCGGAATCGTGATGGCGATCGGCGGACTGATCGTCATGTGGCCGCAGGCGGAGCGTCGTCGCGCGCCCAGCGGGTACGTCGCCACGCTTGCGCCCGCGCACGAGTTGG
This sequence comes from Gemmatimonadaceae bacterium, assembly GCA_036844565.1. Classification (GTDB taxonomy): domain Bacteria; phylum Gemmatimonadota; class Gemmatimonadetes; order Gemmatimonadales; family Gemmatimonadaceae; genus AG11. The sequence continues at coordinate 23,815 of DAIUFP010000010.1, read as the reverse complement.
CCGCAGCGCAGTGATGCATCGCCGGGACTTTCTTGCTCGCGCTGTTCTTGCCGGCGCGACGATTGTAGGGGCCGACTCGCTGCACGCGCAGCAACAGACCGCCGCACCACAGGCACCCGCCAGTGGCAACACGTCGAACCTGTTCGACATGAACCAGGACGCGGCGAAGACGGTGCGTCGTCCGGCGAAGGCGGGCGCAACGAAGTCCATGAACGACGAGGATCGCGACGCGCTCGAGCGGGAGATTCGCTGCCAGTGCGGCTGTACACTTGACGTCTACATCTGTCGCACGACGGATTTCTCCTGCCAGGTGTCGCCCGCAATGCATCGCGACATCATCTCGCTCGTCGCGGGCGGGTATGACGCGAAGGAGATCATCGACTCTTTCGTCACCACGTACGGCGAGAAGGTGCTCATGGCGCCAAAGCGCGAAGGATTCAACCTCGCCGGCTACCTGGTGCCGTTCGCCGCACTCGGTGCGGGAGCGATAGCGCTGACGGCGGTGCTGCGCGGCATGTCTCGACGGCCGGCAGTGGTTGGCGTCGTGAATCCGCTGCCCGCCCCCGACGCGAGTGGAACGGACGACGAGATGGCGCGACTCCGGGCCGCCATCCGGAAGGACGAGTAGGTGCTGGCGCTCGCGATCGGGACACTGCTTGCGGTGGGCGCATTGGCGTTCGTGCTCTATCCGTTGTTCGCGGGAATTGCCGTCGCCGCTTTTCGCGCGCCGGAGACCGCCGCGCAAACGGCAAATGCGGCGGAGCAGGAAGCGGTAATCGCGTTGCGCGAGATCGAGTTCGATCGCGCGACCGGCAAACTCTCCGACTCGGACTACGGTGAGCTGAAGACGCGCTACACCGAGCACGCGCTCGCGGCGATGCGCGGCGGTGCGACGGTGCCTTCGAACGAAGATCCCGCCGAGGCTGCGATCCGAGCGTATCGTGGGCGGCTCAAGGAGTGCGCGGACTGCGGGCCGCGACCGGAGCCGGATGCTGTCTTCTGCTCCAACTGCGGACTGTATCTCCCCGGCGCGTGCGGTTTCTGCGGCAACTCGGTGACCGAGCCGGGGTCGTCGTTCTGTACGTCCTGTGGGCGGCAGTTGGCAGCGTAGGTTCCTGTTCGGAAACGGAAAGTCTATCTATGAACGGCTTCGACCGCCTCTTCTCGTCTTGGCAGCGTCCCCGAGACGGCGCAAATCGTATTTGCCACGCCTCCGTTCACAGGAGCGAGCTTGGCAGACATGATGTCAGGGCGCCAATAGGGGCATTAGGTCGTCAAGCTGGACGTGACTCCAGCAAGCATTGCGAAGTTCATTCGCGTGCCCTTTGAACCACACATGCGTAACCTGCTTCATGCGCCCACCGAGAAACTCCACGGCAGGGATGTGATCCGCATCGCCTGCGATGAGGATTGCCCGGTCATAGTGGTCATCCATTCCATACCGGATTAGATCAGTCACAATTGCGGTATCCACACCCTTCTCAACCGTTCTTCGCAATTCCTTTCCGCAATGCGGGCAATCGGTAATGGCCTTTCGGCAGCCGTCGTTCGAACAACGTTGCGCGTTCAACGCTTTGCGCTCCTTGACAACAACATCATAGCCAGGAAAGCCATCCATTGTGTTGACAAGAAAGCGCTTTAGCGGAGCATCCTTGATGCTCGCAGGATCATACGAGGCGTATACGTGAGTGCCCGCATATATGGCGATTGGATCTATGGCGGACACCAAGGTCGTATACAACTTAGGATGCCAAGGAATCCTTACGATTCCGGCCGCTCGTCGTTCGAAATACGAATTCCATGCCAATTGGAAGTTCCAAAAATCAATGAAGATCTTCACTCGCATTGGCGGCGTGGCTGGAGGCTGTATACGGCGAAAATTGCCAAATAAAACGGGGGGCCTTGCGGCCCCCCGGGGATGTAATACTCCCCAACAAAAAAGTCGGGGAGGGTATGTAATGGTGTTAATATCGCCGGATCAGCCCGAGATGTCAAGCCAAAAGCTGGGCACGCACAGGCAGATGTCCTTCCGCTGCGCGCGTGGGGGGACAGCTTGAGGATGCTCGGGTATAGGTTCGACCAAGGAGGGAACACAGGAGGAATTCATCCGCGATCACAGTCTAGAAGAGCAGGACTTGCTTCCAAGTGAAATCGCGCTCGCGTACGACCGCTGGTCAGCGACCTACGACAGCGACGTCAACGCCACGCGCGACCTCGATGCCGTCGTACTGCGGCGCGCCCCACTGCGCCTCCATGGACGACAGGTGCTGGAGCTCGGGTGCGGCACAGGCAAGAACACCGCGTGGCTTGCGGCCGCGGCGGCAAACGTCACCGCGCTCGATTTCTCAGCCGGGATGCTTGCCCGTGCGCGCGAGCGAGTCACCGCGCACAACGTGGACTTCATCACCCACGACCTGCGCCAGATATGGCCGCTCCGCGACGAGTCCGAGGACGTCGTGATTGGAAATCTCGTCCTCGAGCACATCGAGGATCTGGCGGCGATCTTCGCCGAGGCGGCGCGCGTCCTCACGAGCGGTGGGCAGCTCTACTTCTGCGAGCTCCATCCGTATCGCCAGCTTGGCGCTGGTCAGGCTCACTTCGCCGATCCGCAGAGCGGTGAGACCGTGGCCGTTACCGCCTATCGGCACGCGACGAGTGACTACGCGAACGCCGGTATTGGGGCCGGCCTCACACTCGTCGAGCTGGGTGAGTGGACTGAACCCGATGCCGAGGCTGGAGGTGCGCCGCGCCTGCTGTCCCTCCTGTTCGAGCGAAGCTGATCGACTACGCTCCACCGCCCCCAGGCGTCGCTTCGCGATGCCGATCGGCACGAGCGTAGCCGCCACACAGAGTGCCGCCGCCAGTCTGAACCCGCCCATCTCCGTCGATGACGTCGGCGTGCCATAGAACTGGCATTGCGTTGGGACTGTGATAGTCTACGAATTGGCGCCCGTATACTTCGGGCGGAATGTGGAACCCGCGAGTATGGTCCGACGATGTCTCGGAGTGTCTCAATGCACGGTGAAGAATGGACCTGTTGACGAATGCGATCGAGTCAATTCAGGTGGGCGTCGAGGACTATGGGGTGGGAACTCGACCGCGCCTGATTTCAGCGGTTCGAAACATCCACGCTGGAATCCTGTTGCTCTACAAAGAGGCGCTCCTTCGTCACTCTCCTGAGGCGAGCAACGACGTCCTTATCAAGGCGCGCATCGCGACCGTCAGAGATTCCAGTGGCGGAGTCACCTTTGTTGGCCAGGGTAACAAGACCGTTGACACGAACCAGATTCGGGAGCGATTCAAGAACCTGCGGATCTCAACCGACTGGACTGCCCTATATACGATCGCCAGCATTCGAAATGACGTCGAGCACTACTTTGCGGACATCAGCAAGCAGAGTGTTCGCAGTGTCATCGCGTCTGCATTTCTGATCATTCGCACATTTGTTGTCGCAGAACTTGATGAAGATCCGCCGACGCTCCTCGGAGGTGCTACCTGGAAGCTGATGTTGGCGGAAAACGAGGTGTACGCCGCAGAACGGAAAGAGTGCGATACGTCTCTTTCAGAAGTTGACTGGCTATCGGATACTTTGCGCCAAGGAGTGAGGAAACTTCGCTGCTCCAAGTGCGGCTCAGACTTGCTACGTTCCACGGGCGAGTCGAGGGATCCGGCTGACCTCACACTGACCTGTCGTGCTTGCGGAAACTCGGTCGAATCACACGAATTTGTACCCAAGGCGCTAGATCAGGAACTCGAGTGGGAGCGGTACGTCGCGATAAAAGACGGCGGCGATGACCCGGTAGGGGAATGCCCTTCTTGCGGCGCCGAGGCCTATGTGTTCGCCGAGGGGAGTTGTGCCCTGTGTGGCGAGTCGGCCGTGACGAACTGTCAACGATGCGGCTCGACTATCCCAGCGAGCGAGTTGGGATCGTCGCCTGTCTGCGGGTACTGCGACTACATGTCGTCGAAAGAAGAGTGACCGCCCGGGAGAGAGGTGAAGCCCTCCACGCAACAGGATGCGACACAGCACGAAGGGATAATACGAGCACTTGGTGTTCAAAACGTCATCCCCTTCTTGTCGCGCTTACACCATAGCCACAGCTACCTCTCTGCAGCATCAGGCCGCCGTCCGGAAGCGGGCGCAGGCGGGAGGATGCGGGAGGGCGAGCGCAAACTCATCGGGCTCGAGTTGTCCGCAACGCTACGGCCTACATCACCCGATGTGGCCAGGCGTCGGCCCTCTGAACATGCTGAGAACTGCCAACGGGAACGCGCTGTGCTGAACAATCTTCTTGTCGTCGAACCAACAGACCGTGATCATGCTCGCATCAGATGCGTCCGTGACAGTCATCGGAGGTCCACCTGATTTCAGTTGTACGATGCTGCCTGATTGGATCTTGTCTTCAGCCATTTAATTGCTCGCCGCAAGGGAGAACTGCCGCGATGCCTCTGATGCGCAAAACGTACGGTACCATAGCTAGCCTAGAAAGTGTAAGAGAGCCTAATCTCACGACGATTGATTTGCCTTATACCAATCATTGAGCAGCTTGTCCAGCACGGCCGATAGGGTCCGCTCATATACGTCGCGATCGATTTTCCCAATGTACGACTGCGTCCCGGTCCAGATTGCAATGCTGAAGCGGATTGGTGAAGGGCTGTCGCGGCGAACCTCGTCCCAAACTTGCGCTTCGCACAGCAACCGATCTAGCCGCGCAGCAATATTGGTCGTCGTGCATTCTAGCAGTAAGGCCCTGCCGCCGGTGCCAAGCGTAATCCCACTTTGCCGCAGCCGAAGCTCAGTTTTCGTTTGAACGGCGTCGAACTCAGGCAATAACGCGCCGTCGATCAACAGAATAAGTGAGAAGTGGCGCAGGCCCTTTAGAAGTTGCGCATGGTCACTGACGAAAGGCGTGGCCAGCGCCTCACCAGACGCCTGCGACTGCGCATGAACGGTGTGAGCGGAGCCCAAGGTGAGAAGTAGCGCTGAAATCCACCCTCGCCATTGACAAGTCGCCATCGTGTTCCCTGTCGTTGAGGTGCAACAACTCTGAGCTTCTCGCGTAGATACCCAGGGGTAGAGAAGCGAGAAAGCCCAATCCTCGACGCTGGTCAAACGCGGGACCTATAGAATACCCACACATCGGACGCGTATATGAGCGATCTTCACCTTATTCAACTGAATACCGAAAATGGACCATAGCGCGTCTTCAAGGCCGTCGCCTGAAATTGGGCAAGAGCCTTCCGGCACTGGAAGTTTACGGTAGCTCGATGGCGGAAGGCCGATGAGGTGGGGCACATCGAGGTTTACTTCGCTTCAGACGAGCCGGAAGTTACATCGGATGACCGTGATTCACCAAGGTCGCAAAGGGCAGTTCAGCCGGTGCTAAAGCCTGTCTCTTGCCCTCCAGCGGCCGAAGCTGTGCGGTATGACGTGATCGACTGATCGCAAGCGTCGCCGTTACGGAATCAACCGGCGCGGCGATTCATCCGTAGCAAACGCTCGCGACCGGACAGAGGCAACGACTCTCCCTGTGAATCACTCGCCGTGGCCGAGTAGCGCACGTGTGGGATAGTTCACATGCCCGGCGCAGGAAGCTTCGCCGCAACAAAGGGACTTCGAATTGGCCGGAGGACATCACAAGGTGGCTTCCCATTCATATCAAGCAAGGGCAGCATCGCGGCATCGCGTCGAATCGTTAGCGCTCCACCGCCTCCAGGCGCCGCTTCGCGATCCCGATCGGCAGGAGCGTCGCGGTCATGCACAGCGCGGCAGCGAGTCCAAAGCCGAGCACCATCTCCGCCGGCGAAGTGGGCGTGCCATAGAACTGCGCCGAGAGATAGCCGTACACCGGTCGCGCTTCGAGCACGATGACGCCGGCGATCAACGTCACCGCCGCGATCATGTACAACAGCCCGCCGAACGACGTCGGAATCTGTGCGGCGTTCTCCGTCTCGAACTGCGGAAAGAGTGTCCCGAAACCGAGCGCCATGCCGCAGAGCGCGAGCGTCATCATCGCGATGGTCATGACCGACACGGCGAACATGAAGTCGCTCACCTGAAGCAGCACATTCGTCACGCCGATGATGCCCAGCGCGAGGATCAACAGCGGCAGCGTTCCCACCCAGAACTTCGCCCAGAGCAGATCGTTCACCGGCATCGGACTCGACTTGAGGAGCCAGAGCGTACGTCCCTCGAGTGATACGCTGGGGAAGATGAATCGCGCCGCGATCGACGCGAGCACGAACCCCGCGAGCAGCACATTGAAGAACGGAATGACGTTCCGCAGGAAAAACGTGATCCCTTCGCCTCGGAGCGGCAGGTACTTGATGTTGAAGACGTACACGACGACGAGCACCGCCAGCAGGATGAGCTGTGACCACTGCGTCGTGTCGCGGAAGAAGAGGCGCAGCTCCTTCAGCATCAGCTCGCGTCGCAGGATGCCGAGCGGCACGAGCACGCGATGGCCAATGCGTCGCGTCATCGTGTTACGCGCCCAACGCTGCGAGCTTTCCTGCGCCTTGCTGAATCCATCCATGTACAGCATGCGATGCAGCAACGCACCGAAGACGAACGCCGCCGCGGCCGTGCTCCACAACAGATAGATCGGCAAGTAGTCCGGCCGATTCCCCAACCAACCCAACACCGCGCGCTGCACCCACTCACTCGGCAGGAATGGCGACGTCGGCGTTCGCAGGATCGTCACGAACTCCACGAGCGACCGAAATCCCTCCGGGCGCGCGAGCCGCTCGGGACGCACGATGCGGAAGAGCAGCACGATGCCTCCCGCCGCCAGCACGGCAATCACGCTGAGGATGTCCTTCGTGCGGCGCGCCGGAAACACGTTCACCAAGATGAGCGTGATCGCGCTGCCGATCACCGATGGCACGATGAGGAACGGCACGAACACAGCGATCACGAGCAGCGGAAAGATGAATCCGCCGTGATACGCGAACCCGAATGCTGAGAACATCGGCACGGCCATCAGCACGACCATCCAGCTCGACGCCACCGCCGTCTCCAGCAACTTCGCGCCGTAGAGTGTCAGCCAATCGACGGGCGACGCCACGAGCAGGTCGAGGTCCTTCGCGAGAAAGAAGCTCGACAGCGACGTGATGATGTTCGACAGCAGAAGGATCGAGAAGAAGCCGATCAGGATGAGGCCGAGCAGCTTGCCGGCGAGGAATGGGCCGAGGTCGGGCACGTTCCGGAAATACACGAGCAGCTTGTACAGCACCGTGAACACGAAGACCCAGAACAGCAGCCCGATGCTCGCGAGCATGGTCAGTCGCGCGCCGCGACCCCGCTCGTTCGCCATCGTACGCGCGCGCGCCGTGAGCCACTTCGGAAGCAGCAACAGCTCGATCGGTGGATTCGGGCGCGCGACCACGTCAGGCATCCAGTACCTCGACGAGCTCGCGCGCCGCGTTCTCGCCCGTGAGCCGAAGGAAGATCTGCTCGAGCCCCTGCGATTGGCCGGCGTTCGCCGCTTCAGCGCGCAACTCCGGCATGGTGCCGCACGCGCGAATCTTTCCCTTGGCGATGATCGCCACGCGGTCGCAGAGCGTTTCGGCGACTTCCAACGTGTGCGTGCTCATCATGATCGTGTGGCCGCGCCGCGTATACTCGCGAAAGAGGTCCTTGAGGATCTTCGCGGCTTTCGGATCAAGACCCACCATGGGCTCGTCCACGACGATCACGTCCGGCCGATGCACGAACGCGCTCGAGATGATGAGCTTCTGGCGCATGCCATGGCTGTAGCTCTCCACCAGCTCGTCGCGCCACTCCTCGAGGTCGAACAATGCCATCAGCTCACGCGCCCGATGCTCGACCTCGGCGCCTTCCTGGTCGAACAGGCCAGCGACGAATCGCAGGAATTCCGAACCCGTCAGCTTCTCGTAAATGAATGGCCGATCCGGAATGAAGCCGAGCCGCATCTTCGCGCCGATAGGATCTTTCGCCAGGTCCACTCCGGCAATCGAGATCGTCCCGCCAGTCGGCTTCAAGATCCCCGCGATCATGCGCAGCGTCGTGGTCTTGCCCGCGCCGTTGGGGCCGAGAAAACCGAAGAGCTCACCCTTCGGAACTTCGAGATCGATCTGGTCGACCGCGGTGAAGCTGCCGTATCGCTTCGTGAGCTGGCGCAGGCTGATCATGTCGGACAGTGGGAGAAGTGCGGTGAGCTCATCGCGATGACAGGACGTCGATCTTCAACACGCCCATCAGCCTGAGCAACTCGGCTTGCTTGGCAAGACCACCGATGGTGAAGCGCAGGTGCGACGCATCGGCGGGAAACTGCCCGAACGTGGGATCGACGGCGACCCATCGCTCCAGCCAGATCTCCGGCCAGGCGTGGTAGTAGAATTTGCCGTCGAGGTACGCGAGCCCGGCCGCGACGCGAGCAGGAACGCCCGACGCACGCGCCAACGCGATGAAGAGCTGCGTGTTCTCGTTGCAGTCACCCTTCCGCGAATGGAGCGTCGCCAGCGCGCTCGGCAGGCCAACCGTGATCTTCTTCTCGACCGAATCGTAGACCCACGAGTTGATACGACGCGCGACAACTCGTGGATCCTTCTCCGTGCCGCGTAAGCGAGCCGCGAGTGCCTTGATCTCCGGATTGTCGACTTCGAGCAACGGCTCGGCGTCGAGGAACACACTCATCACGGTTGACTTCGCACCATCTGGAAGCGTATAAGCGGCCTTCAGCGCTTCAGGTGCCTCACGCGTGATGGTGAGCGTGTCGCCGCGCAGTCGCTGTCGGTATCCCTTCACGTCGAAGCCGTCGAGATCCACGCCGGTGAGACGGAGGCGAAGCTCCGCCAGGTTCTCCTTCAGCCGCTTGTTCGCGCTGATGGCGGTCGTCTCATAGATGTCGCGATCCGCTGACACCTCTGCGCCCCGCTTGGCCACGTCGCTCTTCCAGTTCTCGAACGCAACCTCGTACGGCCGTCGCTCGAGGGTGAGGCCGAGGAGTTGTGTGGCCTTGACGACCCGACCCTGCTCGTCCACCCAACCGGCAAAACCGCCGGTCGAGCCTCCATCGGAGCTGAGGCGCCACGCGCGAACGGTGTCGGGCAACGCACCATGCCACCGACCGGCGGCGTCGATCACGCTGCTGTCCTGAAGCACGAACACACTCTCCGCCTGCACCGCGATGCGCACGTCCTTCGATGCCATGGAGATGGGATCGAAGATCGGCAGCGTGTAGCTCTTGCCAACGGCCGGTCGCTCGCCGAGCGCAACCGCGAGCGGAACAAGGGTCGGGAGGAGAATCGGTCCGGTGAGTCGTATGCGCTGCGTGTCGGCGGGCTGACCCGCCACGCCCTTCACCATCAGCAGGAGCAGCGAGTCGCCGAGTACGCGTCCCTCCGCCTTGATCGGGCTCAGGTCGGCGTCGACGTCGAGCGAAAACGTGTTGACGCGAAGCGCGCGTGAGAGTCGAACCGTCGTTCTCGCGCTTGCGCGGTGCAGCTTGCCGGCAACCGCGAGGTCGGCGACGAGATAGTCCGCGACCGTGATGCCGCCCTCGACCGTATCCACTGTCGTCGATGCGAATCCGATCTGTTCGCCCTTCTGGAGCACCGCGAAGTACGTTGCGCCCGGTGTGACACGCAGTCCCGCCTCCGCAAGCTGCTCCGTATGCGGACGAAAGAGCTCGCGCTGGGTGAGCAACCCCAACGCGACGATCCACAAGACCACGATGCCGGCCGCCAGCAGGCCGCGATTGCCGAACCGGCGCGCCATTCGCGCTATCGCTTCTGCGAGTCGCGCGCTCGGCGGTAGGCCGCCGCCGCTTCGGCGGGGCGCCCCATCCGATCGAGTACGATCCCGATCCCCTTCAACGCGCGCATGTGCGCCGGCTGAATTGTCGCAGCGGCCTCGTACGACGCCAGCGCTGCGGGAAGGTCGTCGATGTGGTTGTACGCTTCACCGAGGTAGTACTGCGCATCGCCGCGCGACGGATCGGCGGCGACCGCGGCAAGCAGCGGGTCGATGGCCTCGCGCCAGCGCGCGCGCTTCGAGAAGAGCATACCGAGCTGCACCTGCACCTCGGCGCTGCGGTCGTTGACCTTTGCGGCTCGGCGAAGGTCGACCTCCGCCTGATCGTATCGTGCACGAGACGCGAGCAGTGTGGCCCGCGCGCACAGCAACGTGATGTCGTCCGGGTTGGAGTCGATCGCCTTGCCCAGCTCGGCGAGCGCTCCCTCGACGTCGCCACGGCGCTCGAGCAACGACGCCATCGCCGCGCGCCCGCGTCCATTCTCGGGCTCGCGCGCGACGAGCGACCGCAGCATGGTGAGCGCCGCGCTCATGTCCCCACGCGCCGCCATCTCGTTCGCCTGGTCGACAAGGTCCGGCTCGGAGTGCACCGGTCGTTCTTCTGTCTCGGCGATCATCGGATCTTCGGCTTCTTGCCCCTCCGGCGTTTCGTCGTCGCGCCGAGCACGAGCGTCATTCAGCTCCAAGTCGACCTGCGGCGCGGCCGCGGCGTCAGAGACCGACGAAATGCGATCTACATCTTCATTCGGGGTGTTGCGTTTCATGTGTGTCTCACTCGGATCACGCGAGGGCGAGTGTCGTCTCGGCATTGATCCAGTCCAGGTATTTCGCGTTTCCGGCGGTGACCGAGAGCGCGAGCAGTTCAGGCACCTTGTATGGGTGCAGCTCGTCGAACGCGATTTGAAGCGTTTCGAGGCGCGCGGAGCGCGTCTTCAACAGGATCACAACTTCCTGTTCATCGGAGATCTTCCCTTGCCAGCGATAGAGCGAGCGGCCGCCAGGCAGCACCGTGCCGCACGCGATGAGCCGTCGCTCCAGGAGGGCGCGGACGAGCCGAACGGCCTCGTCGGAGGAACTCAGCGTCGTCATCACGACGATCGCGTCAGTGTGCGGCATGGGGCCGTGGCGGTGCGCGGCGTTGGCGCGGTGAATGTGCTCGCGAACGCGTCGCGTAGCGGTCCGGGAAACATCGCCGCTTAATCTAATCAGACGGCCCGCCTCGGACGGCACGCGGGTGGTCCGCGTGCGTAGCGTCCGCCTTGTCTGAACACGGTCCTGGCGCGAAGTTTACCTGGCTATGGCAGAAGACGCACTGATCGTCCGCGGCGCACGCGAGCACAACCTGCGCAATGTGGACGTAACCATCCCCCGCGACCGGCTCACCGTCATCACGGGGTTGTCAGGCTCAGGAAAGTCCTCCCTGGCCTTCGACACCATCTACGCCGAGGGGCAGCGCCGCTACGTCGAGTCCCTGTCTGCGTACGCACGCCAGTTTCTCGGCCTCATGGAGAAGCCGGACGTCGATGCCATCGAGGGGCTGTCACCTGCCATCTCCATCGAGCAGAAGACCGCGGGTCACAATCCGCGATCGACAGTCGGCACGGTTACCGAGATCTACGACTACCTGCGCCTTCTCTACGCCCGCGCCGGCACGCCGCACTGCCCGAACTGCGGCCGCCCTGTGCAACGCCAGAGCCCGGCGCAGATCTCGGCATCCGTGCTGGCATGGCCCGAGGGAACGAAGATCGAGGTGCGCGCGCCACTCATTCAGGGGCGCAAGGGTGAATTCCGGGAGCTCTTCGAGCAGGTGCGAAAACAGGGCTTCATTCGCGCCTACGTGGACGGAGCGCTCATCGAGCTCGCCGATCCACCCAAGCTCAACCGCCGCCAGAATCACGACGTCTCCATCGTGGTCGACCGTCTCGTCGTTCGCTCCGACGATCGCGGGCGCCTGACCGATTCAGTCGAAACCGCGCTCAAGCTCGCTGAGGGTCTCGTCGAGGTCGTGAACGCCGACACCAACGCGATCGAGACATTCTCGGAGAAGTACGGATGTCCCGTCTGCGGCATTTCCATGCCGGAGCTCGAGCCACGTCACTTCTCCTTCAACTCGCCCTTCGGCGCGTGCACGAAGTGCGGGGGACTCGGCACTCGCCGACGCGTGAGCGAGGAGCTCGTCCTCGGCGACCCGCGCATCTCGATTCTCGAGGGCGTGGTTCTGCCCTGGGGTGAGCCGAGCGGATATCTGCGCAAGGTTGTGCTGCCAACGCTCGCGCGGCAATTCAGGTTCGACCTCAATACTCCGTGGGGCGAGCTCACGCCCGCCGTACGCGAGACCCTGCTTCGCGGCGATGGATCCACGGGCAAGAAGAAGAAGGGCGACAGCAGTTGGGAAGGCATCATCGCGAATGTCGAGCGCCGCTACGAGGAGAGCGACTCCGACATGGTGCGCATTGACCTCGAAGCGTACATGCTCGCGGTGCCGTGCACCGCGTGCGGCGGACATCGCCTCAAGCCTGAGTCGCTCGCCGTCACCATCGACGGACGCAGCATCGGCACGGTGACGGACTTCGCGATCACGGAAGCGCTCACCTTCTTCGAGCGCATTCCGATCAGGAGCGAAGAGCAGCCCAACGGTGTGGACGTCGAGATCGCCGGCCCGATTCTCAAGGAATGCCGCGAGCGACTCCGCTTCCTCGTGGACGTCGGCCTCGACTATCTCACACTTGGTCGCTCGGCGGAATCACTCTCGGGCGGTGAAGCGCAGCGCATCCGGCTTGCGACGCAGATCGGGTCGCGCCTCGTTGGTGTGTTGTACATCCTGGACGAGCCGTCCATCGGTCTGCACCAGCGCGACAACGCACGACTGTTGTCCACGCTCGTGCAGTTGCGCGATCTCGGCAACACGGTCATTGTCGTCGAGCACGACGAAGAGACGATGCGCGCCGCCGATCATGTCATCGACATGGGACCCGGCGCCGGCAAGCATGGTGGTGAAGTCATCGCCGAAGGCACCGTCGAGGAGATCATCCGCAATCCGCGCTCGATCACCGGCAAGTACCTGAGCGGTGAATTGGAGATTGCGCTTCCGGAGCAGCGCCGGCTAGTCGACACCAAGCGCATGATCCGCATCCAGAATGCGCGCGAGCACAATCTTCGGAACGTCACGGCCGAGATTCCGCTGGGGCTCTTCGTTGCGGTGACCGGCGTGTCGGGGTCGGGGAAGAGCACGCTGATCGAGGACATCCTGCATCAGTCGCTCGCCCGGCATTTCTATCGCGCCCGGGTGATTCCCGGACTGCACGACCGCATCACGGGGCTCGAGCACATCGACAAGGTCATCGACATCGACCAGAGTCCGATCGGCCGCACGCCGCGATCCAATCCGGCGACCTACACGGGCCTCTTCACACCGATTCGCGAGCTCTTTGCCGAGTTGCCGGAAGCGAAGATTCGCGGCTATGGCCCCGGACGGTTCTCGTTCAACGTGAAGGGCGGCCGGTGCGAGGCCTGTCAGGGCGACGGCCTCGTGAAGATCGAGATGCACTTCCTGCCCGACGTCTACGTCCCGTGCGAGGTCTGCAAGGGCAAGCGCTACAATCGCGAGACCCTCGAGGTCCGGTTCCGGGGACTGAGCATCGCCGACGTGCTCGGTCTCACCGTGGAAGATGCAGCCACGTTCTTCGAGAACCAGCCGCGTGTGCGACAGAAGCTGGAAACGATGAACGATGTCGGGCTCGGTTACATCCACCTGGGCCAGAGTGCGACGACGCTTTCAGGCGGCGAGGCGCAGCGCATCAAGCTCGCGACCGAGCTCTCGAAGCGAGACACAGGACGCACCCTGTACATCCTCGACGAGCCGACCACTGGCTTGCACTTCGAAGACGTCCGCGTGTTGCTCACGGTGCTGCATCGATTGGTCGATCGGGGCAACACGATCCTCGTCATCGAACACAATCTCGACGTCATCAAGACGGCGGACTGGATCATCGACCTCGGCCCCGAGGGCGGTACGCGCGGCGGAATGATCGTCGCCTCGGGAACACCGGAAGACGTCGCCGAAGTGGAGGCGTCGCACACTGGGCACTACTTGAAGTCGATGTTGAAGAAACCTGCGCGCCAGCGAAAGGTGGGATAGGATTTCCGCAGTGGTGGAGTTGTTCAGTTCGCAGTTCCGCTGTCCTGTTGACAGTCAGACCGTCAGACTGTCCGACCCCTAGCCGACAGGTTACCGTGGTTTCGCTACTCGACATCATTGGTCCCGTCATGGTCGGCCCGTCGTCATCGCACACGGCCGGCGCCTGCCGCATTGGCCTCCTCGCGCGATGCCTCGTTGGCGGCACACCGGAGCGCGCACGCATGGAGCTGCATGGCTCCTTCGCGAGGACCGGTGAAGGGCACGGAACCGACAAGGCGCTCGTCGGCGGACTCATGGGTTTCCGTCCCGACGACGAACGCCTCCGCACGGCGCTCGAGATCGCGGAGAAGGAAGGACTCGACTTCTCGTTCGAGAAAACCACGATCAGCGAGGAAGCGCATCCGAACACGGTTCGCATCACGCTCGAGCGCGGCGATCGCACCGCCGTGATGACCGGCTCCTCACTCGGCGCTGGTCGGGTGCTCGTCTCGGAGATCGACGGCTATCCCGTGGAGGTGACGGGCAACTACCACACGATCGTGCTGGTCGCTGAGGACGTGAAAGGATCGGTCGCACGCATCGCGACCATTCTCGCCGAGCACAGCCTGAACATCGCGACGCTGCGTCTCACAAGAAAGGATCGTGGCGGCGATGCGTTCATGGTCATCGAGATCGATGATCTCGCGGGCGATCAGGTCCGCGACGACATCCGCGCGCTCCCTTGGGTGCGCTGGGCGTTTCGCCTCGACAAGGTCAGCGCCTGACCGTCTGAGCATCCGCGCAGGCTTACATCTGGATGCCGGGAATGCTGTGTGATGTCGTCGTCCGCGGAACGAACATCAGCAGGTCGAACATCTCTCCAACATTCTGCACCTGGACCGCGAGCGCATCCGCACTCGTTCCGACGTGGTGAAAGTTTCGCGGCGTTCTCAGCCAGGCGCCTCGCGGATCGGCGATGATCCCGCGCAAGTCGTAAAGCTGTGCGACGCCTCCCACCCGACCGCTCAAGCGCGAGAGACTCAGCTCGGCGCTACCAGGAGTCGGCGGAGGAAGTACATGTCCTTCGCTCAGCGGTGCCGTCGCATCCGTCGGCGTTCGGGCGCGATACGTTCCTTCAGCGGTGGCGAATCCAAGTGCGACGTACCGCGCGCCTATGAGCCGCCGGAGTTGCACGCCGATTCGGTTGGGTAGATACGAGACGTGGATGTTGTGCGCCCACATCATCGCACGACTCTCTGGCGAACGCCGCGCGATTTCCGCCGCCATCGATTCGGCCATTCCGCTGTCCCGAGCGGGGCTGCTGTTGATGATGTCCACACCCACCATGTCAACCTGCGGAGCACCCATCCGTCGTTGCTCCACGTTGTAGTCGTGCAGCCAGAGCACTACCGACTTCACCTCCTCCGTTCGCCACAGTTTCGAGAGATGTCCCATCAACGAGTCGACGTTGGCCGATTCTCCATGGAGATAGCGATTGATCGCGGCGACGGGCGCGGGAACATTCTCGAATCCGATCACCGTGACGTGCTGCGACCGCACGCCATGCGCAATGAGCCGAAGTTTCGTGCGAGTGAACTCACTGCTGCCGTGCGTCTGCTCTCCCAATCCGATGATGCGTGCGTTCGCCGTCAACGCATCCCACAGCGTCAGGTCTCCCTCATCCGGCACTCGGTCGAATGCGTTGATGGCGGACCCATGCTGCGCCATCCACGCGAGAGTGCTCGCATCCGCGTCCACTGTATCCGGAGCCACCGACACTGACTGCGCGTCCATGGGCTGACCGAGGGCAAGACAGACTACTCCGGTCGCGATCAGTTCCTTGTATGTCATCAGCGGGCAGATGTCGGGAGTGAACGGCAGTGAAATGACTATCATTCATTATGTACAAATCTCTCGCCGACGCCATTCGAGACGCAGAAGCGCAGAATGTCAGCCTGGCCACGCTCGCTCTCGATGCCGAAGCGCGCGACCAGGGCCGCAGCGTCGAGGACATTCGCGCCGCGCTGAAGCGAGCGCTCGACGTCATGCGCAGCGCCGTCGCCCAGGGCATGACGGGCGATCACTACTCCGCATCCGGCCTCGTGGGCGGCGACGCGGCCAAGCTCCGCACCGGACCCGATGGGCCGCTGGCTGGCACGCCATTCCGTGACATTCTCGCGCGCGCACTCGCCGTGCAGGAGGTCAACGCCGCCATGGGCGTCATCGTTGCGGCCCCCACGGCAGGCGGCGCCGGCGTCCTTCCGGCCGTGCTCACCGGGCTCGCTGCCGCGCGCGACATCGGAGACGAGGCCCTCGTGAGCGCACTCGCGGTCGCGGGACTCATCGGCGCGGTCATCGCTGAACGCGCGTCGCTCTCCGGCGCCGAAGGCGGATGCCAGGCCGAAACGGGAGCCGCCGCTGCGATGGCCGCCGGCGCTGCCACCGAGATGCTCGGCGGCTCGCCCTCCCAGGTCGGCCACGCGACCGCCCTGGCGATGCAGGGCACACTCGGACTGGTCTGCGACCCGCTCGGCGGACTCGTCGAGTTGCCCTGCGTCTTCAGGAATGCGACCGGATCTGCCATCGCCCTCACCGGCATCGAGCTCGCGATGGCCGGCATCGAGTTCAAGATTCCCGTCGACGAAGTGATCGACGTCATGGGCGAGATCGGCCGCAACATGGATGTGCGCTATCGCGAGACAGCAGGCGGCGGACTCGCGGCGACTCCCACTGGGCGTCGTCTCGCGAAAGAGCGACTCGTACAGATAAAGAGGAAGTAACAATCGCCTTCCCCGCCGCGCGCCGTGCCCGTAGCTTGCGCGGGTGCAGCGGCAGCGCTGAAACCTTGCACGCCGCAGTACACGTAGTGGACGACAACCAGTGCACGAAGGTGTGCCAATGCTCACGAAAGAAGACATCGAGAGTTTCCTCATCCGTCTCAGCGCAACCGGCGCGACCTACTCCGAGGTCGAGCCGGGCTTCTGGATCGTGCGCCCCAGCCCGGAGAGTGACCTCTCGCTTGCTGTGAACTACTCGCCGCCCGTCGTCCTCCTCCGCATCGACGTCATGACGCTGCCGGATGATGTCGCTCACAGGGCCACACTCACCCGCCGGCTGCTCGAGCTCAACGCGTCCGACCTGCTCCACGGTGCCTACGGCATCCAGAACGAGCAGATCGTGCTGACGGAAGCGCTCGAGCTCTCGGCCCTCGACTTCGAGGAATTTCTTGCGAGCTACGAGAGCATGACCCTCGCACTCGCTTCGCATCTTCGCGAGCTCGGCTCGTTCCGCGAGGCACGCTGATCATGGGCTTGTTCGATCGTTTTTCCCAGCTGCTCAAGAGCAACATCAACGACCTGATCTCCAAGGCGGAAGATCCGGAGAAGATGTTGACGCAGATTCTCGACGACCTGCGCGGCCAGCTCGTGAAGGCCAAGCAGCAGGTCGCCGTCGCCATTGCCGACGAGAAGCGCTTGCGCGATCAGGCGGACGCCGAGTACAAGCAGGCCGAAGACTGGGAGCGTCGCGCGATGCTCGCGGTGCAGGAAGGTCGCGACGACCTGGCCAAGCAGGCACTCGTGCGCCACGGCGAGCACATCTCGCACGGCCAGCAGCTCGAGCAGACCTGGGAGGCCAACAAGGCCGACTCCGACAAGCTCAAGAATCAGCTGCGCGAAATGAACGACAAGATCGAGGAGGCAAAGCGCAAGAAGAACCTGCTCGTCGCGCGCCAGCGTCGTGCGCAGGCCCAGCAGCGGATTCAGGAGACGATGTCTTCGCTCTCCGAGAAGAGCGCCTTCGAAGCGTTCAGTCGGATGGAGGAGCGCATCGAGACCAACGAGCGGCAGATCAAGGCCGCCGCGGAGATCGAGGACGAGTTCACGGGCGATACGCTCCAGCGCGACTTCAAGGCGCTCGAGAAGGGCGCCGGTGCCGTCTCCGTCGACTCGCGCCTCCTCGCGCTCAAGCAGAAGATGGGCGTGCTGCCCGCCGCGTCCGCCGCTCCCACCAAGGCACTCGGCGCTGGACAGCGCGATGACGAGGAGATCGCGGCGGAGATCGAACGTCCAGGACAACGGAAGCTTTCGTGAAGCAGGGAGCGGCGAAATCGGTTCGATTCGCGTTCGGTCCAATTCTCGCCGCTTCCGTCTGCACCGTTGTCGCGATCTGGTTGTGGCTTCGGGTCGCCGACGTCTTTCTCCTGCTGTTCCTCGGCGTACTGATTTCGCTGTACCTCGGCGCCCTGGCGGGCGTGCTCCATCGCCGCGCCAGGGTGCCCGAACGCCTTTCATTCCCGCTCGCGGTGCTGCTGTCGTTTGGCGGACTGGTCGTTCTTTTCTACGCCCTCATTCCGCCACTCATTCAGCAGACGCAGGAGCTGGTAAAGGTCCTTCCGACGTACATCGGCGGGTGGGAAGCGGCGATTGACCGGCTCGCCGAGCGCGTGCCCGCTCTCCAGGGCGTGTACACACCGGGCGAGCACAGGATCATCACGGCGGTCTACGCGCAGGTGTCAGGGCAGTTCGGCAACGTCGTGCCGAAGGTGCTCGGGCTCGTTGAAGTCCTCGTCAGCCTGTTCTCCGTCATCGTGATGGCCCTGTATCTCTCCGTGCATCCGGCCATGTACCGCGAGTGGCTCATTGCGCTCTTTCCGCCACGGCACCGGGATCTCGTGCGCGATGTGCTTGCCGATTGCGCCGGTTCTCTGCGGGCCTATATCGTGGGCCTCATGCTCACGATGAGCTTCCTTGGGACGCTCACGGCAACCGGACTCTATTTCCTGAAGGTCCCGTACTACGTCACGTTCGGCGTGTTCACCGGGTTGGCCACGATCGTTCCATTCTTCGGAACATTGCTCGCGACCACGCTGCCCGCACTCTTTGTCCTCACCGGCCAGAATGGTGGGACACGAGCGCTGTGGGTCATCGGGCTCGGCATCCTCGTCCACTTGATCGAGGGCAACCTCGTGTCGCCTTACATCATGCAGCGCCAGGTCGACCTACCGCCGGTGCTCACGATCGTGTTCGTACTCATCGTCGGAAAGATTCTCGGTCCACTCGGCCTGCTCGTCGCCGTGCCAGGGCTTGCCGTCATCATGGTAATCGTGAAGCGCATTCTCCTCTCGCGCATTTATGAGGGTCTCGGTTTCCGCCGCACCACGCGCGAGCGGCCGCTCATCCTGCGACTTCCGGCATCGGAGGGCGGCGTGATCATCCCCGCCTCCATCGTCGACATTGTCGGACTGCTCGAGCGCCGGACCCTCGCTGCGTCTGCCTGAGGCTTCTCCGCCCGCCAAAATGTCACGCCAACTGCGCTACCTCATTCTTGCCGACGGCCTGTTCGGGCCCGAGGAATCCAAGACCGCCAACGCCTGCATCCGCTACACACCCGAACGCGTCGTCGGCATCATCGACGCGAGCAAGGCAGGCAGCACCGCACAAAGCGTCCTCGGGTTCGGCGGTGACATTCCCGTCGTTGGCACGCTTCAGGACGGCCTCGCACTTGGGCCCAACGCGCTCGTCATCGGTATCGCGCCTTCCGGTGGCCAGCTCCCCGAAGCGTGGACGCGCCTTCTTGCCGGCGCCATCGAGAACGGACTCGAGATCTGGAGCGGACTGCACACGTTCATCGGCGATGTGCCCGAGCTTGCCGCGCTCGCGAAAAAGCACAACGTCGCAATCCACGACCTTCGTCGACCACCGGCGAAGCTGACCGTTGCCAACGGGCGCGTGCGCAACATCGCGGCGACCGTCGTGCTCACGGTCGGCACCGACTGCAACATCGGCAAGATGACCACGCAGCTCCAGCTGCTCGGCGCCCTGCGCAGCCGCGGCATCCGCACGAGCTTCGCCGCGACCGGTCAAACTGGAATTCTCGTTGAAGGTCGCGGCATCGGTGTCGACGCCGTCGTCGCGGACTTCATTGCGGGCGCCGCCGAAAAACTGGTGCTCGAATGCGCCGAGGGCGCGGACTTGGTGCTGGTGGAAGGGCAGGGGTCGATCATCCATCCGAGCTACTCGGGAGTCACATACGGCCTGCTGCACGGATCGCTG
The DNA here is from genome assembly GCA_036844565.1 of Gemmatimonadaceae bacterium. Classification (GTDB taxonomy): domain Bacteria; phylum Gemmatimonadota; class Gemmatimonadetes; order Gemmatimonadales; family Gemmatimonadaceae; genus AG11. Next base: position 3,867 of record DAIUFP010000010.1, on the reverse strand, counting down.
CCGCACGCCCAGGTGCTTTGCGCGCAGCCGTCGCGCACAGCGATCAATCGTTGCGAATGGGTGAAGATTCCACCGCTGCTCGACTTCATCCGCCTGAGCGAAGCGGTTGCCGCACCACTCCGGGTTGCGCCCGTGGTCGGCATTTCGTTGAACACCTACGATCTCGACGAGGACACCGCGCTCCGCACCATCGAGAACGTGCGGAACGAGACTGGCCTTCCCACGACGGACACCGTTCGCTTCGACGCGGAGCCGCTCGTCGACGCGATTGCGACGTATCATCGCACCCGGCCTCGCTGACAAGGCTGCTCGCGGGATTTCTCACCGCCGTGCCGTATTTCGATGATGGTCGTTGGGCAGGCACGGAGCATCGTAGGCCATGCCATATGCCCTCGTCGTCGAAAACCTCTGGAAGAGCTACTCCGCCGGCGTGCGCGGATGCTCAGCCCGCGTCTGGGCACTTCGCTCCTGCTCGCTGCACGTCGCGCTCGGCGAGCGCGTCGCAATCGTCGGCGGCCCAGGCGCCGGCAAGACGACGCTGCTTCAATGCATCGCTGGCACGCGCAAGGCTGACGCCGGCCAGATCAGCGCCGTGCTACCCATGCGCTGCATGCACCGCGGCGAATGGTGTGAACAGGACGGACGCACGTTCGCGCCGTCGCTCCTCTTGCTCGACGCGGTGGAAGCAGGTGCGATTCGCTCGTTCCGCCACGGTTCGCTCGTGGTGACGTCACGCGATGTCGCGAGCGTTCATGGGCATGTGGACCGCGTCCTCCTGTTGCGCGACGGCCGTCTCACCACGCTGACCCGCACCGCCGTTCGGCGCGTGGCGGAGCCAAAGCCTGCAGAGCCGCATGGTTCTCGCGCACGTTGACCGGCGCGGCGGTCGTCGCCTAGCTTGCCGCACATGCCTCCGACCATCGGCGCCCTTCAGGCGTCCACCGCAGCCGTCGATCATCGCCCACGCACCCTCGCTGACTGGCGCCGTAACGGCGCGGACTACGCGATGGACAAGGGCATCGATGTCGGCGGGGTGCTGCTCTCGGTCCTCGCGCTGTGGTACTTCATTCGATTCCTTGCGCAACGCATCGAGCGTTGGGGAGCCGAAGGCAACGATCACCTCGTCACCGCGCGTCAGCAGCGTGCGCGGACGGCCGCGAAGCTCGTGCGCAGCCTGGGGCGCGCCGTCCTCACGGTCGTGGGCGTGCTCATGGTCCTCAACCAGCTCGACTTCAACATCTCGCCGCTGCTGGCGAGCGCCGGGGTAGTGGGCCTCGCCATCTCCTTTGGTTCGCAGAGCCTCGTGCGCGACTACGTCACCGGATTCTTTCTACAGCTCGAACACCAGTTCGCATTGGGAGACATCATCCGCGTCGGCCCCGTGGAGGGCACCGTCGAGAACATCACGCTCCGATTGGTCTATCTTCGCGACTCGAGCGGCGCGCTTCACATCATTCCAAACGGCCAGATCGCGCAGGTCACGAACCTCACCCAGTCCTGGGGTCGAGTGGCGGTCGACATCGATGTGCAGTGGAAGGATGCGGATCGCGCGACGGCCGCCATTCGTCACGCAGCGGAGTCGCTCGGTAAGGATCCCGCGTGGGCCGATTCGCTCCTCGACCCGCCGCAGGTCACTGGCATCGAGAAAATCGCGGGCGGCTCCGTCACCCTGCGCACCGTGGCGCGCGTGGATCCCTACCGGCGGGACGACGTGGCGCGAGATCTTCGCGGGCGGATCAAGGAGGCGCTCGACGCCGAGGGCGTCGCGACGTTCATCCCATCGACGCTCCCGTCCGCGTAGCTTTCGCCGCAGGGTCCGCGGGTCACTTCCTCTCCCGTCCCCCGTCCCCGTCCATCGTCCCTCGTACCCGTCCCTTGTCCGAATTCCGACTCTACAACACACTGACGCGCCAGGTCGAGCCGTTCGCGCCGGCCGATGGCGCGACCGTACGCATGTACACCTGCGGGCCAACGGTCTATAACCCGGCCCACCTCGGAAATTTCCGGACCTTCCTGTTCGAGGACTTGATGCGTCGGGTACTCGCGCTGCGCGGATGGTGCGTGCATCAGGTGATGAACCTCACCGACGTCGACGACAAGATCATCAAGCGCGCGCAGGAGCAGGGCAAGACGATTACCGAGGTCACCGAGCCCGTCATCGTCGTCTTTCATCGCGATCGCGAGTACCTCCGCATCCAGGCGGCGGAACAGTACCCGAAGGCCACGGACTTCATTCCGCAAATGATCACGCTTGTCGAGCGACTTGTCGCGCGCGACGTCGCGTATCAGGCGGAAGATGGCTCGGTCTATTTCGCCATTGCGCGCTTTCCCGGCTATGGTCGGCTATCGCGTCTCGACACGCGCGAGATCAAGGCCGGCGCGCGGGTGCTCCAGGACGACTACAGCAAGGAGAACGCGCAGGACTTCGCGCTCTGGAAGGCCGCAAAGCCGGAAGACGAGGCAACAGGCGCCGCGTGGGATTCCCCGTGGGGTCGCGGGCGTCCAGGCTGGCATCTCGAATGCTCGGCCATGGCGATGGATCTCCTGGGCGACACCCTCGATCTCCATTGCGGCGGCATCGATCTCATCTTCCCGCACCACGAGGACGAGATCGCGCAGAGCGAGGCGGCGACCGGAGTGCCGTTTTCACGCGCGTGGTGTCACGGCGCGTTTCTGCTGACCGAAGGCGCCAAGATGGCGAAACGCGCCGGAAATGTGAGCACCGTCTCCGGGCTGCGCGAGGCGCGCTTCTCGGCCGCGGCGCTTCGTCATTTCGTGTTCAATACACACTATCGGAAGGAACTGAACCTTTCGGATGAGGCACTGGAGGCGTCAAGACAGGCAGTCCGTCGCGTCGGGGACTTCGCGGCACGGTTGAATGGAGAGGCGGCACTCGCGCTCGGTGGCACGCCGGAGCTGGCGGCCGCGGCTGACGAGGCCGTGAAGCAGGCGGACGCTGCGCTCTTCGACGACCTGAACGGTCCGGAAGCGCTGGCTGCGCTCTTCGACTTCATTCGTAAGGCGAACGCGGAGCTCGATCGGCGCGGTGGGGACGCGGATGCGGTTGTCCGCGCTCGCGCGGCGTTCGCGCACATCGACGGGGTGCTCGACATCGTGCCCGACGAGGAGACGGCAGATGCCGAGCTCGCCATATGGATTGAGGCGCAAATTGCGGCACGCCGGCAGGCTCGAGAGCGACGGGATTTCTCCGAGGCCGACCGGATTCGAAGCGAACTCGGCAACCGTGGTGTGGTGATCGAGGATGCGGGCGGCGAGACCCGGTGGAAGCTCGGGTAAGTGCTGTCGGTTGGTCGGCTTGACTCACCCCATCCGCCCAACTATCCTACGGGTCTCGCGCTGAAACGGCCGTCTGCTGACGTAGCTCAGTTGGTAGAGCACCTGATTTGTAATCAGGCGGTCGCGAGTTCGACTCTCGCCGTCAGCTCTTCGGGTGCTAAATCGAGCGTGGTCATGACGCCGGAGCGCGAGGTAATAAGGGTGAGGTTCCTGAGTGGCCAAAAGGATCAGACTGTAAATCTGACGGCGCAAGCCTTCGAAGGTTCGAATCCTTCCCTCACCATGCGCCTAGAGCGTCACGTGGCGTGAACAGGCGGGATGGTATTCGCGGGAGTAGCTCAGCTGGTAGAGCGCAAGCCTTCCAAGCTTGATGTCGCGGGTTCGAGCCCCGTCTCCCGCTCTGGTGTTGGACGATGATGATTGTGGAGGGAAGCCAGCCGCCGCGCGGCACGCGGCGGCTTCCCTGCGTCTGGGGAACGTTTCCAGGCGGTTGCGGTTTGTATGTGGCGTGGACGTGTAGCTCAGTTGGTAGAGCACACCCTTGGTAAGGGTGAGGTCATCGGTTCAATC
>DAIUFP010000009.1:68428-174690 GCA_036844565.1 Gemmatimonadaceae bacterium | reverse complement strand
CGGTGGTGGGTTCGGGCGTGGTGGGGTGCCCGCGGGCCCGCCTACGCTCGAGAGCCTGAGTCAGGCCATGCTCGCGGCGGCGATGTCGATGCAGAGTGCGGATGTCGCGCCGACGGCGCGACAAGCGGAAGCGGCTGCGAAGGCACGTGGGCAGTATCGCGAAGTGATGGCGCGTTGGGCGGTGTTTCGCGAGAAGTGACTCTGGGAAACCGAGCGACGCTAGTGGGCGAGGTTTTCCCCGCATCGTCTACTCCCGCGTTCGGCGAAAGATATGGGATGTGGGGCCCAGCACCGGTCAGAGGCGCTAGGGTAGCAACGTATGCAGCGCTGCCTTTTATTGATGCCTCTGCGCAGGTGAGCTTGGGCAGTCAGTCAGCAAAACGCTCTACGGTTTCGCGATTTACCATTTTAGGGTGACTATAGGTGACTATGCCTGATCACGTTCCGGAGCAGAATTCGGCATCCTTAGGTCCCGGTCGCGAAAACCAGATTCTCGGCCTTTCGACCGAGCAATTGGCCGGCTTGTCGATCGATGAGCTCACTGGCAACAAGACCGCCATTACGATGGTGATTCACTACTATCGTATCCTGTTAGACGAGAATACCGCGCTTCGGAATGACCGTAACACTCTTCAGACATACGTCGAGGGCTATCGTACCAAAAAGACTCACGCGGCGGTCGGTGCCGTGCTACTCCTCGTTGCCAACATCGGCATAGGATTCGGAGTGAATTTGCTGACTGCTCGGCAGACGTCGCCGGGACTGGCAACGATTATTCCTGGTCTGTGCTTTGCCATCGCCGGAACCTACCTGTCGCTGAAAGAGCGATAAATGTCTGTTCGTTACCTCTTCAACACGAATGGGGAATATGTCGCGTTCGTCAATGGCGACAACATTTTTGCACCGAACTCCGAATGGCTCGGATTTATTAGAAACGGAAATGAGTTCTACAAACCCGATGGTCAATTCAGTGGATATGTCCTCGAAGACGACCGTGTTGCGCGCAAGCGAGGTGACCGTACGAGGCCCCGGCTTCCCCGTCCCCTTCGGCCGCTGAGACCGCTGCGACCACTTCGACCACTTCGGCGCCTTCGTATGGCTAAACTACCTTCTCCCTATGAAGATCTCTTCTTGACATCCATTGTGGAGCCGCCCACTGGGCGCGGCTTCGAGGAGTTGGAGGGTGCTAAGCTCATCGCGGCAGACAACACATATCTCGGCACCGTTTCGCGGAATTACTTTGACGCCGACTCACTCGCCAACTCGTTTGGTGCCTACGGTAGCCAATTTAATCCGAATTCTGTCTTCAACGAGTTTGGTCACTACGGCAGTCAGTTTAGTCAGCTTTCGCCCACAAATCAGTTCTCACAGACACCTCCGCGGCTAGTCGTCGGCAGCAAAGTGATTGCCTATCTCACCGCGAATGAGTTCCTTTCTCCGCGCGTAGATCCGCAAGCTCTTTTCGCATGGATACGCTCCGGCTAGTACACATTCTTTGTGAGCGCACAGATTACCGCGCTAACTGGCTAACGAACGTTACTGCCTGCGAGCTAATAAATGCTGGCGGCCGCTGTCGAGAGCAGTTTGTTTCATTCAATTTCAGCAGAACCAAGGCGTCTATTGGTAGACGCACACTCGCATCTTCCGTCGTGTGTTAGCCTCCATTTCCTACGGCGATGGGTCAGCTCCAGCAGTTGTTTGAGGAGGCCATTCGCGAACGTGCGGTAGACATAGTTGTAGACCGCATCGTGGCCAAGTGTGCGGAGCAAGGGCTCAAGCCCAGTCGTCGCCAGCGGCGCACAATCGTCAATGCGCTTCGCAAAGGCGAGACATTTACGCTGCGACAGTGGCGATGGCCTCCTTGGCGTACAACGAGTATTCAGCTCGTCGTCAGTGATGAGGAGCTTGCGGTGATCGCGAGGGAGCACGACGAGCTCTTGTCTCGGATCGAGCCGGCCGTACGGCTATTTGTCGACGAAAACGAGGAGCGGATCAAGCAGATTATTCTTCGCTCGTATCCGATCGAGCTACGATCGGATGATCGGGAGTTGAGTGGTTTCAGGCGGCGCCTTTCCAAGCGATGGGAGCGCCCGGCTACGCTCTTACGCATCATTGTCGCGCTGTCCGAACGCATAGCTGTCGAGTCAGCGCCGAACGGAGTGCCGAGGCTCGACGGCGACGATGTTCTCGAGCCTGTGCTCCGCCGGTTGCACGGTCGCGGTGTTCGCATCGCGAAGGAGATGCTCGCCCTTATCGAGGCCGGCTTTGCTGACGGGGCCATTGCTCGCTGGCGAACGCTGCACGAAATCACCGTCGTAGCCATGTTCATTCAAGATCACGGCGCTCAATGCGCAAAGCTGTACCTCGCGCATGACGTTGTCGAGAGTTACCGGAGCGCCACTTCATACCGCGCGCATCAAGAGGCTCTCGGGTATGAACCGATCGCAGATGAAGAGTGGCATGATATCGAGAGCGCGTATCGGACAGCACTCGCGACTTATGGCGACTCGTTCGCGGCAGAATACGGATGGGCGCGCCGCTTTCTCGTTGGACGCGCTTCCAACTTCGCTGAGATTGAGGCATCGATCGCGCTTGGCCATCTTCGTCCATTCTACAAAATGGCAAGCCAGCAGGTACATGCCGGTCCCAAGGCCATCCTATTCGGGCTATCCCACGATGCTCGAGAGATCCTTCTTTTAGGGCCATCTGATTCCGGTCTGGCCGATCCGGGACAGAACGCTGGTCTAACGCTTGCGCTATTGACCACAGTTTTTCTTCGGCTCTCACCCGATATGGATGTGCTAGTTGGCGTCAACGTCCTATCAGCGCTTGCAAGCGACGCTGCGATCGCATGGGCCGAGACTCAACACGACTTGGAAAAGCAAGATTCTTCACGGCCAGTGTGACGACCGATTGCGAGTCACCTCACGACCGCCTGACTGACCAACCCTGCAACTGACAGTCGACCTTGGGGGATGTTGCGTTGCGCTTCGCGTACCGCTCTTATGTGACTCGCCTACAACTGAGAAGGCGTTTAGATAACACCCATCCAACTGGTAATGGACCATCACTCAATAACCGAGATTACCCGTCGGGCACTTATTGATCAGCTGACGATCTCGGGAGTGGCGTGGTCTGGTCGACTTCCGGAGGACGACTTTCTCGCTCGGCTCTATAATCTCAACGAACTGCCATCCACCGACCGCCGCCTGCGAACTGCTGGGGAAGACATTCGTCAGCATCGCGTCAACTGGAACGACTGGCCAGATGACTGGGTCTTCTGGGATGAACGATTCAGTCTCTTCCACGGCGACGACGAGCAATTTGTGCGCTTTCTGGCCGAGATGCTTCACCCTGCGGTCCGGCCTAGCGCGGAGGAGGCTCGTCGTCTTGCAAGCGAATTGAATGCCCATTTGGCTGCGGACGGTTGGGAACTCGTCGAGATCGGTGCGATCTCCGGCCGACCCATTTTTCATGCTGTTCGCCTTGGGGTGCGAAATGCCGCCTTTCCCGAGCCGACCGGTTGGGTCAAGGTTGATCGTCAAGTTGCCGAAGCGCGATCGCGGCTGCAAAGCGCCGTGAGCGAAGAACAATTCCAAGCTGTTGGATTGCTGTGTAGAGAGGCATTGATCACAGTGGCGCAAGCCGTATTCGATCCAAAACGCTACCCATCGCTGGATAGCACCGTTTCCAGCAAGACTGATGCAGCCAGAATGTTGGAGTCATACATTGCCGTCGAGCTTGCCGGTGGAAGTAACGAAGAGGCTCGTGCACACGGGAAAGCAGCCTTGAAGCTCGCCTTGGCTCTCCAACATCGTAGAAATGCCGACTTTCGAACGGCGGCACTCTGTCTCGAAGCGGCGGCCAGCGTATCGAATATGATAGCAATTCTCGCTGGTCGGCGAGGTTGACAAGTGCATATTATACGCGATTCTATGAGAATGAGAGTCACGTGCGACGTGACCGTTTGCGCCGCTCTCTGAGGGTCTCGGCCTGGTGTAGTTTCACCGCAATTCGTGCGGGAGGCATTCAAGACATTTGGCCGCGTCGCTTTCCATGAGCGCGCTTCGCGCCTGCATTCTATTTGAGCGCCCGCCGCTGAACTAGGGCGTCTCTTCGACCATGCGCCACCAGTCTCCTGAAGCGTTGTTTCGGCAACTAGTTTTGTGTCATGTACAATCTCATCGTGAAGGCCAGTGCGTGGTCGGGCAGCCGCGATAGTATTCTGGCCAGTCGTGTCTTCGAGTATACAGAGAAGGACATCACAGAGCGGTTCCAGCCGGCTGGTCTCACGGACTTCAAGAGTGTGCTGACGCTTCCGGCGCTTTTTGTCGAAGAGAAGAGCTGGAATCAAGTCGATCAGATAGTGCGCGTGGGCACGGTCACGCGCGCGCGGGCGTCCAGTCGCGATGTCATACTGGACTACACGTACGACACCACGGTCCCGGCGTTCACAAACAAAGAGCTGCTTGGCTGGCTAGTCGATCTCGATATCGACTCGTCGGAGTTCACGCGCACTCATTGGGCAATCAAAGAGGCTGACCTCTTTCGCGTACTCCTGCGAGAGATGCGACCGCTGCGACAGAGGCCACGGGTCTTCACCATCGCTGAGCCGGAGCGGATAGAGCCGACGCTTGTTTCAGCCATGATGCCGTTTCATCCGAGTTTCGATCGAGTTTATGCCGCGCTTCAGGCAATCGCTGACGCCGCAGGGTTGCGTTGCCGCCGGGCGGACGATATCTGGGAGAATCCCGCAGTAATCCAGGATGTCGTTTCGCTAATTGATCGATCCGCTATCGTGATCTGTGACTGCTCGGGTCGCAATCCCAATGTATTCTACGAGATTGGGATCGCGCACACCTTGGGCCGCGAAGTAATTTTGATAACTCAGTCAGAGGCTGATATTCCGTTTGATCTACGCCACCTGCGATACGTATCGTATCTCAACAATGGCGAAGGAATCGAGCAGCTGAAGGAGCGGCTCTCGACTCGCCTTGCGGATCTCGCTGCTAAATAGACGTAAGCGGAGATCGCAATGCGGGCGTATTGCGAATTATTGCAACAATGAGCTGCGGATGGTTCGTGCTCCGGTCCACTTGTGCTTTGCAAATGAACTCGAGCGTTGCGCAATGCGACTCCACGTGCGCCGAGATTTTTGACTTGTGCAACGGAATGGTTTCGCAAGTGCCCTCATCCCCAAGGTCTCGTGCTGACAATTATCGTCGCTGCCGCAGGATGGGCCCTTTTTCTCGGAATGGCAGCTCTCTACACGGCAGGCAATCGATTGAACGCGCGCGAGTCGAACGCCTTGGCCGCGTATAGTCTCGCGATACTTCTCTCGGACGGATATCGAAGTGGCTTGGCTGCCAGCTTTGTGCGCGCCGCGAAAGAGAAGAGGTCGGATGAATCAAATGCTTCGGCCATTGCATACGCATTGATGCAGGGCGTAACGCAAAGTGCCCTGCGCTGTTACCAATACACTGACGATCTCAATTCCGTGGCCGTCGCTACCGCGGCGATTCAGCGGCTCGAAGCGTGATAGCATCTCGTGGGCATCGCTCCAATTGATTCAGAGCATGGTTGGCATATTCCGCTTCGCACCTCGCATCCGCGATTTCCCGCATGCTCCACCCCGACACCAACCTTCGCTTTGTCAGTGCCGAAATGGGCTGGGGCGTCTTCGCCACCCGCCTCATCCCTCGCGGCACCATCACCTGGGCCCTCGACGCCCTCGACCAGCGCTTCTCTCCTGACGCGATTGCCGAGCTCCCAGCCTACGCGCGCGAGCTCCTCGACAAGTACTCCTACGTCGACGGCCGCGGCGACCACATTCTCTGCTGGGACAACGCCCGCTTCTTCAATCACTCCTGCGCCGCCAACTGCCTCTCCGTCGGCTACGACTTCGAGATCGCCGTCCGCGACATCCAGGCCGGCGAAGAACTGACCGACGACTACGGCACCCTCAACCTCGCCGAGCCCTTCCCCTGCTGATGCGGAGTCGCCGAGTGCCGCGGCATCCTCCTCCCCGATGATCACACCCGCATCGGCGACCTGTGGAACACCCTCGCGCGCGACGCGTTCGTCCTCATCCCCACTGTCGCGCAGCCGCTCTGGGCCATCCTCTCCGAGCGCACCGAGATCGAGGCCGCACTCCGCGACCCGTCCCTCCTCCGCCCCGTCCAGCACCACTTTCCCTCGGCGACGCCGAAGTAGCCGACTGACGAGCGCGGCGGAATGAGTCCCCTCACATACGTCGTCCGCCTCACCCTTATTCCATTGCGCGTCGCTTGCGCCTCTGCCGTCGCGACACACGCCGAAGGGTGATACATTCTCGCGTTCCGCACCTGCCGGCAATTGCGGTCGACTACTCCCCTCCCGGCGCCTTTCCATGTCGAATGATGTATTTGAGCGCCTGAGCGAATCGCTCGGCGACCGCTATCGCATCGATCGCGAGATCGGCGTCGGCGGCATGGCAACCGTCTTTCTCGCGCACGACCTCCGCCATGACCGCGACGTCGCCATCAAGGTCCTCCACCCCGACCTCGGCGCAGCACTCGGCGCCGATCGCTTTCTCAGCGAGATCAGGACGACCGCGCGGCTCCAGCATCCGCACATCCTCCCGCTCCTCGACTCGGGCGGTGCGGACGGGCTCCTCTACTATGTAATGCCACTCGTCACCGGCGAGACGCTGCGCGCACGCCTCGACCGCGAGAAACAGCTTCCCATCGACGACGCCATTCGCATCGCGCGCGAGGTCGCCGATGCGCTCGCGTATGCGCACGAGCTCGGGGTCATTCACCGCGACATCAAGCCGGAGAACATCCTGCTCCAGGGCGCGCACGCAAGCGTCGCGGATTTTGGCATCGCGCTCGCCGTCCAGCAGGCCGGCGGACAACGCATGACCCAGACAGGACTCAGCCTCGGCACCCCGCAGTACATGAGTCCCGAGCAGGCACTCGGTGAACGAACGATCGACGCGCGGAGCGACATCTATGCGCTCGCCGCGGTGACATACGAGATGCTCGTCGGAGAGGCGCCGTTCACGGGGCCAACGGTTCAGGCGATCCTCGCACGCGTCATGTCCGAGGAGCCGCGGTCCCTCGTGGTCCAGCGAAAGGCGATTCCGGATCACGTGGACGACGCCGTGATGCGCGGCCTCGAGAAGCTCCCGGCCGACCGATGGCCCTCGGCGCGCGAGTTCGCGACGGCACTGGAGACGGAGACGTCCGCCTCGCCGGCGCGCAAGCAGACGACCGCCTCGCGTCGCCGGTCCACGGGCAAGCGGGGCACCCGCCTTCGTGACCCGCTCGTGCTCGTGCTGGCGGGAATCACGCTCGTCAGCCTGCTCGTCGCGGGCTGGAGTCGCCGCACTGTTGCACGCGTCGCCCCGGGTATCGTGCGCTTCACCATCCCGGCAGCGGCGGACGGGCGCACCAACTCCCTGGGCCTTAGCTCCCTGTGCATCTCACAGGATGGGTCCATGCTGGTCTACGTCGGCCAGGATGAGAACCGGCGACAGATGCTGATGGTGCGAACGCTCGACGACATCGCCGCACGCCCGCTGGTCGGGAGTGAGGACGGCGGCAACCCGGCCTTCTCCCCCGACGGGAAATGGGTGGCCTTCATCCGCGCCAACCAGCTCTTCAAGGTTGGCATAGACGGAAGTCGTCCGCAGATGCTCGCGTCGGTTCCGGGAATCTTCGTCGGCATGACGTGGTCTACCACCGGCGTCATCATCCTCTCGGGCAACACGGCGCTCTTCACGATTCCTGAGGGCGGAGGCCCGCCTCGCCAGTTCCTGGTGCCGGATCGTGCGCACGGCGAAGTGAACGTCGGCACTCCCGTCGTGCGGGATGCGGATGGACTCCTGATCTACTCCGTCTGGGCCAGCAGCTCCATCGCCGAGTCGAAGTTGGCGATTACTTCACTCGGATCGACCGAGCACACGGTGCTGGACGTCCGCGGCGTCCACCCGCTCGGCATCGTCGATGGTGTGCTGACCTACGTGACGGCAGGTGGTGCGATCATGGGCGTGCCGATCGACGTCGCGAAGCGCAAGGTCACCGGACCACCGGTGCAGCTCGCGAGTGATGTCGCCGTCAACGCCACCTCCGGGATCGCACGTGCATCGCTCGCGGCGAACGGCACGCTGATCTATCAAAGCGGTACGCCTGCATCGCAGGTCGTCTCGGTAGCCGCCGATGGCAGCACGCGGATCCTCCTGGCCGACGCGCGCGACTATGCATTTCCTCGCGTGTCGCCTGATGGCCGTCAGCTTGCCGTGGTCATGGGCGCGCTCGATCGCCGAGACGTCTGGCTCTACGATCTCGGGTCGCAGACGATGACGCGCCTCACGAGTGAGGGAGGGCTGAACGACCGGCCCGAGTGGACCCCCGATGGCAAGCGTGTCCTGTATCGGTCGGATCGCGATACGCGGAGCGCCATCTGGTGGAGGCCGGCTGACCTGAGTGCCCCGGCCGTCCCGTTGATCAAGGGCGCGCTCATCGATGTCTTCGAGGGTGTCGTTTCACCCGACATGCGCACGGTCGTCTACCAGCTCGACACCGCTGGCGCCGACATCTACTACCGGTCGCTGAGCGGAGACAGTACGGCGCATGCCATCGCCGCCAACCAGACCGCAATCGAGACGATGCCTCGCCTGTCGCCCGACGGACGGTGGGTTGCGTTCATCACGAATGAGTCGGGTCGCGACGAAGTCGTCGTGCAGCCGTTTCCCGGGCCCGGTGGTCGCGTTCAGGTTTCCGCGGGTGGCGGAAGCGAGCCGGTATGGTCGCGCGATGGGCGGCGTCTCTTCTATCGAGGCGATGGCCGCTTCATGGCGGCGGTGCTGAGCGCGGGCGCCAATCCAGTCGTGATGTCCCGCGACACGCTCTTCACCGACACGTTCCAGTACGCGTCGAATCCGCATGCGAACTACGACGTCATGGCCGACGGCACGCACTTCGTCTTTCTCAAGGCGGCGAGTGCAGGGAGCATGATCGTCGCCACGAACTGGAGCGCGGGAGTGCGCGCGCGCATGGCGGGCGGCTCCGCCAGGTAGCATGCTGCATCCCGACACTGACCTCCGTTTCGTCAGCCCCGACATCGGTTTAGGCGTCTTCGCGCTGCTCCGACCGGGACCCTCCGCATCGTCTAACGAACCAGTCGCCACCGCCGCTTGACAGAACATAGGAGCATCAACGCCCGCTTCTTCAACCACTCCTGCGCCGCCAACTGCCTCTCCGTCGGCTACGACTTCGAGATCGCCGTCCGCGACATCCAGGCCGGGGAAGAGCTGACCGACGACTACGGCACCCTCAATCTCGCCGAGCCCTTCCCCGGCTCGTGCGGAACCGCAGAGTGTCGCGGCATCCTCCTCCCCGACGATCATACCCGCATCGGCGACCAGTGGAACACCCTCGCGCGCGACGCGTTCGTCCTCATCCCCGCCGTCGCGCAGCCACTCTGGGACATCCTCTCCGAACGCGACGAGATCGAGGACGCGCTCCGCGACCTGTCCCTTCTCCGCCCCATCCAGCACCACTTTCCACCCGCGACACCGAAGTAGCCGCGTGACGCGCGCGTCATGAGTCCTCTCGCGTACGTCGTTCGCCTCACCCGCTGGTTTCGCGGCCACCCCCTCGCCGTCACCGCGGTCGTCGCATGCCTGCTCGTCGACATGGCATTCAACGCCTTCATCCCGATGGCCTTCCGCCGCCTCATCGACGACGCCATCACCCCGCGCAACGGCACCGTTCTCGTGCACGTCCTCGTCGCGCTCGGGCTAGCGACAATCGTCGCCACCGCCGCGGGCATGATGAGCGACTACATCTACGACGTCATCGGCTACAACATCGTCCGCTTCAGCGTGGACTGGCGCCTCGCCCTCCTCTCACAGCTCCTGTGGCCGATGGTCCTAGCCTAGCGCGCTTTGAGCGAGTGTGCTATAACTCATAAGTACTATTTAGCGATATTTGCTTAATATCTAAGTTCTGTATTGTACATGTTACGGAATTGAACGATATGATATTTATGGAGTTATAGAATCTATGAGTACCAAACGTTCCAAGACGAGCACTCTGGCACGCTGGACTCTCGATCAACAATTGCAGCCTCTGCGTCGGATGGAGCCGTTGCTCCGCCCTGAACGAGGCTGGATCCGTGCGATCCGCGAGGCGGTCGGCATGACAACGGGCCAGTTCGCCAAGCGCCTCGGCGTCACCCAGCCGCGGGTCGCAGTACTTGAGCGCGCTGAAGCCAACGACGCCGTCACGCTCAAGAGCCTGCGTCAAGCCGCCGAAGCGCTCGATTGCGTGCTGGTCTACTCCCTCGTGCCCAGGAAGTCGCTGGAGGATCTCGTCAAGGACCGCGCCCGCTTCGTGGCCGATCAGCAGTTGGCCCTCACGGACCAGACGATGCGCCTGGAAAACCAGGAGGTCAGTCGCGCGCGCATGGAACGGGCGCGCGAGGCTCTTGCCGGGGAGCTGATGCGCAACGACCGGCGGCTGTGGGCAGACACATGAGTGACCTGCTGACTGACGCCGAGGACGATTCAGCGACGCCGCTTACTACGGAAGAGCAGCAGGACCTTATCCCGAGCTATATCACCACGCGCAACCAGCTGAACGAGGTGGAGCAGCTCGGGATCGCCGAGGCGGATCGCTGGGCGTTCAGCCGCAAGCGCAACGTGCTCGAGGAGCGGTTCCTGCTGAGCCTGCACAAGCGGATGTTCCAGGATGTCTGGAAGTGGGCGGGGAGCTTCCGCACCACCCCGCGCAACATTGGGGTCGATGCCTACCAGATTACGGTGGATCTGCGCCAACTGATCAACGACGTGAACTATTGGGTAGAGCACGCCACCTTCCCGCCGGACGAAATCGCCCTTCGCTTCCACACTCGGCTCACCTGGATCCACCCGTTCCCGAATGGCAACGGTCGCCATGCGCGTCTGGCGGCCGACCTGCTGGTGGTGTCCCTGGGCGGCGAGCGCTTTACCTGGGGCGGGAGCGGACTGGTGGACACCAACACCATGCGCTCGGCCTACATCGATGCGGTGCGCGCCGGCGACAACCACGACTTCGCGCCGCTCTTGGCGTTCGCGCGCTCCTAACGACCTGCCGATATGTTCTCTCGGTTTCTCTATCCGTTTCTCAGGTACCGCGGCGCCATCGAGCAGCTTGGCCCTCCGTTTCTTGTCCTCTGTGTGATCGCCCTTCCCTGTTGGGTGGTCTATCGGCGGTACCGCCTTCGGACGTCCGGACACGCACTATCGTCCCGCCGCGAAATCCTGCTCCTGACGGCGCTCGTCTATCTCCTCGGCCTTGCCACCGTTACGCTCGCCCCCACGCATGCGTCGCGCGCGCGAAGGGCGCATGGATGGTGGCGGAAACCTGTGCACGTTAGGCGTTATGGCGGTGTCCCCATCGCTGGCATGTGGACGGTTACGTTAGCATAACCCGGGTCGTAACTTTGGCGTCACAATACCTCATGGGCCATATTCATGTCCGCTTCGTGTTGACCACTCGTTCCGTGCACGCAGGACATATCCAACGGCTGCTCGTCATGAGCCTGCTCGTCCTGCCTGCCTTCGAGTTGGCGGCGCAGGTCGTTCTCCAGCCGCGAACGCTTGGGACCGTGGAGCGCCGAGCGGACTCGCTGCTGGCGTCGGTGTCCGTCGTGCAGGAGCTCGCGGGCGGACGTGTGCTGGTGCACGACGTGAGAGGACGCCGCGTCGTGTTCTTCGACAGTTCCCTGAAGAGCCTCCATGTCGTGGCCGACAATACCATCCTCACGGGGCGAGCATATGCGAACGTGACCGGTGGCATCATTCCAACCGAAGGCGACTCGAGCCTCTTCGTCGACCCGGCCTCCCTCTCCATGTTCGTGATCGGGGGGGACGGCGTAGTCGGGCGGGTGATCGCGCTACCACCGAATGCACGGCAGTGCTTCCTCGGCGGCACGTCCGGGCGACCCATGCTCGACGCGAGCACGCATGTTGTGTGTCGCATGTCTCCGGCGTCGCGCCGGGGCACGGTAGTGGATCCCGGACTGCATCTCGCCCTGCCGGAGATCGCGGACTCGTCAGCCCTGGTGCGCTTCGACCTGGCGAGCCGGCACGTCGACACGCTCACCTTCCTGCAGACGGGCAAGCGACCCTTGCAGTACGTGCCGGATCGGGAGTGCGACTGGTACATGGCACCCGTCATCAACCCGCTGCCGCTCGTCGATGACTGGGCGGCGATGCACGACGGGACGATCGCCGTGATACGAGGCGGCGACTATCACATCGAATGGATCTCACCCGCCGGCGATCGCCGGCGGTCTCCTCGTATTCAACTCCCGTCGGCACGCTTGTCCGATAGTGCGAAGAGTGCGTACCTCGATTCCACGAAGGCTGTGCTGGCGCGTCTCCAGAGGCGAGGGCGCGGCACGGGCCCGGAGGCGCCTGCGCCAGTCTGCGATCCGGCCGCGATGCGATCGATGTCAGGGTTTACCCAGTCGGACGTCGGCGACGATCCATCGCGCCTGGTGTCGGGGAGTGGGCGGGCGATCGTCCCCCTGCTCTTCGTGCCGGCGGAGCAGTTGCCGGACTACGTTCCTCCGTTCGCGCCCGGCAGTGCGCTCGCGGACCTGAAGGGGCGACTCTGGATCCGTCGCCTGGAGACCGTGAACGGCGGCAGTGTCTACGACGTCGTCGACCGGGAAGGCAGCACAGCGATGCGAATCGTCGTTCCGAAGGGACGCGTCATCGCGGGCTTCGGTCAGGATGGGCGGGTGTATGCCGGTGTGAGCGAGAATGATGGTGTCAGGCTCGAGCGCTATCGCTTGCCCTGAGTGCGTGGAGGCAGTGGCGGCGGCGGGAGGCCGCCGGCCTCAGAAGCTCCGCGCCAGGATCGTCTTCAGCACCACTCGGTCCGTGGCATCCGTAAAACCGTAGCCCACGCCGAACTCCACACTGAACGTGCCTCGCGATACATCCGTCACCGCGAAGAGACTCTGCGGCTGCTGACCCCGCGGCGTAAACCCGTTCAGTTGCCCAAACTCCGAATATTGCTCCAGCGCGACGGCCCACTCGGGCGTGATGTTGTTCGCCACGCGGAGCGACGGCGCAAACACCAGCGCTCCGAGTCCGTCGAACGACGTATCGAGGATCGGATTCGCGATGAAGTCCCACGGTCCGCGCCGCACGCCGACGATCGGCCGGATCTCACCGCTGTACCGCGCCGTGTCCCAGTGCTTCGCGTTGCGACTGTACTCGAAGTTCACGCCATAGAAGAAGCTGCGCAGCTCCGCATGCGGCACCGCGAAGAGCGCGCGCACCTTGCCGCCGTCGAGCAGCACGCTGCCATCGCGCGTGATGCTGTAGACGGGGACGTACAGCCCCGCCTCGAACCACTCGCTCACGCCATACGCCCACTCGAGCGTGCCGTTCACCGAGTGATCCGTCACAACGCCGCCGGGAATGCCGGCGACCTTGAGGCCACGCGGCGTGTAGTTGGCGTGGAGCGTCAGGCTGGCCTCATGCGGCGCCGCGAGCTCGCCGGTATAGACCTGGATCTCGTCGGTCTGCGCGCGCGCAGCGGCGATTGGAAGCAGCAACATCAACCCAATGGCAAAACCAAGAACGAGACGCTGAATCATTTCTCTGGACACATGCCTGGTGAGTGACGGAAGGCGACGGCGCCGCCGAGAGCTACTACGCCAGCGCCCGCCAAGCCGTTGCTACCTGCCGATGTGCATCAGAGGTGCATGCCGCCGGAAACCTCGATACGCCGCCTCCTTACCCACTGATTGCGCGACCTCTAGGATTCGGTTGATTACTTGGAGTAGCCTAGAGGCGCCCCAGAACAGGTAGTATCGTCCCGTTGAATCTCTCCACCCGGGGTGAGCATGCGGACGTATACAGCGGTCGTCGAGCGCGATACCGAGACAGGCCTCCTGGTCGGCCACATCCCGGGTTTTCGCGGGGCCCACAGTCAAGCAGCGAACATGGAGGAACTCCAGGCCAATCTCGCCGAGGTGGTCGCCATGCTACTGGAAGATGGAGAACCGCACCTCGAATCGGCGTCGCGGCGGAAACCTTTCTGACTGCGTAGCGCGAAGCCATTTCGCCGGGACCCTTCCTTCGACGCATTTAGGCCCGACCATGAGCACCATCAGCCTCCGTCTTCCGGAATCCCTGCACCGTCAGGTGCGCGAGCTCGCGCAGCGCGAGGATATCTCCATCAATCAGCTCATTGCAACCGCACTCGCCGAGAAGATGTCTGCGCTCATGACGAGCGAGTATCTGGCGGCGCGCGCTGACCGCGGAAGTTGGAAGAAGTTCGACCGCGTGCTGAAAAAGGTGAAGCATATCGGTCACGCACCGGTTCCCGGCGACGAGGTTTGACTCGTCGGGCAACTCAGACCTCCCAACGTTTCAGCGCCAGCCCAGCGCGTGCTCGATCATTCCGCGTCTGTCATCTTCGAACGCGACCGGCGAGGTGCTCGAGGTCCAGAGGAGACGCGTTGCGGGAGGCGCTCGTCTTCCATACTGAGGCCGATGGCGTCGGTCTCGGTTGCAGCGATCTGCCCGATGCGGTCACTGAATCCGAGCACCCAGAGCACAGTCGCATACACTCCGAGTCCGACAGCGGCGTCGCCACGCTCCACCCGCCGGAGCGTCGGCCGACTGATCTGCGCTCGCTCAGCGACCATCTCGGCCGTGAGGCGCCGGCGCCGACGCGCTCGTTGAATATCGGCCCCGAGCTGCGTCAACCCACGTCTGACTGCGATCGGAATAAGAGGCGTCGTTCTGGGCATACTTAATGGTAATTATCTTTTCTGTTATATGCAACTACGGAAACGATATAATCCATTTATATCGCAATGCCGACGAGTCTGCTTATTGCAGTTCGCCTGCGGGTCGCGCAGGTCCTCGAGCTTGCGACTCGCCTGTGCCAGCATCGTCTCGAAGTCCATGACGAAATGGGCGTCGACCTGCGCGCCTGCTGCGTCGCGCCCCATGAGCGTGAGCGTGCGCGCGATGTGCGCGACGTACTCGGTTCGCGTGCGCGCGACGCCGGTGTCGGGATTCACATAGTAGTCGCGATCCGGAAGACCGAGTCCATCCTGGCTGAGATGGATGGTCATCTCGTCGCTCTTTTTTTCGTCTTGGTCGACGGACGTGCCGCTGAAGAAGCTCGTGACGCCGAGGGGCCGCAGCGCAAAGGCGACGTCGACGGCGTCGTGCGCGCTCCGGATCGCGTCGATGCGCGCGAGCTCCGCGTCGAGCGGATGGACGCCGAGCTGCTCGATGCGGACGGTGTCCATCGCGGCGAGCCAGAAGTCGCCGATCTTCTGCTGGTCGCTGCCCAGGGGGGCGGCACTCGTTGCTGCTCTTTCATTGATCGCGCGGAGGTTCACGTACAGCTCCTCGCGCACCACGTTGCCGATGCCCCACCGCGACTCGGACGCGGGGATCTCGTTGCGCTTGAGCCAACCGCCGTTCGCGTACTGGAAGAAGTCCACGCCGGGGTCGGCGGTGAGGTCCATGTTCGCGCGGAGGAAGTCGGCGCTCTCGGGCTCGGCGCTGGTGTTGGCCGTGTGGCTGCAGCCGGCCGCGAGCATGCACAGTGCTGCAGTGGCGAGGCGGGTATGAAGTGTCGGCATGCCGGGATTATAGATGGCGGGTTCACGGGGAGATAGGCACTATTCGGGATGCGCAACGCTCAGTCGAATGAGGAGCGCGCCCACGAGCTGCTCGCACAGGAGCGCCAGTTCGTGGTTGCGGAGCGCCGATTGGTTGCGGAGAGACGTCGGCATGGTTGCCATTCTCGTGCGCCATTACCAACGAAGCGATCACCTTTGATACGTCAGCCGATGGCACACTAGCAGGAAGCCCGATGAGCGTCGTCCGAATCGCACTCGCCAACATCCGATATCCCGCAACGCCCGACGAGTCCATTGTCCTCGTGCAGGAGGCCATCAGGCGCGCCTCGACGGATGGGGCGCTCATCGTGTGTTTCCCGGAATGCTACGTTCCCGGCTATCGCTGGCCCGGCAGGTTCGTTCCGCCACCGGATGCCGCGTTCCTCGAGCGCGCATGGGCCGCAATCGCCGACACAGCAGCACGCGCAAGCATCGCCGTGATTCTCGGCACCGAGCGCATCGTCGATGGAGCACCACGACTCACTGCACTCGTCATCGATCGCGACGGCACTCGGGTCGGCTTCCAGGACAAGGTGCAGCTCGATCCGTCAGAGGAGAGCATCTACCTGCCGGGCGCCGAGCGTCAGGTTTTTCACGTCGGTCCGCTGACGTTCGGCGTCGTGATCTGCCACGAGGGCTGGCGCTATCCCGAGACCGTTCGCTGGGCCGCCCGACGTGGAGCACACGTGGTCTTCCATCCTCATTACGGCGAGGCGGAGCTGGGCTCATACCGCCCGACCACCTTCGCGGACCCGCGGAACACGTTTCACGAGAGTGCGATGCTGTGCCGCGCTGCCGAGAACACGTGCTATTTCGCGAGCGTGAACTGTGCGAGCGACGGTTCGCCGACGACGTCCGCCATCGCGCGGCCCGATGGAACGCTGCTCGCCTGGCAACCCTATGGCGTGGAAGGCCTGCTCGTGGCCGATACCGACACGGAGCTCGCCACGGGTTTGCTCGCGTCGCGATGCCGGTCCTCCTGAATGGACGCAGAAATGCACAGGCTTCGCCACGCAGATGACGCTGCAAGAACGCAACGCACAACGCTTGCGCTGCGTCGTTCTGCGGTCAGGCTGGTGCAGCGCTTTCTGCCTCCGCCGTTGTTCGCCTCGCTCGTCGCCGGGCTTACGCTTTGTTCCGCCGCGGGCCTCCACGGGCAGTCCTACCCTGGGTTCGACCGCGTTATCCTCGGCGGCATCGTGATGGATCCGGAATCCGGGCTGAACGCGGTTCGCAACATCGGCCTGCGCAATGGTCGCGTCGCCGCGCTCACGCCGTCGGCCCTCTTTGGACGCGATACCATCGACGCACGAGGGCTCATCGTCTCCCCAGGCTTTATCGACATCCACGCACATGGTCAGACAGCCGAGACCTATCGGTTTCAATCACTCGACGGAGTGACCTCGTCGTTCGAGCTGGAGCTCGGCACCGCCGACGTCGCCGAGTGGTATCGCGCGCGGGCGGCGGGGCAGCGGATCAACTACGGCGTGAGCATCGGACACATCAAGGTGCGGATGGCGGTGCTTCACGACTCCGGTGCCGTCATGCCGACCGGGCCGGCGGCGTATCGACCAGCGACGCCGTCGGAGATTCGCGAGATGGACCGGCGCATCCAAAAAGGGTTGAACGAGGGCGCGCTCAGCATCGGCGCCGGGTTCACCTACACACCCGCCGCCACGCACGAGGAGCTGCTGTCGATCTTTCGCGTGGCCGCGGCGAACCACACACCGGTGCACGTCCACATTCGCGTTGGCGTCGTCGGGCTGACCGAAGCGATCGGACTCGCGAAGGAGGCGCACGCGTCGCTGCATGTCGTGCACATCAACAGTGCTGGCCTTTCGGAGACGCCAGCGATGCTGAAGATGATCGCCGACGCGCGCGCCGCCGGCCTCGATGTGTCGACGGAGGCGTATCCGTACACGGCCGGCATGACGGAGATTCAATCGGCGACTATCCAGGACCGCTATCGCAATGCGCCGGACTCGGAGCTGGCCGACATCGAATGGCCGCGCACCGGCGAGCGCCTCGACCGTGCAAGCTTCGCGCGGTACAGCAAGATCGGTGGGCCCGTGGTGATCCACACCAATACGGAAGCGATGGCCGCGGTGGCGATCAACAGTCCGCTCACGATCATCGGCAGCGATGCCTACTGGCAGGACGGCACCGGCCATCCCCGCACCACCGGCACCTTCTCCCGCGTGCTCGGCCGCTATGCGCGCGACGCACACTCCATCACGCTGATGGATGCCATCCGTAAGATGACGCTGATGCCCGCGCAGCGGCTCGAGGCGCGCGTGCCCGCGATGCGACGGAAAGGTCGTCTCGAGCAGGGCGCAGATGCCGACATCACCATCTTCGACGCCGCCACGGTGATGGATCGATCGACGTATCGCGAGCCATCGCTGCCACCGATCGGCATTCGGTACGTGCTGGTGAATGGCGTGCCGGTCGTCTCCAACGGGGCGGCGGTCGAAGGCGTGACTCCCGGCCGCGCCGTGCGTGCGCCGTTTAGCCGATAGTCATTGCATTGGCCATGAGTCGGCTCACCGGCGTGCTTCTCGTCGCTGCGATTATGGGCTGCGCCGGCAGGCCGCAGAACGACCCCAACGTCACCAGCCGTTACGGCGCTCCGCAGCGCGTGACCATCAGCGGATACGCCGAGGATGCCATGGAGCCATTCATCTCGCGCGATGGCCGCTACCTGCTGTTCAACAACTTGAATGATCCGTCGGTCAATACCGACCTGCACTTCGCCGAGCGCGTCGACGACAACACGTTTCGTTACCGCGGCAAGTTATCCGGTGTCAACACGACCGCACTTGAAGGCGTGCCGACGATGGATGGCAGCGGTACGCTGTATTTCGTGTCGCCGCGCAGCTATCCGTCGAGCCTCCGCCGAATCGACGACTTTTGGCATCGCGCGCCAGATCCGCGCAGGACCAGTTCCCCCTCGGTGGTGTCGTTTGGCATTTGGCCGCTATATTTACGCCACTTGTCAGGTGGTGCGCAAATGCGCATTATTGGGTAGTCATTTGCCGAGGTTGCGATGAGTGCTGCCAGCGTTGCCGAGGCCCTTGGGGGATACCAGGTCCTGCGGACGGAAGTGCATACCGAGTTCGACCTTGCCTCGGCGGCCATGGCCGGCCTCGCGTCCAGGGCGGCGAGCCGGCTCGTCGAAAGTGGACGGCTCAACGCCGAGGAGCTCTACGAGCTGGTGATTCCGCGGCGGACCTTCGACCGGCGCGTCGAGACCAATCAGCGCCTCACGGTCACGGAGTCTGATCGGCTTCTTCGCACGACGCGTGTCCTCGTGCGAGCCGAGGAGGCGCTTGGAAGCGCCAAGAAGGCTGCGACCTGGCTTCGCACGGCGAATCGGGCGCTTCGTGGCGCGGTCCCGATCACGTTGCTCGAAACCGACATCGGCGCGCGGATGGTCGAGCGGACTCTGGGCCGCATCGAGCACGGAGTTCATAGCTGATCGGCCGATCCACGTGATCGTCTGGCGAATCACGCGCGCCGCGCATCAGGCACTCGATAGCGAAGGTGCGCGACTGTATGGCGGCCGGTGGAGCAAGGAAGGGCGAGCGGTCATCTATACGTCCCCCTCGCTCTCGCTCGCGGCCCTGGAGTACCTCGTCCATGTTGAGCCGCTGCTTGCGCCGAGCGACCTCGTGGCGATGGAGATCGAAGTGCTGGATGAAGTTGGCTTGGGCGCCGAGGTCACGGCTCAGCAGTTTCCGCCCGGCGATTGGCGTGACTATCCCGCGCCGGAGTGGCAGGCGGAGCTCGGCGACCTTTGGCTCGACGACGAGACGTTCTTGTGGCTGGCGGTGCCGTCGGCGGTCGTCCCGCGCGAGTACAACGTTCTCATCAATCCGCTGCATCCCAGAATGAAAGCCGTGCGAGTGGTATCGACACATGCATTCTCATTCGACAAACGGCTGCTCTGACTTCACATTCGCCCTGTCGATTCACGCGACCGCATTCAACTCCTTCACTGGCTTACTGATGATGCCACGAAACTTCGCACCTCTTTCCGTGCTCGTCCTCGCGTCTCTCGCTGCCTGTCAAACGAAGAGCGACGCGCCGGCATCGGCCGCGACCACGAGCGCGGAACCCGTTCCCGCCGAAGCCATCGCCGCGATGGACACCGGCACCATCATGCAGCACATCCGCGTGCTCGCGCATGACTCGCTCATGGGACGCCAGCCCGGCACGGCCGGTGAGGACAAGAGCGTCGCCTACATAGAAGGCCAGTTCAAGGCCATCGGCCTCAAGCCCGGCAACACCGACGGCAGCTACATCCAGAAGGTGCCGCTCGTCGGCATCACGGTGAAGGGCACGCCGTCGATGACGTTCGCCAAGGGCGCGATGAAGAAGACGCTCAAGTGGCGCGACGACTACGTCGCATGGACCAAGCACGTCGAGCCATCCGCATCGCTGAACAACAGTGAGCTGGTGTTCGTCGGTTACGGCGTGGAGGCTCCCGAGTTCAAGTGGGACGACTTCAAGGGCGTCGACGTCGCCGGAAAAACGCTCGTCGTGCTGGTGAACGACCCACCACTTGCCGATACGTCGCAGTTCGGCGGCAAGCGCATGACGTACTATGGCCGGTGGACCTACAAGTTCGAGCAGGGCATGAAGCACAAGGCTGCTGGAGTGCTGGTCGTGCACCAGACGAGCCGTGCCGGTTACCCCTTCGCCGTCGTGCAGGGCAACGCGGCTGAACTGTTCAGCCTCGTGGTTCCCGACAGGAACATGAGCCGCGCGGCGGTGGAAGGCTGGATCACGGAGGACAAGGCGAAGGCGCTCTTCACCATGGCGGGCCAGAACTTCGACACGCTCGTCGCCCGCGCCGCCACGCCCGCGTTCACGCCGGTGGCACTCGGTGTCACCGCCTCCGTGAAGCTCGACAACACACTGCGCACGATCGATTCACGTAACGTCATCGCAAAGCTCGAGGGCAGCGATCCCGCGCTGAAGGATGAGTACGTGATCTACACCGCGCACTGGGATCACTTCGGCATCGGCGAGAAGATCAATGGCGACTCCATCTACAACGGCGCGCTCGACAACGCGTCAGGCGTCGCGGGACTGATCACGCTCGCGAAGGGCTTCGCCGCGCTGAAGACTCCGCCGAAGCGCTCCATCCTCTTCCTCTCCGTCACCGGCGAGGAACAGGGGCTGCTCGGCTCACAGTACTACGCGGTGACGCCGATCTATCCGCTCGCGAAGACCGCGGCGAACATCAACATGGACGTGCTGAATCAGTGGGGCCCCACCACGGATCTCACCGTCATCGGCCTCGGCAACTCGGAGCTCGACGACTACGCCAGTGCCGCCGCGGCGGAGCAGAAGCGCACCCTGAAGCCCGACGCAGAGCCGGAGAAGGGATTCTACTATCGCTCCGATCACTTCAACTTTGCGAAGGTCGGGGTTCCGGCGTTCGATCCGGAAGGCGGCACGGACTATGTGGGCAAGCCATCCGGATTCGGAATGGCGATGCGCGACTCGTTCACCACGAACGACTACCACAAGCCGTCAGACCAGATCAAGCCGGGGTGGAACATGTCGGGGGCAGTGCAGGACCTCGACCTCTTCCTCACGATGGGGTACCGGATCGCCAACGCCTCTAAACTGCCAGAATGGCGAGCAGGCAATGAATTCCGCGCCGCGAGGGAGAAGTCGCTGAAGCCGTGAGTCAGCGAATGACCGTTGCGCCGACGAGCATTCCAATGGCGCCGAGCGTCGTCTGTGCGGCGTTCAGTCCAAGACGGAAATCCTTGTCGGTGTAAGTCGAGAACAAGTCCGTGACCTGGTGCCATTGTGGGTCCCATCCCGCACCGATCTCGCGTCCACGTTCGTTCTCGCGGAGGCTGATCGCCGGCACGATGTCCTGGAACGGCGCGCTGTCGGTGTTCGTCATGTGTGGTCCGACCGCCGCGGGATAATCCGTCGCGTACTTCTCGTTCGCCGTGTGGAAGAACCACGCGAGCTTCTGCGACTCCGGCGCCATCTTCGACGCGGACTGGAACTCGATGTTGACGTCCGCCTCGGGGCGCTGCTCGGGGCTCATCGTTCCGTCGGGGCGCGGCATGCCGTGGTCGAACATCATCATGTCGTGCTGGATCATACCGAGCCACTTCGGCTCCGGGTACTTGCCCGAGCCGGCAGGGCTTTCCTTGCCCTGAAGCGCCGCGCGTTGAGCGACGTAAGCTCGTGCGCCGTTGAGCCCCGTCTCCTCGTTGTTCCAGAGCGCGAAGCGAATGGAGCGATCGGTCTTCACGTCGGGCATGCTCATGACGCGCGCGATCTCCATCACGAGTGCGGTGCCGGATCCGTCGTCGTTCGCGGCTTCGCCCCAGCCGTGTCCGTCCATGTGTCCGCCGATGATGTACATCTCCTCGGGGTGCGTGCTGCCGACCTTCGTGCAGTAGACCTCCTGCCGCATGCCGGGCTTGGTCGGCTGCGAGTTGAGCGCGCGAAGGGTGAGGTCCTTCTGCGCGAGCGAGTCCGTGTTCACGCCGGTGCGCGTGCGCATGCCGCGCGTGCGTCCCCCGCCCTGCGCGGTGCCGAGTGCGGCGGCCTGCGCGCGGGCGGCTACTGCCGCGGCGCGGGCGGCGCTGTCGAGCGTCCCGCCGGCTGGCACCGCGGGCTGGAAGTCGTAGGTGATTCGCTCGACGTTCGCGCAGCCGTAGCTCTTGAGTTGCGTCTCGATCCACGTCACCGCATTCGCGTTGCGGTCGGTGCCCTGACGCCGGTCACCGAATTGGGTGAGGCCCTTGACCGTGGCCTTGTAGCGGGCGAGGTCGAGGCGGCCGGCGAGGATCTGCACGGGGTCAGGCGCAGCGGTCTGCGCGGATACTGATGACGCAGCGAGTACGGCGAGGGCACAGACGATTGAGGTCTTCATCGATGGCGGGTGAGAATGGTGGGTGTAGCAAGGGCGGAACAGCGAATGCCGCGACTTACTTGAGATAGCGTTCCGCCCATGTGAGAAACGTCGGCCAGTTGGGTCCATCCGTATGCCCCGAGGCGTGCTGCCGCCAGGCGATGTCTCCGTCCATCAGGCCGACTTCAACCGCCGGAAAATCTGACGTTCCCATCGTCCGCTTGCCAAGTAGCGCGTAAAC
Organism: Gemmatimonadaceae bacterium; assembly: GCA_036844565.1. Lineage (GTDB taxonomy): Bacteria > Gemmatimonadota > Gemmatimonadetes > Gemmatimonadales > Gemmatimonadaceae > AG11. The sequence goes on along the minus strand of DAIUFP010000009.1, from coordinate 151,867 downwards.
CGGCTGCGCCGCCGCGGCGGCCATGAACATCCCGCGCGCGTCTGTCCACGCATCGCCTTTCTCGCCGCTGCTGACGAACACCGGTCGCGGCGCGCACATCGCAATCAGCTCGTGCGCGTCGACGGGAAGATCATCCCACGTCAAAGGACCAGCGTACTTGAGGAAGTTGCCCGCCATCCAGTGGTACTCGCTGGTGCCCGCGACATTCTCCACGAGCTCCCCCGCATTGCGACGATTCAACTTCGCGCCACCTTCGCCCGAGGAGCTCACGTACGCAATCGCGAAGCGTGGATCGTACGCCATGGCGACGAGCGTCGCCTTGCCCCAGCGCGAGTGGCCCTCGAGGCCAACATGCTTGGCGTCGACGGAGGGGTCCGTCTCGAAGTAGTCGAGCACCTTGCTCGCGCCCCAGCCCCAGGCGCGCAGCACGCCCCAGTCGTCGAGCTTGCGCGGTTGTCCCTTGTTCGCGAGCCCGATGATGCCCTGCGTAAGACCCGCACCATTGTCGCGCTGAACACTGCCGGTGTTGAACGTGGCGTAACCCCATCCACGAGAGAGCGCCTGCGCCTTCCACGTCGGTCCCTGCTGCACCGGAAATCCGGGCGGCGGACCCGCGGGCCGCGGCGGCGTAACTGGCGCTCCGGCAGCGGGAGGTACAACGCCGGCTGCGCCTGCCACCGGAGGACGCGGTGGCCCGAACCCACCACCACTGAACTGCAGGATCACTGGCACCGCACCCTTCGCATTCGCGGGAGTGCTCAGCGTGGCGAGGATGTCCACCGTCACGCCGGGATACGCCGAGTTGTCCACGTGGCCGACGAGCTGCTTCGTGATGATCGGCACCTCGCCGTTCATGGCGGACGTCGTGCTCTTCACCTCCCACGTCACCTTTGGGAGATTCGCGGGGACACGACCATAGATCTCGCGGTCGAACAGCTCGACGATCTCCGGCCGGCGCTGCGCCCACCACACCTGCGCATTCGTCACGCGCTTCCCATTCGCGAGCGTCAGCGGATCGGGGAGCTTCGGATACGGATTCGCCTTCGCCTCGTCGTAGTTCGCGGCGTTCGGCGCAGTTGCGTTGCCGCTGGCCCCCTGCCGAAGCGTCGTGATTCCGAGTAGGACCATGATGCGCTGATGGTCCTGCTCGGCGGTCAGTTCCACGGGCGATTGAGCCAGGAGCGCGGGAGCCGCTGCTGCGAGACTCAATGCGAGCATCGCTCGGGATATGGAGGGTGTCATGTCCGAGCTACGCGCCGAAGGCTCGTTGTGCTGTCCACTGGCGTGTTTCGAGGGCTTAGCAGCGACGACAGTTAAGCAGTTCCGCTTCCGAACCCGATGCCCCCAGGAGCCTATTGCCCCGCCGGCAGTCGAAACACCGCCAGCTGCGGCTTGAGCGCTGCCGACAGCGCCGACCCTCCCGGAGCCGCAAACCGAATCGTCACCGACGTCGCCGACACCGGCGTGTCGAGACGGTAGAAGGACATCGTCCCCGGCGTCATCAACCTAGCCGTGGAATCGGCGCTGATCGACTTCGGCTGGATTGGATTCGCTACCGGTACATCACTGCCCCCCGACGTCGTGAAGAGCCGCGCCCATAGTGCCTTCACGTTACGGCTCGAGAATCGATTCGACAACGGCGCCGTCGTCCTCGGCAGCCCAGGAAGACTGTCGGTGTACAGCGAGATGCCGAAGTTCGCGAAGAGCGGTCCGAAGCTCTGGCCAGTCGCCTGCTCGATGTCCGCCGCACCATTCGTCGTCGTCTTCAACAGCCTCGCCTGTATTGGAGTTCGGGTCGGTGGGTCCGTTGAAGTCCTCGGTGTTGATGAATCCGGCGACGTAGCCCTGCGTCGCGCACTGCGCGGCTGGTGAGTCGCCATTCACGACCGGCGACATCAGCATGACGACGCGGCCGTTTCCATCGAGGTCGACCGGGGAGCCGAAAGCCGTGGTGTCGATCGGGTAAAGCGTTTGGTCGAACAGCTTGCCAAAGTCGGAGAGCTGCGTGCCGGTAAAGCCGTTCGCGGGTGCCAGGGTGTCGATGTAGATGAGGACGTTGTCGCCCGCGTTAGGCGAGCGTGGCGCCGACGGTCTTGTACGTGGACGTCGTGAAGTTCGATACCACGCGAAAGGTGCGAAGGCTGCCCGTGGCAGGAGGCGGAACGGTGGCGCGCACGATCGAGGACGCCGTCGCCTGAATGCGCGTCCGCACGGTGGACCCGTACCCGCGCTCGACAGCGCGTGCGCGAAGCAGGTCGTCTGCCGCGTGCTGAGCCTTCATGTTCCGCAGTGTCGGCAGCAGACCACCGCCGCTCGCCCGAATGATCGACGCACTGATGCCGACGCCGACCGGGCTTCTGGACGCCGACACCGAGTTGCCACTCGAAAGCGCGTACGACACAGCGGTGTTGGCGCCCTGATCAGTCGCGAACTGAGGAACGATCAGCTAGCTCGCCCCGCCGCCCGCGAGCGTCAGCGTCGTTCCGCCGGCGCTGCAATCGACACGTGTCGACGTTGCGACGGTGAGCTGAATCGTGCCAGCCGAACCGCAGGGGTTGATCGTGAAGTTCGTTGGAACCCCCTATCCCGAGGACGAATCGCCCGTAGTTTCCGCACGAGGTCACGTCCATTCACTGCATGGAGCTTCCGCATGATGCACTCCAACTTCTTCCGCGCACCACTCGCGCTCGCGCTTCTCGCGTCCGCTTGCACGATCCAGCGGCAGGCGCCCGCCGGCAGGGTGGATGATCACATGTCGCACATGTCCGCGGCGGACATGAAGGCGCCAGCGATTGCGCCGATGGGCAGCCAGGGCGTGGCAGGGCTCCCGCCGAGCGCGAACTCGGCACCAGCGAGACTCGCGGCGAGTCCGCGGCATAGCGAGTGGGTAAAGGTCGCGTGGGCACCAGGTTCGGCGGATTCGTTGATGGCGTGGGTGGTGTATCCGTCGACGTCGAATGCGCACACGCCGGTCGTGGTGGTGGTGCACGAGATCTTTGGACTCCAGACGTGGGTGCGCGGTGTGGCGGATCAGGTGGCGGCGGACGGATTCATCGCGGTCGCGCCCGACCTGTTGTCGCGCGTGCGCGGTGGACCGAGCACGGTGGAGCTCACGGCCGATTCGGCGAGGAAGTTGATCGCGGGTGTGAGCATCGCGGAGCGCAATCGTGGTATCACGGCCGTGGCGAACTACGCGATGGCGCTGCCGTCGGCGGCCGCGAAGTACGCGGTGATCGGTTACTGCTGGGGTGGACAGACGGTGTGGGGCGCGGCGATCAACAACGGCAAGGGCTTCTCGGGCGGTGTGGCGTTCTACGGGGCCTTCCCGTACATGAGCGGTGCGGCGCTGGCGGTCGACTCGATGGCCAAGATCCAGGCGCCAGTGATGCTGCTCAGCGGCTCGAAGGACGCACGCATCGGTGCGTCGATGCCGGCGATCGACTCGACGATGAAGGCGATGGGGAAGTGGTATTACGGGCGGAACTACGAGGGCGCGGAGCATGGTTTCGCGCGCGCGCAGAACGACCCGAAGACGCCGCGTGATGAGGCCGGCGAAGCGGCGAACCTCGCGGCAACGGTCGACGGCTGGCCACGCACGATCACGTTCCTGAAGAAGAACCTCGGTATGTAGGTGACAATGATGTTTACAGTCGTCGCCGTTTGCTGTTTTTTAGTCCGCAGGTCTGCGACGTAAGCGCCCGCTGACTCCGCGGTGACCGGCCAGCGACCGAGCCGCACGAAATTGGATGTGTCGAAACCATCCAATCCCCCCGGCCATGCTCGCATCGATGCAACCAGCTGCCAGTCAAGACGTTAGCTACACGTCCCCAGTTTCCGGCCGCCCGGAGCGCCCCTGGAATGCCCCCCGCCCCAGCCCCGCCCTCATGTGGGCGCTCGGCATCGTCAACCGCTGGCTTCTGTTCGGGCTTCCCGTCCTGCGACGTATCCCGTTCGTGCGCGACCTGCCCTTCGTGCACGGCTATTTCTGGCTCCGTTCCATCGACTTGCCGGCTGTCGACCGGGCCACGCTCGTGTCCGCCGTGAATCCTTCGACGGTCGCGTTCCTGGGACCCAACCATCCCGAGTTCGGTGCGGATTGGCTGATCGACAAGGAGCTCTCGACCTATGTTGCCCCGCGCATGGCCAGCTGGGCCGACCGCGGGATCGTCGCCGCGGCGCCGAAGTTCTGGGCAATGAACAATCTCGTCGCGAACGACGGCGGGGAAGACGCGAAGGAGTACTCCGTCGGCTGGGCGGGTCGCGGCGAAGGCGTGCTCCTCCATCCCGAAGGTTCCGTCCGGTGGACGAACGACGCCGTGCAGTCGCTCTATCCCGGCATTGCGCAGATGGCGCTGAAGGCCGCCGACCGCTTCGACGCGCCGGTCAACATCGTGCCGATCGTGTGGAAGTACCACTTCGTCGGCGACATCAGCATCGCGCTGCTTCGCGAAATGCATCTCATCGAACGAGGGCTCCATCTACCCGTCGGCGACCGTTCATCGGTGGCGGCGCGCTTTCATTCCGTGCAGGTGAACGTGCTCGAGCGGCAGATGCAGCATTTCGGCTACGAGGAGATCGCGTCGTCGGATGACTTCTTCGAGCGGCAGCTCGCGTTTCAGCGCTCGCTGGTCGAGCGGCTCGAATCGCGGCATTCAGTGGAGTCGTCACCCGACCTCGACAAGCGCGTTGCGCGGCTCGCGAGCGCAGTCCGCCGCATGCTCGCGCAGTCGAAGACGGACTCGAGCCCGGGTGCCTTCGAGCTTCGGATGCAGATGAAGCGCGACCTTGCGATGGCGGAGGAAGCAAAGCGACTCGGTGAGTTCAGCGCCGATGTCTATGGAACGCCGGTGCTGACGCAGGAGCAGATGTCGGAGAGTCTCAAGCGGATCCGCGATCGCCTGATGCGCAACGGATGGAGGAACACGATCGCGAACATGTTGCCACGTCCACTTGGTCCGCGTGTCGTGCACGTGGCCGTGCCCAAGCCCCTTCGCGTGATGAAGAACGAGGCATCGTCACTCGGCGACTACGAACGCCGTCTCCTCGTGCTGGCACGGATGCGCATGCAGCGTGCGCTCGACGAGATCAACATGCGGATTGCGCCGGACGTGGGCCGTTTCGCACACGCGAATCCTTTCGTGGAGGTGTGATCGCGCGTTGTATTTGTGCTGTTCGTGACGCGCAGGTGCGCTTGGTATCATCGGAGCTGCAGGCGTACGGAAAATCGGCGGCTGATGTGTTTCACTATGAGTTCCACGCCTCAGCGACTGGTATCAACCGATGCTCACACTCGTTTCCGGGTTGAGCCACGGTGCGAGAGCAGTTGTCGGCGGCAGTACCGCATCGTTCTGCCCCGAGATGTGAGGCAACAGCGGCATCACTTACGGAACGAGGGCCTTTGGCGGGCGCGCCGGCTTCGAGCCATTCATGCGCGGACGCGGCCCGTTTCCAACCTCGACGACCACATCCTTCAGGTAGTTCGCGATGCGGGCGTAGTGCGGATAGTCGATGAACTCCGCCTCGTCCGACCGCTGGTGATAGTCCCCATGCAGGCCGGTGAAGAAGAACGCGATCGGAACACCTTGGCGAGCGTAGTTGAAGTGATCGCTGCGGCCGTAGATGTTGTTGTAGCCGGACCACGTCATCGTCGAGTCGTACTGGTAGTCGAACGCAAGCGGCTTCGCCTGTTTCTTGTTGACCGCCGCGACCGTTTCGCCCAGGTCCTTCGAGTCGAAGAACGAACCCACCACGCCAACGTAGTCGGGACCGCCGCCTGGAAGATCCTCGGCCCGTCCGCGACCGATCATGTCGATGTTGATCTGCGCGACGACCGAGTCGATCGGCACCGTTGGATTGGCAGTGAAGAATGCGGAGCCCACGAGGCCCGCCTCCTCGCCGGTGTGCCACACGAACAGCGTCGAGCGCTTCGGCTTCACTCTCATCGCCTGGATGGCTTCGGCGATCTCGAGCACGCCCATCGAGCCCGACCCGTCATCGTCGGCCCCGTTGCTGATGGAGTCCATGCGCGCCTTCGGAATGCGACGACGGATGCTGTCCATGTTAACTCTGATGGTCGCGAGCTGGTCGGGCGTTAGCGCGATCATCTTGTTCGCGAGCAGCATGCGATTGCGGATGTAGTTGAACGCCTTCAGCGAATCCTTGTCGACCGCGGCTGCCGTCATGCCAATGTGATCGTTGTGCGCACCGATTGCGACGTACTCGTTCTTCAGCACCGGATCACTGCCCGGAATGACGGCGACGACATTGCGCGCCCACTCCGTCGGCTCCTCGATGAAGTCGAGCGATGCGGTGACCGTGCCGCCGGTGTTGCCCGGGTTCAGCCCGTCAATCGAGCGACGCGTGAACAAGCGTGCGGCCGCATCGCGCGTGATGCGGATGGTCGCCTGCGGCGCCAGCGCGGCGAGCTGCGCACGCAGTGAATCGACGGCGCTCATCGGGGCGCCGCCACCGCGGCCGCCGCGGCCGCCGCCATTTGTCGACGCAACCGTCGGGATGTTGATGGTCGCGCGTTGAGCGGACGTCAGCGCGTCGAGGTCGACCGTTGCGACCGCGACCGCATCAGGAAAGCGCGGAGCAGCGAAGCCGAAGCCCCCTCGCCCGCCACCCGCGACCGGACCGCCCGCGCTCGGTGCCTGCGGAGGCGCGGGCAGGAGTACGACGAACTTGCCCGCCGCCTGCGCCGCTGTGATCTGGTGCAAGGTGTCGCCGGTGACGCCACCGAAGATCACGTCGGCGTTGGCGATCGCACGAGGTGCGCGCGCGCCCGGAACGGCAACCCAGTCCTGCATCCAGGTGAGTGGATTTCCATTCACGGTGAGGCGCGAATGGTTGGTGAAGTGCTTCGTGTGGTACGGCAGCACCTGGAAGTAGGTGCCGTTGTCGCCCGCGGGGAGGAGGCCGAGTCGCTTGACCTCGTTCGCGATCATCTCCGTGCCCTTCATGTTGCCGACACGACCCACCTGACGGCCCTGCATGGAGTCGTCGGCGAACTGGTAGAGACGGATGCGCAGGTCGCGCTCGGTGATCGCGGCTGTCGTCGGCGCGGGCTTCACGGTCGCCGGGTTTCCATATCGATTCAAGCCGCTCGCCTGGGCAACGGCAGCGCTCGATGTGACGGACGTGAGCAGGAGGGGCAGAAGTACGATGGAGCGGACCTTCGTCATGCGATTCCTCGTGAGTGATGGCAACGTGGGATTCGATAAGAGTACGTGCAGTGCGCCATCGAGGTTGGAAGCTTGTTGGCGCCCGAGAACCAGCGTTCCCATGTTTGCCTCACCGAGTGCGGCGACGAGGAGCACCGTTTGATGAAGGGCCGACAGAGCGGAGCACTTTCCGACATCCAGGTCCGAAGTCGGAAAGAGCCGCCATATCTGACGTCACGGGCGACTCGTAGCTTCTGCTCCATGCACCCGCTCCGGTTTGCCCTCGCCGCAATTCTCCTGACGCCCACGCTTTCGGCGCAGCAGCCCCCACTCGCGATCACCGGCGTCACGATCGTCGATCCCTCGGTCGCCGCGTCGAAGCAGGCCGGGCTGACGAACCAGACGGTCCTGATCCGGAATGGGGTCGTCGAGGCCGTGGGCCCATCGGGCACCGTCGGCATCGCGCGCGGCATCAAGCAGGTCGACGGCCGAGGCAAGTTCCTCATCCCCGGCCTCTGGGACGCGCACGTTCACTTCATGAACACCGGCCCCAGCGCACTCCCGCTCTACGTCGCACTCGGCGTCACCAGCGTGCGCGAGATGGGCGGCTACATCGACAGCACCCGCGCGTGGCAGGCGCAGATGCGCGCTGGAACCCTCGTCGGTCCTCGGATTCTCACTCCCGGACCAATCCTCGAAGCGCCACGCTATCTCGACACCGTGCGTGAGCGGAGCGTTCGCGATCCGCGGATCGGACAACGCGTGCTTCCCTATCGGATAGCAGTCGGCACTCCAGCGGATGCCAAGAGGGCGATCGATTCCCTCATGAAGCTACACGTCGACTTCGTGAAGGTCCGCACAGAGGAGTCGCCCGAAGCGTATTTCGCCATCCTGCGCGAGGCACGTCGAGTTGGACTGAAGGTGGCCGGCCATGCTCCGTATGTAGTGTCGGTCATGGTGGCAGTCGACTCCGGCCAGCGCGATATCGAACACGCCCTTGCTCCGCCATTGTCGCGGCTTCCCGCCGAAGCGCGCGACTCCGTCTATCTCGAGTTCGCAAAGTGGGGCACCTGGTACACGCCCACGCTCGTCGTCACGCGCGCCGTCGGGCTCACGGGCGACTCCGCCAAGCGAGCGATCTTCAGCGACGCGGCCGTTCGCGGCGACGAGCGCCAGCCCTTCGCCTCGCAGTGGCTGCTCGAGTGGTGGAGCATGCAGGTCGAGGAACGCATCGCGGACACGAGCGCCGCGAACCCCGCTTTCGCGCGTGAGCTGTATGCCAGCAGCGTTGCCGACGTGCGGCGGATGCACGAGCTGGGCGTGCTGGTTCTCGCGGGCACTGACGCGGGCTCTGTCCTCGTGTATTCCGGCTTTGCACTGCACGAGGAGCTCCGGCTGCTCGTGGAGGATGCCGGTTTTACTCCACTCGAGGCACTCTGGAGTGCGACGATTGGTCCCGCACGCTTCGCCGGTCTGGACGCGAAGCTCGGTAACATTGCGCCGGGCAAGATCGCGGATCTCGTGTTGCTCGACGCCAATCCGCTCGACAACATCCGGAACACGCGCCGCATTTCCGCTGTGTTGCAGGCTGGTCATCTCTACACGCGAAAGGACCTCAACGGCCTGATGGACAAGGCACGTCGCGAGAAGACTGGACGACGCCAATGACGAATGACGCCGCGAAACTCATTGAAGCGATAAGGACGAACAACGCCGTTGCAGCCGATGCGCTACTCACGGCGAAGCACGGACTCCGTGCCCTGCTGACGCGACCAGTCGCCGGTGATCCATTCGGAGCAACGGTGCTCACCCATCCGTCCACGTGCGGCCACCTCGACATGGTGGATGTCCTCATCAGTCACGGTGCCGACATCAACGCGCGCAGCGACTGGTGGGCTGGAAGCTTCGGTGTGCTCGACGCCTGCGATCCCGCGGTCGCGCCGGCCCTCATCGCCCGCGGTGCGCGCGTCGACATCCACGCCGCCGCGCGACTCGGCATGCTCGACGCGCTCGTTCACCTGCTCGACAGGAACGCCGAGCTCGTGCATGCACGCGGGGGCGACGGACAGACACCGCTGCACGTTGCCGCGAACATCGACATCGCGCGAGAACTGCTGAAGCGCGGCGCCGACATCGACGCCATCGACGTCGATCACGAATCGACGCCCGCGCAGTACATGCTGCGCGACCGGTCTGACGTCGCAGGCTACCTCGTCACCCGCGGCTGCCGCACCGACATCCTCATGGCCGCCGCACTCGGCGCGCTCGAGTTGGTGCGCAAGCATCTGGCCGCCGCTCCCGATGCGATCCGCACGCGCGTCTCGCCCAAGTGGTTCCCCATGCGCAACCCGCGCGCAGGAGGATCGATCTACATCTGGACGCTCGCCCAAAACGCAACGCCGCACAGCGTGGCTCGCGAGAAAGATCACGTCGACGTCTACGAGTATCTCGTGTCGCAGACTCCGGACGAGCTGAAGCTGCTGCGCGCGGCAGAGTGTGGCGACGCCACGCTCGTGCGCCAACTCCTCGAATCTGGCGCGACATTCGGCTCATCGGTGGAGGGAGACGACCGCCGCAGCATTGCCGTCGCGGCGTCTGCTGGCAACACCGAAACTGTTCGCCTGATGCTAGACGCCGGCTGGCCGAGTGACGTTCGTGGTCAAGACGGGGGAACACCGCTGCACTGGGCCGCGTGGATGGGCAACGCCGAGATGGTCCGTGTGCTTCTGGATCACCAAGCCGCACTGGAGGATCGTGGAGACAACTACCACATGACGCCACTCGGCTGGGCGCTGCACGGGTCGACCAACTGCTGGCGGAAGGAGCTCGGCGACTACGGCGCGACGGTGCGCGCGCTGCTCGAAGCCGGCGCCGAGCAGCCAGACGTTTTCCGCGATGTCGACGCGAGCGAAGCGGCGATTTTGGCGCTCGAGAGCTTCCGCACTCGCCAACCACCCTCCGCGCCGCCAAGTTAGGCAGCCGTCACTGTCGTTCCGGACTGCGGCCGTTCGTCCACATGGCGCCGCAGTCCCTTCACGACCAAAGGCCGACCAATGAGCGCGACCACTGAACAGCAGAATGCAGCGAATCATGCCCGCTTCGTGCCGGGCTATCACTACCTCGCTGGTACGCTTGGCCTCCTCAACCTGATCTGGGCGATCTATCGCTCGGTCACGCATCCGACGGTGGAGTCGCACGCGGCGATTCTCGTCGGCACTATCCTGCTGCTCGTCCTGTACTACCTGCGGGCATTCCCTCTCGCTGTGCAGGACCGCATCATCCGCCTCGAGGAGCGCCTGCGCCTCGCGCGCTTGATGCCGCCGGAAATGCAGTCACGCCTCGACGAGCTCACCCCCGGTCAGCTCATCGCCCTGCGCTTTGCCTCCGACGCCGAGCTGCCCGAGCTCGCGACACGCGTCATCAACGAGCGCGTCACGAGTCGCAAGCAGATCAAGCTGATGATTCGCGAATGGCGCGCCGACCACATGCGCGCATGACACTTCGCCTTCCCTCTCGCGTTGCCGTCGTTACGGCCCTCGTCCTCGCGCTGCCGCATGTCGGCAGCGCGCAGGGCAACAAGCTTGGATTCTCGACCGATCGACTCGCCCGCATCGATCGGTTCATGCAGCAGTATGTCGATTCGAACAAGATTGGCGGAGCGGTCGGTCTCGTGCTGCGCGATGGAAAGGTCGCCTACGAACGCAGTGTCGGATGGTCCGACCGCGAGTCGGCGCGACGGATGACTTCCGACGCGATCTTCCGCATCGCGTCGCAGTCCAAGGCGTTCACGAGCACCGCGATCCTCATGCTGGTGGAAGAGGGAAAGATCGCGCTCACCGATCCGGTCAGCCGCTTCATTCCCGCATACGCGCACACGACCGTCGCCATGCGCGCCGACAGCGGCCGCGTGCCCGTGCCCGCGAAGCGACAGATCACCATCAAGGACCTGATCACACACACCGCCGGCATCTCGTACGGAACGGACAACTACATCGCGCAGCAGTATGCCGCGAAGCAGCTCGGTCCCGCCGCCGGTTGGGGATGGTATACCGCGGACAAGGAAGAACCGGTCTGCTCGTCGATGGAGCGGCTGGCCTCGCTGCCCTTCGTGTCGCAGCCCGGTGAGGCATTCGTCTACGGCTATAACATCGACATCCTGGGCTGCGTCGTGGAGCGCGCTTCCGGGATTCCTCTCGACGAATTCCTTCGTACACGCATCACGGCTCCGCTTGGACTGAACGACACGTACTTCTTCCTTCCGCCAGCCAAGCGCAATCGGTTCGTCACTGTCTATGCCGACAGCGCGGATCGCTACGTACGCGCACCGGATGGCCCGCGTGGCCAGGGCAATTACGTCGACGGACCGCGAAAGAACTTCGCGGGCGGTGCGGGGCTCGTGTCGACGGCGCGCGACTATGCGCGTTTCCTCCAGATGATCATGAATCGCGGCGAGCTCGATGGCGTGCGCTACCTGTCGCCGAAGATGGTCGACCTGATGACATCGAATCAGATCACCGTCTATCCGAAGTCCGGAATGGGGTTCGGGCTGGGATTCGAGACCGTCGAGAAGGCGGGTGCCGATGGACTCGCGTCGGTTGGCACGTTCGGTTGGGGGGGTGCGTACGGGAGCATCTACAAGGTGGATCCGAAGGAAGGCCTGGTCATCGTCTTCATGATCAACCAACTCCCTATGCGCACCGATATTGCGGCCAAGTTTCCCACGCTCGTTTACCAGGCGCTCGTGGAGCCGAAGACGGGCACGGTGGTGCAACGGTAGGATCCAGAGTGGGTGTGACATCCCGCGTTCGCAGGGATGTCCGCGGATGGTCAAGGGTGAGGGTTGGGCATGTGCTGATCGCATGCGCGATAGGCGCGTGCGCAGGCAATCAACCGGCGCGACGAATGATTCAATACTCGGAACTCACGACGGCAGTGGTACCCCCGGCGGACCACCGCATCCAATACGGTCAGGATGTGTTGCAATTCGGCGAGCTCCGTCTGCCCGCCGGCACCGACCCTGCCCCGCTCGTCGTGTTCATTCACGGCGGGTGCTGGCGATCGCAGTACGACCTCAAGCACGTCGCACCCGCGGCCGCGGCGCTCGCGAAGGAAGGTTTTGCGACGTGGACGATCGAGTACCGGCGCGTCGGCGATCCCGGTGGCGGCTGGCCCGGAACCTTTGACGACATCTCGCGCGCCGTCGACCACGTTCGCGCGCTCGCACTCCAGTTTCCGCGCATCGACACCGCTCGCGTCGTCCTCATGGGCCACTCGGCCGGCGGTCAACTCGCGCTCTGGGCTGCCTCCCGCAAGCAGAACGAGACGACTGGCCTGTTCCGGTCGAGCAAGCCGCCGTTGCCGATCATTGGTGTCGTCGGGCTTGCGGCGATCACCGATCTCGTGGAGTACGGTGGGTCGCCCGGCGGGTGCAATGGCGCCGTCAGTCCCCTCATGGGCGGGACGTCCGCTGCGCAACCGGATCGATATCACGCCGTAAGTCCAGTGGAGCGGTCTCCCATTGGCGTGCGCGTGTTGCTCATCCATGGCGATGCCGACCCGATCGTGCCCATCGCGCAGAGCAAGAAGCTCATCGCGAAGGAGCGCGCGGGCGGAGCCTCGCCCGATCTCACCACCATTCCCGGGGCCGGTCACTTCGATCTCGTGGCACCCCAGGCCGAGGCGTGGACTGTGGTGGTGCGCGCGCTGCGATCGCTGTTTGATCGACGTCCGACGCCGCGCGTGAACACGGCGATTCCGCGATGACGTTGATCGCACGCGATCCCGACTTCGAGGCGCGCGTGCGGTCCAGCTTCGCCACACAGCGTTTCATGTCGACACTCGGCGCACATATCTCACGAGTGGAGCTGGGCGAAGTAGAGATCGCGTTGACGTTCCGGGAAGATCTCACGCAGCAGAACGGTTTCCTGCATGCCGGCGTCGGAGCGTCGGTGGTGGACAGCGCGTGTGGCTACGCGGCGCTTACGGTGATGGAGCCTGGGCGGAACGTGCTGTCCGTCGAGTTCAAGGTGAACATGCTCGCGCCAGCGAAGGGCGCGGCGTTCACGGCGACCGGCCGGGTCGCGAGGTCAGGCCGCACCTTGGTAGTTGTGTCCGGCGAGCTCCGCGCCGATGGCAACCTGGTGATGCTGATGCAAGGCACCATGATGCAAGTCTGACAGTCTGACAGTCGGACAGTCAGACTGTCCGACCCCTAGTGTGCGGCGAGCTTGTCCGTCCACAAAGACGCATATTGCTTCTTCAAAGCCGCGATCTTCGGGGCGTCGTTGTAGTAGATGTACGGCTCGTTCGGGTGCAGCGTCGCGTAATCCTGGTGATAGCCTTCCGCCTGGTAGAATCCGTTCAGCGGTGCGACCTGCGTGACGACCTTCTCCCCGCCCTTCACCAGCTGCGCGATGTAGGCGTTCGTCGCAGTCTTCTGCGCTTCGTTCGTGTAGAAGAGCGCGGAGCGGTACTGCGTGCCGTGGTCGGGACCCTGGCGATTGAGCTGCGTTGGGTCGTGCGCGACGGTGAAGAAGACGTCGAGCAACTTGGTGTACGTCACCTTCGAGGGATCGTACACGACCCGCACGGACTCCGCGTGGCCCGTGCTGCCAGTGCTCACCTCTTCATAGCTGGGCCGAGTGGCGCGGCCACCGGCGTATCCGGAGGTGGCGCTGACGACACCGTTCACATGCTGGAATACCGCCTGGACGCCCCAGAAACAGCCGCCGGCGAACACGACGGTGTCGAGCGGAGCGGACTGGACCGGAGCAGACGCAAATGCGGGTGCAGCAACCAACGACAGCAGCGCCGCGGCGCGGATGAGCGTGCTTTTCATCGGGAGATCCTGGCGTGAAGGGTACACTTTCTATACTCCCCCAAGGGCTGTTTGGTTCTGTCGAATCTGGTGAATAAGGCGTTGTTCGGAATGTCAAAAACGTTGTTCGTGGGCAACGCGAATCCTGCGAATTTCACGAATCTACGCGAATCGCTCCGTGCGCAAACGGCCTGTTCGGCGACAAATATAAATTCTTATTGTTTGTTTTTTAATTCGCGTGGATTCGTAAGATTCGTTGGATTCGCGATAACCACGAACAACGTCGTTTCAACGAGGATCGATCAACGAAACAGATGCGGCACAAACCGCGACGTATTCCCTGTCACCCAACCATCCGCCTCACGAACACCGATTCCAGCCGCTTCCTGGCCGATGATCCACGACCCGATGATCGGACGCTTGCCGTCGAACTCGGGAATCGGCGCCAGCTCCTGGAAGACGTAACCCTCCGCGCCGTATTCGCCCGTCGACTCCACGTGCTCCTTCATCGTATGCACGGTGACGTTCGCGCCCTCGCGTGAGAGCAACGGCTTCTTCGCGTACTCGAACATCCCGTGCGGCTCGTCGAAGTACGACGGAAGCAGGTTGCCATGACCCGGGAACATCTCCCACAGGATCGGCAGGATCCCCTTGTTCGACAGCACCATCTTCCACGCCGGCTCGATCATCAGCGTCTCCGCGACGCGCAGGTGATCGCCGAACGGCTCGTGCATCATCCACTCCCACGGATACAGCTTGAACAGCGTGTCGATACGCGCGTCCTGAAGATCGCACATCTCCTTCGCCTGCGGATCCCAGCCGACGTCGGCCATCGCGATCAGCTTCACCTGAAGGCCAGCCTGCGCAGCCGTCTCGGCGAGATAAGCCGCGGTCATGCCGTCCTCGAGATCGTCGACGGACGCGAAATGCACCACGGGGCCGAGGGGTCCGCTCTTCTCGAGGTCGTCCTGGATGTACTGCCAGTACGCCACCAGCTTCTCGTGAATCGAGTTGAACTGGTCGGCGCCCGGATGCAGCGCCTGCATCCAGTCCCACTGGATGACCGAGACTTCCAGTAGGGACGTCGGCGTATCGGCGTTGTACTCGAGCATCTTCGGCGGCGTCCTGCCGTCGTACGCGAGATCGAACCGCCCATAGACGCTCGGCGGCTCCGCCTCCCAGCTCTTGAGAATGAGCGGGATGGCGTGCTCGGGGATCTTCAGCTCGTCGTAGCGCTTCTCGTCGATGACGTGCTGCACCGCCTCGAGGCAGCGCTCGTGCAGCTCGTTCGTCGCGCGCTCGAGTGTGTCGATCTGCTCGGTGGTGAAGCGGTAGTACGCGTCTTCCGACCAGTACGGCGTCTGGCCGGTATGCCACTTGAGACCGCGCGCCTCGACGATTGCCTGCCAGTCGGGACGCGGCGTGCTCGCGATGCGCTCCACGTCAGCTCCCGCCGAAGCCGCGTGTCCCGCCGATGCTTCCGAAGCCACCGCGCACGACAGTCGTACGTCCCACCGAGCCACCCAAACTTGGCGAGTACGACGAAGGCGACAGTGCGCGCACCGTCCCCCCGGAGCGCACGTAGCCGGAGTAGCCGTTGTTGTAGTAGAGGAACGGCATCGTGTACGCGTGATGGTACCACGCGCCACCGTAGTAGTAGCCCTGGTGCTGAGTGGCGTAGAGACACTGTGTCTCGTTGTAGACCTGCGGCAGGCACGGGTCCACGCCCGATACCGTGGCCGGGCCGTTGTTACAACCAACGAGTGCCGCCAGCGCCGGTACCATGGCGAGCGGGACGGCCGAAGAACGCTTGATCGAGGTCATCGCAATGGTAGGAGGCGACAGGCGCGCCGAGTCACTGACTGGAGCTCGGGCTGAAGCATACCCTACGAATCAAGGTCTCAGAAGGTGCCAGGGGCGGCGGTGGGACCGCCACCACCCTTGCCTACCCTGCGTTTCGGCGCGTGACTAGTGCGCGTTGAACGTGTACGGCTGTTGAAGGTGCTCATCCGGGCCTCGCCACGCTCGTCCACCACGAACTGCACCAGCACCTATCCGTCGACGTTCGATTTGGAAGTCGAAAAACGTCTGGTCGGCGTCTGAGGCGCCGTTGGATGCCGTCTGTGCAGATGCGGTGACGGCGAATGCAATGGAGCGAAGAAGTCTGGTCATCGTACTTGTTAGTTGACCATCTCATGCCTGATCAGCCGCACGCTCAGTGTTGAAGCGCTATCGCCATCTCGCGGATCTGATCCGTATGCCGTGCTTCGTGACCAGCGAGGAAGAGCAGCCACTGGTAGACGTTGAGCGTACCCAGGCGCGCGTGCGGTACCTCGACGGACCCGAGTGCGAGTCCGTCGGCTGACGTGATGGCATCGCGCAGAGCTTGGCGGCGCTCCGACAGAAGCTTCAGGCCGTCTTCGGTGGACAGACCTGCGCGAGGCTGTGACGCCTCACTCGCTGTAATCGGCTTGCTGCGGTCGATCACGGTGGTGATGTCGAGCATTGGCGCGACCGGCGTCGTATCCGTTTCCGCGCCGAGTCCGGCCTTGCGGGCAGCGTCGATCTTCTCGGTCAGCATCTGCGCAATGCGGCCCTCGACCATCGCGAGATGTTCGACGACCTCGGCGACCGACCACCGATCTTCGGATGGACGTGTGCGGTGAATCCCGTTGGGCATCGCCGCAACAGCCTTCTCGAGCGACGCGCGGGTGTCGTCGAGTACGGAGAGCACTTCCTGAATGCGTGGATGCATGGCTCGAGCGCGGTTACGAAGAGGTGCGAGATGATTCAGTGAATGACAGCGAAACCTGAGCGTAAGAGCCTCGCACGACTAGCGCTTGACCCCGAAGAGCATGAGGTCGATCGCCTCACCCATGGCCTTGTATCCCACATCGCCGGGATGGAGGTGATCGCCAGAGTCGTACTTGGGCAGGAACTGAAGTGGGTTGGCGGGATCGCGCGTGATGGCGTCGAAGTCGATGACGCCGTCGAACTCCCCGCTGGATCGTACGAACACGTTCACGGCCGTCCGTCGCGCCTCGAGCGCGGGTGTAAACGATGCGCGCGGACCCGCTGGCGTCAGCGTTGCACCGATGATCCTCACGCCGCGCTCGTGGGCGCGCATGATCATCTGTCGGTAGCCGAAGATGATGTCCTCGGCGGTCACGCCATCCCGCGCACTCGCGCCGATGTCGTTGATGCCTTCGAGCAGGATCACGTGCGTGAGGCCCGGCGTGGTGAGAACGTCGCGATCGAATCGCGCGAGCGCGCTGGGACCGGCGCCAAGCGTGAGCACACGACCGCCGGAGATGCCGGCATTCACCACCGCCATCGGTGCATCGCCGACACTGAGACGCTTCGCGAGGACGTTCGGCCAGCGCGTGTTGGCGTCACGCGTCGACAGGGCTCCATCCGTGATTGAATTCCCGATCGTCGAGATCACGCCGACGGCGGCGTTGTTGGTGACGTCGACGCCCACGAGGAACGGCCATACGAGGAGCGTCGTTTCGGGCGTGAACATGCGTGCGCCTGTCACGTCGCCGCGCCCGACGTAGTTCGTCTGGAGCGCGAGCTGATGACGCGTGACGATGCGCGCCGAGTCGGCGAGGTGGAGGCTGACGGCAACGTCGCGGAGCGCCGGGACGGCGAGGGTGACGGGATCGCTGAATGCAACCGCGCCGGGATTCAGCCGCACGGTGGCGCGTCCGCCGAAGGTGAGGGTGCGGTCCGTCGACGGATCGATCGCCGCGCCGGAGTCTCGCACGGCGATGTGAGCGGCTCCGATCACGAGTGGGCGGTCGCCGTATTCGTTCGACAACCGGACGCGCACCTTGTCACCGCCGATCGACGTTCGCGC
Source organism: Gemmatimonadaceae bacterium (assembly GCA_036844565.1). Classification (GTDB taxonomy): domain Bacteria; phylum Gemmatimonadota; class Gemmatimonadetes; order Gemmatimonadales; family Gemmatimonadaceae; genus AG11. Next base: position 134,028 of record DAIUFP010000009.1, on the reverse strand, counting down.
GATCAGTCGAACCGTCTGATTGAAGAGTGTCGGCGTACGATCGACTGAATCGCGCGGCGGACGTCGCGGACCTTCAGAGGCGCTCGCCGTCCATGTGGCGAGCCAGCGCGTCGTCGTGGCGAGCGCCCGCGTCGTCGCGGGTTGCGGAGCCTGCGTCACTGGATGAGCGCATGCGCCTGCGACGGAGAGAAGGAGAACCAGCACGCTTCGCATCGGGTAAGACCTCACGGCACACGATCCTGTTGAGTACGATTGCTGAATCGATTACGCGTCCTGCCAGGGAGCACCAAAATGCTGATGCGCGCGTTGTTCACGCTAGCGGCTGTCGTGCTTGCCACGCTTCAGCTTCCATTCGGAAACTGGAAGCGACTGAGCGACACGCCCATCCTCGAGCCATTCGGCACCGGCTTCGCCGCGAAGGGCGTGTTCAATCCAACGGTCGTGCGGCGAGGCGGAGAGTACGTCATGCTCTTCCGTGCGCAGGACGCGAAGGGTACGTCTCGACTGGGCTACGCAAGTGGAACGGACGGCGTGCACTTCACGCCGCGTCCGGAGCCGGTGCTCTCTCCCGAAGCGGCATACGAGAAGAATGGTGGTGTCGAGGATCCGCGGCTCGTGCAGATCGGCGGCGTCTACTATCTGACGTACACGGGCTACAACACCGTCGACGCGCAGCTCTGTCTCGCGACGTCCACCGATCTCATTCATTGGGATCGCAAGGGCGTGATCATGCCGGCGAAACGCGGGCGATGGAATACCGGGTGGACGAAGTCCGGCGCGATTCTCCCCGAGAAAGTGAATGGGAAGTACTGGATGTACTACATGGCCGACGCGAAGGGGACGCCCGATCAGACAGGTATCGCGTATTCCGACGACCTGCTGCACTGGACCGAGGCGCTCGACCATCCGGTGCTACCGCGACGCGCGGGGCACTTCGACTCGCGTGTCACCGAGCCCGGCCCCGCACCGATCATGACGAGCGAGGGCATCTGGCTCGTGTACAACGGCGCCGACGACAAGCTGGTGTACCGAACCGGTTGGGCGCTGTTCGATCGCAACGACCCGACGCATCTCCTTCGCCGTTCGGATCAACCGGTGTTTGTCCCGGAGCGCCCATGGGAGCGCGTGGGTCAGGTGCCGAACGTCGTCTTCGTGGAAGGAATGGTGCGTGACGCGGGGCGGTGGCTCTTCTACTACGGTGGTGCCGACAGGACGGTGGGCGTCGCCACTGCGAGGGTGACGCCGGATTGATCGATACAAATGTTCTGGTTGCTGTTTCAGCGCAGTTCTGCGTTGCGCAGCCTGCGCCGTTCCGCGTCAAACGAGCACGGGATCCAGCACTCGACCATCGAACAGCGACACCTCACGGTCAGCATGCTGCGCATACCGTGAATCGTGCGTCACCATGCAGACCGTGCTGCCGTTCGCGTTGAGTTCGCGGAGCAGCTCCATCACGGCCTCGCCATTCTTGGAGTCCAGGTTTCCCGTCGGCTCATCCGCGAGCAGGATCGCGGGATCACCCGCGACCGCGCGCGCCACCGCGACACGCTGCTGCTGACCGCCGCTCAACTGCGCCGGAAAGTGCTTGGCGCGATGCGACATCCCGACCCGCTCGAGCGCCGCATTGACTCGCTCCTTTCGCTCGGCCGCAGGCATGTCGCGATACGTCAGCGGCAGCTCCACGTTGTCGAAGACGGACAGGTCGCCGATGAGGTTGAATGCCTGGAAGATGAATCCGATCTGCCGATTGCGCACCCGCGCACGCTCGGTCGGCGTCAGGCGCGCCACGCTCTCGCCCGCGAGCGTGTACTCGCCCGTAGTCGGCGAGTCGAGCAGGCCGAGGATCGAGAGGAGTGTCGTCTTGCCGCAGCCCGATGGCCCGCTGATCGCGACGTACTCGCCCTTCGCGATCTCGAAGTGCACGTCGGACAACGCATGGGTCTCCACGTCGTCGGTGTAGAACACCTTCGTGATGGAGCGCATGCTGATGAGTGCACTGCCGTCGCCATTCGAAGCCATCGTCATTCTCCCGTGATGTCCAGAGTTACTTGATGCGAACGCGAGCTGCATTCGCGTACTGCGACATGTCCGACACGATGATCTTGTCCCCGACCGCGAGCCCGCGCGTGATCTCGATGACGTTCACCGAGCTGCGCCCGAGCTCCACGGACACACGCGTCGCCGTCTTCCCGTCGGGGGACACCTTGAAGAGCGACGCCGACCCCGAGCCCGCACTGAACGCGGGACGTCCGCTGTACAGCACATTGTTCAGCTTCTCGATGACGATGGTGCCGTCGACGCTCAGGTCCGGCACCGCGCCGTTCGGAAGCTTTCCATCCAGTGCCACATCGATCGTCACGCTGCCACCCTGCGCCGACGGATCCTTCCGCATCACGTGTCCAGCCACGAAACCGTTCCGCGTATCGACGCTGGCCTTCTGGCCAATCGTCACATCCTTCGCCTGGCTTTCCGGAATGCGCAGCACGGCCTTCAACTGACCCGGCTGCACCACCTTCGCGAGCGTCGTGCCCTCCGGCACCCACTGGCCGAGCTGCAGCGTGAGATCCTGGAGCACTCCCGCCTCGGGCGCACGCACTTTGAGCGACTGGAGCCGATTCTGCTGATTCATCGCGATGGCCTTGAGCTGCTCCACTTGACTCGCCTGCGTCGCGATCTGCGAGTCGATCGCTTCCTCCATCAGCTTGAGCCGCTCCTGCTCCACGCGCAGCCGCGTCGTGAACTCGTCACGTTGCGCGCGCTTGGTCTGCACCTCGAAGTCCGACATCAGCTTCCGCTTCGCCAGCGAATCGGCCGCCGCGGCTTCCTGCGTCGCGCCCACATACTGGGTCCGCGTGTTTGCGACCACACCCTGCTGCGTGAGCAACTGACTTCGCAACGTTGTCTTGAGGTTCAGCAGCTCGATCTGGGCCTGCCGCACCTGCTGCTCCGCCTGCATGGTCTGGATCTGGAGATCGGGATTGCTGAGCTCAAGCAACAGCTCGCCGCTGCCCACATTCTTGCCCGATTCCGACGCGAGCCGCTCGACACGCGCACTGGCTTGCGCCGTGATCCACCGAATATGCTCGGGCACCAGCGTGCCCGGCCCGCGCACCTCGCGCACCACGTCGCCTCGGCGCACACTGTCGATGAGCACGGCCGAGCGCTCGATCGTCTGCGCGGCGGGGTCGAGGCTCATGGTCCACGCGGTAATTGCGACGAGCACGAGCACGCCCCCGCCAATGAGCAGGTTGCGTCGCGTCTTGGTTGGTGCGGTACGGGCGATATCCATCAGTCAGTCAGCTCAGTCGTAGCGAAGAGCGTTCATCGGATCCACGAGCGCCGCTCGGCGCGCCGGAATGAATCCCGCCGCCAGCGCGACACACGCCAGGAGCACGACGGCAATCGCCATGGCGGCAGGATCATGCCCCTCGAGCTGGTACAACATCGACCGCGCCGCACGCCCCAATCCGAGTGACGCGGCAATCCCGATCGCGCCACCAATCAGCAGCATGACGCCGACCTGCCGCATCACGAGCTTGCGTACGCGCGCGCCATCGGCACCGAGGGCCATGCGGACGCCGATCTCGCGCGTGCGCTGGGTAACGGAATACGAGAGCACGCCATAGAGACCCACGCCAGCGAGCAGCGTGGCCAGCAGCGCGAATGCGCTCGACAGAATGGAGATCATCCGGTCGAGGAAGACGTTCTCCTTCACCTGCTGGTTCATCGTCTTGAGCTCCTCGACGGGAAGGCTCGGATCGATGCGCTTCATCGTCGCACGGAGCGTTCCGAGGATCTGCTCTGGGGGCAATGTCGACTTCACGTAGAAGAACAGGCTGCCGGCGCGAGGATCCTGCCGCCACGGGCGGTAGAACACCGGCGGCACAGAGTCCTTCACCTGGCTGTACTTCACGTTGCGGACAAGTCCGATGATCTGGACGTTGAGCGAGTCGTCGTCGCCGTCGCCCATGAACTTGCCGACGACATCAGTGCCGAGCTTGAACTTCTTCGCGAATTCCTCGTTGACGATCGCGACACGTTGTGCTCCCTGCTGATCAGATGGCGTGAATTCGCGGCCGGCGATGAGGCGGACGCCGAACGTCTTGAAGTAGTCGGCGCCAATCTCGTTGTAGCGCGCGCCGCAGTCGACGTCGGGGCCGCAGGTGTAGCCCTGCACGTGCACGGAGTTGCCCCAGTTGTCGCCGCTCAGAAGGGGCACGATGCCATCCGTCACCAGCGTGATGCCCGGCGTGGCGGCGAGCTCCTGCTCCACGCGACTGAAGAGCACCGCACTCCGCGCACTGTCGTAGCCAGTGCGCTGCGGAACGATCTGAAAGGTCGCGATCTGATCAACTTTCACGCCGAGGTCGACCCGGCTGACATTCATGAGGCTCTTCAGGAAGAGCGCCGACATGATCAGCAGTCCCATCGACAACGCGATCTGCGCGGTCACGAGCCCCGACCGGAAGCGTGCTGCCGCGCGCCCGCCAGCGATCTGTCCTGCGCCCGCACGAATGGCGCTGATCAGGTCACTGCGCGTGCTGTGCATCGCGGGAAAGAGTCCGAAGATGATCCCGGTCGCGATACTCAAGGCGGCCGAGAAGAGGATCACCGCATTGCTGATGGTGAAGTGCATCGTGTCGGAGGCCGCGGGCGGAAGCAGCGCGCTGATGACGCTGAGTGTCCATTGCGCGACCAGCAGCGACGCGATTCCACCGACGAGCGCGAGCATCACGCTTTCGGTGAGCAACTGCGTCACGAGGTTCCCGCGCGTGGCGCCGAGGGCAAGGCGAACGCCCATCTCGGTCGCACGACCCGCGCCGCGAGCGAGCAGCAGGTTCGCGATGTTGGCGCACGCGATCAGGAGCACCACGCCCGTCACCGAGAACAGCAGTATGATGGGTGTCTTCGCTTCCTTGTTGATGGAGCTCTGCCCTCGGCTCCCCGGGACGAGGACGAGCTTCTTGTTCTTGAAGCTCTCCATCGTCTTGTCGCTCATCGACTTCTGGAGTGGAGCCTCGACGTCGGTGATGATCGGGTGGTACACCGCATTGGCGGCGGGTGCGGCAGACTCGATCGTCATGCCGGGCTTCAGGCGGGCAAAGAGGTAGACCCAGTAGTTGCGTCGGTCTTCCCACTTGCTGAATCGCTGGATCTCGCCGCGCATCGAGATCGGCAGGAACACCAGCGCGCGGGTGCCCTTGGTGGTGCCGTCGAACTTCTCGGGGGCGACGCCCACGATCGAGTACGACTTGCCGTTCACGATGATCGGCTGGCCGATCACCCTTGGATCCTTGCCGAACTTGTCCTCCCAGAACCTGTGGCTGATCACCGTGACGAAGTTCGCGCCGATGACCTTGTCGTCGTCCGGGGTGAGCAGTCGTCCTGCCGCGGCATTGAGTCCGAGCACCGGGAAGTAGTTGCCGCTCACCATGCCTACCTCCCCGGTGAGCGGCTCGTTGCGCACCGCCATCGACACGCTCGTGATGCGATGGGCTGCGACGCCGGTGAACGGTCCCGGCGACTTCTCCAGGTCGCGGTACATCGCGTAGCTGAAGACCTCGTCGCACTGGCCGCTCTGGTTGCACGAGTTCGAGCCCGGCATCGGCCCCGGCGCCGACAGGTTCACCAGCTGGCTCGGCTGGTTGACGTCGAGCGGGCGACGGAGGAGCTGGTCGAACATGGAGAAGATCGCGGCGTTAGCACCGATGCCGAGCGCCAGGGACAGCACGGCGATGGCAGTGACGAACGGCGTCTTGAGCAGCATCCGAGCGGCGAGCTTGATGTTTCGCATCGGCGGGGCGGGTGGGGACGTTTCGGGGAATAGTGTTGCTTGGACAACGCAAAGTCGCCGAAGGTTCGGGTGAAGCCTGTTACGGGGTGGCCATTACGGATGTTTCACCCGACCTCGGCACTGCAACCGAAGAGCCGTCAGCCATCAGCGTCAGTTCACAGTCGAGCGGAACAGCGGTCCTTTTCGATGCGCCGGCTATGTGCACGTGGTCACTGTCCACTGATGCTGAGGGCTGTTGACTGATAGCTCTGCGGTTGCAGTGCACACGACGAAGGATTGCGCCACTCAACCCCCTGAAATGAGCCGCTCTTGCTCGGGTTTTATCGCGGAGGACGCGGACTGGAGACGTCTCTACAGCCGCGCGGCAGAACATTGGCTTCTGCGATGCCAACGGGGTGTGACATTGTGTCACCCCCCGCGCACCCACTCACACCTTTCCTCAAATAGAGGTTTACTGGAAGGGCACCCCGACCACTACTGGCGCGACTTCCTGTGCGGACGTCCACCTCGGCGTGTCGAGCCAATTCTCACCGATATCACCGATGGGCGCACCCGGCGGTGCCGGTGCCGCCGTCAACACGCTCGGCACCTCGCTCGGGTGCTCCAGGTACCGCTTGATGTCCGCAGCGAGGAGCGCATGCTGTGCGACGTCAGCCTCACTCGCACTGCCGCTCCGGAGTCGTGCGGCCAATCGCTGCAGCTTCAGCGCAGCCACGGCGCGCACCTGACCATTGCTGGAACCCACCGTCAACCACGCCAGGCGACTCACCAGCACGCGCTCCTCGGCGCGACGGACTTCCGCCTCGTACGCCGATGTCGTCGGCGCATCGAACGTCGCCTTCGTGAGACGATCGATCACCTCCTCCAGCCCTGGGAGCGACGGATCCACCGCATGTTGAGCCACGATCCGCGATACGCGGTCAAGCTGCAGCACAAAGCCGATCGTCACATCTGAAGCAATGGTTCCCGGCGCGAGCGGATCGAACGCCTCACCTGTGGTCCGCGCGAAGAGCTCGCGATGCATGCCGAATCCTGGCGGGCGCGGAGGAATGAGCCCCAGCAGCTTCGTGGGCACCACGAGCTCGGACGGCTTCAGCGTCGCAGCCAGTGCATCGAGTGCCTTCCGCTGATTCGCGGCCGATTCCCACTTCGTCGGCGTCCGACCATCACCCCGCATCGCGTAGACGAAGTCCTGTCCGCCGAGCATCGATGCTGATGATTCCACTGCGTAGCGATGGTACATGAAGATCGGGACGAGCGGCTCCTCGATCATCGTCATCGGTGCGCCCGTCCTGATCGTATGCTCACCCATCCGGTTCAGCGCGGCACGACGAATCTTCATCAGGTGATTCAGCTCATCGGCCTGATTCGCGCCATTCGTCCACTGATCCGCACGCGGATGAATGTCGATGTCCTGGTTCGTGAAGTACCGAAGGTCCGCCGCCCATGCGTCGTCGAGGATCTTCGTGAGTGGCGCTGCTTCCGCGGTGCCTGCCGGGAACTGCCGATATCCGTAATTGATCGTGACCTTGTCCCAGTCGCCGATCTTCGCCGCGTACGCGTGCGACAGGTCGATCGTGCCGTCGTCCTTCAGCGTCTCGATCGGATGCGGATAGTCCATGACGGATATCCATCCGTTGTCGCTGTCGTAGTAGTTGTGGCCGAGTCCGAGCGTGTGACCAACCTCGTGCGCGGCGAGCTGGCGAATGCGCGCGAGTGCCGTTTCGTAGAGAATCGCCGGCTTCTCGTTGCCGGTCGTGTAGGGCGACAGCAGTCCCTCGAAGATCAGATAGTCCTGACGATCGCGCAGTGAGCCGAGTGTGACGGTCGCCTTGATGATCTCGCCGGTGCGCGGATCGGTGACCGTCCCGCCAGAGCTCCATCCGCGCGTTGACCGATGCACCCAGTTGATCATGTTGTAGCGGATGTCCATCGGGTCGGCGCCATCGGGCAACACGTCGACCTTGAACGCATTGCGGAATCCAGCGGCTTCGAATGCCTGGTTCCACCAGCTCGCGCCCTCGAGCAGCGCTTTCTTCACGTCCTCCGGTGCGCCGGGATCCACCCAGTATTGAATGGGCTTCACCGCTTCGCTCACGGCGGCCGTGGGATCCTTCTTCTCGAGGCGGTGACGTCGCACGTAGCGCACGATCATCGGCTCGCCGATCGGCGTGCTGTAGTCCACATAGCCAATGCCGCCGTAGCCGGCGCGCGGATCGTCGACGCGCGGCTTGTAGCCTGCATCGGGCAGCTCGACGAACGACGCATGCTCCCGCAGCGTGACGGCATCACTCGTCGGCGTCACACTCCCGACGCTGCCGCTGAAGAGTCCTCCACCAAATCCGCCGCCCTGACGCGCTCCGATCGGCTCAGGTCCCTGCGTGGGTCCAGCCGCATTGCCGCGTGCGCCTTGCGGCTCGCTCGCGAACGTGAGCGTGACGTCGATCTCGGTGTTCTTGGGAAAGCCGCGCGTATTCGGCAGGTAGATGGCGCTGCGCGTCGGATCGACGCGCCACGCACCGGGTCGCAGCGCCCCACCTGCGCCACCAAGGTCCCGGAGGAAGAACGGCGTTGCGTCGACGAGCACGCGTCCGCCGCCTTCAGCGGCCACCGTGAATCCCCAGAGGATCGAACGCGCGAACGACTCCTCCACCGACTTCACTTCACGGGGATTCGTGCTGCTCGAGCGGAACGACTGATTCGGCTGAACGAGAAACACCTTCGGGCCGACGCGCTGGAACTGCACGACCTTGCCTTGGCCACCTGCCCCGCGATCGAGGCCGATGTCGTTCGAGCCAAGTCCCGCCGACAGTCCGGTCGAGAACAGGAACTCGCTGTCGAAGCGCGGAATCTCCATGTAGAGGGAGCCGGTCCGCTCCTCCCAGTACAACGGGAAGTAGCCGTCGATCTTTCGCATTCCGTTCGTGCGGTCCTCCACGGTCTGCATCGCGGCGCTGCGCTGGGCGGGAGCCGCCTGGGCATGGAGAGTGGCACCAGCGGGCGCTGTGGCAGCGGCCGCGAGCACGTACAGGATCCGGCGGATACTCATCATTGTGGGTCGGGTAGGCGGGGACGTACGGTCATCGTCGCAGCGCGACGGCGCAGGATGCCGGCGGCGGCACTTCCGATTATACGAAAGTGCCGTGTATTGAGGAATGAGCGTTTGGCTTAGGCCCAGGCCCGAGCCCAGGCCCACCGCGGTGCCTATCGTACGAGATGGTATTCTTTCTGGCGCATCGGCACAACCCACTCGTGACGGCAACGCCTGCGAGCGCAGCAACGGCAATCGTGGCGCGACGAAAGACTGGATTGGGCATTGCGGAATCTATGAGTCGCCGTCGAATTGGGAGAGTCCATGCAGTGTGTGAATTTCCGCCCAACAGTGAACTGACGCTGATAGCTGTTGACTGACGGCTCTTCGTTTGCTTTGCAAGAGCTCGAGCTCACGCTTTCCCCCCATTCCCCAGTTGGCACAATGGAGAGACGCTTGATCGACGTGAGCCACACCGTCGAACATGAGATGGTGACGTACAAGGGGTTGCCTGCGCCGATCATCTGCGACTGGTTGAGTCGCGAGGCGTCGCACGCGCGGTACGCTCCCGGCACGGAGTTCCAGATCGGGCGCATCGAGATGGTCGGCAACACGGGGACGTACGTCGACAGCCCGTTTCATCGCTACGAGAACGGAAAGGACCTGTCGGAACTTCCGCTGGAGTCGCTCGCAAATCTCGAGTGTCTGGTCGTGCGCGTGCCGCCCGGCTCGACCACCGCAATCGATGAAGTGCCTCTGACCAAGCGACTCGTGAAAGGAAAGGCGGTGTTGTTCCACACCGGGTGGGATCGCCACTGGCGCACGGACACGTACTTCGAGAGTCACCCGCATCTCACCGAGCGCGCCGCCGACTGGCTCGCATCCGCGGGAGCGGCAATCGTCGGCATCGATTCGTACAACATCGACAGCATCTCCACCGGCGAACGCCCGGTGCACTCCGTGCTCCTCGGCAGCGAGATCCCGATTGTCGAGCACATGCGCGGTCTCGCAGCACTCCCGAACGAAGGCAGTCGCTTCTTCGCCGTGCCGGTGAAGGTGAGGGCGTTCGGCACGTTTCCGGTGCGCGCATTCGCGGTCGTCTGACCCAAGCGCGCCGCCGCGGCCCAACGGGAGACGCTGTTCGAGCCTACATATCGTCAGGGACTATGAAAGTGGTCGAGGACATCTGACGATCGTCGCGAGGCACGTCAGTCGGCTTTATCGCTCAATACAATGGAGGATCGCACCATGAGAATTGCCTATCGGCTTCTTGCGCTCACACTCGTGGCCAGCGCGGCTGCGGCAAGTGCACAGCAGCCCGCGCCCGCGCCGCAGCCCGGACAGTCACCTCGGCAGGGTCCACCGTCCCAGCGCGGCGGCGCACCAGGACGGCGGTCGCTCGCCCCGACACCCGGCGGCCCCGGCATGGGACAGATGGGTCCCGGTCGCCCCGGGATGATGGGCGGCCCAATGGCCGGTGGCGGCATCGCGAGCATGCTGCTCGCTCATACGGCGGAGCTGAAGCTCACCGACCCGCAGTTGAGCAGGCTGGCGGCGATCGCCCGTCGTACGGACGACCGTCACAAGTCCATGCGCGCGTCCATGGACTCACTCATGCGCGCCAACCGGCCGCAACCCGGCGCCGCCCCGGCTGCCCCGCGTCCAATGATGGGTGACCAGAACCGAGCGATGATGGTTCGCGTTCAGGAACAGGAGCGCACTGACCTTCGCGATGCGCTCGCGGTGCTCACCGTCGACCAGCAGGCCGACGCGTGGATGATGCGCGGTGCCGGACCCATGGGCGCTGGTGGCCCTCCGCGCGCCCGGTTTGGCGCGATGCGCGGTAGACGCACGGGGGGGTAAGCGACGTACCTCGGACGCGGAGCCGCGCACCCGCCCCGCGTCCGGCGTGCAGCCGTGCCAAGCGCATCCAACAGGGCTACCTTGGGAGGAAGATCCTGCACTCGCCACACTCTACCTAATACGCAATCCGGATGCGTCTCGCACTTTTTGCGGCGGCAGCGCTCGTCCTGCTAACGTCGGCGCACGCCCACGCGACGCGCGAGCCATCGCCCCTCGCCGTCGATCGGCTCGCGAGTGACGTAACTGGCCGCATCGTTTCAGGCTCCGGCGCGCCGGTCAGTGGCGCCACGGTCGCCATTACCGAGCTCAATCGCGCGGTCACCAGCGCGAACGACGGACGCTTTCGCTTCGACGCCATTCCCGCTGGCCACTACGCGCTCAGCATTCGCCGGATTGGCTTCCGCACCAGCGCGCGCGCCATCGTCGTCGGTGACGCCATACTCGAGATCGACGTTACTCTCGACCCGGGAGCAATCGCGATCGAGCCCTTGAACGTCACGGCCAGTCGCGCGCCGGTCGACGCCGTCGCGTCCCCGCTGTCGACGAGCATCCTCACCGGCGATGAAGTGCATCCCGGCAGCGGAATCTCCCTGGCGCACTCAGTCGCCCAGCTCGCGGGCGTGCGCAACGTCTCGTCCGGCCAGCAGGTGGGCAAGCCGATGATTCGCGGCCTCTTCGGCCCACGCGTGCTCGTGCTCACCGACGGCAGCCGCCTCGAGGACTACTCCTGGAGCGACGAGGACGGTCCTTCGCTCGACGCGCGCCTCGCGCAGCGCATCGAGGTCATCCGCGGACCGGCCAGTGTGCTGTACGGCTCCGAGGCACTTGGAGGCGTGGTCAATGTCATATCCGCCGAGCTTCCCTTTTCCGCCGACGGTGCGACGACGCGACGCGGTGCTCTCGAAGCCTACGGAGGCTCGAACAACACGGAGCTCGGCTCCGCCGCCATGCTCGAGGGCACGAAGGGACGCTACGGCTGGCGCGGGCTCGCCACGGGACGCTTCGCGCTCGACGTGCAGACGCCGAAGGGCATCCTCCAGAATTCCAGTTTCTTCGCAGTGAACGGCGAGGGCGCCTTCGGTATCAATGGCGCCCATGGCAACACGACGATCCGCGCCGCGCACTACGGCGGGGAATTTCACCTGCTCGAGGCGAGCGGGCCCGAAGCTGGCGACTCCACCGGAGGGCCGGTGCGCCAGACGTTGGACGATCGCCTCCAGGTCACGAACAACTACGCCGTGAACGATGGGCTGCGCATCGAGACCAAGGCGCAATATCAGCGGCACTCACTTGCCGAGGTGTCCGACGACTGCCAGCCTGCGCCAGGTCAGACGACATGCACGAAGGTGAAGGACCAGCAGGCGTTCGGCCTCGTGCTCAACACCGGAACGGCCGACATCCTTGCCCATCACACGGTCGGCGCCAATCTCTCCGGCACGCTCGGCATCTCCACGATGTATCAGCTCAGCGGCACGAGCGGGCCGATCTTCCTCGTCCCCGGCGCAACCACCAGCTCGGTCGGCGCATTCTCGTTCGAGCAGCTGACGTTTGGTCCGGTCAGCCTGGTGACGGGCCTCCGCAGCGACACGCGCTCGCTTTCCTCCGATGCGAGTGTGCCACTCTCACTCGCCGCGGACAAGCGGAGCTGGTCGGCCACCACCGGCGACGTCGGCTTCGTCATTCGTCCCGTGCCGCAGCTCGGCCTCGTGGCCAATCTTGGCAGGGGATGGCGCGCGCCGACACTCTTCGACCTTTACACCAACGCCCCGAACGCCGCTGATGCGCGCTACGAGATCGGTGACCCGACGCTGAAGGCGGAAACCGACCGCTCCGTCGATGGTGGTGTGCGATGGGCTAGCGCCCGAGTTCGCGCGGACGCGACCGTGTTTCAGAACACCGTGGACGATTACATCTTCACGACGCCCACGATTGAAAACATCGGCGGACTGAAGGTCTTCCGTCACACGCAGGCCGACGCGCGACTCACGGGCGCGGAACTCTCTGCGTCCGTCGATGTGCTGGACGTGTTGACGTTGCGCGGAAGTCATGACTTCGTGAACGGAACCGTGCGCAGCAGCGGCGTGCCGCTCCCGCTCATGCCGCCTCCTCGCAGCATCGTGGGAGCACATCTCCACTCGACCTCACTCGGATGGACGCCGCGCGTATCCCTGGGCGCCGAGCTGGAAGTCAACCAGCGGCAAACGCGGCTGGATCCGAACGATGTCCCCGCGAACGGCTATACGCTGCTGAACCTCGACGCCTCCTTCGAGCGCATGATACACACGCGACCGCTGCGATTCGACATAGACGTTCGCAACGCGACCAACACCACGTACACGGATTTCCTGAGTCGCTACAAGCGCTTCGCCTACGGGCAGGGCGTGAACGTCATTTTCAAGGTGGCGACGCTCGGCTGGTAAGACTGTCCAGGTATTGGGCCACATCGTGACGGCTGTGCTCTACGCCGAGCACTCATAGCACCTGGCACGTGCTATCATTGAGACGGATGACCTACACCAAGGCGCCGAACGGCATCGAGTTCCTCTTTCCTGGCGACGGCGAGATGGCCACGCGATGCCGTGGCATCGGCTGGAGCGCCACATCGCTCGGTCCCGTGGAGCAATGGGAGCCCGCGTTGCGCACCATCGTGCGTACCGCGATGGAAAGCCCGTTCGCGATCAGCCTGTGGTGCGGCGCCGAGAAGCTGCTCATCTACAACGACGGTTATCGCGCGTTGCTCGGTGCCAAGCACCCGCGCGCGCTGGCACAACCTGGCGCGCAGGTCTGGTCCGAGATCTGGCCAGAGATCGTGTCGATGTTCGTTGCGATCGCCGAGGGCCGGCAAGCCTATGGCGAAGACACCCACTTCGTCATTCAGCGCACCGGCGACACGGCCGCTGACGCGTGGTTTACGTACTCGCTCAGTCCCGTGCGCTCCGAAACAGGCGAGATCGTCGCCTATCTGAACGTCGCATCGGAAACGACAGATCGCGTGCGCGCCGAGGCTGCGCTTCGCGACGCGCGCGCGGTGGCGGAACGTGCGGAGAGCCGGCTCCGCGATGTGCTCGCCCAGGCGCCAGGGTTCCTCGCCGTGCTGCAGGGTCCCGAGCACGTGTTCGAGTTCGTCAACTCATCGTACCTGCAGCTCGTCGGTCACCGGGCGCTCGTCGGCGCCCGCCTGGTGGACGCGCTCCCGGAAGTGGCGGCACAGGGCTTTGGCGGCCTGCTCGACAGCGTCTATCAGAGCGGTCAACCGTTCGTGGGGCGGGAAGTTGCCATCATGCTACAGCGCACCCCCGGCTCACAGCCCGAAGAGCGCCTCGTCGACTTCGTCTATCAGCCGCTCACGAATGCGGACGGATCCATCGGCGGCATCGTCGCCCATGGCTCCGACGTCACGGAGGGTGTTCTTGCGCGCCACGAGATGGAGCGACTTCTCCAGATCAGCGAGGAGACGCGAGCGGCGATCGTCGAGAGCGAGGCGCGCTATCGCTTCCTGGCGAACGCAATTCCGGTCCAGGTATGGACTGCCACTCCCGATGGGCAGCTCGATTACGTCAGCGAACGAGCCGCGTTCTACTTCGGCGTGCGGAAAAACGAAGTGCTTGGCGACGCGTGGCTCAAGGTGCTGCATCCGCACGACGTCGCCGCCACAGGAGAGCGCTGGGCGCACTCGATTGCGACCGGCGAGCCGTACGAGATCGAATTCCGGCTGCGGGAAGCGCGCACGAATGAATATCGATGGCATCTCGCGCGGGCCACTGCGCAGCGTGACGAGGACGGCAACATCATTCGCTGGTTCGGGACGAACACCGACATCGAGGAGCGCCGCCGCGCGGAGGCGGAGCTCCAGCGCCTCACTCATGAAGCGATGGAAGCCAATCGCGCCAAGAGCGACTTCCTCGCGGCGATGAGTCACGAGCTCCGCACGCCGCTCAACGCGATTGGCGGCTACACACAGCTCATCGAGCTCGGCGTGCGCGGTCCGATCACCGAAGAACAGCGCATCGATCTCTCGAAGATCCAGCGCGCCAAGAATTACCTGGACGGGCTCGTCACGGACGTGCTGGACTTCGCGAAGGCCGGCGTTGGACGCATTGAGTATCGCGCCGAGAAGGTCCTGATTCGCAAGACGATCGATGCCGTGCTCGAGATGATCGCACCGCAGGTGGCGGAGAAGGATCTTCACGTCGAGGCGGCGGAGGTCTCCGAGGGTCTGGCGGCGTTCGCCGACGAGGATCGTACGCGGCAGATCCTGCTCAACCTGCTTGCGAACGCGCTCAAGTTCACGCCCGCTGGAGGCACGCTGTCGCTGTCATTCTCGTCGACAGACCAGGACGTAGCCATCGCGTTGACCGATACCGGTATCGGCATTCCTCCCGAGCAGATCGAGAGCATCTTCGAGCCGTTCGTTCAGGCGAAGCGCGCGCTGCGCCCGAGCGATCAGGGCGTAGGGCTCGGCCTGGCGATCAGCCGGCAACTCGCTCGTGCCATGGGCGGGGAACTCTCTGTGAAGAGCACCGTCGGAGTGGGGTCGACATTCACGTTGACACTACCACGGGCGAACTGAAAACAAGTAGTCTTTCAACTGATGTACTTGGTACGACGTACTTGCGTACCTGGAATGGCATAATGGCCACGGGGAACAGTGGACGCTGTTTACTCACGGACGTAGTGTGACCATGGGCGCTCGGCCTTAGTAATGTGTCTACCGCTCCCCGTGGTCTGTGCCCGTTCAAGGTACGAAGGTACGGCGTACCGAGTACGCCCTTAACGTTTTTGCCGGATCTCATGCGCCCTTCAAGTATTGCCGTCGCCATTCTGTTTGCCGCAACATCACTCGCTGCCCAAAAGCCAGCCGCTCCGCGCTTCGAGATCGTCTTCGCCAAGTCGGCGCACAGCGATCCCATAACGGGCCGAGTCTACGTAGCACTGAGTCGCACGAGCTCTGCTCAGAGCACCCCCATCGAACAGACCGGCGAAACGGGTGTCCCGCTCTTTGGCGTGAATGTGGAGGGCCTCGAAGCTGGAAAGCCCGCCATCATCGATGCGTCGACATTCGGCTTTCCCGCGCGAACCCTGAAGGACATTCCCGCCGGCGAGTATTGGGTGCAGCCCTTCGTGAACGTCTACACGAAGTTCGCCCGCGCCGACGGCCACACCGTGTGGCTGCACATGGACCAGTGGGAAGGCCAGAACTGGAAACGCTCGCCCGGCAACATCTACGGCGATCCGGTGAAGGTGCACTTCAACCCATCGTCGTCGACGCCGATCAAGCTCGTGGCCGACAAGGTACTTCCGCCCGTCGTCGTGCCGCCCGAAACCGACAACGTCAAGCGCATCAAGCTCGAGAGCAGCATCCTTACCAAATGGTGGGATCATCCCATCTACCTCGGCGCCACCGTCCTGCTGCCGAAGGACTACGACAAGCATCCCGAAGCGAAGTATCCCGTCGTTTACAGCGAAGGTCATTTCTCGCTGCGCGCTCCCGGTGTCGGCTCCACGCCGTACTGGAATGCCGACGGCACGCCGCGGATGATCATCGTCACGCTGCAGCATCCGTCGCCGTATTACGACGACTCCTACGGCGTGAACTCCGCCAACAACGGCCCTTACGGCGACGCGATCATGCAGGAGCTCATCCCTGCCGTCGAGAAGCGGTTTCGCGTGATCGGTCAACCGTGGGCGCGACTTCTCACAGGTGGCTCGACCGGCGGCTGGATCTCACTGGCCAAGCAGGTGATGTATCCGGACTACTACGGCGGGACGTGGTCGCTCTGCCCGGATGCGGCCGACTTTCGCTATCACCAGATCGTCAACATCTACGCCGACACCAACGCGTACTGGTTCGATCGGGGATGGATGAAGCTCGACCGTCCCACACAGCGGAAACCCGACGGCAACATCACCGCGATGATGAAGGACGAGAACTGGTCCGAGCTCGCACAGGGCGATCACTCGCGCTCCGGCGGACAGTGGGACATCTGGGAGGCGACGTATGGTCCCGTCGGCGTCGATGGATATCCGAGGCGCATCTGGGACAAGCAGACCGGCGTGATCGACAAGTCCGTCGCCGCGTACTGGAAGGAGCACTACGACATCCGCAACATCCTCGAGACCAACTGGTCCACACTCGGCCCCAAGGTCGCGGGCAAGATCAACGTCTACGTCGGCGATGCGGATTCGTACTATCTCAACATGGGCGTCCATCTCCTCGAGAACTACCTGAAGACGACGACGTCACCGAAGTGGACGGGTGAGATCGTGTTTCAACCGATGGCGCCACACTGCTGGGGTCCGCCAATGCAGGAGCTGATGGGCAAGATGACCACGCAGATGGAACGGACCGCACCAGCGGGCGCGGATCTGAAGAGCTGGCGCTACTAACGGCTGCACCCGTCGGCAAACGATGCAGGGTCCATGACCATGCGCCAGCTGAGCACGAGCTTGCGCGGTGGGTCCGATTCGATGACCTCACCGTCGACAGCGATCTCGGGCGCGCCCATGGCGCGCATGGCGGGATTCGTCTCGTGCTTGAATGCGCCGCCAGGACGCAGGTCGAGCAATGCTCGGCCGCCGTATCCGTACTTTTCCGTCCAGTCGGGGTTCGTGATCGCGACCACTACCATCGGCAGGCGCCGTGGTTCTTCGGCTTCTTCGCGGCGACGTTGATCGTGAGCTTCGTCAAGAAGATCATCCTGCAGGGGCATATTCTCGCGCCGATGAACCTCGCGTTTCACGCATCGCTGTTCATCGTGTGCGTCGTCGGCATGTTCTCGCGTCGAGAATCAATTCATCGGGCGTTGGCACTGGCGGGCGCCGTCGGGATCGGTGCTTATATCGCCCTGCTCTTCACGCGGCTCCACTGACTTCCTCCGCTGCGCGCTTGGCTTCCGTCTCCAGGTTGCCGAGGAAATAGCGCCAGCCAAAGCCGTAGTCGCTCTGGTCCGTCGTGCGACCGAAGCCGCCGTGCACGAAGGTGAGCGTCGTGCCTCCCTTCCCGTCCGCGGCGAGGAGAAAGGTGATCGTCTGTCCGGTAACGTTTGCATCCCCACGCCAGTCGGGCCAATCGAGGACGAGCTTCGTGTCGGGAACGAGCTCGATGATTTGCGTCGGACCTGAGGCGACGTCGGCGCCATTTATCTTGCTCCTCCAGCCGAGTTGGTAGCGTCCGCCCGTGCGCGGCTCGACGAGTGCCGACTTGCTCCCGAACCATCGGTTGATGCGTTCAGGCTCGATGAGGGCGCGGAATACCACTGCGGGCGGCGCGTCGAGTGGCATCGTGATGCGCACTTCCGGATTTGGGTCGAAGTAGTCCGGCAGGATCACGCCGGCGCCGCCTTTCAGGTACGACGCGAGGTTGCCGATGGCGAGGCGCCAGTGGTCGTCGATGAGCTCGCGCTGGCGCGGCAGATTGAGGTCGCCAGAGACGTTATGTGTGAGCGTGAGCGTCGTGCCTTTCGGCGTGGGCTCGAGTTGCACAAGAACGTCCGTGTCGACCTCGTTGATCGGCCAGTCGAAGCCGAGCGCGGTGTCGGGTTCGTAGCGTGTGATGGTCTGGCGCGCGGCGTCCTGGGGTGGGGTGCCGAGCGTGTGGCGTCCCCAGAAGCGGTAGACGCCGCCCACACGCCGCTCGACTTGCGCGCCTTCCGCGAACCACTTCGTCAGCTCGGCGGGCTCGGTGAGCGCTCGGAACACGTCGGCGGGAATGGCCTTGAGCGTCCACGAGTGTGAATGACTGAAGCTCATTCGGCCTCCGTTTCGGGGATGGGATCCTGACCCTCGGGCGACTCGACGTACTCCTTGAGAATGTGGAGTCTGGCGCCCCAGAACACGCGGTAGTGCTTTTGGATCGAGCTGGCCCTGCGCGATTACCGGGAAGGTCAGTAGGCGGTCCCATTGCCGGCTCTTGCCAAATTTGGCAAGAGAGTCGCCGGCTGCCGAGAGTCGCCGGCTGAACACTACCGCCATCGAAAGGGAGGATTCGCGGTTGGATTCGCCAGATTCGCGCTCCCATCGATCAACGCCCTTCCCCCCACTACGAGCTACGACCGATCCGCCTTCACCACATACGGCAGCACCAGCAGATGCCGCACCTTACACCCCGGCTGCGGCTGCTCTACCGCTGATGGCGCAGCAAGAATGGCGTCCATCGCCTGACGCAACACCAACGTCGGACCATTCCGCAGGATCCGAATCGAGTTGGGATCGGTCCAGCAGCATCCGTCCGCGCATTCCTCGGCGAGCCACGCAACGTGATCGACACATCTCTGATCGGCTCGTGCGTCGTGCTGTCCACCACACGCCCCGCGATCGCACCCAGCGACTCCGCCCACAGCACTTTCCCTTCCGCCGACCGCACCAGCAGGATGTGCCCACCCTCCACATGTGCGCTTGCAATTACCGAATCGGCAAAACGCGTCGCCGCCACGCCCGCGCCCAGCCCCATCCCGCCGCCGGACGAATAGCGCGTCCGCTGCACGACGTCGATCACCGGCGCCCGCACACGCCACTCCCGCAACAGCCATCCGCCATCGGGAATCGACACGAACTCGGCATGCCCACCAAACACACCGCGCCCACGCGCTGCCACTGGAAGCGACGTGTAGTGGTAGTCGACCGAGATCGGCTCCGACGACGAACGCTTCATCCACACCACACCAGCCACCTCGGTCACGCGCCGATCGGACGTCGGTTCGAACGCGATGCCAATGCGATCGCTCTCGGCGCCCGATCCCTCTAGTCGGAAGCAGTGATCGCGCAGGAATTCGTTCGACATGAGGATCGACGCTCCGGGCGCGTAGTAGTGCACCACTCCATCGCCGGAGAGCACATAGCCATTCCGCGAGATGGAGTCCGGCGACAGGCTCGGATAAGGATCCACACTTCGGCCTTCGCGCTCAACGTTCGTCGCCGCATCTGAATCGCCGCGCCGCGACGTCGAGTCCGTGGTCTGATCGAGCACCTTCACCACCAGGTCACGCCGCGTCGCGCTCAGCGCAACGAGCTCGAACGCATTGCGCGCGGCCTCCCACACCGTGCCGACGTCGCCGGAACCGTCGCCCGCGATCTGCTCGCAACGCGCATTGGCCGTCACGCGCACGCTCGCGAGCGAAGCCGCAATGCGCACCATCGCCACACGCAGGTCGAGCACCTGAGCAGCGCCGAGTGAAACGGGTGTCGTGCGTTTGCGGTAGCCGAGTCGCTGGGTGCGGAGCATGTAGTCGCCCTGACCCGGCGCCTGAAGGTAGAAACGACCGTCCTCGCGCGACCACGCCGACGCAACCGCGCCTCCGCGCGCGTCGAGTAGCACGGCAGCGAACGCGGTGAGCGGAGCCCCGGTCGCCGAGTCGACGAGAATGCCGCGCCGGAAGGTGCTTGATGAGATCGAACATCTTCAACGGTGACACCGGCGTGAGCATGTGTGCAATGGCGTTAACCGAAACCTCATGTTCCGGTGCTGTTGTGAACGGCGGTCGGATGTGCATGTTCCTGCACTCTCAACCTTCAGGACGATGACGACACATCGCATCGCACTCCGTTGCCTGCTCCTCGCCGCCCTCTCGGCGTGCTCGACATCTTCGCAGGTCTTGCCGGTTCCTTCTCCTTCCGGCCGACCAGTCGTCACCACGGACGCCGGCGCACTGTCAGGCATCATCGATCCGGCGAGCGGCGTGTTCGTCTTTCGCGGCGTCCCGTACGCCGCGCCACCCGTCGGCGAGGGTCGCTGGCGCGCACCGCGACCGCTCGCGAGCTGGTCCGGCGTTCGATCGGCCGAGAAGCTCGGGAAGAACTGCATCCAGGATCAGGTCTACAGCGACATCGATGCGTTCGCCGCCGGCATATCGGAGGATTGTCTCTACCTGAACGTCTGGACGCAGACCACGAAAGCCACCGCGAACCGGCCGGTGATGGTGTGGATCTACGGCGGCGGATATACAGCGGGCTTCGGCGGTGAAGAGCGCCACAATGGATCGCGCCTCGCGCAGAAGGGAGCAGTGGTCGTCACGCTGAACTATCGGCTCGGCGTGTTCGGCTTCATGGCGCATCCTGCGCTCGCCGCGGAGAACTCCGCTGGCGCATCCGGCAACTACGCGATCATGGACCAGGTCGCGGCGCTGAAGTGGGTGCAGCGCAACATCGCGCAGTTCGGCGGCGATCCTGCGAAGGTCACGATCTTCGGTGAGTCCGCCGGTGGCAACAGCGTCGGCGCGCTGATCGGATCGCCGCTCGCGAAGGGACTCTTTCGCGCCGGCATCATGCAGAGCGGCAACGGCATCGGCAGCGGACGTCCACGAGACGACGTCTACGCCGAAGGCGCACGGTTCGGCTGGACCCTCGGCGTCGACGGCAAGGATGGCGAGGCGGCCGCAAAGCTTCGCGCCATCCCTGCCGATTCGCTACAACGCGCCACGAGAAAGCCGGACGGCAAGGGCGGCTTCACCAGCTTGTTCGCCACGCGCCTCGTGCGCGACGGTCTTGTTCTCCCAACCACGGTCGACTCATCCCTCGCGCGTGGAACGGCCAACGCGGTTCCGATCATCATCGGGGCAACCGGAGGCGAGGGCGATAACGCGTACGCGAGCGCGCGCTCATTCGCGCGACTGACGACGGCGCAGAATCATCGCGCGTATCTCTACCTGTTTACGCGCGTCGGCGACGATAGCGTGAATCGCAAGCGCGGTGCATACCACAGCGCGGACATCACGTTCACGTTCGGCATTCCGCATCCGTTGCAGCCGTCGGCCGGCACCACTGCATACGACGCGTCACTCGCCGAGGCGATGAGCGACTACTGGGTGTCGTTTGCGACGTCGCTGGATCCGAATGGGCCGCCGAACTCCGGCAAACTGCCACGCTGGCCCGTTTACGAGTCGCGCACCGATGGGTACATGGAGCTCGGTCCGGAGGTCGCGCCCAGGAGTGGCTACCGTCGTGTCAGCGCCGATTCACTCGATCTCCTCGGCCGTCGTCGTGGCGATGTGCGTCCTTGAACATGCATGAGCCACCGATTGCTCCGCGTGTTCTACTCTCTCGTTTGAACCACCTTGAGGTTTTTCTACCACGGAGGTCACAGAGGACACGGAGGAAAGCAGGAGGAGGGCGGAACACATTGCCGTCCTCCGTGCTCTCAGTGACCTCCGTGGTAAATCGCTGTTCCGCTTTTTGAAGGCTCGGCGCGACAGCCTCACGCGTCCGCGACCTTTCGCCAGAACTCAGGCAGCCGAGGCACGACGCGCAGTGCATCCGCGCGATCGGGATCGTGGAGCGCCTGGACCATGTTGCGCAGCGTGATGCCGTGCGCGGGCCGGGCGATGACTTCGATCTCGTCCCCGGTGCCGATATCGCCCTCCTGGATCGCGCGCAGATAGGCGCCAACTCGCTGCGCGGCGAGAAAGCGTTTTAGAAACGTCGCATCGCCGACGCGGATGCCGAGCTTGTAGCAGGGCAGCCGAGGCTGCGCGACTTCGAGTACCGTCGATCCGACGGTCCAGCGTTCGCCGACGATGGCCGAGGCGAGGTCGATGCCCTCGGTGGTGAGGTTCTCGCCGAAGAGAGCTGGCTGCGCGTCCATTCCCTCTTCATCGCGCCAATAGTCGTAGTCCTCGCGCGCGTAGGCGTAGACCGCCTTGTCGGGTCCACCGTGCACGGTGCGATCAGCCTGGTCGTCGCCGGCGAAGTTCACGCCCCGCAACGCGATGCGACCAGCGACGGGACTCTTCCAGATGCCGGTCGTGACGTGACGTCCCTGCCAATCGAGGTGGCGAGCGCCGCCGACGTTGAGCGAGATCACGCGGGCCGATGATCCGGCGGCGGAGGTCATCCGCTCGATGTCGCGCCGATGGCGGTGACGGTGACGACGCGTCGCATCTCGTCCGCGCGCGTGACCATGCGCTCGTAGTCGCCCGTCGGCTTCGGCCGCGCGAGGGTGACGTTGGATGGCAGGTAGGTCATCTCGCTCTTCACGCTCGAGGCGGCACGCACGTGCACCTCCTTGACGCCTGACGCACGCACCACCTCGGCCACATTCGACGCGTTGATCGATCCGCCGGCGAGGATCGTGATGTCCGTTCCTCCCAGCTCCACCAGCTCGGCCAGGACCTCTGCACCTTCGAGCGCACTCGGCGCACCGCCAGACGTCAGCACTCGATCGACGCCGAGCTCTATCAGCGCCTCGAGCGCGGCGGGTTGATCCTTCACGAAGTCGAACGCGCGATGAAACGTGACGTTCATGTCGCCGGCAGCGGCGATGAGCGTGTACAGCGTGCCGATATCGACGTCCCCATCACGCGTGAGGGCGCCGATGACGATGCCCTCGACGTTCAGCGAACGAATGATCTCGATGTCGCGGAGCATGACGTCGAGCTCGTCGTCGACATAGAGGAAATCGCCGGTGCGTGGGCGGATCAGCGCAAAGACCGGGATCTTGATCCGATCGCACACTCCGCCAATGAGCCCGGCACTCGGCGTCACGCCGCCCTGAAGCAGTTCGCCGCACAACTCGACCCGGTCTGCTCCACCGAGCTCCGCCTCGATCGCGGAGTCGATGGAGTCAACGCAGGCTTCAACCAGCACGACTTGTGAGCTCAGAGTCCGTTCGCCTTTCGCCCCTTTGCGAGCGAGGCATCAAACTCTTCGTATGACACTCCTAGCTTGGCCGTTGCCGCAGGTGGACATCCATTCCAGCCGGGATTGAAGACATTTCCGATGTACTGGAGATCCTTCCATCCCATGGCGCTGGAGAAGAACGCCGAGCCGACGTTGTTGCGGAAGCGATCGAACCACTGCGCGCCTCGGCGCATCGCCGCCGTGGCTTTCTTCGGATACGCGATGTCGTCGAGGACTGCCTTGCGCTGCGCGTCGGTGGACGACAGAAAGTCCTTGCCGCCTCGGGAGATCATCTCGAGGTCGAGCCATGCGAGTCCGCCGCGCATCGAGACCTTCGATTGCTCAGACGTCTCCTTGTCCATCAGCATGAAGTCGATGAACTCCGGCGCCTTGGCGTCCGTCGCGCTGCCGGAACGTTCGTCGCGCGGGATGATGATGTCGGAGAGCATGCGCACCGTCTTCCATTCGTGCGCGTTGAAGAACTTCGGTGCGTAAGCAGCCGCGTCGCCGGTTGCGTCTTCGGTATGAAGATCGGCGACGAGGCGCGTGACGCGCTCGACGCTGGGGGCCTTCCACTCCAGCATGCCCGCGAGTGGGGCGAGGCCGAACAGGCGCAGCGCGTCGCGGCGATTGAGGTCGGTCACAGGGCACCCGCCTTGCGCTGCTGCGCGATGTAGTCGGACGTCTTGTATGCGAGTGCAAGGATCGTCCACGTTGGATTCTTGTCGGCCTGGGTGACGAACGGCCCACCGTCGGTGACGAAGAGATTCTTGCAGTCGTGCGCCTGGCAGTTCGCGTTGAGCACCGAGTTCTTCGGGTCTGCGCCCATCTGCACGCAACCCAACTCGTGGATGATCGAGCCGCCGGTGCTGAGGCCGTAGCCCTGCTCTTTCGTCGGCATGGGGCTGCTCACGACACCGCCCATCTCGGCGATCAATGAACGGAAAGTCTCCTGCATGTGCTTCGACTGGTTGTATTCGTAGTCCGTCCACTTCCAATGGAAGCGCAGCACCGGGATTCCGAACTGGTCGACCATCGTCGGGTCGATCTCGCAGTAGCAGTTCTCGTTGGGGATCTGCTCGCCGCGTCCCGAGAAGCCGATGTTGGCGCCGTAGTACTTGCGGTAGTCGTCCTTGAGCGACTTGCCGTAGCCACCGCCGCCCGGATAGTTGGCGATGCCGCCCATGAAGCCGTAGCCGGGCTGGCCGAGTCCGCCGCCGACCTCGATGTGGTAGCCGCGGGGGAAGTCGAGCTTCTTGTTGTCGAGCCACCAGGGCATGTAGACGTGCATGCCGCCGACGCCGTCCTCGTTGTGCGGCACGTGGTCGACCATCGAGGGGATGAAGCCGGAGACATTCGTCCCCGTGGTGTCGGTGAGTCCCTTGCCCACCCAACCCGACGAGTTGCCGAGTCCATTCGGGAAGCGGCTCGACTTCGAGTTGAGCAGCAGACGTGCGGACTCACAGGCGCTCGCGGCGAGCACGATCACTTTCGCCGAGACGTGCTTGTCGAGGCCTGTCTTCTTGTCGATGTAGGAGATGCCCGTCGCGAGTCCGTTCGTGCCGACTGTGACCTCGCGGCCCATCGCGTTCGTGATGAGCGTGAGGCGACCGGTGGCGAGTGCGGGTCCGATGAGGACGTCCGGGCTGGAGAAGTTCGCCTTCACGGAGCAGCCGCGGTTGCACTGGCCGCAGTAGTGGCAGGCCATGCGTCCGTGGATGGCTTTCGTCGTGATCGAAAGGCGCGAAGGGATGCAGGTGATGCCGAGCTTGTCGGACGTCTTCTTGACGAGGAGCTCGTAGCAGCGCGGGCGTGGAGCCGGCTGGAAGTTTCCGTCGGGATGGTTGCGCAGGCCTTCGTTGCTGCCGAAGACGCCGATCAGGTCATCGATCTTGTCGTACCACGGCTTGACGTCGTCGTAGGAGATCGGCCAGTCCTCGCCGAGTCCGTCCTTGGACTTGCCCTTGAAGTCGTCGGGTCCGAAGCGGAGGGAGATGCGGCCCCAGTGGTTGGTCCGTCCGCCGAGCATGCGTCCACGCCACCAGTCGAACTGGGTTCCGGGGGCCTTGGTGAAGGGCTCACCTTCGATGTCCCAGCCGCCGTCGCAGGCGTCGAATTCGCCGAAGGGGCGACTCCGCTTGGAGGCACCGCGCCGGGGGGAAGCCCAGGCGGGGGTGAGCATCTGGGAGTTCTTGGAGGCGAACCATTCGCCGCCGGCTTCGAGCATGACGACTTTGGCGCCGGCCTGGGTGAGGGCGTAGGCGGCCATGCCACCGCCGGCGCCTGAGCCGACGATGCAGACGTCATAGGTTGTTTCGGCCTTCTTCATCTATTGGATCCTCGGCGGACAAAAAGCAGGGCGGGAGGGATAGGCCGAGAATTTGGTGTGCGGGGCGGGCGGGGGGTAGGTGCCGAACGATCCGGAGCGGTCTGGCGCTCAGCGACTGCACCGCCGAGCTTATTCTGACGCGCCGGTGACGGCGCGCGCTGAAGGGTGTAGCGAAACGACATCGTGGGGCAACGTCGAGCGCATCGGCGAGCAGCGCGTCCCGCCGTTCGAGCCGTGGGCGAGGGAGAGATCGGCCTCCGACCGTCGATAGATTGGTAAGATCGGTACAGATTGCTCAAACTCTTCACTCGGGTCGCAAGGTCAACGGGAACCCATTCTACCATGTCGAGCCGCAACGACGTTGTGCATTCAGATCCGGAAATCTTGGGGGGGACGCCAGTCTTCGTCGGGACACGCGTGCCAGTTCAGGCATTGATCGACTACCTGGAAGGGGGACATCCCCTTGCTGACTTCCTGGAAGACTTCCCCTCAGTGCGCCACGATCAGGCCGTCGCGGCGTTGGAACTCGCAAGGGACGCGCTGATCGGCACTGCTGCAGCCTGAGTCGCGGGATGCGCATATTGCTGGATGAGTGCCTTCCTGCGCGTCTCCGCCGCGCTCTGGGCGAGCACGATGTTCATACGGTGCAAGGGCTCGGCTGGTCCGGGATCAAGAACGGCGCGCTGTTACGTCGCGCCGTCTCGGAACGGTTCGAAATTTTCCTCACTGTTGACCGAAACCTCGAGTATCAGCAGCATATGCCGGGCGTTGCATTGGCCGTCATTACCCTGAGGGCCAGGAGCAACGATATCGTGGATCTGCTTCCGTTGATGCCAGCCGTTCTCGACCTACTCCCCGTGGTCGTGCCTGGTCAAGTCAGTCGTATCCCGGCAGAGTCATCGAGTTGAGGTCGAGTGTGGCATCGATGAACGCCAAACGGGAGATCGAAGGCGGTCTCCTGTTTAAAGCTTGATGTGGAATCGAGCCTGCTTGAGCCCTCTCTCTACCCTGACATACCACGCCCTTGCTGGCGCGCATCAGGACTCGTAGTCTCCGAGTATGGATTGGCGCGACAGAATCACCATCGAACCGGGCAAGCGTAGCGGACAACCGTGCATCCGAAGTCTCCGGATCACTGTCGCCGATGTGCTCGACTACCTCGCTGGTGGCATGAGCGAAGACGAGATCCTCGGCGATTTCCCCGACCTGGAGCGGGACGACATTCGCGCCGTCCTTGCCTTCGCAGCGAATAGGGAGCGACGCCTCCGGGGTGACACCGCGGCGTGATAGATCCGCCCGTACCACGGCTTTTCTTCGATCAGAACCTCGCACCTGGCCTCGTCTCACGGCTAGCCGACCTCTACCCGGAGTCTCGGCACGTGCGCGACATCGGGTTGGCACCTGGGTAATTGCAGCACCGGCGACGTCGAACGCGTCTTGCGCGCACGGCTCGCGGATGTGCAATCGCTCGTGCGCGACCCGGTCGCCGCACTGTTGATATTGACGCGCCCGTAGCGGAGCGCATTCCAGACTTCCAAAACACTGTCACGTATTGATGATGGCCCGCACCAAGACCAGGAATTCGTCTCAGTCCACCGCCACCATCGGCTTTGAGGCGAAGCTCTGGCTCACCGCCGACAAGCTGCGCAACAACATGGACGCGGCGGAATACAAGCACGTCGTACTCGGCCTCATCTTCCTCAAGTACATCTCCGATACGTTCGAGGATCACCGCGCCAAGCTCCTTGCAGGCGAAGGTGACTACGAAGGCGCGAATCCCGAAGATCCGGACGAATACAAGGCGGAGAACGTCTTCTGGGTGCCGACGGACGCTCGCTGGTCCCACATCCAGGCCAACGCGAAGCAGCCCACTATCGGCAAGACTGTCGACGACGCCATGGTGGCTCTCGAGCGCGACAATCCGCGCCTCAAGGGCGTTCTCCCCAAGGACTACGCCCGCCCTGGTCTCGACAAGCAGCGCCTTGGCGAACTGATCGACGTCATCGCCACCATCGAGCTCACCGCCGCCAGCGAGGGCGAGAAGACCCACCGTTCCGTCGACCTGCTCGGCCGCGTGTACGAGTATTTCCTGACGCGCTTTGCCAGCGCCGAGGGAAAGAATGGTGGGCAGTTCTATACACCGTCGTGCGTCGTCCGCTGCCTCGTAGAGATGCTCGCGCCTTACAAGGGCCGCATCTACGATCCCGCCTGCGGCTCAGGCGGCATGTTCGTGCAGTCGGAGAAGTTCGTCGAATCGCACGGCGGTAAGATTGGCGACATCGCCATCTACGGCCAGGAGAGCAACGCGACCACGCGACGCCTCGCGATCATGAACCTGGCGATCCGCGGCATCGAGGCAGACTTCGGCTCCGAGCAGGCCGACACGTTCCGTCGCGACCTCCATCCCGACCTACGGGCGGACTACGTGCTCGCCAATCCGCCGTTCAACGACTCGGACTGGTTCCGCAAGGATGACGACGTGCGCTGGCAGTTCGGCGTTCCGCCTAAGGGCAACGCCAACTTCGCGTGGGTGCAGCACTTCATTCACCACCTCGCGGCGCATGGCATGGCGGGGTTCGTTCTCGCCAACGGCAGCATGTCGTCGAATCAGTCGGGCGAGGGGGAGATTCGCAAAGCGATCATCGAGGCGGACTTCGTGGACTGCATGGTCGCGCTTCCGGGCCAGCTCTTTTACAGTACGCAGATTCCGGTGTGTCTCTGGTTTCTCGCGAAGAACAAAGGGGCTGATGCCAAGCGTGGGTTTCGGGACCGGCGCAAGCAGACGCTCTTCATTGACGCGCGGAAACTCGGCACCCTCATCGACCGCGTGCATCGTGAGTTGACGGACGCTGATCTTCAGAGGATCAGCAACACGTATCACAACTGGCGGGGTAACGGTTGGGCCGACAGCTACGAAGACATCGCCGGTTTTTGTAAGTCTGCGACCACTGCAGATATTGGCGCGCATGGGCACGTTCTCACGCCGGGTCGATACGTCGGTGCCGAGGAAGTCGAGGACGACGGCGACCCGTTTGAGGTAAGGATGTCGCGCCTCGTAGCTGAGTTGCACGTCCAGTTCGCCGAGTCCGCGACTCTGGAGCAGGAAATAGAAGCAAACCTGATAGGGCTAGGCTATGGCGAGTGAAGGTTCAACTACCGAGGCCTCAACATATCCACGCGGGTTTGCACGAGACACCAATTGGAAATGGCCCATGGTTCCCGCTCGTGACCTCATAAGGTTGAACTACGGGCGTGCGCTGAAAGCCGACACCAGAACCCCTGGGAAAGTGCCCGTATTTGGTACGAACGGCCAATGCGGCTGGCACGACAACTCGCTCGCAGAAGGCCCCGGTTTGATTCTCGGGAGGAAGGGCCAAGGGCCGCTCGGAGTCGAATGGTGCGATACGGACTTTTGGGTGATCGATACCGCGTACTACGCGAGCACGCTCACGCCCAATCTTGATCTCAAATACCTCTATCACGTCATAAAGTACGTCGGCCTGAATCATCTCAAGGACGGAACATCCAACCCGACGCTCTCGCGAGATACGTTTGGGGCGCAGTTGCTTCCGGTTCCACCTCTCGCGAAGCAAAGGGGCATCGCGGCAGTGCTTGGCGCGCTGGACGACAAGATCGAATTGAACCGGCGGATGAACGCGACACTGGAGGCCACGGCGCGGGCGCTATTCCAGAGTTGGTTCGTGGATTTTGATCCCGTCCGCGCCAAACTTGACGGCCGTTCCCCGGCCGGCCTCGATTCCGACACCGCCGACCTCTTCCCAGTGACATTCCAAGACTCCCCTCTCGGCCCCATCCCGGACGGATGGTCCGCTCGGTCCTTGCCGGACGTCGTCGAGGTGAATCCGCGTCGCTCATTGAAGAGTGGCACCGTCGCGCCCTACCTCGACATGAAGAACTTGCCGACGCGAGGTCATTCAGCCGACGAAGTAGTCGACAGGGAATTCAGTTCTGGCACGAAGTTCAGGAACGGCGATACGCTCCTTGCTCGGATCACTCCCTGCCTGGAGAACGGGAAGACGGGCTACGTGGATTTCCTGGAGAAGGACCAAGTGGGTTGGGGCTCGACCGAATTCATCGTCCTGGCACCAAAGCCGCCGCTCCCGCCGCAGTTCGGTTACCTTCTCGCCCGTTCCGACGAGCTGCGCTCTCACGCCATCCGGAACATGACTGGCACCAGCGGGCGGCAGCGCGTCCCATCCGAGTGCTTCAACACCTTTCTCGTCGCCGTTCCGACTCCCGATATCGCGCGCCGATTCGATGAGTTTACTTCGCCGTTGATGGCGAGAATCAAGGCAAACGCCGGCGAATCCCGCACTCTCGCCACCTTGCGCGACACTCTGCTGCCGAAGCTCCTGAGCGGTGAGTTGAGCGTGGCGGGTCTCAATAACCCGGAATTTCCGGAGGGTTCAAGCCGCGGGTTGACGACATGAGCG
Organism: Gemmatimonadaceae bacterium; assembly: GCA_036844565.1. Lineage (GTDB taxonomy): Bacteria > Gemmatimonadota > Gemmatimonadetes > Gemmatimonadales > Gemmatimonadaceae > AG11. The sequence goes on along the minus strand of DAIUFP010000009.1, from coordinate 103,948 downwards.
ACGACGGATTGCCCTCATCCGAACTCATCCTCTACCAGACAGAGGATGGGCTCACCCGACTTCAGGTGAGACTGCAGGACGAGACGGTGTGGCTCACGCAAAAACTGATGGCGGAGTTGTTCGAGACGTCCGTACCGAACGTCAGCATGCACATACGAAACGTCTTCCTCGAGGGCGAACTCCAGGAGGGTTCAGTTGTTCAGGAATTCTTAACAACTGCCGCCGACGGCAAAAACTACTCGACTCGGCACTACAACCTGGATGTCATCATCTCGGTAGGCTACCGGGTGAAGTCGCTCCGGGGCACGCAGTTCCGAATCTGGGCCACGCAACGGCTCCGCGAATACATCGTGAAGGGCTTCACGATGGACGACGAACGGCTGAAACGGGTCGGCGGCGGCGCGTACTTCGACGAACTTCTGAAGCGCATCCGCGACATCCGGTCGTCGGAGCGGCCCTTCTACCAGAAGGTGCTCGACATCGATGCGGGGCGAGCGGCGGGCGCCCGCAACTGTTGCAAGGTCTGCGACAGTTCAATCCGAGGGCGGAAAGCAGGTTTCCCTCGTTCCGCGAGGACGGCGTGCGCTCATCGCCAGCAAACGTGCCGGGCGATTGGCAGAACTCGGCCGAAGGTGGATTCAGTCGTTCAGGAGTTCTTGACAGCCGCCACTGATGACAAACTGCTGTGCAGAGCAATTCACAAGGAATTCCTGTCAGTTCAGTGAGCGTGGCGGCGGATTCAGCTATCCGGGATTCCCGGATAACTGCCTGCCACTCAACGCGCCGAGGCGTCGCGCTCTTGCCCCCAGAGCCAACGTGTAAGAGCTGCTTACAAGTTCGACTGGAGGACGCGCGATACGGCTCGTCACCAACTCGAACCGAGTCGCTCTGGCCGTCCACATGGCGGGGCGCGAGCTTTCCAAGCACATCAACCGCACCGACAGATGAGCGGTCGCTGGGCAATTGGTGCGGGGAGCAACTATTAAGTCCCGCTAAACAGTTCGAGCGGCACGGATCGCAAAAGAGGAATCATGGCGAAGAAGGCCGCATTCGACCCGCATAGGCTGATGGAGGAAGCCATCGCCGTCATGAAGCAGTCCATCGACGAACGCCGCGTCGACGGAAAGGCGAGTCCGCTGGTCGGTGCCGTGCTGCTGAAAGCCGATGGTTCCGTCGAGACAGCTTTCCGCGGTGAGTTACGAGAGGGTGATCATGCCGAGTTCACGCTCCTGGAACGGAAGAACCGGGCGAGCCGGCTGGATGGTTCCGTCCTTTTCGCCACGCTGGAGCCATGCTCGCCCGGCGCCCGCAACCACCCCAAGCTGAGTTGCGCCGAGCGAATCGTGAATGCGCGCATCACGGATGTCTGGGTGGGAATCGAAGACCCCGACCCGACGGTGGATCGCAAGGGTATCAAGTTCCTCCAGGACAACGGCGTCACCGTTCACATGTTTGAACGCGATCTTCAGGAGCAGATCAAGGAAGCAAACCGAGAGTTCATCGCCCAGGCGCTGGAACGACGGGCAGCGAAGGAAGCTGCGGTTGATGAGGTGCCGCTTTCAACGCTCGAGAACCCAGTGATCACGGCAGCGTTGGAGGACTTCTCGACGGAAGTTTTGGAGCGCTATCGCGCGCTGGCCAAGATGGATGAGGTGGTCAATTCGGAGACGTTCCAGCGCAGGTTGGTTCAACAAGGCCTGTTGAAGTTGGAGGGCGCAAAACGGGTCCCTACCGGTTTCGGGATGCTGCTCTTTGGTACGTTTCCGAGAGATGTCATGCCGCAGGCAGCCTTGCTCGGGACGATTCACTATCCCGACGGCACGGAGGAAATCCGTGACTTTGACGGGCCGATGGTTTTAGTGCCTGCGCAGGCGATCCAGTGGCTCAAAGACAAACTGCCCAATTCCATCGATCGAACCGGTGCTCAGCGAACGGAGGTGAACGAGAAGTTCTACGAGTTGGTCCGCGAGGGCATTGTCAACGCTTTGGTGCACAGAAATTACGACATTACGGGTGCGAAATGCCAGTTGATCGTCACCCGCGACACGATCACGATCAAGAGTCCCGGCGAACCAGTGGAACCGATTACGCTGGTGCAGTTACAGGCATTCAACGCACCAATGCTCAGCCGCAATCCGGTGCTTCACTATGTCTTCGCCAAGATGGAACTGGCCGAAGAACGCGGATTGGGCCTGGCATCGATAAAGGCCCGCGCGTCTGATCTCGGCCTTCCGTTGCCAAAATATTCCTGGCAAAACCCCTATCTCGTACTGACGCTGTATCGCAGCACAGCCTCAGCGAGCGCGACGCTCGATCATGATGTGGTGGAGGCGCTGAGCAAGTCCGAGCAAGCGGGGTGGCGGTGGTTGACGACGAAGGGTGTTGCCAGTTCCTCGGATTATTCCGCCGCGATGGGAGCCAATGAGCGAACGGCCAGAAGACATCTGAATCACTTTGTCGAACTGGGCCTCGTGAAGAGATCCGGGGCGGGTCCCACCACGCTGTACCGGACAAAAGGATGACCGGTGTTCGCATGGCTTTGCGGTATCTGGACACCCATCGGACAGGATGGCCGCTTAAACGGCCGTGCGCGTCGCGAAACTCAGAATCCGGCCACGAATCCGGCCATTTTGGCCGGGTCGGAGACGCTCCGTTGCGTGAGAGGAGACCCGAGCGCTCGTGACCCTCAACGAATCCATCGTCGAAGACGCCGCCCTCGCCTGGCTCGAGGAACTGGGCTATGCGATCACGCACGGCCCGCACATCGCACCTGGCGAACCGGCTGCGGAGCGGACGACATTCGGTGATGTCGTGCTCGTCGAACGGCTCCGCGGCGCGATTCAGCGCCTGAACCCCGCTATTCCCGACGACGCCCGAGAAGACGCCCTTCGAAAGGTCCTGCGCGTGGGAACACCGTCGCTCACACAGACGAACCGCGCCTTCCACAAGATGCTCCGCGACGGAGTCGAGGTCGAATACGCTCGCCCCGACGGCAGCATCGCCGGAGATCATGCTCGGCTGATCGACTACGACACCCCCGACGCGAACGACTGGCTCGCGGTCAATCAGTTCACCGTCATCGAGGGCCAGCACAACCGTCGCCCGGATATCGTCGTCTTCGTCAACGGCCTGCCCCTGGGCCTCATCGAGCTGAAGAACGCGGCAGACGAGGACGCGACCATCTGGAGCGCCTACGCACAGCTCCAGACATACAAGGCCGAAATCGACTCGCTGCTGCACTACAACGCGGCGCTGATAGTGAGCGACGGCACACAGGCTCGCGTCGGTTCCATCACCGCGAACCAGGAATGGTTCAAGGTGTGGCGCACGATCGACGGCGATGGCGACGCGCCCAAGACGATGCCGGAGCTGGAGGTGCTGGTGCGCGGCGTGTTCGAGCGACAGCGATTCCTCGACCTGCTCCAGCACTTCATCGTCTTCGAGGAAGACCCTGATTCGGGCGCGCTGCACAAGATCATCGCTGGCTATCATCAGTTCCACGCCGTGAACCTGGCGGTTGAAGAGACGATCCGCGCCAGCGGAATGGGCAAGCGCGCCAATGTCGTCCGCGAGAACATCGGTTCGTCCTGGGCTCGCCGGATGAACGACGGCAAACCGGGCGACCGTCGCGCCGGCGTCGTGTGGCACACGCAGGGGAGCGGCAAGTCGTTCTCCATGCTCTTCTACGCGGCTCGCGTCGTTCGACATCCGGCGATGCAGAACCCGACGCTCGTCGTGCTTACTGATCGCAACGATCTCGACGACCAGCTCTTCGGCCAGTTCCAGCGCTGCGCAGACATACTCGGCCAGACGCCCGTGCAGGCAAGCGATCGCGACGATCTTCAGAAGTTGCTCAACCGCGCGAGTGGTGGCGTGATCTTCACGACCATCCAGAAGTTCATGCCGGAGAAGGGCGAAGTGATGCCCACGCTGAGCACGCGGCAGAACATCGTGGTGATCGCGGACGAGGCGCACCGCAGCCAGTACGGCTTCGGCGGCAAGGTGAACACACAGACCGGCGAGATGTCGTACGGCTTCGCCAGCAACCTGCGCGACGCTCTGCCGCATGCGTCGTTCATCGGTTTCACGGGCACGCCCATCGAGCAGGCGGACGCGAACACGCGCGCGATCTTCGGCGACTACATCTCCGTCTACGACATCCAGCGCGCCGTCGCCGACAAGGCCACGGTGCCGATCTACTACGAAAGCCGCATCTCGAAGCTGAGTCTCAATGCCGCCGAGTTGCCGAATCTGGATGCGGAGTTCGAGGAGATCACGGAAGGCGAGGAGCTGACGAAGAAGGAGCAGCTCAAGACGAAGTGGGCCGCGCTCGAGGCGCTGGTCGGCGATCCGAAGCGTATCGCGCTCATCGCAGCCGACATGGTGACGCACTTCGAGAAGCGCTTGGAGGCGATGGACGGCAAGGCGATGATCGTCTGCATGAGTCGTCGCATCGCGGTCGATCTCTACAATGCGATCATTGCTCTGCGCCCCGAATGGGCCGGCGCTCAGGGCGACGACGCCGAGGTCGAGAAGGGGAAGGCGTGTGTCGTGAAGGTGGTCATGACCGGCAGTGCGGACGATGGCCCGGCATGGCAGCCCCACATCCGCAGCAAGGACAAGCGCCGCAAGCTGGCGAATCGTTTCAAGGACGCGAAGGATCCGTTCCGCATCGTGATCGTGCGCGACATGTGGCTCACGGGCTTCGACGCGCCCTGCCTGCATACGATGTATGCGGACAAGCCGATGCAGGGACACGGCCTCATGCAGGCGATCGCGCGCGTGAATCGTGTGTTCCGCAACAAGCCGGGCGGTCTGGTGGTGGACTACCTCGGTCTTGCCGATCAGCTCAAGCGAGCGTTGATCACCTACACCGAGAGTGGCGGTCAGGGCGATCCGACGTTGGATACGGCGCAGGTTGTCGCGGTGATGCTGGAGAAGCACGGCGTCGCCAGCGACATGATGCACGGCCTCGACTGGGCCAAGTGGACGACCGGCAAGCCGGCCGAGCGCCTGGCGCTCATCCCTGCCGGGCAGGAGCACATTCTCGAACAGGAGGACGGCAAGAAGCGGTGGGTGCAGACCGTAACGGAGCTCTCGCGCGCGTTCGCCCTTTGCGCATCGACTGACGCGGCAACCGGAATTCGCGACGACGTCAGCTTCTTCCAGGCGCTTCAAGCCGCGCTCAACAAGCAGTCAACGAGCAATGGGAAGACGCCTGAGCAGATCGACGCAGCCATTCGACAACTGGTCAGCAAGGCGATCACGACCGACGGTCAGGTGATCGACGTCTTCACCGCGGCCGGATTATCGAAGCCGGATATCAGCATCCTGAGTGACCAGTTCCTGGCCGAAGTGCGTGGTCTCAAGCACAAGAACGTCGCCGCGGAGCTGCTGGCGAAGCTGCTGAGGGATGAGCTGCGGGTCCGTTCGAAGCACAACCTTGTCCAGGCGCAGATTTTCAGCGAAAAGCTCAAGCTCACGCTGAATGGTTATCACAACCGCGCCATCTCGACGATGCAGGTCATTGAAGAGCTGATCAAGCTTGCCAAGGATCTGGACGCGGCCACGAAGCGAGGAGAAGAACTCGGCCTCACCGATGACGAGGTCGCCTTCTACGATGCGCTGGCATCGAACGACAGCGCCGTGCAGGCGATGGGTGACGACAAGCTCAAGGTCATCGCGGCGGAGTTGATCACGCAGGTCAAGAAGAGCGTGACCATCGATTGGACGCTACGTGAGAGTGCGCGGGCGAAGATCAAGATTATGGTGAAGCGGATTCTCAGGAAGCACGGGTATCCGCCGGACCTTCAGGATGAGGCCGTGAAGACGGTCCTCGCTCAGGCTGAACTGCTCTGCGCCGAGTGGGTGTGAAATCGCTCTTCAGATGAGTGAATATCTCAATTAGTGATCGGATCACGGTACTCCCGAAGAGATAGACTGTTCATTTTCGCGCGCATTGTGTGTGCCCTGCCTGAGGATCGCAGGCCACAATGACTAAAGGTTGACCCTTCACGGAAGAATGGCGCGATGCACGCAGTGCACTCGGCAGAAAGTATGTCGCAGATATTCCCCCTGACAGTGACCGCCGCAATCACGGCGGCAGCGGTGGCAAACGTCCCATGCTGCGTCGTGCAGTGGCTCATTCTCGACGAGCGACCGCTGCGCGTGACGGTCGCGACAACGGATCCCGATCCCACCGTTTCCGTCGCGATCGACAGCCGGCCGGGACTTTGGCTTGATCACCGGGAGCCGTCGGCACCGGATCGCTGGGACTACCACACCGAGTTCACCGGTTGTCGCACGGTAACTGGCCTAAGAATCGGCCGGCCGCCGCACGTTGCCGACATTCCCCTCTTATCCGCAGAGTTTGCCGTCATGTCGGTCTACGGATGGGGTGACCACCTCGCACTACCCGTCGAAGCTCTCGTTGATGGAGCGGCGTTCCAGCTCGCACTCGAGCAGCAACTTCAACTCTGCGGAGATCGATGACCGAAACATCGGGATTCACGACGCCAACCATTGAAGAGCTCGGCCTATGCCGCTTTGCGCCCTGTGTGGGGCCGCAATACCAATCGGGGGCGTTCGATGGAATGAAGCTGCTCGTGCTTGGCGAATCGCACTATCGATGGCCGGGCATGCCGGCTGACGAACGGACCCTCACGCGATACGTGGTAGAAGCGAAGATGAAGGGCGAGCCCGGCAGCTTCGTGCGAGGCGTCACCGCCGCGCTCCTTGGTGCCTCCCACAAGGACGAGGTGGAACGTACCAGCCTCTGGCGCAATCTCGCGTTCTACAACTACTCCCAGGAATTCGCCGGGGATCACGCCCGGCAGCGCCCAACGCCAGAGCACTGGCAGAGTGCGGAAGGGCCGTTCCGACAAGTTCTAGATTCCCTGTCGCCGAATTTGGTGCTGGTCTGTGGCAAGCAGCTGTGGAAGCATGTCCGGAAGATCGATGCATTGTCCGACGAACCCTACGTCAAGCCTGGTGACGAACTCGAACGGAGCCGCGTTTCTAGATCCCAAGGACGGATAACAGTGCTCGGGATGATGGCTCACCCCTCATCGATTGGTTTCAACGCAAGTAAATGGGCGCCGCGCATTCAGAACTACCTCCTGCGTGCGCGATCACTTCACTCAGTGACTTCCTGACAGCACGCTCGCTGCGCCAACGAGCTGCCGCTGTACACCGTCAACCCTGCCTATCGCATCGACGTGCGGCGATCGGCGGCGCCCGACTCAACGATTCAGTCGCCGGGCTTCGGCAGGACTTCCCGTCGACCGACCGCAACTACGGCGCGAAGTTCAACTTCCGCATTAACGCCATGAACCGGGGCTGGGCGCGCAGAGGATCGAAAATCGCATCGCGCCCGACCCACGCCAGCAACTGTGAGTTGGCCTCATACGCCTTCTCCAGGTTTTCAATTGCACGCGCATGGTCGCCCACACCGAGATCGACGAGCGCCTGATTGAAGGGCAGCACCGTTCCGTCGGGCGACATCTTCCGGAGGTTTGCTAGCGCCCGCATGGCCCCGGCGCGATCACCCGCAGCGCCGAGCGCGTAGGCGAGATACGCCGTGACGAATGGCGGCGCATCCATCGTCGTCGCTTTCCGCAGGAGCGGAACTGCCCCCCGGAACCTGCCGATTTCGAGGTTCGTCCAGCCCGCGATCATCACGGGGAAAAAGAACGTCGAATCCAGGGCGGCAGCCCGTCGCGTCAATGCGTTCGCGCCAGCCGTATCCTTGCGGAAGAGGTACACCATGGTCGCATCGATCAGGACCTGCGGCGACAATGGATCGAGCTCGGCGGCTCGCTTTCCCTCGGCGACGGCTTCATCGTAGCGCCCGACGAAGCTCAGTGCCATCCCGAACTGGTCGTGCGCGAACGCGTAGTTGGGGTTGAGCGCAATCGCCTTCCGGAACTCGGGTTCGCACGCGGTCCAGTCGCGCTCGTAGAACAGCATGTACGTGGCGAGCGACGCGTGCGCTTCCGCCGAGTTGCTGTCGAGCTGCACGGCGCGCTCGGCGGCAGCCTTCGACTTCACCTTCCCAACCGTGGCCGACAGGAATCCCTCGTTGTAGCCGGCCCACAGGTATGCGTCGGACAATCCTGAGTATCCCGCCGCGAAGCCGGGGCTCAGCGCGACAGCTTTTTCGAACTGTGCGATGGCCTTGCGCAGGTTGTCATCGCTGGGCCGGTTGAAGAAGTAGCGACCGAGGAGGTACGCATCGTGACCCTCGGCATTCACGGTCGGCGCGCTGAGGCAAGATCGGCCTGTAGGGCGAGGACATCGTTCGAGTTGCGCTCGAAGCTCCTGGCCAGGATGTGCTTGTCCGCGCGCGCGTCGATCAACTCGACCGTGATGCGCACCTTGTCGCCTGATCGGGCGACCGACCCTTCGAGAATGGCATCGACGTTCAGTGCCTTGGCGATGTCCGGCGTCGACGGACGCGCCTTGCCGTGAAACTGCATGGCCGAGCCCCGCGACGTGACGCGAATGGCGCTGATCGTCGCGACGGCCGCCGTCAACTCATCGGTCATGCCTTCGGCGAAATAGTCCTGTGTCGAATCACCCGAGTGATTGTCGAGCGGAAGAACGGCGATCGAGCGGACCGGAGCATCCGCTGCGACCGGCGCCGCGCGTTCCGCCGCTCCTCGGCGCACGAGCGCGTACCCGCCAGCGACGGCAACGCCGGCGAGCACCGCGAACGTGAGCATGCGGCCGCGACGCCGAGCGAGTGAGGTCTGCAATTGCCTCGTGTCGACATTGCCGGAGTTGAACGGCATGGCGACGGAAAGTGCCTCGCCGAAGTCGCGCGCAGTCGCGAAGCGGTCGGCTGGATCCTTCGAGAGGGCGCGCTGAACTGCCGCGTCGACGGACGCGGGCACATCGCTGCGTCGCGTCCGCACTGACGCGGGCATCTCGGTCATCAGCGTCGCGATCATCGCACGCGCCGTGGCACCGGTCACGGGTGGCTCGCCCACCAGCATCTCGTAGGCGACGGCGCCGAGCGAGTAGATGTCGCTCCGTGCGTCGATGTCTCGCTCACCCGCGGCCTGCTCCGGGCTCATGTACTGAATCGTCCCGATCGAGAGCTGTCCGTCTCGCGTGAGGCGCTCCCGCAAAGTCTCGCCACGCACGAGCGGCATGACGTAGAAGAGTGCCCCACCGGCGTTGCCGGAGTCGTACAGGGGCAGGATGTGGGGGTGCTGAAGTTTGGCCGTAACCTGGATTTCCTTGAGGAACCGCTGCGCGCCGACTGCTTCCGCGAGCTCGGGCTTGAGCACCTTGAGCGCGACCTCCCGGCTGTGCCGGAGGTCCTGCGCGAGGTACACCGTGGCCATTCCACCTTCGCCGAGCGGCCGTTCGACCCGATAGCGATCGGCGAGCGCGGCACTCAGGAGCGCGAATTGTCCGGACGCGTGGCTCACGTCATCGTGGGTCGTGGGATCCGCCCCTGCGATGATAGCGAGAGCGCCGGTGCAAGGTGCCGTTCCGAAGACCGCGTGGCAATGAGAATCGCGCCTCATAAAGGCGTTCGCGGCATAGATTCCCGGGATGATCTACAGCGCGCTCCCTGGCGGGGACCTCGTGGAAATCGGGCTTCGCGACCTTGATCAGGGGATCGAAAGCGAGGAGTCGCTCCTCGTTTCGATCGGTGCGCCACGTCTTCGGCGGCTCGGCATGCCCGTCGCCGATCAGCCAGGGGATCCGGAGCGCCGCTTGTACTGGCGGCTGGCCGCCGTCGATCCCGGTTCGGCACACTCCCGCTACAATGCCCTCATTCGGCGCCTGGTGAGCTTCGAGCGAGCCGCTGAATGCGCACAGCGGCCCTGGACGTGAATATCGAGCTGGCTTCTCCCGGGGACTTCATTCCTCTTCCAGCCGGATGGGAGGGCCGCAGCCCGCTCATCACGCGTCGACATCACGTTGCCTTTCACCACTTCGACTTCTATTCCCAGGCCCTCGCGAAGCTCGAGCGCGGGCACCGCCAGGATACTGCTGACGTGAGCGCAATGGTCGAACGAAACCTGGTTGAACCGATTCGGATGCAACGGTACTTCGACGAGATCGAACCGGAGTTGTACCGCTTTCCAGCCATTCACCCGCCAGCGTTCCGAGCCGCGGTTGCTGCGATGCTCCCTGCTCCGTGATGGAAAGAGCGCTTGTTCGGGATGCGCTGGAGCTGCCGCTCGAGATCAGGGTTTGATGCGGACGCGGCGTCTGCTCGCCGCCGAAGCCAGTGGTCCGTCCTTGCAGGCGAGCGGAAGCTTCAACCGCAGCGAGAGGTCCAGATAGGCGGCATCGTATACACTCAGCCCCTCGGCGTGAGCGAGCGCGGACAGTTCCTTGAGCGCACGGTCCGATCCGCTGTGGTCAATGGCCACCGGAATGGCGCCGAGCAAAGTGAGCGCCTCCGCCCGCTCGCCCGCGGTGATCCTCCGGCGACGCTGGAGCACGAGAAGAGCGTTGGCAATCTCGAGGGTCCAGAGCGACGGCTCGATCAACTCCGCGCCGCTGGCAAGGTGTGCCAGCCAGGCATTGGACTCGTCGTTCGATTGACCTGGGTGCGCCCATGCGATCGCCATGGAGGCGTCCGCCACGAAGCGACTGATCACAAGCGTCCGTGCTCGATGGCGTCGCGTACCGTCGCATCAGTCACACGCGCACCCCCCTTACTGCGCTGCGCAATGCGTGCGCGCAACGCCGCAAGCCCGGCGACGGTGGCGCGAGCCTGACCGATGGATTGGCGGCCCTCCGGAACGATTCTCGCCACGGGCTTGTCGTGCCGCGTGATCACGATCTCCTCCCCCGCAGCCACTCGTTCGAGAAGCTGGCCGAATCTCGTCTTTGCCTCGAACGCCGTCACTGATGCCATGAGGAGTCTCCCACAACGAGAAACTATTAACCAGTCATTGACTAGTTTAATATCTTGCAGTGCGTTTGACTACTACCGACCTCTTCCTCGCGCGGTGAGGCCCAGATCGCCTCGGAGGGCGTCGACCGTGGTCTTCACCCCCTCGCCACCGTGCCCGCGACCGAGTGCCTCGATCAATCGACGAGCATTCCGGGGCGAGCGAAGCAGGTGCGCCGTTTCCCGAAGTCCGGCAAGCTGGTCGGCCGGGAGTATTGCGAGACGCTGATGCCCCTTTCGCGTGACGATGATCGGATCCCCTGTACCCTCGACTTCCTCCAATACATCAGCAAGGTGTTCCCGCAGGTAGTCGTACGTCGTAGTCAACATGAAATCATTCCTTGCGGTCGTGGGCCAACGTTCTCCGCCAAAGCATCATCGAGACGGACTCCCCTCACGCACGTTCCAGCCGGTCACGCGCAACTTCGGCGGTGCACCTCCAAGATCGCGAAGACGATAGCTCGCCGTGACTATCCGCGACTCGCCCGGCAGGAGCGACACATAGTTGTCCTCCCAGAACACCGGCAGCGCTTCGTTCCCCCCACGTCCCGTGACTTGCAACCGAATGAAGAACGCCAGCTGCGAACCTGTGTTCTTCAAGGTCACCCGCGCCTGCCCAGTGGCGCCGCTGCGGCGAAACGTCGCCGATGACTTCACCGTTGCCGCCGGCATGTCTCGCAACGCCTTGTAGTCGGCGAACTCCTTCACCGACGTCATGTACCAGTTCGACGAATCGGCCAGCACGTCAGGATGTGTCGACAGCCAATAGAAGTTGGTGCTGAGTGGTTTTCCGTCGGCACTCGTGAGTCGCAGGTCGACGAAATACGCCGCACCGCCGGTCAACCCAGTCGGCTCCGGCAGGATGAAAACACGGAGGCTGGTGTCGGCAGGAATGTCGAGCACCGTGTCCTTGGAAAACTTCTCCGCACCATCGAGGCCCAATATCCGTGCGCGAAGTCGCGCTCGGCGAACCGGCGTACGGTCGGCGTTGCTGTTCACGATCGCGATGGACCGGTCGTCGTAGGAGAACAGGGCATGCACGGGCTCGTTCGCCGCCTTGGTGCCGAAGTATCCGCCCGCCGGCAGCAGGTACCAATCGAACAGGTGCCAGTAGATGGACGGCCACGCGTTGTTGAACATCCACTGGATCACGCCCGTGGCCGCATACTCATTCCTGCGATACGCCTCGAACATCGCACGCTGACCTTCGTACGTCATGAGCTGCGACGTGATGGTGTAATCCTCCGCGCTCACTGGCGCGCCATAGCGTGTCGAGAGCGCCGTATTGAATCGGTCGAGCAACTTCGTGAACTGCCCGCCTGCAGCATGGAAGAGCCAGACACTGTCCGAAGGCCACACGATGTCAGCCGCCGGCATCATGCGACGAATGCTCTCGATGGGGGGAACGGCGGCGCCCGGACTGGTCTCGGTGTTGTAGGCCCACGCGCCACCATGGGTGCTGTCCTGAAGCCAATACGACGGCGGAACCCAATCGTACGGACCTGTCATCTTCACGCCGCTGGCGCCGGAGACCTTCGTCGCCCTCGCGCTGGCCGAGGAGACGGTCGGATTCGGCCACCCTTCCCGCTTCTCGACATCGAGGTACATCTGCTCGACGTCACCCGGCGGCGGGCCGTCGCTGCCATTGAGCCACACGAACACACTCGGATGCCCACGCAGCCGCCGGACCTGATCGCGCAACGAGCTTGCCGCAATCGCGTACTGCTCGGTCTTCCACTTCGGCCATTCCTCCCATGAGCTACAGCACACCCATCCGGTCATCACGAGGAGACCGAGACTATCGGTGCGCTGGAAGAAGCGATCGTTCTCGTAGTTGCCCTCGAGGCGAATGGTGTTGAGATGCATGTCGAGCGCATAGCCGAGCTGCGCGTCTTGTCGCTCGGGCTGTGGGCGGAAGAACAGGTCTGGTGCCCAACCGCCGCCACGAATCAGGATGCGTTTGCCGTTCACGCGAAAGAGCAGGCCCCCCTTCGGTGTCATCTCGGAAGTGACCTCGCGGATGCCGAAGCGGAGTTGCGCACGGTCCGAGACGCGTCGGTCGACGACGAACTCCAGCGAGAGATTCTGGAGCACAGCTTTCCCCTTCCCGAACTCGGCCGGCCACCAGAGCTTCGGATTCGCGACGCGAAGTTGGGGAAAGCTGTCGGGCGTAAAGCGCACCTGCATGCTGTCGTGTGCCGCGAGCGTGACGGCGCGCTCGAAGGCGATGCGCCCAATGCGACCTCGCAGCGTACCGCTGACCGCATGCGCCGCGAGATTCCGCAGGTCGCTCACGACGGTGAGCTGCGCACTCTTGAGCGGTGCGCTGTCGATACGGCTCATGACCTCGGGATACCGCACGACGACGTCACCGCTCGCCGAGAGATACGCGGGTTGCCAGATGCCCATGTTCTTGTCCGGCGGCGATGGATTCCAGTCGACCCACGTGGTCTGAAGATCGGCTGGCTCCGGCGCGAACACCTCGACGGCGATCGCATTCTCTCCAGCGTGCACCGCGTCGGTGACATCGAGCTCGACGCGACGATACGTTCCCGCAATCACACTTGAATCGGCGAGCCGCTTTCCGTTCAGCCAGATGTTCGCGCGATAGTTGATGCCGTCGAAATGCATTGTCAGACGCCGGCCACGCATGGCGGCAGGAACGCGGAAGCTCGAGCGGTACCACCAGGGCACGGCGAACGCACTCGTCGGCTCCATGGCGGTGTGCACGAAATTCCCGCCGATCTTGTACGTCATCCCCGGCAGGCTTCTAAGGTTCATCCCGAAATACGGGTCGCCGTAGAGGCTATCGTCGACGAGCGCACCAGCGACTGTCGACGGCACCGTCGCGCGATACCAGCCGGTCGGCTTGAAGCCGGGCGCTGTCATTGCGGCACCGTCGGTACCCGCCTTGGCCGATGATTGAATGGTCCAGCCGTCGTGCAGCATCAGTTGGTTCTGTGCGCTCGCGGCTGTTGCTGTCGATATGAGAAGCAGTACGCCGAGTGATAACCGTTTCATGTTTTTGCCTCGAGGACGAACGGCCATACGTGAGTTCTCCATGACCAGAGCAGGAACGCGACGCATCCCAGAGCGAGCACACCAACACCAAACACGATGACACTCGGCTCCGTGGTGGCAAAGACGAATACCCAGCCGAGGATCGCCAGCACCGCGGGAATGGGATAGAGCCACATGCGATACGGACGCGCCATGTTCGGCGCGTTCTTCCGCAGCAGCATCAGCCCGACCACCTGCCCCATGAACTGCACGAGGATGCGCGTGACGATCAGGGCGTCGATGACGGTGCCGAGCGAGAAGAAGCCCGCGATGATGGAGATGGCGCCGAGCACCAGCAGCGACACATAAGGAAAGTGCTTGGTCGGATGCAGTCGACCGAACACCTTGAAGAAGTACCCGCTCTCCGCGGCCGCGAACGGGATGCGTGAGTAGCCGAGCAGGAGTGCGAACACGGAACCGAACGCGGTCCACAGCACCAGCAGCGTGAAGATCGTCGCCACTTTCGAGCCGTAGATCTTCTCCATGAAGACGGAGACGACGAAGTTCGATTCGGGATGTGCCGCCGCCGGTACGAACTCGCGCCACGGCACCACGCCGATGATCGAGAGGTTGATCCCCAGGTAGATCACGGCGACCGCCGCGGTGCTGATCAGGATCGACCGCGGGATGACGCGTCCGGGATCGCGTACTTCGTCGCCGATGTAGCAGACGTCGTAATAACCCAGATAGTCGTAGATACCGATGCGCGAAGCGGCGCCGAGTCCAAGGAAGAAACCCAGCGAGAAGTTGAACGCGCCTGGTGGGAAGTCGAAGGCAATGTGCGGATTGAAGTGCATCGCGCCAGTGATGATCACCGCCAGCACCGTCACGAGGGTGCCCACCCAGAGCGAGATCGTGATCTTCACGATCGAATGCACGCGCCGGTAGAGCAGCGCGATGTTGATCAGGCCCACGACCGTGACCACCGCCAGCACGCCTTGGCGAGATATGCTCTTCCATATGTAGCCGGCGTAATCCGCGAAGCCGATGTAGCCGGACGCAATCTCGAGCGGCCCGCTGAGCACGAATTGCCAGACGAAAAGGAACGCCATCAGTCGGCCGAACTTTTCCTGTCCGAACGCCACACGTAGATAGTGGAAAGACCCACCCGATCCAGGCATGGCGGCGCCAAGCTCGCTCCAGACCATGCCGTCGCAGATGACGATGACGAGCGCGACGATCCAACCCAGCATCGCCTGTGGGCCGCCGAGTGCGGTCATCAGGAGCGGGATGGTGATGAACGGGCCCACCCCGATCATGTTGGTCATGTTGAGCGCGGTCGCGGACAACAGACCGAAACGGCGCTCGAGCTGCTTCTCGGCCGGCGGCATGGTGGGGGCGCTCATGCGGTTGCCGACATGGATCGAAGGATCATCCCGGACCTTCTGTTCGTGCGTAGTGGAAGGAACAGCCGGCTTCCGGCACGGTGCGAGGTACGTGCCGTGCTCCACATACCCAAATGAGCGTGTCGGACGCAAGGGGCGACGAGCGCGCGGGCCTGTCATCGAGTTGTCAGGCGGCGCGACTACGCTTCACCCAATGAGAATTCTTGTCCGTGCCATCGTCGCATCGATGGCCTTTGTTCTTGCTGGCGCGAGTCCGGCTTCGGCGCAGAGTGCGCCCAGCGGCGACATTCGCGGCCATGTCGTGAATTCAGCGAGCAACACCCCGCTCCCCGGCATCGTTGTCGACGTCAGCGCAGTGGGCTCGCAAGCAACGGTTGGACGCGCCACAACTGGTGCCGACGGCCTATTCCGCATCACCGGCCTCAAGCCGGGCCGCTACCACGCCCACATCCGCTCACTCGGCTACGCACCCTGGGACAACCCGTCCATTGCCGTCGCATTGGCGAGCGTCGATCTCGGCACCATCCGACTGACGAACGTGGCGCTCCAGATGGAATCCGTGGCCGTGAGCGAGAAGCGGCAGGACGTCCAGCTCGCACCGGATCGCAATACATACGTCGTGCGTGACATGCCGACGGCCAAGGGTGGAAACGCGCTCGACGTCCTTCGTTCCGTGCCCGCGGTGGACGTGGACATCGACAACGTCGTGAGCCTGCGCGGCAACTCCGGCGTCACGGTGCAGATCAACGGTCGTCCCAGTCCGCTCAAGCCGGCGCAGCTCGGCGATTTCCTTGCTCAGATTCCCGCGGACATGGTGGACAAGGTGGAAATCGTGCCGAATCCATCGGCGCGCGATGATCCGACCGGCGTGGCCGGCATCATCAACATCGTATTGAAGGAGGAGGCCGACGCCGGCACGTCGGGCGGCGCCACGGTGGCGGGGGCCACGACCGGGCAGGCGAATGCTGGTGTCAACCTCGGATATGAGCATCGCGCGTTGTCACTCTACGGCAGCTACGGCTTTCTTCGCGACCGTCGTCCTCGCAGCGAGGCGCTCTTTCGCGAGAACGACTATCTCACGCCGCTCACGTATCTGGACGAGACCGCGACCCGCACCCAGGCACGCCTGATCCATACGTTGACGGGCAGCGCGGGCTACAAGCTCACCGCGCACGATGACCTTTCGCTCGACCTCCTGTTCAGCACGCGCCACGATAACGAGTCGAGCGGGATCACCTATCGCGCACTCGACGCCGGTAAGGCATTGACGGGCCTGACGGACCGCCTGAGCTCCGGGTCGAACCAGGAGAACGACTTCGACGGAACGCTCGCGCTCAAGCATGCCTTCGCGGAGAAGGGCCACAAGGTCTCCGCCGAGCTTCGCGCGAATCGTCATTCCGAGGGTGGGCCGAGTCTGGTGGTCGCACATGATTTGTCGGGGGGTGCGGCGTTCGGCATCACCGATCAGGAGAAGCAACAGAACCTCGAGCGACCCTATCAGAATTCGATCAAGGTGGACTACATCCGCCCCATCGCATCGGGCTTGCGCGTGGAGACTGGGTACAAGGGCGCGTTCGATCACTTTCACACGGCCCTCGACACCCGCGTGTTCGACGCGGGGCTCGCCGCCTTCGCGCTTGACTCGACTCGCACGAGCGACTTCCAGTACCAGCAGGACGTCAATGCGGGCTACGCCATGCTCACTGGTCAGCGAGGGAAGCTGCAGTTCCAGGGCGGCGTTCGGGCGGAGCACGCGGCGACGCAGTTTCGCGTGGCTTCGTTGAGCACGCCGTTCAACAACAGCTACAACAACGTCTTCCCAAGTGGCCTGGTGGCGTACAACATCGACGACGCGACCCAGGTGAAGCTCAGCTATTCCGCGCGGATCAGGCGCCCGGACGATGCCGACCAGCTCGACCCGATTCCGCACTATCAGGATCCGCTGAACCTGTCGCGCGGCAATCCGTACCTCAAGCCGGAGCATATCAGCGCCTACGAGCTTGGCGCGCAGCGTTCGATGGGCACGACCACGCTTCAGGTGACGCCGTTCTTCCGCCGCACGTTTGACGCGGTGCGGACGTTGCGTACCATCGACAGCGCGGGCGTCACGACACGCACATTCGCCAACATCGCGACGAGCGATTCGTATGGTGGTGATGCCACGCTCGCCGTGAGTGGGACGCGCCTGAGTGGCTTCGTCGGCAGCAGTGCCTTCCGTCAGGTGACCAATGCATCCAACGTGGCGCCCGACCTGTCGATCAGGACGTTGGGATGGCGGGCGCGCGCCAATGGGGCGTTCCGCCTGTCGAAGACGGTGGACGTGCAGGCGCTGTTCACGTATCAGGCGGCGCAGGCGGTTGAACAGGGCACGAACTCCAGTCGCACGCAGTTCAACCTGGCGGCGCGGCAGAAGTTCATGGCGGACCAGTTGAGCGTCACGCTCCGCGTGATCGATCCCTTCGACACGTCACACGAGCGCGGCACGACCGTCGACCCTCGCTTCTTCCAGGTCTCGGACCGTTCGCGGGTGATTCGCGGGCTGTTGTTGAGCGCAAGCTGGACGTTCGGGAAACCGGACAAGGAGAAGGATACCATCGACCTGAATGGCGATGGCTCGCCGCCGTGAGACAGCGCAGTAGGTGGGGAACGTGGAACGCAGCGTTGGGAGCAGTTCCACAACTTCACGAGCTCGCTCATCACGCCTGTCATCGCGCTTCATCTCGCGCTCAACTGGAGCTGGATCACGCGGGCGGTCCGACGCTACCTGGCGCCATCCAGCCGGCGCGGGCTACCCGAGCCCGAGGATACCGCGTGACCGCGCGCGCGCCGGTACCAACGCGATCAGCTCTGATGACCAGGCTACTGGCGATCGCGCTGGTGATCGTCAGCGCATTGCCGATCCTCGTCTTCGCGACGGACTTCACCAACAGCCGCGTGCTGCAGACCGCTCGGCAGGGCGCAGTGCCCCGGGCGCACGCGCGACCGGTGACTGAAGCACCTGATGCGAGACGCGAGCGGATCAGGGTGCGTCGCGCGGGTATTCATCCCACGATGCCGAGCGTTGCGATGGCGATCGCCTTTCAGCTCGTGATGCTCACCGCGATCGCGGCCGTTGGGCGATGGCTCTTCGTTCTGAGGCTCTGAATGGGAAGTCCTCGACATGTCGCCGCTGTAGCGAATCGGTGCGGGGGTGTAACGAAAAGGTGAGAGGCCCCGATCGAACGCAGAGGTGACACATTCGCCAAGTCGCTTTGATACAGCGACTTAGCGACTCGCGATCGCAACGCGTTCATCGGACTGCTTCGTGCTTTTAGGGAGGGTGTCCTGGCTCGCCGTCGAATGACGGCAGCGCTGGTTCATCCCTCCCGTAGCCGAGCATCTCATGATTCGCACTTTCCGTTTTGTTGTCGGCGGCTTCGCCGTCGCCGGTTTGCTGACTGCCTGCAGCAACGACCTCGCCTCACCCATTATCGAGGGCGCGCGCTTCTCGGGCAGCGCGTCCGGCGGCGGCGCGACCGGTGGTGGCGGAAGTACGGGTGGCGGCGGCACGAAGGCCACCTGCACCAACACGCTCACCGTCTCGGCCTCCGCAACCGAAGCGCTTGCGGGGAACGCGTTCTCAGCCACGTACGTGCTCAATTCGTGTCAGTCGAAGACGCGTGTGTCGATGACGGCGACCGATCTGTCGACGGGTGCGGTGGTGTGGGCTTCGGTCTCCGATCTCGCCGGAACCATTGCCCTTTGGAACATGCCCTACACGCTCACGTCCTATCGTATCGACGCGCAGGCCGTGGCTGGGTCGACCAATGCCGTTGTCGCAACCGGATCGACCGTCGTGTCAACGCTCGACGTAATTCCGTGCACGCCGTTCGTGCATGAAACGGCGACGGTTGGTTACTGGGGTATCTATCCGGCGGTGTGGGCGGCAACGGACGCGCAGGACTGCGGCCGCGGCGGCACAGTCCACCTCAGGATCACGAACCTGAGTTCCGACGGCGTCGAGCTCGACTACTCAGGCCTCGGCGTCTCGACCTTCATCGATTTCGAAGGCGCGATTGTGTCGTACAACACGCCGTACCGCGTGTATGCCGAACTCGTCGCGCAGGACGGTGAGATCCTCGGGACGTCGAGCACCGACGTCACCTCGTCGCCGTTGAGGTAGTCGTCTCGGCGGAATGGACCGCGATTGCCGTGCACGACGTCTGCTGCCGATGCGGTAGCAGCGTCGTGACCGGCACTTCGAGAAAGAGGCTTACTGGAGTCGAACGACGAGCACGATGTCCGCGCTTAGAACGGCGAATATTCCGGCGGCGTGACGCCATTGAGGCGCAGATAAGGCACCGTCTGCCCCAGCGTCCACGGAAAGTGGTCGAGCAGCTCCATCAACGCTCGGCCGCGCGTGACCTTGTTTCCGAATTGCACGATATCCTGCTGCATCGCGGCATCGCTCACGCCGCGGAGCATCCCAATGGTGTGATCCATCGCGGCGGCGGCGTACGTCTTGAGCGCGGCCTTGTTGTGGAGGTATACCGCAGAATCGCCGAGCGAAGGGACCTTCTCGGACCCGGTGATCGCCACGTGCGCAATGAGCGCATCGCTGCCGGCAGCATGCTCGATCTGCTGGGCAAAGGTCCGCACACCCGTGGTGGGGCGAAACCCGAGCATGGAGTCAGGGGCTGCGTCGATGTACCGGAGCACGGCGCCCTTGTGGTTCTCTACGACAGCGATCAGTGCGGCCCGGGAAATGAGCGGTTGCTGCGCGGCGACCGGCGCTGCCGACGCGAACGACAGGACGATCAGTGCGAAGGAGGCGAGCTGAAACTGACGCATGGGAGCCCTCGGGGTGGTGTGGCGAACAGGCCGTGCGATCGAGCAAAGCTGTTCCGGAAGTGGCTGACACGCAAGCAAGGAGGAGCCGTCGTGCGCGAGCTGGCTTGACCGCGCGGCGGCTCGCATTCTCTTCAGCCCTCGAGCAATTCTTCCAGCGCGAGACGCGTCTTCGGCGGGAGCTGGCGCTCATCGAAGTAGCGGGCGACGATGCGTATCGCATCTTCGGTGGTGGTGATGTTCAGATAGCGCAAGAGAAAACGCACGTCATCGAGATCATGAAATGCCGCGCCCAGTCGCATCGCGGCGCACTTCATCGCCAGCAGATATTCGGGGCGTGCCGTGAAGACGCGAAGATGTCCGAGCTCGAGATAGTCATCGAACTCGCCGCGCGGACTCAGGTATCCCTTGACGGCATCATTGAGCCACGTCTCCGAAATGCCAGCGGCCATGGCAACTCGCGCCGCCGCCTCACGGACAGCTCGCGCCGGTTGAAACAGGGCATCGACGTCGGCCGTTGCGTCACGGGCATCGAGGGCAAGGCACATGACCGCTCCACCGACGAGATACAGTTCTCCGCTGACGTCGTGCGCGGCAAGCTCCGCGTCCAGCAGCACGAACAGCCGCCGTATTTCCTCCTTGCGCAATCGGTTCATGAACCGGACCTAGATGCGCGCATCGGGGCCAGCATCGATGAAGAGATTGCGGCGCTTGAACGCGACAGGGGAACGGCGCAGCAAGTGAACCCGCAGCGATCGCATCGCGGTTGCAAACCACGGCTCCGGGAGCGGAGCGATGGCGCGCGTCCACGACGGGAGTGCGGCCCCACGCTTCACACACAGATACTCGACGGTGGCGGCGAGGTAGTTCTGCGCAAACTCCGAAAGCCCGCTCACGTCGGCGGCGTCCACGGTGCGCTCCAGCTCCCCCGCGCCGAGTGGTACGAGTATCTCGCTGAGCTCGGCGAGGGCGTAGCGTTGATCGGATTCATGGCGCAGCGCCGTGACCGTGCGCTGGAAGCGCTCGCGCGCGGGCGGCATCGCCCGTGCGAGCACATAGGCGGACACGTCGAGACCCGCCCGCCGCGCGAGCTGCCGGAGCCGTGCTTTCTCAGCGGCGGTAACGCGGATCTGGAGCTGCTCCGACTTGCCAACCATTGGGTAACGTTACGAACGCGAGTCACCTATGTCAATACGCTTGTATTGACAACTTGCGGAGGACTCGAGAAGGAGACGATTTCCTGAATTCAGATCCAGTCGGTCACGGTGGAACAGCCACAGCCTTGAACTGCCCTGCCAGACGAGCCGCGTCCTTGGGTCGCCCCACTCGCTTGTACGCCACCACCGTCTCGGCCGCCACCCGCCGCGCCATTTCTGGTTCATGATTGATCTGGTAGCCTGTCGCGAGCTTCTCCAGCAGCTCGGGCGGGTCGGTGAGACGTGCGTTCGATGTCTCGTTCGCCTTCGCCGTCATCTTCCGCATGTTCTCCAGCTGGTAGAGCGCGCCGCGAGGTCCGTCACCCCAATGCCCCTGCGCCGCGAACATTGCGCCGAGTGTCATGTGGAAGCGGCGGATGCGCTGGTAGTCGGCCGCTTCTATCGCACGCATCTTTCCGACGAAGAGCATGTTCGTCAGCTCGTCGACGCGCGTCACCAACTCGTCCGTGCTCTTTCGCCCTTCCGCACGCTGTGCGTAAAGGAGCGCCAGTGGCAACAGCGCATCGAGATCGATCCACGCGCTCTCGAAGTTGCGGTTCGGCAGGCCGACGGCGGCCTCGTAAAAGCTCTCGGCGACCAAGGGTCGGCCGCTGCCGTTGTATGAATCGCCGAGCGATCGCAGCATCTGGCTCCATGCGGCGCGGCGCCAATCGTTCTTGCGCCACCAAGGCGAGGTGTCGCGAAATGGGTCCGTGTCGGTGCGTGGCCGGTATGCGTCGAGCATCGGCTGGATGATGGGTCCAGTCGCGGGATTCAATTGGAGGATGCCTCGGAGGCGCGACTCCTCGGATACCGCGAACGATGCGGGGCCGAGGCCCATGACGGCCCATGCGCGGGCGCAGAGGACGAGACTCGAGTCTGCCGTCCCTGCACCCGCGGCCGGCGTCTCCAGGAAATCCAGCAGCGCGTCCTCGACCACGGCTGCCGCAGCGGGCCGCTTGAGCGTGGACGTGGAGAGTGTCAGGACTGCGTTTGCGTCCTGGTCGCGCACGCTCGCCTTGAGCACGGCCCGCAGCGCGTCGACCGATGTGGTGTCCGCCCGATAAGCGCGCGTGAAGTAGCTGCGCGCGCTGGAGCTCATCCCGCGCTTCGCGAAGAGATTTCCGAGGCGGAGGAGTGCCGGCGCGTCTTCCGGCCGCGATCCGTCGCCGTTGCCGCGCTCTTGTCTGATGGGCGGCCCGCTTCCCCGAAGGCTGGTAACGCTCCAGAGCGAGTCGGCGACGCTCGCCAGTCCTGCCGCCTGCAATACCGAAGACCCATTCGCCGCCGCGCCGAGGGCGATCGACGGCCGCAGCACGCCGGCGCGCCGATAGTCACCGGCGATCTTCCTTGCATCCGCCCCATCGAGCGAGTCGCGATCGGCCATGAGCCGCCGCTGCGCAGCGTAGGCGCGCCCGAAGTAGGCGTCGCCCTTGGTGCTGGAATCGCGCGCGGTCGCGATGGTGCGATCATAGAGTGCTTCGGCCGCGGCGAACTCTCCGGAATCGAGTGCGGCCTTCGCGCGCGCAAGGGAGGACGGCGCATTCGTCGCGCGCTGCGCCAGCGTCGGAGCGGCGAGTCCGGTGAGCGAGAGGACGACACCGACGCCTCGCGCGGCGCATCGGATTGACAACGGTAGTCGTCGCATCACCTGTCACCTCCGGGCGAGACCAGCGACGAAGTGCCGGCACTGTAGCTCTGCAGGAGAACACTCGTCGCCTTCATGGTCGGCTTTCGCGAAAGCAGATCCGCGAGCGAGGCGCCGGCGAGCTGTTTTCCGCCGGGGTAACCGATCTTGTCGATGTCGCACACGTAGCTCGCGATGCCACCGATGCAGCCGGTGAGGTAGACCACGCCCGTCGCCGTGGATTTCGGCGGACCCGGATCGTCGATCAAGGCGACGACACGGAATTCCATGCGCGCATCCGCCGCCGCTCCAATGTCGGTACCGCTGATCGGCACGCGCACTCGCGCCTGCCCTGGCGGAAATGGCACCCGCACGTTCATCGGAATGCGGCCGAACAGGAGCGGTACGAGATCGGCGCGCTCCAGGATGATCGACAGGCGTCGGAGCCATTGCTCGCGAACGTGAGCGACATCCCAGTCGGGCCGGTCGATCATGTTGCCGAACTCCTCGAAGTCCACGCGGAGTGTGTCGGGTTGTGGTCGGCCGGGGCCATGCAGCCGAAATTCGATCCACGCGCCAGGCGTCGCGGGTGGTGGCTTCTCGACCCAGCGCACGCGCACCGTGTCGGCTGGCGGCGCGGTGGACGGCTGCCAATTGGCGAAGGCGAACTTCTTCGCGAGCGCGGCGCGAATGGGCGCGGCCAGATCGCGCTGAAGCTGTTTGCAATTCGGACCACACGCCGGACTCTGGTCGAGCCGGTCCCAGTAGGTGGGAGCGTCGATGGACACCACGAGTGCGACCGGCCGTCGCACCGGCGGCGCAAGTCTGTGCGCCGACCAGGGCCGGATCATGGCCATCGACAGGGGCACCAGCGCGAAAACGATCGCGCTACGGATTGCCAAGGAGAATCTCGGTGTCATGTGTAAGCGGGATCTCGCCCGAGGCTAGAAGTTCGCGATGCGTGCCCCGCACCTCCCAACGGATCTGCTCTCCTACGTGGAGCGGACGACGCGTCCGGACCACGCGGAAGGTGGACCATCGACTGGCGAGCGTTGCGCGGCCGTTCGCGCCAGTCGAGTCGAGCTGTGCCAGCGAAACACTGTCCGGCGCCGGCGCGCCCGCACGTATCGAGTCCTGCTCGGCAGCACGCCGATTGAAGACGCGGAGCGCGTTGTCCCACCGATGACGTGCGAGCGTGTCGAGCGGAACGGAGTCGCGGAAGGCAAGCAGCAATCCGTTGAGCGACGACAGCGTGTCCGCCGCGAGCACGACGCCGGTGGAATCGTGCTCGCGAATGACGAGCGCCACTGCACATCCGGTTCTTAGACCCCTGAACAATGGATAGAGCGGCAAGGCGCGCACGCGCGCGACCTCGTCGAACTCCTCCGGATACTGGAGGCTTCGCCTCCACCAGGGCCACACGCGAATTGCGCGCGGGCTCACGTGCGTTGCCGTGTAAAGCCAGATGTTGCGTCCGATCGGCCACGTCCATACGCCGAACTCGATGGGAGTGGTGAGACGATTCAGCAGAGTGGAGTCTGCGTCGGTCGACGTCGGGATCACTCTTGGCGCAACTCGCGAGGTGGTGCCGCCGACGGTCGGCCTTGCGGGCGCGCAGACGACGCTGTCGATCGGTGCACTCGCCGCCTGAACATCGCGCGGAGTTCCGCCGACCTTGAAGAGCACTTCCGAGCTCGCGGGGTCGAGGGCCCGTACCTCCACGGTGGATCGCACCATCGTCACGACGAAGAACGCGATCGCAAATCCGACGAGCCCGCGGTAGAGCTGCGGTCGGCGGAGGCGCGCGGTAATCCGCGCCGTTACGCCCTTCTTCGTATCCTCGCCGAGCAGCCCCCAAATCAGGCCAAAGAGCCCGACGAGTGGAATCTGGCTGAAGAAAAAGCGCTGGAGCCACGGGGCGTGCAGCGACGACCAGAGTCCGACGGCGCCGTCGAGCACGAGGAGCAGCAGCAGCGGACGGAGCTCGGCGCCGTCCGTCGCGCCGGGCGGCTGCGCCGCGCGGCGAGACGCGTTCGGGCCAGATGTCCCTTCGGCCATGGCTCATCCGGGTGGGGGATGCTGGCGGGAACATGGGACGAGGCGGCTGAATCGGCTAGCAGTGGCTCCTTCGCTCCGCTCGACGGCTGCCCTTCATTTGACAGGTGCGCGCGATCCACTGGTCACGCAGCTGCCGCTCGTCGACGCATGTTCGCTTCCGCCCGATCGCGCACGCCGCGCATCATCCTGCGCTCCATAACGAAGTGCATGGGCTCGAAGACGAACACGTTCAGCGGGCCCGCCAGGAGAGAGGGTATCGATGGCCTCCCCGCTCCGCGCGTGCGGATGAGGAAGCGGGACGTCGAGTCGTCTACGGGCTGCACGGCGAACACACCCCACTGGCTCAACACGAGCGCGCGCCCGGGAACAACGGCCAGCACCTTCCAACCCAGCTCGCCAAAGCGACCGCCGAGATAGTCGGGCTGCACGGCGCGTATCAGGTCGCCGGGCTGGTTGGCTTGCCATTCGGGATGAATTCGCTCTGCATTTCTCATGTTGTCGCCGATGAGACGCTCGAGCCAGTCGTAGCTGTAGAAGCCACCGCGATCCTGCCCCACCTGTGCAATCCACGGAAAGACGGCGTCCGCTGGCGCCCGAATCGTGATCCCGTGATCGATGCGGTAGAGCGGCGCGACGACCATCCCGTCGCCGCGATCATCGCCGGTTTTCAGAAGTCGCGAAGCCATGGCACGCGAAGGATGCCCAGTCCAGCGGCGAGGTATCCGGTGAGCGCAACGAACCAGAGCAGGTGGACGAGCCAAAACGGAATCGCTGACGATGCCCACACGACGACATTCGAATGCGCCAGACCATGCAGCACGATCAAGGTGCCAACCAGGATTCGCTTCATGAGACGCGATGTGAGTGATCGCATCACCTGGCTCAAGCATCGCGTGACGGCGCCCGGTTGTCAGTCGGAGATTGCGGCGACGTTATCGGGAAAAGCCGCACCGGCGCCCGCAAAACTCGATTGGTCTTCATTGGCCGAAACTACGACTGCCGAGCTCGCTCCGCCATCATCCGTTTTACCTGCAAAACGGATCTTTGCGCGGCGATGCCCGGGACAACTGCGTCTTGGCGCATAGCTTGGGTTGGATAGACGCACACGTTTGCTTCAGCCGAGGATCCCATGTCCAACCAGATCGACCGACGCGAATTTCTCGCGCGTACCACGCTCGGCGTCGCCGCGCTTGCGCTCCCGCACGCGCGACGGGTGCAAACAGGCAGCACCGCACCCACGGGAATGTTCGTATCGCTCCCACCGTGGGCAGTCGCGCGCAACGTCGGCTGGCCGGAACAGGCGCGGCTTGCCGCGCGCGTCGGCTACAAGGGCATCGACTGGGCGTTCGGCCCAGCGCGCACCGCCGGCGTAGAGGCCACACGCGCGCTGCTCGCAGAGCTCGACATCGTGCCGACCATCGTGAATCTCCCCATGCAGGACACACTCCGCGGCGACGAAGCAGCTTTCGAGGCGCAGTTGCCAAAGCTTGCCGAGGATGCGGCGTTCTGCCGAGCGATCGGGTGCAGTCGCTTCCAGTTCGTGCTGGGTCCCACGACCCAGAACAGTGAGTCCAAGGCGGAACGGTGGGCGTTCGTGAGGCGCAGGCTGTCGATGATATCCGACGTTCTCGCGCGATACGACATGCGGCTCGGTCTCGAGTTCCTGGGGCCACTCGTGTTCCGGCTGCCTTCCAATCCAGGCACTCCCGCGCCGGTGCCGTTCGTCTTCACGCTGAACGAGACGCTCGCGCTCGGTGCAGCGTCGGGCCCCAACGTGGGCGTAACGCTCGACGCGTGGCACTGGTATCACTCGGGCGGAACAATCGCGGACGTTCGCGCCGCGAATGCGTCACGCATCGTTCACGTCCACGTCTCGGATGCGCGGCCGATGCCTGCGGAGCAGGTGCGCGATGATATGCGGTGGCTACCCGGTGAAGGGATGATCGATCTCGTCGGTTTTTTTCAGGCGCTGAAGGCGATCGGCTACGAGGGGGGCGTATCGCCGGAGACGATTGGCCCACGCATCGCCAACGGAATGCCGCCGGAGGAGAGTGCGCGACTTGGTCTCGAGTCCACGCTGGCCGTCATGCGGAAGGCGGGCGTCGTCTAGGCTTGCGTGATCCGACTGTATCCGCACGACGCGGAGACGTCATCGCCAATGACTTCAGCACCTGCTTCACCTGTAGCCCGTTGGCGCTCAGACTGGCGCTGCGCGCTTCTTCACCGGCGCCTGCGCGATGACGATGGTGATGTTGTCCGACCCGCCACGCTCGAGCGCCATGTCGACGAGCGTCCGCCCGAGATCCTCGGCTGACATTCCCTGCGCGCACGTCGCCGCGATCTCGTCGTTCGACACGTGCTTCGTCAGTCCATCCGTGCAGAAGAGGAGGACGCACCCGCGCTCCGACACATCCACGCGCGACACCACCGGCACGGCATCGGCCGCACCGATCGCGCTGCTGAGGATGTCCTTCAGTGGCGACCGTTTCGCGTCGTCCGCATTCAGCACGCCGACGTCGAGCATCTCCTGCGCCATGGTCTGATCGCGCGTCACCTGCTGCAGCTTTCCGTGCGTGTAGACGTACGCGCGACTATCGCCAACCTGCACGACGTACAACCACGGCCAGACGCCGATCCCGAGCGTCAACGTCGTCGCAAGACTGCTCCTGTCCGACCTCGAGGCCGCCTCGGCGAGCACGGCTTCGTGGGCGACGAATGCCGCCTCGCGCAGGCTTGCCAGAAACTCGGGATCGTTGCCACGCCCCATCTCGTGATAGCACCGCAGGCTCGACGCGACGTACTGCATCACGGTCCGCGTCGCGAGCTGTGCAGCGGTGCCACCGTCACTCGTCCCGCCAACGCCATCGGCAACGAGCAGCACGGTCCCGAGTCGATTGCTCTTGAGTGGCAGCTGGTCCAGCTCGCTGAGGCTGGAGCCGTGCACCGAGATCTGCGCGTGGACGGTCGCGAGGAGAAAGTGATCCTGGTTGTTTTCGCGTTTCAGCCCGGGATGCGTGAGACCGAACATGTCGATTTCGTCATCGGTCGGCCGGATGGCCACCGCCGCAGGCGCCTGGGTTTGCAGCTCCATGGGACACACCTCACGCAACGAATTCGATCAAGGAGCAGCGTGTACGCTGATCGCTGTCGAAGGAGAGTTATTCGCTGCGGGTCACGACGGCTAGTGCGATCGGTGGCTTCGCGGCGGGACCGAGACGATCGTGGATAGCGTGGCGTCCGCAATCCTGGCGGACACCACCTATCGACGAATGCGCTCCAGAGCCCCGAAGTAGAGCTCCTAGTACGACAGCTTCGACAGATACTTGAAGCTGTTCGTCGCCGATACAAGCGGATCGGCCCCATGATCTGCCGCATCATCACGCTCGACGTAGACATGCTGCATCCCCGACGTCTTCGCCTGCGCGAAGATCTTCGCGAAGTCGATCGTTCCACTGCCAACGTCGGCCATCGCGCGCTCGGGGGCAACCGTGGCGTCTTTCGCATGCATGAGCGGAAAGCGATGCGGATAGCGCTTGAAGAGCGCGATCGGATCGCCACCGCCCTTCGTCACCCAGTAGAGGTCCATCTCGAAGTCCACGAGCTTCGGGTCGGTCTTCGAGAGCAACACGTCGAGCCCCGTCACGTCGCCCACATGCATGAACTCGAAGTCATGATTGTGGTAGGCGAGCTTCAGTCCATGGCTCTTCGTAATGGCGCCGAGCTTGTTGAAGTGGTCGGCGTGACGCGCCCAGTCGTCGGCGTTCTTGCGCTCCTCGGGCGCGAGCCACGCGATGACGACCCACTTGTGGCCGATGATCTTTGCATCGGCGCACACCTTCTGGAATTCGTCGTCGGACTTGGGGAGCTGCGTGTGCGTCGACGGCGATGCGAGCCCGTTCTTCTTCAGCATCGCGCGCACTTGCGCCGGCGTCTTCCCGAAGTAGCCGGCAAACTCGACTTCGTCGTAGCCGATACCGGCGACCTTGGCGAGGGTTCCCTCGAGATCCTTCTCGGTGAGCGTCCGCAGCGTGTAGAGCTGGATCCCGATGTGCGGCAGGTGCCGCGCGGATTCGGTGGCGGAGAGCACACGCGCGCCGAGTGTGGCGGCGCCGATCGCGGTGCCGACGGTGGTGAGGAAATCGCGTCGAGTAGTCATGCGGCGAATCTGTGAGGCAGCAGCTCGCGGTGGCAAGGGAGCCCGGCCGGCACGTCAGCAAACGCAAGCGAAGGTCGAACGCGTTTTGTATGTTCAGCCATGTCCACCTCGATACACGCCGCGCCGGGAGCCCCCGCCCGCGCCGGCCGCGTTTCAAGCATCGCCAGCGGCCTCGTCGGCTCCGAGATCCTCAAGATTGCGGCCGACGTCCGCGCCCTCGTCGCGAGCGGGCGGGACATCTGCAATCTGACCGTCGGCGACTTCAGCCCCAGTGAGTTCCGGATTCCCGCGGTGCTCGAGCAGGGCATCGTCGAGGCGCTCCGGCGAGGGGAAACGAACTACCCGCCGTCCGACGGCACGCTCCCACTCCGCGAGGCGGTCCGCTCGCTCTATCGCCGCGAGCTCGGCTTCACGCCGGAGCTGGCGTCGGTCATCGTCACCGGCGGTTCGAGGCCGGGGATCTACGCGACATACCGCACGCTGCTCGACCCGGGCGATCGCGTCGTGTATCCGACGCCGTCATGGAACAACAACCACTACGTGCACATCATGGGCGCCGAGGGAACGTGCATTCCCTGCGACGCGAGTGACCGGTTCCTTCCGACCCGCAAGTCACTGGGACGTTCGCTCCGCGGCGCGCGATTGCTGGCGCTTTGCTCGCCACTCAATCCGTCTGGAACGGCCTTTACGGCCAGGGCGCTGCGCGATATCTGCGAGATGGTCCTCGAGGAAAATGCGAGTCGCGGTGCGTTCGAGCGGCCGCTCTACCTGATGTACGACCAGGTGTACTGGACGCTCACCTTCGGCGATACGAAGCACGAGCACCCGATCGGCGTGTGTCCGGAGGTGGCTCCGTATGCCGTGTATGTCGACGGCATATCAAAGGCTTTCGCGGCGACCGGCATTCGCGTGGGCTGGATCGTGGCGCCGCCGGACATCGCCGCGCCAATGAGCGGCCTGCTCGGACATGTCGGCGCATGGGCGCCCAGGGCGGAACAAAGTGCGGTCGCATCACTGCTCGTCGACGATGCCGCCATGCGCCACTATCGTGCCAAGATGGTGCTGGGCGTACGCGAGCGGCTCGATGCGCTGTACACGGGCATCGGCACCATGCGCAGCGAGCAATGTCATGTCGAAGTACTCGCGCCGGAGGGTGCGATCTACCTGAGTGCGCGCTTCGGATTGACGGGCAAGCATGCGCCCGACGGGAAGCGACTCGACACCGACGAGGACGTCCGCAGGTATCTCCTGCACGCGGCCGGCGTGGCGATCGTGCCTTTCCAGGCGTTTGGCGTGGAAAAGGATTCCGGGTGGTTCCGTCTTTCGGTCGGCGCGGTGTCGCCGGAGCAGATCATGCGGATGCTTCCCAGACTGCGTCACGCAATCGAAGCGCTCTGACGCGCGCCGCCTGAACCCGGAGAATACACATGGCCCAGATCGCACTGCTTCCGATTGCACCGATCCTGCTGATGCCGTTCATCCTGTTGTTCTTCATCATCGTCTTTCCGGTGTGGCTGGTGGCGATGGCGGTCCTTGGGATCCTGCTTGGAATCGCGTGGGGGATCGATGCTTTGTTACGTTCGATGAAGTTGGAGGCGAGAATTTCGGGGCCGATCAGCAATGCGTTTCACTGGACGTTGAGTTGGGGTGGAATAGCGAATCGGCGTGATCGGCCAGCGCCTGTCGACGAGAAAATCTAGAAACAAAGGCAATTTTACCGCAGAGGGCGCAGAGAAAAAGCGACAGCCGCAGAGAGCGCAGAGGAACTGCGAAGTTTTTGTGGTTTCTCTGCGCCCTCTGCGGCTTTTTCGGTCCTCTGCGCCCTCTGCGCCCTCTGCGCCCTCTGCGGTAAGATTGGTTTTGTTACGCCCGCGAAGTTGGCTCAGGCTTCACCACAAACGTCTGCGACAGAGTCTTTCCATTCGCGCTGAGACGCGCCGTGAACGTACCCGTGATCGGATCGCCGGGCCCGCGGAAGAATCCATCGACTCCCGGTTCCGCAGGTCGCTGAACGACCGGCTGCCAAGTCACGCGATGCAGGCCAGTCGAACCCGAGAAACGTTCCGGCGTCGTCTGCCACAAGGGTGACACGTTCGCGATGCCACCCGCCGCGCCGCCGCCACGACGACCGCCACGCTGCGCCGTTTGCAACGATGGATCCGTCGAGTAGCTCTGGAGCACCTTGCCGCTCGCATCGAGGATCGCGAGCGTCGCCGGACCCGTAGTCGCCTTGCCCAGGTAGAAATCGATGATTGCACCGGCAGGCGGGTTTGGCGCCTGAGGCTCGTCCTTCTGGAGCGGAGTTCCGTTGTCGCCGCCCTGCTGGTAGGTGGTCGCGTCCGAAGGCTTGAACAGGTATGCATCGGCGCCGAGCACGTCGTTGGTGAGCTGGCGGAGCGGGCTGATGTCGTCGATGACCCAGATGCCGCGGCCATGCGTGCCGACGATGAGATCGTTGTCGTGGATCTGGAAGTCACGCACGGATGTGACGGGCAGGTTGAGCTGGAGCGGCTGCCAGGCGTCGCCGTCGTCGATCGAGATGAATGCGCCCCGCTCCGTTCCGGCGACGAGGAGACCGCGTCGCTTGGGATCCTCCTTCACCGTGTGGACGTAAACGCCCGCCGGCAAGCCGTTCGTGATCGGCTGCCATGTCTTGCCGAGATCGCGCGTCCTGTAGATGTACGGCTGAAAGTCCTGGAGCTGGTGTCTGTCGACGCTCGCATAGGCAACGTTCGCATCGAAGTGCGACGCCTCGACCTGCGTCACTCGGCTCCACGACGTGATCGACGACGGCGTCACGTTCTGCCAGTGCGCTCCGTCGTCGGTGGAGAGGTGAATCAGTCCATCGTCGGTTCCGAGCCATATCTGCGGCGCGCGAAGTGGCGATGGCGCGACGGTATAGATGACGCCGAGCTTGCCATTGCGATCGACCTGTGCGGCCGCCGTTGCGTCGAGTGTTGGTGGTGCGCCCGGATTCGGGCGCGTGAGATCGGGACTGATCTTCTTCCACGTCTTTGCGTTGTCGACCGACTTGTAGAGGAACTGGCTCGCGTAGAAGAGCGACTTCCTGTCGGCCATGCTGACGACGAGCGGCTGCGTCCAGTCGCCGCGATCGACCGCGCCGGTCACGGGGGACGTCGTGCCACGAATCGGCGAATTGGTCTCGAGGTCGTAACGCGTGCCGGTGCCGCCGTAGATGACGCCCGGATTCAATGGATCGCCGGCGGTGAAGCCGCTTTCGCCTCCGGCACCAACGGGCTCCCAGTCGCGGATGGTGATCTCGCCGAACTTGCCGCGCGAACGCACACCGACGGCGCCGCTGTCCTGCTGTGCGCCAGTCACCCAGTAGGGCGTGCGGTAGTCGACG
Source organism: Gemmatimonadaceae bacterium (assembly GCA_036844565.1). Classification (GTDB taxonomy): domain Bacteria; phylum Gemmatimonadota; class Gemmatimonadetes; order Gemmatimonadales; family Gemmatimonadaceae; genus AG11. The sequence continues at coordinate 71,390 of DAIUFP010000009.1, read as the reverse complement.
GCGATGTGATACATCTGTGCTGTCGGCTGGTTGAGCCACGAGCTCCACGTCACGGTGCGCGGATCATCCGCCGACGCATTGCGAGTGACGATGGCGCCCTGGTCGCTCGCGACGATCATCGTGTTGGAGTCGTCGGGCGACACCCAGGCCTGATGGTAGTCGTCTCCGCCGGGCGAGCCGCGCAGCGTGACCCACGTCTTTCCGCCGTCCTTCGAGCGACTGACGGCGACGTTCGGGACGTAGACGATGTCGGCATTCTTGGGATCGACGGTCACCTTCTCGAAGTACCAACCGCGACCCCAGAGGGCCTGGTCCGCCGAGAGGCGCGCCCATGTGGCGCCGGCGTCGTCGGAGCGGAAAAAGCCGCCCTGCCCCGGAGGTGCCGCCGCCGCTCGGCCCGCAGTGGGCGCTGGCGGTGGCGGCGCCGAGGGATCCGCCACAAGACAGTCGACAACCGCATAGAGACGTTGTGAATTCGACGGCGTGACTGCGATGCCGGTGCGACCGATGCCGTCTGATGGTAGTCCACTGGTCAGTTGGACCCACGTGCTGCCGCCGTCGATCGACTTGAAGATGCCGCCACCAGGTCCATTCGTCGGCGCGTACGTAAACCAGGGCGGACGACGCGTGTTCCACAGCCCCGCATAGACGACCTGCGGATTGTTCGGATCGATCACGACTTCGACGGCGCCGACGTCGTCGTTCTTGAAGAGCACCTTCTGCCACGAGCGGCCGCCGTCCGTCGAACGAAAGACGCCGCGCTCCGGATTCGGCGCGTACAGATGTCCGATCGCGGCGACGAACAGCCGATTCGGGTCGCGCGGATCGACGGCGATCTTGCCGATGTGCTGTGTGTCTGCGAGCCCGATGTGCGTCCAGGTGCGACCGGCATCCGTCGACTTGTACATGCCGTTTCCGAAGCCGACTGAATCACGCAGCGTGCTCTCGCCGCTGCCAACGTAGACGGTATCGGGCGCGGACGGCGCCACCGCGATCGCACCGATCGACGCCACCGGCTGCGAATCGAAGATGGGTTCCCAGACGCGGCCGCCGTCGATGGATTTCCAGACGCCGCCATTCACCGCGCCGAAGTAGAACTCATTCGGGCGACTCGGCACACCAGTGGCCGCTGCAACGCGACCACCGCGGAATGGTCCGAGGAGACGCCAGTGCATGCCGTTCGCGATGGCGCTGACGTCGAGCGGAGCGTTCGCGCGAACGAGTCCGTTCGACTCGGCATAAGCGGCTGACTCGATGATGCGGCTCAATGCCGGCGACCCGAGCGTGAGGGCGGCGGCGGTCTGACCGGCGCGGACGAGGAAAGTGCGGCGAGAGGGCATTGAAGTCCGGATCGAGTAGTGTTGTGCGAACGTAGCTCTAAAGATGGAACGGCGGAACGGCGACGACAGTTGGCGGACATCGGAAAAATGCGGACATCGGACCTGGATATCGGAAAGGGCTCGGCGTATCCGACCTCCAGGTCCGATGTCCGCCTCTTTCCGATGTCCGCCAACTGTCGTCGCCCCTTCGCACTTCAAGGTAGGGATATTTGTTCCTCGCGCAGCGCCATCGGCGCACCCACGCGCCCAACCCTCTCAGCTGCCGCACTGATCGCCCACTCGTAACCCGCCCGCTCGGTGAGGCCAAGCGGCGTGTGGCCGAGTGTCGATGCAGCGTGGTCGCCATAGAGCACGGCGATGATGTCGCCGAGCGTGGATGTGTTGCCAAGAACTTCGAGTGCCTCAGCGATGGTTGGGTCGGTGGGACCGCTGGCGGTCGAGGGGCGCGCGAGCGCGTAGGCGAGTCCTTCCCGCGAGAGGACGTCCTCGAGCGTGCGCGTGGGCCAGTGCAGAGCGGTCCAGATGGTTCTCACCGCTTCAGCCGCACTCTCGATCCGGATGTCGTCGATAGCGGATGCGTCGCCCGACCAGAGCAGGATCTCTCCGTGGGCCGCACGTCGGTCGGCGAGGGTGCGGTGACGAACTGCGGTCGCGAGTCGATCCGTCCACATGCCGGGCGATGCGACGACGACGGCGAGGGTGATCGGATCGCGCCAGTCGCAGATCTCGAGCACCCTCTCTGCGGCAGCGGCCGCGACAGCCTCGGCGTCGAGCGCTATCAATGTGTCAACCGCGAATGCGGCGGCGTCGCCCGCCATGGGGTTGAACGACGACAGCCCCCAGGCATGTTCCACGAGGGCGACGTACGCGGCGAAGCGCGGCGACCGAGGGCCGCCGCTCCGGCTCAACTGATACACGCTCGCCATGGGCACGAGCGTCGGAGCGATGATTACCTTGGGTGATGCTCGCATTGCAAAACACGTTAATTGTTGCACAACGAGTCACGTGGGCGACGTAACCGTCTGTTTACGAAATCGCACGCGCCGTCGTAAGTCGCTACATTGCAGCGTGTTACAGTATTTGTGAGGAATATACAGAGTTCGGCACCAGCGGTGCAAAGGCTGTGATCACTCTCCGCTCCCGTCAGACCCACCAGCTCCGGCTGGGAGTTGGCACGCAATCTTCCCCTGACCACCATCCGCCCATGCGCAATCGTACACGAAGGGGCTTCACGCTCATCGAACTTCTCATCGTTGTCGTGATCATCGGCATTCTCGCCGCGATCGCGATCCCGAAGTTCGCGAACACCAAGTCGAAGGCGTACATCGCCGCGATGAAGTCCGACCTCCGCAACCTCGTCACGGCCGAAGAGTCCTTCTTCGCCGACTCCACCAAGTACGTCACCTACGACACCACGAAGCTCAAGTTCAAGCCGTCGACTGGCGTCGGCGACCCCACCATCGTGCCTGGCGCTGGCTTCTGGTCTGCCACGATCACCCACACCCAGATCGCCGGCTTCTCCTGCGGTATTGGCGTCAACACGACCAACCCGATCGTCACCACGGCTGGCGACGGCGAGCCGGCATGTAAGTAGTAGTCGATCGTCTTTTGTCACACCGGAT
>DAIUFP010000009.1:0-68418 GCA_036844565.1 Gemmatimonadaceae bacterium | reverse complement strand
TCACTCACGGATCGTGGCGCCCGAACGGGCGCCACGATCTTTTTCATACCGTCCTTCATGTACGCCGGCGCACCCATGTGCCAGATGGCGGCCTTCAAGGAGCACGCGGCATTCGGCTTCTGGAAGGCGGCACTCATCGAAGGCATTCCGCCGAATTCGAACAATGGCGGAGAATCAGCCGGCAACTTCGGTCGACTGAAGACGGTGAAGGATGTGCCCAGCAAGAAGGTGCTGGCGCCGCTCATCAAGGCGGCGATGAAGCTGAACGACGAGGGTGTCGTCGTGCCAAAGAAGCGCGGCACGCCTCAACGGTCGCCAGACGTCCCCGCCGCGCTTCGGTCTGCTCTCGACAAGAACAAGAAGGTCAGGGCCGCGTTCGAGAAGTTTCCGCCGAGTCATCGGCGCGAGTACGCGGAGTGGGTGGCGGAGGCCAAGCGCGAGGAAACCCGCGCGAACCGCGCCGCGCAGGCCGTGGAATGGATCGCCGATGGGAAGTCGCGGAACTGGAAGTATCAAGGTTCCTGACTGCTGGTAATGTGAGGCTCGAAGGGTGTGAGACCAACGCCCATACAGCGGCGTATTGACCTGATGTTGATCCCCTTGCTCCTCGCGCAGCTAGCGGTCGCTCAAGACGCGACGTATTCCACGGCCGCAGTGCGGAGTCTCGTGGAGCGCACGGTGATGGCGAATCACGCGCCGCCGGCAGCCTTTCGCGGCTACCACGCTCACGTCGAGAGCGAGCTGTCTCTCATTCTCCGCGATTCCCTCGGCCGAGAGCGTGCGGGGCAGATCGAGCAGCTCGCCTCGGCGATCGAGTGGCGTCAGTCGGGGCAATACGAGATGCACGTCGTCGGGTATCGGATGCAGACCCTCGGCGCGCCCTTCTCGACGTTGAGCCTCGTGCGTGGGTGGACCGAGCCGTCACTGTATGGCGAGCGACTTCGTATCGGGGCGCAGTTCGTTGCGGACAGCGCGCAACTTCCGTCGACGTCCGATGAGGATACTGTCCTGGTGGTTCATCCGTTCGCGCGCGATCGTGAGCGGTTCTATCGATACTCCGGCGGCGATACCATGACGGTGCTGCACGCGGGAAGTCGCGCGATCACGGTCGTGCGACTTCGGGTGCAGCCGCACCTGAGTGGTACGACGCGGCTGGCCGCATTTGATGGTGAGATCGATGTCGACGCGGAACGCGGACAGATCGTTCGCATGCGTGGGCAGTTCGTGGTGCTCGGTGAGCGCGCCAGCGGGAGGCGCAGCGTACTCACGGGGATTCCAGGGCTGGTCGGTGTGGCGTACGTCGAGTTCGTGAACACCGAGGTGAACGGGCGCTATTGGCTGCCGGCATTTCAGCGCTCGGAGTTCCAGTCGACGTTCGCGCTGCTCGGGCGCTCGCGTGCGGTGATGCGCATCGTGTCGAACTTCAGCGGCTATGCGGTGGACGACACCGGAACCGTCGCGATCGATACGAGTTCCGTGGTGCGTACGTCGCATCGCACCACGTGGGCGTCGCAGGACACGATCAGCAGCTTCGGCGATTGGCATGCCGCGATCGGCGATGTCACGGCCAGCGTAACGGCGAATGACTTCGATGACTTCGCGCCGGATGCATGGAGGACCACCGGAGCACCGAGAGTGGACTTCGTGCCGGCGAGCACGGACAACCTGGTGCGGTTCGATCGCGTGCAGGGGTTGTACACCGGAATGGAAGCCAATCTCCAACTGCGCAGCGCAGCGCCTGGATTGACTCTCGGTGCGCTTGCTGGCTATGCGTGGACAGAGCACACCGTGCGCGGAGGGGTGCATGCCCAGCTGCAGCGCGGTGCGTGGACGCTCGGCGGACGTGCCGAGCGAACGCTTCCGTCGACGAATGATTTCGTGCGGCCGTTCGATCCACAGAGTGCCGGCTTGGCGGGTATCATCGGCTCTGTCGATGATTTCGACTACGTCGATCGTCGGCTCGCGATCGGCACCGTGACGCGTGTGATCGGATCGATCGAGCGTGCGCTGGTGACGGCGCAGATCGGCGTCGGTGAAGATGGACCGGAGGTATCGAGGCTCTCGCGTGGTTGGATTGGCGGCGGTTCGTTCCGGCCGAATCGTGGTGCTGCGTCGGGAACGTACGGAATCGCGATGCTCGACGCCGAGCTTCATCCGGGGCTCTCCGGTGATTTCGTGCAGCCCGGGATTGGCGCGCTGCTTCACGCGGAGGCAGGCCGCGGAGAGTTGAGCTGGCAGCGTCTCGAGCTGTCGATGTCCGGCCGCGAGAACGTCGGTTCCTTGTCCCTCTCTGCAGAGGCGCAAGGTGGTGTCGTGACAGGGTCGGTGATTCCTCCGCAGCAGCTCTTCGAGCTCGGCGGATCCGGGACGCTGCCCGGCTACGACTACAAGCAGTTCGCCGGTGATCGCGCCGCGCTGTTCCGCGGGTTTGCGAGCTACGTGCTGCCGCTCTGGCGAGCACCGCGACGGGTGTGGCGCACCCTCTTCATTCCCGGCTTTGCTCCTGGGTTTGCGGCTGGGATCGAAGGTGGTTGGACGCAGATATCGAATTCAGCCGCGGGTAATGCCGTGCTGTCGCTGGGCGCGTCGGGGAGTGGAGCGTCCCTCTCGGTGGCGACCGATCGCATTCGCGCGACGGCTGGATTGGGCGTGACATTCTTCTCCGGAACAATCCATCTGGGCGTGGCTCGGCCGATCGATCACCCGGCGCCGTGGAAATTGGTGTTCGGAGGCGGGCCGTCGTTCTGAGCTGTCGTTCTCGAGGGGCGTTTGTGGTTGGGGAAAAGCGTTGATCGTTGGCAACGCGAATCTTGCGAATCGCCACGAATCGACGCGAATCTCTTGGTTAGAGACCTGCGTGATGTTCTATTTGCGCGCGACGAATTATTCGTGAGGATTCGCTTGATTCGTTGGATTCGCGATGCCAACGAACAACATTTCCCTCACGTTAGTTCACTAGATTGATCACATGTCACAGCTCGACGTCTCAGAGATAATTCCGGGGCTCGTTGCACGAATCGACACGCGCCAGTTGCGCACGATTGGTGGCAGCGAGACCAACGCGCAGCAAACGGAGGCCGAAGACCGCGCCGTGAGCGACGTCCACGATTTTCTCGTCGTCGCCGTGGATGCCGAACGCGGTGTCTGTACCGCGATTCCGCTGTTCGCGAAGTCGTCGCCGGGAAGTGCACCGCTCGAGCCGAAGAAGCAGTGGGGCAACATCGATGGATGGCTCACCACGACCGTGCACTACTCTCGCTGGCAGCACTGGCACATTCCGCTCACCGCGCTGGCTGAGGCGTCGGCAGGGGATCCGGGAGCGAGCGGCGCGCGGCGCAGCTATGCCGCCGGTGATGCCGACACACTCCAGGATCTCGCGAACTGGGCCACACGCAATCGTTGCGCGTTTCGGCCGACTTGATGTGAGCTCGGGGCCGAGGGCGTGAACGCGCTCAGGGCACCTTCGTGTCGGTCTTTCCTTCGTCCGCGCGCTTCTCTTCCTTCACGTGCGGCAGCGCATCCTCGCTGATCCATCCCTGCGCCGCCGCGTGTTGAGCGGCGGCGTAGGTGTCTTCAACGAGGACAAGCACGCACGATGATGCCGCCACTTCTTCCGCAAGCTTTCCGATTGCCGTTGACCGTTGTGGATTGCGGCTGACGTCACGGATGTAGATCGCCTTGATGCGATTCGGGAATTCCTGCACGACCTGCCGGTAGATCTCGGGGTCATGCTGGCCTGAATCACCGATGAGGATGAAGGACAGGTGCGGATAGAATTCCATGATGTTGCGAATCGCCTTGCCCTTGTGTTCGAAGTGACGATGTGATGACAGCGCGCCGAAGCTGATGTCCCAGTCTCGCAGCAACACGGGTCCGTGCGGGATCTTCTGAAGATCCATGAACTCCGTGATGACGTCATAGATGTTCCACGGGCTGCTCGACACGTAGAAGATCGGATTCTTCTCCGAGCCACTGCGCCCGTTGCGCAGGGCTTCGTAGAAGGCCGCCACGCCCGTAAAGGGCAGCCGGGTTCGCGCGTTGCCGAGTATGACCCCGCGTGCCGCGAGGAGAAAGTTGGAGACGCGCGATTGAATGACCGTGTCGTCGATGTCGCTGACGATCGCGAATTGCGCGGATGCAGGAGGAATGAGCACCTCGCCCTTGCATCGCGGTCGATCGACGCCGGCCCTCGCCGGCGCCAGCAGGTCGACGGTGTATTCGTTCCACTCGTCGGCCGAGGCGAAGGCTGACGTTAGATCGATGCGGCTGCTGAAGAAGCCCTCGTCATCGGCCTTGATGGCCTGCGTCATTCCTCCGAACTGGACGGCGAGCTCCGCGAGCGGGAGCGGGTGACTATCGGCGCGACGGTACGTGTTGAGGAGGTTCTCGACGAGTGAATCGCCCTCGTGCTCTTGCCAACACCACGATTCTCCTGCGCGCGGCCGTACACGTACGCATGACGCGAGTCACCGAAGCCGCGATACGTGAGAATCTCGAATGGCCCTTCGTCGAACGCGGAGCGCACGGTGCGCACCACGCCACGCACGTTCTTGTCGACTTCGTTGAGCAGCGAGTCGATCTCGCCGAGCCAGTTCCTCATTCGCCCTCCGTAGTGCGCAATCCTACGCCTGCGGGCAAGCGGCGCGCCATGGCGCACCCGAGCCCGGTGCAGCATTTTTTCGCGCACCCTCACCCCGGCCACATGAAGCAACTCCACCGACTTGCCCGATGGGCGGTGCTGCCGGTCGCCTGCGTCGCCGCGTTCTCCGGTGCCTCCACGCCGAGTGCGACATCGCCGGCTGCCACCCCCGCGGAGCTCCGGGCGTTGGCCCACGAGTACTACACGTGGCAGGACTCGGTTTACCCGGTTGGTTCCAGCGACCGCGGACGGCACACGTGGGACGACCGGCTCACGGACTACCGACCTACCGCATATCGTGCGCGACGAGAGCGCGTGCGCGCGTTGCTCGCCCGCGTTCACGCGATGAACACGGCGGGATGGTCGAAGGACGACCGCATCGACTGGCTCTTGTTTCGATCGGAGCTGGCCGGTGCGGATTTCTTTGGCCGAGCGAGCGAGCCCGAAGAGTCAGATCCGCAGGTCTATGGCAATGAGGTGGCGAATGGCATCTTCAGCCTGCTGAAGAAGGACTACGCACCTCACAACACACGCGCGCGCGCCGCCACTGCGCGGCTGCGCCAGGTGCCCGCGTTGCTCGCGATGGCGCGCACGAACCTCACGCGTCCGGTCCGCCTGTACGCACAGTTCGCCATCGACGGCACGCGTGGCGGTGACGATCTCTACCTGACCAGCCTGATGACCCTGGCCGACAGCCTCCCGGCCAACGATCGCGCCGAGCTGATAGCGGCGCGCGATGCGGCGATCAAGGCGCTGCACGACTACGCCGATTGGCTCCAGTCTCGCCTCAAGGGGATGCCCGACTGGAAGCCGATGGGCGTAGCCAAATACAACGCACTGCTGCATGACGTCCTCCTTCTTCCGCTCGACGACGGCCAGGTCGCGATGCTCGGCGAAGTGGAGCTTGGCAGGTATCGTGGTCTCGAGTCGATGCTCAAGGATCCGTCGCTCGCATCACCGGATCCATCACGCAGTGCACATGTGCCGAAGGATCAGGCCGAGTTTCTCGCGGCGTATCAGTCGCGGCTCACGGAGATCGTCGACTTCCTGGGCGCACAACATCTCGTGACGCTGCCATCGTATCTCGGTCAATTCGAGATTCGGCAATTACCCGAGGCATTCAAGCCGACGAGTCCGGGAGGATTCATGAACCCACCCGGCATCTACGATGTCGATCCGATGGGATTCTACTTCATTCCGACATACAATCCCAAGAGCGGCAACTTCTACATCCGCGCCGCGATCGAAGACCCGCGTCCGATCCTGGCCCACGAGGGAATTCCCGGGCACTTCCTCCAACTGTCTATCGCCAACCATCTCACCAATGAGATCCGGCGACAGCATTCCGACAACACCTTTACCGAGGGCTGGGCGCTGTACGGGGAGGAGATGCTGCTCCGTCAGGGTCTTTATCCACAGGAATCGGCGGGAGCGGGACAGGTCCTGCGACTGAGTCGCTATCGCGCCGCGCGCATCGGTGTCGACGTCAACCTCCAGACCGGACGCTGGACCTTCCCACAGGCGGTCAACTATTTCATGGAGTCCGGCGGGCTCGATCGAGAGGCTGCCGAAGGTGAAGCGGCCGGCGCCGCGGCGTCGCCGACGCAGAAGATCGGCTACATGGTCGGCAAGTGGCAGATCATGCGCTTGCTCGGACGTTATCGCGACGCCAGGGGTTCGGCGTTCCGACTGGGCGCCTTCCACGACGAATTGATCAGCCATGGCAGCCTGCCAGTCTCCGTGCTCGAGTGGTTGATGCTCAACGACTCCACGAGCGTTCAGCGGTTCCTACACTAAACGAGGATCGACCCAGTGCTCTCGCCTTCCCTGTTTCTTGTCATGCGTCTCATTCACGTGGTCGTCGGTATTGCTTGGGGCGGCGCAATCGTGTTCATCGCCGCGTTCCTCCTGCCGACGTTCAAGGCGGTGGGACCAGCCGCAGGTCCCATCATGGGTCATCTCGTCGAGAGGAAGAAGATGCCCATGTACCTCATGGCGGGCGTGTTGCTCACCGTGCTGTCCGGCCTCACTCTGTATTGGCATGACTCAGCCGGCTTTCATTCCGAGTGGATGAAGTCGGGCCCGGCACGGACGTACGGCGCCGGCGGAGTGCTCGCGATCATCGTCGCCATCATGGGGATGGCGATCAATGCTCCGACCGCGAAAATGCTCAGCGCGCTCGGGGAGGCCGTTCGCGCCAGCGGCGGACCGCCATCAGCGACGCAGGCGGCGGAGATGCAGCGCCTTCTGGGTCGCCTCGCCGGAGCGATGAAGGTGGCCGCCGTGCTCGTAGTGGCCGCGGCGGCCCTGATGGCGGTTGCCCGCTACGTGCCGACCTGAAGTCAGGCCTCGAGTGACTTCATGTCGATCACGAAGCGGTACTTCACGTCGCTCTTGAGCATGCGCTCGTAAGAGGCGTCGATGTCCTGAATCCGGATCATCTCGATCTCGGATGCGATGCCGTTCGCTGCGCAGAAGTCCAGCATCTCCTGCGTTTCGGCAATGCCGCCGATGAGTGATCCGGCAAGGCTGCGCCGCTTCATGATGAGGTTGAACACACCTGGCGACGGATGCGCTTCCGACGGCGCGCCGACGAGCGTCATCGTCCCGTCGCGCTTGAGCGCCGAGATGAACGGGTCCAGGTTGTGCTTTGCGGCGACGGTGTTGAGGATGAAGTCGAGCGAATTGGCGCGCGCGGCCATTGCGTCAGGGTCCTTCGAGATCACGACTTCATCGGCGCCGAGCTTCAGCGCATCGTCGCGCTTGGATGGTGACGTCGTGAAGAGCACGACATGGGCGCCGAGTGCGTGGGCGAGCTTGATGCCCATGTGACCGAGGCCACCGAGTCCGACGACGCCGACCATGTGCCCCTTCCCGACTTTCCAGTGGCGAAGTGGTGACCACGTCGTGATGCCGGCGCAGAGAAGGGGCGCGGCGGCGGCGGGGTCGATCTTGTCGGAGACGCGAAGCACGAACTTGCGGTCCACGACGATGGTCTTCGAGTATCCGCCGTAGGTGATGCCGCCGGTGTGCTTGTCCGGCGCGTTGTACGTGCCGACCATGCCCTTCTCACAGTACTGCTCCAGTCCCTCGGCGCAGCTCGGGCAGTTCTGACAGGAGTCGACCATGCAGCCAACGCCGACGAGGTCGCCGGCCTTGAACGCCTTTGCATTGGCGCCTGCTTCGACGACTCGGCCGACGATCTCATGTCCAGGAACGCATGGGTAGACGGTGCCGCTCCATTCGCCCCGCGCGGTATGCAGGTCCGAGTGACAGACGCCACAGAAGAGGATGTCGACGCGGACGTCGTCCGCGCCGGGGTCGCGCCGTTCGAAGCTGAAAGGACCGAATGGGGTGGTTGCACTCCGTGCTGCGTAGCCGAGCGTGGGGATCATGTCTGCCTGGTGTGGGATGAATGGACAGCAAATACGGTTGGGGCAGATGAAGTTTCCGTGCCCCAGCACGACATTCGGTGCGGTTGGCTGGCGGGCAACTCGCGTCAGACTCAAGTTCGTCGGATGAACTCGGCGTGCCGATCCGCGAGGGGTGGCTTGTGCCGGGGCCTGTCTCGGGCTTCGGCACCGCAACCGAAGAGCCATCCGTGATCAGCCATCAGCATCAGTTTCCAGTAACGGCAAAACCATCTTGAATTTCCTGGAGGGTAGAACATGACGGTGAGTGAGCTGTTGATTCCGTCACTCGCCGACATTCTACTGGCCCAATCGCGGCTGGCCGGAATTGCGAGTCGCACACCGCTCGTGCGATTTCAGGGCGACGTCGGCTCTGGCGAGGTCCACCTGAAGCTCGAGAGCCTCCAACCGATCGGTTCGTTCAAGCTGCGCGGTGCGGCGAATGCCATGGCCGGCCTCAGCGATGCGGCACTCGCGGGTGGCGTTTACACCGCGAGTGCGGGGAACATGGCACAGGGTGTGGCGTGGTGCGCGCGCGAGCGCGGCGTGCGCTGTCGGGTGGTCGTGCCCGAGCATGCACCGGCGACGAAGATAAGTGCGATCGAGCGGCTGGGCGGCGAAGTCATTCGCGTGCCCTTCGACGAATGGTGGCGTACGCTCGTCGATCGGTCGCATCCGGACGTCGACGGACATTTCATTCATCCGTTCGCGGACTCGGCGGTGATGGCCGGCAATGGCACGATCGGTCTCGAGATCTTCGAGGATCTCGCCGATGTGGACGCGATCATCGTCCCGTATGGGGGCGGTGGGCTCGCGAGTGGCATCGCGGCGGCCGCGCGCGCTGTGAGCCCGCGGACGAAGGTCTACGCGGTGGAAGCTGACACCGCGGCTCCGCTCACGGCCTCGCTCGCCGCAGGCGCTCCGACGGTGGTGACGCGAACGCCCACGTTCATTGACGGAATGGGGAGCGGTGGGTTGTTCGCCGAGATGTGGCCGCTGGTGCAATCGCTGCTCGCGGGAACGATCGTCGTAAGCGTGGCACAGGTGGCTGCGGCCGTGAGGACGCTCGCCGAGCGAAGCCGGGTAGTTGCGGAGGGGGCCGGGGCAGCGGCACTCGCTGCGGCTCTGACAGGTGCCCTCGACGGTCAGAGGGTCGTCTGCATCGTCAGCGGCGGGAATATCGATCTCGGGGTCCTCGCCAGGATACTGCTCGGTGAACAACCCTGAACAAACGTTGACTACGTACTCTGTACGTCGTACCTGGTACCTGGAATGGCATTCAAGCCATTGGGATCTTTAGAGACACCACACCGCCACGTATTCGCGTCGTCAAACTACGGACGCAGTCGAACCGGAGCTCCGTTCACAGCGATGGCTCTACCGCTCCCCCGGAGCTCGTGCCCGTTCGCAGTACCAGAGTACAGTGTACCGAGTACGCCCTCAACGTTTTTAAGGAGCCTCCATGCCTTCCGATGCATCGATTGAGTACTTCCCATTTCCAGTGTCTACGTCTCTACCATTCTCAGAGGCGGTTCGCGTCGGCAACATGCTGTACCTCTCCGGCCAGATGGGCACCGACGGAGCGACGATGCGCCTCGTGCCCGGTGGGATCGAGACAGAGACCCGCCAGACACTCGCCAACATGAAGGCGGTTCTCGAGCGTCACGGCTCGTCGCTCGATCGTGTGGTGAAATGCACCGTCATGATGGCCGACATGAACGAGTGGCCCGCCATGAACGCCGTCTACGTCGCCCACTTCCCTCTGCATCTCCCCGCACGCAGCGCATTCGGTGCCTCTGCGCTCGCCCTCGGCGGTCGCGTGGAGATCGATTGCATCGCCACCGTCGATCAATCGTAGGCGGAGCACCGCGACCCGATCAGCCAATACTCCCCTTCTCCAACGTTCGCACGCCGGGGCACCGCTCCTCGACGCGAATCCAATCGCGACTCTTCTGCCTGTCGTGCGCCTCGCTGCGAATGGCCTGACATCGACGATGTTACATCACGATCCTTGGCTTCTTCGCCTGGACGATCACGCCACCGAGCCCGCCATCCTGCAGCAGCTTGTTGAACGCCGGAACGTCCTGATTCTCGAGCGTATCCACCTGAAGCTTCAATGCAGCCCACAACCGCTCCAACTCGGCGAATCGTTCGCGAGAGGGCTGGGAGACGACGTCGTTCGACTCGATGTTCCCCAGGAGGAACGCGTACTGTGCGTTGATGCCGTTGCGGTAGTTGATCACGTCCTGCCCGTTCGCGGCCTTGGTGGAAAGCTGCGGGTCGAGCGTCTCCACCTTGTCCGTGATCTCCTTGCCCTTGCTCGCGATCGCGGCCGAGGTCGGCGTCTCCTTCGTGCGGTCCACGAACTTCGCAACCTGGTCCTTCACGTCGCGGATCCTGAGCAGCGCGTCGTGGATCTCGCCGACGCGCGCATTGGCCGCATGCGTCAGCGAATCACGCGACGCAATGTCCGCCGGACTCGTGTTCATGCGCGGATCGGATCGTACGTCGAACGGCTGCGTCAACACCGTTGTCCCCGCGGTGAGTCGCACCTGGTACCGGCCCGGCGACACCAGGTAACCACCGCCCGGACCTCCCCAGATGTTGATGTTGCCGGGCAGCGTCGCTGGCGGCTCCGCGCGCAGGTCCCATTGAAATGCGTTGAGTCCCGACTTCACGCTCGCAATGTTGCGAATCACACCGGGTGGTCCGCCGCCGGGTGCAGGCGCGGCCGCCGGAGCGCCGCGCGAATACGTGCGCAGCAGCCTGCCACCGGCGTCGAGGAACTCCAGCTTCACTACCTGTGCCGAATCGGGCAACTTGGCGAGCGTGTAGTAGATGTTCGCGCCCGCTGGCGGGTTTCGGCCCGCTGTCGTCGTCGGTGCAGATGCTCCGCCACCGAGCAGTGCGGGTCGCGGTGCGTAGAGGTAGACGTCTGACTTCGCGATCTGGTCGTTCATCTGCCGCAGCGGCGTGAGATCATCGAGCGCCCAGAAGGCACGTCCTTCGGTCGCCGCATACAGGTCGCCGTGACGTACCTCGAGATCCGCGATCGGCGTGATCGGCAAGTTGCGTGAGAAGGGCTGCCAGTTGGCCCCTGCGTCGTATGAGACATAGACGCCGGTCTCGGTGCCCGCGTAGAGCAGGCCGCGACGCTCCGGATCCTCGCGTACCACGCGCACCGGCTCGCCGTCGCGAAGGCCGGTGACGATGCGTGTCCATGACTTGCCGTAGTCCGTCGACTTGAATGCATACGGCGCGTAGTCTCCGCGGCGGTCCATGCGGAACGCGAGGTAGACGGTTGCAGGATCGTGGGGCGAGACTTCGAGATTGTTGACGAGTCCAACGGGGACACCAGCAGGAGTAACGTTGGTCCACGTCTTTCCGCCGTCGCGCGTGAGCTGCACGAGACCGTCATCCGTACCGACGTAGATCGTGTTTGCGTCGTGCCTCGACTCCACGATGTTCACGATCGCACCGTAGACCTCACCGCCGGCACCTTCATTGGTGATTGGTGCGCCGCCCCATCCTTGCGTCGCCTTGTCGTTGCGCGTGAGGTCGGGCGAGATGGGCGTCCACGTCTTGCCGCGATCCGCGGTGCGGAACAGCACATTGCCGCCGTGATAGACAACGTTCGGATTGTGCTGCGACACCACAGCGGGCGATGTCCAGTTGAAACGATAGCGCGTCTTGTCCGTCGGCTCCGTGAGCGACAGCTCGGGCCACGGCATGACCGACCGCCTCAGATCGGTCTGCGTGTCCATCTCCTCGAGGATGCCGACATAGCAGCCGCCGTACACATAGCGCGGATTGCGGCGATCGACGCCAATGTTCGCGCTCTCGCAGCCCGGACCTTCCTGCCAGTCCCGATCGCCGATGAACGCGCCGTCGGAGCGTGACTTGATGATCACCGAGGTGTTGTCCTGCTGCCCGCTGTACAGGCGATACGGATACGCATCGTCCACGATGACGTGATAGAACTGCGCGGTGGGCTGATTGTCCTGCGTGCTCCAGCTCTTGCCTCCGTCGAGCGAGATGATGGCGCCGCCGTCGTTCGCATTGATCATCAGCCGCGAATCCTTCGGGTTGATCCAGAGCTGGTGGTTGTCGCCGTGCAACGCGGACAGCGTGGTGAACGTCCTACCGCCATCGATGGAACGCATGATTGGCGCGTTCATCACGTAAACGACGTCCGCATTCTGCGGATCCGCCGTGACGTTCATGTAGTACCACGACCGCGTCTGGATGAGGCGGTCCTCACTCAGCAGCCGCCATGTTTTTCCCGCGTCGTCGCTACGAAAGAGTCCACCCTTCTCGGCTTCGACGATGGCGTAGACCCGTTCCGGATTCGCGGGCGATACCGTCACGCCGATCTTGCCCATCAGCTTCGGCAATCCCTCCGAGAGCTTGGTCCAGCTGTCGCCACCGTCGGTCGACTTCCAGATCCCGCTGCCTGCGCCGCCACTGCGCACCTGCCACGGCAATCGCTGGTGGTCCCAGAATGCCGCGTAGAGAATTCGCGCGTTCGACGGATCCATCGCGAGATCACTTGCGCCGCTCGTCGCATTCGCGCCCTTGAGCAGCAGCGCCCACGACTTCCCGCCATCACTCGAGCGATAGATCCCACGCTCGGCTGTTCCCTTCCACCGGTCACCCTGCACGGCGGCGTACACGAGATCCGGATTGGTGGGATGCACGCGGACCTGTGCGATCTGGCGGGAGCTCTCGAGGCCGATGTGCGCCCACGTCTTGCCCGCATCCGTGCTGCGAAACATCCCGTTGCCGTACGACGACGACTGGCCGCGCACCGCATGCTCACCGGTGCCGACGTACACGACATTCGGATCCGACTCCGATACGGCGATCGCACCGATGGAGCCGCTCATGCCGGCTCCGTTGGCGCCATCGGAGATCACCCTCCACGAGTGACCCGCATTTTCCGTCTTCCACACACCGCCGCCCGTGTAGCCGACGTAATAGGTATTCGGCTGCGACGTCACGCCCGCGACCGCATCGGTTCGTCCGCCGCGGAACGGGCCGATGTTACGCCATTGCATGGCCGCGAAGAGGGTGGTGTCGTACGCGCGCTGGGCGTGCAGTGTGCCGGCCCCGGCAAGCAGGCAGAAGAGTGCTAGTCGTGTGAATTTGCGCATGTCGTATGTGGGAGGAAGAACTAATATGCATGTCGTCGTCTCTCGCATCCACTGAACAGCCGTCCATGTCGACTGACACCCGGATCACAGCCCAGTTTCCCGCCGAAACGTCCGGTGACGGCGCATTCGTTCGGCAGCGCTACCGCTTCCGTGATCGAATCACGGCGGACGGATCCTCCGGCTACCGCGCCGAAGCTGGACGGTATCATCTCTACGTCTCGCTGGCGTGCCCCTGGGCGCACCGAGCGATCATCGTCCGGCGCCTGCTCGGTCTCGAGGGCGTCGTCTCGATGTCGGTCGTCGATCCCATCCGCAACGAGAAGGGTTGGGCCTTTCGCGAGGGTGAAGGTCACGGCGTGGATCCGGTGTGCGGCTTTGCGTATCTCTCCGAACCGTACCTTCGCAGCGATCCGACGTTCAATGGACGCGTGACCGTTCCGTGCATCTGGGATCGCGTCACGGAGCGGATCGTGACGAACAACTACCCCGACATCACCATCGATTTCGAAACGGAGTTCTCGGCATACCATGCCGCGGGGGCGCCGGATCTCTATCCGGTGTCACTGCGCGCCGAGATCGACGAGGTGAACGCCTTCGTGTATGAGGACGTGAACAATGGTGTATACCGCGCGGGTTTATCCACGTCGCAGGTGATGTACGAGCAGGCGGTCGCGGCCCTATTCGCTCGACTCGATTGGCTCGATACTCGGCTCGCCAACAGGCGGTTCCTCGTTGGCGAGCAGGTCAGCGAAGCAGACATTCGTCTCTTCACGACCCTCGTGCGCTTCGATGCCGTGTACGTTGGCCACTTCAAGTGCAACATCAGGCGTCTGGTTGATTACCAGCACCTCTGGGATTATGCTCGGGATCTGTTCCAGCACCCAGGCGTCGGAGAGACGGTGAACTTCGACCACATCAAGCGTCACTACTACATGACGCACGATCAACTGAACCCCTCGCGGATCGTGCCGGTGGGTCCGATCGTCGACTGGTCTGCGCCGCACGCTCGCGCCCGCCTGTCATAGTGGAATCGGAATTGGCGGTCGTCGTTCGCCTCGCGCGCCCGGACGAACATGACGCGATTCACGACCTCACCCTCTCGGCGTATGGACAGTTCGCCGCCACCATGGAGCCGTCTGCCTGGGACGGTCTTCGTGATGCCATCGAGGCCGCGCTGTCGATCGATCGCGGCGCTCAGCAGATCGTTGCCGAGCAGGGTGGTGTCCTGGTGGGGTCGGTGATGCTTTTTCCACCATCGGCTGATGCGTATGGCGACCTGGGCCCGCGCGTTGGCTGGCCCGAGATTCGCGCACTTGCCGTTGCTCCGAACGCGCGCGGGCTTGGTGTCGCGCGGCTGCTGGTGCATGAGTGCATGCGCCGCGCGCGAGAAGGCGGCGCGGAAGCGATCGGCCTGCACACGTCCCGCAGCATGCACGAGGCCATTCGGCTCTATGAGAGGTGCGGCTTCGTACGCGAGCCCGATCTCGACATCCATGTCGCGGGGGCCGAGCCCGTCGAGGCATACCGGCGGATGCTATAGCGGCGAGCGCGGTTGGGGCGTGCGTGGTACCGGTACGCGCCACTCGCCGTCGTCTCGACCCGAGTAGGCCTCAGCGTTGGTGCAGCCCTTTCGCCAGCTCGACGAAGTCAACCATCTGCGACCACTGGGCGACGAGGGCGTAGCCGTTGTCGTGCGGCGCCTGCGGGTTGCTGTTCGGCGTCCAGTGATCCATCCGCAAGCTGAGCTTCAGCAGCGTCGACGCCGTAGCACGGTAGCCGCTGCCGACCTCCGCGTCGCTCACGATCACCCGGTTGGCCACCCAGAACGTTGGCGTCACCGGCGAGATGAACGGGTAGTCGTTCCGCTCCACGCGCGCCGCCAGGAAGAAGCGCGGCGTGAACGTGTACTTCGGCTCGACATAGAATGAGATCCCGTCAATCGGGGTCCCTCGCCCCGGCACATCATAGTTGCTGTAGGCCGCTTCGACATTTGCCTCGAAGTAACCACGACTCAACTGCGCGTCGAGTGCCACCACGCGTTGCTTGTAGTGTTTCCAGTGCTCGCCCCGAAGCTCTGACGCGGAGAAATTGCGGTTCAGATATGGGCCGATCTCTCCCGTGAGTCCAACGCGCGCGCCCATCACGGGCGTGACGCCGATTCCCACCGCTGGGCGCAGCGCGGCACTCGGCTCGGGCGTGTATCCCGGGCGGAACAGCGGAAGCGTGACCACGCCGGCGCGATAGTCCACCATCCCCGCGCTTCCATCGATCCGGACGCCGTGTGGATACGATGTCGTGTAGCCGTCCGGCTGCGCTATGAGTGGATTCCTGAACGAAAGCTGCCGGGAGGAGAATGCGCCGACGATCTGGCGAATCTTTCCACCTTCAATCTGGAACGCGTCGGATGGAGAGAACCGCACGCCGTACTGCTTCGCGTATATCTCGCGTCCCGGTTCATCGCGCGCGGAACCAGTTTCCGCCGACGTCTCATTGAACAGGACGAGATTCGCCAAGGGCTCGATCGCCATCCACACGTCGCCACGCAGCAGCGCCGAGGGCCTTCCGCCGCCCCGCGCGAGCAGTGATGACGCGGAGTCCGTCTTCCAGAGCTCGAGATCGCCGACGCCCTGAAAGAGGAATCCACCCTGCGCGCGCGCGATCGAGAGAGGTGCCGCCGACGCGACAAGCATCGCCACCGCGACGCAACCGTGCATGCGAGCGCACAGTGACACGAGATCAGGTCCCCTGCACGACTGCAACCGTCGCCCGACGCGCGTCGAGCGCCGACCGCACCGCGCGCGCCAAGTCTCCCGCACTGAATGGCTTGCGGAGCAGGATCACATCCTCGTCGAGCTCGAGGCGCATGGTGACGTCATCCACGTATCCGGTCATGTAGATGATGGAGACCGCCGGGTGCTTCGCAAGATATCGCTCCACCAGCTGCGGTCCGTTGAGTTGCGGCATGAGCACGTCGGTGAGCAGCAGATCGGGCGATACGGTGCGCGCCAGCGCCAATGCCTCGACGCCGCTGCGCGCGGAGTGCACGACGTATCCACAGCCGGCGAGCGTGCGGCTCGCGAAGTCGAGCACCGCATCCTCATCGTCCACCACGATCACGGTTTCGACGCCCTTCGGCAGTGGATCTTCGTGCGTGCTCTCCACACGCGCGGTGAGCGATTCGGCCACCAATGGAAAGCGCACCGTGAACGTCGTGCCTTCGCCAAGGGTGCTTTCCACATCGATCGTCGCGCCCGATTGCACCACGATTCCGTACACCGTCGACAGCCCCAGCCCGGTGCCCTTCCCCACCTCTTTCGTGGTGTAGAACGGCTCGAAGATTCGCTCGCGAACCTCGGCGCTCATCCCGACGCCCGTGTCGCTCACGCGCAGTGCAACACGGTGCTGCCCTGCCTGGCTTCGCGAATGCGCCGTCTCGATCGTGAGCGTTCCGCCCTGCGGCATCGCGTCGCGTGCGTTCACGGCAAGGTTGAGCAGCACCTGCTCGAGCTGGCTGGGATCCGCCTTGATGCGAGTTGCGCCAGCTCGCACGACGGAGAGCGTGACATGCGATCCGATGAGGCGACGGACCATGCTTTCCATTCCTGTCACCACCTCGTCGAGATCGAGCACGCGAGGCTGCAGCACCTGCTTGCGGCTGAACGCCAGGAGTTGGTGCGTCAGCGCCGCGGCACTCGTCGCGGCGTCTGACACATTCTTCAGATTGTCCGCGACAGGATGCTCCTTCCCCAACGTGCTGATCGCGATCTGCGTGAACCCCGAGATGATCGTGAGCATGTTGTTGAAGTCGTGCGCGATCCCACCAGCGAGCGTGCCCACGGCCTCGAGCTTTTGCGACTGCCGGAGCTGCGCCTCGCTGTCGCGAAGCGCCTCCTCGACGCGTTGCCTGCCCTTGATCTCGTCGGTGAGCACTTCGTTGGCCGACACCAGCTCCGCACCGCGCTGCTCCAGCTCATCGCGCTTGCGTCCGAGCGACGCCATGAGCCGGTTGAATGACTCGTTGAGGACGCGGATCTCCTGCGACGCATCCTTCACATCGAACGCCTGATCCACGCGCTCTCGGCGCGCACCCTGACGCATGAACTCGATGAAGAGGCGGAGCGGGCGAAGGAGTGAGCGCGACATCAACGCCGCGCCGACCGCGGCGACGACGATCGCCAGCAGGCCGTAGATGATGAAGTCGCGCAGCAGCGCGGTGGTCATCGGGCGTATCGCGGGCGATAGCGGCTGCAGGAGCGTGATCGCGAGCGGCGTGCCGCGCTGCGTCTGGCCGAGGGGAATGGCGGCGGTGAGGTAGTCCTCGCCGTCGAGCCGGAGCGCCTTTCCCGGCATCCCGTGATGCACGTTGACGAAATCGGCCTCCGCGGCGGGAAGCGTGCTGCTGATAATGTGCGTGCCCGCCGAGATGACGACGTCACCGTCAAAGTCGCGCCGCAACGAACGCGCGAGCGCCGAATCCACGCGCTCACCGTACACGATCGTGCCGATGGTGTAATCATCGAGGATGAGCGGCGCGACGCCGACGCCATAGTAGGCGCTTCCCACCTCGAGACCCGCGAGATACGGGATGTCGTCGTTCGTGTTGACGTTCGGATCGAGCGCGTTGTGCACGGCGGGCAGCGCGGACAGGTCCATGCCGGCCGTCGCGTTCGCGCCATGCGCATAGCCGGCGAAAACGTGGCCGCTCTCGTCGGTGACCAGCAGCGCGTCACCGCGCAGGTTTGCGCCGAGGTGCTCCAGCTCGCGCTGGACGGTGGCCGTCAGGTCTGCGCGCTGCGCCGTTCCCGTCTGCTGTTCCAGGCGATAGGTCGACAACGCGGACTTGAGCGTCGGACTTTCGGCGAGGAGAGCCGCGGTGAGGACGAGCTGGCGGCGGCTGTCGCGCTGAAGCGCCACCAGCGTCCGGCCGTTTCGGTTCAGCTGATTCGCGAACAGCGTTTCGGTGCTGTTGCGTACCCGGATGCTCAGTGCCGCAAAGCTCGCAGAGGTCACGAGCGCAACCAGCACGGCGCTCAGCATGGCGAGCCGGACGCTCAGCCGCGATCGTTTCAGCCTGTTGAAGGTCCCTCGGGCGGGTGGTGCCGTTGCTGTCGACCCGACTCGGTCAGCGCCCGGCATCGACTGCAATTGCCGGGATCGGGATGTTGAAGTCCAGCCGCGTCGTTTCACCGGCCGTCACGTGAATGGTGCGCGTCACGGGCTTGATGCGTTCGTGCCATCCCACCACCGTGTAATCGCCTGGCGGCACGTCCTCGATCGCGTACTTGCCCGCGACGGTCGGAACGGCGAAGTACGGATTCTCGAGCACGAGCAGGATCGCGCTCATGTCGGAGTGGATGTGACAGAACACCTGGACCGTTCCAGTCTTGTCGAACACTTCGCTCTTCGACGAACCCTTGGGGAAGCGGCCGAGATCGAATGTCTTGGCGCTCGACAGCGAGAACACGTTGTGGAAGACGTCGTCCTCGTTCGGGAAATCGACCACCGCGCCACGGTAGACGGGTACGACGTGTGGCTGAAACTGCTCGTCGCGCTGCGCGATGGATGCGCGCGCCGACTGCGTGCCCTCGGGTACGACGGCGTGCTGCACGTAGAGCACGACGTTGCGCATTTCCTCCGCATCTTTCGCTGGCGGACGCGCACCGGGGCCGGGGTCGGAATAGATCCGGAAGCGAGGGCGGCGGGTGCTGAGCCTCGTGGAGAGAAGTACCTGGCCTTCAATCCGTCCCGTCGCCGCATGCCCTGGTGACACTCCTGCACGAGCGCCCACCGCCCCGCTCGGCAGCACAGCCAGCGGAAGGCAGAGTAACGCCGAGCGAACCCAGCGCCCGATCAGCGGGAGGTCGCGAGTGAGTTTCGGGAGCAACACGATGTCAGATGATGCGGTTGGCGGGCCATTCGACGGAAGCCCGCGCAGTCTCGGCCCAGCAAGAAACATACAGTACGCAGGGCGAGGTCGTTTGCTATCCGCACGTATTGGGTTCCCAATAACGACTCGCTGTGTGTGGAGATGTCACATCGTTTGCACCCTGGCGTTTGGAACTGCCACGGGCCGGCCCCACAGACGAAGGAGGAACGCGGATGACGCGAATTGAGCGGATTTGCGCGAATACCGCTCTGGTCGCCACCCGCGACGCATTCACGATTCCATGCGCAATTGAGTATCGGTAGCGTTCCCTATAGCGACTAGAATCCCGCCACTACCCGCCCATCGAAGATCTGCACCGTGCGATCCGCATGCGCCTCGTACCGCGGATCATGTGTCACCATGCAGATCGTCGCGCCCTGGCTGTGCAGCGACTTGAGCAGATCCATCACCGACTCGCCATTCACCGAATCGAGATTCCCCGTCGGCTCGTCCGCGAGCAGGATGAGCGGGTCGCCCGCCACTGCACGCGCCACCGCCACCCGCTGCTGCTGTCCTCCCGAAAGCTGCGCGGGAAAGTGCCGCATCCGATGTGCCATTCCCACCCGATCCAGCGCATTCCTCACCCGACGACGCCGCTCCGTTTCACTCATGCGCCGATACGTGAGCGGAAGCTCCACGTTCTCGTAGACGGTGAGGTCGCCCATCAGGTTGAACGCCTGGAACACGAACCCGATCTGCTTGTTGCGCACGCGAGCCCGCTCCGCTGCGCTCAATTGGGCCACGGGCACTCCGGCGAGCGTATA
Organism: Gemmatimonadaceae bacterium; assembly: GCA_036844565.1. Classification (GTDB taxonomy): domain Bacteria; phylum Gemmatimonadota; class Gemmatimonadetes; order Gemmatimonadales; family Gemmatimonadaceae; genus AG11. The sequence continues at coordinate 48,526 of DAIUFP010000009.1, read as the reverse complement.
GTCGCCCCCGGACGGCGAGTCGAGTAGCCCGAGGATCGACAGCAACGTCGTCTTGCCACACCCCGACGGACCGGAGATCGCGAGGTACTCACCTTGCTGCACCGTGAGGTCGACGTCGAACAGCGCGTGCGTCTCCACTTCGTCGGTGAGGAAGACCTTCTTCACGTTCGACAGCGTGATCAACGGCTCACGTGCTGCCGTCATTTCAATCTCACCCGAGCGTCGGTCAACATCTGCGACATGTCCGAGATGATCACGCTGTCGCCCCGCGCCAGGCCCTTCAACACGACGATGTCGTTCACCGATGCCTTGCCCACGCTCACGTTGAGTCGCAGAGCTTCACCCTTGTTCGGCGTCACCCGAAAGAGCCGAATCACGCTCTCGGCCGCACCATACGCCGGGCGTCCGACGTGCAACACCTTCGACAACCGCTCAATCTGGATCGCACCATCCACACTGAGGTCGGCGCGCGCACCTTTCGGCATCGCCCCCTCGAGCGACACCTCGATCGTTACCGTTCCTCCGCGCGCAGCGGGATCGATGCTGATCACGTGACCGGGCACAACGCCGTCGTGCGTGTCGACGGTCGTGGGCTGACCCACGGCGACGTCCTTCGCAAGATTTTCCGGCACGTGCAGCACGGCCTTCAACCGGTCCGACTTCGCGACGCGCGCCAGTTCGATCCCGGAGTTGACCCACTGCCCCAACTCCAGCTGTGGGCTGCCGAGTGATTGGAGCTGCCCCGATTCGCCCGCGCTGACGCGCATGGACGTGACGCGCGTCTGCTGCGCCTGCTGGATGCGTTTCAATCCGTCGATCTGGTCCTGCGCAAGCCTCAGCTGCTCGGCGGCCGCAACCTTCATCTGCTCCGACCGTCGCTGCTCGAGCTCGAAGCGCATCGAGATCTCCTGCGCACGCTCGTGCGCGCCCGCGACCTCGTTCTTCGTCGACAGTTGCCGGCGGTCCAGCGAATCGAGCACGCGCGCGTTGCGGTCGGCCTCGAGGTGCAGTGTCCGCAGTTGCGCCACTGCGCTTTGCTGCGTCATTGGCTCCTGCTGCTGGAAGCTCCGCATCTGCGCCAACGAGGCGTAGGCCTGCGTGATCTGCTGCTGCACCTGCAGCGCCGCGAGCTCGACGTCCGTGTTGCTGAGCTGCACGATCGTCGTTCCGGCGTCCACCCGCGCACCAGGCCTGAGCGGCAATGCCTCCACGCGGCCACCTGTTGTCGCGACGATGATCCGGATGTGCTCCGGCACCAGCGTACCCGGCGCCCGCACATCCCGCACGACGTCGCCGAGTGAGACCGTGTCGAAGGTGAGCACCGATCGGTTCAGCGTGGTCACGGCGGGCTTCATGCGCGTCAGCGCCACCGTGCCGGCGAGAAGTCCCGCGACGATTGAACCCGCGATGATGTATTTCCGTTTGTTCGATGGACGATCGCGCTCAATATCCATGAGTCACCTCGCACGCAAAACCCACCACGCGCAAACGACCGCTACTCGGCACGCAGCACCTCCATCGGATCCAACTTCGTCGCCCTGAAGGCAGGCACGAACGCCGACAGCACCATCGCGCTGAAGAGCGCGACACACAGTAGCCCGAACAACAGCGCATTCGTGAGGTCGACCTCACCGAGGAACTCACCGAGCCACCCAATGGTCTCCTTTGTCATGTAGAGACCGATGGCGACGCCGGCCAACACCAGCACATTGCCTTCACGAATCAGCGCCCGCACGATGTTCCTCGGCGTTGCACCCAGCGCAATGCGAACGGCCACTTCGCGCTTTCGATCCGTGACCGACTGCGCGACGATGCCGTATACGCCGAGTGCCGACAGCCCGAGTGCGAGCACCCCAAGGGTCGCGAAGAGGCTCGCGATGAACTGCAGCACCGCTGCCCGCTGGGGAATGCCCTGGTAGTCGTCGAACAGCTCGACCTGCGGCGGCCGCATCGACGTGATGCCCCGCAACGACCGGCGCAGCGCGGAGGCCACTCGCTGCGGATCCTGGCGCGCTCGGACGTACAGCCTGATGAAGCCCGCTGACTTCGACGCAGGCTCGCTGTCGGTCATCGTCATTACGCGGTACACCGAAACTACGCGTAACGTGTCTTTCACGCGTTTGGCCTGTCGCGCATCCTCGCTGAGGCTGTCGCCGACGATGCCGACGACCTTCATCCATGGCGAGTCATAGTGCGACTCGCTGAGCTTGATCGCTCGGCCGATAGGGGCGGAGCGGGGCCAAAGAGTCCAGCCCGTGCCGCGATCCATCACGATGGCGGGCTCGTTGTGTCCGCCCTCTGCGAAATCCTTTCCGCGCTCGATCGGCAGGCCCATCGTGCGGAAGTAGGACGGCGAGACGAGCGCGTAATTCAACGCGGCATTCGGGATGTCGCGCACCGCACCGTCATTGTCGTCGACGGCAAGCGAGTTGTTGTGATATTGGCGACCTATCTCCACCGCGGCATCCGCGACGTTTGGGATTGCCCTCGCCACGCTGACGATCTTGCCCGCGATCTCCGCGATCGGCGTCGGCGCGTCCGGTGAAGCCGGCAGGACCACCGATGCGACGATGAGCGGTGTGGTGTTGAACCCGTACTGATCCCTCATGCGATAGTCGGGACTGCTCATATGCACCGCCGACCGCGACAGCAGCACTGCGGCGCACACCAGCGGAAGCGTGAGTGCGATCTGAGCGATCACGAGCCCACCATACGTCCGCTGATTCGCCCGATGCGCACCCGTTCCCGCTCGGCTCTTCAGCAGCGAGTTGATGTCGACGCGCGACACGTGAATCGCTGGAGCGAGACCGACGATCACGAGGCTCAGCGCCGCCGTGATCGCCGCGAACACGACCATGCGCCAACTCGTCTGCGGCTCGACGACGAAGACGTCGATATGCTGCGGTATGGTCGCGTGTATCAACGCGTTGCCGCCGACGGCGAACACGAGTGCGAGCAGTAGCGCCCCGATGGTCAGCACGCCGCTTTCGATCATGAGCTGTATCACGATCTGCCGACGCGACGCACCGAGCGCGGACCGCAGCGCCAGCTCGCTCGCCCGACCGATGCCGCGCGCGAGCTGAAGATTCGCGAGGTTGGTGCACGCCACGAGGAGCACCGCGATGCCCGCCCCGATCAGCGCGTAATGAAATCGTCGAGCCTCGAACTGCTGCGTGAGCGGCTTGAGGGCAAAACGCGCGTCCTTGCTCTGTTCGTTCTCGCCCAGTGCGATGCGCGCGGCAAGCAGGTTGAGCTCGCGCTCCGCCTGCTCGAGGGTCACACCCGGCCGCAGTCGAATCAGATTCGACGAAGGGGTGCGATTCGGCGGCGGAAAGACCCATATGTCCTGGTTCAGCGCCGAGACGGCACCGTAGTAGCGCGCCACGCCGATGATGCGGAGGGACGTGCCATCGACGACGAGCGACTGCCCGATCGGTGATTCGCCGTCGCGGAAGAGCGCTGCCTCGAGTCGGTCGCTGATGATGATCGTGGCGGCGGCTTGAACGGGATCGGCCGGCGGGGTCAGCGTGCCCTCGAGTGGCGACACGCCGAGGAAGTTGAAAAAATTGGCGCGGATGGTGAGGACTTCGGCGCGGCGTACGACGTCGCCGCGCTCCACTACGCCACCGCCGAAGTAGTAGGTGCCCGCTGTTTGACCCGAGTATGTTCGTCCGCCCGCGGCGAGCGCGAGATCCGGCGCGGATGCTCCGAGGCGCCGCCCGTAGAAGCCGAAGTAGCGCAGGCTGTACAGCTGCTCGGGATGCGACGCGCCGATCTTCGGGTTGATCATGGCGTCGAGCACGCTGAACATCGTGGTGTTGACGGCGATCGCGAGCGCCAACGCCAACGTGGCGGTGATGGCGAATGTCGGATGGCGAACGAGCGTCCGCGTGGCAATTCGAACGTCGCGACGCATGTCGTCGATCCACCAGAGCGTCCCGTCTTCCAGTGCGTCTTCCTTGCGTTGCTGCACGCCGCCGAATGCCAGCGACGCCTGACGGCGAGCCTCTTCGGGCGCTATTCCCTGGCTCATCAGCTCCTCGGTCTCGAGGTCGATGTGCAGGCGCATCTCCGTCTCCATCTCCGCCTCCGTTTCCGGTCGGCGAAACAGGGTGCGAAGGAGCCGTGTGAGTCGAGGGCGAGGAGTTCCCCAACGTGCGAGCACGATTACGCGTGGACGACCGCTACTCGGCACGCAGCACCTCCATCGGATCCAGCTTCGTCGCCCGGAATGCCGGCACAAACGCAGACACCACCATCGCGCTGAACAGCGCGATGCAGAGCAGGCCGAAGAGCAGCGCATTCGCGAGATCCACGTCGCCCAGAAAGGAGCCGAGCCAGCCGATGGTCTCCTTCGTCATGTAGAGACCGATGGCGACGCCCGCGAGCACCAGTACGTTGCCTTCGCGTATCAGCGCGTGCACGATGTTGCGCGGCGTCGCACCGAGCGCGATGCGCACTGCCACCTCTCGCTTGCGATCGGATACCGATTGCGCCACGATGCCGTAGACGCCGAGCGCGGACAGGCCAAGCGCGAGCAGACCGAACGTGGTGAAGAGGGCGGCGATGAACTGCAGCACGGCCGCGCGCTGCGGAATCTCTTGCGAGTCGTCGAACGACTGCACAAAGGGCGTACGAGTCGAGATGATCCCGCGCATCGTATGGCGTATCAGCGACGCGACACGTTGTGGGTCCTTCTTGGCGCGGACGTAGAGCAACAGACCCCCGTACCGGCGCGGCGGCAGCGAGTCGCCGACGACCATGAGCCGATACACGCTGCTCACACGTAGCGTATCGATCAGCCGGCGTACCTGACGCGCGTCTTCGCTGAGACTGTCGCCCACGATGCCTACCACCTTGATCCACGGCGACTCGTAGTGCGCTTCGCTCAACTTCATCGAGCGACCGATGGGCGCGGAGCGGGGCCAGAGATACCAGCCCGAGCCGCGGTTCATCACGATCAACGGTTGGGTCTGCGCGCCGTCGACGAAATCCTTTCCGCGCTCCATCGGCAGCCCCATGGTGCGAAAGTAGGATGGCGACACCATCCTGTAGCCCAGCCCCGCGTTCGGAAATTCGCGGATGCCGCCATCGTTGTCGTCAACGGTGACTGCGTTGTTGTGAAATCCCCTCGTGATCTCCACGGCGGCATCAGCGACGCCAGGGATCTGTCGGGCGCGACTTACGAGAGTGCCCGCCAACTCCGCGATGAGAACATTCCCGGAGTCCGCACTCGGCAGTTGAAATACCGCGAGCACTATGGGCCTCGTATCGAAGCCGAACTCCTCCCGCATGCGATGATCGGGGCTGCTCATGTTCATCGCGGAGCGGGACAGCAGCACCGCCGCACATACCAACGGCAGTGTCAGCGCAATTTGCGTGATGACGAGCGCGCCGTAGGTACGGCGATTGGTGCGGTGCGCGCCAGTTCCGGCGCGGCTCTTCAGGAGCGAGTTGATATCGACACGGGAGACGTGAACCGCGGGGACAAGCCCCACGATAACGAGACTCGCTGCGGCGGTGATGGCCGCAAACACGACCATGCGCCAGCTTGTCTGTGGCTCCACGACGTACGCGCCGACGTTCGGTGGGATGGTCGCATGGATCACCGCGTTTCCGGCGATGGCCAGGAGCACCGCCAGAAGCAGCGCGCCGAACGCGAGCACCGCGCTCTCGATCATGAGTTGAACGACGATCTGATGACGCGACGCGCCTAGTGCGGAGCGGAGCGCAAGCTCGCTTGCGCGTCCGATGCCGCGGGCGAGCTGAAGGTTCGCCAGGTTCGTGCACGCGACCAGCAACACCGCGATCCCCGCACCGATGAGTGCGAAGTGGAAGCGTTGCGCATTGAACTGCCGACTGATCGGTTTGAGTGCGAAGCGCGCGTTCTTCGTCTGATCTCCCTCGCCGAGCGCCACGCGTGACGCCAGCAGCTTGAGCTCGCGCTGGGCGTCGGAGACAGTGGCGCCGGCACGCAGGCGGATCAGGTTCGACGACAGCTCCTGACCGATCGCGGGGAAGGCCCAGACATCCTGGTCGAGCGCGTCGGCAGCATCATAGTGACGTACGACGCCGATGATCCGCAGAGGAATGCCGTCGATGTCGATCGACTGACCCACCGGCGATTCCCCGTCCTGGAAGAGCTGTTTTTCGAGCCGGTCGCTGATGATGATGGTGGCTGCCGCTTGCGCCGGATCGGGATTCGGCGCGACGGAGCCCTCGATCGGCGCCACGCCAAGGACGGCGAAGAAGTTCGGTCGGACGACGATGATTTCCGCCCGTCGCACGAGCTCTCCTCGCTCAATGGTGCGGCCGCCGGAGTAGTGTCCGCTCGCGCTGTACCCCGAGTACGTCCGGCCGCCCGCGGCGAGGGCCTGATCCGGCGCTGAGAGCCCGAGTCGCCGACCGAAGTGGCCGAAGTACCGGAGGTTGTACAGCTGCTCCGGATGCGACGCCCCGATCTTTGGATTGATCATGGCGTCAAGCACACTGAACATCGTGGTGTTGACGGCAATCGCGAGCGCGAGCGCCAACGTGGCGGTGATGGCGAAGGTCGGATGACGAACGAGCGTCCGCGTGGCGATCCGCACGTCGCGACGCATGTCGTCGATCCACCAGAGGGTGACGTCCTCGAGTGCGTCCTCCTTTCTCTGCTGCACTCCGCCGAATGCCAGCGACGCCTGACGGTGAGCTTCTTCGGGCGCTATTCCCTGGCTCATCAGCTCCTCGGTCTCGAGCTCGATGTGCATGCGCATCTCCGCTTCCATCTCCGCCTCCGTTTCCGGTCGGCGAAACAGGGTGCGAATGAGCCGTGTGAGTCGAGGACGAGTGGGCATTCGGGGCTCAGGTCGCGGCAAGCACGCGCGCGACCGCGCCCGAGAACAGGCGCCATTGTTCCTGCTCGGCGAAGTATTGCTCTCGGCCGGCGGTGGTGAGCGTGTAGACCTTTACCTTGCGCCCTTCGAGCGACACCCCCCATTCGGCGTCGATCCATCCTTTATCCTCGAGGCGGTAAAGAGCCGGGTACAGGGATCCCTGGTTGACGTTGAGCACGTCGTCCGAGAGTTGCCGGATACGCTTCGACACGCCCCATCCGTGGAGTGGGCCAAGGAGGAGTGACTTGAGGATGAGCAGGTCGAGGCTGCCCTGGAGGAGATCGGTTCGCGGGAGCATGTCACCAATGCCTAGAGAGTCGACAACACGGTGCGACTTTCGTTGTAGGATGTCAAGGTATGCCGCGAAACACCAGATATGAATTATTATTTATTAATTCAGGAGGCCGCTTGCGATAAGTCGTGGACGGCAACCCCACATCTGGCCATGGGTAAGTAGAGTGGCGTGGCAACGCGGCGTTGCTGCGAACGCAAAGTGCGGAATGCGGGCGCGCAGCGGTCGCAGAACATTCATCCGCATACGACAGCAACACTCAGTTGCGCGGCGCGCCACTGACACGTGGATACAAGGACCACGAAGGTCTTGCACATTTAATCCATCACCGGTTTTGGAGGCGATCCGCCAAGACGGGATTGAAGCTCACGCTGCCGAGATTCTGCGCGGTGTCTTTCGTGCCGGTGTCCGCCGCGCCACATTCGGGGGTAGTGCGCAGTCCTCCCGGTCGAGCCCGCGGTGCACGATCCGCAGAGCGCCGGCCGACCCTGTTCCGCCGGTGAAAGGCACGTGAGTACGTCGCTCGCCCGTCTAAGGACTTTCGCATACGTAAACGTTGAGCATGCGGCGCTGTATCGCGCTGTGATGCGCACATTCATGGAGGCAAAAGAACGCTTCTCGCTCCACCTCCGGCCGCCTGATGTCCAGAGCGCGATCATGGGCTCTCCCGCTGTCATCGACGATGCCCCGGCGATCGAAACCGCGTTGCAGCAGCTTTGCGAGTGGGGAAATCTGGAGCGGCACCCCGACACATCGGACGTTGCCACGGTCGAGGAGTTCTACCGTCCGCGCTATCTCTATCAGCTCACTCCCGAGGGCGAGGCGGCCGAAAAGGCAATCGCGTTTTATGCGGAGGAGATCCAACACCCGGGCGAGCTTCAGACCGCCGCCCTGAGCGACATCCTCGCACTCCTCGAGGAGTTGGCGGGACTCGCCGCCGAGGTGACGCCGGACGAAGGCAAGACGCACCGGACGCTGTCTGCGCTGCGTTCGCGGTTCGACGAGTTGACGTCCAGAGCGCAGGCGTTCATCGCGAGTCTCCAGCGGAGCATCGACCTCCACGGCGCCAATATCGGTGCATTCCTCTCGTACAAGGAAACGCTGATCAACTACCTCGAGCGATTCATCGGCGAACTTCGCTTGGCGACGGCCGACATCGCGACGACACTCGAACGGATCGAAGTCCATGAAGTGGACCGGCTGTTGGGAATCGCCGCACAGCGGGATCTCGTGGACGCGGTGGCCATAACCGCGGACGATCGGATCGCGGCGGCTGCGCGATGGACCGCCCGATGGGCAGGACTGCGCTCCTGGTTCATCGGCAGCACCGATGCGCCGTCGCAGGCGGAAGTGCTTCGGTCCCGTGCGCGCGCCGCAATCCCCTCGTTGCTGAGCGCGGTCATATCCATCAATGACAGACGGGTGACGCGAAGCGATCGGGTCGCTGACTTGCGAGCACTCGCCCGGTGGTTCGCTGAAGCGGACAGCGATCACGACGCACACCGGCTCTGGCGGGCCGCATTCGGGCTCGCCCCTGCCCGACATTTGCGCATCGACGACGCGACCCTCGACGAACGCGACTCCGCGCCACCGGTCCCCCCGCACGTCAGTTGGCTGGACGCCGCTCCGCTCCGTATTGCTCCGCGCCTTCGCGCCCTTGGGTGGCATGCGCACCGGGGGCGGCCGCCCAATGTTATCGACCGGTCGAAGGAAAAGGCGATCCTTCGCGCCGACGCTGAAGCGGAAGCGGAGCAGCTGGCTGTTGCGCAACGACGACTCGCCACTGGACGTCTAACGCGACTGAGCGAACTGGACGTGTTGAGCCCCATTGAGTTCGAGGTGTTTCTCGACCTGCTTGGCGAGACGCTCGCCATGAAGATGGATCGCGACGAGACGGTGCAGACCATCTCCAGCGACGGGGGGCTTCGCATCACATTGCGGCCGACGGGAGACGGCGCCTTCGCGGTGATCGCGACCACGATCGGACAGCTAACAGGGCCGGACCATTTCATCACGATCGAGGATGTGTTCGCGGTCTCGCCGTTGCTGTTGAACGAGGAGAGCGTGGCGACCGTATGAGCGGGGATTCGCAGACCGCGACGGATCGTGCCGTGACTGCCGAGCGCCAACGGGCGTTGCGGACGTTGCTCCGCCATCCGCTGCTCACTGCGTCCGGCCCTCATTCCGCCGAGGCCGGACTCGTACGCCGGCACGCCGCGTGGTTGCGGGAATGGTTCGCGCGGCATCCGGCGTGGAGCCTGCACGTCGACAGCGAAGTCGCCCGCTTGCGCAAGACGCCAGCCGATCTGTCGGACGGCACTCGTCCAGCCCGTGATCCGCTGAACGATGCGGAATTCACACGACGACGCTATGTCATCTTCTGTCTCGCGCTGGCGGCGCTCGAGCGTGCGGATCGCCAGACCACGCTCGGCAGGATGGCCGAAGAGGTCGTCGGTTTCGCGGCCGCCGATCCGGCACTCGCAGCGGCCGGCATCGTGTTCACGCTCGCGAGCCTTGACCAGCGCCGCGACCTGGTTCACGCCACGCGCCTGCTCCTCGACCTGTGCGTTCTGGTGCGGGTTCACGGCGACGAGCAACAGTTTCTCACCGATCGGGGTGACGTGCTGTACAACGTCAATCGGCCGGCGCTGGCTGCCGTTCTCAACGTCAAACGAGGACCGTCCACGGTCGACGGCCCGGATTTCGAAACACGTCTGTTCGCCATCGTCGCGGAGCCGCTGCCGGCGACGGACGACGGGCGCAATCGCGGTTTGCGATCGCGTTTGACACGAATGCTGCTCGATGACCCGGTGGTGTATTACGAGACGCTGGACAGCGAGTCGCTTGCGTATCTCAACAATCAACGCGCCCAGATCGTCCGACAGATCGCTGAAGCAACGGGGCTCATCCCCGAGGTTCGGCGTGAAGGCGTTGCGATGGTCGACGATGCGGGCGACGCAACGGACATCGGACTTCCGGAAGAGGGAACTGAAGGGCATCTCGCGCTTCTGCTGGCGGAGCACCTCGCGAGTCACGCGCGTCGCGAACCGGGCGCAGCGGTGCTCGAGTCGGCGCTGTGCCGCCACACTACGCGCCTCGCCGCCGAGCATCAGGCTCACTGGCGAAAGAGCATGAGTCAGCCCGGCGCGGAAGTCGGAGCAACCTCGGCGACGATCGACCGTCTGGTCGCGTTGAACCTCGTCAGGCGGACGCCCGGTGGCGTGGTCCCGCTACCGGCGATCGCGCGGTACGCTGTGGCAACGGCAGAGATTCGTGGGGCACGCCGGTCGCGGCGGCGGCGCTGAGGCGATGCTCGTCGGGCTATCGCTGACCGCCGAGCAGTCGCATGTTCGCGGCGATGCGGTCGAAGAAATCGGGCCAGGACATGACGAGAGGCTGGCTGGCTCCCGTCGGGTACCACTCGAACTGATCGCGAAGCACTGTCGGGGTCTCGCGACCGGGAGTCCAGTGTTCGACCATGCGCGCGTCGACGTCGACAACGAGATACTCGGGGACACCGACTTCCAAATAGTATTCGCGCTTTGTGCCGCGATCCGTTCGAATGCTGCCAGGCGAGATGACTTCGATGGCAAGCAGCAACGCGCGCACATCGCTCCACCGATGGACGCCATCGCGAGAAATCGCGCCGCCCGCTGGGATGACGAATATGTCCGGCTGCGTGATCGCCCCAGGTTCGAGCGCCAGATCTGCCGGAGAGGGGAATACAACTCCGACCGGCTCACTCCGGAAGTACGTTCCAAGCAGCAGGAGAAGCTCAGCCACAGCCAGCTGGTGTGTCTGCATCGGCGCGGGAGTCACGAGCAAAGCGCCGCGAATGAGCTCGTATCGCGGCCACGCGGTTGGTGACTCGTCGATGAGTGCGCGGACGGCGGCGGCGGTCCAATGACGGCGCATTGCGGGCATACCCATAGTCTGCTCGGCTCGGCGGAGGATTGGCAAGGTACCATGACCGTAGTGTACAGGCCGCCGGTCCAGCAAGCGTTACCGTTCGCGCGCAACGCGAGTCATCTCGCCGCTCGCGCACCGCACACATGGTCAGATAATTTGATTCTGCAACGCACTGGCCGCCCTGAGACAACAGAATGTCGTTCCTGACGATCCGCCGAACACCACGATGAGTATTTCCGGCTCACCCTTGTCGAGCAGCGGGGCAGGCCTGGTGCAGCTGCCCGTCGCGGAGTCGCGCCGCTGGAAACCCTTGCGGAGCGGCTTGCTCAACCTGTACCGCTACGACAACGAGGAGTTCTGGTTCGAGCAAGGGCGCCTGCTGCTGCGCGGAAACAACGGCACCGGCAAATCGCGCGTACTGGCGCTTCAACTTCCATTTCTCCTCGACGGCGAGACCGCGCCGCATCGACTGGAACCGGATGGTGATCCGGCGAAACGGATCGAGTGGAATCTCCTGATGGGCAAGTACGCCGATCGTCTCGGCTACACGTGGATCGAGTTCGGGCGCCGCGACGAAGACGGCGCAACACACTACCTCACGCTGGGATGCGGCCTCAACGCCACCGAGGGACGCGGGCTCGTGGGCAGATGGTTCTTCACCACGCACCTTCGCGTCGGCGAAGCGCTCTTTCTCACGAGCGCGGAGGCATATCCGCTCACGCGCGACCGGCTCGCGGAGGCGCTTGGACAGAGTGGGGAGGTCTTCACGACCGCAGTGGCGTATCGAAGCGCGGTGGATCGCGCACTTTTCCATCTCGGCGAACATCGCTATTCCGCGCTCGTCGGCCTGCTGATTCAACTTCGGCAGCCGCAGCTCTCGAGGCAGCTCGACGAAAAACGGCTGTCGGCGGCGCTTGGCGAAGCGCTGCGTCCACTCTCTTCGAGTGTCGTCGCCGACGTCGCCGAGGCATTTCGCAGTCTGGAATCCGACCGCGCGACTCTCGACGCGTTCGGCGCAGCGCGTCGTGGCACAGAAGCGTTTCTCGGCGAATACCGACGTTACGCACAGATTGCGGCCCGCCGTCGCGCGGACCGGGTGCGCGCCACGCACGCGGCTTACGAGACCACAATGCGAAAGCTTCGCGTCGGCGAAGGAGCTCTTGAAGCGGCGAAACAGGAGGAGGTCGCGACCGTTGCCCGCCTCGAACAGCTCTCGCTCGACGACCGGGCAGCCACGGCGGTGGTGGAGACGTTGCGTGCCAGTCCGCAAATGCGGAGCGCGGACACGCTGCATTCGGCGCAACGGATGGTCACCGACAAGGAAAGCCAAGCCTCGCTCGCGCAGGAGGCGCTCGAACGCGCCGCGATCGCGCGCATCGGTCGTGACACCGAGCACGAAGCCGCGGAGCGCGCGACGCGCGACTCTCAGATGGATCTCGAACGCGTAGCGAGTTACGCGCGCGAACGAGCCGTCGCGGCGGGCGCGGACAGGGACCACGAGGCAGCAGTCAGCGGCGCGCTCGAGACTGCATCCGCAAAGGCAGACCACCGCGCTCGCGTTCGGCAGCAGCTTGCCGAGGCCGTCGAAAGACGGCAGCGGGCGGTGCGCCACGTTCGCACGCTGAACGAAGGGGTCGACTCAGCTCGTCGAGCGTACGAAAGCGCCAGGGGCGATTGCAACAGTCTGTCGGTGGAGCTCGACAACGCCGTCGCTGCAAATGACGGCGCTCGCGAGGCGCTTGGTGCTGCCACCGTTGCTCTGACATCAGCGTTTGGAGATTGGGCTACATCGACCGTTGAATTGGCGATTGACTCCGTTGACGACGTTGCCGATGCGCTTGTCTCGTGGAGTGTGGACGGCGAAGGCAGGAGTCCAATCGCCGTCGCGGTGAGCGCCGCAGCGTCGGTCGCCACCAAGCGGCTCGCTACACTTCGGGCCGACGCCGAGCAACAGAGCGCGACCGCGTCCGATCATCTCGCGGTGCTTCGTGACGACCACGAGCGGCTGATGGGCGGTCATCATGTGCCACCGCCGACGCCATACACACGGGGCGACGGCACGCGTGTCGAGCGTCCAGGCGCTCCGCTCTGGCGACTCTGTGATTTCCGCGCCGACGTGCCCGCCGATCTTCGCGCCGGCATCGAGGCCGCACTCGAAGCGGCCGGCCTCCTCGATGCGTGGGTGGTGCCCGATGGTCGCCTGCTCGCTGCGGGCGCGCACGACACGGTGCTCGTTGCCGCGGATGAGGGCGATGTCATTCCAACTCGGCACCTCGGCACGCTGCTGGTACCGGCGGTCGATCGAACTGACCCGTTCGCGTCGGTAGTGACGGACGAAATCATTGAAGGGCTGCTGGCGCGAATCGGGGTAGGCGACGGAAGCGGCGACGCGTGGGTCTCTGGCGACGGGCGTTGGCGGGTGGGTCCGTTGCAGGGCGAATGGGCCAAGGCCGCTGCGCAGCACATCGGCGAGAGTGCACGGGAGGCCGGCCGGCGCGCACGCATCGCGGCGTTGGAGTTCGAGATCGGTGAAGCAGAACGGATTGTCTTGCGCCTTGCGGACGAGCTTGCGCGGATTGCTGAACGCGCGGACATCGCGCAAGTGGAGGTCGATGGCGCACCGGACGAAGGGGCGGTGCGCAGCGCCGTCGCGGTCGTCGATGCGGCTGCGCGCTGGACAGAGGATCTGCGCGGCAAGATCCGGATTGCGGAGACGCGCGTGGCTGAGTGCCATCGCGCGATGACACTCCGGCTGGAGGAACGCGATCGGGCCGCGTCAGATCTCGGCGTGAGGCCGTGGGTCGATGATCTTCAGCGGCTGGATGACGCCATTGCGGACTACCGCGCGGCGGTCACCGACTTCGTCAACGCCATTGAGCGGCATGCCGAGCGTGCGACACAGCTGGACGCGGCGCGTGAGCGAGCCGCCACCGCACACCAGGATGAGATCCGTTGCCGCAGAATCCTTGAGGACGCTCGCCGCGGAGCCGCGGAGGCCGTGGCGGAACGCGACACGCTGCTGTCGGCGGTTGGGGCAGACGTCGACGAAATTCTCGCGCGGCTCAATGTCGCAGAGGTCGACGTGAAGCGCGTCCGTGACGAGAGGAAGCGCATGGAGAATGTGCGAACCGAAGTGCTTGTCCGCATTGCCCAGGCGGAAGGTGAGATCGTGGCGCAGGGAGCAGTGCTCGCGCGCGACACCGACGAACGACAGACAGCGATCGTCGGCCTCGAGGCATTCGCCAGAACCCGCCTGCTCGCGACGTGCGATCCGCAGCTCGGCGACATCGTGGCCGAGGGCTGGACCGTCACTCGCGCGGTGGACGCTGCGCGACGGATCGAAGCATCACTACCCGACACGGTGAATGATGACGTCGCCTGGCGGCGCAGTCAGGAGCGGATTCACCGTCATGTGCAGGCGCTGACGGATGCGCTGCTGCCGTACGGATATGATCCGGCCACCGACATTGCAGACGACATTTTCGTTGTGACGGCGTCGTTCCAGGGGAAACGCTGTACCATGGCAGAGCTCCGGACGGCGCTCGAGGAAGAGATCACGAATCGCCAGGCGCTGCTCAACGCCCGTGAGCGAGAGATCCTCGAGAATCATCTGGTTGGTGAAGTGGCTCAGCACCTTCACGAGTTGTTACGCGAAGGAGAACGCTGGGTACAGGACATGAACCGCGAGCTGCGTGAGCGCCCGACGAGCACGGGCATGACCCTGCGCTTCCAATGGCAGCCAGCGGACGACGGTCCTCAGGAATTCCCCGGCGTGCGCAAGCACCTGCTCCGTGCCGGAGCGACCTGGTCGTCCGCGGACCGTGAGGCGTTGGGTGCTTTCCTCCAGCGTCGCATCCAGGTAGAACGTGCCGCCAACGAAACAGGCTCATGGCAGGAGCATCTCGCCCGGGCGCTCGACTATCGCGCGTGGCACCAGTTCACGGTGGAGCGGCAGCAGGACGGGCAGTGGAAGCGACTCACGCGCCGAACGCACGGCACGGGATCGGGCGGCGAGAAGGCGATCGCGCTCACGATTCCACAATTCGCGGCGGCGGCCGCTCACTATCGCACGGCGCATCCGCTCGCGCCTCGGCTGATCCTGCTCGATGAGGCCTTCGTCGGCATCGACACCGATATGCGAAGCAAGTCCATGGGTCTGCTGCACGCATTCGACCTCGATTTCGTGATGACGAGCGAGCGCGAATGGGGATGCTACGCCACTCTTCCAGGCGTCGCCATCTACCAGCTCGCGACACGGTCGGGGATCGACGCGGTTGGTGTGACGCGGTGGGTATGGAATGGCCAGCAGCGCGTGCGCGCCGATCATCCGCCGCCGACAGACGCTCCTCGATCCGACATCGCGACAGACGCTGTGCCGAATGGTGACGGCGCGCAACTTCAGTTTGCGGAATGACCGACGACACTCGTCTTCGATCGGTCCTCGGCGGACCGGATGTGGCGTGGCTCGTTCAGCGGCTTCGCCGACGGCTGGAGGCCGGCGGAAGCGCTGAGGGAACGCTGACGCTCCAATCGCCTGGCGAGTCGCAACGCGAAGCAATCGGCCGCTTGTTTGGCCGACGGACGACGTCAAGTTCGTCGCTCACCGTAAGTCTTTCCGAACTCGATGCGCTGTTGCGGCGTGCCAATCTGGCCGATGGCATTGTGGACGCGATGACTCAACTGTGCGGCCCGATCGTCGACCTTGGTGGACAGCACCGGGACGTCGAGGCGCAGTGGGCGCAGGTCTTCGAGGCCGCCAGGCATTGCATGGGCGCGCGTCCGCCCGTCCTCGCGTGGCTCGACGACGTTCGAAGCACAGGACTCCTGCGGCGGCTGGCGCGAGGCGATGCGAAGGCGGGCAAGGCATTGCTGGAGCAATCACTCAGCGTCGCCGCTCGCCTTCCGGCCATGGGCATTTCGCTGGCAGAGCTAGCAGCCACCGCCACCGGCGACAGCCATGCACTCGATCTCGGACAACCGGTGGGGACGCTCGTGATGCGCCTTGCCGCGGCGCTCGGCGGGACAATACCAGCACCGGATTCTCAAAGCCGCCGAGATAGCTGGGCGAACGTCGGCGTGTTGTGCGATGAGTTGAGCGCGCCGGTGCTTGCGCTGAATCTGCGAGCGGCCGGTTCTGCGTCCATCGCACAAGTGTTGATGATGCACGCTGATGCTGGCGAGCCGTATCGCCTGAGCACCCGGCAACTCCTTCGACATCCACCGGACTTTTCGCCGGCGATATCAGGCCAAACAGTATACATTTGCGAAAATCCGTCGGTGGTTGCGTGTGCCGCAAATCAGCTCGGAGCACGGAGCGCGCCACTCATTTGCGTCGACGGTCAGCTCAAGACCGCTGCGCGACTCCTTCTCACGCGGCTCGCGGCCGCGGGTGCCCGTTTGATGTATCACGGCGACTTCGATTGGGGCGGGATTCGGATCGCCAACGTGGTGATCGCGCACTGCGGCGCGGTTCCATGGCGGTATTCGTCGCGGGACTATCGTGCGGCGCCGCCGGGCGTGGCCATGCGCGGACCTTCAGTTGCCGCGAGTTGGGACTCGGAACTGGAGGCGGCAATGCTCGCGTCGAGCCGAGCCGTGCACGAGGAGCAGGTCCTGTGTGAGCTCTTGGCCGATCTTGCACAGGATACCGCAACCCGTTGACCCGACACTTGCGGAAGGAGCGCAGCATGTAGGTAGCGCGGAGCGTCCGGCGCAGCAGACGTGTTTCTGGTGGTTCGCGCCGCGCGGTGCTGGAAGGATGGCGCAGCGCTGCACATCAATGTGGGTTGGCGTCGCGGGATCAGCTAGCGCAATGCAGCTACAGTAGCCTCTCATTGAAACGCGCTTGTCTCGCGACAGGCGTTGGGACGCCTTAGCATCGTAGGGACCAATGCGACTTCCGCGTTGATCGGATTGCCATCATAGCGACGGTGAGCGCGATGTCGACGACTGGAGAAAAACCCGGTAAGGGGAGCTACACCTGCAGGAACTGCGGCCAAACCGTTGTGCTCGACGACGACTCGGATGTGCTGCCACCATGTCCCAAGTGCAGCAAGACAGAGTATCGGCTATAGGACCGCACGGCACGAGCCAAGTCATTGATGCGATGGAGTGAGGGGCGACCCGAGGACAACCTGGGGGCGTCCTAACCCGCAAGAGTGAATCGGGTCATCTAGTGTAGTGTCGCCAAAGTCTCATTCGCTTTATTGACCTTCTTCAGAATCTGCGTGACAGTGGCGGTCCAGACAAATGGCGTGGGGTGTTCGTTGCGATGATCGATGTACTGCGTGATCGCGGCGATCAGTTGATCGACGCTCGTCACGGCCAGGCGGCGGATGCGGCGCTCGGGGAGTTCACTGAAGAAGCGTTCGATGAGATTAAGCCACGACGCCGACGTGGGGGTGAAGTGAAAGTGGACGCGCGGATGCCGGGCGAGCCAGCGTTTCACCGTGGGATGCTTATGCGTGGCGTAGTTGTCGAGGATGACGTGAATCGCGAGCTCGCTGGCCACACTCCGCTCCATTTGGCGCATGAACGTGAGGAATTCCTGATGCCGGTGCTGTGGCATACAGTCTTGCAGCAACGAGCCGGTCGCGACGTCCAGCGCCGCAAACAGCGTGGTCGTGCGGTGCCGTTTGTAGTCGTGCGTCATGGTGCCGAGGCGGCCTTTCTTCATGGGCAACCCCGGCTGCGTCCGGTCCAGCGCCTGGATCTGACTCTTCTCGTCGAAGGCGAACACCACGGCGCGTTCGGGCGGGTGGAGGTACAGCCCGACGACATCGCGCAGCTTGGTGACGAACGCGGGATCCGTGGAGAGTTTGAACTGCTTGACGCGATGCGGCTTCAACCCATGCGCGCGCCAGATGCGCGCGATCGTCGCGTGGTGGTATCCCGTCACGTCGGCCATCAGCCGAGTGCTCCAGTGCGTGGCGTCCTTCGGCGGCGTGGTGCGCAGGGTGCGCTCGACGATCGCCTCCTCGTCCGCGAGCGTGATCTGCTTTGGCCGCCCCGCCCGAGGGCGATCCACTTCGAGCCCGCGCACGCCATCGGCGTCGTAGCGGTCCAACCAGCGCGAGACCGTCGGGCGCGACCCCCCCAGTTGCGCACAGATCGCATTCCCCGCCGTTCCCTCGGCCGACGCCAGCACGATCTGCGCGCGCTCGACCACGCGGTGCGCGGTGGTGCGCGTCCGAATCAACTGCTCCAGTCTGCTGCGGTCCCCGCGACGCAAGGCGATCGTTCGAATGGGCAGTGGCATGGACCACAAGATACAACATCCCGCCATATTATATACGCTATTTCTGCGACACTAGACTAGTGGCGGTGGGTGAGTTGGTGCGCTAAGCCGCGACCATGCATCGACGACGCGGACCGCCTGTTGCCATGTCTATCCGCCAATGTCTCCCCAACTCACCCGCGCCCTTCAGCACCGCAACTACCGCCTCTTCTTCGGCGGTCAGAGTGTCTCGCTCGTCGGCACATGGATCACCCGTGTCGCCACGAGCTGGCTCGTCTACCGCCTCACTGGCTCCCTCGTCCTCCTCGGCGTCGTCGGCTTCTGCGGCCAGATCCCGACACTGCTGCTCGCTCCCTTTGCCGGCGTTTTCGTCGACCGGTGGGACCGCCAGCGCATCCTGCTCATCACGCAGGTGCTCTCGATGCTCCAGTCCGCGGCACTCGCGGCGCTCGTCTTCACGGGGACGATCACCGTCCCACTGGTGCTCGCACTTCAGGTGCTTCAGGGGATCATCAACGCCTTCGACACACCCGCCCGGCAGGCGTTCGTGGTCGAGATGGTAGAGGATCGCGCCGATCTCCCGAACGCGATCGCCCTCAATTCCAGCATGGTGAACGCCAGCCGCATCCTTGGGCCGAGCATCGGCGGTGTGATCATCGCCTGGGTCGGTGAAGGTTGGTGCTTCACCCTCGATGCCGTGTCGTATCTCGCCGTCATCGCCTCGCTCCTCGCGATGCGGGTGATACCGCGCGTCATGCCCGTCCGCGAGATGCGCGTGCTCGCGGAACTCCGCACCGGATTCGAATACGTATCCCGCTTCGTCCCGGTCCGCTCCGCCCTCGTGCTCCTTTCGCTCGTCAGCATACTCGGCATGCCGTACACGGTGCTCATGCCGGCCATCGCCCAGAACACGCTCCACGGTGGGCCGCACACGCTCGGATTTCTGATGACGGCATCCGGCGTCGGTGCGCTGGCGGGGGCCTTCTATCTCGCTTCCCGCCGTTCGGTCGTCGGACTCGGACGCGCCATGTTCTACTCGACCACCGCATTCGGACTTGGCCTCATCATGTTCTCGTTTTCACGTGTGTTGTGGCTCTCACTGCTGGTATTACCGCTCGTTGGTGGCGGGATGATGGTCACAATGGCGGCGACCAATACGATCATTCAGACCATCGTTACCGACGAGCTGCGTGGGCGCGTGATGGCGTTCTACACGATGGCGTTCCTGGGAACGGCGCCAATCGGGAGCCTCGTCGCCGGGGTGGTGGCGGATCGCGTCGGCCCTGCCCCGACGATCCTCGGTGGCGGCGTGTGCTGTCTGCTTGTGGCAAGCTGGTTCGCGCTTCGGCTGCCGACGCTTCGAGCGCTCGTGCGCCCGATCTACGTGGAGCGCGGCATTGTCGGCGCGGCGGAGATGGAGGGCGGGACCAAGGCCTTGTAGACGTTCGCACTTACATGAAACGGGCTGGAACTATTCTATTCACACCGTGAATGATTATCATTCACGGCATGAATACTTTGCCAAGAGCGGTTACACGAGCATTGGCTGACCGGTTGCGGGTCATGCCCGCAGTGGTGGTCACCGGCGCGCGACAGACCGGGAAGAATACGTTGGCCGAGGAGCTCGTGCCTGGACAGAGGCGCTACTACACGCTGGACGACCTCGATGCGATGGACGCCGCGCGCAATGATCCGGAGTCGCTGGTAGGCGGAAGCGCACCGGTGACCCTCGACGAAATCCAACGCGCGCCAGACCTCCTTCGCGCCATCAAGCGCTCAATCGACCGAAATCGGAAACCCGGACGATTCCTCCTGACTGGCTCGGCGAATCTGCTTCTCATGCGTCAGGTGTCCGAATCTCTCGCCGGACGTGCGAGCTACCTGACCCTCTGGCCGATGACGCGCCGTGAGCAGCTGGGGCTCGGCGCCTGCGGCCGCTGGGACGACCTGCTTAACGCGAAGGACGACACTTGGCTCGAGCTGCTAGCAGCGGGTGACGAGACAGCTGAAGACTGGCGCGCCCTCGCGCGACGAGGTGGATTCCCAACGCCTGCCGTGCAGCTCACATCCCACGGTGATCGCGCCATCTGGTTTGATGGATATGTGCGCACCTACCTCGAGCGTGATCTTCAGGATCTCGCGTCAATCAGTGCGTTGCCGGATTTCCGCCGACTCATGCGCGCGACGTGCTTCCGCATTGGCCAGCTGCTCAACCAGACAGAGCTCGGGCGCGATATCGGCCTGCCCCAGCCTACCGTACATCGCTGGCTCAATCTGCTCGAGACTTCGTACCTCCTGGTGCGGCTCCCCGCGTACGCGATGAATCGCACGAAGCGGCTGATCAAGGCGCCGAAGCTCTACTGGGGTGATGTCGGCCTCGCGCTCCATCTGGCCGGGATTACGCAGCCTGAAGGCGCACACCTCGAGAATGTCGTCCTGCACGACCTGCTCGCATGGCGCGACGCGATGCACGAGCGTGCGGAAATCACATACTGGCGTACGGCCGTGGGTGACGAGGTCGATTTCGTCATCGAGGTTGATGGCAAGTTGCTGCCGATCGAAGTCAAGGCGACATCACGACCCCGGCTCGCCGACGCGAAGCACCTCCGTACGTTCCGTGCCGAGTACGGTGCGAAGGCGCGTTCGGGCCTGTTGCTGCATACCGGAAGCACTATTGAATGGCTCACGCCGGACGTGTTGGCTGTACCGTGGTGGCGGGTGATGTGAGAGAGCGACTTTCGGGCACCATTGTCGCGCCGGGTGTGTCGTCGATTAGTGGTCCTTTCGTGCGATTGAACGATATATAAATACTTATTCATTTAACTCGTGCCCGCATAGTAGCGCAGCCCGCCAGCCATCACACGGTAGCCAGCCTCCACGAACGCGTCCGCCCAGCGGGACCCTGGCGCGCGCTCCCCGTCGATCGTTTCCACGATCACATCCCGACGACGAGCCACACCGTAACGTCGCACCAGTCGTTCAGCGAGCGCGCGCGCAGCTTCGATGACGTCACCGGTGCTGGCCTCGGCCCCGACGCGTACCCGCGTCCCGCGAGCTTCCGAGCTCAGGAGAATGCGTCCGCCCGTCGTCACGAGCATCGCTCCCGCACCCCGCGGCCTGGCAAGCGGATCTGCCTCCGTGCCTTCGGCCAACGGCAGGGTATACACGTTCGCGGGGTCGGACGTCGCCATGACGACGAATCCATCGCTCGCTTCCGAATCGCTCTGTCGCAGCATTTCGACCGCCTCCGGAAGCGCGAACTGCGCCCCCGCGAGTCCTGCGACGAAATAGCCGCGCTGAACATCTCCCCGAAACTCCAGGCGCTTCAGCTCGTTATAGATGTCTCGCCAGCCCACTGCTGGCTTCTCCTTGCGCCACCAGTCACGCGACACAATCCCGTATCTATCGAGCCATTTACGCGCGATCTGCTCGGCGTCCGCCTCATCCTCAGTCTTGGTGCCCAACGTTCCCGGCGACCGCAGCAGCGACCAGCGACCTCCCCAGAGTCCGGTCGGCCCAGCCTCGAGTTCGGGACGCCGCCACCTCGGAAGGCGACGGAGATTCACGCGCCGCTGGACGACCGGTCGATTCGCGGACGGTTTGTAGTCCGCCGGCAGCCAGCGGGTCGGATCCGGCTCGTTGCCTCGCTTGAATGGCAGCGGCGACGACCATCGAAGCACGTCACGCAGCGCGTCGATCGTGTCGTTCGTGACCAGTCCGGCCGCAACCAGCTCGCGAACCGCCCCCCTCGTCACCGTCGGTCCCAGACCAATTACTGCTGATATGTCGGCGGTGAACGAGGCGCCTTGCGACCGCAACATCTCGTGAACGCGCCGCGCCAGTTCGCTGAGGCTAGCTATGTCCGTGGCTGGACCCAGCCATAACCGCCCCGTTCCGCGCTCGAAGAACCGAATTCTCCCGATCTTCGCCGCGGCGACAGCTTCGGCCGCCCACACGAGCGCTCCCGAGGCCGTGAGGTTGGCAAGCGACGCGGGATCGTACTGCTCGACACGCGACGGCAAATAGTCTCGCTCCCAACCGTCGGCGGGCCGCGCCAGACCATACAGCTGCGACAACGCCTCGGCCGCCCCCGCCCCGCCCGCCAGTCGTGTATCCGGTGCAACATGTTGCCAGCGTTGGAGATAGCGCTGAAAACGATCCAGCGAAACGGCCTTGATCTGCTTGCGCGCCTGCGCGAGCTCCCGTCGCCGAGCTTGCTCGAGCAGGCGGCGGGATGTCCATCGTGTGGCACCACGGTCGCCACCGAACACCCCTCGAACGAGAACGCCCTTCTTTTCCCACTCACCAAGTCGGCGCTCGATCCACGCGGCATCGAAGTCGTAGCGGGTGCGAACGTCTTCAACTGAGGCTGGGCTGGCAATTGAGAGCCAACGCACGAGGATCTCGCGACGCGCCGCGCGCTCCGTCAGGACCGGCTCCAACAGCACCGCCGGGATGACGTTCGCCGCCGCGCTCGCCTCCAGTCCTTCGCCCGCGCGCACCTCCGCGAGTGCCTCGGTCCCGAATGCCGCCGCGTACCGAGCGTATGAATCGACGAGGATGAACCTCGGCGCCACACCGTTCCCGCTGGGAATCCCGACCTGAACCAACCGTCCGCTCGCGATCAGGGTCGAGAGCGGCTCACCACGCCGCCATTCTTCAGGTGGAGCCACGCGCGCCACCAGCTCCTCACGCGTAAGATCGCCGGCGCGATCCACCAGCACCGCCAGCTCGTCGGCGTCACGGGCCTGTCGCCCGGCCGCTGTCCCCCGCTTCCGCGCGAGAAGCTCGTCGAGAACGACGAGGGTGGTGTCGTCGGCGCCTTCACCGCCCATGAGCTCATCGAGCAACACCCGATCGAGCGACAACAACGCCGCGCGCTGCTCCGCCCTCGGCGCATCGTCACCATACATGTGGTCGATAACGAAGCCGAACTGGAGCGAGGCCGCGAACGGCGACGGAATCTGCATCTGCACAGTGCGGATGGTGATCGCGCCATTCGCGATGCGCGACAGCACGTCGCGCAGCCCGGCCATGTCGAACGCGTCCTGGAGCACGTCGCGATACGTCTCCACCACGATCGGAAATGATGGATACTCCGATACCGCCTGAAGGAGATCGCCCGCCTTGAGGCGCTGAAGCCAGAGCGGCATGCGCCGGCGCGGGTTGCCACGCGGAAGCAACAGCGCTCGGGCTGCGTTCATCCGGAACCGCGCGCCGAACAGCGACGACGCGCCTACCTCCTCGAGCACGAGCCGCTCGGCTTCCTCAATCGATAGTGCGCGAATGCTTTCGAGCGGTGGGGCCGCACCCATGTCGGGCAGCCGCAGCATCAGGCCATCGTCCGTCGTCTGGACCTGGACATCGACGCCGAGTCGTTCGCGGATGCGTCGGCCGAGTGCCATGCCCCATGGCGCGTTGACCCGTCCGCCGAAGGGTGCGTGGAGCACCATGCGGACGGAGCCCACTTCGTCGCGAAAGTGTTCGAGCACGAGATGCGTGTCGTCCGGCACGATCTCCGTCGCAACGCGTTGTGCCTGCACGTATTCGACGAGCGAGCGCGTGGTCGGCTCGTCGGCGTTGTAGTGCGTCTGGATTCCTATGAGATCGTCGAGCGTGCGTGCTTGGTCGAGCGTGCGGCGAAGAGCGCCGATCCGCGCCGTGAGATGGTTCGACCGCGCCATGAATTCACCGTGCCAGAACGGCATGCGCGCGGGTGCACCGGGTGCAGGTACGACGATGACGCGATCGTGCTCGATGCTCCGGATGCGCCACGTCGAGCTGCCGAGTTGGAATGCGTCACCGACACGCGATTCGTGCACGAACTCTTCATCGAGCTCGCCGAGGCGAGTCTTGTCCGCGAGGTTCACGGTGTAGAGGCCGCGATCTGGGATTGTGCCGCCGGAGATCGTCGCCACCATGCGCGAGGCGCGTGCCGGCGTGAGCAGGTCGGTGATGCGATCCCACGAGAC
The DNA here is from genome assembly GCA_036844565.1 of Gemmatimonadaceae bacterium. Lineage (GTDB taxonomy): Bacteria > Gemmatimonadota > Gemmatimonadetes > Gemmatimonadales > Gemmatimonadaceae > AG11. The sequence goes on along the minus strand of DAIUFP010000009.1, from coordinate 24,241 downwards.
GCGCGCTTCGAGCTCGCCCGCTACATCGCTCGGGTATTTGCCCGCGAGCATCGCGAGCGTCTCGTCGAATGCCGGTCGCGTGAGGGCGTGGTATGGGTACGCACGTCGCACGAGGTCGAACAGGCCGGCGCTCGTCCACTCCGGTGTCTCGGATGCCACGATCGCCACGATGAGCTGTGCGAGCACATCGAGCGCGTTCTGCACCACGCGCGTCGGTTCGACGTCGCCCGATCGCATCGCGTCGAGAATCGCGAGCTGCTCCAGTGCGTCATCGCGAAAGGTCGGGATGAAAACGCCGCGACTGGTCGCATCGAGCGAATGCCCAGCTCGCCCCACCCGCTGCAGCGCGGCCGCGACACGCTTCGGGCTCTGAATCATGAGCACCAGGTCCACGGAGCCGACGTCGATCCCCAGCTCGAGCGAACTGGTGGTGACGAGTGCTCGCACCTCGCCGGCTTTTAGTCGCTCTTCGAGCATAAATCGCCGCTCGCGCGACAGCGAACCGTGATACGGCAGCGCGATCTCCTGCTCGGCCAGCGCATTCACGCGGGCGGCGATCTTCTCGGACTGGGCGCGGTTGTTCACGAACACCAGCGTGGTGCGTGCGCCGCGGATCTTCTCCAGCACCAACGGCGCGACGGAGGTCCAGATCGTTCCGCCCACCTGCGCGAGGTCGTCCACCGGCGACACGACCGACGTCTCCATTCGCTTCACCAGGCCGCAGTCCACGATGTGAACGGGGCGGAAGCGCGGCTGTCCGTCTGGGCCCACGGGCTCGCAGCCGGAAAGGAATTTCGCCACTTCGTCGAGCGGTTTCTGTGTGGCCGAGAGACCGATGCGCTGCGGTGCCTCGGGTGCGACGCGCGCGAGGCGCTCCAGCGTAAGCGCCATGTGTGCCCCGCGCTTCGTGCCCGCGACGGCGTGGATCTCGTCGATGATGACGGCGCGCAAGGAGCTGAAGATCGTCCGCCCGCGTATGCTCGTGAGCAGGATGTGCAGCGATTCCGGCGTCGTGATGAGGATGTGCGGCGTCTTGCGCAGCATGCGTGCGCGCTCAGATGCCTTCGTGTCACCGGTGCGGACGCCGACGCGGATCTCCGGGAATACCCTGAGCCGCTCTGATTCCGAAGCGACGCCGGCGCGCTCGAAACGGGCCTTCAGTTGCGCCAGCGGCAACGCGAGGTTGCGCTGCACGTCGTTATTGAGCGCCTTGAGCGGCGACACATAGAGGAGGTGGACCGCGTTGGCGAGCGGCGTCTCCAGTCCTTCGGTGATCAGGGAATTCAATTCCCACAGGAACGCCGCGAGCGTCTTTCCGGTGCCGGTCGGCGCGAGGATGAGCGTGTCCGACCCACTGGCGATGGCTGGCCATCCCGCGCGCTGCGGCGCGGACGGCTCACCGAGTGTTTCGGTGAACCATTCGCGGACGATGGGATGAAAGGCGGCGAGCGGGTCGGTCGTCATGGGCCGTCAAGGTTGCACATCGCGGTCCCGCGAGGTGACTGGTATTTCTCGCCTGTGATGACCGTGGCGGCCGCCACAGATTCCTGGCGACTCACCTGTCGGCGTAGTCGCAATCGCGGGCATGTCCTACCTTTGCGGGACTCCCACCCCACCACGACATGTCTGATCTCCTCCGCGACGCAGCGAGTCGCTCCATCAAATACCTCGAGAGCCTGTCCGAGCGGCGAGTGTCGCCGAGCGCCGATGCGGTTGCGGCACTCTCTGCGTTCGATGTCGACCTGCCTGAAGCAGGCGTCGACCCACGCGAAATGCTCGCGCAGCTCGATGACCTTGGGTCGCCGGCCACCATGGCCATGGCGGGGCCGAGATTCTTCGGGTTCGTGATCGGCGGAGCGACGCCGGCCAGCGTGGCCGCTGGCTGGCTCGCAACAGCGTGGGACCAGAATGCGGGGTTGTACAAGGCGACACCTGGCGTGGCGATTCTCGAGGATGTCGCGCTCAAGTGGCTCATCGACGTCCTGCATCTGCCCAAGGGCATCGCCGGCGGTTTCGTGACCGGCACCACGGTCGCGCACATCACCGCATTGGCGACGGCTCGTCATGCCGTGCTCGCGAAGGTCGGATGGAACGTGGAAGCTGACGGGCTCTTTGGCGCGCCGCCGATCACGGTCATCTCCGGCGCTGAATCGCACCCGACGCTCTACAAGGCGCTCGGCGTTGTTGGGCTGGGACGCAAGCGCGTCGTGAAGGTGCCGGTCGATTCGCAGGGACGCATGATTCTCAGCGAGCTGCCGCGCATCGAAGGGCCGACGATCGTGTGTGTGCAGGCCGGCAACGTGAATACCGGCGCATTCGATCCGATCGGCGAGATCTGCGATGTGGCTCATGAGGCGGGCGCGTACGTCCACGTGGACGGCGCCTTCGGGCTCTGGGCGCGCGCGTCACGCGAGCAGGCGCATCTCGGCGCCGGCATCGAGCGCGCAGACTCCTGGGCGACCGATGCGCACAAGTGGCTCAATGTCCCGTACGACAGCGGCGTCGCATTCGTCCGTGACGCCGACGCGTTGCGTGCCGCGATGGCGGTTACGGCCGAGTATCTGCCGACCGACTCGGTGCAGCGAAATCCGTCGGATTACACGCCGGAGCTGTCCCGCCGAGCGCGGGGGGTTGAAGTGTGGGCGGCGCTCAAGGCGCTCGGCCGGAGCGGCGTGGAGGAGATGGTCGCTCGGCACTGTCGTCAGGCGAAGCGATTTGCCGAGGGGCTGTCGGGAGCGGGATTCGAGATCCTGAATGAGGTGGTGCTGAACCAGGTGCTGGTCGCGTTCGGCAACGCGGAGCGCACCGCTCGCGTGATCGCGGCCATCCAGGAGGAGGGGACGTGCTGGGCCGGCATCACGGTGTGGCAGGGGCGGACTGCCATGCGGATATCGGTGATCTCCTGGGCGACGAGCGACTCGGATGTCGAGCGGAGTATCGCGGCGATAGTTCGGGTGGCTCGCGAGATGACATAAGCTCGGGCTTCAGTTCTATCTTTCAGTGCTGCAATGACTTGACCGCCCGATGACTGTCCGCTGACCACGTGTGAATAGGTTGGTCACCTGCAAGCTCGACATAGCGTGCGCTGCCGCTGTGTGAGCCGATTCAGATGATTAGTCCGCGTTAGTGGCAGCAGGCCGTCAACCTCTTCTCCGATTCAAATGCTGATCAGTCGTGTTTCGCTCGCCCAGTTACTGATGCGCGCGTCGAGCTTCGTCGTCGCGTTTTCGCTCCTTCTCGTTGTGCCAACCCGTTCTGCCGAAGGTCAGGCGCGCGAGCGTCCCGTTGCCTTCGATAGCGCCGGCCGCGTCATGACGATATCGCCGCCGCTCGCCGCCCGCCTCGGGCTGCGCGCTCCGGTCTGGCCCGTTTCCGGTGATTACATCGATGCGCGGCTCTATGCTGTCGATGCCGCGGGCGCCGGGTTCGTTCTGGTGGTGCAGCGCCAGCGCGAGGTGCTCGAGCGGTATCCACTGGACATCACGCAGCGTCGCCAGCTCGCCGCCATGATCGACAGCGCCACCACCTTCGCTACGGCCCGTGGCGGTCCGGACGCAATGCCGACGTTCATCTCCGAGCCCGTCCGCGGGACGTTCGTCATCAACCAGACACTACTCGGCGCATTGGTGTTTGGCCCCGCCGCCTCGGCCCTGGCCGACGATCCGACCGTCGGAGCGGCGTCCTATCTGGCCGTAACTGGCGGCATGTTCTTCTTGTCGGCCAACATGACGCAGACCAGCCCAGTGTCGCGGGCCCAGAATCACCTGTCGTGGCATAGTGCGCGGCGCGGGGCAATCGCTGCCGACCTGCTCCTCTACACTTTCACTGGAGACGACCAGGGCAGCCGGTCATACGCTGCGGCGACCCTCGCCGGCGGGATTGCGGGCGACGTCCTCGGTTTCGTCCTCGGCGAGCCGATGACGGATGCGGAGGCGCACGGCACCTCGCATGGCTCAACGGTCACGGCGGCGCTTACAGCGACCGTGCTCGGCTCGGCCGGGTTATTCCAGAATAATTCTTCAAACCGTCTCTCCACCGCGGCTATTGTTGGCGCCGGGGTGATTGGGTATCCGCTTGGCCTTCGCTATGTGCGTACGGCTCCCTATCGCGTCACGGCAGGCGATGTCGGCACGCTCGTCACGACGGAGTTCCTCGGCATGGGCGCAGCCGCGACGCTCTTGAGCGACGGCACGAACGAGAAGCTCGCGTGGGGTCTCGTCGGAACTGGCTTCACGCTGGGTGCGATTGCTGGCGATCAGCTCCTGGTCCGCCCGTTCGATCACACCGAGTCGGACGCGCGGCTGCTCCAGTACGGCTCCTTTGCCGGAGCGCTTGTGGGTCTGATCGCTCCGGTCCTCGCACAGAGCGGCAACAGTCACCTCATCTTCGGCGCCGCGACCGCCGGCGGCATCCTTGGCGCCATCCTCACGGAGCAGTTCATCAAGCCGGCTGAGGCGAATCGGGGACTGGGTGCGGCGGGCGTGAAGACACGGGAGGTGGGTCGGACTGGCGGTGTGGACGTCAAGTTCTCGCCGGAGTCCATGGTGTTCGCGAAGATGGGCATTCACGGACAGCACCCCATCCTCTCACTGACGTTCTGAGCCCGAGGTTGATGAGCCGCTCGCGATCGATGACGTAACTGATCGCGAGCGCTTCAGCAGTTACTCAAGTTCACGGAATGGCTGCGCACCCCGCGGCTTTTTCGCACTGCGGGTCGATGGGCACGAGGTGAAGTCGCAGCAACTCCTTGTTGACGGCAACGAGATCGGTCTTGTAGACCTTCGTCAACTCATCCGTGTAGCCCTTCAGCTCCGTCGTGAGTATCCCGAAGATCTCCGGCATGCTGTTGATCGGTGCGCCATCGCCACGCTCGGCCATCGACATCAGGTTCGCGAGGCGGTTGTTGACCTTGATCGGGAAGTTGAGTGGATCCTGTCCGCTCTGGTTGCGCACCTGATAGACGTTTTCTTCCACGGCGGAGACGTGCGTCTTGAGTGTGTCGCCGGTGGACTTGAGCGTGGCGTCGGTGGACTTGGTGTACCGATCGGCGAGCTGCGCCTTCACGCGACGGATGCCGATGACCGATTCGTTCGCCTCATTCGCCTTGTCGCGTACCTTCTTCGAGAAAGCGTACTGCGCGCGCATGTCGGCATCGGTGACGTCCGCGATGCGTGGATTGCGGGCGACGATCGCGGGCGTCGTGAGCGTCTGGCCATCGGCGGTGAGGCGGACCGTGTAGCGTCCCGGCGGAACGACCGGCCCGTTCGTGCCGGCGCCCCAGAGGATCATTCCGGGGAACGTCGCGATGCCCTTGGTGCGAAGATCCCAGGTGAGGTGATTGAATCCGGCCGCTTTCGCCAGCATCGGACCGGCACCGCCGCGACGCCCTCCTCCCGCAGCCGCCGCCGCGGCTGCGCGCGATGCGGAATCGGGACGCGTGGTGTCGGGCTCGAAGGTGCGCAGCACCGTGCCGGCCGAGTCGAGAATCTCGAGCTTCGCTGAGGTAGGTGCAGTCTTGAAGGAATACGTGATCGGCATTCCTGCGCCGGAGCGCACCGCAACTGGTGGTGCGTAAAGGTGTACGGCTGAGGCGAGAATGGCCGGCGTCGCCTGACGGAGCGGCCCGACGTTGTCGAGCACCCAGAAGCCGCGACCATGCGTTGCGATCGCGAGCTCGTTGCCTTCGACGATGAGGTCTGCCACAGGCACGTCGGGCATGTTGAGCGCGAGTGAGCTCCATGATGCGCCATCGTCCGTTGACAGGTAGACGCCATGCTGCGTGGCCGCGTACAGCAGTCCCTTGCGGTTCGGGTCTTCGCGAACGGCGTGCACATACGCATCCGGTCGAAGGCCCGAAACGATCTTCGTCCACGTGCGGCCGTAGTCGGTCGTCTTGAAGATGTACGGCGCGAGGTCGTTCAGCAGCGGCTTGCGGACGGAAATGTACGCGGCGCCGTCGTTGAATTTCGAGGCGTCGATCTGGCTGACACGCCCGAACTCCGGCATGTCCTTCGGCGTGACGTTCGCCCAGTGCTTGCCACCATCGCGCGTGACGTGCACGAGCCCGTCATCGGAGCCGGTCCAGATCGTGTTCGTCGTCAACTTGCTCGGGCCCACCGAGAAGATCACCCCGTACACTTCCGGTCCATTCATGTCTCCCGTAATCGGACCGCCGGAATGTCCTTGCGTCTTGGGATCGTGGCGCGTTAGATCGCCGCTCAGTGCCGTCCACGTGCGCCCACCGTTCGTGGAACGCCAGAGGCGCTGTGAGGAGACATACAGCGTCTTCGGATCAATCGGCGAGAAGATGATCGGATACGTCCACTGCCACCGCTCCTTGATGTCCTTGCTCGCCTCACCGGAGTAGAACCACGGGTATGGATTCACCTCGCGGTGGATATCCGTGCGGCGATTGTACTTGTCGAGATACCCGCCATTGTTGGTGCCGGAGTAGAACTGGTCCGGCTCGAGGGGGTCCGGCGCCACATATCCCGGCTCGCCGCCGCCCGCCTGATACGACTCGAGCATTCCGCCGAGCGTGATGTCGTTGGCGCCGAGTGCGGGAGTGGTCGTGCTGTCACCGCCGGCGGCGGCACCACGTCCTCGGCCGCCACCACGTCCACCCCGTCCGCCGACAGCTCCGCCTGATCTGCCCTGCGCCGCTTCGAAGGCAGCCTGGTTCCAGTTGAAGGGCGTGCAGAGTGTGGTGTTGTCCTGCTGTGAGCCGCACACGTGATATGGAACATGCGTCGTGGATGCGATGTGGTAGAACTGTTCGGTTGGGAAATCCTGGGTGGTCCACTTGCCGCCCGTGTTCGTCGAGACCGCACCGCCGCCGTCATTGCCGACGACGAGATGTGTTGCGTCGTCCGGGTCGATCCAGAGGTCGTGCATGTCGCCGTGCGTGCCGTTGCCGATGTTGGCGGTCGTCTTGCCGCCGTCGGTGGAGCGGAACATGGACGTGTTCTGCATGTAGACGACGTCCTGATTTTTCGGATCGGCGTGGACATGCGTATAGTAGAACGCTCGCTGCCGGATGTCGCGGCTTCCGTTCACGAGCGCCCACGTTGCGCCGGCGTCCTCGCTGCGGAAGAGTCCACCGCTGTCGTTCTCGACGAGTGCGTAGACGCGATTCGAGTTGGCGCCGGAGACCGCGACGCCGATACGTCCGTCGAGGCCGATCTGTGGCAGGCCCTTGTTGCGTGTGATCTCGGTCCATGTTTCGCCGCCATCGGTGCTCTTGAACAGGCCGCTGCCAGGTCCGCCGCTCGACATCGTGTACTCGTTGCGGAAGGCTTCCCACATCGACGCATACATGACATTTGGGTTCGTGCGGTCGATGCTGATGTCGATCGCTCCCGTCTTGTCATCGCGGTAGAGCACCTTCCGCCAGCTCTTGCCGCCGTCGGTGCTCTTGAAGACGCCGCGTTCGGCGTTCGGCACCGAGTACTTGCCGAAGCTCGCGACGAAGATGATGTCGGGGTTCGTGGGGTGGATTCGAATCTTCGAGATGGCGTCGGTCTGATCGAAACCGATGTGCGTCCACGTCTTGCCAGCGTCACTCGATTTGTAGACGCCGTCGCCGGGCATGATGTTGCCGCGAATGCACGATTCGCCCATGCCGATGAAGACTTCGTCGGGATTGCTCTCGCTCACGGCGATGGCGCCGACGCTGGCGCTCTTGAGCTGGCCGTCGGTGATGGGCGCCCAGTTCTCGCCGGCGTCCGTGGTTTTCCAGAGACCTCCACCAACGGCGCCGAAGTAGGCCTCCTTCGGACGGCCCTTCACGCCGGAGACGGCGATGGATCGTCCGCCGCGGTCGGGGCCGATGTTGCGCCACTTGTAGGAGGCCAATAGCGCGGAATCGAGCGTACTGGCTGGCGATGCGTTTGGCCGTAGTGCCGCGAGTGAGTTCGAGCTCGAACCCGCCAGCGTGGCGGTCACGGTGACGGCAGCGATCGAGAAAGTAATGAGGCGGCGCGACAGAGGCATTATTTGATCCATGAGGGCGGTTGTGCAGTAGACGTTGCAACGTTGCTGCGCGTTGGCCCGCGCGGCAAGATTGCTCCATGAATGCACCAGTGTGGTTCGCACTCCTCGCTCTTCTGTCCGGTCGGGTCGCCCGCCGGCGAACGGCAGGTCTTCACCATTGCCGTTCCTGAGCGTCGGGCCTTTCCGGAGCAGCGGGTGCTGGTAAGCGCCGAGACGCTCGATGCCCGGGCCATTCTGGGAGAGGCGCGTGCGCAGCTTTCGGGCATCGCCAGCAAGCCCGCGGGACAAGTGATCGGTGCCGAGATTGCTCGGCTCCTGGCGTGGGTAGGGGACTACGACGAAGCCGCTGCGACCGCGCGCATGGACGCGTATCCATCACTTGCGTATCGCGAGCTCGCGAGGATTCGCGCCGCAAGGGGCGACGTTTCGGGAGCACTGTCGCTCATAGACTCCATGAGTTTTACACGCGACCGAAAAACCTCAGTGCGGCTTGGGCCCGCCGAGTGACCGCATGTAACGGATCAGCGATTCCACTTCTCCGGCGCTCAGCACGCCGCGAAACGTCGGCATGCCGGGCTCGAAGCCCTTCACGATCTCGCTTGCCGGATCGAGGATCGAGTTGCGGAGATATGCGTCGTCGGCCTTGCGTGACGTGCCGCTCGTCAGTTTTACGTCCGAACCGTAGAGCCCCTTGAACGTGGGGCCGGTCTTTCCGGCGAGCGTGCCATCTACCGAGTGGCAACCGGCACAGCCCTTCTCCTTGTACAGTACTGCGCCGAGCGCGGCTGTCGGTGTCGAAACCGTTTTAGGGGCGACGCCACGACTCTTTGTGGCGACCATTGCATCGGCGCGCCAGTTGATCGCCGGAAATCCAGCCCTCGCCAGATCGAGCGAATCGACGGCGTGCGCCGTGAGGTAGAGCGTGTCGCGCAGGACAGTGCCCGTTCGGCTCTTCATGTCGTAGTCGAGCTGCAACTGCATCGCGGGCTTCATGTCCGGCACGACGAGCAGCAACGTGCGGCCGTCTGCCGAGAGATGCGGACGCAGTGACAGTTTGTCCTGACCAGGCGTTCCGTCGAGCTTGAAGTGTCCGGACCCGTATGCCGACGTGCGAACATAGTTCCACCGTTCGAGGTGGTAGCGCGCTGCATCGTTTGCCGTCGCAGCGTCGAGGGACGTCGCGAAGCGAACGAGAATGCCCTGGAGACCGGAGTGCACCGCGACCGGCAGACGGCTCGGCTTCCCTGTATATCGCAGCCGTACGAGACTCGACACATCCTTCGCGTTCGAGCCCCATACGCTGAACCCGGCGAGGTAGAGTTGTCCGTCGCTCGGGCCAACGCGTCCCTTCAGCGTCGGGGCAGCGTACGTCCCCGGAAGTGCGATGAGCGCGCCCTGAACTGCCGTGCGCGAGCTGTCGACGTAGACGCGGAAGGGGCCCGGCCGACCATACGACAAGTGCACGAGCGCATCTTCGCCGAAGCCCATGCGAGCGCCAGCCCAGACTTCGCCCGCGCCCGATTGGTCGACCTCGTGCGGAATCCAGAGAAGCGGAAGCTCCGGCGTCGGCAACGGGGCCGGGCGGTGTGCTGTTGGAGTGACGCCGTAGAAGCCGCCTTCACGCAGCAGGAAGATCGGGGTCGCGGGGACGAAATTTCCCTGCTGATCCGATGACGCGATGATCCCGGTCCGTGGATCAACGCCGATGATCGGTTCCCTGAGCCCGGTGGAGAACGCGCGAATCGAGCGTCCGTCGGCCGACACTTCCTGCACGGTGCCACTCTGGCTCGAGCCCGCCCGGAAGCCGGGCATGATCGCAGCGGACGTCTTCGGACCAAGATCGAGCGCACCTCCGATCGCGAGATAGAAACCACCACCTGGCTTCGCGGCCATGCCGAGTGGGAACTCGCGCGACTCCCCGGATTGCTGATTGAGATTGGTGAAGTTCTCGTAGACGTCAGCTTCGCCGTCGCCGTTGATGTCGCGAAGACGAACGATCCCTTGCCGGTCGTACACATAGATGGTGTCGCGCACGACGGCGATACTCAGCGGCTCGTATAGTCCGGACGCAAAGCGCTTCCACTCGAGCTTGCCGAGCGTGCGGTCCATGCCCGAGACGATCCAGACGTCGCCCTCGAACGTGACGACTGCGGCGCGTCCGTCGCGGAAGAAGTCGAGGTCGGCGACGCGAACGTTCCGGCGCCATGGATTGGCGAGTGGCAGCGTAAGGCGATCGAGCACGTAGTCCGCCGTATCTGCCGACGTCTTGCCGACGGTCGTCACCGATCCCGTCCAATGCGGACTACCGCCATGCTCGTAGTCGGCCATTCGTACGGGCTCTGCCAGCATTGCGCTCATTGCGCCGCGGTCGGCCGTTTTTCCGCGCCAAGCGATGACGCGAAATCGCGAGACCGCTGCGCCGGCTGGAATGCCGAGCGTGACATACCGGTTGTCGACGACTCGAAGCGTTGCTCCCGCGGGAGCGCCAACCAGGCCGACTGCAGTTGCCGTGTCACCTGCAGCGCCGGTGACCACGACGACGTTGCTGCCTTGCTCAACCGTGCCGCCGATTGATAGCTCGGCGACGACAAGCGTGAGCGGCATCTTCGTGATGCCTGCCTGGAACGTTCGCGTGATCCCGACCTGCCCGTCCGCGGTGACACTGCCGACTTCCTCATGAATGTCCGTACCGGCCACGGTATACGAGAGCACGGCCTCCCTGCCTACCACACTGACGCCATTCCAACGGGCCTGATCCGCAGCAAGCGGCCCTCGGCCCATGGCCGAAGGATCCGGGCCTGCCGGGCGGGGGTCGCGGAAGTCGGGCGTCGCGCTGGTCCAACCTGGGTAGATGCCGGTCGCGATCACCGGACTGCCGAGGACGCGGGGGATCGCGTTGTTCTTGTTGCCCGGCTGCTGGTACGAGATCTGGGCCATCGTCGTGAGCGACACGAATCCGCCGCGCCATGCTGCCGACATGCGCAGCAGGTCCGTGTCGAAGCATGCGTAGCTGTCGTTGCCGAGCATCAGGACGACGCAGCGAACGGCGAGGTTCCGCTCGGGGAATGCAGCGCCGAGCTTGCTTGCGTCGATCGTGGAGACGATGAAGGGGAAGCCGGGCTCGACGAAGTCGGCGAATGGGTTGTCGCTTCGTGTGGCGGCGATCCCGGCGGTCGCGAGGAAGCCCGCGATGGAGGCCAGTTTCAGGGCGGTACGACTCTTCACGAGCGGGTGGGGAAAGAGGGCTGCGCTCACGAACGGGTGGGGAATTATCTAGCATACGTGGATGCGCTGAGATTCGCTCCCACCAGATTGTATACATAGTTTGATTTCGTACCCTTGGCACCGAGGCGCCATGCGACTGGTACTTCGCGCACTTCCCGTTTTCCTCCTGTCCCTCATGGTTGCGTGTGGGGGCGGGCCGACCGATTGCTGCAGTCTCAACGCTCCTGCCGTTCGTGTGGTGAATGCGTTCACCGGTCCTGTCGATGTGTTCATCGACGGCGCGGTGGTCGCGCCGTCTCTCGCACCGGGCACCGTCGCAAGGGCTATCGCTCGATCCGGCGCGCATACCCTGATGTTCCGGCCCGTGGGCGGCACCGCGTCAGCGTCGCAGACGATCGTCTCGGCGGACGGTTCACTCAATACCATCGCGGTGGTGCGGGCCTCGAACGGCTCCGTCGCCACGGCGGTCCTGGATGACACCGGCAGCGTCGTGCCGGCGGGTGCCACGAAGGTACGCGTGCTCCACATGGCGCCGAACGCGGGCGAGCTGCAGGTGTACCGGACGCAGCCCGATTACCAGACGCCGATATCGTGGCAGTTCCCCTTCACGTATCAGGCGACACCCACTTCGCTGAGCGCACCATTCTTTCAGAGCACGGTCGGCACGTGGGAGATTCGCATCTGGCAGACGCCGGCCGGCGCCTCGGGTTGGACGACCGCGCCAATTCAGATCGTGATTCCCCTGGGGAGCGGCGAGAAGAAGACGATTCTCATGCTCGACAAGCCCGGTGGCGGTGTGCGCTACGAGCTGCTGTAGCGAATCACCTACGACAGCAACTCCGCGACCTCATCGAGCGTGAGAAGTCGCCACTGGCCTGGAGCAAGATCGCCTAGCTCCAGGCCGCCGAGTGACCGGCGGTGCAGGCGTTCCACTTTATTCCCGACCGCCGCGAACATGCGTCGGACCTGATGGTATCGGCCCTCTGTCACGCTGACGCGCGCGGAGCGTGGGCCGAGCACTTCGAGCGCTGCCGCCTTAAGGGGCGTCGTTTCGTTGTCGAGCATCATGGTGCCGGCGGCGAACAGTTCCGCTTCATCCCCACGCAGGTCAGTCGCGAGCTCCGCGTCGTACACCTTCGCGACGTGCGTGCGCGGTGAGGACAACCGGTGGTTGATCTTTCCGTCGTCCGTCACGAGCAACAGTCCGGATGTGTCGCGATCGAGTCGGCCGATCGGCGCCATGACCGGTGTGCGCAGGAGGAATCGCGGCGGCAGCAGGTCGTAGATCAGCTTGCTCGCGTCCTTGGTGGAGCACACGTAACCCACAGGTTTGTGCAGCATGAGGACGGACCCTGGCGGGGGGTCGAGCGTCTTTCCGTCGAGGAGAAGGTCATCGTGCTCGAATGAGTCGCCGTCGCGTACGATGCTGCCGTCGCGCCGCACGACGGACTGCTGCTTCACGACCTGCGTGATTTCGCGTCGCGTGCCGTAGCCGAGGTTCGAGAGGTACTTGATGATCTTCATGTCAGGACGTGGTGCAGGTCGATGGCATCAGTCGGCCTGACGTATTGCGGCCAGCACCTTGAAGCGCGGCCCGTCGTGCAGGTTGGTGACATTGCCGAATCGGTGCTTGATCGATTGCTCGTAAGGCAGTGTGCGATTCGCGACGAGCAGCATGCGGCCGCCAGGTACGAGCACTGCGTGCGCATCGCTGATGAACTGCATGGGGACGTCGAGGTCGGTTGCCTTGCCGACGTGAAACGGCGGATTGGTAACGACCACATCGAAGCGCTCGTCGAGCACGCCTCCGGCGACGTCGCTCGCGAGCGCACGTGTGTTGGCAATGCCGTTCACTTCGGCCGAGCGTGCCGCCGATCGCACTGCCTCGATGTCCGCGTCCACCATCGTCGTACGCCCACCGTCCGAAAGCGATGCAGCGACGATGCCGAGCGCGCCTGACCCGCAGCCGAGGTCGAGCACGGACGCGCCGCGCGGAATCTCCATGACGTCGGCCAGGATTGCCGTCGCTTCGTCGACATGCTCCCACGAGAAGACGCCTGGCCTCGAGCAGAGTCGATATGCCTTTCCGCGAAGTGTCACCTCGACCTCACGGTATGCATCCCGATCGAGAATGGTGAGGTCGACGTCGTCCGGCATCGCCGGCTCGCTCGAGCGCTTCACCGCACTGACGACACGATGACTGCTGTCTCGCGACAGCACGCGGGCGTTGCCGAACATGTTCTCGATTGTTCGCGCCGCCGTTTTTATTCCTTCATTCGTGGCGCCGGCGATGTAGCAGCGGCCTCCCGGTCGCAGGGTCGCGAATGCATCCGCAAGAAGCTGGAGCAACGCCGCGCGCTCCTGCGGGATGCGAATCACAACCGAGTCCGCCCGCAGATCGGCCGGTAGCACGTAAGCGCCATGGCCGAGTAATACGTCGCCGGTGGCGATGTGGTTTGCTGCGAGCGTGCGGCGTGCCGCCTCGACGGACACGATGTTCCGGTCGGTCAGGTAGACTCGAGTGTCCGGCGCCGAGAGCGCAGCGACCGCCCCGGTAAGGCCGTTGCCGCAATTCAGGTGCACGACTTTATCACCGACGGCTACGTCCACATGCGCTGCGAGCAGGATCGCGGCCGGATCGAGCCTGCCGTGCGCGAACGTACCAGCCTTCGTCGCGACCTCGTACGACCGTCCGGCAACTTTCGCCGTGTATGTGCGCCAGGTGCGATACGCCGACTCGCTCATGCGAGCGACCGCACTTCATCCGACGTGAGCATCCGCCAGTCGCCTTTTGCGAGCGCACCGAGAACGAGCGGACCGATGCTGATGCGAATGAGGCGCAGCACCTCGATGCCCAGCTCCGCCAGCAACCGCCGAATGTGACGATTCTTACCCTCGTCGAGCACGATCTCCACCCACGCACTGCTGCGTGAGCCGACGCGCAGCAGCGACGCTCGTACGACTTCGAGTCGCTCGCCGCTGAGCGTTTCCGTCACTCCCGCAGCAATGCGAGCAATCGCCTCGTCGTCGATCAACGCCTTCACCTGCACGTGGTAGACTTTCTCCACGTGCGATGCCGGATTGAGCAGCGTCGCCGACCACCGCGAATCGTTCGTCAACAACAGCAACCCCTCGCTCGCCTTGTCGAGCCGCCCCACCGGCGCCACGAATGGCAGTGTCCCTCCGTCGAGACACTGATAGATGGTCGCGCGGCCCTGCGGATCATCACGCGTCGTCACCAGACCACGCGGCTTGTTCAGCGCCAGATAGACACGCTCGGCCCGCACGATCGGTACGCCGTCGATCTCGATGAGGTCGTTCTCCGGAGAGACTCTTAGCGCTACATCGCGCGCAACCCGGCCATTGACTCGCACACGACCGGCTTCGACGAGCCGAACGCCATCGGCGCGAGAACAAACCCCAAGCTTCGACAACGCTCTTGGGATGCTCACGGTCCCCTCATGGGGCGAATTTGGGGGTGTCGTCACAATTGCAAACTATGCCGGTGAACTGGATGCCGATCATGCGTCCTTCATCGGCGTCCTTGACAATCACGCGTCCAACTCGACAGACCGGCGGCACCTTCACTCCGCTCGCGCGATCTCCCGTTCCACGTGCGCGATCAAGCCCTTCAGCCCCCGACCGTCATCACTGGACCCACGCATCGCAGACAAGTGCGACCACACTCCGCGGAGGAGGTTGAAGTAGCGCGCCTTCTGTTGTGCGACGATCTCGCGGCGATCCTTCATCTGGAGTATCAGCTCCAACTGCCGCTCGACCAGCACAACGAGCTCGTTCGCTGGCGTCACTCCCGATGCCGCGGGCGCCGCGCGCAGCTCAGCGATGTGCGACGTGAGCCGGTCGATCTCCGCGTCCGTGGCGAGCCCGCCAAGCGACGCAATCTCTGCATCGCACTTCGCGATGGCGTCAGCGAGTAAGGTCACCGTCGTGCGAACAGCGCTCGCCGGCGTACGGTCTGCGTCCGTCATGTCCGCAAGGAGATCTTCGATCGCCCGCCGGTGCTCGGGCACAGAATCATGATCGGGCTGCCGCACGCCATCCGTCGGTGCGAGCAGGCGCGCGATGTGCGGCTCGCTCCATCCCGGCGACGTCGTCGTCGCTCCGAACAGCACACGCATCGACTCGCCCCACGTAAGCGGGCGACGCATGGCCCACACGATCGTACCGAACATCACCGCGCCGGCGCCGAGCACCAGCGTCCATTCGGCCGCCACGAACCACACCGGCTCCCCACTCCCGGATGCCTGCGCCAGCTCGGCCGCGAAGCGCTGACGCATGAGGACCATGAACGGCAGCGCAACGAAGAACACGCTCAACACCGCACGGACGGCGCGAGCCGGCCACGGCAGCCGACGCCAGAGATCACTCGGGCGGCGCAACCGCCGCGGCCACCACATGCCCCACCACTCCGGTGGCCAGAAAGCGACGCGCGCCAGCTCGACTGCGCCCAATCCGTGTCGACCGGTATTTCGGATGTGCAGCGCAAACCCGATCGGCACCAGCAGCGCAATCAACAGCAGCAGGATGCGATCACCGGCTGAGCTGAACTTTCGAACCGCCAATAACGTCCACGCCAGCGCCCAGAGCACGGCATACGGACCGAACGTCGGCAGGTCGCGCAGGGACTCCGGCAAGTGCGCGGCTCCGGCTTCATCAGCGCGCGCCAACGCATCCTTGAAGCTGCGCGCGTCGGCAAACCGCGCTTCGCGTGAACGCGCCATGCTTCGGCTGATCACCGCTTCGAGCGCGACGGGAACGCTCGATACCAGCGCCGAGAGTGGCTTCGGATCGTGAACGACGCGCCATTGCGCCATGTCGTCGGCGTGCACGTCGGCGAATGGCTCACGCCCGGCCACCATCGTGTAGCCGACGGCGCCGAGGGAGTAGATGTCGCTCCGTTCATCCACGTCGGCGGCGCCAAGTGCTTGCTCGGGCGACATGTAGCTCGGTGTCCCGACCACGACGCCAGTCGCCGTAAGGGCATCGGTTCCGTCCTGCACCTTCGAGACACCGAAGTCCGCGAGAATCGCGCGCCCGGACTCGTCGTCGAGCAGGATGTTCGACGGCTTGATGTCGCGATGGATGATGCCGTTGCGATGCGCACAGTCGAGTGCGTCCGCGAGCTCCGCGAGAATCCGGTGGACGTGCGCAATGGGAAGCCGCCCCTCCGCGCGCAGTCGTTCGCCGAGCGTGACGCCCCGGACATAGCCCATCACGAAATACCAGAGACCGCCGACCTCACCGAACGTGTGCAGCGGAAGGATGCCCGGATGCGACAGTCGCGCGGCGATCCTCGCCTCTCGGCGAAAGCGCTCGCGAGCTTCGGCGGCGTCGGCAAGATCGGGGCGAAGCACCTTGATCGCCACGAATCGTTCGAGCGAGCGCTCGCGAGCGAGGTACACCGCTCCCATTCCACCCCGGCCGAGTTGTCGCACGATCTCGTACTGGTGCCCGAGTGCCGTCTCGAGCATCGACTGATCCGCCGTTGCGGCAATGGCCCGTCGCGCGACGGGAAAGCTGCCCGATCCTTCCGCGGCGACCAGCAGCGAGTCGACTTCGGTGCGAAGCTCGGCGTCGGCACTGCATGCCACGTCGACATATGCTGCGCGCTCGACGAGCGGCAGCTCGAGCGCGCGCGCAACGACCGCTTTCACCTGCTGCCATCGTTCCGGCGTCACGGAGCGGACATTTCCCGTCGCAGCCATGCGCGCGCGACCGCCCACTCACGCTTCACCGTTGCGGGTGAAACGCCGAGTGACTCGGCCGTCTCCTCGATGTTCAGGCCGCCGAAGTAGCGCAGCTCCACGAGGCGCGCCTGATCGGGATCGAGTGCCGCGAGCTTGTGCAGCGCGTCATGCAGCGCCAGGACATCCATGCTGTGGTCGCTCTCAGCCGATGCGGGCTGGTTCGCGTCGTTGAGGGTGACCTGCTGCACGCCGCCCCCACGTTTTTCGGCATGCTGCGCGCGCGCGTGGTCGACGAGGATGCGCCGCATCGCCTGCGCGGCAACGCCGAAGAACTGCGCGCGGTTCTGCCATTCGGCGCGGCGCTGGTCGACGAGCCGGAGATAGGCCTCGTGGACGAGGGCCGTGGCCTGGAGTGTGTGATCGTCCGATTCGCGTCGCATCGCGCGCGAGGCCTGCCGGTGCAACTCGGCGTAAATGACCGGGAGGAGCTTCTCGCCCGCCGATGCGTCGCCCTTGCCCCACGCGAGGAGGAGTGGGGTAAGGTCGGGCGCGATGTCGTCAGGTGTCGACGGTGCCATGCTGTAAGGAGGTGGCCGGTGGGTCGCGAGCGCCAGTGAGACGCTACCGTGGAGTGAGGTACCCTCGCTGGGGCCTGACCGAGCCGCCGTGCTGTGGGGTGTGAGACGGAAGTCGATGTTGCCCTGGTGAAACGGATCTCGACGTTCGTCCTGGCGGGATCAGGACTTCGGAAGCACGGCATGCGATTCCAGATAGCCGCACCGCGTACAACGGAAGGTCGTCACCGGGATGAGCTGACGCCCCTTCAACTTGATGCCCGTCCACGCCGACTTCTCCGGCTCGCCCGCGACCCACGCCTGGATACCGGCGAGGTACGAATCGCCCCTGTCCGGTACGTAGCCTTGTTCCATCGGCCCGTTGCAGCGCAGGCATGCAAGGCTTGCAGCAGATAACTCGTCCATGACGTGACTCCGTTGGCTGGCTTCGACCACAAGCTACTGCTCCGGCATTCATCTCGACACGTCCGAATGCGTGGCGTTGCTCCGAGATGTCGTGGCGTGATCGATTAATATCCCAACGAGACACGCACTCGCTCCGGGATAGAATCGAATGGCACTGTTGGGCATGCAGGACGTCAGCATCGCGTTTGGTGGACCACCCATCCTCGACCGCGCACGCTTCGCACTTGAACGTGGCGAGCGCGTATGCCTGCTCGGCCGCAATGGCGCGGGCAAGAGCACCATCATGAAACTGCTCGACGGCACGATGTCGCCCAACAGTGGTGAGATCGTGCGACAGACTGGTGTCACCGTCACGCGCCTCGAGCAGGAAGTGCCCGAGGATGTGGACGGCACCACGTTCGACGTCGTCGCCCAGGGGCTCGGTGAGGCGGGCCTCCTGCTCGCTCGTTATCACCAGGCGAGTCATGACGTAGGCGCGAATGCAACGGATGCGGCACTGCGCGAGCTCGACCGGCTGCATCATGCGCTCGATGCGGCGAATGCGTGGGAGATGCAATCGCGCGTCGACACCGTGCTCGAGCATCTCGGTCTCGAGGCGGATGCGCCGTTCGCGCTCGCCTCGGGCGGGCGCAAGCGACAGGCGCTCCTTGCGCGTGCGCTCGTGCGACAGCCCGATGTCCTGCTGCTCGACGAGCCGACCAATCACCTCGACGTCGGCGCCGTGGAGTGGATGGAGCAGTTCCTCATCGACCGCGCCACGACGATGGTGTTCGTGACACACGACCGCGCATTCCTGCGCCGCGTGGCGACGCGCATCGTGGAGCTTGACCGCGGTCGCCTCGTGGATTGGGGCGGCGACTACGACACCTACCTCGAGCGCAAATCCGCGGCGCTCGACGTGGAAGCGAAGGAGTGGGCGGAGTTCGACCGGAAGCTCGCGAAGGAGGAGGTGTGGATCCGGACGGGGATCCAGGCGCGGCGCACGCGCAATGAAGGGCGGGTGCGATCGCTCGAGGCGCTACGTGTCGAGCGCGGAGATCGGCGTGAGCGAACCGGCACCGTCAAGCTTCAGGCGCAGGAAGGCGAGCGCTCGGGCAAGCTGGTGGTGGAAGCGCGCGGCGTGAGCTTCGCGCGTGGCGATCGCATGATCGTGAAGGACTTCACGACGACCATTACGCGCGGCGATCGTGTCGGGCTCATTGGACCAAATGGCTCCGGCAAGACGACACTGCTTCGGCTGCTGCTCGGCGAATTGGAACCCGACTCCGGCACCATCCGCATCGGGACGAACCTCGAGATCGCTTACTTCGACCAGCTCCGCGAACAGCTCGATCCCGAGCGCAGTGTGTTCGACAGCATTGCCGATGGCGCCGATTGGATCGACGTCGCTAGTGGCGGCCAGAAGCACGTGCTGAGTTATCTCCAGGATTTTCTCTTTTCTCCCGATCGTGCTCGCACGCCGGTGCGCGCGCTGTCCGGTGGCGAGCGGAATCGACTACTGCTCGCCAGGCTGTTCACGCGCAGCTTCAATCTGCTCGTGCTCGATGAGCCGACGAACGACCTCGACATCGAGACGTTGGACCTGCTCGAGGAGCTGCTTCTCGAATTCACGGGGACGTTGCTCGTCGTGAGTCACGACCGCGCCTTCCTCGACAACGTCGTCACAAGTACGCTGGTGTTCGAGGGTGGCGGCCAGGTCGGCGAATACGTGGGCGGTTACCAGGACTGGGTGCGGCAGCGGAAGGCCGCCGTTTCCAGTCAGGCGCCCATTGTCGCAAAGAAGGGCACGGCGTCGGCTGCTCCTGCGAAGAATGCAAAAGGGGCAAACGCCGATAAGAAGAAGAGGCGCCTTTCGTTCAAGGAGCAGACAGAGCTCGCCGAGTTGCCCGAGCGAATTGATGCGGCCGAGCGTGAACGGGAGGCGGTGTACTTGTCGTTGTCGGATCCCGTTTTGCTCCGCGACGGCGCTGCCATCCTGCAGGCGAACGCGCGGGTCGCCGCGCTCGACGTCGAGATCAAGCGGCTGACGGAGCGCTGGGAGGCGTTGGAGACGCTCAACGCCTCCTGATCGGCGTGGTTACTGCTTCGATAGCGAGAACGTGAAGGGTTGCTCGAGCATCTGTCGCACGGCCTTGCCAGTACGTCGTCAATCGTCCGCGACTGGCTCGCACTTCGAATTCGGCGAATGGCCACGAGCGCATGTATAAGGCGCGCCAGCACGACGACGCTTGCGACTGCCCACAGCGATGGAAGGGCGACGTCGACCCATTGCACCACGGCGATCGCTGGCAATGTATCGGGCACCACCTGGACGCTCGGCACCGTAACCGCGACGTCGTGCATCGCCGGCGAGTCCTGGAAGTAGCGCCGCAGCAGGGGCGCGAGAATCGGCCAAGCGACTCCAGCGCCGAGTGCGACCAGCCACGGCAAACGCGCCTGACGTCGTGCTCCCCGCAACGCACAAGTTCTGCTGCAAGCGAAACAAATAGAGCGCTTGCGACAGCAAGCGCCATCCGCAGATCGCTTGACTGCAGCAACGAACGTTAGCGCGCAGATAGACAAGATGACAGAACTGCGCTAATAAGAAGCCTGCCGCTTAAGGGAGGGCCTGAAGATATGTCTCTACTTATCCGCCTTCAGGCGAAATGGCAGGATCTCCGCGCTGATCGCATACTCGCTAAGGATGGCTTGCTTCAAGGCAACACTCTGCTCCAGTTGCATCCAGAGTGCGCCCTGCGCCCGTCGGATACGGGTAGCGGCGTCCTTGCTCACGCTTACCGCTTTCGCTCGCTTCGCGGCCGCCTCGAAGTCGCTCATCAAGGCTGAATGCGGCTTGAACACGGCACCACTAACGGCCACGAACGTAAACGCTTCGATCAGTGGGTCCACACCTGAGGGAAAATCCGACAAACCATTCGCACCAGCACAGATGTGAGTGAACATGGTGTTGCCGTCCGCCGAGAACCGGTCCGGATAGAAGAAGCGCACACCAAGCGCACTTAGATCAGTAGCCCATACAGTGGGAATCTCTGCAGTTGGAGGAAATCCTGGCACAACCCGGTGACGGGATGCTCCGTACCGTGCGAGCATCGTCATTAGCCGCTCCATAAATGCGTCGTTGCCTATGAGCGCCGCGCGGATTGAATCGCGCACTGGCTCCGGGTCGGCCCGCAGTGGCAGCATGCGCGCTTCTGCGCCGCGTGTGTGCGTGGCCAAATACCACAACAGGCGTCCGTGCTCTCGCACGAAGCCACCAAGGCTGCCCAACGTATCCTTGTTGTCGGAGTTGAAGCCTACAACCCGAACGGTGCCTTCTCCCGGTGGCCCCGGTACCGTATCTGATCGGATCAGATGCCCGAGGTCGCGCTCAACGTCATCACGCCGAATTGTGTCTGGCCGCACAGGGGCTAGCACGGTCGTCACAAAGATGGCAATCGTCAGTAGCATACTTTTCTCCTCGCGCGAATGTCAGTGCGCCCAACCCTCGAAGCGTAGCGTCGCGAGCTAGGGGACGCCATTCGTGAAGATTAAGCGTGTATTAAGGGAGCGTGATCTCGCACTAATGCGCGGCTGCGCGCTAACGCTTCAGCTCTGCTGCAAGGCCATCAATCAAATGCGAACGCGCATCGGCGGCGTTACTGCTTCGACAGCGCGAACATGAAGGGTTGCTCGAGCATCTGTCGCACGGCTTTGCCTCCCACGAGAGCGGGCGTGAAGCGCATGTTGGGCAGCGCCTTCCTCACGGCGTCGTCGAATAGCGGATTGTTGGACTTGACCACCTTGAATGAGCCGTCCAGGTAGCGGCCGTCTTCCGTCACGACGAACTGCGCGATGACTTCACCTTCCACGTTGGCAGCCCGCAGCTCGTCGGGATAGCGGATTAAGCCCGTTCCGGGGATCTGCTGCGCCAATCGCTCCACCTGGAACTCCATGAGCGTCTCCGGTGCCTTGGAGGGCTTGGCAGCGGGAGCGATCGATGCGCCGCCCTTGCTGAGCGCGAACGTGAACGGCTGCTGCACGACTTGCTTCACGGGTACGCCCTTCACCTCGGCGGGGTAGAATTTCATGCTGGCGAGATTCGCCCTTACCGCCTCGGTAAAGAGCGCGTTGCTCGATCGCAGCTCCTTGAAGGTTCCCGGTTCGACGGCGCCGTCAGCCGTCACGATGAACTGCGCCAGTACCTCCCCTTCGACGTTGGCCGTGCGAAGCTCATCGGGATACCGGAGCTTTCCGGTCCCCGGTATCTGCCGCGCCGTCTTGCTGACCTGAAACTCGAACCACGGCTGGTCTGCGGAGACCGAGGTGGTTGCGCGCGCGGCAACCTCCGGCTTCGGGCCCGCGATACCATCCGAGATGCGTGATGAGCAGGCGGCAATTGCGACGACGATGGCCCCCGTTAAAGCGACCGCAATACGTGTGCGCCGGCCATTTGGCGATATCGGAATCATGGCAGAGACCCTCCGTTCGAGGTGTGAGCTGGATGCAGCGAGCATGGGTGCGAGCATGGGCGTGCGCACTCGCTGGGAGAGGAGCAGGAGGAGTTGTCCGTACTGTTTCGCGTTCGGCTCGGCGGCGAGCACGCGAGCATCGCAATCCACTTCGATCGCGAGACGAGTGCGACGTGCGATCCACCAGAGTGGCAGATTCCAGGGCACGAGCGCCAGCGCGAATGCTGAGCCGATCACGGCGCGTTGATCATGCGCGCGGCAATGTTCCAGCTCATGACGCAGGACGAGACGGCGGAGCGGCGCTTCGAGGTCGAGGAGTGACGCCGGCAGGAGGACGCGCGGCTGCATCACACCAACCACCGCCGGACCGACCGCGTCGGTCACGAGCACCGGTACGTCATCAATCGTCCGCGACTGGCTCGCGCTTCGAATTCGTCGAATGGCCACGAGCGCATGTATGAGGCGCGCCAGCACGACAACGCTTGCGACTGCCCACAGCGATAGAAGGGCGACGTCGATCCATTGCACCACGGCGATCGCTCGCAAAGTATCGGGCACCACCTGGACGCTCGGCACCGTAACCGTGACGTCGTGCATCGCCGGCGAGTCCTGGAAGTAGCGACGCAACAGAGGCGCGAGAATCGGCCACGCGACTCCAGCGCCGAGTGCGACCAGCCACGGCACACGCGCCTGACGTCGTGCTCCCCGCAACGCCGACTCAGCGAACACCGCCGCGCCGCCGAGGAGCGCGGTGAAGAGCATGGCCGAGAGCATCCATGCGGCGATCATGGCGTGCCTCCGTCGGGGGGCGCGTCGCTCAACTTGCGCGCGATCCGGCGCAGCTCTTCCGGCGAGAGATCGTGGTCGTCGACCAGCTGCGTCAGAAGCGCTTCTGGTGACCCGCGAAAGAGCGTGTCGATGAGCCGACGTACCGCCCGCTGTTGAGCGGCGCGCTGCTTCACCTTGGGGAAGTAGCGATGCGCACGTCCTTCTTCCTCGCGGCGGGCGAAGCCCTTGGCCTCGAGATTCCGCAGGATGGTAAGGACAGTGGTGTACGCGAGCGAGGCGCTCAGCGCCTGCTGGACTTCCGTGACCGTTCCGGAGCCGTTCTGCCACAGGAGGGTCATGACGTCGAGCTCACGCTTGCCAAGTGATGCAGGATCCATCGCGATTGCCTCGGTGTACTATGTGCCTAGTAGGCTACATCGCGTGGGCGTCTCTGTCAACTATGTGCATAGTAACTGCTTCAGCTTTCGCTCGTTCAATTCGGCGGGCTTGTCGCATTTTATTGGAGAAGTCCCAGCTGAAATAGCAAGCTGCAAACTCAGTTGTTTACGCGATAAGTTTAGATAATGCAATACGATAGGAGCATCGCATGACATACTCACCAGACGTCTTCAAACGCATCGCTCGTCGCGCCGCGTACCCCGCGCTCGCGACCGCGATGGTCGTGTCCACCGTCGTTACCGGGCTCGGCAATAGTGGCTATGTCGTCGAGGCGACCGGTACCAGGGCCGCGCTGCAGGCAGTTGCGCCCGCGGCGGCTATGGCGGACTCGCGCGTGAGCGACAGTTCCGATAGCACCAGCCCGGACGCCAAGCCGGGTCTCAACCTGGCCTACAGCCATGCAACGATCGACCAGTGGGTCTCCCGCCTCACCACCTCCCTGCGCGGGGACTTCAGCACCTCGCTCATCCGCATGGACAAGTATGCCGCCATGATCACCGCTAAGCTCGACGCGAAGCAGATGCCTCGCGAGCTGATCTACCTCGCGATGATCGAGTCGAACTTCAACCCGAATGCGAAGTCGAAAGTCGGTGCCGTCGGCATGTGGCAGTTCATGAGCGCCACTGCACGCCAGCTCGGCCTCACGGTCAAGGGCAAGACA
>DAIUFP010000008.1:157730-182076 GCA_036844565.1 Gemmatimonadaceae bacterium | reverse complement strand
ACGATCCATCCCCGCTAGATTGCCATGAGTCAGTTATTCCGTCACAAACCCTAAGTCACCATTGGTGTCGCCAAAGTAGCCAGCGCAACAGCACGACCTCTATGATGTCGGTCATACATACCCAAAGCGCCGACGGGCAGGGGCGTCAGCGCTTTGATTCAGCGGGAACTGCTCAGCTACTCGGTGGGGAAGACGCGCTGTGTTGGCGGATCTCATTCTCGAGCCGGGCCACTTCTGCCTCTGCGGCGGCGAGCATGGCGGCGAGGAGATTGTACCGCTCGGCGTCCAGCTCGCCGGCGGCGGTTCGCGCCCGGTAGACAGCGAAACCGAGGGACGCCGCCGCCGCTTCCGCACGCTGCTTTGCGCGATGGGATTCGAGCCGGAGCTTTCCTTCGTCAAGCGCGCCCTGCGCCGCCTGCCCAGCCTTGTCGAGCTCGCGCTTCAGTGTGTTCCAGATGGCCATGTCATCCTCCGGGTTGCATCATGCCGTACGCAGGATAGCGACAAAGGTTGCGGAGTGCCCAATGCAAAAGGCGCCCCCCGCGGATGGGAGGGCGCCTCTGGTTCTCACGAGCTGCGCGTCGAGTACTACGCGGCCGACGTTTCGGCGCGCTCTGCGGGGTAGACGCTGACTTTCTGACGCGTCTTGCTCTTATGCTCGAACTTCACGAAGCCATCGATGAGCGAATAGATGGTGTAGTCCGTTCCCAGTCCGACGTTCTTGCCGGGATGCCAGACGGTGCCGCACTGGCGCAGGATGATGTTGCCGGCGATGACCTTCTCGCCGCCGAATTTCTTGATCCCGCGGTACTTCGGGTTGCTGTCGCGGCCGTTGCGTGACGAGCCGACGCCTTTCTTGTGAGCCATGGTATCCTCGCGTCAGCCGAGTGTGATGTCGTTGATCTGGACTTCAGTGAAGCCCTGCCGGTGTCCCTGTTTTTTCGCGTAGTTCTTCCGTCGCTTCATTTTGAAGACGATGATCTTGTCAGCGAGGCCGTGCTTGATGATCTCGCCGGTGACCTTCGCGCCGGAAAGCAGCGGAATGCCGGTTTTGACGTTCTGTCCATCGCTTCCAAGGAGAACGTCATTGAATTCGATCGACCCACCGGCTTCGCCGACCACCGAGGGGATGCGATATTTCTTGCCGGCTTCGACACGAAACTGCTTGCCGCCGGTACGAATGATTGCGTAGGACATATCTGTGGGTCGTGAGCGTGTGACGTAGAGCCTAAGAAGTTAAGTGGAGCGGGGTTACGTGTCAACGGTTCCATTCACGAGTAGTCAGCGCCGACGCTTCATGCGATTGTGACTTCGCACGGCCACACCGGGTTGAGCCGCGTGAACCCCTGCTACCGGCAAATGCCTCGTCAATCCGCTGGATTCTTCGCGACCATCGCTCTCGCACTCCTCCTGGGTGGGTGCGCGGATGCCACCGCCCCAGCTGCGGGTGACATCAGTGTGGCTGCGAGCGACGAAGGCCTGGTGATCTTGAATGGTACAGGATACCCGATTCACTCGGTCGAGATGGAGAGTGGCGTACTGGCGCTCATCGACCTCATGCCCTGCGACCACGGGTGCGAGGTGCAGTTGCCAGGTGTGCGGCGCGTCGTGCCATGGGCGTCCGTCATCGGCTACGGTTCGGACCGCTCGGACTACATCGTCTACTGGTTCACGGTCGAAGCGATTCCCGATGGCTCGTTCCGCTCAGGTCCGGTCCACATCACCAAGCTCAATCCATGAAGAGGCTTGCCCGATTGCGACTTCTCGTCAACTCACCAGCGGTGGCACGCGACGGTGGCGAGAGGGACGATCGCTATTGTGACGTACGGGTTGGCACGACGGTTAGGCAGAGCAAATCCGTTCCCGGGTACGACATGACGATTTCGTCCGTCCGACAACTGGTTCTGGCGCTCGCCCTCACGACCTCTGGCTGTGCGTTGGTCGAGCCCACATACAGTGGTACCGTCGATGTTTCGGCGACGGCCGAAGGGATCCTCGTGTCCAATGAGACGAACTACACTGTGCAGGTCTACTCGCTCGCGGAGGCCGCTCTCCCCCTCTGGGACACCGCTCTGTGCATCGGCGGGACACGGCTCCTGCCAGGCGAAACGAGGAGCTTCGTGTGGGCGTCGGTCTACCAGTCATCCCCCGCACCGAGCCGGTATAGGACCATGTGGTGGCGCGACGGAACGTGCTCCTTCGGCACAGATGACGGTCCTCGCGGCGCAATGACGGTCAGCCGATGACACGCCCCCGGCCACTCGAGATCGTCCGCGGCGTTGCGGGGGCCGATTCGGCTGCGACCGAGACCAGAAGCCTACTCGTTCATGCCGCGCGATCGGGCGACGTCCGCGCCTTCGCTGAGCTCGTAGACACGTATTACGCGCGCTGCCTGCGGTTCGCACTGCACATGCTCTCGAGTCGGGATGACGCGGAGGAGGCTGTACAAGACACGTTCGTGCGCGTTTACCGAGCATTGCCGACGTACGAAGAGCGCGAGGCATTCGAACCGTGGTTGTTCCGCATCCTCGCCAACCGCTGTCGCACCGCTGGCGGGCGCGCGAAACGCCATTCCGACCTCGTCGAATATGGGGAAGTGCCGGATCGGCCCACCGCGCACGCGGAGGACGAGGCTTTTGCCTGGCGCGACGCGATTCAAGGCGCACTGGCCGCGCTCCCGACGGAGCAGCGCGAAGCGTTCCTCATGCGTCATGTCGAAGACCTGAGCTATGAGGATATGTCGACCGCGACGGGCGCGGGGGTGTCCGCGCTCAAGATGCGCGTGAAGCGTGCATGCGAAGCACTTCGAGGCCTTCTGACGGAGATCGACCGTGATGGATGAACGCGACGGATTAGTCGGGCAAGCGATAGAAACGCTCCGCGAGTTGCCCGACGTGCGACCGGAGGCTACGGCGCGGCTGCTCATCGCGGTTGCCGCCGAGCGACAGCGGGATCGGGAGCGACGCCGATCGGTTGCACCGCGTCGATGGATCTGGAGCGGTATGGCCGCGGCTGCCGCAGTCACGGTGGCAGTACTCGTCATGCCCCACACGTGGCGCCGGGACGTCGCGTCGGTGCAGCCAGCGCACAGCGCCGCGAGTGTCCCGCAATTGCTGACGTCGACGAGCGCGACCGACGCGGCAGAAGCAACGCGGCCTGTGGAGCTCGTCTTCAGCGCTCCCGCCGCGACCAGCGTGCGCGTCGTGGGCGACTTCAATGGCTGGGACGAGCGGCAGGCGCCAATGATGCGTGACCGTGCGAGTGGGCTTTGGAGCGTGCAGCTGATGCTTCGTCCAGGGCGGCACGTGTATGCGTTCGTCGTGAACGACACGCAGTGGATGCGTGATCCGCGTGCGACTGCTGCGCCGGATGCTGACTTCGGGCGCCCTGGCTCGGTCGTACTGGTGGGACGTCCATGACGGCCGCGCTTCGGTTCCACGCGCGAAGCGCAGTGCGCGTCACTGCGGTCGTCATGTTCGCCGTTGCGGTGTCGTCGACGCGACTTCGCGCCCAGGATATCGTCTACGCCGCCAGCCTTTCCGACCTGGACAGCGTCACGCAGGCCGTTCTCGGAAGGGAGATCGCCCGCGCACGCGATCGTGGCCTTCCCGTGGAACCACTCGTGGCGAAGGTAAGAGAGGGGCGGCTCAAGCGCGCGCCGGCTTTGCTTATAAGGGCGGCTGTCGAACGACTCCGCGAGCGCCTGTCCGCCGCACGCGAAGCGCTCGGCGCCACCTCTTCGCCGGAGGAACTTACCGCGGGCGCGGATGCCATCGCGGCGGGAGCGCAAGGCGCATCGTTGCGCGCCGTTCGCGCAGCCACGACGCAATCGGTGACGGCACCAATCGGTGCGTTGGCTCAGCTCCTGGCGAGCGGCGTAGCCGAAGCGAAGGCCGTGGACATGGTCGTGGGCCTGTTGCGCCGCAACGCATCGCCCGCGCTGCTCGTGGCGCTCGGAAACCTGGTCGAAGCGGACGTGGCAACGGGGCTGTTGCCGAATGCGTCGGCGGCATTCCGCCTCCGCGCGCTAGAGGGAGTGTTGAACGGCACGGTTACGACGGACGCAGCCGCCGCCAACATAAATGCGGGGGCTGCGGGCAACGGTCCGGCAAGTCCCCCTCGGCGGAAGCCGTAGTGGCGAGAGCGGTGCGCAGTGTATGCGGCATGCTGGTCGCATTCGCGTGGGGTCACTCGTTGAGGGCACAATCGGTCCCCGTCGTGGATGTAGGAATGACGGCTGCGCGCTTCACGGGGGAGAACGCCTCGCTCGTCGGACCGCAAATGCGTCTTTCGGCGAAGGGAGTGCAGCGGCGCCTCTTCGAGTCATTGGAAATCGGCGCGATGAGCACGAGCTCCGCGGCGATTGCGTTCGCTGGTGTAGCCGCGGGAGTGCGTACCATGAACGCGGGTGCCGTCGGCAGCGACCTCGCCGCGGAGCTGTGGGGCATCGGCACGACGACGTCCGCGGGCCGAGCGATCACGGCACTCGCGAGCGCACGAAGTTCATATGACGTTGGCTCGCAGGGCAGCTGGCTACGCGTGAGCGGACAAATGGCTTCTCGTGAAAACAACATCTTTCTTGGCGGAAGCGCGGACGCCGCTTCCTGGTGGAGATTCGCGAAGAGCCGGCTGATCGCGACAGTGACGCAGGAGTGGACTCGCGCGGAGCTGTATGGGGGGCCGGAACGCACGCGTCCTGCGGGAACTACCCCGGTGCAATACCTCGAGGCCGGGTTGAACTTTCACTCGGAAAGCAACTTTGCGGAGTTCGACGCCGGCGCGTCCTCGCGGCGCGATCGCGACGCGGGGCGCCTGTTCGAACAATCTTTCAGTGGAAGCGCCGCGTACTGGACCGGCGAGAGTACCGCGGTGGTCCTCACGGTCGCGCACCAGCTTCCGGACTACGTGCGTGGAGGCGACGCCGTCGATGCCGTCAGTGTGGGTGTCCGCTTCGGGCAGGCCGCACCTGCACGCTCGGCGCTGCGAGGCGCGATGATCCAGTTCACCGGCACGGTGGATACGCGCACCGTCCGAATACACGCGCAAGACGCGCGGTCAGTGGAAATCATGGGGGACTTCACGAACTGGGAGCCGCGCTCGATGACGCGCAATGGCCCAGCGTTCGAAAGCACGATGCGCGTGACGAGTGGTACGCATCGGCTGATGGTGCGGATCGACAACGGGGAGTGGCGAGCTCCTGCCAACACGCCCGCCGTGGATGATGATTTCGGCGGACAGGTCGGATTGCTCCTCGTTCCGTAGAGTGGCGGGAAAAAGGATGATAGGATGATAGGAGGATAGGATGATAGGGAGCTTCTTTCCTATCCTCCTATCATCCTATCGTCCCGCCGTCAGGCAACAGCGTACTGCTGCGTGACGTCCCGGCCGGCGCTTTTCACGACGAGCTTGAACTCGTCGGGCTTGAGCAGCGGATCGTCGCGCATCTCGAGGGAGAATCCGACGGACTTCTCGAGCTTCTTCATCATGTCGGACTCGTTTTCCATCGCGAACATCGCGACGTCGGGATGCATCTTCACGAGGAGGGGATCCTTCTTTCCCTCGATTCCCATCCGTTTCACGCTGCGCTCCATGCGACGCAGGATGGACTCGGCGGTAAAGATGCGGCCGGTACCGTTGCACGTGGGGCACGCTTCGGTCATGCTTTGCAGGTGGCTCTGGCGGACGCGCTGCCGGGTCATCTCGATGAGGCCGAGATCGGAGACGGCGAAGGCCTTGGTGCGCGCGCGATCGCGACCAAGGTGCTGGCGGAGCTCCTGGAGCACCTTGTCGCGATTCGTCTTCGTGTCCATGTCGATGAAGTCGCACACGATGATACCGCCGACATCGCGCAGGCGCAGCTGTCGCGCGATCTCGCGTGCGGCTTCCATGTTCGTCTTGAGGCTCGTCTTCTCCGGATCCTTCTTGCCAACGAACCGTCCGGAATTCACGTCGATCGAGATGAGGGCTTCCGTGGGCTCGATGATGAGGTAGCCACCGGATGGCAGATCGCACCGGCGCTTGAAGAGGTCGCGGATCTCGGTCTCGATCTCGGCCTTGTCGAACAACGGCGACGTGCCTTCGTAGAGCACGATACGCTCGAGAAGCTCGGGCGCGATGCCTTTCAGGTATTCAATGATCTCGTTGTAGACCTGCTTGGAGTCGACGGTGACGCGCTCGACCTTGTCGCTGAAGATGTCGCGAATGAGGCCGCGCGTCAGCGAGGTTTCACGATGCACGAGCGATGGCGGCCGAACGAAGTGGGTCTTCTTCTTGATGCGCTTCCAGGCATTCATCAATGACTGGAGCTCGCGCTCGATCGTTTCGGGCGTGACGTCCTCACCAACGGTGCGGACGATGACGCCGCCCGAGTCGTCGGGCAGCATGCCTTCCACGAGCGCGCGCAGCCGCTTCCGCTCTTCGCGATCGCCGATCTTGCGGCTCACGCCCACGCGCGACGCGAACGGCATGTAGACGAGGAAGCGTCCGGCCATGGAGACCTGCGCGGTCACACGCGGCCCCTTCGTGGAGATGGGCTCCTTGCTGACCTGGACGAGCAGTTCCTGTCCGCGCTTCAGGACATCCTGAATCTGCGGGATGTCGCGCTCATTGCGCGCGGGCTCGTGAAAGGTCTCCTCGCCGTCATCATCGTCGTCGTCGCCATCGCCGCTATCGGGATAGACGAGATCGGACGAGTGAAGGAAGGCACTCTTCTCGGTACCGATATCGACGAAGGCCGCCTGCAGGCCAGGCAGCACCGCGTCGACTTTGCCGAGATAGATGTCGCCGACCATCCGACGTGCGTCCGGACGATCGACCAGCAGCTCAACGAGCTCGTCGTCCTCGAGGATGGCGACCCGCGTTTCGCGCGCGGTCGAATTGATCAGTATCTCTCGTTTCATCAGGGACCACGCACGCAAACACTGCCGGCGACTCGGCAGGTGCGGCACGGTAAGGAAGAGGATGGGCGGTCCGGTTGCGCATGCTTGTGCGCCCGACGACCGAGACACGGTTCGACGCTGCGGTACGTTGCGTGATCGACCACGCCCCATCCGGGCGGACCATGCGGCGCACTTCTCCAACGACACGCCGAAGTGGCGGGAGGAGAAGGGCAAGCAAGGGCGCCAGTAGCCGGAGGAGCGTGCGATCTCCCGGAAAAGTCCGGGACCGCACAACGACTGCAACGAGCGCGCTCACCGGACCGACGACTGCCTCGGCCAGGTCTGCACGCGATGTGATCCGGCCGAGGCGCGAGTCGCCGTGCGTCGCCGGATACGGAAGTACGATGGTAGAGATCACTGCAGAATAGCTAACCCGCGCTGGTCAGTAGCGCAACGTGTGGCCCTTCAAGCGTTTAGTGGCTGCTGTCGTTTGTGGTATGGAAGGGCGTTGATCGTCGGCAGCGCGAATCTCGCGAATCCCAAAAGAAATCAACGCGAATTGTTCAATGCGCCTTCAGTGTGGCTGCTGCGCATTCCTTTCCAAGCCTGCACAAACTCCAAACCCTACCCAGCCAACTCCCTTAGCACATGCCGCGCGATGACCATCCGCTGGATCTCGGACGTGCCTTCGCCGATCTCGCAGATCTTCGCGTCGCGCATCATGCGCTCGACCGGGTAGTCCTTCGTGTAGCCGTAGCCGCCGAACACCTGCACGGCCTTGGTCGTTGCACGCATGGCGAGCTCGGAGCAGAAGAGCTTGGCCATCGCCGCCTCCTTGCTGAACGGCTTGCCGTGCTGCGACAGCCATGCCGCGTGGAACATGAGGTGCTTCCCTGCCTCGATCTCCGTCGCCATGTCGGCGAGTTGGAAGGAGATGCCCTGGAATTCTGCGATCGGCTTGCCGAACTGCTTCCGAACGCTGGCGTATTTCACGGCCTCTTCGTAAGCGCCTTCGGCGATGCCGAGCGAGAGTGCCGCGATGCCGATGCGCCCCGAGTCGAGGGTGCGCATGAAGTTGACGAAGCCCTGTCCTTCCTGTCCGACCAGGTTTTCCGCGGGGACTTCGACGTCCTCGAAGATCAGCTCGGCCGTATCGGAGGCGCGCCATCCGAGCTTGTCTTCCTTCTTCCCGGATCGAAATCCCTTCATGGCGGGGAGCGACTCGTCGTGACCGATGCCGAGGTCACGCACTTTCTCGAGGTCGGACGTGGGCTTCGTGAGGATGAAGGAGCTGATTCCCTTCGTGCCCTTCGTCGGATCCGTCACTGCAGTGACGATGAAGATCTCTCCCACGCTGCCGTGAGTAATGAAGCGCTTGGTGCCGTTGATCACGTAGTGGTCGCCGCGCTTGACGGCGGTCGTGCGTGTGCCGCCCGCGTCGGAGCCGGCGTCCGGCTCGGTGAGCCCAAATCCGCCGAGCACCTTACCACTCGCAAGCAACGGCACGTATCGGGACTTCTGCTCGGCTGAGCCGAAGTGCACGATCGGCGACGTCCCCAAGGTGGTGTGTGCCGAGACAGTGAGTCCGGTGGACGCGTCGACCTTGGCAAGCTCCTGGATGGTGATCATGTAGCTGAGGAGATCGAACCCGGCGCCGCCAATTTCCTCGGGCCACGGAACGCCGAGCAGGCCGAGTGCGCCCATGCGCTTGACGTTCTCCCAGGGGAAGATGGAATCGGCGTCGAACTTTGCGGCGACCGGCGCAACTTCGTCGCGCGCGAACTCGCGTACCATCTGGCGTACGGCGAGGTGTTGCTCGGAGAAATAGAGTGCGTCGTCCATTCAGGTCCTGGTCATCATGCTGCTTCGGTTTCGTCGGCGGCTCGCAGGAGCGCGAGAAATTGCTCGCCGTACTTCTCGATCTTCATCGGACCCACGCCGTGTATTTCGCCAAGTGCGTAGTCCGACTTTGGACGTCGAACTGCCATCTCCGTCAGCGTCCGGTCCGAAAACACGACATACGCGGGCACCTTTTGCTCCCGCGCGACGCTGCTGCGAAGCGCGCGAAGACGCTCGAGCAGACGTGCGTCGGCCGGGGTTGCTCCCACACCTGCGCCTTCGTCGGAGGACTGCACGCGAGTCATGCCGCGTACCCGTTTCTTCTCCCCCGGCTTCGGCTTCGCGAGCGATGCACGCTTTCCGGCAAAGGCACCATGCGTGCCGAGGCAGTTGTCGCAGCCTCCGCAGTCCTTGCCAGCGGCCGGGTCGCCGAAATAGCGTAGCACGAACCCGCGACGGCAGCCGGACGCGTAAGCGTACCCCTGCATCGAATCGAGCTTGGAGAGGTCATTCTTGCGACGACGGTCGAGCGCCTCCCAATCGATGGGATAGGCCGTGAGCGGCCGGCGCATGTCGGTGACGCGGTCACTTCCGCCAAGCTTCTGCCATTCGAGAAACTGTCGACCCTGCAGCTCATCCAGCGTGCGCATCGCGCCGTACGCGCCGCCCGCTGATCGTGGCATTGCGTCGAGGTCGACGGGAGCGCCGTCGTTGAGCGCGTTTCCAGCCACACGCCAGAGTGATCGCAACAGCTCCAGCTCCGCCGAAGGTGCTGCGCCGAGCTCCCGCTTGATCCGGTCAGGAGTGGCCAGCAGCCGGACGTGCACGCGATTCCCGGAGTCGGCGGCTGAGGCGAGTGCACCCGCTCTCGTCAACACGCGAAGGGCGGATTCCACCTCGCGATCGCTGACCTTGCCGGGAAGGCTCGCAGCGAGCGACGCCGGGTCGAACTGCACCGTGCCGTTACGGTCGGCCAGCTTGCGCACCTTCTCGAACACCTGCTCGATGATCTTGCGTTCCGGATGCGCTCCCTTGATGAAGAACTCGTGGGTAAAGCGATCCGGGAACGCATGCAACAGGAAGACCTCGGACGGCTTGCCATCGCGTCCAGCGCGACCTGCCTCCTGGTAGTAGGCCTCGAGCGTTCCCGGCATGGAGTGGTGCACGACGACCCGCACGTTCGCCTTGTCGATGCCCATGCCGAAGGCGTTCGTCGCGACGATGGCGCGGACGTCGCCGTTCATGAAGGCAGTCTGCACATCGTGGCGATGTGCGTCGTCGAGCCCCGCGTGGTACGCGAGCACGGAAATGCGCGCCTTCTCGAGCGTGACGGTGACCTTCTCGACATTGCGGCGGGTGGCGGCGTACACGATGGCGACGCCCTTGTGTTCGCGAAGCACGCCGATGAGCGCCTCATCCTTGTCCGCGTCTGACTTGGTCGGGATGACGTGATACCGGAGATTCGTCCGATCGAACCCGGTGATGATGGTCTCGGCGTTGTCGAAGCGAAGCTGACGAGCGATGTCGGTGCGCACGTGCGCGGTGGCGGTGGCCGTGAGCGCGACGGCCGGGGGCCATCCGAGGCGTTCGCGCACCTGCGCCACGCGCAGGTAGCTCGGCCGGAAGTCGTGGCCCCACTCACTGATGCAGTGCGCCTCGTCGATGGCGAGCAACGAGACACCGACATCCTTGAGTCGCTCAGCCGCGCTGCCGAAGTCGAACCGCTCGGGCGCGACGTAAAGCATCTTGATCTCACCGCTGACGACGCGCGTCATGCGCTGTGAGACTTCGGTCGACGTGAGCGTGCTATTGAGAAACGTGGCCGGAATGCCGCGCGCGGTGAGGGCGTCGACCTGGTCCTTCATCAGCGAGATGAGCGGACTGACGACCACCGTGAGACCTGGCAGCAGGAGCGCCGGCACCTGATAGCAGATCGACTTTCCGCCGCCCGTGGGGAGAACGACGAGCGTGTCGCGACCGGCGAGGACGGATGCGACCGCTCGCTCCTGTCCGGGGCGGAAGTCCGGAAAGCCGAAGCGCGCGCGGAGTACCTCGCGCGCAGCATCAAGAGTAGGGCGGGCGGCGGTCATGCCCAAGACTGGCTCAGGGACGCGGGCACGGCGTCATCAAATCCACGCACACTCAGGCTTTTCGCCGATCCTGAAGTGGCGTCACGTGAAGAGTCTGCAAAGGCATTTACCACGGAGGACACAGAGAACACAGAGGACGGCCTGGGCTTACACGGCACGCGCAAAATGACCGCGCGTGAAGGCGGTGCCTAGCGCGCTGCGGACAACGTTCGGCGACTGCACGCCTCCTGCCACCAGCCCCTCAAGCATGGCGCGATAGCCTGACACCACCTGGGCGATGGGATCGCCGACGACGTTGAACACGAGGTGGTAGTTCCGCAGCCCACCGCGCCAGAGACGTGGCAGGTATTCGCCACCCTCGACTGGACGCGAGTGCAGCAGGCGATTGCGACACGACGAATCCGTCGCGACCGCGAAGCTGTAACCCGCCGGATCGGTGAGCTGCACGTTTGTGTGCTTTTGCACGCAGAGGTCGCGGCAGGTGGTTGGCGTCCGATCAAAGGCGGCACTCAGCACGCAATGTTCGATCGTCATGCCTTCGGGTCGCCCGTAGAGGAAGACGTCGAAGTCCGCGCCCTCCCACGGCGCAGAGACCGAGAGCAGCTCATCCGCCGTAAGCTCGAGCGACAGCATGATGCGGTGTGCGCCGAGCCGAAACAGCTCAGCCGCAGTGTGCTGGTTGAAGCAATTCACGGCGTAGTCGGCGATCACGTTGCGTCCGGACTTCGCGAGCTCGGCGACGAGCCCGACGTGCCCGCTGACGATCGGCATGCCGAGGTCGAGCCACTTCTGTGTGGTGCGGCGTTCTTCGGGGCGGACGATGGTCGGCGTGCGCAGGCGCAATTCGATGCCGGCGGCTTTCAGTTCTTCGGCGAGGGCTCGAACACGCGTGACCGGCGGAGTGGGATGCCGCAGGAACGGATCGAGGACGATCGTCGTTGCACCTGCAGCGGCCGCGGTGCGCGCGTCGTCGAGATTGAAGACGGAGGCGACGAGGTCGAACGGCACTGTCGTCGGCGCTTCATGTGCGCCATGCGACGTCGGCTCGAGGCGCAGCGCACGATCGATCAGTTCGCGACGCTCGGCCACCGCGGCCATGCGCGCCCAGTCACGACGCTGCAGCAGGTCGTCGACCGCACTCTGCCGCAGGTGATTCAGCGCACTGATCGGAAGGAACAGTCCGTCGTCGAGCCCGACGCAATCGAGGTCGCCGAGGACGAAGGGCGTTTCGCCAAGTCGGCCGAACTGCTCGCGCAGCGACTGCGCATCGATCGCGCGACGCGAGGCCGGCGCGAGATTCAGCTCGCTGCGGACGGTCACCTGTTCGCCGTCCGCCGAAAAGACCGCCTTCAGCGTTCCGCCGGAGGAGCCGAAGACGCGGATGTCGACTCGCGTCTTTCTCGCGCGCAGCTCCGCCGGCAGTGACGCGTAACTCTCGCGGGCGCGAGCGAGGAGCGCGGCTTCCGAGGAGCGAACGACCTTCGAGCCATCAACGACGGCGATGCGTGCCGGCAGCGCGATGGCCTGCCTGGTGACGTCGGCGCGCGCGGAGACAGTGCGCACCGCCTCGATCGTGAAACCGACTGATGCCCCACCGTGCGAGTCGGGCGCCTCGAAGCCGACGCCATCTCCGATCTGCAGCGGCGCGCTCACGTCGACGAGGAGCTCGCGACCCTCATGAGAGACCACGACGCCGAGCTCGCGTCCGCGGTTGTCGGGATGATTGCGCGTGACGTACTCACGTCCGGCACGGCCACCGTACATGCCGCCGGTGAAGCCGCGGCTGTAGATCTGCGCGAGCGGCTCGATGTCCGCGGACGGAGGCGGCGTGCGCTCACCTTCAGCCAGCCGATCGAGGAAGGTGCGATATCCGTGAGTCACGGTGGCGACGTACTCCGGTCGCTTCTTGCGTCCTTCAACCTTCAGGCAGGCGACGCCGGCATCCGCGATGTCGGCGAGGTGATCGGTCGCGGCAAGATCCTTCGCCGAGATGAGAAAGCCGCGATCGAGCTCGGCGCCGGAGGTCACGTCGTCGAGCACGTAGTCCTTGCGACAGGATTGCGCACAGGAGCCGCGGTTCGCGCTGCGCTCGGAGATCATGCCGGACATGTAGCATTGTCCGCTGTACGAGATGCAGAGCGCGCCGTGGATGAATGTCTCGAGTCCGAGCTCCGGAACGGCCGACTTGATCGCACGGATGTCGGCGAGGGTATTCTCTCGCGCGAGGACGACGCGCTCGATGCCGAGCTCGCGCATGACGCGCGCGCCGCTTTCGTCGTGCACGGTCATCTGTGTGGAGCCGTGCATCTCGAAGCCGGGATAGATGGCCTGGATCAGGCGCACGAGGCCGACGTCCTGCACGATGGCGGCGTCCACGCCGCGGTCGATGGCCTCACCCAGGAAGACGAGCGCATCTGCAAGCTCGGCGGGCTTCAGGAGGATGTTCAGCGTGAGGTAGATGCGGCGGCCGCGCTCATGGGCGAGGCGACACGCCTCGGCGACCTCGTCCAGCGTGAGCTGCGCACCTTCGTCGCGGGCGTTGAAGCGGTCGGCGCCCAAATAGACCGAGTCGGCGCCGTTGGCGAGGGCAGCACGGACTGCTTCGAGCGAGCCGGCGGGGGCGAGAAGCTCGGGGACATCGTGGCGCGGCATAGAGCTGAAATATAACGACTTGTGGCGTCCTCAGCCCCGGATCCAGCGCGCCTCGGGCCAGTTCAGGGCGATGGCTGCGTCGTCAGCGTCACGAGAATCACCGGACCCGTCGCGCGATTGTGAAAGCGCTGCGCCGCGTTGCCGAGATCGAGGTAGCGAATTTCGGCGATGGCCTGCGTCGGTATGCTGATGAGGCTGTTCAGCGACGACAGCTGCCCCCCATTCACGGAAACGGAAATGGGGTGAATGGTTGCGGCTGCACCGGCAGTCTTGTCGATCAGGTATGCGGGCCGAAGACGCTGGATGGCGAGATAGGCTGTCGTGCCGAGTTGCGACTCCTCGGCAAGCTCGCCTCGCGTGATGACGTCATAGATATGCGGCGTCTTCTGCGACTCCGCGTTCATGGAGGCGCCCACTGGCGGGTCATGATGACACGCTGTTCCGAATGCGGTGACGGCGAGCGTGAGCAGAAGTCCTCGATTTCTCATGACGGATCATCGTCAAACCAGCGGCGCGGCGCAAACCGCAGCGTGAGCGCCACCGCGAGAATCGCGATGCCGCCGATGCGCACCGCGGGCAGGTCGAATCGCTGGCCATAGCCCCAGACGGCGATTCCGACGAGGGTCACGATGATGCGCGCAAGAAGATATCTGGTCATGGCTGGAGAGGTCGGCGCTGGTTGACGCGACGTACGGTCGCCTTGAACTCCTCGGTGCCGCGGGCTTCCACACTCGTAACGACGCCCGCGGCGATTCCATCCTCGAACGACAGCGAATCCAGCTTGTAGAACAGCCACTTCGTGAGTGCGAGCGACGTCGCCGGTGCGAGGCTGATCTGCTCGAGGGTGGCGTTGATGTCGTCGTCGAAGGTGGCGGCGGGAACGACGCGACTCGCGAGACCGATGCGCTCCGCCTCCTCCGCATTGATCACGCGGCCGGTGAGAACGAGATCCGCCGCGTGCTTCTCGCCAACGGCGCGTCGAAGCATCGTCATCTCCATCGCGGAGACGAATCCAAGCCGCACTCCCGGATAGCCAAATTCGGCGGCTTCGTGCGCGAGCACGAGATCGCAAGCGGTGGCCAGCCCGGTTCCGCTCGCGAGTGCGCGTCCGCGCACGCTGCAGACGACCGGCTTCATGAGGGCGCGAACGGCGAGAAGTACCCTGCCGAGCGCTTCGGCATCGGCGCGGTGGGCATCTGCACCGGCGTCGAGCGATCGCTCCAGCTCATCGAGGTCGGCGCCCACGCAGAAGTCGTCGCCTTCGCCGCCGAGATGCAGGACGCGACAGAGCGGGTCAGACTCGAACTGGGCGAGAGCGCTGAAGAGCTCGTCCGCCATCTGGCGGTCGATCGCGTTGTTGCGATCTGGGCGTGCAAGGATGATGCGGCCGACCGGGCCATCCCGGAGAAGCCTGATGCGACTCACGTGCGCGGTGCTGGCGGAAGGCCAAGCGTGGTGGCGCGCTCGTCGGGGATGTCGAGCACCATGCGGAGCATCGCCGTGGAAAACACCTTGCCCTGCGCATCCGTCTTGAGTGACAGCGTGCCGCCGCCGTCGAGCGCGCCGTGGAGCAGGAAGTTCAATGCGTTGAGATTCGGAAGCTCGAAACGTTCGACGTCGCCGGTGATGACGCCGTGGAAATGCTGGCGGACGCGCTCGAGAGTGAGTTGCTCAGCGATCAGCGGATACCACTCCGGCTTCAGTGCGATGACACCGACATTGGCCGTATCGCCCTTGTCGCCCGAGCGTGCGTGCGCGAGGTCGAGCAGTCGCACCTTCATGACAGCACCTCCACGCGCGTTTGCACGACGCTTTTGTCGACGAGCGCAGGCCAATACGCCACGATCTCCTCGACCTTCGGACGACCACCGGCAAAGCCCGTGACACTCGGCGGCCCATTCAGCACCAGTGGCGCGATCTCGCGCGTGAAGCGTTCAACGGTCCTCCGATCGGGCGACCGCACACCGACACGCAGCTGGACTTCCTGCGCTTCTCCGGACTGCACGGAGAGCGGTCCATGCGTCGACGATACGCCGACGAACTCTGTGAGCAACGCGTCGAACTTCAAGCCCATGTTGTCGAGTCGCTCGCGAAGTACGCGATCCGCGAGCTGCGCTTTCTCGAGGGCGTCGGGCCAGGAGTACACGAGCGTGCCCACCGCCTTGAACCCGGCGCGATAGGCAATCGAGACCTTGAGCTTGTCGGTGGCGGGGCGGCCCTTGATGCCGAAGACGCGGACGCGATTCTCGCCGTCGTCGGCCAGGTGTATCGTGGTGAAATCCGCAACGACGTCCGGCGTGATGTAGCTGTTCGGATCGCCCATCTCATACACACACTGCTCGCTGACGGAAGGCACGTTGATGCGGCCGCCGGTATTGGGGTGCTTCACGACGGTGAACGTGCCGTCAGCCCGCGCCTCGACGATTGGGTAACCGATGTTCGCGAGGTCGGGAATGTTGCGCCAGTCGTAGAGGCAGTTGCCGCCGGAGCACTGGGCGCCGCACTCGATGATGTGTCCGGCGATGATGCCGGCCGCGAGCTTGTCCCAATCGGACGCGCCCCAGCCGAACTCGTATCGAAGCGGAGCCATGGTCAACGCGGTATCCGTGGAGCGCCCAGTGACGACGACATTCGCACCCTTCGCCAATGCCTCGACAATGGGCGTGGATCCGATATACGCATTCGCGGAGAGGACACGATCGCGCACGGTGCTGAGCGGCGCTCCGGTTTCCATGTGCGTGAGCGCGTGTCCGCTCGCGAGCAATTCGTCGAGGCGCGGCAGCAAGTCATCGCCCGTGACGACGCCGATCTTCAACTTGCCCGCGGCGCCCTTTGCTCGCGCGATCTCGAGAACCGCTTCCGCACACGCGACCGGATTCACGCCGCCCGCATTCGCGATGACCTTCACGCCGCGCTCGGTGACGGCCGGCAGCACGCTCTCCATGGCGCCGATGAAGTCGCGCGCATAGCCCATCTTCGGGTCACGTTCCTTCTGCTTCTGCAGAATCGACATCGTGACTTCGGCCAGGTAGTCGAGCATCAGGTAGTCGATCGGACCGCCCTCCACCTGGAGACGCGGGGCGTCAAGCCAATCACCCCAGAAGCCCTGCCCCGAGGCCACGCGTACGATTTTGTCCGGTGCAGCACTCATGCGTCGGGGAGAAAAGGGAGAACGAAAGGACCGAGATGCGGGCCGGGGTTCGAGAGTGCGGCTCGGAGCGCGAGGGCGAGCACGTCGCGGGTGTCCTCGGGAAAGATCACCGCGTCGACGTATCCTCGCGCGGCAGCATAGCGGGCATCGAGCTGCTCGTCATAGTCGGCACGCATCTCCTCCACGGAGCGCTGCGTTTCGGGATCGAGCGGGCGCTTCTCCGCGGCGGCCTTGGCGATGGCAGGGCCATGAACCGCCTGAACCGCTGCCTCGCCTTCCATGACCGCCATGCGCCCGGTGGGCCACGAGAAGATGAAGTCGGGATCGAAGCCCTGCCCCGCCATGGCGTAATAGCCCGCGCCGGACGCGTGGTTCACGGTGAGCACGAGCTTCGGCACGCGCGCCGTTGCCATTGCTTCGACGAAGCGGGCGCCAGAGCGGATGACTCCTTCGTGCTCCGACTCGGGACCGACCATGAATCCGGAGACATCCTGGACGAAGAGCAGCGGAATGCCCTGGCGATCGCAGCGCTCGATGAAGAACGCGACCTTCTCCGCGCTTTCGGCGTAGACGATTCCACCGAAGCGGGGCTTCTCGCCGGCTCGTCCCTTGATGAGTCCACGCTGGTTCGCGATGATGCCGACCGCGACGCCGTTGATGCGCGCGTCGCCACAGATCATCTCGCGCGCGAGGTCGCTCTGGAACTCCGACAGCTCTCCACCATCGACGATCACACTGAGGATGCGATGCATGTCGTACGACATGCGATGATCAGCAGGAAGCAAGTCGTAAAGCGCGTCGGCCGGCGCACCACCCTCGGACGGCGCCGCGTGCGCCGATGAGCGCTCCGGGGGCAACTGCGCCACGAGCTCACGCAATTTCTGCAGGCACTCCTCATCGTTCTCGGCGGCATAGTGCGCGACACCGCTGATCTGCGTATGCGTGACCGCGCCGCCGAGTGTCTCACCGTCGATCGTCTGGCCGGTTGCACCCTTTACGAGGTTCGGTCCGCCCAACCCCATGAACGACGACCCTTTCACCATAACGATGAGGTCCGACAGCGCCGGGAGATACGCGCCGCCTGCAATGCACTGCCCCATCACCGCGGCGAGCTGCGGAATGCGCAGGTAGCGGCGCATGATGGAGTTGTAGTAGAAGATGCGGCTCGCACCGTATTGCCCAGGGAACACTCCGCCCTGATACGGGAGGTTCACACCCGCGCTGTCGACGAGGTAGATGATGGGAATGCGGCAGCGCATCGCCACTTCCTGCGCGCGCAGGATCTTCCGGATAGTCTCCGGCCACCACGAGCCGGCCTTTACGGTGGCATCGTTCGCCACGACGACGACCGGTCGCCCATGCACGATGCCGAGTCCCGTGGCCACGCCGGCCGCGGGCGCGGCGCCTTCGTACTGATCGTAGGCGAGCAGCAAGCCAATCTCCACGAAGCGGGCGTCTGCGTCGCACAGCTTTGCCACGCGCTCGCGTGCCGTGAGCTTTCCCTGCTTGTGCTGCTTCTCGATCTTGTCGGGCCCGCCGCCGAGGCGGAGTCGATCTTCGAGCGCGCGGAGCTCGGCGCTCAGCTCGCGGAGCCGTGACGTCACAATGGTCTCAGGCTTCCTGCGCGGACCGTTCGGCGAACCAGTCGCGAATGTACTCGACGAGGTCCGACGTTGGCGTCCCGGGACCGAAGAGCTTACCCGTTCCGAGGGCGTGGAGGGCGTCCATGTCTTCCTTCGGAATGATGCCGCCACCGGTGATGAGGATGTCGTCGCGGCCCTCGGCCTTCAACAGGTCGAGCACGCGCGGAAAGAGTGTCATGTGCGCGCCGCTCAGGATCGAAAGTCCCACGACGTCGACGTCTTCCTGGATCGCGGCCGTCGCGATCATCTCCGGCGTCTGATGAAGCCCGGTGTAGATGACCTCCATCCCTGCGTCGCGGAGGGACGCAGCAACGACCTTGGCACCGCGATCGTGGCCGTCGAGGCCGGGCTTGGCAACAAGAACTCGGATGGGACGCATGCGCGGAAGCTAGCGGGCGCTCGGAGCCCGCGGCAACCCGAACCGGCGCTCGTTGCGCGCCCCTCCCACAGGGCCGGAGGTCTGGCGGCGCCGGGCATTCGGCAGCATCTTCGTCCCCGGTCGCGACCGGCACTGCTTCCCCTTCGGAGCAACCACGACTGGTCACGCGCACGTGAACCACTAACCCCGCATCACTCTCCGGCGGTTGGGGAATTTCCAAGGGACAGCGCATGAGCAAACCGTCACTCCTCGGCCGGGCGCTCATCGCCGGGTTTGCCGCCGTGAACCGCCGCACGCACTGGCACAAGCTTCCTCGCATGCTGGGCGTGTTCAACCTCCTGGCGTACCGCATCCAGCTCCGCGCAGAGAACCTGCACGACACGCGTACCCCTGGGGGAAAGCGCACGCCTCCAGTGACGCTGGCGCAGTGTCCGTATGGCGGGAAGTACCGCACGCCGGATGGCTCGTACAACGACCTCTCCGACCCGGACATGGGGATGGCCGGCACGCGGTTCGCGCGCAACGTGCCGCTGGCGCACGCCTTTCCCGAAGCAATGCCCGGGCTGATGGAGCCGAATCCGCGCGAGATCAGCCGCAAGCTGATGCGGCGCGATACGTTCACGCCCGCGACGTCGCTCAACCTCCTCGCTGCGGCATGGATTCAATTCCAGACGCATGACTGGTTC
Organism: Gemmatimonadaceae bacterium; assembly: GCA_036844565.1. Taxonomy (GTDB): domain Bacteria; phylum Gemmatimonadota; class Gemmatimonadetes; order Gemmatimonadales; family Gemmatimonadaceae; genus AG11. The sequence continues at coordinate 162,758 of DAIUFP010000008.1, read as the reverse complement.
GGGCACGGCCGCGACCACTCGAAGCCCATCGAAGTGACGGTGCCGGATGACGACGACTGGTTCGAGCGCCCGATGCGCGTGCCGAGCAGCAAGGCGGACAACACGCGCTGCGACGACGATGCGCACCTGCCGCCGACGTACATCAACACCGAGTCCCACTGGTGGGATGCGTCGGGCATCTATGGAAGCTCCCTCGAGAAGCAGCAATCCGTCCGGTCATTCACCGACGGGAAGCTGACGGTCAAGGACGGCCAGCTTCCCATGGATCCGGAGACGGGCTTCGCGCTCACCGGCTTCAGTGAGAACTGGTGGGTTGGGCTGGGGCTCCTGCACACGTTGTTCGCACTCGAACACAACGCCATCTGCGATCAGCTCAAGCGCGTGCATCCCCAGATGGGCGACGACGACCTCTTCGGCACGGCGCAGCTGATCAACTCCGCGCTCATCGCGAAGATTCACACCGTGGAATGGACACCGGCCATCACGAACCATCCCGTGATGCACACCGGCATGCGCGCCAACTGGTGGGGCCTCGCGGAAGAAAGCGTGCATCGCAAGTTCGGCCGCCTGAGCGAGAACGAGGTCATCAGCGGCATTCCAGGCTCGAAGGCCGATCACCATGGTGCGCCCTACCAGCTCACGGAGGAGTTCGTCTCGGTGTATCGCCTGCATCCGCTGCTGCCGGACGAGCTCGAGATCCACTCACTCAAGGACAACGAGCTGCTCGAGGTCCTGAAGTTCAACGACATCATCCTGCTCAACGCGGAACGGGTCCTGCGCGAGGGCGCGAAGGCAGCGGACATCTGGTACTCGTTCGGGATCCAGCATCCGGGCGCCGTGTGCCTGCACAACTACCCGCGCTTCCTCCAGGACCTCACGCTGCCGGACGGCGTACGTCTCGACCTTGGCGCGGTGGACATCATCCGCGACCGCGAGCGTGGCATCCCGCGCTATTGCCAGTTCCGCCGCCTGCTGCACCTCAAGGCCCCGGAGACGTTCGAGGAGCTCACGGACAATCCCGTCTGGGCCGCGGAGCTCAAGGATATCTACAAGGGCGACATCGAGCGCGTGGATCTCCAGATCGGCATGCACGCGGAGACGCTGCCGGTGGGCTTCGGCTTCAGCGATACGGCGTTCCGCGTCTTCATCCTCATGGCCACCCGCCGTCTCAAGAGCGACCGATTCCTCACAGACTGCTACACGGCCCAGTACTACACGCAGACGGGCCTGGACTGGATCGCCGACAACAACATGCGCACCGTGCTCCTGCGCCACTATCCGGAGCTTGGCAAGGCGCTGGTTGGTGTGGACAATGCGTTCCAGCCCTGGAAGGAGAGCATGGCGCGCAAGAGCAGGGTCACGAAGACGGTGAAGGCCGCGATGTCGATGGCACAGGGTGCGCCGCGGCGGAGCGACGCCTCAACGGTGTAGGAACGCTGACGAGCCCTGCAACACTCCCGCTGCACTCGCACGCGGGAGTGCGTCGGCTGGTGCGACGACCGGCGACACGCCCTTGCGGCGCGTAACGAGCACGTAAAGCACTGGCACCACGACCAGCGTAAACACCATCGAGAAGATCAGTCCCACGGCAATGACGCTCGCGAGCGGCGACCACAGACCCGAGCGAGAGAGGATCATCGGCGTGAGGCCGGCGGCCGCCGCAACCGTGGTGAGGAAGATCGGGCGCAGGCGGCGGCGGCCCGCCTCGAGCGCCGCGAGCTCCAGCGACTCTCCCTCCGCGAGCTTGCCGCGAATGAAGTCAATGAGGATGATCGCGTTGCGAACCACGACGCCGGTGAGGCTGATCAATCCCATGAAGGCGGTCATGCCGAACGCATTGTGCGTGATCAGCAGGCCGAGGAATGCGCCGAACAGCGCCAGCGGGATGGACACCATCACGACGAGCGCGTCCTTGATGCTCTGGAACTGGAAGAGGAGGATCACGAAGATCAGCAGCACACCCACGAGCATCCCGACGCTCAGGTGGCCGAAGCTCTCCGTCTGGTCGGCGAACTCGCCGCCGTAGGCGATGTCATAGCCTTGCGGCAGCTTGAGCGCGGCGATCTTCGGGCGCAGCTCGGCAAAGACCGTGGACGGCAGCACCCCTTCCTCGGAGAAGCTGCCGACGGTAATCGTGCGTACGCCGTTGCGATGCACGATACGGCTGTCTTCCCACACCGGCTTGATCTCGGCGATGCCGTTCAGGGGCATGCGCGCGTATTGCGACACCATGTAGGTCGAGCCGATGTCCTCCGCCTGCGACCGGTGACTTTCGTCGAGACGAAGCACCATGTCGATCGAGCGGTCGCCTTCCCACAGGGTCGAGACCGGAATCCCCATGAAAGTTCCGGCAAGCATGTTCGAAACGACGGTATTGGTCATCCCCAGGCGACTGGCGATCTCCGGGTTGACGTTCACCTGCAGGGCGTAGGAATCCTCGCGGAAATCGTCGCGCACCATGAACGTGTGTGGCATCTTCTCGAGGGTGTCGGACACCTGCTTCGCGAGCTGCCTCAGCGTCGTCACGTCCGGACCGGTGATCCGCACCTCGATCGGCGCCCACATGGGGTTGCCCTGCGTGAGCCGCTGGACGTCCACTTCGGCATCCGGTATCGCGAGGGGAAGCTGGGCGCGCAGGCGCTTCACGACGGGTGGGGTTGCACCGACGGACGACGTCCGCGCGATGATCTGCGCGACGTTCGGCCGCGGGAGCGACGGCTCGAAGGAGAAGAAGAAGCGTGGCGCGCCCTGCCCCACGAAGGATGCGTAGGTGACGATGCTGGTGTCGGCCTTCAGCGCCTTCTCGATCTCGAGCACCGCCTTGTTGGTCGCATCCAGGCGCGTGCCTTCGGGCATCCAGACGTTGATCGCGAACTCATCGCGCTCCGCCGGCGGGAAGAAGAGCTGCGGCACGAGCGCGCCGAGTCCGAGTCCCGCGAGCACCGCCACCACGCCGAATGCCATGGTCTGGCGCTTGTGCGCCATGGCGTAGGCGATGATGCGGTCGTAACCGGCCTGCATGAACTCCAGCGCTCCACGCTTCTTCGGGGCCGTCGCTTGTCCGTCGTGTGCGTGCAACCCCTTCTTGATGAAGGCGCGGCACAGCAACGGCGTCAGGAGCATCGCCACGATATAGGAATTCGCCAGCGCAATCGCGACGGTGACCGGCAGGGCGAACATGAACTCGCCCATCGATCCAGGCAGGAAAGCGAGCGGCAGGAACGCCGCTGCGATCGTCACCGTCGCTGCCAGCACCGGAACGGCGAGATCGCTCGCGGAGCGCCAGGCCGCCTCATCACTCGGCAAGCCTTCGTCCAGCAGTTCCACGTAGTTGTCCGCGATGACAATCGCGTCGTCCACGACCATCCCGAGCACCACGATGAGCGCGGCCAGCGACACCTGATGGAGCTCGATCCCCAGCAAGCGGAGGATCCCGAACGTCATGAAGACCGTGATCGGAATCGCGGTGGCCGCGACGGCAGCCACGGGGAACGGCAGCAGGATCAACGTGACAGCAATGACGGCGATGAGCGCCATCCCGAACTCGACCAGGAAATGGCTGATGCGCTCCTTCACCACCTTCGGCTGGTCCACCATCGACTCGACGTGGACATCGGGCGGCAGCTGCGCGCGCACCTGGGCGATCTTCGCATCGACCTCCCGTCCGAAATCGACGATGTTGTAACCGTCGCGCATCTCGAGCGTGAGCATGAGCGCCGGCTTGCCATTCGCCCGTACAAAGAAGTCGGGATCGGCCTGCCGACGCTCGACATCCGCCACGTCGGCGAGGTAGATGGGCGTGCCCCCATTCGACATGCCGACAATCTGGCGACGGATCTGTTCCTGACTCTGGTACAGCCCCGTGGTGCGGATTTGCGCGCGGGTGTTGCCGCCCGCAAAGGATCCCGCTTCCGACACGGCGTTCTGAGACTGGAGCGCGCCAATGAGGTGCAACGGCGTGATGCCGAACTGCACGAGGCGCTGCATCGAGCCGGTGATGTAGATCTTCTCCGGCTGCTCGCCAACACGCTTGATCTTCGAGACCGACGGAATGCGCAGGAGCGCCGACTCGATCTGCTTGAGGTACTCGTCGAGCTCGGACTGGCTGTATCGGTCGCCAGTTATGGCGACGAGCACCGCGACGACGTCCCCAAAGTCCGAGTTGACGATCGGTCCAAGAACCCCCTTGGGCAGGCCCTGAAAGGACAGCTCGTTCATGTCGTGACGGACCTTGGACCAGAACGGGCCCGGATCCTTGAGCGCGTCATCGAGCATGACGTCGACGCCGACGCCGCCGGCCAGACTGGTGGAGATCGTCTTCTCCTTGCGCACCTCGCCGTAGGTGAAGAGCTGCTGCTCGATCTTCTTCGTCACCTGCTCCTCGACCTGGCTCGCGCTGGCGCCCGGGTACGCGGCAAGGACGAGTCCGCGCCGAATCACGATCTTCGGATCCTCGCGGCGCGGCATCTGAAGCAGGGCGGCAACACCAGCGACGACGACGAGCGCAGTGAGGAAGTACGTGACCTGCGGATAGCGGAGCGACGACTTGACCAGGTTCATCGCTTGGCCCGGACGACGCGTTCGGGCGCGGAGACGACGCGCGCGGCGACCCGGGATCCCTCGCGCACCCGGTGCTGCCCGCCGATCACCACCATGTCACCGGCGGCAATGCCCTCGCGCACCTCCACCTCCTGGCCGTATGCGGCGCCGATCGACACGCGGCGGGAGTACACGCGCACGGACTTCGCCTCATACACGAACACGCGCAGGACGCCGCTCGCGTCGCGAACCACGGCCTCGGCCGGAATCGTCAGCGCGTCGATTGACTCGCGGCCGTCGATCCGGACTTCGGCGATCATACCAGGCCTGAGCATGCGGCCGCTGTTCGACAACTCCACCTTTACGGTATAGGTACGCGAGGCGGGGTCCGAGGCGATGCCGACGAGGCGTACGCGGCCGACGAACGACGCTCCCTTCAACGCAGGGATGGTCACGGTCGCCTTGCCGCCGACGGCGATGCGCGAGAGC
>DAIUFP010000008.1:0-157720 GCA_036844565.1 Gemmatimonadaceae bacterium | reverse complement strand
TCGCTCTCCGGCACGCCGACGCGCACCTGCACCGGCTCGATCTGCGCGATGGTGAACACGGGAAGGCCGGGCCCCGCCTGCTCGCCGGGCTCGATACCCCGCCGAGCGAGCATACCACTCATGGGCGCGGTCAGGCGTGTGTCCTGGAGCTTCTTTCTCGCCATCGCCTCCTGCGCGCGAGTGAGGCGAACAGCGGTACCGGCCTTGTTGAAGTCGTTTTCCGGGATGCCGTGCGATTCGAAGACGATCTTGGCTCGCTTGTACTCGTCCTCGGCGCGCTCGCGCTGCGCTGCGGCCATTTCAACGGTGATCTCGTACTCCGTCTTGTCGAGCGTGGCCAAGACCTCTCCCGCCCGCACGAAGTCGCCCTCCTTGGGATCCACGCGTGCCACGACGCCGGGCACGATGAAGCCAATTGACGCGGTACGCGACCCCTCGACGTCGCCACTCAGCGCGACGTAGTTGGAACGCATCGTGTGCGCCGGGCTTCGCACCAGCACCGGGATGGCCGCGTCGGGGGCGGGCTCCTGCGCGTTGCTTCCGCGCCCGGCGAGTAGCAGCATGGCCGCGAGACCAAACACGCCGACGAGAAGGAGGAGCAGCCAGCGGCTCCGGGGAAACGCAAAAAGCCTCAGCATAGCCCAGTCATATGCGGAATTGATTGGTCCGTCGGGGGGAATTCGAAGTCGCGCGGGGGCTGTCGTGCGAGTCGCTCGATGAGTGACGACGCGACTCCAGAAGGCCGCAGTCGGGAACAAGAATGCTAGATGCGGCGGACAGGCGCCAGAGTCTCGCCCCGTCCGCGCTCCCCGAACCGACGGGCGACTCATTGATTAATCGCGGTCGCGGTCACACTCTTGTCGCGAACCGACTCCTTGCTCCTCCACCTCCGTGGCAGTTCTCATTGATCCCCGTCGAGAAACGATCACGTGCCTATGACGGAGACCGCGTAACGATGCCCGGCACCACAAACGCAACACCCGGTGGCGGGACGCATCGGCGGCCCCGGATTGGTGGGCTGATCCTCTCCCTGCTCCTCGTGCTGACCGTCACCGCGGCCTATTCGGTGAACCGGTACCGGCCCAACAAGCTCGTGGTCATTGTCGACCCGGTCGAGCACTTCAAGTACGGCTCGATCGGTGGCGACGTCGAAAACGGGCTTCCGCTGGAGGTGATGAAGATCCTGCCGCGCGCATTTCCCCAATACCTGCCCAAGGGCGCGCCGCAGGACTTCACCGCATTCGGGTTCGTGCAGGAGCCGGGACATGCGATGCCGATTGGCTTCAGCACGCGCCAGGTGTTCGTGCCGGTCACTGGCCTCACCTGCGCCGCCTGTCACGTGAGCACCGCACGTGCGTCCGTCGACGAGCAGTCGCACGTGTATCTCGGCATGGGTGCCAAGAGCCTCGATCTGGGAGCGTACTTCCAGTTCCTGTTTGCCAGCGCCTCAGACGCGCACTTCACTTCCGAGTATCTCATCCCGCTGATGCAGGCGAACGGCGCGAACCTCAACGCGCTCGACCGGATCATCTATTCGAAAGTCGTCATTCCGACCATGAGATCCCGCCTCCTCGCGACGAAAGCGCAGTTCGCGCCCTTGTTCGCCAACAAGCCGGCCTTTGGCCCGGGCCGCGTGGACACCTTCAATCCCTACAAGGTCAACCAGCTCAGGGAGCACTACGTGGCCGGCGTTCCGGCCGAAGAGAACATCGGCACCGCCGCCTACCCCGCGCTCTGGAATCAACGCCGCCGCATCGGCATGGCGATGAACTGGGACGGGAACAGCCCGCGCAGGAAGGACCGCGACATGGGTGCGGCATTCGGTGCCGGCGCGACGCGGAAGAGCATCGACGTCGGTTCCATTTCGCAAATCAGCGACTGGCTGCGCGATCTCCCCGCACCGGCGTACCCATGGGGCATCGACTCGACGAAAGTGGCGCACGGTGCGCAGCTATTCGCCCAGCACTGCGCGTCGTGCCATGCGATCGGCGGGGCGATGACGGGCAAGGTCGATCCGCTCGTCACCATCAGAACCGATCCCCACCGGCTTCACTCCTACACTCCCAAGCTGAACAAGCTGCTGGCGGATTACGGGAAGGGGTACGAGTGGGAGATTGCCGACATGGTCAGCACGAACGGCTACGCGAACAAGCTGCTCGACGGCGTGTGGGCGCGGGCGCCCTACCTGCACAATGGCTCGGTGCCGAGCCTCGTCGATCTGCTCACGCCAGAAGAGCAGCGCAACGGCGGCAAACCCACGTTCTATGTGGGTCACGGGCTGTATGACACGCTGAACGTAGGATTCCGCACTGACGTCGCCGATGTGAAGGGGAGACCGTCGTTCCTGTTCGACGTGCGGCTCCCCGGCAACAGCAACCTGGGGCATTCCGGAGCACTGTATGGCACTGACCTGTCGCAGTCCGACAAGCGTGCGCTCATCGAGTACATGAAGACGCTTCGCTAACGCGGCCGGCAGCGACAACAAGAAAGCGCCCGCCGTATCGGCGGGCGCTTTTTTCAGGGGCGTCTAGTTTCTTCGCTTCAGCGTCATGGGCATGCCGTCCTTCGGCTCCGTACACCAGGTGGCCGTCGGTACGGGCGGCTTGCCCCCCGCGTACTTCATGGTCCACTGCTGCATGATCGTGGTGAGCATGAGGAACATTTCCGTCAGGGCGAGCTCGGTGCCGTGACAGCGGTAGGGCCCAGCCGAGAATGGAAAGTACGAGAGCGCAGGCGGCATGTTGGCGCCCGCCACCCAACGATCCGGGTTGAAGCGAAGCGGCTCGGGCCAGTACCGCGCGTCGCGCTGCGTGACCCAGGGGCTGAACCCAACGAGGCTGCCCTTCGGCAGCACCGTATCGCCGAGTTGGTAGTCTTCGACCAGCTCGCGAAAGAATCCCCACACCGGAGGCATGAGTCGCATGGCCTCCTTCATCACGTTGTGCAAATACGGAAGTTTGCGCACGTCTTCCACGGTGGCTTGCCCAGACAGCTCGCGGTCGATCTCGGCATGGAGCTTCGCTTCGACGTCGGGATTCTGCGAGAGGAGGTAGAAGGTCCAGGCGTACATCGCATGCAGCTGGTCCGCGCCGAAATACATCATCACCGTGGAGTTGAGCTGGGCGTCCGTGGTCACCGAGCCCGGCTCGTCGCGCTTCGCCACCATCTTGCCGAGCAGATCCTGTATCGAGCGGTCCTTGCGGCGCTCCGCGATGAGCTGCGTCACGCGATCGTTGATCATCTTCTGCGCACCCTTTGCCGACAGTGTACTCGGCAGCGGCAACTTCCAGCGCGTGAGACCCAGCGGGAGGATGAGCCACGGGAGCGTGTTCACGCCGATCTCGAGCGACTTGAGCATCTTCGGATCGTTGCGCAGATCCTCGCCGGTGAGCGCCTTCCAATCGATCGCGAACGAGAGCGCGCGCAGCTCCGTGAAGATGTCGCAGGTCTTGCCATCGGTCCATTTCCCCGCCCAATCCGCGGTCATTTCGCGTGCGAGCCTGGGCACGATGGGGTCGGCGAGGATCGGCAGCCAGATGTCATCGCGCTGGCGATGATGCTCCTGGCCGATGTTGACGAAGAGACCGCCCAGGTACCACTTCTTGAGGTTCACCAGGCGGCCGCGGGAGATAGGTGGCCAGTCCTCGTTCATGAGCCCCTGCCTGATGTACTCTGGCTTCGTCACGAGCGTGCAAGGGAGGCCTCCGAGCAGGAAGGGCACCAGGTCGCCACCATCCTTGGCTGCGGCACGCGGCAGGTATGTCAGCGGGTCGGAAAGAAAGCGGACGAGTCCAGACCATCCCTGCGAGGTCGGGCGCGCCAGCGTCTTCGTCGAACCAGAGTACGTGGGCGCTTTGTCGCCGGTCGCGTGAGTCATGCAGCGTTCCTTGTGGATGGAGGGAGGATAGGCGAAATGGTGACTGCGACTACTGCTTGCTCGCGTGACACTGGGTGCAGCCGTACTGCGTGTTGCCGATGGGTGCCCAGTTGGCGGGATCGTGACTGGCATACGTCGCGGCGCGCAGCGCGAGGTCGGACGCGAGTCGCTGCTCGAGATCTGGCTTGTGCTTCCAGCGGCTGTAGTTCACGCCCAGCGTCGCGTTTTGGTACGCTATTCGCGCCACCTTGAGGTTCCCACTCTTGACCAGCAGATCGCCGAGCATCATCCAGCTGCCTTCATAGCCGTGTGGCACTCGTGCCGAGCCCCAGCAGAATCCGTAAGGCCCATCGGTCGGTGGCTTCACCTTCCCCGTGAAATCGGGATTGTTGCGATCGATGGGAGCACCAAGGCACCACTCCCACCATTTGAAGCCGTACTCCACGGACTGCGCCGTCGTGCTGTCGTCAGCGGCCGCAAAGCGCCGGATCGACATCTGCTGGAATATCCCGACGTGTGGCGCGTACTTCGCCGCAGTGTCAACCAGAGCGGATCCGGTCTTCTTGTCGAAGCCGGCGTCAGACAGGAACGCGCCGAGTAACGCCTCAGCGCCGCCGGCATTCTTGGGATCGTTCTGGATCACGTCGGGCCAGGCCGACAAGATGTTGGGAATCGACAACGAAATAATGAGGAGGGGATCGACGCCCGCGTCGGGACGCGCCGCTTCGGCGATCCACCAGAAGTTGGCTGCCCCGAAGATGAACGTGTTGCGATAGTTCGTCGGGTCCCGGTCGCGAAGGTCGTTCAGCTCCCCGACGATGTCACCGGCGGCCGCAAAGTCGTCCTTGTTCATTGCCTCGAAGAGGCGCGCCTCCGCCTTGACCGCGTCCGCGGCCGCCTGCGCGTCGACGCCCGTGACCTTGTCCCCGCCGCAGCCGGCCAGTGAAGCGGCCGAACAGACGGCCATCAGCGCGAGAATCCTGCGCACCATGCAGCTCATCATTTCACTCAAGTCGTGAGCCAGCGCAACGCGCTGATGCTCGGTTGATACAGGTACTCACCACCGCCAGTGGTCACGAACTGGGGCTGCGGCGATATGAAAAATGGCGGCTTGCCAGGAATTGTCAGCTTGGACTTGGGACCCTTCGGACATCCAATGAGGAAGTCGGTATCGGAGCCGAGGCCGAAGGGATCGCCGTCGTCGATCCAGAGACGCTGGATGGTCTCGAACTGCCGCCAGATGCTCGTGTTGAAGCAGACGAAAACGAGTCCACGCTCCTTGCCATCGTCTTCCATGGCGCCTTCGGGAAGCGGAGGACCGTAGGTGCGGCCGCGGCGAATGATGCGGTGCCGATTCGTGAGGCGTCCACCGAAGAAACCCTGGGCGTCACGAGGATGAACGCGGCGAATGTGCGCGCCCACCGGGCAGCACAGCCCGGCGGGGTCGCCGGAATACGTGAAGTCGTTGATCCGGGATGGATCCGCAGCGATCTCCGGATTCGGCGCATTCGGTGAAGAGCACAGGGGCGTGCCGTCGCGCCAGCGGCCGACGATCTTCGCGGCGAGTTGTTCGGGTCCGCCGGGAAAGCGCTTCCCGAACTCGTCGATCATCCGACGGAAGGCGGCCACGTTCATGTGCAGCTTACGGTACACCATGAACGTGCCGTTCCGGTCGAAGGGCGCAATGGGAGCGTCAGGCATCCCGTCGTCTTCGTCGATGTATCCGTGCAGGAACTCGCCCTGCGCGACATCACGCCAGCCGCCGGCGCCATCGGGTTGGCCGTCGCCGGGGCGGCCCTGTACGCCGCTGCCCTCGACCGCCGGCTGCGAAATCCCGTCGAAAAATCCGAAGTGGTCCTTCCCCGCTGGCAAGGCCTCGGCGTGGGTCTCGTTGATCACGCGGGTCGCGCCAGCGGATGCGCCCACCTGGCGCAGCTCTTCGCGCACGCGGTCGAGGTGTTCGTTGTCCACGGCCCACACGGTGAGCAGGACGTGCGCCTCGCCGGTGCCGAGTCCCTGTTCCCAGTGCTCGGGGGCGTTGAGGCCGCGGTCACCCAACGATTCGGCACGAGCGGCCATCCCCTCGCGAAACTCCTCGGGGAACGAGCGCAGAATGTCCGGGGACACGCCGATGTGAGCGAGTCCCGCGTAGGTGAACGCCACCTGGATCGCCGTCGCCGGCGGCTTGTCGCCCCACGGCTCGCCCGACGTGATGCGCGGGAGCATGCGGGCGAGCAGCGCCTTGCCCTTCGCCACGTCGTCCACGTGCAGGAAGATGTAGGCGGCCTTGGGGTGGGAGTAGCCGCGCAGCACGTTACCCTGGATGTCGGCGACATCGACCTTCGCCGGCTCTCCATGGCGGCGTGGAAGATTTGGCGGCCGCTGGAACACGTTGCCATTCAGCAAACCGAATGGACTGTGCTTGGTCGGCCCCATCACCTTTCCTCCACGAACGTCTGTCGAAAGCGTGCCTGAAGCTCGATTGCATCGAGCCCCTGAGCCGACATCGCGAATTCCAGCACTTTCTCGCGCAGCGCGAGACTTTCGACTACCTCGGACACCCCCCGGTTCGGCGAGTTGACCGCGAAGAGGGACGTGTGGATCTGGTTGTGACGAATCCAGCGCTTGAACTCCGCGCGCGCGCCAAGCCCTGGATAGCCCACGCAGTGGCGCCACCAGCCGTGCGCTTCCGGCATGCGATCGAGCATCGAGTCGAGGAACGCCTCGAGCTCACCGTCGAAGGCGGCCGTGAAGACGAGATAGTTCGACTTGAGCGCGTCGGGACGCTGCGATGGACCCTGATGCACGAGATGATCGAAGATCTGCAGGCGAGAGGTGTGGATGGTTCCCAGCCGCGCGAGCGGGCTGCGTACCCCTCGCGGCACGCTCTCGATCGCGGTGAGCAGCTCCTTCTCATGCCCAAGGATGATGGCCGTGAAGACGGTGAGCCCATACGCCGTTCCGTTGATGTTGCGCCGGTCGCCCATCAGAGATGCCCCTGCACGTCGGTGAGGAACTGCTCGTACGTCGCCTTGAAGGCGCTCGCGTCGAGTTGCTGCGACGCGGCGACGAGCGTCGGGAATCGATCCCGCACGGTGAGTGCGCCGGCCACCATGCGCGTGCTCGCATGCTCGTAGGCGCAGTAGTAACTGCCGCCCTCCATGCTGTTCATCGCAATCCATTTCTTGAGCGGCTCCGACGGAGGGGGCGCGGGAAAATCAAATCCCCGGCCCCAGCAGAAGCGGATGTCCATCGGGATGCAGTAGGCGAAGGCATCGATGTAATGCTGCCAGGGCCCGTCGAAGTTGCTCTCGAAGAACAGGTAGTGGTACCTGAGCTTGTCGCGCTGTTGCGGCGCGCCATTGAAGGGCAGCTCGGGCGACACGATCGTCCAGCGTACGAACCGGATGAAGTTGAATTGCAGGATGTGCGTCTGCGCCATGCTGACGTACTTGCCCAGATAGAATGCCGCGCGCAGCACCGGCACCCACTGGGGACGGATCGGCGTGAACAGCGTGAGGCAGAACAGGCGCCCGAGGCTATTGCCGGCCAGTTGCGCACTGAGTGCCGGATTGCCTTGCGGAACCGCGGCGTCGACGGCGGTCAGGCTCTGGCTCGCGCCAGCGCTGACCCCCGCGGTGCTCACGGGATCCTCCTAGCGGTGCCAGAGTGCATCGTGTGCTTTCTGCCGGGTGTACTGGGCCGGGTCAAAGAACTTGTCGTAATACTCGAGCTCGAGGTGCGAGAACTGCAACCACATGCCCGGGGCATACAAGGCGTCCACGTGCGCGGGGAAGCGGCCGTACGTGTCGTAGATGTAGTTGCAGAGGTCCTTGGTGTACTCGATCTGCTTCGGGCCGAAGCGCGTGCCCTTCTTGAGGTAGGCGCGCGCGTCGTCGCGATTGCGATAGGGGCGTGACCAGACGTCCTCGTTTCCGTAGGCCGTGCCGTTGGCGCCGTACTTCATCTCGATGACACGGTCCACCGCCTCGCTCATCGATCCGACGTAAGGCGGCACGAGCGTCTCGAGGATGCCGTCGATGCCGATGGGGTTCGGCTGCGACGCCGGCACCGGCGCCGTGGGCGACAGGTTGTTCGGTGTCTGGAAGCGCATGCCGAGCCCGTGCCAGCCCTTGGATTCGTCGCGCTGATAGATGTACGGATTGAACACGGCGCCGTGGATCCATCCCCCCAAGCCCATCGCCTGGCCGAGCAGCATGAGGTTCTGGAAGTAGAAAAACGCCTCGTAGTCGGTGCGCAGCGTGTGCACCCAGCCCATCGGCGCGGGGCTGTCCTTCGAGGCGAATCCGTTGCGAACCCACTTGAGGCCGCCCACGGGGTGATACGGGATCTTCTCGGTGATGCCGAGCGTGCTGCCGATCTTGGCCATCCACTCGAACGCGCCCTTCGGCTTGAACGAGCGCCAGTCGTCGATGAAGAGGGGGCGCTTGCCGTCCGGCTCCGCGGCGAGGATGAGGACCGCGTTGATGTACTGCCAGGTGCAGTCGACGAGGGGATAGAACAGCGTGGTGCCCGGTGCGTTGGACGCCTGCGCATTCCAGCCGAGGTAGTACGGCCATTCACGCGGGAAGCTGAGTCGCTTGTCGGACACGCGCACCTTGCAGGCCTCGGCGGCAGCGATCCAGTCGGCTTCCTTCCAGTCGGCCCAGCGGGGCGGCAGCTCGCCCAGGGACTGGAGCGCCCTCGTGCCCGTGGGATGCTTGAGCAGGAAGATGCCGTCGTCGTTGATCATGAAGAAGTGCGTCGCCTGGCAGTTGTCGGCGCTGCTGCCCGTGCGTGCCATGACGTTCAGGAACGGCGTGCCCAGCTCGTCCGTCCCGTTGGCCTTCGTGAGCGGCCCGTCGTGCGTGGTGGCGCCGGTGATGCCGGTGATGCACGTGATCAGGATGGCCTCTTCGAGCTTGCTCAGCGGCGCCGGCTGGTTCTTGCTCTCGTGGCTCAGCGGGCCGGCGTTCACGGACTGGCCGCGCGGAATGCGTCGCGTGCGCCGCTCGACGAGCGCCGACATGAGGGGATAGTCGAAGAGGTCCGTCAGCGACGGATGGTGCCCTTCGTTGTGCATCATTCCCGGGACGGAATCGGACTGAACGTTGGCCATGCTCGTCACACCTCGTTGCGGGTCAGGTCTCTTAGTTGTGCCGGTCGAGCTCGGCCGTAACGACCGGATACACGTCCCGCGCGGCATTCTTTCCGATGAAGCAGTCCATGTGCGCGTAGTCCTTGATGACGTGGCGCGTGTAGTAGTGGGATCCGTTCTTCTCGCTGAGATACTCCATCGTCCTCAGGCTGCCCTCGGGCAGGAAGAGGCGATTGCTCTCCCCGTGAAGGAAGGCGATGGGGAGCCGGAATCCCTCATAGCCGCGGAGGTAGACGTCGTCGCCGTCAGCTCCCTTCACGTGTCCATCGCGGATGGCCTGCGAGAGCTGCGTAAAGGTGGTGAGGTTGGCGACGCCGAACGCCTCGTGGATGGCGTCATGCGTGGCGGCGTTCAGCTGGTCGTGGTCGAACACCTCGCCGTACATGAACATCATCCGGCGGCAGAAGTGGCTGCTGCAGTACTCCTTGCCGGCCGGATAGAGCCGGAGCGCGGCATCGTAGAGCTTTTCGCTCCAGGAGGCGTCCTTCCGCTCGTCGGTGGTGAGGGTGTCCACGCCGATCGCGCTGAGGAAATTGGCCATGTACAGCCCGGACCGCACCTTGTTGAGCGGTGCCACGCGCGGGTGCAGCGTGAGCTGCGATGCCACGACCGAACGCACCCCCTTGAGCCCGCGTCCAAGCGCCATGAGCATCGTGATCGAGCCGACGCAGTGCGCCATGATCTGGACCGACTCGCGCTCCGTCACCCCCCGCACGAAGTCCACGGCCGCGGGGTAGTCGTACAGTGCGATGTCGTCGAGCGTGAACTGCGTGGCGCCACTGCGAAGGTCCGGGCTGGCGCGATAGTCGAGCACCCACGTGTCGTATCCGCGCTCGTAGAGGAACTCCGGATAGTTCGTGTCGGTGGTATCGATGGTGTAGGCGAGCGCCGATGTGCCGAAGCCGGGGGCGAGGATGACCGGCCCCTTGGTGCCTCCCTTGAAGCGCGTAAGCTTGAGCTCGACGCCGTCCTTCGTGTGGAAGTAGTGGATCTCAGGGGGACCACAGCGCAGCTCGCGACGCACGCGCGCGGGCGCATCCGGGTTGAAGGCACTCGGCCGCGCGAAGATCCCGCCGTAGATCTCGTTCACCGCGCCCATGAAGAACCGGCCGAACTTCGCCAGGGCCTTCAGCTCCTCGATCTTGTTCCTGGCACCGATCGCCTTCATGGTGCCGAGCTGCGTGCGGAAGTCCTTGATGTGGATGGTGACGATTCCCTTCGCCACCACCGCGCCGGACGCGCTGCTCTCGCGGACGGTGACGAACAGGGTCGTGGTGTCCGCCCAGATGTCCGGGCCGGCGTCGTCGTGGATCGTCTTGAAGCCTTCGACGTGGAACGTACGCCCATCGTCGGCCAAGGCGGGCATCTGGTAGATCATCTTGCGCGTGCCGGGGGTGTCCGCGTCCCGCACGAGCAGGTTGAACCGCCCCGCCTCCACGCGCAGCGGCGTGGCAGAGAGCATCGGCGCAGTGATGGTGCCGCGCAGCTGTGCCTCGTGCGCCGGGTCTGCGATCAGCCGGTCGATGTTCGGCGCGGTGACGGTGACGGTGAACTCGAACTTCGAGCCATCGCGCTCGCCCTGCTCGCGTCCCTTCTGGTAGTCGTCGGTGACTTGCGTGGATGCGAATCCGCGCATGGTCTCCGTGAATTCGATGCCAGGCCCGTCTCCCTTTGCCATACCCGGCTCGAGGGCCTGGTCCTTCGTGTTCGTCGTCGGCATTGTGTTCCGCTCCCGGTGATCTGCTCCCGCGCGAGCTATCGCGCGAGTCGTCCTGCCGCCTGCTCGAGCTCCGCGCGGGCGATGCGATAGCCCATGTCGACGCGAAGCACGTTGAGGCGGGCCTCGAGTTGGTCGGCGCTGGCCTCGCTCTGTTCGGCAGGAACTCCGTATCCGGCCACCATCGATGCCGTGCGCAAGCGCAGCGCCTCGTCACGGAGTGCCAGAGCTTCCTGCGCCACCTCCGCCATCTCGTGCGCGCGCGCCAGCCTGCGGTACGCCGCCTCCACCTCGCCGCGCACCTTGCCCCGCACGCGCTCGAGATTCCGGTTGGCCGCATTGAGCTGGGCATTGCGCTCGGCGAGCGTGTTCTTGCGCGCGCCGAAATCGAGCAGGTTGACGGTGCCCATCGCGCCGAAGAACAGCGTGTTGCGCGGCAGGAAGGGGAGCGACGTCTGCAGGAAGTGGCTGCCAAAGATGCTGAAATCCGGGATGTAGTCCGCACGGGCCGCACCGACACCGTGCGTCGCCTTGGACACCAGCGCGTCCGCCTCGAGAACGTCGGGATTGGCGCGCATCGCGGACGCGACGTACGCGTCCAGCGAATCCAGCGGCTCCACGGACGGGGCGGGAGCCTCGACGGCGAGTGGCGTGTTGCCGGGCAGGCCGATTGCGTCGGCGAGTGCGTAGCTGAGATCCGTGTACTCGTTCTCCGCCTCGAGCAGGTCCTGGCGTGCCTGCAGCGCGCGGAAGCGCGCCTCGAGCGAGACGACGTTCGTGGCCATGCCGGCCTGCACCGCCGCCGCCTGCGTGGCGGTGCGGATCGCCGCCGTGGCGCCGCGCGCGCGCGCGAGGTCGCGGCGCTTCGATGCGATGAGCACTCCGGCGTAGGCCTTCAGCACGCCGACCGACACCGCCTGCTCCGTGCGGCGCAGCTCGGCCCTGCTGAGGCCCTCGTCCGCGCGCGCCACGCCGAGGCCCTGCCTGATCTTGAAGACCTGCGTCACCGGCTGCTGGACCATGGTCATCGCGAAGCCGATGTCGGAGCCGCCCTGCGGGATGTTGGTCTCCGTCCGTGGGAACCGCCCCAGCCCGGGCACGGTCCCGAGCGCGCCGGCCGGTACGATGATCCCGCGGCTGTTGTCACTGCCGAGGTAGACGGCCGTCGTCGACACGCGCGGCAGGAAGTTGCTGAACATCACGCTGCTGCGGCGCTGCGCCTCCTCGACGCGGTCGCGTACCGCGCGCAATCCCGCATTCGATTCCTGCGCCAACGCGAGGGCCTGCTGGAGCGTCAGCGGGCGTGGCTGCGGCTCCTGCGCGCGCGCCATGGGCGCGAGGAACACGGAAACGAGCACTGCCGTGCGGGCGGATAGATGCATCAGGGGATCTACGTAAGTCGGCAATGCGTGCGGGCATGACACGAGCCGTGGTGGGCGAGGCAATCGCGCCCAATGTTCGCATCGTGTTGCGGCTTGCGGAAGGGGATGGCGATGCGAAGCGCCGGGAGATCGCGGCTACGGGCAGAATGCTCATCCCACAAGGACTTCCCGTCGGCCCCGCACACCGTCACAATATGCCATGCCTATGCCAACGCCAGCCGCGTCCCTGGATTCGTCACGCGTCTATCTACTCCGGCACGGACAGAGCGAGGCCAATGTCAAGAAGCTCATCGCCAGCAGCCCCGCCGCCGCCGGCGAGGCGTATGGCCTCACCGACACTGGTCGCTCGCAGGTTCGCACGTCGGTGATCGCCGCGCTTGCAAACGGAACGCTGCCAGCCACCTGCCGGATCGTCTCGTCCCCGCTGCTTCGCGCACGGGAGACGGCTGCCATCGCGGCCGAGGTGCTGGGCACGAGCGTTCGCGTGGACGCGCGGCTCGCGGAGCGTGGTTTCGGTGAGTTCGAGCTGGGCTCCGACGAGCACTACGAGCGCGTCTGGTCGGAGGATCGCGCGAACCCAACGCACCAGAGCTGGGGGGTGGAGAGCGCGACGTCGATCCTCGACCGCGTGACGACGCTACTGCGCGAGCTGCATGCATCCGACGGCGCGGGCGCGTTCCTCCTGTGCACGCATGGCGACGTGGCGTCCGTGCTCCTGTGCGCCACGCAAGGGCTGTCGCTGTCGCAGCATCGGGAGGTCGGCGCGATGGCAAACGGCGAAGTGCGCCGCATTGGTCCGGCACGTTCCGGAGGACTATCCGGACTTCCGCCAGAGTGATACTGTTTTTCGGGGTCGCCGACCGGTCCTGCTGACCGCGATCACGGTCGCCCCGCCACACTCTATAGAGCACATCGACGCACATATGGCCGATGCCCGCACAACTGCAGCGAAGCTCACCGCTCAATTTCGGACGACGTTCGCGGACGAGCTGCGAAGCGTCGTAGTGTTCGGGTCCCTGCCGCGGGGCGAAGCGATTCCCGGCGTAAGCGACCTCAATCTCCTCGTCATCCTCGAGTCGATCACGGCGCAGACGCTCGTGCGCGCCGGGCCCGTGTTGCAGCAGTGGATCCGCCAGGGCCACACGCCACCCTACCTCTATTCACGGGAGGAGTGGGGGGGCATGCAGGACTCGTTCGCGATCGAGATCTCGGACATGAACGACGCGCGCGAAGTGCTGTGGG
Source organism: Gemmatimonadaceae bacterium (assembly GCA_036844565.1). Lineage (GTDB taxonomy): Bacteria > Gemmatimonadota > Gemmatimonadetes > Gemmatimonadales > Gemmatimonadaceae > AG11. The sequence goes on along the minus strand of DAIUFP010000008.1, from coordinate 144,344 downwards.
GGGACGACCCGGTCCACGTGGAACTGGTGACCTACGCCGGGCTTCGGCAGCAAGTCGAGCGCGAGATCCGCGACACCGTGCTGCACCTCCGCCTGCGCCTGATGGTCGCCACCAGCGGCCCCGCGGACATCGGCTCGCTGCTGCTGAGCGGCTTCCCGTCATTCAACGCGTACATGCGCGGGGTGCTGCGGCTCGCGGGCCAATCGCCCGGGCTGGAGACGCGATCGGTCATCGAGCGCGCGGCCGCGCTCATCGGCGCCGACGCCACCTCCATGTTCGCCTGCTTCGAGGCGCGTCGCACCACGCATGGTCTGTCTGCGGGGCTCACGGACGCGCTCGTCGTGCAGTACCTGGAGTTCGCCCACGCGCTGCTCAAGCACGTGGACGTGCTTCCCGCAGATTACACCGGACCGGCCGGTGGCAGAGAGCGCCACAGCGGCCACTTGTTCCACCCGTTGTCCGCATCACCAGTGGGAGCAGCGTCATGAAGGCAACCCGCCACCACGAAGTGCAGACGTTCAGCCACGGCGAGATGATCTTCAGAGAGGGCGACTCATCGTCGGAGATGTTCGTCGTGCGCAGTGGCCAGGTGGAGATCTCGAAGAGCGTCGGCGGCCACTCGCTGCGGCTCGCAACGCTCGATCGCGGGAGCTTCTTCGGGGAGATGTCGCTGCTGGAAGGACTGCCACGCAGCGCCACGGCGCACGCCATCGGTGACGTGTCGCTGCTGGTGCTCCGTCCCGGCTCGCTGCTGCTCCAGATCCGCCGCGACCCCACCTTCGCCTTCGAGCTCCTCCAGCAGCTCAGCGGGCGCATCCGCGACCTGGACGAGAAGCTCGTCTTCAAGCTCGCGACCGCGGAATTCGGCAACCGCCTGGCGCGGTCGGGATTCATGATGGGCGCCGGCGCCGAGTTCAAGTCCACCAGCGAAACAGCGGACGAACCGGCCGCCCCATGAAGACAGCCGTACGCGAAGATCGGATGCTCGTCGTGTCCGATATTCACATGGGCAACCGGATGCACCGCACGCGCCGCGCGTTCACGGAGTTCGTGCAGTTCGCGCTCGACCACCGCTACTCCGTGTGCATCAACGGAGACGGCATCGACATCGCGCAGTTGTCGCTGTCGCTGCTGGTGTCCGACCTCACGCCTTCGGTCGGGCTGTTCCTCAAGTTCTGGGAGAACGACCTGCGGATCTACTATACCGTAGGCAACCACGACATCGCGCTCGAACACTTCCTTACCGACGTCGGACGCATGAAGGTCGTGCCCTTCCTCTCCGTCACGTCGGGCAACAAGCGCATCCGCGTGGAGCACGGGCACATGTACGACGACATGTTCCTGCGCTTCCCGCGCCTGTACTATGCGTTCACGCTGATCGGCCGCCTCGCCATCGGGATCGGCCCACGAACCTACCACGCGATGCACGTGCTCAACGACGCCTGCATCGCTGCCTTGGAACAGGTGCTGTCCGGCTTCGGCCTGCTCAAGAAGGCCGCACCGCCACCCGACGAGAACTGGATCAAGGGCGAGCGCGCCTGCTTCCGCGAGGGTGCGGAGGCGTCCGGCATCCGTGGCTTCGACGCCGTCATCTTCGGCCACACGCACTTCGAGGGGACGGCCACGCTGTTCGACGGCACCGAGTACTACAACACCGGGGGATGGTTCGGCGATCCGTACTGCGTGGCCATCGACAATGGGCGCCTCTGGTACGGCTCCGTGAAGAACCTGGTCGCGCAGGGCGATCCGTTCCCCATGAGCGATGACGAGGTCGTGCTGGCCATCACCGGCATGTATCCCGTGCAGCGCAACGATGGCGAGCGATTGAAGGTGGTCGACCGCGCCGCGCCGCACACGCCGAACGAGCCTTCCCGATGACGTACATCGCCACGCCCATCGACCGGATGTCCGAGCAGTACGACGTAATCGTCGTCGGCTCAGGTTACGGGGGCGCCATCAACGCGAGCCGCCTTGCGCGCGCCGGCCTCAAGGTCTGCCTCCTGGAGCGCGGTGACGAACGACAGCCCGGCGACTTTCCCGAAGGCCCGCTCGAGGCCATGCGCGAGGTCCAGATGGATTTCGCCAACCGCCGCATGGGTACGTCTAACGCGCTCTACGACTTCCACATCAACCCCGACATCTCGGTGCTCGTGGGATGTGGGCTCGGCGGCACGTCCCTGATCAACGCCAACGTCGCGATCATGCCGGACGAGCGCGTGTGGCTGGATCCGAAGTGGCCGGACGCCATCCGCGCCGATCGCGAGACGCGCATTGCAACGGGGGTCGCGCATGCGCAGGAGATGCTGCGGCCGATCTCCTTCCCTTCGCACGTGGCGCAGCCGCACAAGCTGCAGGCAATGGCACGATCGGCAAAGCACATGAACGCGCCGATCTTCCAGCCGCCGATCACCGTCTCCTTCGAGGGCGGCATCAATCACGTCGGCGTCGAACAACACGGCTGCAACAACTGCGGCAACTGTGTGGGCGGGTGCAACATTGGCGCGAAGAACACACTGCTGATGAACTACCTGCCGGACGCGCACAACCATGGCGCGGAGATCTTTACCGGCTGCTCCGTGCGACGGCTCGAGCGCAAGGGCAAGCGGTGGCTCGTTCGCTTCGACGTCAGCGGCAGCGAGATGCGGAAGTTCGGCGCGTCGTCGATGTTCGTCGCGGCTGAAACAGTCATCCTCGCAGCCGGCAGCCTTGGCAGCACGGAGATCCTCCTGCGCTCGCGCGAAGCCGGGCTGTCCCTGTCCGAAAAGCTCGGGCACTCCTTTACCGGCAACGGCGACGTCCTCGGTTTCGCGTACAACGCGGACCAGCCGATCCATGGCATCGGGGTCGGAAGCCACCGGTTGGGCGGACCCGGTCCCTGCATTACGAGCCTCATCGACCTGAGGGGGACGGAGAAGCTCGAGGACGGCATGATCATCGAGGAAGGCGTCATTCCGTCGACGCTCGCGCCAATGCTCGCGTCATCGCTGTTCATGGCCGCGCGCATGCTCGGCAAGCATGGCGATGCGACCACGCAGGAGTTCGCCGAAGAAAAGATGCGTGAGATGAAGGCGTTGATTCCGGGCATCAGTACCGGCGCCGTCGCCAACACGCAGACCTTCCTCGTCATGGCGCACGACGATTCCTGTGGCAAGATCGCGCTCGTCAACGATCGCGTGCGGATCAACTGGCCCGACTGCGGCAAGCAGTCGATCTTCGAGCGCATCAACGCCGAGCTCCTGCGCGCCACCGAAGCGCTGGGCGCTACGTACATCAAGAATCCCACGTGGACCGATCGACTCGGCAAGAATCTCGTCACCGTCCATCCGCTCGGCGGATGCGGCATGGGCGAGACGGCCGAGCACGGCGTCGTCGACGATCGCGGGCGGGTGTTCGCCGGCACGTCGGGATCGCAGGTGCACGAAGGACTTTATGTATCCGACGGCTCCGTGATGCCGCGCTCGCTCGGCGTGAATCCATTCCTGACGATCTCCGCACTCGCGGAACGCACGGCGGCGCTGATCGCCGAGGAGCGCGGCGCCACGCCGAACTATGATCTTCCGTCTGCTCCCCGGACAGCGATCACGGCGCGTCGCGTCGGCATCGAGTTCACGGAGACGATGCGCGGCTTTGTCGCCTTGGGCAACGACGTCGTCGCCGATTATCGCGCCGCCGCAAAGACGGGCGAAGCTGAGGGCAGCCCGCTCGATTTCACGGCGACGATCACCACCGACGATCTGAACGAGATGCTGCGGAACCCACGGCATCAGGCCTATCTGCACGGCACGGTCACCGCGCGGGCATTGTCGCCCCGTCCCATTCGCGTCACGCACGGCACGTTCGAGCTACTGACGCAGGATCCTGACGACGCGCGCGCACGGCGCATGACGTATCGCATGCCGATGACGACCGAAGGCGGTCATCATTTCTTCCTGCACGGCTTCAAGCACGTTCGTGACGACAAAGGCCTGGATCTGTGGCCGGACACGTCCACACTGTTCGTGACGCTGCACGAGGGCTTGGACGACAAGGGACCAGTCGTCGGTCGCGGCGTGCTGAGGATCCTGCCGAAGGATTTCGCCACGCAGATGCGAACCTTCAAGATCACCAATGCCGGGAGCCTCGTGCGCCGCCTGAAGGCGGCGGCCGACTTCGGACGCTTCTTCGCGGGTGCGCTCTACGACACGTACGGCGGCGTGCTCGCTCGGCGCAGCGTCCTCGATCCGGACGCCGCGCCGCGCACCTTGCGCGAGCTGAGGACCGAGCCGCCGGAGATGCACTTTTTCACGACAGACGACGGCGTTTCGCTGCGCATGCTTCGCTACCAGGGCGACGGCGCGCCAGTGCTGCTCGTGCACGGCATCGGCATGTCGGGCCGTGTGTTCTCGACCGACATGGTGGACACGAACCTCGTCGAGTATCTGCACGAGGCGGGACACGACGTGTGGGTTCTCGACCACCGCATGAGCGTGGATCTGGAAGCCTCGGTCGCGGACGTCACCGCCGACCAGGTGGCGATGTTCGACTTGCCCGCGGCCGTGGCGACCGTGCGCGAAGTCACCGGCGCAGCGGCGATCGACGTCGTCGCCCAGGGCTTCGGTGCGTTGACGCTGCACATGGCGCTCATCGAGGGACTGCAGGGCGTTCGGTCGGCCGTCTGTCTCCAGATGGGGCTCCACCTGCTGACGCCGACCATGGCGCGCGTCAAGTCGGGGTTGCATTTGCCCGAGGTTCTCAAGGCGTTCGGCAAGCAGTCGCTCACCGCGCGCACGGACTTGAAAGGCTGGCAATCACGGATCTTCGACACGGCACTTCGCATGCTGCCCGCCGAGGAGTCGTGCACGAATCCCGTCTGTCGGCGCATCACGTTCATGTACGGACCGATGTACGAGCACGAGCAACTCAACCGGCCCGTCCACGACGGCGTCCACGAGCTGTTCGGTGTGACGAGCCTCAGCGCATTCGACCAGCTGGCGCACATGGTCCGCCAGGGACACGCCGTGAAGGCCGACGGCGCGACGTACCTGAAGGACCTCGATCGGCTAGCGCTTCCGATCACGTACGTGCACGGCGAGAAGAATCGCTGCTTCCTTCCCTCCAGCACGCAGGCCACGATGGACGCGCTCGTGAAGGTGAATGGACCCAGCCATTACCAGCGGGTCGTGGTCGCAGGTTACGGCGACATCGACTGCCTCATTGGCAAGCACGCGGTGCGCGATGTATTCCCACTGATCCTCGCCCACCTGCGGTCGCCGGCCGTGCAGGAGTCGGAGGACTTCCTCGGAGCGCGGTCGTGATGGAGAGCACGTACGCGGTGCCGCGCTCGCGCTACGCTTCTTTTCTTGCCACGAGCAACATCTCGCCGGACCGACGCGTCAGGGGGCGATTGTCAAACCCGGAATACGACTGCTCGACGACGAGCCCCGCGTCGAGACACAGCTCCGCGAGACGCGACGCGGTGTAGAGGCGAATGCGGTGGGTCCGCGAGCCTCGGCCCGAGGGACCTTCCCAACTCGTCTCGATCGAGAGGATCCCGGACAGTGGATCGAACGATCGCTCGTGGCCGATCATGGTCCCGTCGTCCGACTTCCACCAGTCGCGCGACAGGAACTTCGCCATGACGCCGTCGCGACTGCCGCCGTGCCAGACCAGCGCGCCGCCGGGCTTCAAGACGCGCGCAAATTCAGTGATAGTTTTCGCGTCGTCTTTCGCGTCGGTGAAGAATCCGAACGACGTGAAGAGATTGAGCACGGCGTCGAACTTTCCGGTCCATCGCGCGGGCAGCTTGCGCATATCTCCGCGCGTGTACTTGAGCGAGGGACCGGTCCCTCGTGCACGTGCCTTGTCGATCAGGTGCTGCGAGTAATCGAGTCCCTCGACGCGGTACCCTGCTTCAGCGAGCGGATGCGCGTGTCGTCCCTGCCCACACGGGACGTCGAGTAGGCGGGAGCCAGTCGGCAGTGCGAGCACGTCAATGAGCCGCGAGACCTCGCGACGATCGCGCTCCTCGGTGAAGATCGGCTCGTACTCGAGGAGGTAGTGCGCGTCGAAGTAGGATTCCCACCACTCGTCGGAGCTTCGCTCCGGCGAGTGGCGGATTCTATTTGATATCGCGTCGCTGCGCGCCGCTCCTGCTCCTCGCGCGGAGGATTGCTTCCCTGCGGTCAGAAGAACACCGGCTCGCGATAGGCACCAAACACATCTTCCAATGCGCGACGGATCTCGAACAGCGTGCAATACGCGCGCGCACAATCCAGGATGTGCGGGAACACGTTCTCCGTTCCGCGCGCTGCCTGACGCAGCGTCTCGAGACGCTCATTGCAGAGCGGCTGATCGCGCTCGGCGCGGACCTTCGCGAGTCGCGCCTCCTGCTCGCGCGCGACTTGTTCGCCGATCTTGAGGAGCGGAATGTCGAGTGCGTCGCCATCGGATGACACGAACTCGTTGACGCCCACGATCACGCGGCGATGCTGCTCGATCTCCCACTGCTGACGCGCTGCGGATTCGTGGATCTTCCGCTGAAACCACCCCTGCTCCAGTCCCTGCACCACACCACCCACCGTCTCGATCTCGGCGAACATCGACTCTGCTTCTGCCTCGAGTTGGTCGGTGAGCGCCTCGACATAGTAGGATCCGCCGAGCGGGTCCATGACGTTCGGAACGCCCGTCTCAAAGGCGAGCACCTGTTGCGTGCGAAGCGCGACCTGCACCGCGTGCTCCGTGGGCAGCGCGAGTGTCTCGTCCATCGAGTTCGTGTGCAGCGACTGCGTGCCGCCGAGGACCGCCGCGAGTGCCTGATAGGCAACGCGCACGATGTTGTTCATCGGCTGCTGCGCCGTCAGCGTGACGCCAGCGGTCTGCGAATGAAAGCGCATCAGGAGCGAGCGCGCCTGCTTCGCACCGTACCGCTCCTTCATGTGACGCGCCCAGATCCGGCGCGCCGCGCGGAGCTTCGCGATCTCCTCGAAGAAATCGTTGTGGATGTCCCAGAAGAACGAGAGGCGTGGCGCGAAGTCGTCGACGTCCAGTCCGCGGGCGATGCCGCGCTCGACATAGGTGAACCCATCCGCGAGCGTGAACGCGAGCTCCTGCGCCGCGGTGGCTCCCGCTTCGCGAATGTGGTAGCCCGAGATAGACACGGTGTTCCACTTCGGCGCGTGTGTCGCGCCCCACTCGAAGCAATCGACGATGAGGCGTAGCGCGGGCTCGATCGGGAAGCACCAGGCATGCTGCGCCATGTACTCCTTCAGGATGTCGTTCTGGATCGTCCCCTGAAGCTTCTCACTCGACACGCCCTGCTTCTCGGCCGCGGCGATGTAGAACGCCCAGAGAATGATCGCGGGCCCGTTGATCGTCATCGACGTCGAGACCTGGTCGAGCGGAATGCCCTCGAACAGCACCTCCATGTCGGCGAGGCTGGAGATCGCGACGCCGGTCTTGCCGACTTCGCCCTCGGAGCGCGGGTGATCCGAGTCGTAGCCCATCAGCGTGGGGAAGTCGAATGCGGTCGACAATCCGGTCTGTCCATGCGCGAGCAGGAACTTGAACCGCTCGTTCGTGTCGCTCGCGCTGCCGAAGCCGGCGAACTGCCGCATCGTCCACAGCTTGCCGCGATAGCCGGTGGGATGAATGCCGCGCGTGTAGGGATACACACCCGGCACGCCGAGCTTGTCGGCGTCCGCGCCTTCGATGTCGAGCGCGGTATACAACGGCTCGATTTCCCTTGCGGAATTGTTGAACCCGATCTCCCGCTTCGCCCCCTTCTCGTACGCTCGGCGCCATGCAGCAACCTCCTCGCGCAACCGCGCGAGCTCCGCCAGCTGGTCGCTGATCGTATCGGTGAGCTCTCGCATCGATGTCATGTCGACGTCCGCGTCAGAAGGTCCGCACTGCGCCCGAGCAGCTCATCCGCGATCGCAAAGGGCGTGGTGACTCCGTTCTCCAGGTCGGCGAGGCGCTCGTCGAGCCAGGTGTTCGTCGCGGCATCGGTCCACAGCCGCCGCCGTGTCTTGTCCTCGACGACCTCGACCACGCGATCCCGAAGCCGCGTTCGCCTGCGCGCCCGAAGCGTTCCGCTCTCCTCAAGATAGCGGAAGTGGCGATCGATCGCGTCAACAAGCTCCTCGATCCCCTCGCCCTTTACCGCCGTCGTTCGAAGCACCGGCGGAGTCCACCGTGCCGGGGCGTGCTCGGCCGCTGCCGCACGCACCTGCTTCCGAATGTTGTTCTGCGAAAGGTCTACCCCATGATGACCCGCGGCGGTCTGAGTCGCGGCGCCCGTTCGCATGCCGAGCATCACTTCAATCTCGTTGCGCAGTCGGTCGGCTCCGGGACGGTCGGCCTTGTTGACGGTGAAGATGTCGGCGATCTCCATCAGCCCAGCCTTGAGGGTCTGGATGGAATCGCCCGACTCGGGCACGAGGACGACGAGCGTCGTATCAGACGTTCGGGCGACATCGAGCTCGCTCTGGCCGACGCCAACGGTCTCAATAAGTATCCTATCGATACCAAAGGCGTCGAGGACGTCGCACGTCTCGCGCGTCGCGCCGGAGAGCCCGCCCAGCGATCCGCGCGTGGCAAGCGAACGAATGAACACACCGGGATCGAGGGCAACTTCCTTCATGCGGATCCGATCGCCGAGCAGTGCGCCGCCGGTGAAGGGCGACGTTGGATCAACGGCGACGATGCCGACGGTGAACCCTTGCGCACGGTAGGCGCGTGTCAGCGCGGTGGTGAGGGTGCTCTTTCCGGCGCCAGGTGGACCGGTGACGCCAATGCGACGCGCGCGCCCGAGTCGCGGATGCAGTGCGGCGAGCAGGACATCGAAACCCTTTCGATGGTTCTCGACGATGCTGATCGCGCGCGCGAGTGCCGCCTGACGGCCCGCAGCAAAATCCTCCAGGAGCGCACCATGTGCAGCCATGCTCAGTGCGGCGCCGGCGCGGGGTCGTCATGCTCGTCGCGGATGTCGCCCACGAGCTCTTCCAGAAGGTCTTCCAGCGTCACCAAGCCGATCGTGTGCTGTTCCGCGTCGTGGACGATGGCGAGATGCGTCCGTGTGCGCAGCATGCGAAAAAGCAGCTCACTGCACGGCGTTGTCGGGAGCGCGCGCGCGACCGGCCTGATGGCGGGCGTCTTCTCGCCGCGCAGCTTGAGCACGTCGAACGCGTGAATCATTCCGACGATGTTGTCGAGAGTACCATCGTAGACCGGCACCCGGCTGAATGCCGACGTCGCGACCTCCTCCGCCAGCTCACGCGAGCTGACGTCGCGCGAGATGGCGAAGATGTCCTCACGCGGAATGACGACGTCTCCGACAGTCTTCTCGCCGAACTCCATGACACCGGTGATGATCTCCATCTCCTCGCGCTCGCCGACGCCCTCGAGCTCGCCCTCGCGCAGCAGGTCCTGGATAGAGTCTCGCTGCGCGAGCGAACGGTTCTCGAAGCGACGGCTGGCGAGACGGCCGGCCGTCACGATCGGCGACGCGATCAGCGCCGCAGCCTCCATGAGCGGCGAGAGCAGCGACGCCACCTGAGGTGCGAATCGGCGCGCGACGGCCCTCGGCAGCAACTGACCAAGGACGACCACCGCCGCGGCGAAGATCGCCATCTCAGTGGCGAGCACTTTCACGTTCAAGGAGTGGTCGCTCGCGACCAGCTCACCGCTGAGCACGAGGATGAGCGCCACCGTCGCACTTGCGGCCGTGATCAGCCGCTGCGGGCGCTCCAGGTACACCAGCGCGGCGTGGGAGCCACGCAACTGCTGCTCGACCCAATGGCGCAGCCAGATACGGCTCACCGAGCGCATGGCCATTCCGCCCGCCGTCAGTGCAGCGACGGTGATGACGGCAAGCACGAGGACCAATTCGGCGGCGCTCATTCGTCCTCCATCGGCGGCTCGGGGCTGACACGCTCGAAGTACACCCGTTCGATCCGTCGACCCCGCACGCGCTCCACCACCATGCGGTACGATCCCACGATCGCTGATTCTCCGGCACGTGGCACTCGTCCGAACGTCTCGTACACGAGCCCTCCGACCGTCGCGATATCATCCTGTTCGAAGCTGTGGCTCAGCAGCTCACTCAGCTCGCCGAGCGAGATGCGACCGCTCACCCAGAAGCGCGTGCCGCCCTCCTGCTCTATCTCCGGCTCTTGATCGTCGTACTCGTCGTTGATCTCGCCGACGATTTCCTCGAGCACATCCTCGATCGTGATGAGTCCCGCTGTGCCGCCAAACTCGTCGCTCACGATGGCAATGTGCGTGTGACTCGCCTTGAACTCGCGGAGCTGGACGTCGATCGGCTTCGACGTGGGTATGAACGTGGCGGGGCGCACGAGCGTGCGCCAACCCATCATCGGCTCATCGTCGTCGATGACGAACGGCAGGAGATCCTTTGCGTAGAGAATGCCGATGACATTGTCCAGCGTTTCTTCGTACACCGGGAAGCGCGCGTGCTCGCTGCTCCGCACGCGAGCGACGGCCTCACTCCACCGCGTCGTGCTGTCGATGCCCACGATGTCCACACGCGGCACCATCACTTCGCGCACGGCCGTGTCGCCCAGCGAGAAAACGCCGTGGATCAACGCTTCCTCGTCACGCGAGACGTCGGCCTCCGCGGCGACCACCTGGCGAAATTGCTCGGTCGCCTCCTCGCGCTGTTCCGCACGCTCCTCGATCGTCGGCGCCGGCATCAGCCGCTCGAATACGGAATCGAGCGCGGCGCCGAGGCGGAGCACCGGCGAGAGCAGCAGCTCGAGGGCGCGCACGAGCGGCGCGAAGGCCAGGATGAATCGCGGTGCGGTGGCGAAGCCAAGCGAGCGACCAATGCCCTCGACGAGCACGACCACGCCGAGGGCCGCAGCGAGGGCGATGGCCGCGCCCCGAATTCCGTCGCCGCGGTAAATGCCGATCGACCGCGAAAGGGCTGCTCCCGTCAGCAGATGCGCGAGCACTCTCGAGAGCGCGAGCGTGCGATGCGCGCGCTCCCTGCCGCGAATCGCGCCGACGACCGCCGGTGATGGTTCGGGTTCGGCGTCGCCGCCGAGCAGTGCGCCGTCCGCGGCGGCGGCAATCGTTGCGACAACAACCGCGCCAGCGGCGACGCCGAGTGCAATGCCGTTCATGTGGCTTGCAGCACGCGTCGCAACAGCCGCTCCTGCCGACGCCACATCGCTGATTCGTAGCGGGCTTCATCCCCCGGATGATCGTGACCGACGACGTGCAGCGTGCCGTGCACCACGAGCCTGAGCAGCTCCTCGCGAATGCCCGAACCGTGCGCGAGCGCATTGCGGCGGGCCACCGCGGGCGCGATGTAGACGTCGCCAGTCAGTGGTCCGCCCTCAGCGACCGGTACGAAGCCGAACGAGATCACGTCCGTGGCACCACTGTGCGCGAGGTGCTTTTCGTTCAGCTGCGCTATCCGCCTGTCGCTGACGAACGTGACCGACAGTTCTGCGTTGCGCACGCGCTCAGCGCGCAGCACCGATGCGACGGCACGCTCCACGCGTGCTCGCCCGACCGGAATCCGCACCTGCTCCGTTGCTACGTGCACCACGAGCGTCACGATCCTAGTCGCCGTCCTCTGCGTACGCCTTGATGATATCGCGCACCAATCGGTGGCGGACCACGTCGACGTCCGTGAAGTAGTGAAATGCAATGCCCTCGATCCCGGGAAGGATGCGCTCCACCTGCATCAGCCCAGACTCCTCGCGCTTCGGCAGGTCGATCTGCGTCTTGTCACCCGTGATCACGATCTGCGAGTTCACGCCGAGTCGCGTCAGGAACATCTTCATCTGCATCGCGGTGGCGTTCTGCGCTTCGTCGAGGATGACGAACGCATCGCTCAGCGTACGGCCGCGCATGAAGGCGAGCGGCGCGATCTCGATGACGCGCGTCTCCAACGCCTTCTGTACGCGTTCCTGCGGCATCATCTCGTCGAGTGCGTCGTACAGCGGACGGAGATACGGATCGACCTTGGCCTGCATGTCGCCCGGGAGAAAACCGAGACTCTCCCCTGCCTCGACGGCTGGACGCGCGAGGATGATGCGCTTCACCCGCTTCTTCGTGAGCGCATCGACTGCGGCCGCCATGGCGAGAAACGTCTTTCCCGTACCAGCCGGCCCAATGCCGACCACAATGTCATTCTCCCCGATCTTCGCGAGATACTCGGCCTGCCCGCTCGTCTTCGCCTGAATGAGCTTGCGTACGCCCGGAAGCGCGATGCGGCCGTCCATGGGTGTACTTCCGTTCCCATTGTCGCCGACCGCACCATCGTCTTCACTGAGCCGCAACACGTCGTCCGGGGTGAGCTCCGTGCGCTGACGCGCGCGCTCGACCATCCGTCTTCCAATCTCGGCGGCGCGGCCGACGAGCTCTGTCGGTCCGGTGATCGACATCGCGTCGCCGCGCAGGGCAACCCTCACGCCGCAGAGGCGAGATAGCTCGACAAGGTTGCCGTCGTTGACACCCGCGAGCGTCAGCATGTCGGCGCCCTCGGTAGAAACCCGCTGTGTGACTGAACCGTCGCTCAAGCGCTAGGACTCCAGTTGGATGTGCAGGTCCTTCAAGTCCTTGGGGGGAACAACGGACGGCGCACCTTCGAATAACGCCCGCGCCGCCGTCGTTTTCGGAAACGCGATGACGTCCCGCAACGACGCCGCCCCAGCGAGAAGCATGGTGATGCGGTCAAACCCGAATGCAATTCCGCCGTGCGGCGGTGCGCCGGCACGCAACCCTTCGAGAAGGAAGCCAAATCGGGTCTGCGCGGTGGCTTCATCGATGCCGAGGAGCGCAAATATCTGCCCCTGTACGGTGGGATCGGATATGCGGATGCTTCCGCCGCCAAGCTCCGTGCCGTTCAGCACCAGATCGTACGCCAGTGCGCGTGCGCGCCAGGGCTCCGTCGCCAGGAGCTCGACGTCTTCCGGGTGCGGCGCCGTGAAGGGATGGTGCACGGCGGCCAGTGCGCCCGTCGCGGGGTCGCGCTCGAACATCGGAAAATCGGTGACCCAGACGAACTCATTCACGTTGGCAGGCACCAGCGACATCCGCTGCGCCACTTCCTGGCGCACGCGGTCCAGCGCCGGATTGGAAACGTGATCCTCGGCGGCGATGTAGAGGCCCAGGTCGCCATCGCCCAGCTTCAGGGTCGACAGCTTCTCCTCGCTCAACGCCTTTCCCACGGCGCCCTCGACGACACCATTGGCGCGCTTGATCCGCAGCAGGCCGCGAGCCCCTGCACCCTTCGCGATGGCATCGATCTCGTCGAGCTGCTTCCGCGACAGCGTGGCACCGCCGGGCACGCGAATGCCACGCACGCGACCACCCGCGGCGAGCGCCGCGGACGTGAACGGAAAGTCGACATCGCGGAAGGCTTCGCTGACGTCTTCGATCTCGAGTGCATAGCGCATGTCCGGCCGGTCGATGCCGAACCGCTCCATCGCCTCCGCATACGAAATCCGCCGCACTCTCGCTGACGGAAATGCACTCCCGCCTTCCTGCCACAACGCGCGGATCAGCTCCTCGGCGAAATCGATGACGTCTTCCTGCCCGACGAACGATGCCTCGACGTCGATCTGCGTGAACTCGGGCTGCCTGTCGGCGCGGAGGTCTTCGTCACGAAAGCAGCGGGCGATCTGGAAATAGCGGTCGTAGCCGGCCACCATGAGCAACTGCTTGTAGATCTGCGGCGACTGCGGCAACGCATAGAACTCACCGACATGCACGCGGCTCGGCACCAGATAGTCGCGCGCGCCTTCAGGTGTCGGCTTCGTGAGGATCGGGGTCTCGATCTCGAGGAACCCACCGTCCGACAGGAAGCGGCGCGTGCGCTGCAGCAGGCGGTGGCGGAGCTCGAGATTGCGCTGGAGGTCCTCGCGGCGCAGGTCGAGGTGGCGGTGACGCAGTCGCAATTCCTCCGCGGCGAGCGGCTCGCTCTTGCCGCGCGCGACAGGAATCGCCGGCGTGGCGGCCGGACCCACGATGCGCAGGGAGGTCGCACGGACCTCGACGTCGCCGGTTGCCATGTCAGCATTGCGCATGGCTGCGGGGCGCTGTGTCACCGTGCCTTCGATGAGCACGACGGTTTCAGCGCCGAGGGTGGCGGCCGCTGCACTGGCCTCCGCGGTTGCGGACGCGGGATCGAAGCACACCTGCACCAGGCCCGCCCGGTCGCGGAGGTCGAGAAAGATGAGCCCACCGAGATCCCGGCGGCGATGCACCCATCCGGCGATCCGGACGGTCTCACCGACGTGCTCGGGACGAAGGGCACCGCACGGGTGCGAGCGCAGGCTCGTTGAGAGCGATGTCGCGGACATTTATTCGGGAAAGAGGCAGAGGGCGCTCGCCGCAGTGGCGACAGTTCGACACGTCGGGGCGGCGGCACCACATGGCACTCGGCGATGCACAGCGTGTGACGCACCGCCCTGACTGATCAGTGACGGCCGGGTTCGGTAATTCATCAACGCTTGTGCAGGGTGCGCATTCAACCGTTGAAGTTAGCTTGCTTCGGGGCAGGCCGGTACTTGTTCGCCCGCTCTCGGCCCGCTCTCGAGCCGATGCTAACTACTTTCAGGGTATGGGGTAGGAACCTCGGCGCCGGCCCTGGCGTTCTTCGAGACATCCCAGTCGAACCCGCAAGCGAGCACAGAGTGACCGAGCGCCTGAACCTTCTCAACCTGATCCCCACCGATGCCGAAGCCGCGCTTGCGGACGCCATGGCGGAATTGGGGCAGCCCGGGTATCGGGTCGGTCAGGTGCTCCGCCGGCTCTGGCAGGCGCCGGTTCCAACCTTCGCCGACATGACGGAGCTTCCCGTTGCGCTCCGGAACGCGCTCGAAGAGCGCTTCGCCATGCCACGGCTCGAGCTCTCGTTCCGGCAGGCGTCGACGGACGGCACGCAGAAATTCCTCTTTCGACTGCACGACGGCGAAGCGATCGAGAGCGTCTCGATTCCGGACGGGAATCGCGTCACCCTCTGCATCTCGTCGCAGGCGGGCTGTGCGTTGCAGTGCGCCTTCTGCGCGACGGGCGCGATGGGCTTCAGCCGGAATCTCGAGGTCTACGAGATTGCCGGTCAGGTGCGTGAGATGCGCCTGCTCGATCCGCCGATCGAGGTTACGAACATCGTCTTCATGGGCATGGGCGAGCCCATGATGAACTGGAAGGCCGTCGATCCCACGCTCACGCTGCTCAACGATCCGCGCGCACTCGGCATCGGGGCTCGACACATCACCATCTCGACGGTCGGCGTGCTCCCCGGCATCATCGCGCTCGGCAAGCGTCCGGAGCAGTTCCGTCTCGCGATTTCGATCCACGCACCCACGGACGAGTTGCGACAGCAGCTCATGCCCATCAACACCAAGTTTCCCCTGAAGGAAGTCATCGAGGCGGCGAAGGTCTTCGATCGCCGCGTGACGTTCGAGTACGTCATGCTGGGGGGGGTGAACGACGGCATCGAGCAGGCGCGGGAGCTTGCGGCGCTCGCGAGAGAATGCCGCGCGTTCGTCAATCTCATCCCGCTGCATCCTGGTGGCTCCCAGGGATTCGTCCCCACGTCGGGGAACGAGATCTCCCGCTTCGCGCGCCTCCTGCGCGACCGCGACGTCGAGGTTGCCGTCCGGAAGAGCCGGGGCATGGACATCGCCGCGGCTTGTGGACAGTTACGGGTAGAACGGCTGGGCCGGCGGGCGCCACGAAGTGCCGAGCAGCACAGTGACGTCCAGGTAGCGTGAGCTGTCCGGCCTGACCTCGGCGCGAGAGCCAGGACCCAGCAGTCGTGCGATCGTGGCAGCCCACGCCTGATGACCTGAGCGATCGAGCACGAGCGTGCTGTCAAGCGTGGGGCCGCCCGTGCTCACGCTGACGACGTCGAATCCCTGGTCGCGCAGCACACGCGTTGCGCGACGTGCGAGGCCGCGGGTGCGAGTGGTGTTGATCACCTCCACGCGCACGCGCACGCCTGCCGGAGCCCGCGTCGTGCTGTCCGACTTTGCGACGGAAGTCGCCGTCATCACGCCCCGCCGCGCGCGGAGTGCGAACGTACCTCCGGCGAGCACGATGAAAACGAGCGCCAGGGCGAGCAGGACACGACTTCGCTTCAACGGGACTCGTTCCAGAGCTGCACCGTCTGCGGGTACAGCTGCATACCTTCGCGCAGCGACCATTCAAGCCGCGCGCGTACGACCTGACGAAAGGTCGCGTCGAAATCGCGCGGTACCTGCGCGGCGAGATACGCTCGATCGGCGCGCGAGAACTTGCGACCCGGTTCCAGATAGTCCGCCATGTAGAGGGCGCGCCCGAGCCTGCCCCATTTGGGCGAGCCGACGGTGTGGTAGCGGATCGCGTCCACCAATGCCGTGCGCTTCTCGCCTTCGGCGAGAAGCTTCTCAGCGGCCGCGGGGCCGTGAAGCATGTCGAGGCTGAACCCCGGCAGGTCTCCCGCGAGGGACCGGAGCAAATCCTCGTGCGCGTCGCGGAGGGCGTCGTGCAGCAGGCCGGCGTCGTGCCATGCGATACGCTCCGCACGCGGCAGCTTCAATGCCTTCGCCCACTCGTCGAGCAGCGCGGTCACGCGCCCGATGTGCGCGCGGCGCTTCTCACCAACGACGGCCCAGTCGGGCAACTGCACGTCGGCCTTCGTCATGCGCTGAGGATGGTCTCCAGCTCTTCGAGCTCTCGTTGCCAGAATGAGCGTGATGGAAGCCCGGGATGGGGCAGCTCGAGCGCTGCCCCTGTAGTGCGCACGTCCTGATAGGACACGATGTCGAGATCGATCGTTCGAGCACCCCACCGTACGCCTCGAACGCGACCGAGGGTTCGCTCGATTCGCTGGAGCTCGGCAAGCAGTGAGTCCGGCGAGCGCGTCGTCTCCACCGCCACCATCTGATTCAGGTAGGCGCCCTGCACCGATGTCCCGATGGGCGCGGTTTCCTCGACACGGCTGGCGGCAACCATCGTCACGCCCGCGATGAGGCTGATCGCGGCACGCGCAGCGCCGAGGTACGCCATTCGATCGCCGAGGTTGCCGCCGAGCGCGATGAACGCCGTGTCACTCACGGGAACGCTCGATTGACACCGACGCATGCTCCAGCGGCCCGCCGAGCGCGACGTGCGGCTTCCGTATCGTGACTCGGCACCACGCGATGCCGTGAATGGCCAACGCGCGCGCCGCGAGCGATTCGGCAATGAGCTCGAGATACGTCAAGGGCCCGGCCTCGATGGTTGCCAGCGTGGCGTCGTACAGCACGCGATAGTCGAGCACCTCTGTGGTGCTCAATCCGTGTCGTACGATCACGTCGACTTCGAGCGGTTGCGCCGCGTTCCGCTCGTGCGGCAGGATGCCCACACATGTGTGGAAGCGCATACCCATCAGCGCGACTTCGGTAAGGTGTCGATCGGATGGCGTGGACACGTTGCGCAACGTATTCGGGCCGTGGAGGCCGGTCAATTCAGGCGACGCTCGTGATGCGCCGCGTGAGCTCGCCAAGGTAGGTCGCCACGTTGCGCAACTCCTGTGTTGCGCCCTCGAGCTCGCGCAGCGCCGTCGCCTGGTCGCGCGCACTGCGCGTCACCTGCTCCGCGCCATCACGGTTGCGTGCGGAGATAGTGGCAATGCGCTTCACACGCTCGCGAAGTTTCGCGAATTCGAGCTCCTGGTCGCGCGACGTCACGGCGATTCGTTGCGCTCCTTCTGCCGAGCTCTCGGTCGCGTCCACGATCAAGTCGAGGGCCTGGC
Source organism: Gemmatimonadaceae bacterium (assembly GCA_036844565.1). Taxonomy (GTDB): domain Bacteria; phylum Gemmatimonadota; class Gemmatimonadetes; order Gemmatimonadales; family Gemmatimonadaceae; genus AG11. The sequence goes on along the minus strand of DAIUFP010000008.1, from coordinate 126,610 downwards.
GCGCCTGTTCGGAGAGCGTGCCGACGTCCTGCACGATGGTTTCTCCGCGAGACATCTGGAAGGCGACGCGGCGCATCTGCTCCTCGAACGCACCGACGATGTCACCTGCTTCGTCCGACGCGCGCGCACTCTGCTCCGCGAGCTTCCGGACTTCCTCGGCCACGACGGCGAAACCCTTTCCCTGAATGCCAGCCCGTGCGGCTTCGATCGCGGCATTCAGCGCCAGGAGGTTCGTTTGGTCGGCCAGCTCGCGGATGACCGCGATGAACTCGGTGATCCGCTTCACGCTGATGGCGAGCTCGCCGATCTGCGTGCCGCTCTCGCCGACGAAGACCTTCGCGCCAACCAATCGCTCGATCGCCGTGGCGATCGTATGGCGGTGCTCACGCGCAATCTCGGTGGCGCGCTGACTGGCTTCGGCGGCCGCGCTGCCGTCGCGGACGACGTCCTGCGTGGCGGCGTGGAGGGTTCCGGTCACTTCGATGGATCGGTCGAGCTGCTCGCCCTCTTCCGCGATACCGCGACTGATGTCGGCGATCGTGCGCGCGACCGACTCGCCGCCGCCGCGCAGCGCTCGCGCCGACGCGGTGAGCGTCTCGAGCTGGCTGCTGACGCGTGTCATCGATGCGAGCAGCGGAAGCCGGAGGTCGTAGATGTGGATCGTCGTAGCGAGCTGCGACGCGAAGCGCTTCATGAGCGCGACGTCCTTGACCGTGTAGGCGTCCGGCTTGTGGTGCTCGAGCTCCAGGATGCCCACCGTGCGGTCGCCGAACTTCAACGGAATGATCAGAAGACTCCGTGCCTGCGTGCGCCCGGGAAGAATGCGTTCGTCGCGCAGCACGTCGGCCACGTTGATCAAGTGGCCGGTGCGGATGCTTTCGTCGCGCAGCGCGTCGAGATTGCTCTCGGGGACGCGCGGCGGGTCGAGGTAGCCTTCGCTCCCACGGTAGATGTGGACGAGCACTTCGCCCTCGTACCGCCCGATCCTGAACTCCTTCCAATCCACGAGCCGATGCGCGAGCATCTCGATGCGGTGAAATGCGTCCGCCATGTCGCCGGACGTCGACACGATCTGCTCCATCGCGAGGATCTTGTTCAGCTCCTCGGCCGCGATCGACTCTTCGAAAATGCGTTGCGCGAGCAGGCCCGCGCCGGCGAGCACGACGCCGACCAACGCCCACCCGACCGGGCTGAGGTTGCCGAAGGCAAGCAGCAGCATTGCCACCGCGATGGTGCCCGCACCGAAGGCAATGACCTCGTAGCGAAGAATGAGCGACTTCTCATCCTCCAGCAGCTTGTCACGGAGAAGGAGCGTGAAGTAGAGCAGCAGTCGGCTCGCCAGAAAATACGAGAACACGAGGAGCGCGAGCGCGGGGAGCGTCTCCGCGCTGAGGCGAGTCTGCTCGCCGTTCATCGTCACGGTCGCCCAGGCGAAGAGCCCGAACGAGGAGATCAGCGCAACGACTTCGCGACCGGCATTGATGCACGCGATGTCCCATCCCTTCTTGATGAGCAACGCGTCCGCGATGACGATGCCCACCCAGAGCGACAGGGCACTCGTCGGTGCGCCAGCGATCAACGCTCCGGCCAGCGCAGGCATCGACAGCAGGTTCAACGACCCGTACTTCGTGAGCGGGATCTGCTGCATCCGGAGGTACACCACCGTGGCGATCAGGACGCCGATCGCTATCGGCTGATCGCGCCACCGGGGGTCGAGCACGAGCGACGTCGCGAGCAGCACGGCACCGAGAATGCCAACGGCGCGGGCGTATGCCGCGAGAAATGCCCTCACGCTATGCGCCGTCTATGCCGCGGCGAAGCTCGGTCGCAAGGGCGACAGCGGCTTCGACACTCGTATCGGCGGCCCGCACGATCGCGCTACCGACCACCACGCCGTCGCCCAACGCGGCTGCCGCCCGCGCCTGTGCCGCGGTTGCGATGCCGAAGCCGATGCAGACGGGCAACGTCGTGGCCGCGCGCAATCGCGCCGCCGTAGCGGGCAGTTCGGCCGACAATGTCGCCTGCGCCCCCGTGACACCAAGGCGGCTGATGAGATAGACGAATCCCTGGCCGGTGCGCGCGATCTGCTCCATGCGCCGGGAGGGCGTGGTCGGCGCGACGAGCCGAATGAAGTCGAGTGGACCATCAGCCAGCCAGCTCTCGCGCTCGGGATCCGCGCCGAGTGGCAGGTCCGTGACGAGCACTCCGTGGGCACCCGCGTCGGCAGCGCGGCGCAACGCGTCGTCTCCTCCGCGCAGGAGGGGATTGAGATAGCTGAAGAGCACGACCGGAATCGACAGCGCCGCGCTGGCGATGATCTCCAGCACCTGGTCGAAGCGTACTCCCTGGTCCAGCGCGCGCTGCGAGCTCGCCTGGATGACCGCGCCGTCGGCGAGTGGATCCGAGAATGGTACGCCCACTTCGACGATGTCCGCGCCGGCATGCTCGAGTCCCTGAAGCAGCGCGACGCTCCGCTCGGGATCAGGATGGCCGGCTGTTACATAGGGAACGAACGCCTTCCGCGACGCACGTCCCAACTCGGCGAACCGCTGCGCGATTGCGTCAGGTGAAATAATCGCCAACTCTGATGCCATACCGCTCGGGGTTCTCCGTCTTGATGATCGTCCGCAGAAAATCGCCGTCCGCGGTCTGTTCCGCGAGATCGCGCAACGAGCCCGGATGCAGGAGGTTGCCTTGCTCGTCGCTGATGATGCGAACGATGGGGCGCGACAGCATCTCCGGGACAGGATTCGCCGCGTGCACGATGCCGAGCTCGAAGGTGTCGAGGATGACGAGCGTGCCGACGGGATAGATACCCGTCAGGTTGATGAAGGCCTTCACGACCACCGGGTCCATGCCGCGCCGCGGATTGTCGCGCATTTCCATCATCACCTGCGCGGGCGTCAGCGGCACGGTCTGGTACGAGCGCCGCGACGTGGCAGCGTCAAAGCCGTCCGCCACCGCGACGATCTTGCTGAACATGCTCATCGACCGCTCGCGTATCACCTTCGGATAGCCGGTCAGGTCGATCTTCATGTGGTGCTCGTGCGCTACGATCATCGCGCGGTACGGAAGCTCCTGCTGGCCGCGGAACTGAAAGAGCGCGAGCGCGCCCATCCACGGATGCGCCGCGATCAACCGCCATTCGTCGTCGGTGAGCCCGCCGGTCTTGTTCAGCACCTCGTTCGGGACCCGCGACTTCCCGATGTCGTGAAAGAGCGCCGCCATTCCGAGATCGTACAGCTGCACCTTCCCGAACCCGAGCCGCTTCCCGAGCGCGACCGAGAAGATGCAGACGTTGACGCTGTGCGTGAACGTGTACTCGTCGTAGTCGCGAATGGTCGTCAGCCCGATCAGCGACGCCTCCTCGTTGAGGATCTGATCGACGATGCCCTGCACCACGCGCTTGATCTTCTTGATATTCGGGCTGCGGCCGAGTCGAACGGAAGTCATGAGATCCTTCGTGACCACCACAGACTGCGCGTACGTCTTCTTCGCGACCTCCTTCGACTTCTCCCGATCGAGGTCGTCCACCTGCTGCGCCATCGGCTCGCCGATCTCGAAGACGCCGAGCTCCTGCTGCTGTAGCCGCGCGATCAACTGCTCGAACCGGGTTGCCGGCTGCTCGCTCGACGGCACGTTCAGCAGCGCGAGAAAGCTCTGCCATTCGCGGATGGTCGGAATGCGGTGCAGCTCGAGCGACCCGATGCCGGTGGCGCGAAAGACCGTCAGCAGGTGGCTGAAGCTCGCAAAGTTGTCGAGGTCGAGCCGCAGGCGGACCGTGTTGATGAAGACAAACTCGCCCGACATGCGCATCTCGAGCTCGTGCTCGTGCTCCAGCAGATCCTTCGCGAGCGCCGTCAGCTCTTCCGCAGCATTCTGCACCGCGGCGTTCTCGAGCGGATACAGCCGAATCGCCCGAAGCGCAGCGTAGAAGGCAAGGATGAGTCCCTTGCCCGCGCGACGGATGTATGCATCTCCGCCGCCGCCGCCGCCGCCGCCGCCGCCGCCGCCGCCGCCGCCGCCGCCGAACGCAGCGCTGGGCGTTGGCGTCGGCCGGCCCGCGGCCGGTGCGGGCTGTGCGCCGACACCCGACGCGCGCTGGTCTGAGGGCATTGTGCTCACGAAGCTCCCCTCAGCGCGCGGCTCACGGCGTTGCGCACGATGACGTCCTTCTCGACGGCCGCCTTCTGGAGCGCGGCGTTCGCCGTCGCGCCCTTCACGCGTCCGAGAGCAATCGCGGCGCACGCGCGCATCTCCGCATCCTCGCGTCGGCCGAACATCGACTTGCCATTCAACATGCCGTCGAGGAACGCCACGCCGCCTTCCCCGCAGAGCGACCCAAAGGCCTCGAACAGCGCCATCTTTTCGGATAGATCGGCAAGACGAACCGCCTTCCCTTTCGCGACGGCCTCCAGGCGCGGCAGCGCGGGCCGATAAGCGCGCACCTGAATCGCCCGCAGGGTGGCCACGCGAATCTCGCGCTCGGCATCATCAACGCCGCGCTCCAGTGCCTGAAGGGCACCAGGTGAGGCGATCTCATTCAGCGCCTGAACCGCAGCGAGGCGAAGCTCCGCAGAACCCTCAGCCAGGACGCGCGCGATGGGAGCGACGCCCGCTTGCATCTGGAGCGAACCAGCGCGACGGACCGCCTCGAGCGCCACGCGATGCGTGCTGGACAGGATCAGCTTCACCAGCTCTCCCGTATTCTGCGACGCGAGCCTGCTGGCGGCCTGCTCGAGCATCGGCCGAAGCCGCGCATTCTGGAGACGTCCCAGCCAGTCGAGCATCGTGCCCAGCGCCGGGCCGCGCAACTGCGAGAACAGCTCGAAGACGTCTTCGGCAGGGGGCAGCTCGGGGGATTCGTCGAGCGACTGGAGCAACTGCGACAACGCTTCGGGGGAGCTCAATCGCGACGGAAGTTCCGACAGCCGGTCGCGCTGCGGCTGTAGCAACTCCGGTGCGCGGTGCGCGGCCACGAGCGACTCGCGCACCAGGAACGCGACGTTGCGGAACTGACCCGCCGACAACATGTGGAGCATGAGGCCGTCGAGGATCTCGGCGATCTCATCGCGGACCGCCGGCTGCTGCTGCGTCTCGAAGATGTCGAGCAGCACGCTGACGACGTTCTGTCGCAGGTCCGTCTGGTATTCGCGCCGCACCTCCGACTGGAGGTACTCTATTTCCTTCTCGTCGAGGAAGTAGAGCGTTCCGTCGAAGTCGGCCATATTCACCACGCCTTCCCGCGCCGCCTCCTCCTGTGCGGCGGCAATGGCCTCGCGCGGCGAGTCGTCCGTCGCGGCGAGCACTTCGCCGCCGTCGGCCAGGGGTACGGTTGCCTCCTGCGAGAGGTCGACGTAGCGATAGCGCAGGTAGAGAAAATCGCCCTGCCAGAGGAGGGTCAGGAGATCGTCTTCGTCGGGCGACGCCTTTCGGACACGCTGAAGGATGTCCAGCAGGCGATCGAGCTCATCGAGCTCGAATCCGCGCAGCATCCGCAGCTCGCGCACGCCGTCCTTGTAGAAGAGCCACGGCAGGCTGTCGCTCCCGCGCGACGGCTCTTCCAACACCGTTTCACCCTCCCACTTGACCTCGTTCTCCGAAAAGGTCAGCTCGATCTCGTCGGTCTGCGCCCAGATCGGGGCGAAGCTGGCGCGCAGTGCTTCGTGGGCGGTCTTGTAAACGGGATTGTTCGGAAGGTAGAGCTGGTGGGTTCGTGCCGCCTTCCCGAACAATCGCAGCAGCTCCTCCACCCGTCCGTGCTCGAAAGGGGCGGTGCTCGTCTCCTTCGGTGCACGCTGGCTGAGCGGGTTGGTCACGCGCCTAAGATACCCATTTCCATCACCTGCGCCACATCCTTGTCACCGCGACCGCTGACACAGAGGAGAATGACGTCGTCCGCATTCCAGCGGGCGCGCTCGCGCGTGATCCACGCAACCGCATGTGCGGACTCGAGCGCAGGGATGATCCCTTCGAGGCGACTCAACGTCTTGAACCCTTCCATCGCCTCGTCGTCGCGCACGGAAACGTAGAGCGCCCGGCCCGTGTCCTTGAGGTATGAATGCTCGGGTCCAACGCCCGGGTAGTCGAGACCCGCGGAGATCGAGTGTGCGGGATGCACCTGGCCGGCGTCGTCCTGGAGGAGATAGCTGAGCGCGCCGTGAAGCACGCCGGGCGTCCCGCGTGTCAGCGACGCCGAGTGCCGCTCGGTGTCGAGTCCCTCGCCCGCGGCTTCGACGCCGACCAGCTCGACGTCCGCATCGCCGACGAAGGCGTGAAACACGCCCATCGCATTGGAGCCGCCTCCCACGCACGCCACAACCGTGCTCGGCAGCCCGCCCGTGCGCTCGGTCACCTGCGCTCGCGATTCGACACCGATGATTGCCTGGAAATCGCGGACCATTCGTGGGTACGGCGCAGGCCCGACGACCGAGCCGATGATGTAGTGCGTGTCATTTACGTTCGTCACCCAATCGCGAATCGCCTCGCTCGTCGCGTCCTTGAGCGTCCGCGTACCGGCGGTGACTGGAACCACCGTCGCGCCCATCAGGCGCATGCGGAAGACGTTGAGCGACTGGCGCCGCATGTCCTCCTCACCCATGTAGACGACGCATTCCAGCCCGAACCGCGCGCAGACGGTCGCCGTCGCCACGCCGTGCTGCCCCGCACCGGTTTCCGCGATGATGCGTGGCTTGCCCATGCGTCGCGCGAGCAGCACCTGTCCAACGGTGTTGTTGATCTTGTGGGCGCCGGTGTGGTTGAGGTCCTCGCGCTTCAGAAGTACGCGCGCGCCGACGAGCTCCGAGAGGCGCGGTGCCTCACTCAACGGCGACGGGCGGCCGACGTACGTCGCCAGCATCGTCGACAGCTCTTCCCTGAACGACGGATCAGCCTGCGCCGTCGCATACGCATCCTCGAGCTCGTCGAGCGCGGGAATCAGCGTCTCGGGAACGTACTTGCCACCGAACTGCCCGAATCGGTCGGACGGATGCACTGCGACGGTCATTCTGCTGCTCCGCTGGCGCGCGCGGCGGCGATGAACGCCCGCACGAGCTTCTGGTCCTTGATCCCGGGCGACGACTCGACGCCCGACGAGACATCCACCACCATGGGCGAAACGTAGTCGATGGCCTCGCCCACGTTTTCCGCCGTGAGTCCACCGGCGAGCACGATTCGGTGGCCCGACGCCATGGCATCGAGCGACTCCCCCAGCTCCATCCACGGAAGCGCGACGCCGGTGCCACCGAGCGTTCCGGGCACCAGTGCATCGACGACGAGTGCATCCGCTGCGTCCGCAAGCTTTTCGTCACTCGCTGTGAGCAGGCCTGTGGACGTTCGCACCACTGCCCACACCTCAAGGCCGGTCGCGGCGCGCACCTCAGCGACGCGCGCGACGCTGCTCGTGCCGTGCAGCTGCACCACATCCAGCCCGACGATCGCGGCGATCTCGGAAATCTCGGCGGCAGATTGCCCAGCGAAAACGCCGACCTTGCGCGCGCGTCGCCCCGAGAGTGTCGCACGCGCATCCGCAGGTGAGCGCTCGCGCGGACCGCCCGCGAAGATCACGCCAAGGTACGAGGCACCGGCCGCATCGGCGAACTCCGCGTCGACCGACCGAGTGAGACCGCAGATCTTCACCTCAGCGGGCACGGTCCCTCCGCGGCGCACCAACGAGCGCGCGCGTGGCGGCCACCGGGTCAGTTGCAGCCGAGAGACTGGATCCGACGAGCACGGCGTCCGCACCCGCCGCCGCATACCGGTCGACATCGGCACGGGTCGCGATCCCGCTCTCCGCAATCGCCACCACACTCGCCGGAACGAGCGGGATGAGCCGCTCGGCCGTGCCCGGATCGATCACCAGCGTCTCGAGGTTGCGGTTGTTCACGCCGATCATCGTCGCGCCGAGAGAGAGCGCGAGCTCGAGCTCCGCCTCATCGCGAACTTCGATGAGCAGCTCGAGGGCGATGTCCCTTCCCACGAACATGAGCTCCTTCAGCCGGCCGGGTGAAAGGGCACGCACGATCAGGAGCGCGGCCGAAGCACCTTCCGCGCGGGCCTCGAGGAGTTGAACCGACCGCACGTGAAAGTCCTTCTTGAGCACCGGAAGCGCGACCTCCCGCACGACGTCGCGAAGATCCTCGATGGAACCACCGAAGTGCGCGGGCTCGGTCAGGATGCTCGCACCCGCCGCGCCACCAGCCGCATAGGCTTTCGCCTGGACGACCGCGTCGAGCCCGTGTGCAATCGATCCCTTCGAGGGTGATTGCCGCTTGACTTCGGTCAACAGGGTTACGGACGTGGCGCGCAGCGCCGCGCGCAATGACGGTGGGACGGGACGCGACGCGGCGGCGTTCCTCAGCTCGGAAGTGCGAACCTCGAGCGCATTCGCGCGAAGCTCCGCCTCCGCTACGATCATCCCCAGTGTGCCGGTCGGCGGGGTCCAGAGAGAATGTGCTTGCACTTCGGGACTTATTCGGCTACTCTATTCGGGGGTTGTTCGGGCAGCACCGCTACCGTCCATTCGGGCGGTGGTGACACTCATGCAGGAGCAGCCATGCCGCTGACGAAGCGTCAACGCGAGATTCTAAACTACCTGACGCTCTACTCGGAACAAAACGGCTACGCGCCGAGCTTCGAGGAGATTGCCGAGCAGTTCAGCTACAGCTCGCTGGCCACGGTGCACGAGCACCTCAGTAATCTCGAGCGGAAGGGGTTCATCAAGCGCTCCTATAACGAGAGCCGCGCGATCGAGATACTGCCGAGCGACCTCATGCCGAAGGCCATCGAGCTCCCACTGCTGGGTGCGGTTGCTGCCGGCGTGCCGATCGAGGCCATCACGCATCAGGAATCGATCGCAGTGCCGGATTCGTTCGTCCAGCGCGGCGGCAACCACTACGTGCTGCGCGTGCGCGGCAACTCGATGATCGAGGAGCAGATTCGCGACGGCGATTTCGTCGTCGTCAACGAGCGGCAGCGCGCGGACAACGGCGAGATGGTGATCGCGTTGCTCCACGGCACGTCCGCCACGGTGAAGAAGTTCTACCGTGAGAAAGACGGTCGCATTCGCCTGCAGCCAGCCAATGAAACGATGGAGCCGCTGTACGTGCACGAGAACGACATCACCATTCAGGGGATCGTCGTTGGGGTGATGCGGCGCTACTAGCTCAGCTCACCGCGATCTTTCTTGAACGAATTGCCAGCGTCTGAGTCGGCCGTACCGTGGCCGTGGGGGAAGCTCGAGCGCGATGCAGCCGGTCAATTGATCGACTGGATTTCACTGCATGAGCATTCCGCAGACGTTTCGCACATGTTCCGCGCGCTACTCGACCTCCCGGGATATCGTGCAAGATTGGCGCGTGTGGCGGGTGTGGGTACGCTCGACGACCAGAGTTGCGATCGGCTCGCTTTCCTGGTTCACCTTCACGACTGTGGCAAGGTCAACGTCGGCTTCCAGGCGCGCGTCGACCCCGACGCGAAAAACGTGGGACATATCGCACCGCTCGCTGCGCTGTTCGGCGAGCACCCGGACACAGGCCTTCGGGATCGTGCCATGGAAGCTTTGCGCGCCACCGAACTCGATGCATGGGGTCCCGGTGTCGACCACATTTTCGACGCGATACTCTCGCATCATGGCCGCCCATGGGCGCGCCAAAGCGACGGCCGCCTCGCGGCTGTGCACTGGCGACCTCGCGCTGGCTACGACCCGATTGTTCAACTCGGAGCACTCCGTGCGCACGCCGAGGCGCACTTTCCAAGAGCGATAGCGCCAAGTCGTACCTTGCTGCCCGATGCACCACCATTCGTTCACGCGATTGCGGGCCTCGTTCAACTGGCGGACTGGATCGGATCGTCGGAGTGGCGGCGTGATCGCTCGAGTGCGTCCGCACATTCGTGGGCCACTGACACGCTGCGCGGCATCGGCCTTGATCCAGCAACCTGGAGAGCGGACCTGGCGCTGAGCGCGCACACGTTCGAAGACGTGTTCGGTAAGACACCATACGCGCATCAAGCGCAGTGCGGCGGCGGCAATGGAAAGCTCGTGATTCTCGAAGCGGAAACCGGATCTGGGAAAACGGAGGCGGCGCTCTGGCGCTTCCTTCGGTTGTTTGAGGCCGGTGAGGTCGATGGGATTTACTTCGCACTGCCCACTCGTACCGCGGCCGCGCAGCTGCATGAGCGCGTCGCCCGCGTCACGAAGTCACTCTGGCCGGAGAACACACCACCGACAGTCATGGCGGTACCTGGGTATCTCGACGACGCGGACGCAGGCAGTCTTCCAAATGCAGCGGATTCCCTGGACAAACCCGAAGACGATACGCGTACGAGCAGCGTATGGGCGTCAGAAAACCCCAAGCGCTTCTTTTCAGCAATGATCGGGGTCGGTACAATCGATCAGGCTCTGCTGGCCGCGCTGCGGGTGAAACACGCGCATTTGCGGGCGTCGTGCCTCATGCGGCTCTTGCTCGTCGTGGACGAGGTACACGCTTCGGACGCGTACATGCAGCGACTATTGCAGCAACTCTTGCGCGACCACCTCGCCGCTGGAGGACATGCGATGTTGCTTTCCGCTACTCTGGGCGCTGAAAGCCGCCAGGCAATGTTGGAGGCAGCAGCCGGCGGGCGACCACGTGATGCAACACCGATCTCGTTCAGTGCCGCTTCGACGGTGGCGTATCCGTTGATTTCGGTTGGGAGCCCGACTGAGCGGGCGATTGCTCCCGATGGAGAGGCCAGCACGAAATCGGTGTGCATGACTACGCAACCTTGGTTGGACGAGCCCGAACGCGTCGCGCAGCTTGCGCAGAGCGCAGCTCACAACGGAGCCAAAGTACTCGTCGTGCGAAATACAGTTGCCGGCGCGATCGCCGTCCAGCGTGCGCTCGAAGCCGCCGAGGGTTCAGACTCGGCGCTCCTCTTCAGGCTGGCTGGACGACCCACGCTTCATCACGGCCGGTTTGCTCGTGAAGACCGTCGGCTGTTAGACCGGCAAGTCGAGACTTTGATCGGCAAGAGGCGGCCGCAGGGTGGGGTGATCATTGTCGGCACGCAAACTCTCGAGCAGTCGCTGGACATCGACGCTGATCTGCTCGTCACCGATCTGTGTCCGGTTGACGTGCTGTTGCAGCGCATCGGGCGTTTACATCGTCATCGCCTGGAGGAGTCCGGCGCGAGTCGGCAGCGCCCAGAGGGGTGCGCGCAACCGCGATGTATTGTGCTTGTGCCTGCCAATGGTCTTGCAGACTTTCTTCCGCCTACGCGACGCGGGAAGAAGGAACGACATGGACTCGGGCATTCCAGGCGGAATGGCGTGCTGCAAGGTGTCTACGAAGACCTCACCGTGCTGGAAGCAACGCGTCGATTGATCGTTGGTCATGTGACGTGGCGCATTCCCCAGATGAATCGCTTGCTGGTTGAGTCCGGGATCCATTCCGAAGCGATCAGTGCTCTACTTGAGGGTATTCCACCGGACGAGCGTGCCCCTTGGGAGGCGCATCGCATGGCTGTAGAGGGTCATGTCCTGGCGCAAATGACGACTGCATCTGGCGGCGTGCTCCGGCGGGCGTGGGATTTCATGAGCCAGGGCGTGGACGATGCTGCCCATGTGGCAACACGGCTTGGCGCAAACGACCGCTTGCTATCACTACCTTCCGGCACGATCGGTCCGTTCGGCACGTCGATCTCGCGGATATCAATTCCGAATTGGATGCTCGGCAGCGTCCCCGCGGACGCCGTGCTCTCGGTCAAACGTACGGATATTGGAAACGGCCTTGACCTTTGTTTGGGCGAGCGCACGTTCAGGTACGACACTCACGGCTTACAGCAGGTGAACTGAACCCATGATTCAGTACTCGCTTCTCGATGAGCCAGTTCTTTCGGTGGTCGAGCGTAGCACGCAGACGCGCTGTCGGCTTACGCTACCGGGGGTCCTCGCAGCACTTGCGGCCGACAACATCGAAGACTTTCCCGCGCTACGCCCGCACCAGCGTCACGTGTGGCACGCGTTTCTGGTTCAGGCCGCGGCCCTGTATCTCCATCGAAATGGCCAATCGGAGCTGCCACGCGACGAGGGATCGTGGCGATCGGCGCTTCTATCGCTCACGCCAAACGATCCAGATGGTGCAGCGTGGGCTCTCGTCACTCCGTCCGAGCGCCCGGCATTCCTTCAGCCGCCCGTCCCAGGCGGCTCGCTGGCGGGGTTCAAGACGATTGTGACGCCCGACGACCTGGATATGTTGGTCACGGCTAAGAATCATGACGTGAAGCGACAAAGCATCCGAAACGCGCGCGCGGAACATTGGATGTTCGCGCTCTTGAGCCTCCAGACCCAAGAGGGCTTTCTCGGTGCTGGCAACTACGGGATCAGCCGAATGAATGGTGGGTTCGCGAGTCGGCCATCCATTGGCATCGAGCCGAGTGGAGCCATGGGCCGGCGCTTCTCGCGCGACGCAAGTCGTCTTGTTGCCTTGCGGGATCGTCTGCTGGAGGAGTACGACTTCTATCCTACCACCGACGGTCACGCGCTGCTGTGGCTCCTTGCGTGGGACGGTGTGCGCTCAATTTCACCGAAGGAACTCGACGTTTTCTACATCGAGATCTGTCGCCGAGTGCGAATCGTTCTCACTACGGACGGTCGGATGCGGGCAGTTGCGACTGGCACGAAGGCTCCACGCATCGATGCGAAGCCGTTGAGGGGACGTACCGGTGATGCCTGGACGCCTCTGATCGCAGACGCCGAGGGTAGGAAAGCGCTGACAATTGATGCCGGAAGTATGGGTTACAAAAAGCTCGTCCCCATTCTTTTTCCGCGTTCCAGCGACACCAGTGCTGCGATTCGAGCACCATTGCAGGAAATATCTACTTCCGACGATTCGAATGGACTGTCCGTTCTTGTTCGCGGTATTGTTCGCGGGCAGGGAAAAACGCCCCACCCGCGTGGGGATGGACCCAGGGCGCGATCGCGATTCACGGCTGGTGCGCTGTCTCCCCCACCCGCGTGGGGATGGACCCGGCCACGGGATCGGCGGCATGACGAGCTGGTCGTCTCCCCCACCCGCGTGGGGATGGACCCCTCGATGAGCGCGACACGGTGCACACCGCCGCGTCTCCCCCACCCGCGTGGGGATGGACCCGGCTGCACCCACGCCAACGGTGCCGCGCCGCCGTCTCCCCCACCCGCGTGGGGATGGACCCGGGAAAATGGACGGGTTCGACGTGCTGCGCTTGTCTCCCCCACCCGCGTGGGGATGGACCCGCAGAGCGCAACCGCCGGCGTCCGTTCGTAGCGTCTCCCCCACCCGCGTGGGGATGGACCCGTGTCGGCCATCTCGGGCGTCGTCCGCTCCGCGTCTCCCCCACCCGCGTGGGGATGGACCCGCAGGTGGTCATGGCTTGCGTCTCCACATCGAGTCTCCCCCACCCGCGTGGGGATGGACCCTCCTCCCAGCGCTGCGCCTTGGTGACGAACCCGTCTCCCCCACCCGCGTGGGGATGGACCCGCAGCTATCTCGCCAGGTGTCGGGAAGAAGGCGTCTCCCCCACCCGCGTGGGGATGGACCCCGGGCCGGGATCGCAGACATCATCGCGAGCCTGTCTCCCCCACCCGCGTGGGGATGGACCCTCCGCGCCGCCCCTCTGGAGAGTCCACCAATGGTCTCCCCCACCCGCGTGGGGATGGACCCTCACTGTGACGGGCGCGTTCGGCTGCAACGGCGTCTCCCCCACCCGCGTGGGGATGGACCCCACGCGCCCAGGTAGCGAAGAATCTCGGCGACGTCTCCCCCACCCGCGTGGGGATGGACCCTGAACAAGAGGGCGAAGCGAGTCCTCACCGAGGTCTCCCCCACCCGCGTGGGGATGGACCCGACGAAAGGATGCCTTCCGAACTGCGCCAGCGGTCTCCCCCACCCGCGTGGGGATGGACCAGCGCGTCGAGCGGCGACGTCTTGCCGTACAGCGTCTCCCCCACCCGCGTGGGGATGGACCCGTCTATCGGTCGACGACCCCCACGGGGGCCACGTCTCCCCCACCCGCGTGGGGATGGACCCGAGTCCTGCGTCCGTGGCGGCGGATTGTACCGGTCTCCCCCACCCGCGTGGGGATGGACCCATGACGCGCGCGGCGAAACGGACGTGGCAAGGGTCTCCCCCACCCGCGTGGGGATGGACCCTGATGCAGCGGTCGACGGTCGACGACATTCGAGTCTCCCCCACCCGCGTGGGGATGGACCCTTGTCGCGCAGCAGTGAGCCGGTGGTGTTATTGTCTCCCCCACCCGCGTGGGGATGGACCCCGGCCAAGCCCATCCCGAAAGGCGGTCTCATCGTCTCCCCCACCCGCGTGGGGATGGACCCGCACTTCAGACCGAGGGGGCGGGCACCAATCTGTCTCCCCCACCCGCGTGGGGATGGACCCGGACAAGTCCAGGTGCGCGAAGTCGATTGTCTGTCTCCCCCACCCGCGTGGGGATGGACCCGTCGGCGAGACGAGCCCGCGCTCGCCGGTCGTGTCTCCCCCACCCGCGTGGGGATGGACCCGCGCAGATCGCTGCGGCCTCCCCACCCGAGACGTCTCCCCCACCCGCGTGGGGATGGACCCTTGCCGTCGATCTGATCCGCGAGGTATTGGATGTCTCCCCCACCCGCGTGGGGATGGACCCGGGAAGGTCACGCTGAGCAGCATCCCGATCGGGTCTCCCCCACCCGCGTGGGGATGGACCCTCCGCAGCGTCCCCGAGCTCCGCGTCTGGTACGTCTCCCCCACCCGCGTGGGGATGGACCCTACACCTTCTAACACAGAGACCCGATCATGAAGTCTCCCCCACCCGCGTGGGGATGGACCCGTCGTCGAGAACAACAGAGAGAGCCGTTCCGGGTCTCCCCCACCCGCGTGGGGATGGACCCTTGAAGGACGCAGGACACGATGTACACGATGCGTCTCCCCCACCCGCGTGGGGATGGACCGTCGCTCCTGCTCGGCGTCTGCCCCCGCGCCGCGTCTCCCCCACCCGCGTGGGGATGGACCCCTTATTCCGGAAAGGTATGCAGCAGTCGGTGTGTCTCCCCCACCCGCGTGGGGATGGACCCGCGATACATGGATAATCCTCGGAAGGATGAACGTCTCCCCCACCCGCGTGGGGATGGACCCCGATCTGGAGCGCCAGCGCGACCACATGAAGGGTCTCCCCCACCCGCGTGGGGATGGACCCGCAGCCTTGCTTTTGAATATGTCGATCGCCGTGTCTCCCCCACCCGCGTGGGGATGGACCCTCGTCAACGTATCCGTGACCGCCAAATGCACCGTCTCCCCCACCCGCGTGGGGATGGACCCGTCGCGAAGTCCGTCACCTTCCCATCTCCTACGTCTCCCCCACCCGCGTGGGGATGGACCCGAAAAGCTCGACCGCTTGACCGAACGGGCCGCGTCTCCCCCACCCGCGTGGGGATGGACCCCAACACCGTCCACCGACTGACCAGAACCTTCCGTCTCCCCCACCCGCGTGGGGATGGACCCGGGTCGCCAGATACGAGCGCCAGCGTCGGGCTGTCTCCCCCACCCGCGTGGGATGGTTTGTCGGCGAGCGGCGCTGCACCAGCCAACGCTCCAACAGGCTCTCGCGGCGCCGTCAATAGTCCTTTCGCAGTCTTTGATTCGCGTTGATTCTTGGAGATTCGCTGGATTCGCGCTGCCAACGATCAACGCTTTTCATCGCGTCTGTTATGACGATCGCGGCGCCAACGCACCTTGGGCCGCGCGTAGACGGTTCAGCGCCCGAATCCCGGCACCATCGGCCAACCCTGATCGGGCGGCCGCGATCGCATCGCCATAGTCGCGCGGGCCGCCTGGCGCCACGAACAGGGCCGCCGCAGCGTTCAGCACCACCGCCGCAACGGCCGTCGGGGGAGCAGAACCATCCAGCGCCGCCTCAACAGCGGCGGCATTCTCCGCCGGAGGACCGCCCGCCAGCTCCGCCGCACTCCCCGCGGGAAACCCGTAGCGCGCCGGGTCGATGGTCCACTCCCGGGAGGCCCCGCCGCTGATCTCCACGACATGCGTCGTCCCCAGAGGTGAGACCTCGTCCATTCCGGGCTCACCGTGCACGACGAGTGCATGCACGGTCTTCAGCGCGCGCAACGCGCCGGCGATGAGCAACACGCGCTTCGCGTCCGCGACGCCAACCACCTGACGTCCAGCGCCGGCCGGATTGGCGAGCGGACCGACGATGTTCATCACCGTCGGGATGGCGAGCTCGCGACGCACCGGGCCCACATGCCGCATGGCCGGGTGCATGAGCGGAGCGAACATGAACACGATGCCCGCATCGCGAAGCGACTGCTCCATCACCTCGACGCTCACCTCCACCGGTACGCCGAGTGCCTCGAGCACATCTGCGCTGCCACACTGGGAGGTGAAGGAGCGGTTGCCGTGCTTGGCGACGCGCACCCCCAGCCCCGCGGCGAGCAGGGCCGCCGCGGTCGAAATGTTGAATGTCCCGACTGCCCCCCCACCGGTGCCGCAGGTGTCCACCAGATCATCCGGACGAGTGGCCGACAGTCGCACCATGGCGCCCCGCATGGCGTCGGCCGCTCCCGCCACCTCGTCCGCGGTCTCGCCCTTCACGCGGAGACCGACGAGCAACGCCGCGATCTGCGCCGGCGTCGCTTCGCCTTGCATGACCGCAGCGAACGCGGCGCGTGATTCGTCCTCGCTGAGCGAGGCTCCCATCGCGAGCTGTCGAATGGCGAACTGGATCGGAGGCGCCGCGCTAGCTGACACTGAGCGTCCCCAACATCCGGTCGGCGAGTCGGGATTGCGTGGCGACCAGCGATATGACGAGCCCCAGGAGGCGCACGCGCTCGACGTCTTCGTCCACGAAGATGCCGTGCATCGCGCGGTTGGCGAGGTTCACCACTCCGACGAGCGCGCCGTGATAGACGAGCGGAAAGCTGATGAACGATCCCGTCGTGAACAGCTCGTCGCGGATGAGCGGGTGATGGCGGGCTTCGGCGACGTCCTGCACGAGGAGCGGCTCGCGGGTGGCCGCGACCTTGCCCGCCACGCCTTGGCCAATCGGGATGCGGTAGCCCGGCGAGACGTTCGGCGAAATCCCCTTGGCGGCCGCGAGGTAGAGCGCACCTTCGTCCGGGATGTGCAGCAGCAGTGAGCACCGCTGCGCCCCCATGTCGTCGCCGACGAGCGTCAGCAGGCCGTTCACCAACTCGCGCGCGTCGTCAGTCTCGGCATCGAGATTGAGCACGCGATCAATGAGGTAGATGGTGCGGGTCTTCTGCCGGAGCGTTTCGCTGCGCCGATGCAGCTCGATATGCGCGAGCTCGAGCTGCTCCACGGCGGCGCCGACGGTCGCTTCGACGGCTTCCGCGCGCCGGCTCGCCCGCCGCGCCTCCTCCATGGACTTCGCGACCTCGCGCTCGAGCGCCACGAGGCGCTCTGGGTCGCCAGATGGGACGCCCGCGGCCTGGAACAACTGCTGCTCGAGCAGCGCGAGCTTTCGTTCGTACTCGGAATGAACACGCTGGGTCACGTCCTCGAGTGTCCGCACCGCCTCTTCGCGCGCCTCGCGCTCCGCAAAGCGGGCATACGCGAGCTCGAAGAGCGCCGCCGCCGGCGCCAGACGTTCCGACGACCGCGCGCCGAAGAACTTGCGCGTCTCGTAGAGAACGATCACGGCTCCGAGCTGGCCCTCGAACCGGATGCCTCGCAGCGACAACCAGCCCGCGTCGGCAAACTTTTCGAGCGCGAAGATTGGTGCGTACTCATCGGAGTGGTCGCCGAAGTCGACGAAGCTGCCGGCGGCCGTTACCGCGATGCGCTCGCGGGTCGGCAGGTGGTCGAAGGTGGTCTCGAGCCGCAGGCACTCGACCGTGTCGCCAACGGGCATCAACCGGTCGACGAGCATCGAACGCCGCGCGTCGAACCGCACGAGTCCGATCCGGGCGAAGCGGTCGATTTCCGTGAGCGCGTCGGCGAGCGCGAGCAGCGCCGCGTCGATGTCGGGCGCGACGCTGAGGGTATGTGCGAGCGTGGCGAGCGTACGAGGAGGCATCCGTCGCGGTAGGAGTGCTCCGTCCGCGTGCGCGGCGGACGCGAAAGGTGACGGCGACGGATTCGCGAAGTCAACCGCGCCGGCTCATCGCGGAGGAAGATAGAGTCGGTACTGCGGCATCGTCAGCGCGTCGCGCCGGATTGCTTGACTCTCCGCCCTGCGCGGATAGCTTTGACCCCGATGCCGACTCGCACGTTGCAGCTCGTTTTGCACTATGACGGCACGAGCTTCAGTGGATGGCAGCGGCAGCCGGATCGGCGTACCGTGCAGGGAGTGCTGGAAGACACGCTGGCAAGGCTCTGTGCCGGCCCCGTCACCGCACTCGGCTCCGGGCGAACAGATGCGGGCGTGCACGCTCGTGGACAGGCGGTTGGGGTTCGCGTGCCCGAGCGCTGGACGTCGGTGACGCTGAGGCGCGCACTCAACGCGGTGTTGCCTCACGATATCTGGGTCGCGAACGCTCATGACATGCGGGAGGATTTTCATGCTCGCTACAGCGCGTCGTCCAGACGCTACAGCTACTATGTCGGAACCGATGAGTCGGCCGCGTCACCCTTTCGTCGCAACACCGAATGGGCGTTGCTGAAGCCGCTCGCGCGCGGCGCGCTCGACGCGGCAGCGGCGAAGATCGTGGGTGAGCACTGCTTTCGTGCTTTCGCGGTCCGCGGAACGGCTCCGGTGGGCGACGATCACCGGTGTCGCATCGCATCCGCGGAGTGGCGAGACCGTCAGGGAGGATTGGTGTTCGAGATAGAGGCGAATCGCTTTCTGCATCACATGGTCCGATTTCTCGTGGGGACAATGGCCGACGTCGCCACCGGTCGCCGCCCGCTTTCGGACGTCGATGCGCTACTCGTCGCCGAGACGAACGACGACGTGTCGCCGCCGGCTCCGGCGCACGCGCTCTTTCTCGATGTCGTGCGCTATCCGGATGACCTCTATGCGGTGGCCGCCACATGAAGATCCTGCTCGCCACGGCGTCGCTGAGTGATGTCGCATGGGGCGCTGCCCATGGGATGCTGGACGGTGTGCTCACGACGCCTGGACTGCTCGCCGACGAAGATGCGCGAGATGCGCGCGCGCACCTGCTCGAGCTCTGCCGGCTGGTGCATGGACCGATCTACGCGTCGGTGCGAGTCCTCGACGCCGTAGGCGCCTACCGCGACGGAAAGGAGCTCGCCAAGCTCTCGGACCAGATCGTGGTTCAGCTCCCGCTCGTCGAAGAGACACTCGGCGCCATGCGCCGGTTGTGCGCGGATGGTGTTCGCGTCGCATGCACGCATGTCTTCAACACAGCACAGGCGCTGCTCGCCGTGCGTGCCGGTGCATCCAGTGTAATCACGCAGCTGGACCTCCTCGACGCCGCTGGACACGACGGCGTCGGTGTGGTGCGCGACATCCGCGCCGCCTTCGACGGCTCTGCTGCCGAATGCGACGTGGTCGCGGTGTCTCCGTCGTCGCCAACGCAGTTCGGCGCCTGCGCAGTGGCGGGCGCCGATGCGGCAGCCCTCACGTTCGATCTCTGCCGTTCCCTGCTCTCCCACCCACTGACTGACCGCGGCGTCGAGCAATTCCTCGGCGACGCGGCACGCCTCCGTCGTACATGGCCGGTCAACTGATGCGCCTCGGGCGCTTTTCGTCCTTTCCGCGGACGTCTTCGTCGTCGCGAACCGAACCCTGGTGCGGTCGGCCGAGGACGCTTCGCGTGCGCTTGATTACTATGCGGGACGTGGACCGATACGCCTACTCTGCGAGCGCGAGGGCCAGATTTTTCCGATTGATTTCGTGATTCGATGAGCGCGCACGACCGCTACTCCTCGCCGCTTTCCGAGCGTTACGCCTCCAGGGCCATGCTCGAGTTGTGGTCGCCGCAAACGCGGCATGGCTTGTGGCGGCAGTTGTGGCTGGCGCTGGCTGAAGCGGAGCAGCGGCTCGGCGTGCCCATCCCGGATGACGCGCTGGCGCAGATGCGTGCGCACCTCGACGACATCGACTTCGAGAAGGTTTCGGTCTACGAGCGACGCTTCCGGCACGACGTGATGGCGCATGTCCACGCCTTCGGCGACGTCGCCCCGGCCGCGCACAAGTTCATTCATCTCGGCGCCACCAGCGCGTTCGTCACCGACAACGCCGACCTGATCATGATGCGGCGCGGCCTTCGGTTGCTGCGCGGGCGAGTGGTTCGCGTTCTCCGCGTGCTGGCGACGTTCGCACGCCAATGGCGCGCCGAGCCAACGCTCGGCTACACGCATCTCCAGCCGGCGCAGCCCACGACCGTCGGCAAGCGCGCCACGCTGTGGATGCAGGATCTCGTGCTCGATCTGGCGGATCTCGATCATCGCATCGCCACGCTGCCGTGCCGTGGCGTGAAAGGCACGACGGGAACGCAGGCGAGCTTTCTCGAGATCTTCGAAGGCGATCACGCGAAGGTTCGCGAGCTCGACCGTCTCGTGACGACGGCCATTGGCTTCGAGCGGTCCATTCCAGTGAGCGGGCAGACATACTCCCGAAAGCTCGACGCGCACGTGTTGAATGCCGTAAGCGGCGTCGCGGCGAGTGCGGCGAAGTTCAGTGCCGACATCCGGATGCTCCAGGCATTCGGCGAGATCGAGGAGCCGTTCGAGAGCGACCAGATCGGGTCATCGGCCATGGCATACAAGCGCAACCCGATGCGCTCCGAGCGGATTGCGTCGCTTGCGCGGTTCGTCGGATCCCTCGAACCGAACGCCAACCAGACGCACGCGGTGCAGTTCTTCGAGCGCACGCTTGACGACAGCGCGAATCGTCGGCTGGTCATTCCCGAATCGTTTCTGGCCACGGACGCGATCCTCAGTCTCATGGAGAACGTCGCCTCGGGGCTCGAGGTGCATCCCGCTCGCATTCGGCGTCGTCTCATGGACGAGATGCCGTTCATGGCGACGGAGGAATTGATCGTGCGCGCGGTGCGCGGCGGCGGCAACCGACAGGACGCGCACGAGCGCATCCGCGGCTACAGCATCGCCTCGGCGCGCGCCCTCAAGGACGGTGCCTCGCACAACGACCTCCTCGATCGCATAGCCGCCGACAGCGCATTCGACATCGATCGCGACGAGTTGGAGCGCGCAATGGATCCAAAGCGATTCGTGGGGCGGGCGCCAGAACAGGTCGACGAGTTTCTGGCAGAGGTAGTCGAGCCGCTCCTTGCGGAGACAGGCTCAGATGAGCCGGCGCACGAGGAGGTGCGGGTATGACGACAGCGACGTCGACGCGCCTTCCCCTTCCGCTGCTGCGCAGTGGCAAGGTGCGCGAAGTCTATGAGGTCGACTCAGAGCGTCTGCTGCTCGTGGCCAGCGATCGCGTAAGCGCGTTCGACGTCGTCATGGCCGAGCATGTGCCTCACAAGGGGGCGGTGCTCACCCAGATGACCGCGTATTGGCTGCGGCAGCTATCGGACGTGGTGCCCCATCACATGTTGGCGTCCCGTGCCGATGCGATCATCGATGCCGTTCCGTCGCTCGCCGAGCACCGGCATGCACTCGAGGGACGCGCGATGCTCTGTCGTCGTACCGACGTGTTTCCCATTGAATGCGTAGTGCGCGGCTACCTGAGCGGCTCGGCGTGGAAGGAGTATCGTGCTTCTGGAACGCTGGCCGGCGAGCCGCTTCCCGCGGGCCTGCGCGAGAGCGACCGCTTCGATCCGCCCCGTTTTTCGCCGGCGACCAAGGCCGAAAGCGGTCACGACGAAAACATCCCCGTGAGCGAAGTCATCAACGCGATCGGCGCGGAGCCCGCGGCGGCACTCGAGGCGTTAAGCCGCCGGATCTACGAGCGTGGGCGCGACCTTGCGGCAGCGCGCGGCATCATCATCGCCGACACGAAGTTCGAGTTCGGCCGCGACGGCGCGGGCACCATTCGCCTCATCGATGAGGTTCTCACACCGGACAGCTCTCGATTCTGGCCGGTCGACCGTTATACCCCCGGTGGTCCGCAGCCGAGCTTCGACAAACAGCCGCTGCGCGACTACCTGGACGCCGAGCGGCGCGCTGGCCGCTGGAATGGCGAGGCACCCCCTCCTCCGCTGCCCGATGCGGTGATCTCGGCAACGAGCGAGCGGTACCTCGACGCCTTCCAGCGGATTACGGGCGCACCGCTCGATCTTTCAGACCTCTGACCCTACCTCCGTGAGCTTCGCCAGAGAAGGACTCATTTTCATCGTGATTGCGGCGCTCATTGCCGCAGGCACGTACGCGCTCGCACTCAACCGACGCTCGTGGCCGCTTTGGCTGCTCGCCTTCCTGCTGACGATCATCGCGCTGTGGGTCGCGTACTTCTTCCGCGATCCCGAGCGCACCGGCGAGCGCGGGGAGCAGGTCGTGATTGCCCCGGCGGATGGCAAGGTCGTGCTCATCGAGGACGTTGACGAGCCGGCCTTCATGGGCGGCCGCGCGCACCGCGTGTCGATCTTCATGAACGTCTTCAACGTGCACGTGAATCGGTATCCGGTCAGTGGCACGGTGCGTTATGTCATCCACAATCCCGGAAAGTTCCTGAACGCTGCGGCAGACAAGGCGAGCACCGAGAACGAGCAAGCGTCCGTTGGCATCGAAACGACAATGGGCCGCGTGCTCACGCGGCAGATCGCAGGGCTTATCGCGCGACGGATCGTGACGTACAGCAAGATTGGGGAATCGGTGGTTCAGGGCGACCGCATGGGACTCATTCGCTTCGGTTCACGCGTCGACGTGTTCCTCCCCATGAGCGCCGAGGTGAAGGCGAAGATCGGCGACATGACGGTGGCCGGCACGAGCGTGATCGGCCGGCTGGTGAAGCCATGACCGCGGTCAAGGTGCGTCGGCGCCGACCCAACATGCGCCGCGCGGTGATGACCTTCCCCAGCGGACTCACGCTGTTCAACCTGTTTTTCGGCATCTTCGCGATCATCACTGCTTCGCGCGGTGATTTCTATCGCGCGGGTGTCTACGTCCTGCTGGGCGGCATCTGCGACGCGCTCGATGGCCGCGTGGCGCGGGCTACCAATGCGGGCAGCCAGTTCGGCGAGGAGCTGGATTCCCTCGTCGATGCCATCTCGTTCGGATTGGCCCCGGCAATGATCATGTACTTCTTGGCGCTGAACCGCGATGGATGGGATTGGGTCTTCGTCTTCCTTTTCGCCGCGTGCGCCGTGATGCGGCTCGCGCGCTTCAACATCGAACAGGCGGGCACGGCGAAGACGTACTTCTCGGGGCTCCCGAGTCCGGCTGCCGGTTGCACGCTCGCCTCGTACTACTGGTTCAGCCATTCGTGGCTCTACAACTATGGCGCGATCGGCAACCTGCGGTGGCAGGACCTGCTGCGCTTCCTGATGGCCGCGCTCGCGGCACTGATGATCAGCCCCGTTCCATATCCGGTGTTTCCACGCACGGGATGGCGCAGCAAGCGCGCGTTGGCCGGCACGGTGCTGCTGGTGACGTCGTTTACACTGTTCGTGACCAACCGCCTCGAGTTCTTCTTTCCACTGTGCCTCCTTTACGTCGCGTGGGGGCCGCTACGGTGGTTGATCTCTGGACTGTTCGAGCGGCGTCAACCAACGATTCCATACGACCTCTCGGAAGGCGAGGACGATGAGGACGACGACGAGGAGTTCGAGGTTGCCGTGTCGCCGGCTCACGCCTCCCGCATCAGCGCGCGCGACGCGCGGCCTGCGCGCGAAGAACCGTCGAAGCGTGCGCGACTGGTAGAAGAGGTTCCGGCCAAGGCGCCACGAGCAGAAGATCGACCACCTCGCGCCGAGCGGCCGGATCGTCCGCAACGCACCGAAGCGGAAGTCGCCGCGCGGCGCGACAAGCGCGACAAGCGCGACAAGCGTGAGCCGAGGCCAGAGCGCACCCCGCGTCCACCTCGTGTGGACGCAGCGATAGTTGCGGCGCCTTCGGTGCCGTTGATGGCCGATGAACCAGCGGGCGCAGTCGCGGCAACGACGGATCCCATCGACAGCGCGGGAGCAGGCCCGGAGCTCGGCGTCGTATCGGCCGCTCCCGGTTCGAGCGAAGGAGCCGCGCCGCGCAAGCGGAAGCGTCGGCGGCGTCGTGGCGAACGAAGGGAGCGCGCTCCTGGTGACGCAAGTTCGCCTTCGCAGGCCGGTACTGATGGCGAGGTCGGCGACTTCGATGGAGACGACGCGGGCGACGTTGGCGATGCCGAGGGCACGCAGGCCGCATCGCCGGCGCCGGCGAGTGCGTCGCACGACTCTCCCTATTCACCGACTCCTGCGGCTCCGCAGGCCGATCACTTCAACGCCGCGTCCGCCGCCCCTGTCTCTGCACCACCGGAGCCACGCGCAGAACCGACCTCGTCGCCAACTCCTTCATCAGAGCCGCACGAATGACCGCTACTCGATACCGCGTCGCGGTGCATGTCGTACCGCGTCAGGGTCTACTCGACCCGCAAGGCAAAGCGGTCGCCGACGCACTGCACTCGCTCGGCTTCGGATCGGTCGCCAGCGTTCACGTCGGACGCCACCTGGTGCTCGAGGTGGAAGCAGCCAGCGAGAACGAGGCGCGCGAGCAGACCAACCGCATGTGCGCGCAGCTCCTCGCCAATCCGGTCACTGAGGATTTCGAGATCGCGTCGGTGAGCGGCGCATGAAGTTCGGCGTCGTCACGTTTCCGGCGAGCAACTGCGACTACGACGCCTATCGTGCGGTCATTGAGGCGCTGGGCGAAGAGGCCGTTTATCTGTGGCACAAGGATCACGACCTTCAGTCGAGCGACGTCGTGATCCTTCCAGGAGGCTTCAGCTACGGTGACTATCTCCGTCCCGGAGCCATTGCGCGGTTCAGTCCCATCATGCGCGAAGTCGTTGCGCACGCCGAGCGAGGCGCTCCCGTCATTGGCATCTGCAACGGCTTTCAGATCGCCTGCGAAGCCGGGCTGCTGCCCGGCGCGCTGCTGCGCAACGCATCACTGAAGTTCGTGTGTGCCCCGATTTCGCTGCGTGTCGAGAACTCGAACACGGCGTTTACGTCGGGATATGACGACGGCCAAATCATCACGCTCCCGATCGCGCACGGCGACGGGCGCTTCAGTGCCGATACGGAAACTCTCGACCGCCTCGAGGGCGACGGGCACGTCGTCTTCCGGTATGCGCCGACGGCGCTCGAGGCGACGGAGGCCTACAACCCGAACGGCTCGATGCGCGACATCGCGGGCATCGTGAACGCGAAGGGAAATGTGCTGGGAATGATGCCACATCCGGAGCGCGCCATCGACGCGTTGCTGGGGCCCGCCGACGGGCTGCCTCTCTTTGAATCCATCCTGAATCGCGTCGCTGCCTGACGAGGAGCGCACCATGCGTCAATTGATCGTGCTTGGAGTCCTGCTGTACAGCGTTCCGGTGCTCGCGCAGAGCGCCGCACGCACCGTTTCGCCTGGAATGACCAAAACGCAGGTGGTCTCGGCGCTCGGCCAACCCGCGACGTCCCGAAGCGTCGGCGAGGACACGTACCTGTTCTACGTGAACTCCTGCGGCAAGAAGTGCGGCATGAACGATCTCGTCATCCTGCACGCGGACAGCGTGGCGGACGCGATTTTCCGTTCGCCGGACCGCCACTACACGGGAAAGAGCAGCTCGCCAGCGGCGATTTCTCCTCGCGCCGCGGCCCACGAAAAGCCCGCACCGGCCGAACCAATGAAGATGCGACCGGATAGCTCCAAGAAGGCACCGAAGCGGATGAAGCCCATTCCCGCGAACGACACGCGTCCGTCCATTCCCGTCAATCCGCCGGTGCTTCGTCCGGCTCCGAGTACCAAGCCCGCTTCCAAGTCTCCGTGACCGTTACCGCTAGAGCCGGCGATCCCGCGATCACCCCCGCGTTGATCGCCGAGCATGGTCTCACCACCGACGAATTCGATCGCCTGGTCGCGATGCTTGGTCGGGCGCCCACGTTCACCGAGCTGGGCATCGTCAGCGCGCTGTGGAGCGAACACTGCTCCTACAAGCACTCACGCCCGCTGCTGAAGACCCTGCCGACGAAGGCGCCGTACGTCCTTCAGGGACCTGGCGAGAACGCCGGTGTCATCGCGATCGGTGACGGGTTGGCCATCGCATTCAAGATCGAGTCGCACAATCATCCGTCGGCGGTCGAGCCGTATCAGGGTGCGGCAACCGGTGTCGGCGGAATCCTGCGCGACGTCTTCACGATGGGTGCGCGACCGATCGCGCTGCTCAACTCACTGCGCTTCGGGTCGCTCGATTCGGCACGCGTTCGCTATTTATTCGCAGGATGCGTAAAAGGCATCGGCGACTACGGCAACTGCGTCGGCATCCCGACCGTCGCGGGCGAAGTCGTGTTCGATCCGGCGTACGAGGGCAATCCGCTCGTCAACGCGATGTGCGTCGGCCTGCTGAAGGAAGAGGAGTTGATGCTCGCCGTCGCGCAGGGCGTCGGAAATCCGATCATCGCCGTTGGCGCGCGCACGGGTCGCGACGGAATCCACGGAGCATCCTTCGCGTCGGAAGACCTGTCGGCGTCGAGCGAAGCCAAGCGTCCGCGCGTGCAGGTCGGTGATCCGTTCACCGAGAAGCTGCTCCTCGAGGCGAGTCTCGAGCTCATTCGCAGCGGGCACATCGTCGCGATCCAGGACATGGGCGCTGCGGGACTCGTGTCGTCATCGGCGGAGATGGCGGCGCGCGGTGACGTCGGCGTGGTGATTGACACGCTGAAGGTTCCGGCGCGCGAAGAAGGAATGACGCCATACGAGCTCCTCCTCAGCGAGTCGCAGGAGCGAATGCTCGTGGTGGCGAAGATCGGCCGCGAGGATGCTGTCCGCGCCATCCTCGAGAAATGGGATCTCACCGCCGCCGTCATCGGAGAGGTGATCGAGGAACCCGTCTATCGCGTGACGGAAGGCGACCACGTCGTCGCGGAATTCCCCGGCATTCGGCTTGTGACGGACTGTCCGATGTATGAGCCCGAGGCGCGCGAGAGCGACGACATCCGCCGACGTCGCGAGCAGGACGTGAACGCGATCGCGGAGCGCGCAGAGGAAGCCGATCCACTCTGGACGCTTCTCGAGCTGCTCCGCTCGCCCACCATCGCGAGCAAGCGCTGGGTCTACCAGCAGTACGACCACACGGTGCGCACGAGCACGGTCGTCGGGCCTGGCGGCGATGCGGCCGTCGTTCGCATTCGCGGCACGGACAAGGCGGTCGCGCTCAAGACCGATTGCAATGGACGCTACGTGTACCTGAGCCCGCGTGAAGGCGCACGCATCGCCGTCGCGGAAGCGGCGCGCAACGTCGCGTGCTCAGGTGGTCGACCCATGGCGATCACGAACAACCTCAACTTCGGCAACCCGAAGCGGCCCGAGGTCTACTTCCAGCTGAAGGAAGCCATCGCCGGAATGGGCGAGGCATGCATCGCGCTCGGCACCCCGGTCACGGGGGGCAACGTGTCGCTCTACAACGAGAACCCCACCGGTGCGGTCTATCCCACGCCGGTCGTCGGCATGGTGGGGCTCGTCGAGTCACTTGCGCACATCACGCGGTCGGCATTCTCGCCCGCCGGCGACGGCGACGAAGTGATCCTGCTCGGCGACAACACTAGCGAGATAGGCGGAAGCGAGTACCTCCAGCGCATTCACGATGTGGTGGCGGGTGCGCCGCCGAAATGCGACCTCGTTGCCGAGGGCGCATTGATCGACGCGCTGCTCGAGGCGATCCGTGAAGGCACCATCCGCTCCGCCCACGACTGCGCCGACGGTGGCCTCGCCGTCGCCCTGGCCGAGTGCGTGATGATGGATCGCGCGCAGGCGACCGGCGCGAACATCGATCTCTCCGCGTGGAGTGGCCTGCCCCTGCGCGCGTTGCTCTTTGGCGAAGCCCAGGCGCGCGTGGTAGTGAGCACTCCCGATTCCGCGGCCGTGCTGGCGACGGCCGGCCGTCATGGCGTGCCCGCCAGGGTGATCGGCACCGTTCGTGGCACAACGGGCCGGCTCGACATTGCGGTCGGCGGCATGCGCGTTCGTGCGCGCGTGCCCGAGCTTGCCGAAGCGTATCACGAAGCAATTCCTCGTATCATGCAGCGCAGCGCCTCTGCGCAGGACGTTGCGCTCGCCTCCGACTCGGTGGTCTGAAGATGTGTGGCATTTTTGGTGTACGTGGTCATCAGGACGCGGTTGCCCTCACGAAGCTCGGGCTGTTCGCGCTTCAGCACCGCGGGCAGGAATCGGCCGGCGTGGTTGCGGTTGACGGCGGCACGGCGCGCGGTGTCCGCAGCATGGGTCTCGTCTCGGACATGCCCTTGGCGCAGCTGGATGCGCTGCATGGCTCGTTGGCCATCGGCCACACGCGTTACAGCACGGCGGGCTCATCGACCATCGAGAATGCGCAGCCCGTTCTCGTGAGCTCGCGGGGCGGCCACATCGCATTGGCGCACAACGGCAACATCACGAACGCGGGCGAGATGCGCGTGGCGCTCGAGGAGATGGGGTCGATCTTCTCGTCGTCGATGGACTCCGAGGTCATCGTACATCTTCTGGCACGGTCGCCAGCCGAACTGCCGGAGCAGCGCCTCGCTGATGCGCTGAAGGGCGTTGAAGGTGCGTTCAGCCTCGTGATGGCGCTCGGCGACACCCTGCTCGCGGCGCGCGACGCACGCGGCTGGCGACCGCTCGTGATGGGTCGCCTGAACGGCGCTCCGGTGTTCGCATCGGAGACGTGCGCCCTGGATATCTGCGGCGCGACCTACGAGCGCGACATCAAGCCAGGCGAGATCATCGCCGTGGACGAAACAGGCGAGCGCTCGATCTTCCCCTTCGAGGTGAAGGAGTTGAAGCGTTGCGTCTTCGAGCATGTGTATTTCGCGCGGCCGGACAGTCGCATCTTCGGCGGGTCGGTGGACCGTGCTCGCCGCGCACTCGGCCGACGTCTCGCGCAGGACTGCCCTGCCCCGGGCGCGGAGCTGGTGTTCAGTGTTCCGGACTCGTCGAACTCCGCGGCGATCGGATATGCCGAGGAGAGTGGGCTGCCCTACGAGCTCGCGCTGATCAGGAACCACTATGTCGGGCGCACATTCATTCAGCCGACGCAAGCAACACGCGATGCGAAGGTGCGTCTTAAGTACAACGCGGTGCGCGAGGTCCTCGACGGCAAGCGCGTGGTGATGGTCGACGACTCCATCGTGCGCGGCACGACGACGCGCGGACTGGTGACGCTCGTGCGCGCCGCTGGAGCGAAGGAAGTTCACATGCGCGTGAGCTCCGCGCCGGTGACCGGTCCCTGTTACTACGGCATCGACACGCCGAGCCGCGAGGAGCTCATCGCGGCGAACAACAACCTCGAGGAGATCCGTGCGTCGCTCGGCGTCGATTCGCTGGGGTATCTCACGATCGACGGGATGCTCGAGTCGGTGCCGACGGGACCGGAGGGGTTCTGCCACGCCTGCTTCTCTGGTGACTATCCGACGCCGCCACCAACGGATCCGGACAAGCTGCGCTTTGGGTGTGGGTGTTGACATAGCACGACTTAGGAGCGGGTTTACGTGGTGGTATACGCCCTGCCACGTACTAGACTGAAGTTCCATGGCCGACCATTCGTGCTGGCGTGCTTTTCGCTTCCTCCGTGTTCTCTGTGTCCTCCGTGGTAAGGTTTCTTTTTCCTTTTCAAAAGCGATTTACCACAGAGGGCACGGAGGAGCACAGAGGACCGCGACCCCAGGGAATACGTGACAACCTCCGTCTACTTCTTCGGCAATGGCTCCGCCGAGGGCACCAAGGACATGAAGTCGGTACTCGGCGGCAAGGGAGCCAACCTCGCCGAGATGACCAACCTCGGCGTGCCCGTCCCGCCGGGCTTCACCATCGCGTGCGACGCCTGCATTGCGTACCTGCGCGACGGCACGATCCTCCCTGAGCTGAAATCCGAGGTCGAGCACCACCTGAAGCGCCTCGAGGCGGCGAGCGGCAAGAAGTTCGGCGACGCCACCCTGCCCTTCCTCGTTTCCGTGCGCAGCGGCGCGCCCGTCTCCATGCCCGGCATGATGGAGACCATTCTCAACCTCGGCCTCAACGACCGCACCGTCGCCGGCCTCGCGCGTGCGAGCGGCAATACGCGCTTCGCCTACGACTCCTACCGCCGCTTCATCCAGATGTACGGCGACGTCGTCCTCGGCGTCCCGCACCACAAGTTCGAGCAGTTGCTCGCGGCCAAGCGCATGACCGCCGGCGTGGAATCGGACTCGGAGCTCACCGAGGACGCCCTCCGCAACCTCACCGAGGAATACAAGTCGCTCGTCCGTGCCTCGACCGGTCGCGATTTTCCGCGCGACCCGGTCGAGCAGCTCTGGGGCGCCATCGAAGCGGTGTGGAAGTCGTGGACGCTCAAGAAGGCCGTCGACTACCGCCGGCACGCCAACATCCCCGACGACCTCGGCACCGGCGTCAACGTCGTCAGCATGGTCTTCGGCAATCTCGGCGACGATTCCGGCACGGGCGTCGCCTTCACCAGGAATCCGAGCACCGGCGAGCGAAAGTTCTACGGCGAATTCCTGGTCAATGCGCAGGGCGAAGATGTCGTCGCCGGAACTCGCACGCCGCTCGACATCGATCAGATGGCGGAGCGCCTGCCCGACGCATATCGCGAGCTGCTGGACACGCAGGAGAAGCTCGAGCGGCACTATCGCGAGATGCAGGACATCGAGTTCACCGTCGAACGTGGAAAGCTCTTCCTCCTTCAGACGAGAACCGGGAAGCGCACCGCTGCGGCCTCGGTGCGCATTGCCACGGAGATGGTCGACGAGGGCATGATCGACCAGCGCGACGCGGTGCTGCGTGTCCCCGCCGACCAGCTCGACCAGCTCCTCCATCCGGTGATCGACCCGAGCGTCCGCGCGACGCCGATCGCAACTGGATTGCCGGCCAGCCCCGGTGCCGCGAGCGGACGCGCGGTCTTCAGCGCGGATGAAGCGGTTCGTCGCGCTGGCGCAGGCGATGCGGTCATCCTCGTCCGCGAGGAAACGACGCCCGAAGACTTCAACGGGCTCGTCGCGGCGCGGGCGGTGCTCACGTCGCGTGGCGGCATGACGAGCCACGCCGCGGTCGTCGCTCGCGGCATGGGCAAGTGCGCTGTGGTCGGCTGCCACGAGATGGTCATCGATCCCTCGGGCCACTCCTGCCAGATGAACGACACGCGGGTCAGCGAGGGCGATTGGATCACCCTCGACGGCGCGACCGGCAAGGTCTACCTCGGCGACCTGCCCACCACACCCAGTGAGGTCGTCGCGGTCACGCGCGGCATGCGAACGGTCGAGTCGGCGTCGGCATACCAGTCGTTCAACCGCCTCATGGGTTGGGCGGACGAGGTCCGCACGCTGAAGGTGCGCGCGAACGCCGACACGCCGAACGACGCCCGCATCGCGCGCGCCTTCGGCGCCGAGGGCATCGGCCTGTGTCGCACCGAGCACATGTTTTTCGAGGGCGACCGGATCACCGCCATGCGCGAGATGATTGTCGCGCGCGACGAGAGCGGACGTCGCCGGGCACTGACGAAGCTGCTGCCGATTCAGCGGCAGGACTTCGAGGGCATCTTCGAGGCGATGGCGGGGCTTCCCGTCACGATCCGCTTGCTCGATCCGCCGCTGCACGAATTCCTCCCGCATGGCGGTGAAGAGTCCAAGCTCCTCGCGCGCACCCTCGACATAAGCCGCGCCGAGTTGGCGCACGTCGTGGAGAGCCTTCGCGAGACGAACCCGATGCTCGGCCACCGCGGCTGCCGTCTCGGCATCTCGTATCCGGAGATCACGGAGATGCAGGGGCGCGCCATCTTCGAGGCGGCGTTGCGCGCGAAGCGTCGCGGGATCGACGTCCACCCCGAGATCATGATCCCGCTCGTCGCCGACTATCGCGAGTTCGACAACCAACGAGCGATTCTGCTCGAGGTCGCTCGACAGGTGATTGGCGGCATGAGCGAGCACCTCGACTACTCGATCGGCACGATGATCGAGCTGCCGCGCGCCGCGTTGACCGCGGGCGAGATCGCACAGCGCGCCGAGTTCTTCTCGTTCGGCACCAACGACCTGACCCAGACCACCTACGGATTGAGCCGCGACGACGCCGGAAGATTTTTGCCCGGCTACGTGGAGCGCGGTATCTTTCCGGATGACCCGTTCCAAGTCCTTGACCAATCGGGGGTTG
Organism: Gemmatimonadaceae bacterium; assembly: GCA_036844565.1. Lineage (GTDB taxonomy): Bacteria > Gemmatimonadota > Gemmatimonadetes > Gemmatimonadales > Gemmatimonadaceae > AG11. Next base: position 94,382 of record DAIUFP010000008.1, on the reverse strand, counting down.
GGCAGCTTATTCAAATGGCGGTCGCCGCGGGACGTCATATGCGGCCGCAGTTGAAAGTCGGTATTTGTGGCGAGCACGGCGGTGAGCCCAGGAGCGTGAAGTTCTGTCACGCGATTGGGCTCGATTATGTCTCGTGCTCTCCCTATCGCGTTCCGATCGCTCGCCTAGCCGCCGCACATGCCGCTCTTGAACCCACCGTCCAGTAGCGCAGCATTGAAGCGTCGCCCGGCACTGCCGAACCTGCCGACGCTCCCCGAGGCTCGCGATGAGCGCACCCTGCGCATCGCGCTCGTCACGGAGTATTACTACCCACATCTGGGTGGTGTCTGCGAGCACGTCCATTTCTTCGCTCGCGAAGCCCGCCGGCGCGGACATCACGTGGACATCATCACGTCGAACCTCCCGGGCGCGGAGGAGCAGCCGAACGTCATTCGGATCGGACGTAGCCAGTCGGTCTATGCGAACGGCTCACAGGCGCGCGTGACGATCGGACTGGGGCTGCGCCGCGAGATGCGACGCGTGCTCCAGCAGGGCAAGTACGACATCGTGCACGTGCATTCCCCGCTCACGCCGGTGCTGCCCCTGCTCGCGATCGCCGAGGCGGATTGTCCCGTCGTCGGCACGTTCCACACGTACTTCGACAAGTCGATGGGCTATCGGCTGTTCAACACCGCCTTCCAGAAGCGCCTGGACATGCTGAGTGCCGCCATCTGCGTCTCGCATTCCACGACGGTCGCGCTCGAGCGGTACTTCTCGGCGCCCTGGCAGATCATCCCGAACGGCATCGATACCGACGTCTTTCATCCGAGCGTCAGCGCCCCCCCCGCGATCCGCAAGGACGTTCCCTCGATTCTTTTCCTCGGCCGATTTGATCCGCGCAACGGACTAACGACCCTGATCGAGTCGTTCCGCAAGGTCAAGGGCCGCCGGCGCCAGGCGCAGCTCGTCGTCGTGGGTGACGGGCCGCTCCGCGAGCACTACTACAAGCAGGCGAACGGCGACAAGGACATCACCTTCGTGGGTGCGGTGCTCGAGGGTCGACCGAGCTACTACGCGCACAGCTCCATCTACGCGTGTCCCACCACGAAGGCCTCGTTCGGTATCACGCTGCTCGAGTCCATGGCCTGCGAGACGCCGATCGTTTGCTCCGACATCCTCGGCTTCCAGGACGTCGTGGTGAATGGCCGCGAGGCACTCATGCATCCCTGCGGGAATCGCGACGCGCTGGCCGACGCCCTCGTGCAACTGCTGGACGACGAGGGTCTTCGCATCCAGCTCGGAACCACGGGCCGCTACGAGAGCATGAAGTACAGCTGGCCGCGCGTGACGTCGCAGGTGCTCGACATCTACCACAACGTCATGGGACGCGTCGCGATCTCGGTATGATCGGTGTTGCCGCGGCGGGAGTTGCCGTCGCGGGCCTGGCGGCGCACGGAACGTGGCACCGGAACTCCTGGATCTTCGGGCCCGCCCTCAATCGACTGCCTGGCTCGGATCGCGTGGCCAGCATCACGTTCGACGACGGTCCCAATCCAGTCGCCACGCCCCGCATTCTCGACGTGCTCAAGCGCGAGGATGTGAAAGCCACCTTCTTCATCCTCGGGCGTCACGCCGACCGGTGGCCCGAGCTCGTGAAGCGTGTCGCCGACGAGGGGCATCAGATCGGCAATCACGGCTACTATCACCGGAAGCTGCATCGCCGCACACCAAGCTATGTGCGCGATGACCTCACACGGGGCGTCGCGGCAATCGAACGGGCCTGCGGTGTTCAGCCGCGAGTTTTCAGGGCGCCCCATGGCTTTCGCAATCCGTGGGTCACTCCGATTGCTCGATCCCTCGGCGAACGAACGATCGGGTGGTCGTTGGGCGTCTGGGATTCCGCGCTGCCCGGTGCTGATGAGATCGTCAAGCGCACCCTCGAGGGAATGCACCCCGGGTCTATCTTGCTCCTGCATGATGGAGACGGTTATAACGCCGATGGAGATCGCACGCAGACGGCCGAGGCGTTGCCAGGCATCATTGTCGGCCTGCGGGCGCGCGGCTTCCGCTTCGTGACGCTGCCCACCTGACTCGACTCAAATGAATCAAAAGGTTTCTCACGCGCTTCGTCTGGGCCTCACGCTCCTCATCCTCGGCCTGCTGGTCGTGTTCGCCACGAAGGTCAACTGGCACAACATCTGGAATTCCATCCGCAGCACGTCGCGCTCGATGCTGCTGGCGGCGGCGCTCGTGAACATCGCGTCGATCGTGATAAAGGGCATACGTTGGTGGATCTTCCTGAGGCCCATCGGGGCCAAGTCCCTGCCGCTCGCACTCAGGGCGACGTTTGCCGGCGCTGGGCTGAACAACGTCCTCGTGGCCAACGGCGGCGAAGCAGCGCGAGTCGTGTTTGTGTCGCGCAGCGCGCACATCACCAGCGCGAAGGTCGTCGCGACGTTAGCGCTCGAGCGGCTGTTCGAGCTCGTGGGGTATATCGTCCTTCTTTCCCTCGCCGCGACATTTCTCGACCTTCCCCCAACGCTGGAAAAGGCGAAGTATTTCGCCATCCCCGCGCTGGTGCTCATGGGCGTGCTGCTCGTATGGCTCGTGCGTCGTCCAGACGTGGTCGAGGCGGTGGCGGGTCCGAAGCCGGGGTCGTGGCAAGGTCGCCTCAAGCAGTACGGCTCGCGCTTCGTTGGAACCATCGGAACGGTGTCGAGCGGACCGCGCTTCATCGCGGCGCTGCTGCTGAGCGTCGCCGCATGGGCGCTGCAAGTGGCGACCTACCAGATGACGGCGCAGGCGGCGCACTTTCCCATGACGACGGTCGCGACGATCGCGGCGTTGCTGCTCGTCAACCTCGGCTTCCTGTTTCGCCTCACCCCCGGTAACGTCGGCATCTTCCAGACTGCCTACGCCACCGCTGCCGTTGCATTCGGACTCGATCAGAACCAGGCAATTGCGGTCGCGCTGCTCATCCAGGCGCAGCAGATCCTGCCGATCACGCTGCTGGGTGTCGCGCTCGCCCCCGAGTTCATCTTCAAGGCACAGAAGCGGAGAACTGCCGATGCGGCTGGTGAGCTTCCAAGCGAATCGCGGGACTCATCTCGACCGGGAAGCGCCGAAGACCGGCGAGCCTAGATGCGACGAGGGCCCGCCGGATCAACCGGCGGGCCCTCGTCGTAAGTGTTACGGAGCGAGATCGTCATCGCTCGCGCAAGTATCCCCCAGCGACTCCACCGAGATCGTCGTCGCTCGCCTGGCCGCCCGATACCGAGCCGAGAGCCTGGTCGCTCCGCTTGCCGCCCGAGACCGAACCCAGAGCCTGGTCGCTCCGCTTCCCGCCAGAAATGGAGCCGAGACCGTCGTCCTTCACCGCTCCAGCCGGCTTGGCGGGCTGAGAAGTCTTCGCTGCGTCGGTGCGTGCCTTGTCTTTCTCGCTCATTTTACGATCCTCTTCGAAGGTTCGGGAGCAGTGGGCGGCGGACCAGCAATCATCTTACACAAGCCAAGCTAAGACAGGGTCAATCCTGGCGCAGCGACGCGCGTCACACTCGCGCCAATGTCTTGTCGAGGGCCTTGGGTTATTCCTCGTCGACGGCGCGGCCACCGGCAACGCTTCCGAGATCATCGTCACTCAGCTTGCCGCCGGCGACGGACTCGAGGCTGTCGTCCTGGAGCTTGCCGCCAGCAATGGAGCCGAGGTTGTCGTCGCTCACCGAGCCTCCGGACACCTTCGACAGATCCTGGTCGGACGCGGTCTTGTCGCTCGAGCTCTTCATGTCACTCATGGCGCGATACCTGGGTGAGGGTGAATGGGAGCTCGATCATACGGCGCGTGTCCAACAGTGTCAAACCGACTGGGGCGGAGCTCGCCTCACCGCTGCCGCGTAGCGTCCGCGGCCGGCAGATAGCCGCGACGGCTTTCACCGGTGGCAAGGCGGTACTGGGTGCCCGCGTCCTCGAGGGCAAATCGCGTCTGGGCGAGGAGCAGTCGCGCCTGCGCCAGCTGATCCTCGTACTGGAGGAGCTGGAAGGTGGTGATCAATCCGAGACGCGCGCCCTCACGCGCAGCCGAGTACTCGCGTTCCGCGAGTGACGCGACGCGATGCGCACCGAGGTATCGGTCCCTGCCCGTCTGGAGCGCGCGTACGGCCGCTCGTACTTCCTCGCGCACGGCGTTCGCCGTCGACGCCTGGGCAAGGCGTGCCGACTCGAGGTCCGACTCGGCGCGCTGATCCACGGCGGCCGCAGCGTCGTTGCGCTGGAATGCCGAGGCGCTGAAGCCAAGCGTCCATGTGGATGACCGAACGTTGGCGGAGTCGCCGAAGTTGAGGAAGCGTGTCGTCGGTGCGGTGCCGCCGTATCCGTAACCCGCGATGAGGTCGAGCCGCGGCAGTCGCTGGCTTCGGGCCTGTTGCGCGCGGCGGCGACCCGCTTCCACATCGCGGATGGCGGCCGCGGCATCGCTGCGGTGCGCGTACGCCATCTCTTCTGCTGCGGCGACCGTTGGTACCACTGGAACGACAGCTGTGTCGGCCGACGTGTGCGCGTCGCGCGCCTGCGTAAGCAACGCATCGCGCGCACCTTCGCCATAGACCAGGAAGAGCAGACGCTCGGCGGCATCGACCCGCTGTCGCTGCGCGTCCCAGAACTGTGTTTCGCGGGTCGCAAGTCCGCGCTCCGAGGTGAGCACGTCGAGCGCGGTCGCCACGTCGCGAGCCTGGAGCGCGACGTTCCGGTCGTAGATCGCGCGCGACGCCTCGACCGACTGACGCAGCACGTTCTCATCGCTCTCGGCCTGGCGGAGCAACCAGTAGGCATGCTCGACTTGCGCGACTACGAGATCAGCCGCGCGGTCGTAGCGAAAGCGCGCCGCCTCGATGGCAGTGCTCGCCGCATCGACGAGGCCGTACGATCCCGCTCGACCTAGACCGCGCAGTAGTGGCTGTGAGAACGAAAGGTTCAGGCTCGATGCGTGGGACGTCGGAAACGGCAGCGTTGACGTCTGGGTGTACGGGTCGGACGAGATGCTGCTGTTGAGGAAGGACAGCCCGAGCTGGCTTCCGGTGGACAGCCTGACGCCGAGGCTGGCGAGTCGTTCGTCGCTGCGCAGGTATGACTGGGGCCTGATCCCCAGCACGTCGTCCGCGCTGCTCACTCGTTGTGTCGACAGCGCGAGCGTGGGATCGAATCCAGCACGCGCGGACAGCAGGTCCGACATCGCATAGCGCGGCCCAAGCGACGCGTCGCGTAGGCTGATGTTGTCGCGCAACGCGACGGAGACGAGCGACGGCAACGAAAACACGAGCGTATCGGCATCACCCGCGCGCTGCTGAACCGGCTGTTGCGCCACGGTTGGTGTAAAGGCGATGACGAGAAGGAAGGGGGCGGAACGACGCATGAGCATACCGTACCGCCACGGGCGCACAGTCGGCAAGGTGCGTGCTTGCGGGGATGCGCCCTCGGCCTAGAATAGACCGCGAACACCGGCGAGTGCCGCCAGTGTGGTTGTCCGTGTTTGGCGGTGGAGCGATCGATGGGTCAAGAGGTCTTCCGAAAATCCGCGCTCGCTCGCCTCGCGAGCCCCGAGCAGCTCGATCAATTGATGGAGGTCACGGACAGCAAGGGTTGGTGGACGCTCTCCGCCCTTGCGGCGTTGGTAGTCGCGGCGGTGCTGTGGTCCTGGGTCGGCCGCATTCCGACGACGGTTCAGGGCACCGGCATCCTGCTCCGCGAAGGTGGCGTCTTCGACGTGCAGACCACCGCCGGCGGACAGGTGATGGAGCTGAACGTCACCGAGGGTCAGGCGGTGCGCGCGGGACAGATTATCGGCCGCGTTGCGCAGCCCGAGCTGGGTCGCCAGATCAGGGAAGCGCAGCAGGTCATCAGCGACCTCGAAGAACGCAAGCGCCAGACGTCGGGCTACAGCGCGGCCGAGCTGACGTCTCGCCTCAGCACACTCGAGCAACGCCAGATCTCGCTCGAGTCTGATACGGCGTCCACGCGCAGTCAGATCGCATGGTTGACGACGCGCCTCGCGCAGCAGCAGGAGGCGCAGCGCATCGGTCTCGTCACGGGCGAGCAGGTGGAACAGGTTCGCGGGCAGCTCGATGCGTCGCGCGGCCGCTTCGCGAATGACCTGACGTCGCTGCGGCAGGTACAGGTGGACATCCTCAGTGCCCAGCAGACGTCACATACCAACGTTCGCACCGTCGACGATCAACTCTCCGACGCGCGACGCCAACTCCAGATCCAGCAGGGTCGCCTGGAGCAGGCGGAGAAAATCATCAGCGCGCAGGCAGGTCGCGTGCTGGAGGTGAAGACCGACGTCGGCTCGATCATCGCCGCCGCAACGCCCATCGTCAGTATCGAGCTTGCGAGCCGGCCGCTGCGTGCAATGCTCGTGGTGCCGAGCGCGGGCCGTACGGCGAAGGCAGGCATGATCGTGCGTGTCATTCCATCGACGGAGAACTGGCAGGAATCCGGCTTCATCCTGGGAAAAGTAGAGACGATCTCCGAGACACCCGTCACGATGCAGCGGCTTCAGCGCCTCCTCCACAACGATGCGCTGTCGGAGAACCTCCTCTCGCGCGGCGCCACGTATCTCGTCGAAGTCAGTCTCGAAAAGGCGAATACGCCGAGTGGGTTCAAGTGGACGACGGCGCGCGGGTCGCCACATCCGGTGACGACAGGCATGCTGGCGAGCGGCCGGATCACGGTTGACGAACAACGCCCGCTCAGCCTCGTCATCCCGATGCTCCGGACGTCGTTTGGCCTCTAGTGTTGCCGTCGCGCCCGCGCCGGAGCAGAGCGCGCGCAAAGCGTGGCGTGAACGGACGCCGACCATCTTCCAGATGGAGGCCGTCGAGTGCGGCGCCGCGGCGCTGGCGATGATCCTCTCGCACTACCGCCTGGAGGTTCCGCTCGAGCAGCTGCGGATCAACTGCGGTGTGTCCCGCGACGGAAGCACGGCGAAGAACATCCTGATCGCGGCACGCAAGTACGGACTCGCAGCGCAAGGGTGGAAGAAGGAGCTTGACGGTCTCTGGGACGTACGGACGCCCGCCATCATCTTCTGGAACTTCAATCACTTCGTGGTTCTGGAAGGCGTGAGCGAGAAAGGATGCTGGTTGAACGATCCTGCTCTCGGCCGCCGCAGCGCGACGTGGGAAGAGATGGACATCGGCTTCAGCGGCGTCGTGCTGACGTTCGATCGTACCCCGGCGTTCGCGCCAGGCGGCGAGCGCCCCAGTGTGCTTGCCGCATTGCGCCGCCGGCTGTCGGGCTCCGAGACGGCGATGATGTTCCTGGTGCTGTGCGGGCTGGCGATGGTCGTGCCCGGCCTCGTCATCCCCACGTTCTCGCGCGTCTTCGTGGACAGCGTGCTCGTGGGGCATGTCGACGGGTGGCTCCGACCACTCCTCATCGCGATGACGTTGACGTTCCTGCTGCGACTCGCGCTCGGGTACGTCCAGCAGCAGTACATCCGGCGTCTACAAACCAAGCTGCTCGTCACCAGCACGACCGAGTTCTTCGAGCACGTGCTGCACCTGCCGATCGAGTTCTTCTCTCAACGGTATGCGGGCGATATCGCCACGCGCGTTGGATTGAATGACCAGGTCGCGCTCTTCATGGCACGACGGCTGGCGGGAGCCGTGATCAATGGAGTGCTGGCGCTCTTCTTCATGCTGTTGATGTTCGCGTACTCGGTCCCGCTCACGCTCGTCGGTGTGGCGGTCGTGGCGATCATCGTCGGGGTGACCCGCTACGTCGGCAGCATCCAGTCCGATGGCAGCAAGCGGTTGCTCCAGGAACAGAGCAAGGTGAGCGGCGTCGCGATGGGTGGCCTCACGACCATCGAAACGCTGAAGGCGACCGGCGGAGAGACGGACCTGTTCGCGCGCTGGGCGGGCTATGTGGCCAAGACCGTGACGATCTCGCAGCGCCTCGACCGGTCGACCATCGCACTCTCGGCCATTCCCGGGCTGCTCAACCAGATGACATTCGTCGTCATCCTGTGTGCCGGCGGCTCCCTCGTGATGAGCGGCAAGATGACGATGGGCGCGCTCGTCGCGTTCCAGTCGCTCATGGTGAGTTTCCTCGCTCCGATCATTGCCCTCTCCGCCCTTGCGACCGACACGCAGTCGATGGCGGGCAACCTCGCGCGGCTCGATGATGTGCTGCGGTACGACATCGACTCACGTTCCCTCGCGCGTGAGGAGGATGTTGTCGCGGCATTCGCGGGAGAGCGGCTGCGCGGCGAAGTGGAGCTGCGCAACGTCACCTTCGGATACTCGGTGCTCGCGCCACCGCTCATCGAGAATTTCAACCTGCACCTCAAGCCCGGTGCGCGCGTTGCATTCGTCGGCGGCTCCGGGAGCGGCAAGTCGACGCTCGCCAAGCTGATCTCCGGACTTTACAAGCCGTGGTCAGGCGAGATCCTCTTCGACGGCCAGCCGCTCGCAGCGCTGCCGGGAACGACGTTTACGTCTTCGGTGTCAGTCGTGGACCAGGATATCTCGATGTACCAGGGGACCCTGCGCGACAACCTCACGCTCTGGGATCGCACCGTGCCCGAAGCGGAGGTAGTCCACGCCGCGAAGGATGCGTTGATCCACAACGAGATCACCGCCCGCCCCGGCGGATACTCGAGTGCCGTGCAGGAAGGTGGCACCAACTTCAGCGGCGGCCAGCGTCAACGTCTCGAGATTGCTCGCGCACTCGCCAACGAGCCGCGCGTCCTCATCCTCGACGAAGCCACGAGTGCCCTCGACCCGCTGACCGAACAGCGCATCGAGCAGCATCTCCGCCGCCGAGGCTGCACCTGCATCGTCGTCGCCCATCGGCTCAGCACCATTCGCGATGCCGACGAGATCATCGTGATGCAGAAGGGAAGGGTCGTGCAGCGCGGGTCGCACGACCTGCTGATGCGGGACGACGACGGCCTCTACGCCCAACTCGCACGCTCGTGACGGCGAATGCAGGGGCCTCGGTTTACGCCCTTCAGGCGCAAACGTCGCCACGCCGACGCATGCTCGCCAATGAGCGCGTACCGCTCGACGGACTCGACAAGCTCTGGGTGATCAACGCGGGAAGCGTCGAGGTATTCGCGGTTCGCGCGCTGGACGGCGAACCCGTCGGCCCGCGCCGCTGGCTGTTCACCGCAGGCAAAGGTGCCGCGCTATTCGCGCTTCCCGCCGTGCAGCACGACAACCTCACACTTGTTGCCGTCGCGGCGGCCGACGGAGAGCTCGAGGAGTTCTCGATTCCGGAGGTGCGCGCGGCGTCACGTCTTTCCGACGAGACACGCGAGTGGGCGGCGGGACTGCTCGATTCGTGGCTGCGCCTGACCGGCGACATGGTTGCCCGGACCGAGGACAACCAGATCACTGATGTGCTCGACCCATCAACGCCCGCGGCATTCGGCGCGGATCGTCGAATTGGCGTGCGTGACGATGTGTTGTGGGTGACACACCAGGCAGGTCATTCGTGGTTTGTCGGGCGCGCGGGAATGGTTGCACTGCGTTCGGACTCGGGTGCGTTTCCGCTGGCAGGTGGAGCGTGGATGCTCTCGCGCGCGAAGGTGCAGCTGACTTCGGCTTCCACGATCGACCAGCTCGCCGACGGCGGCGCCTGGAGTGGCTTCGACGTCTACCGTTCGGTCCTTGCGAGCTGGGCTTCGGTCTCGGAGCGCATCGCCGAGTTGGCTGAGCGCGACCGGCGACTGCGGCGCGCCGCTGCCAATCGGCAGATGAAGGAGGGCGCGCTCTCCGACCTGATGGCGACGATCTCGGCCAATCCGACGGCAGCGGAGCCGACGTCTCCGGTCGCGCACGGCGACACGCTGCTCGAGGCATGCCGCACGATTGGGCGGTACGAGTCCATCGACTTCCTGCCGCCCGCGCAATGGGAGGTGGACGACGGCCTGCGAAATCCACTCGGCGCCATTTGCGTCGCGTCGCGCGTTCGGTCGCGCAGAGTGGCGCTCAAGGGTGATTGGTGGCTGCGGGACAGTGGATCGATCCTCGTACGCTACAAGGAAGGACACATCCCATTGGCGGCGTTACGCGATCGTCAGGGCCGCTATGAACTGCACGATCCCGCCGAAGGCTCGCGCGTGTTCATGAACTCGGCGCTTGCCGAGCGACTCGAGCCGTTTGGCGCCGTGTTCTACCGACCGCTTCCCGACGTTCCGGTCAACACACGCACGCTGGTGCGGTTCGTCCTCAGCGGCATGTCCGGATTGTTGTGGAACATCGCGGTAATCGCCGTACTCGCCGGCGCGCTCGGTCTCTTCATGCCGATCGCCACCGGCTTCGTGTTCGATCAAGTGATTCCGTCGAACATGCGTGGACAGCTCGTGCAGGTGTTCATCGGCCTGACGATCGCCGCATTGTCAGCGGAGGTGTTCGAGGTCGTCCGTGCGTTCACCGTGTTGCGGCTCAATGGCCGGTCCGCAACGGCGATGCAGGCCGCCGTATTCGATCGCCTGCTGCAACTCCCTGCCCCGTTCTTCCAGCGCTACACCGTCGGTGATCTGGTGTCGCGCGTGAACGGCGTGAGCGAGGTGCGAAAGCTCCTGAGCGCCGCGGCGATCACCGCACTGCTCGGCGGACTGACAGGCTTTCTCAACTTTGTGCTGCTCTTCTATTTCGCGCCGACACTCGCGTGGGTGGCTGGCCTGTTCGCGCTGTTCACGTGCCTCACCATCCTGTTCCTCAGTTGGCGTGCGAAGAGGCTCCAGGACGGCATTCAGGACATTACGGGCAAGCTTGCCGGCCTGGTGTTTCAACTCGTGTCTGGAATTGCCAAGCTGCGAGTTGCCGGCGCCGAAGACCGCGCGCTTGCCACGTGGGCGCAGCGCTACGTCGAGAAGGTGCGGCTCGAGAACCGCGCGTCCAATGCAAATGGGCTGGTCGTCCTCATCACGAACGGTCTTCCCCTGCTGGCGTCCATCGTGACGTTCGGGGTCGTCGGCGCAATGATGGACACCACGAGCGCGCTCAACGTGGCCACGTTCGTCGCGTTCAACAGCGCGATGGGCGCATTCCTCGCCGCGACGATCGCCACGAGCACGAAGATCGTCGAGATGGTGCAGATCATCCCGCTCATGAAGCGGGCGAGCGTCATTCTCATGGAGCCGCCCGAGATCAGCTCGTCGCAGCCCTCTCCGGGGCGGCTCTCTGGTCGCATCGAAGGCCGGAATCTCTCTTTCCGCTATCGTCCAGATCAGCCGCTCATCCTGAACAGTGTCAGCTTCTACGCGGAACCCGGCGAGTTCGTGGCGTTCGTCGGTCCTTCTGGCTCCGGCAAGTCCACCGCGCTCAGGCTGCTGCTCGGCTTCGAGGCACCGGAGGCCGGCGGCGTCTTTTTCGACGGCCAGGATCTTTCCACCATCGACGTGGGAGCCGTACGGCGACAGATGGGCGTGGTGCTCCAGGGGAGCCGGCTGATGTCCGGTGACATCTTCACCAACATCATCGGTTCGTCTCCCCTCAAGCTCGACGACGCATGGGAAGCCGCCGAGATGGCCGGGTTCGCCGACGATGTGCGCGACATGCCCATGGGTATGCACACGGTGATCTCCGAAGGCGGATCCACGCTGTCGGGCGGTCAGCGCCAGCGCTTGCTCATCGCGCGCGCGCTGGTGCACAAGCCGCGCATCATCCTGTTCGACGAGGCGACGTCGGCACTGGATAACCGCACACAGAAGATCGTGACCGAGAGTCTCGACCGCATGCACGCGACGCGCATCGTGATCGCGCACCGCTTCAGCACGATCGAACACGCCGACCGGGTCTACGTCATCGAGGCGGGAAGTGTCGTCGAATGGGGCAGCCCTGCAGACCTTCTCACGCGCGGCGGCGTGTTCGCGAAGCTCGCCGCGCGTCAAATCGTATCCAGTGCCTTCGTCGGGCGACGGTAGCGTGCCGCCGTGCGCGCCTTGCGCAGAGCGAAATCCGCGTTGAAGGGAGCCGACATGTCGCTCTTGTGAAAGAGCACAAGCTCGCCCGCGACGTCGACGACCGCAATCGATATCGACCACCCGTTCTTCTTCGCCTCTGCCTCCGCGGCGGCGACGATGTTGCGCGCGCCGTCCAGCGTGAGACCAGTGGTGCCGCGGACCTGCGCCTTCGCCGGAACCGCAAGGGTGGCCGCAAGCGCGGCGATGATGACCAGTCGGTCGAGCATGATGAATTCGTGGTGGGGGTGGAAGTTGCCGCTGAACTATGCCTCGCCCATCGCAGGATGCGCCGACACATCGCCTTGCTCGATGCGCGCCGGTGCGCCGACGTCGTCGACGAAGCTCACGCACGCGCTCGCGGCCAGCAGGCACACGCCTCCCAGCATCACGAAGTACACAGGCGCGTCCGGATTTCCCGCTCCGAACAACAGCCGCGATAGTGGCCCGAAGCCCAGCGATGCGATGATCTCCGGCATCACGATGAAGAAGTTGAACACACCCATGTACACGCCCATGCGATTGGCCGGCAGCGCCGTCGACAGGATGGCGTATGGCATCGAGAGGATCGACGCCCAGGCAATGCCGACGCCCACCATTGACAGCAGCAACAGGTACTTGTCGTGGATCACGAAGACCGACAGCAAGCCAACCGCGCCGCACGCGAGTGCCGCCGAGTGCACGAACTTGCGGCTTGTCCGCTCCGCCAGCGTGGGCAATCCCAGCGCGACGATGAAGCAGGTGATCGAATAGAAGGCGAAGGCGAAGCCGCCCCACTCCATGCCATGGGTATACAGGTCGGATTTTGGATCCGTCGCGCCGAATACGTGTCGTGCGGTGGCGGGCACAAAGAACAGCCACATGCAGAACAACCCCAGCCACGTCAGCAGCTGCACCACGCCGAGCTGGCGCATCGTCTTCGGCATATCGCGAATGGCGTGGACCACCTCGCGCGCGATCGTCCCGACTCCCATCCCTTCCGCCTTCGACTTCGCGAACGCCGCCATGTCCTCAGGCGGGAATTCGGACGTCGTGATGACGGTCCACAGGACCGCGGAGAGAAACACCACGGCGCCGAACTGAAACGAGTATTTCACGGTGAGCGGAATGCCACTCGCCGTGTTGCCGGTGACGCCCATCAGGCGCAGGAAGAGCGGAAGCGCATTCGCGAGGCTCGCGCCGATCCCGATGAACAGCGACTGCACCACGAATCCGGTCGTGCGCTGCGAAACGTCCAGCTTGTCGGCCACGAAGGCACGGAACGGCTCCATCGAGATGTTGATGGACGCATCCAGCACCCAGAGCAGTGTGGCGGCCATCCACAGGCTGCTCGACGTCGGCATGAAGAAGAGCGCGCACGAGGCGAGGATGGCGCCCGTCAGGAAATACGGGCGACGGCGGCCGAGGCGGCCCCAGGTACGGTCGCTGAGCGCGCCAATGAACGGTTGCACGAGGAGGCCGGTCATCGGCGCCGCGAGCCAGAGCAGCGGCACCTGGTCGGATCGCGCACCAAGCTTTTCGTACACCGCGGACATGTTGGCGAGCTGCAGTCCCCAGCCGAATTGGATGCCGAGGAACCCGAAGCTCATGTTGAACATCCCGACTGGGCCCAGACGGGGGCGCGTCGTCATTGTCCGCTCCGGCTCGCGGGAGCACCGTGCACGAGCACACGGTAGCCATGCGCGGGGATGTCCAGTTTCCCCGAGGTGGCAAGGGAGACCGGCGAGTGCGAAAACCAGTCGGTGAATGCGCCAGTTTGTGCCAAGCCCTGATAGCCGACGGCCGCTGGTGCGTCGCCGAAGTTGACCGCGATCAGCACGCCATCCGATCCGCGCATTCGCGTAAATGCGTAGACGCGTGTTCCGCCGTCGGTCGACAATGTGCGCTGCGGCGCGCCCCAGGTGCCGCTCCACAGCGCTGACTCGGCGTGACGCAACTCGAACATCGACTGGTAGAAGCTCGTCAGCGACGGGCCGCTCCAGTCCACCGTGTCCTTCTCGAAGAACCGCAGTCGCTTGTTGAGGCTGACCTCCTGACCGGTATATATCTCCGGGAACGACCCGCGCATCGTCGCGGCGAGCACGAACGACGGGAGGTGGTTCGCACCCATGCGCTCGAACTCGGTACCCGTCCAGCTGTTCTCGTCGTGATTGCTCGTGAAGTACATGTGGAAGTCCTTGTCGCGATACGCGCGTCGCTGGCGCTGGACATAGGCCTCCAACTCCGACGTCGGCTTCTTGCCCTGCGACACATCGTTGAGCAGGTGATGCAGCTCCCACCCATACGACATGTCGAACGCAGCACCAAGTCCCGGCGACTCCGCCTCGGCGAGGATGAAAATGTCAGGCTTTGTGCCTGCCAGTTGACGGCGTGCGTCCACCCAGAAGTCCAGCGGGACACCGGCCGCAAAGTCGCACCGGAATCCGTCGACTTTCATGTCCGTGAGCCACCAGCGCATCTCACCGATCATCGCGGCCCGAAGCTGGGGGTTGTCATAGTTCAGTTGGGCGACGTCGGTCCAGTCGGTCTCCTTCCCGGATTCATCGATCGCATTCGAGATGCTTCCGTCCGCGCGATGCACGTACCATTCGGGGTGCTCCGTCGCCCAGGCGTGATCGAACGCCGTGTGATTCGGTACCCAGTCGAGAATGATCCGCATGCCGCGCTGATGCGCGTCGGCGACGAAGGCGCGAAAGTCGCTCGCCGTCCCGAACTCCGGGTTGATCGAGCGGTAGTCGGCGATGGAGTAGTAGCTCCCGAGCAGCCCCTTCCGATTCAACTTGCCGATCCGTTGGACGGGCATGAGCCAGAGCGCATCGACCCCCAACGCGCGCAGGCGTGGCAGGTGGGTCCGCAGCGCCGAGAACGTACCCTGCGGCGTATATTGGCGGACGTTCACCTCGTAAAGGACGGCGTTCTTCGCCCATGCGGGTGGAACGCGATCCTGCGCCCCCGCGCTCCCGGCCAGCAGCGCGGTGACCAGTATGAGAATGGGCGCGGAAGCCCGGGCGGTGACACGCATGTTCATCTCCCCGAAGGCGGACAGGACGTTTTGTGGTCGTGCGTTCGTGGGCGGTGCAAAAGCTCCGCAACTCAAAGCAAAGGCGGGCGAACGGTGGCTTGGGCTCGCCCGGCTTGACTCCCTCTGTGATAGCAGCGAGAATCCGCGCGCACAAGTAGCCGTCGAGGAGTGCCCAGCGGCAGGCGATTGCGCAACTTTTGCGAACCGACCGAAAGGATATTCATGGCTGGACACCGCGTCACCCTGAAGGATATTGCGAAGACCGTGAGCCTCTCGATGGCCACGGTATCCCGCGCGCTCGCCGACCACCCGGACATCAGCCGCGAGACCAAGGAGCGGGTGCGGGACGCCGCGCAGTCGCTGAGCTACATCCCGAACTATCGCGCCCGCTACCTGCGCGCGAAGCACTCTCGGCTCATCGCGCTGGTCGTGCCCGAGATGAACATGTTCTTCATGCCGTCCATGATTTCGGGAATCAATCGGGTGGTTCAGGCGAATGACTATTCCCTGATTGTTTTTCAAAGTGACAATTCCATCACCCAGGAACGCCGTTTGGTGGAATATTGCACCCAGCTTTCCGCCGACGGCGTCCTGCTCGTCCTCTCCTCCGAGACGATCGACCTCCAGCACCTCGACATCCTCCACGACGTCGGTATTCCCGTCGTGCTGATGGACAAGACCATCGACACCATCAAGCACACGACCATCACGATCGACGACCAGGAGGCCGGCCGCGAGGCTGCCAGCTACCTGCTCGAGCGTGGCCACACGCGCATCCTCGGAATCTTCGGCGATCAACGCCAGCGCATCAGCGCCCTGCGCCTGAAGGGCTTCCGTCGCGCGCACAACGACGCCGGCATCCCGCTCGCCGACAGCCAGATACTCCGGGTCGCCGTGATCGGTGAGCTCGAGGAGCAGCTCGACCGCGCATTCACCGCGCATCCCGACATCACCGCCGTCTTCACCATGACCGACGAGCTGATGGTGCGCACCCACTACTTCCTGTCGCGTCGCGACACGCAAATCCCCGACGACGTCTCCCTGATGGCGATTAGCGACGGACAGGCGCCCCTCTTTCTGCATCCGAACGTCACGCACATCCGTCATTCCGGCATGGAGCTCGGCGAACGGACCGCGCATATCCTCATCGGAATGATCGAGCACAACTCCGACGCCATGATGGACGTGCGCATTCGAACCACCCTCGTGAAGCTCGGCTCCGTCGCAACCATCGCCGCTCCGGCGAGACTGCGCGCCAAACGCTGACACCAATCTCCATATGTTGCTGAGCACCATCGCGATTTGCGCGCAGCTGATGGCTCCCGTCGCCACTCGCCCGGTCCTCGCGTTTCCCGAGCGCGGGCTCGACGACAGCGTCGCCTATCAAGGTTACAAGACCCGAATATTCCGCGACGCGGCGGGTAACTCGCTCCAGATCTACCTGGACGCTCGCGCGCAGCGAGTCGTGCACCTTTGGGCGGACGCGGAGGACGAGAGCCTCGGCTTCACCGCGCGGGCGCCGGGCGGCAAGGCCGCGGATCTCGATTGGGGCGGTACTGGAGCGATGATCTCGCGAAGCGGCGCGGCGCGCACGCTCGAGCACATGCTCGTCGCACACAACGCTCACGTCGACATCGGCTGGTTCCGGCTCGGCTCCATGCGTGTCGAGCGCGACCTCCAGTATGCCGAGCGGCAGAAGGCAGCCTTCCGGGACGGACCTTTCGTCATCGCCGAAGTCGACCGGATGACCAACGTGCTCTTCAAGCTCGACGCCGCTGACCAGCAGCGGCACCTCGCGCTGTTGCATGCGACCGACGTGAACGCGCTCCGAGTGCGAATGCGTCCCACGATTGCGACGTTGATGGACGGCGCTGTGTCCGTCGTGCGCGTATCGCAACCCGCGCTCGACGGCCTCGATACGCTGGTGATGGACTTCCGCACGGATCCGGCGCAGGTCAGAACCGTGCTTGTCGGCGATTCACTGTCGCTCGAGTCCAAGTCGGGCAACACCATCCGCTTCTCCGTGCGCATCACGTCGTCTGGGCGCGCGCTGCATCCCCTCACGCGAGCGGAGGTCTTCAATGCCCCATTTCGTGCGTTCCTGCGCACAGCTGCCTCGTCGACGAATGCTGATGCGACCGACCCCGCCTCCCTGCGCGCCCGTCGCATCGAGCGACAGGTGCGCGGACTCGAGCTGCTCTCGTCGCGCGAGAAGTTGATGGCTGGAATGCCGACGTATGCGACGTACTTCGGCCGCGACATGCTGATGACGGCGCTCATGATGCGGCCCGTTTGGCAGGACCAGATGTCGGAGTTCGTCGTTGCGAGTGTGCTGCGCAAGCTCTCGCCCGATGGCCAGGTGAGTCACGAGGAGGCACTGGGCGGACAGGCAGTGCGTGAAGCGGCGAGTGAGTATGTGCGCCTCGTCGACTCCTCGCTCGCCGTGCGCAGGCAGGGCGACGCCGGGCGTGCAAATGCGCTCCTCACCCGCGCGCGCGATGTGATCGGCGACCTCCGGCGGGTACGCGAGAACTACCACATGATCGATGCGGCGTTTCAGTTCCCCATCGTTGCCGCGCGCTGGTTGAGCGACAGCAACGTCTCGGCGATGCGGAAGCGCGCCTTCCTTCTCGACAGCAGCGATAGTGGTGAACCTCGCGTCCGCCGTCTCCTGCGCGAGTTGGCGCTCGTGACTCGCTATACGACGCCGTACGCGAATGAGCCCGAGAGCCGCAACCTGATCTCGTTCGCGCCGCGCGACTCGGGCCGATGGGCGTCGCAGAGCTGGCGTGACAGCAACGTCGGCTATGCGGGTGGGCGCTACGCGATGGACGTGAACGTGGTGTGGGCGCCGCACGCCCTCGAATCCGTCGCGGTCATTCTTTCGTCACTGCGAGCCATCGGCATCGACCCGGAGCCCGTCGCGCGCGTCGGCGGCGACCAGACATCGATGTCCACCCTGCTCGCGTACATTCACCAACCTGCGTCGCTCGACCACGCGGTCACCACATGGAGTGGAGCCGCTCGGCATTTCGTCGTGAGTCTCTCGCCCGAGCAAGTGCGCGCTGGCATCCGAGCCCGGCTCGCCGCGATGAATGAGGAGGAGCGTCGCTACTGGACCGGCGTCGTGGCACGAAGCGCGGCGGACAAGGATTCAGCGGTGTTCCTTGCGCTCGCGCTCGACGGCGACGGTCACCCGATCCCGGTTGCCAACAGCGACGTGGCCACACGTCTCTTTCTGGGCGACGTCGGTGCAACGACGGCAGTAACGGCTCAGGTCAGGGGCGACGTCCGGCGCGATGTGCGCCTGTTCACGCAGCCGTACCCTGTTGGACTCCTGGTCCACGGCGTGGGGCCGGTCGTGGCGAATGATACGTACGCCGGCCCGCCAGTGTGGCGTGACTTCGAGCGCGATCGCTATCACGGCCCACGCGTCGTCTGGGGACGCGAGAACAACCTGTTCCTGCTCGGCACCATGAACCGCATCGCGGCGGCGAGCGCTCCGGCCGCTCGCGGCGACGCGGAGAACGCAGCGTATGTTCGCGAGTTACGTGCGGCCGTCGACAAGGTGCTCGCGGCGGTACAGGCGTCGGGATTTCACAGCGAGCTGTGGAGCTATGAAGTGCACGGAGACAAGGCGACTCCCGTGCGTTACGGGTCAGGCTCCGACGTGCAGCTGTGGAGCACGACGGATCTCGTCGTCCAGTTCGAGCGCAACCGCCTAGGTCGGCAGTAGCGCCCGAACGGCCGGGACTCTAGGGAATCTTGGCCGACTTTGACGGCCGAGCGAGGAGGAGCATGAGCACGCCGAAGACCAACATGACGATGCCCCACCACATGTTGATCTGGCCGCCCTTCGTGAATGCGCCCTTCACAGCGGATGGCTCCATGGCACCATACGCCGTCAACAGCACGCCCAGCATCGTGAACAGTGCTCCGATCGGAACACGCACGTCGAGATCGCCTGTGGCACTCATGTGATTAGCGGAAGATGAGGTTGAGAATCAGCAGGAGCACCAGTGTGATGACGCCCAGGAACGCCGGCTTTTCCCAGAACTTGCGCGCGGTGCTGACCGGTCGCGGCGTCAGCGCATAGACGAGTCCAACCAGCTCCTCGTCCGGTCGCGGCCGTGTGAGCGAGCTGATGACGATCGTGACGACGAAGCACGTCGTCCACGCGAAGATCGCCGTCCAGAAGGTCTGGCCCATCTCACTGCGGAAGGTCTCGATTACGCCGAAGTAGCCGCCCTTCACGCCCGGAACGGCACCTGCGGGCAAGGTGAGCCCATGATGCACGGCCGCTGCGACAGTGCCAGACAGCAGCCCCCAGAACGCACCGTGACCGGTGGTCCTGCGCCAGAACATGCCGAGGAAGAACGTGGCGAACAGCGGCGCGTTCACGAAGGCGAACACGAGCTGCAGCAGCTCCATGATGTTGTTGAATGACGCCGCGACGTATGCCGCCGCGATGGCGAGCGCAATGCCCACGACCGTCGCGACGCGCCCGATCCAGAGATAGTGCTGGTCGTCCGCATCCTTGTTGATGTAGGTCTGGTAGAGATCGTACGTCCAGACCGTGTTGAAGGCGGTGATGTTCCCTGCCATTCCCGACATGAACGATGCGAGCAGCGCGGCGAGGCCGAGGCCGAGCATGCCGTTCGGGAACAGGTGCATGAGCATCGATGGCGTCGCGAGGTCATAGTCGAGCACCACGTGGCCCGCGGCATCCAGCAGTGGTCCGCCACCTGCGGCGACCTTCGCCGGAATGATTCCCTTTCCACCAATCACGAGCGCGATCATGCCCGGCAGGATGACCAGGAAGGGAAACACCATCTTCGGCACCGCCGCGATGAGCGGCGTGCGTCGTGCGGATTCCATCGAGTCGGCGGCCATGGCGCGCTGCACGACGAGGAAATCAGTGCACCAGTAGCCGAACGACAGCACGAAGCCGAGTCCCATCACCAGCCCGAACCACTCGACGCCGATGAGGTTGTGCGCCGGCGCATCCAGCCCCTGCCACGCATGCGTGTAGGCACCAGCGGGATGTCCCTGCGACACTGCGAGTGTAGCGAGCTTCGCCTGCAAGCCACTCCAGCCGCCGACCTCGTTCAAGCCCACGATCACCAACGGGGCAAAGCCGAACACGATGAGGAAGAACTGCAGCACTTCGTTGTAGATCGCGCTCGTCAATCCGCCCAGGAGGATGTAGGTGAGCACGATGACCGCCGACACCAGCACGCTGACGTTGAAGCTCCACCCCAGCAGCAGGTGCATCAGTGCGCCCATCGCATACATCGACACGCCCGACGAAAACACCGTCATGATGGCGAACGATACGGCGTTGAAGGCGCGCGTCTTCTCGTCGAAGCGAAGCCGGAGGTACTCGGGTACCGAGCGCGCTCGCGATCCGTAGTAGAACGGCATCATGAACAGCCCGACGAACAGCATGGCGGGCACTGCGCCGATCCAATAGAAGTGGCTCGTGGAGATGCCGTACTTCGCACCCGACGCGCCCATGCCGATCACTTCCTGGGCACCGAGGTTCGCCGAAAGAAATGCGAGTCCGGTGATCCATGCCGGCAGCGAACGCCCCGACAGGAAGAAATCTGTACTCGTTTTCATGGCTCGCCGGAGCTGCCAGCCAATGCCGAGCACGAAAGCGAAGTAGATCCCGATGATGGTGTAGTCGATCCAGCGCAGTCCGATTGGAGATAGGCCAGGCACCATCTGCGTTCAACGCCTCCAGAATGAAGGGGGACTGCCGTCGCCTGTTCAGGCGGCGGCTTAGCCTACCACGCGGAACGACCTGCGGCAAATGAAAATCAATAACGACCGGTCGTGGGCTGGAACGTGCGCCAGCTATGCCAGAACTCCTGGCTCGCATTCAGCGGCTCCAGGCGGCCCGAGGGGCCCTGCCCGCTGAGTGCGTAGGCGTGCCCGTCGGCGACCAGGGAGTCACCGCGGAGGGAAAAACGAGCCGATGGCGTCGGCCGGCGGAAGGCGAAGTAGCTCACGGTGTCCGGCCCAAGCAGAACGACGACCGGTGTGCCTCCGATCGTATCGTTGACCACGCCCTCCCGATGCAGCCGGTTCCAGTCGTACGCCTTGCTGGCGCCGTTCACGGTCAGTCCGACGACCCACGACTTGTCCTTCCATGAGGCGGTGTCCGTCCCCGTCAACTTTTTTCGGCTGGTGCCGCGCTCATAGGCGTAGTCCTTCGCGTACTCGTCCGTGAATGCCGGATCACCCTGCATGATCAGGCTGTTCGGGTACATCGCCAGCCACTGCCGCAGCGTGACCTGCACCATGGGAAGCTCGGGCAGCCTTGTTCCCTTTCGCGCGCCGGTGATCGCCTCACCATTCGCCTGCCGCCACCAGCTTCCGGTCGTTCGGTCCTCGAGCATGGCATTGAAGTGGTCCATGCCCACGAGGCGAAACGTCTCGGTCTTTCCGTCGACGACCGGCGCAAATACGCGACCCGTACGACACACGGTGCAATAGCTCACCAGCACCCGCCGACCCGCCACGCTGTCGATGACCTGATGGTGGTATCCGATGAACTGAAGCGGGTAGGCGCGAGCGTCGCCATCGAGGGCGAGGCCGACGACCAGCCGATTCAACGCGACCTTGTTGTGCGACGCGGGCTGCATGTTCAACACGGAGGGCTGCCGGAACATGTGGTCCGCCGACATGCGGAAATTCACCGCGTAGGTCACCACAGCGAGCACGGCGAGCGACGCCAGCGCCACGGTCCGACGCCATCCCGCCGGCCGCCACACCGACGCCAGGCCTGCGAGAATCATCGCACCAAACAGTGCTCGCAGCAGCCAGCGCCAACTGTAGACTGCGTACGCCGCGTCGATGCTGCGCATCTGCTGACTGCCGGGCATCGGCATGATGAAGTACACGTTCGCGACCTCCACGGCGAGGAGGCCGATCACACCCAGGATGAAGATCTTTCGCATCACGGCCTTCCCGGCGACGAGGTAGCCGCAGCGCGCTCCAGAGCCGCCATTGCCTGCGCCACGCCGTTCGTCCAGCCGAATCCATCCTGGGTCGGGTACTCACCGCCCCCGGCGCGCTTGCTGAGATCCGTGACGTCGTACTTCTCGGTCATCTTCCCCGTCACGCGATACGTGCGACGGTTCAATGCCAGCCAACGATTGCGAGCATCGTCTGCGATATCGGCGCGACCGTACCGCCGAGCCGCCTCGCCGCCCAACCACTGGAGCGGAGGCCAGCCATTCGGCGCATCCCACTGCTGTCCCGATGCGAGCTCGGTGGTCACGAATCCTCCCGGCTTGAGAAAGTCGCGTCCGAGACGCGCCGCGACGGCACGCCCCTGCTCCGGCGTTGCGAGTCCGAAGTAGAGCGGCGCCGCGGCGGCCATGGTTGGGCGATCAATCACGCGTTCTCCAGTCCTCCATCGCACATCGAAGAAGAACCCTTCGGTCGGATCATACGCAGCGGCGAGCAGCGCCGTTCGACGGCTGGTCGCCATCATTTCATACCGCGCGGCGACGTCCGCATCGCCGGCCTGTCCCCGCAGTCGACGCAGCGCCGCAATCGTCCGCTCAGCGTGATAGAGGAGGCTGTTGAGGTCCACCGGGATGAGCTCTGTCGTCTCCAGCGATCGCAGGTCCGCGGGGTTCCGCATCCATCGACTCGAGAAGTCCCAGCCGCTCTCGGCGGACGCTCGGATGTTGCGGTACAGCGCCTCCCGATCGGTTACCGGCACACGCTGCGCCAACTCATAGTCCTCTCGATATGACTCGGGCCTTGGCTCTGGACGATCGTCCCAGTACCGGTTCAAGTAGGATCCGTCATGCAGCCGAACCACGCGCCGCGCCGCGCTACCGGGACTCACCCGCTCTGCCCCCGCCATCCAGAAGTCGTGCTCGGCCTCCATTGCACCCAGGTACTGCAATGCCCGGGAGCTGTCGGCGGCCGCCGCGTACAGCCCCACCATCGCCGAAAAGTACGGCGGCTGGCTCCGGCTCAGGTAGTACGTCCGATTGCCATTCGGAATGTGCCCCACCGTTCGCACGAGGTAGGCGAAGTTGTCCAGCATGTTCTTCACGAGATCCGTGCGCCCGCTCTGGATCAGGCCGAGCATCGTGAAGTAGGAGTCCCAGTAGTAGACCTCGCGGAACCGCCCACCCGGAACGACATACGCACCCGGAAGTGGAATGAGCGACGACCGCGCATCGACCGGATCCGCCGGACGCGTGAGCGCCGGCCAGAGGCCGCGAATGTGTTCTTCCATCGACTGCGTTGTGTCCGAGCGAGCTCCGGCGCCCGCGGCGACGGGTGCATCGAAGTTCGAGTCGACGAAGGCGCGCAGCGAGAAGTTCGCGCTGCCGCGCACTCGCTCGTACTTCGCGCGGAGCTCGGCCGGATCGACCCGCGGCTTTGCGTCCACCAGTGTCTTGGAGTCCGGGTAGATCCGCGCGAGCTGAATGTCGTGAAACAGGACGCCCAGGTCACGCGGCGGATCGTAGAGGCGCGTCGCATCGAACGTCGTTGCGACTTGCGACGCGGTCGCGGGTGGCGCCGATGAGTGACAGGCGGACGCGAGGCCGATGGCGACGGTCGCTGCAATTGCAAGACGCATCGGTCGAGTGTATGAGATCATGAATTACCTGATCGAGTGGCGAGGGACTTTCGTATCGTCACTTCCCTTTCCTTGCAATCGCGGCTGGACGTGCCCCGTTGAGCCGAAGTACTTGAAGCCCTTCGTTGTTACGCGCGACGACGAGAAGCCGGTCACCATTCGCGGCGCGCAACCATGCCATGTGTCGCACCGCGCCATCGAGTCGCAGGTTGCTCGTTCGCATGTTGACCGACCGCAGCGCGCCTGTGCCGTCACCGCGCAGGGCGAGTCCGTAACTCGCATCATACCGCCCTTCGAGCGGAGTGACGCCGTAGAAATTCCCCGCGACAATCACGTCCTGATGACCATCTCCGTCAACGTCGGCGGCGACTGCGGCGCGAATCGGCGCGAACTGCGCGTCGACGGGAAGCGGCCGAACCACGAAGCTACCCTTGCCATTGCTCAGGGCCACTGCACTCGCGAACGTCGTTGCCTCCAGCACCGTCGCCCTCTCGATGTCCGCCTTTGGAAAGATGTCCTTGAGTTGACTCGCACCGTAATCCTTGTAGGACGGATACTTGTCCTTGAGCGAAGGAATCGCCCGCAAGAGCTCATCGCGCCCGGCCATGGGATAGCTCACGCCATTCCTGAATAACGTGAGCACCTGCGTCAGGGAGCCGTTGTGAGCGAAGTCGCCCAGGTACAGCTGCACCGGTTCCTTTGGCGACGCATGCAGATACGAATTGAGGCCGAGGTTGCCGAGTATCAAGTCGGTGGTGCCGGTGCCCTTGAGGTCGACGGCCGTCACTGAGCTCCACCACCCGTTCGTTCCCCCGAGTCCGGCGGCGGTTGTGCGATCCACGAACCCGCCGCCTTCCTGTCGGAGAACCTTTACAGGCATCCATTCCCCGGCGACGACAAGGTCGAGTCGCCCTTTTACCGCGCTCGGAATCCACGCCGCCGACGTCACCATTCCGGCCGATCGGAGCATCGGGGCCTTAGCGTCGGTCACGTCGGTGAAGCGGCCGCCGCCGTCGTTCCGAAGCAGGTAGCTGCGCGGCGACAGCCCGTATTTGCGCGACACCACTCGACCGCCGATGAACAGGTCGATGCGGCCGTCGCCATCGAAGTCCCCAGGGACCACGCACGCGCCGTTCTCGAAGATCGCCGGAAAGCCGGTCGTATCGCGCATGAACTGCCCGTGACCGTCATTCAGGTACAGCCGTTGCCGCAACGGTTCGGCCGACTCCCAGAACTCGTTGCCGCCACTCACCACGAAGAGGTCCGGTCGGCCGTCGCCATTCGCGTCGAAGAACGCTGCGTCGACGTCTTCGTTCAGACTGTCGGCAAGAATGGCTGGCTGCGCGCTCGCGCGAAACCGCCCGTCCCGCTGCTGGAAAAACAGCTTGCCTGGCTGCCACTTTCCGCCACCGACGTAGATGTCGTCCAGGCCATCCCCATTGACGTCGGCGACGGCGAGCGCGGGCCCCTCGGTCGACACGAGCCGAGGCATCAACGGCTCGCGGTCGAAATCCACGAAGTCGTTCTCGTTGTGCTTGTAGTCGATGCCGAGTGTCTTTGTGACGTCCGTGAACATCCCCGGCGATGGGGCGTGCGGAGCGGCGTATCGCCCACTCGCATTGCGTTGCTCGAGCACCAGTGGTCGATCGGCGGGCACGCTGCTCACTACTTGAAAGCGCCGGTCGGGCCAGATCACGATCAGCGAATCGACCACTGCAGCTGCGCCCAGCCCGAAGTGGAGTCGTGGATCCACGGACGACTCGAATCCACGCGTGGGCATTTGCTCCAGCATCTGGTGCGCGCTGCCCTGCGTGAGGATGACCGTAGCGCCGATACCGCCCGTATTCTTTCCCTCACCGTGGAGCGTGATGGTGAGCGCATGGTTGTGGTTGCGCTCTCGTGCATGGTTGCGATAGATCGACGCCACCGCGTTCACGTTGTTGACGACCAGGTCGAGTGCGCCGGTGTTGTTCAGGTCCACGTACGCCGCGCCGTTCGAGAAGCCGGGCTGATCGAGTCCCCAGGCAGTGGCCATGTTCGTGAAGGTCAGATTCCCGTTGTTCCGGAAGGCGAACTTCGACGCCGGGACCTGCGGCATCTTCTGGATGAGCGCCATGTTCCGGGAGTTGACGCCCTGCGCCAGTGCGGCCTGGTTCGCGTCGCTGCCGACATACGCGATGTAGTCCATGTCATTCGGCCGACGAAAAACGCCGTTGGTGATGAACAGGTCCTTCAGTCCATCGTTGTCGAGATCCGCGAAGAGTGGCGACCAGCTCCAGTCCGTGCTCGCCACGCCGGCGAGGTCGCCGACCTCGCTGAAAAGCCCTCCACCGCGGTTGAGTTGAAGGGCGTTGTGCATGAACTGCGGGTGGTATCCGGCCTTGAGGCGCTGCATGGAGAGGATATAGCTCTCGAAGTTCGCCGACGTCTTGAGGATGTCCTCCCGGTCCGGCTGCATGTCGAGCGAGATCAGGTCCGGAAGAAGGTCGTTGTTGAAGTCGGCGGCATCCACGCCCATCGAAAAACGGCTCGTGTGGCCCGTCAGCCGCTCGATGGATTCGGTGAACGTCCCATTGCAGTTGTTGATGTAGAGGAAATCGTTTTCCTGAAAGTCGTTCGCGACATAGATGTCGGGACAGCCGTCCTGGTTCACATCCGACACCACGACGCCGAGCCCGAACCCCTCGACACCGCCGTAGATGCCTGCGGCCTCGCTCACGTCCGTGAAGTGCCCACCGTCGTTCCGATACAACCGGTCTCCGGCTCGCGGGTGCCGCACTCGGCGATCGGCCGGCTCGCCAACGGCCAGCTCGGAGTGAGTGGAGTGGTTGAGCAGGTACATGTCGAGATCGCCGTCGCCGTCGTAGTCGAAGAAGACCGCCTGCGTCGAATAGCCGGCGAAGTCGAGCCCGTACTCCTTCGTCCGGTCGGTGAACGTGCCGTCGCCATTGTTGATGTACAACACGTTGTGCCCGCGCTTCGTGAGATAGCTCACGCCCGCGATGTAGATGTCGAGACGACCATCGCCGTTCACGTCGGCCATCGTCACGCCCGTGGTCCAGCCGCCGGCACCCGGCACGCCGGCTCGATCGGTCACGTCCTCGAAGCGGTACCCTCCCTTGTTCAGATAGAGGCGATTCTTGCCGGCATTCGAGGTGAAGTAGAGATCCGGAAGGCCGTCGCCATTCACGTCGCCAGCCGCGACGCCGCCACCATCATAGAAATACAGGTAGTTGAGGACATTGAAGGAGGTGTCTTCGGGCAGGCGATTCTCGAAGCTGACTCCGGTTGCGGACGGAGACAGCAACTCGAATAGCGGCGGTGCCGGCGGCGCGTTTCGCGCTCTGCATGAGGCGAGTATGAGGATGGCCAGCGCAGCACCGCACAAACGCTGCGGATGGAAGAGGGAGCACCGGGACGTGGCACACGGTTGACACGGCGCGGCCCACGCACCCGCTTTCAATGTCGCGCGCGACCGCAGTTTCCTCCGCGAGCGAGAGCTACCAAAGCGCACTGCAGCGGCATCCCACACATGACCAAGGGCGGTGTAGACCATGGTCCGCACAGGTTCAACCACGCACAGCGCCGGTCTCGCGCTCATCGCGCTGATCATGGCCTGCTCGCAAGGCTCGGCGAATCACGACGTGGCCTCACCACCGCCCGCGGCGGCTCCCGGTACCACCATGACGTCGGATGACGTCCAGCGCACGCCGGGCCAGTCGATCGAACAGATCCTCGCGAGCAAGGTTGCGGGCGTCGTGGTTTCGCGCACCGAGGACGGAGGCATCGCCCTCCGCATTCGTGGCACGTCCACCATCAACGGCAACAATGCGCCACTGTATGTCATCGATGGCGTGGCGACGGAAGCAGGCCCCGGCGGCAGTATTCCTGGCATCAATCCGTATGACATCGCGACGATCAAGGTGCTGAAGGATCCCGCCGAGCTCACCATGTATGGCTCGCGTGGCGGCAACGGCGTCATCGTCATCAAGACCAAGCGCCCGAATCAGTGAGCCGGGCGACCGCTACTGCGCGCAAGGCGTAGCGGCCGACCCGACTTGAAGACCAGTGGCGCGTCGTTGTTGCGCGTCACCACGATGATGTCGCCGTTGGCAGTGCGCACACGCTGAATGTCCCGCGTCTGCCCTGGCACGCGGAACCCAGTCGCCGCCGCTGGCATCGGTGTGAAGTGACCATGACCGTCAGCGTGGAGGACGAGCCCGGCGCTCGAGCCCATGCGGCCAATCTCCGGCTGGAAGCCATCGAAGTTGCCGCCCATCACGAGGTCTGCGCGTCCGTCTCCATCGACGTCGGTGGCAAGAATCCCATACACCGGCGCCAGCTGCGCTTCGCGCGGAAGCGCTGTCAGCGTAAACGAGCCATCGCCATTGTTCCTCGCCATGGACGTCGCAAAGGTGTAAACAGTCCTGTGCGTGGCCCCCGCGAGCTCATTTGCCGAGAAGATACCGGAGACTTGCTGGCGTGCGTAGGTCTTGTATCCGGTGAACCGGCTCTTCAGGTACGGCAGCGCCGTTAGCAGCGCATCTCGCATCGCCATGGGATAGCTCACGCCGCCGTTGTAAAGCGTGATGACCTGCGCGACCGCCCCCGTCCCGGCAAAATCCTTCACGTACATTTCTGCCGGCTCCCGCTCCGACGCATGCAAGCGTCCGTTGAGGCCGAGATTGCCGACGATGAAATCCACCTTGCCGTCGCCATCGAAGTCGCCGGCGATGATGCGGTTCCACCATCCATCACTCTTCTCGAGCCCTGGCACGATCACGCGCTTCAGCTTCCCGCCACCCATGTTGCGGAAAATCGTGATCGGCATCCACTCGCCGACCACGACGAGATCCAGCCGACCGTCTCCGTCCACGTCGCGCCAGAGTGCGTCGGTCACCATGCCGACGTGCTCGAGCTCAGGCGCCAGTCGCGCCGTCACATCGGTGAAGTGTCCGTGCCCGTCGTTTCGTAGCAGCGTGCTCTTGGGCTCCATTCCATATCGCCACGGCACCACGCGTCCACCCACGAAGAGGTCGATGGCACCGTCGCCGTCATAGTCGGCGGCAACCACCCGCGATCCGCTCACGCTCTCCACTGGCAGCGCATTCGTGGCCTTCCGGAAGCGTCCCCCGCCCTCGTTCAGGTAGAGACGGTCCTGAAGCGGAGCGGCGCCCTCGGAGTACTCGTTGCCGCCACTCACCACGTACAGGTCGGGCCGGCCGTCTCCATTGGCATCGAAGAGGACCGCCCCGAGATCCTCGGATAGCGAGTCCTGCTCGAACAGCCCGGGATTGCTGCGGGCAAAGGTGCCGTCGCGCCGCTGGATCAGCAGTTGCCCGGGCTGTTCCTTCGCTCCCCCGATGAAGATGTCATCAAGACCGTCGCCGTTCGCGTCGCCGACCGCCATGAAGGGCCCTTCGGTGGACACGAGCTTCGGCATCAGCGGTTCGCGACCGAAGTCCACGAATTCGTTCTCGTGGTGCACGAAGCCGAGCGCGGCGCGGGCCGTGACATCGGTCAACAGCGCATCCGGAGCCGCGGCTCGCACGGGGGGCGCCGGTCGCGCGGCCTGCGATTGCTGAACGATCACGAGCTGGTTGGCGACGATGCTTCGCAGCTCGCTCGTGCGTCCATCCGGCCAGTCGACGCGCATCGAATCGATCGCGCTTGCCGTGCCGACGCCGAAATCGAGCACAGGATCGCTGCTCGACTGGAAGCCGCGTGTGGGCGACTCCTCCTGCATGAACGCGTGTCCACCTGCATGAACAGTCACGCGCGCGCCGACCGCGAACCGATTGAGCCCTTCCCCATTCAGCTTCACGCGCAGGTAGTGATTCTCCGGCTTCAGGGTTCGCGCGTTGTTTCGATAGATGAACGCTTCCTGATTGACGTTGTTCACGACCAGGTCGAGCGCGCCGTCACCATCGAGATCCCCATAGGCCGCGCCACTCGAGAAGCTCGGCGTCGCCAGCCCCCATGTGGATGCGACGCTCGCGAACTGGAAGTCGCCCCTGTTCTGGAACGCATAGTTCGCGATGCGTGTCGCCGACATGGCGGCGGTCAACTTCGTGTAGTCCGCCGCCGACTTGCCGCCGTTCGTCACGGACTTCATCGTCTCGTCACTCGACAGGTACGCGATGTAATCCTGGGACGTGATGTCCTTCGTGAGGCCGTTCGTGACGAAGATGTCCTTGTTGCCGTCGAGGTCGAGATCCGCGATCAGGGCGCTCCAACTCCAGTCGGTGCGCGCAACACCAGCCATCTGACCGACATCCGTGAACGTGCCGTCGCCGTTGTTGCGCTGCAGCATGTTGCGCATCAACTGGTGCCCATAGCCATTGCGCACCTTGGTCTGATACGCCTCCCACCCTTCGAACTGCGCCGTCGTCTTGAGGCGGAACTCGTTCTCGGGCAACATGTCCGTCGTATAGATGTCCGGCCGACCATCGTTGTTGACGTCGGCAACGTCGAGTCCCATCGAGAAGTAGCTCGACACGGGCATTTGCTGATCAAGCGCTTCCGTGAACGTGCCGTCCCTGGCGTTGATGTACAGGTAGTCGCGCTCGAAGAAGTCATTCGAGACGTAGATGTCCGGCCAGCCGTCGTTGTTGACGTCCGCGACCACCACGCCAAGTCCGAACGCAATCTCCGGGCTGTGAATCCCCGCCGCCGCGCTGACGTCCGTGAAATGGCCGCCGTCGTTCCGGTAGAGCCTCGCACCGCCATTCGGATCACGGATGTTTCGGGTGTTGCGCAATCCGAAGCTGCTCACCGGACGCGGCGAATTGCGGATCAGCATGAGATCGAGATCGCCGTCGTGATCGTAGTCGAGAAAGGCCGCCTGCGTGGAATACCCGCCGTCCGCCACGCCGTACTCCGCAGCCATCTCCTTGAACATGGGGACGCCGTCCGAGCCGTTTCCCTGATTGATCCAGAGCTGGTTCGTCCGCTGTTCCGGAGTGCCGGGGCCGGCATGACAGATGTAGATGTCGAGCCGCCCGTCGCCGTTCACGTCCGCGAGCGTGATGCCGGTGCTCCACGAGTGCTTGGGGGCGCGAAGGCCGGTCGCATCCGTGATATCACGAAAGTGAAATTGGCCGCGGTTGAGGTACACACGCGGTCCGTCCAGATTCGAGACGAGGATGACCTCTGGCAGCCCGTCGCCGTTCAGGTCACCGACTGCGACGCCTCCGCCATTGTAGAAATTGCGGTAGGTAAAGACGTTCAGTTCCGCGCTCTCCGTGAGGCGGTTCTCGAACGTGACACCCGTGGCCGACGACGGAAGCTGTGTGAAGAGCTGGTCCGCCAGTCTGGACGCCGTAGCCGCCTCGACCGCGCCATCGCCGTTACGATCGCCAGAGCACCCAAGCGCCAACATGAGGATGGAAACGGCGAGCACGAGCCGCAAAGCGCCGGAGAGGGATGAGCGGATCATGCGGCGCGACGGGAGCAGCGAGTGGGTGATGATGCCTGCAATGTCAGCGATGACGCGGCGCAGGCGCGAACACGGAGGTACTACTGCGTCATGGCCTGCCACCAGTGCGGTGGCAGGCCATGACGACACCAGCTTGCTCTCCTCGGATCAATATCCAGGGTTTTGCGTCAGCATCGGGTTGGACGCGATCTGCGTCGTGGGAATCGGGAAGAGCACCCTGTTCCCCGTCGACACGGCCTTGAAGCGGCGCGCGGCCGTGTAGGTACCGGCGCGAATCATGTCCTGGCGACGCTTGCCTTCACCTGCGAACTCGAACAGACGCTCATTGAAGATTGCCGTCCGCAGGCTGGCCTGGTCGGGACTGGCGAGCGGCTTCGCGGGCGAGAACTGACGTGCACGGACCCGGTTGATCTCCACGAGCGCCGCTGCAGTATTACCCTGCTCATTGAGCGCCTCGGCCTTGATCAGGTACATCTCGGCCAAGCGGAAGAACGGATAATTGTTCGGGTGCGAATCGCCATTAAGCGCAGTCGGGAGCGGAACGAACTTGTTGTAGCGGGGGCCTTCGTTCTCCGCTGCCTTGGTTTCGTCGCCGATATCGACGGTGAAGACGAGAGGATTTCCGGAGCGATCGTTCACCGCCAGTCCCGTATCAAAGCTGTACTGCTGGCCCACGAGGAACATCTCCCGGCGCTTGTCGGCCGGATCGAAGGCGTTGTAGGTCTCTGCAATCGCGGCAAACCCATTCCATGGACCGCCCTGCACGCCGAGCTGGTTGTAGTGCAGCGTGCGCATGGGAAGACTCATGCCCAGGCCGGGCTGCGCATTCGTGTTGGAGATGTAGAAGATGTTCTCCGGCGAATTGTGGTTGTCCGGCGTGAAGTTCTTCCTCCAATCCGTAGCAAGCGAATACGTCCCGGAGCTGATCACGCGATCGGCCGCGGCAATGGCTTCCGTCCACTTTGCCGTTCCTTTCGTGAGTCCGCTCGCGCTCACCGTGCCGAGGTAGGTCTGCGCGTTGAGGTACAGCCCGGCAAGCATCGCGTTGGCGGCGCCGCTGGTGAGTCGCCCGGTCTGGTCGGCCGGGCGCGTTGCGGGCAACACCGTCCGCGTGGCGTTGAGCTCCGATTCAATGAAGCGGAACAGCGAGTCGCGCGACACGCGCGCCGTTGCGCCGACCTGCGTGCCGGTGACCAGCGGAACGCCGCCGAAGAAGTCCATCAGCATGTAGTAGTACCATGCCCGCAACGTGCGCAGTTCGGCGAGTGTCTGCGGGGCCGTGGGCCCGCCCGCCTTCGTGATCACGTCGATCATCAGGTTGGCGCGTGCGACGCCGCTGAAGAGCACGTTCCACGCACCATTGACGTCCACGAGCGTCGCGCCGCTGCCCGAAGTCCACTGCTGCTTGTACGCTTCGAGCCAGCGCCCGTTGTCGTACCAGTCCTGTCCGCGCGTCGGCACGATCATCTCGTCCGAGCTGATCTCGCTCAGGTTGTAGTACTCCCACATGGTGCCGCGCAGTCCTGCGTACACCGATGCAACACCGGCGAGCACCTCAGCATCACTGTGGAATGCATTGTCAGGTGTCAGCGCGTCTTTCGGCACCTCGGTGAGGTTGGTGCACGCGACGAACGCCATCTGCGCAGGCACGATCAGCAGAACGCCCGCAGCCAGCCGGCGCATCGTTCCGAGATTCAGTTTTGTCATGGAAGACAGTGACTGTATTGTTGGCCGTATGAGTTGAAATCTCATGGTCAGAACTGGATGTGTGCGCCGGTCGTGAACGTGCGGGCGCGCGGGTACGTCAGGTAATCGATGCCGCGGCTTGCGACACCCGCATCCACGAACACCTCGGGATCGTAGCCGGAGTACGGCGTGAACAGCAGCAGGTTGTCTCCCGACAGGTAGATGCGGGTGTTGCGACCACCGCCGAGCGCCGCCGGCAATGCGAACGTGTATCCGACCGTCACGTTCTGCAGCCGAATGAAGCGTCCGTTCTCGATCCAGCGCGAGGAGTAGATGGCCGGCTCGTCGATGGCGATGGGATCATCCAGCGCCGATGCGAGGAAGTTGCGCGACGACTTCGCATTGCCCTTCGTGGAGTAGACGAGCGCGGTATTGTTGAACACCTCGCGTCCGAACTCACCACGCCACAGCCAGCTTGCATCGAACTTGTTGATCGAGCCGTTGCTGCGGAGTCCGACGCTGAACTTCGGGTTCGCGTTGCCGATGATCATCTCGTCATCGCCCGTCGGAGCAGTCGTTTCGCCAGCCACGCATCCGGGGCTCGTCGCCACGCAGGCGAACACTTGCTTGCCCGCGTTGACGCGCAGGAACTTGGCTCCCCAGAACGTACCGAGGGGCTGCCCGGGAATGAGGCGCTGCGAGTAGCGACCCGACTGTCCCTGACCATACACACCGCCGGTGATGATGAACGGCGCATCACCCAGGCTGAGCACCTCGTTGCGATCGGCCGAGAAAACGATGCCGGACGACAGCGTGCGATTGCCCTGCTCGAACAACCGCGCATCGAGCGTGGCTTCCAGTCCGCGATTCCGCACGGAGCCGATGTTCTGGATCTGCGTGGACACGACCGCGGGCTGTGGAACCGGGACGGTGAGGAGAAGATCCTTGGTGGTCTTCTGGTAGAAGTCGATGGCGCCGGTGAAGCGGTCGTTCTTGACGCCCCAGTCCAGACCGAGGTTGCTCTGCTCAGACGTCTCCCACTTCAGGTCTGGATTCGCGACCTGCGTGGCGGAGAGGCCTGGCGTGACCGTGGTGCCGAACGGGTACTTGGCACCGTTGTCCGTACGAAGAAGCAATTGCGTGGCGTACGGCTGTACGGCCTGATTGCCCTGGCGGCCCCAGCCTGCGCGAAGCGCGAAGGTCGAGAAGCGGCCGTTCTTCATGAAGTCCTCGTTGCTCACGCGCCAAGACCCGGAGAGGGCCGGGAACGTCGACCACTTGTGCCCTTCCGCCAACCGCGACGAACCATCGCGACGGACGACGCCCGTGAGGAAGTACTTGTCGGCGAAGCCGTAGTTCGCGCGCGAGAAGAATGAAACGAGGCGGCTCTCCTGGATGTACGAGATAGGAGAGGGAGACGACGCCTGCGTTCCTGCGCTGAAGTTGTTGAAGGTGAATTGGTCCGTGATGAACCCCTGCGAAACCACTTCGAAGCCCTGATTCTGGAACGAGCTGTATTCGTACCCGCCCACCACCTCCAGCTCTTGTCGGCTGCCGATCTTGGGCGTCGCCGTGAGGAGCTGCTGGAAGTTCAGGTTCTGCAGGCTGCGCTCGGCCTGACGCGCGAGGCCGTTGAACTCCGCGCCGAGTGGGCTCGAGCGCGGCACGTAGGTCTGGCGAACCGAGTTCGTGTAGTCAGCGCCGAGCGTCGTCTGCGCGGTGAGCATCGACAGCAGCTGCACGGTGCCCGTGAGGTTTCCGAGCACGCGATTCTCAGGTGCCTGGTCCGTGATCTGGTTTGCCAGCGCGACGGGATTGCGAACCGACTGCGCGCCCGTACCCGCTTCGTAATACTTGAACGTGTTGGTCGCCGTATCCAGCACCTGCACCGGGAGCGTCGGGTTGTAGATGGCCATGTTCGTGAACACGCCGCCCGTGAATCCGCCGCCGTTCTCCATCGCGAGGTAGGTGTTGTTCACCCGCGATGCGGTGAGGTTCAGGTCGAGGTTGAGGCGTCCGTCGAGCGCGGCGTGCTGGGCATTGAGGCGTCCCTGATAGCGCTTCAGGCCATTCGCGATGACGATGCCCTTCTGGTCGAAGTAGTTCAGCGACGACCGGTAGTGCGTCTGCTGCGAGCCGCCCGAAAACGCGACGTTCTGGTTGGACGAGTATCCCGTGTGCAGGAGCTCATTCTCCCAGTTCGTGTTCGCCGTACCGTTCAGGGTAGCCTGGCTTGCCGGGAGGTTCTTCGCGGCGATCTGGGCGTTCACAAAGGTGCGGTACTGGTCGCCGGTGAGGAAATCGAGGTGGCGCGCCGCGGTCGAAGCCGCGATGTAGGTGTCATAGTCGAGCGCTCCCGTGCCGCGCGAGCCGCGCTTCGTCTGGATGAGGACGACGCCGTTGGCGCCTCGGCTTCCATAGATGGCGGTGGCGGCGGCGTCCTTCAGCACCGTCATGGACTCGATATCGTTTGGATTGATCGAGTTGAGCGGGTTGCGGTTCAGCGCGGCGTTTACGCCCGGCGTTGCCGCGCCGGCGACCGTCGATTCGTTCTGGAGAGGTACGCCGTCCACGACGTAGAGTGGGTCGTTGCTGGCGCTGATCGAGGTGCCGCCGCGCACGCGCACCTGCGTGCCGCCGCCGGGCTCACCGTTGTTCGTGGTGATCTGCACGCCGGCGACGCGACCCTGGAGGAGCTGGTTGGCGTTGGTGATGACCCCGACGTTTGCCTCTTCGGCATTGACCGTCGCGACCGAGCCGGTGATCGACTCGCGACGCTGGGTTCCGTACCCCGTGACAACGATGTCACTGAGGACGGCCGCCTGCGGCGCGAGCACGAGATCCACGGAGACCGTACCGCCAGCAACCACATCGACTGTTCGGGTCTGCGCGGCAAAACCGATCCGCGACGCGCGGATCTGGTGCGTTCCGGCGCTCACGAGGCTAATGGTATAGGAACCATCGGCCCGGGTGAGTGCGCCGTTGGACGTGCCGACGACCCGCACGCTGACGGCTGAAAGCGGCTGCCGTGATGCAGAGTCGAGCACCCGCCCAGTGACAAGGCCTGTCGCGTTCTGCGCGACGAGGGGGGCTGCCAGAACAGTGCCTGCCAATGCCACTGCCATGGCGATACGGGTAACTACCATTCGAATGCCTCCACGTGAGGACGAGGGGTCGCTCCTGGGTCACCCGGAATGCATGGGGTCGCGTGACGCAGGTACTGCTACTTCGCACGCTGGATGTACTAATTCTGTTGCACCTTACCCTGACAATCCCATCAACGTCACTAAACGTTGTGACTCGTCATGGACTGTCAGTCGTGTTGGACAGCACCACGGCGCGATGTGGCTGCGAGAGTGTTTGTTGCAAACTTCTGAGCCCGTTCTTACGGACGGCGGGCGCGAATTGCAAACAGTCCCGGCTTCTCGTGTCCCTGTGATAGCACGTTTTTCACAGGGCCACAAGTGAAATCTTCAAAAGGTAACGGCGCAATCGGTTGCGAAACTATTGCGGTAATTTGCAACCCAACGAACGCGCGCAAATTC
This sequence comes from Gemmatimonadaceae bacterium, assembly GCA_036844565.1. Classification (GTDB taxonomy): domain Bacteria; phylum Gemmatimonadota; class Gemmatimonadetes; order Gemmatimonadales; family Gemmatimonadaceae; genus AG11. Next base: position 58,133 of record DAIUFP010000008.1, on the reverse strand, counting down.
ATTATTCGTCGTGCGGTGGGGTCACGGAACGATGCGCCTGGGTGTCTCGAGGCGCGGCCGAAGCGATCTCCAAATCTTCCTGCGAAGCACATCTATTGTCCGTTATTCGAACAATAGTGGGACCCGGCGGAATCATCATCGCGCGCCCGAACAGCAAACGGACGTGGCTCGAGTCCGCAGCGACTGCAGTCTCGACACCGCACCGGGCACGGCCTGTCGCAACCTTGTGTATGTGCGTGGAACGATCTAACAGGGTGCCGTGCTCCCCGCCTTTTCGCCCCACCAAGACACTTCGTCCGTGCCTGCTTCTGGCCATCCTCTTCGTTGTGGCCAGCGGAATCATGGGTCGCGCCGCGTGTGCCATGCACGGGTTGGGGACCTTTACACCTTCCTCGAGAGTGGGCGGACACCCGCACGCTGGTGCGCCGGCCACGCACCATGAAGAGGGAGATCGGCACGACGACGGCACGCACGATTGCTGCTGTGGTGGCGAATGCACGGGACTCGCCCAGGTCGCGATCGTCCCGGCGGCGACCTTGGTTCGCGCTCCCGTCTCCAGCAGCGAACCATTGCGGCTCGTCTTTCGCTGGTCGGACGAACGGCCTGTCGCTCCGGCGGTCTTCGAACGATTCGCTCCACCCTGCCTGCGACGGAGCTTCCCAACACGCGGTAAGCCGGTTTCGTCGTGGCGGGCTGACGTCTTCCAGTTGCATGTCCCACGTGGTGCGATGCATCGCGGGGGGGGAAATGCCAACGGCGCCCATTTCTGGACGCCGTTGCATTGGTGTGGACTTTCATTCAGTGGAGGCGCGGGGAATCGAACCCCGGTCCGAAGCTAGATCAACTACAAGCACTACGTGCGTATCCCTCTGATTGATGTCTCCTGCTGCTGGCCAGTGGGCAGCCCACCGCAGGATAAGCCCTCTTTGTTTTGCTCCGCCGCCGAAGGCGTACGTCGGAGCTAGCCCAGATTTGCGTTACCCATGAAAACGCCCCGGGCGGGCTTTCTCGTGGGCACTTGCAGGCCTAACTAAAAGTTAAGCGGCAAGGGCGAAGTTGTTGTTCGCATTTGGAGTTTTTCCGAGTGTTTAACGAGGTGCCCGAAGACCTCGGCACGCGCCCACAGCTTCACCAGTCCCGTCGAAGCCAGTCGCCCCCTACTCCACGGAAGCTAACTGACGGTCGGCCCGACGTCAATCAGCGCCACGTCGTTCCAACTTCCAGCAGTCGGCGGCTCAACTCGCTGTCCTGCCTTTACTTCCAGGCTTTGACCTCACGCAGTTTCTACCGGCGTGCTTGGCGATGTACAGCGCCTTGTCGGCCGCCGGAAAGAGCTGATCGCGCACCTTCACCGTCTCGGGGTATGTCGCCACACCGAACGATGCTGTCACGCGGATCTCTGCCGGTCCATGCTTCACCGGAGTCTCCGCCACCCGGACCCGAAGCCGCTCCGCCACCTCGACCGCATGCGCACTGTCGGTCTGGGCAAGCAGCATTGCAATCTCCTCCCCGCCGTATCGGACGCAGATGTCCACGGCACGGACGCCGTCCTGAAGTACGCGCGCCACCTGCCGGAGCACGGCGTCACCCGCTTCATGCCCCCAGGTGTCATTCACCTTCTTGAAGTGATCGATATCCATGAGCACCATCGACACGGGGTGCTCGTACCGATCCGCCTCCGCAAGAATGCGCGTGAGTTGCTCGCCGAAATGCATCCGGTTCCAGAGTCCCGTGAGCGCATCCGTCCGCGCGCGGCGGTCCACCTCCGCGAACTGCCAGGCCATCTCCAGGGAACCCGCCACCACCGCCCCCAACACGGTGAGCGGCCGCGCGTCTTCCGCGGTCAGCGCACCCACCTCGTCGGCCTCGAGAACGAGCGCGCCAAGTACGCGTCCTCCCTTCGCCACCGGAATGATCGCAACGCTGCCCGGCTCCCGGATGACGCGCGCTGCACCATACAGGGCTTGTCCCGAAGCGGCGCCGCGAGCGTCCTCCAACACGTGCAGCTTGCCCGTGCGACACGCTTCGGCCACGACACTCCCGGATTCCAGGGGCGTCGGTGCGCGGAGGCCGGTTCCTTCGGTCGCGTAGTGAACTTCACCGACATCGCCATCGCCATCCCACCGGACCAGCACCGCCCCGCGCGCTCCCGACACGTCGAGCGCTGTTTCACAGAGCGCGCGCGCCAGCCCTTCCCCGCCCCGGTCACTCTGTAGCCGCTGCACCGCATCCAGTAGTGCCTGACTCTGACGCATGTGTCGCGAATACCCGCGCCTTGCGCCCAACAGATCCGAGAATGTCGCCAGCTGGGCCGCGAGCCTGGGCATCCATTCCTTCAGCGCGGGTCGCGGCAGGCCGAGGCCGCCGGTGTGCGTCAGGCTCAACACGCCCAGGAGCACGTCGTCGCGCTTCACGCACGCGGCGGCGACGTGCGTCGTGTCGTCATGCCCAACCGTCTGCACCACGCCGGTTTCCGCGGACCACTGAACCAGCGGTCCCCATTCCTGCATGTTGAAGTATGCGGGTCGTGCCGATGGCGTGGACCACACCGCTGGCGTCAGGGAATCACGATCCGCACGCCAGCGCCAGAAGATCGCCTCCTCGGCTCCCGCGACGTCGCGAAAGTCGGCGAGGAGGTTCGTCAGGAGCGCCTGATCGTGCTCGACCTCTCGCGCCTCGAAGGAGACGCGTACGTCGCGCCGGAGCGCCTCCCTGCCCACGGGAATCTCCTCATTGACGCCCGGAACCGTTGCATCGATGCGGGCGAGGCGGTCGTTCGCGGCCGAGAGCGCGCGCTTGGCCCCGCGCGACTGACGCAGCGCGTAGACCGCTCCGCCGAAACCGAGGCAGGCAAAGATGATGGCCGCAGCGAGCAGCATGCGACCGACTCAGCGATGAAGAATGCGCGCGGCCGCAACGGCGGCGCCGAAGCCGTTGTCGATGTTGACCACGGTGACTCCCGCCGCACAACTGTTCAGCATGGTGAGGAGTGGTGCGATCCCACCAAAGGACGCGCCGTATCCCACACTGGTCGGCACCGCGATGACCGGGACACGCACGAGTCCACCGACGACCGACGCGAGCGCTCCGTCCATGCCGGCCACGACGATGATCACTCCAGCTCCCTCGAGCGCCTCACGTCGCGACAGCAGCCGGTGTATACCGGCGACGCCCACGTCGGTCAGGCGATCGACACGACACGCCATGGCGTCCGCCGTCACGGCAGCTTCTTCTGCGACGTGCAGGTCACTCGTCCCCGCGGTGACAATCAGAACCGACAGCGTCGCGACGGTGGGCTTCGCCTGCGGCCTCAGAAAGCACGTCGAGGCGTCGGCGTTGTGCTCCATGCCGGGGAGGGACGCCAGGAGCGACCCAGCGGCCTCCGGTGCAACACGGGTGACCAACACGCCGTCGCCGCGCTCGGCGATGTGCGTGGCAATGGCGACCAACTGGTCCACGGTCTTGCCCGCGCCGTACACGACCTCGGGGAATCCCTGGCGCAACGCGCGATGATGATCGATCGTGGCGAACCCGAGCGACTCCACCGGATCGCCGGACAGTGCGTCCAGCGCCTGGTCCACTTGCGCGGACCCATCGGCGACGCGGGTGAGCAGGTCGCGCACCCGCTCGCGCCTCATGCGGCGTTCGCCTCCCAGTCGCCGCCAGCGTCCTCGGCGGCCGTGTGTGAAGCCGCGTAGCGATCCGCATGCTCGAGATACTGCGCGAAGATTCCTTCCACTTCCCCGAACGACGTGACGGCATACAGCTGCTTGCGCAGGTCTGCGCCTCCGTGGAGTCCCTTGGCGTACCAGCCGAGATGCTTGCGGAATTCGATGGCCGCACCGCGCGGGTCCGTTTCATACGCCATCACCTTCCGCGCATGGTCCAGCGCGATGGCGAACCGCTCGGCGATGGGCGGCGCGGGTCGCTTGGGTCGACCGGCCATGAGATCCTTGACCTGATTGAAGATCCACGGCTGACCATACGAACCGCGGGCGATCATGATGCCGGCGCAGCCCGTCTGCTGATGCATCCGCACGGCGTCCTCGGCCGTCTTGATGTCACCGTTGCCGAGCACGGGAATGTCGAGCGCCTGCGCGACGGCGGCGATCTCCTCCCAGCGTGCGCTGCCCGTGTACATCTGCGTTCGCGTGCGCGGGTGGAGCGCGATGACGCGCACACCCGCGTCCTGACACCGCAGGCCGATGGTGACCGGATCGCGCATCTCCTCGTTCCAGCCGCTGCGGATCTTGCACGTGACAGGCAGGTGCGTGGCCGCCACGACTGATCGGATCACCTGCTGCACGAGGTCGAGGTCGCGAAGGCACCCGGAGCCGCCGTTGCGCCGCACGACCTTCTTTACGGGACACCCGAAGTTGATGTCGATGAACTCCGGTTGGAAGACATCGGACACGAAGCGCGCGGCCTCACCCATGGCCACGGGATCGGCGCCGAATATCTGGACGCCGATGGGACGTTCGCCGGGCCCGAATGACAGCTTGTGAAGGGTGGCCTCATTCTCCCGCCTGATGCCTTCGGCCGAGAGGAATTCGGTGACGACGACGTCCGCTCCGTGCTCGTGACAGAGCTGACGAAACGGCGACTCCGACACGCCCGCCATGGGCGCGAGATAGAGTGGCACCGTCACGTCGAGCGGGAACGGAAAGGTCATGCGCTAAAGCTACCGAGTCGCAGAATCGCGAGCAACGATTGTGGTTTGACAATGCTCGGCGCGCACGGGTACGTTTCGCGGTTCGACGACGACATGCCGCCCCGCGGCTCAGGCACCGCAAGCACCGGATTGAAACGAGATGGAACTGCGCGAGTTCTTCAGCGAAGACGCAATCAAGCTCGAGCTCGAGGGCGAGACGAAGGACGATGTGCTCAAGGAGCTCATCGGCCTCCTCACGCTCGACGAAAAGGCTGACGGCATGCTCTACAAGATGCTGAAGCGCCGCGAGAATCTTGGCTCCACGGGCATCGGGCGGGGGATAGCCATCCCGCATTGCCGGTCGCTGGTGGTCAACAAGCTGCGCGTCGCCTTCGGGCGCAAGACGAACGGCATGGACTTCAAGGCCATCGATGAGAAGCCGGTGAACTTCTTCTTCCTCATCGTCGCGCCGCCACTCGAGGTCTCGAACCAGTACCTGCCGGTGCTGGGCAAGATTGCGCAGTTCTCGAAGGAGCCGGACGTTCCGCAGCGGCTACTCGGTCTGACCGAGCCGCGCCAGTTCCTCGAGCTGCTGAAGGAAAAGGGCGTCTAGAAAACTGCCCAGTCTGACAGTCTGACACTCGGACAGTCGGACAGTCGGACAGCTCAAAACTGCAGCAGGACGATGAGTACGAAGGTGACGACCATCGCCATGCCGAACAGTACGAAGTAGATCGACGCCACCATGGCGGTGCGCGCGATCGCTGCGCCTGTGCTGACCTCGTAGACGCTCCGCATGGCGCGCACGAGATACACAGCGACAGCGCCTATGCAGATGAACACGATGGCGAGCGACACTGGTACGACGTTCGTCAGCCGCCGCGCGAGCATGATCGTGAGCACGAGGAACAGATACGCGTGGACGTGCAACGCGAAGGCGAGATGCTGCGGGAAGCGTCGCCGCGACCGTCGGAACGCCAGCATCACCAGGGCGGCGAAAAGCGGCACGAGGACGAACATGGTATTCGGGATCGCGGCTGCCATTCGCGCGATGACAGTACCGCGTTGGCGCATGGCGGCACCGAAATGCTTTCCCCAGGTGCGACTGATCCACTTGCGATGGTGCGCCATTGAATCGAGAGCCGCGATCGTCGCGACGCTGTCCGGTTCCGTCACCGTGATCAGGCCGATTTGGGTGCGGACTAACGCACCCTGCCGCACTGAAACGCGCTCGCGTTGCGGCACGACGGCGCTCACCAAGAAGAACAACAGGCTGCACGTGAGATAGACCCGCAGGGGCGAGATGTAGCGCACCCGACGGCCGGCGAGATATTCAGTAGTGAGCGCGCCCGGCTTGGTGATGAGCAGGCGGAACGTTCGTCCCAGCTTGCCGTCCCAATGCAGGAACTCTTCCGCCAGGTCGTGCAGGAATTCACGGAACGTCGGATCGGAATCAATCTCCGCCTGTCCGCACTCCGGGCAGTAGGTCAGCTGGATGTTCGTGCCGCAGTTGAGGCACGGGTTGGACGCAGCCACCGAGTGCGCTGGCGTGAAGCCACCCGCGCCTGGCCCCCGCAGGGCCATCGTCCGTCGGTCGCCGACGCGGCGCTCGTCGCCGTCCACTACTCCCATTCGATGGTCGCAGGTGGCTTCGAGCTCACGTCATAGACGACGCGGTTCACACCGTCGACCTCGCGGATGATGCGATCGCTGATTCGCGCCATGACGTCGTGCGGGAAGGGGTACCAATCGGCCGTCATGCCATCGGTGCTCGTGACGGCGCGGAGCGCGACGACGTTGTCGTAGGTGCGTTCGTCGCCCATGACACCCACGCTGCGGACCGGGAGGAGCACGGCGAACGCCTGCCAGATTTCGTCGTAGAGACTCGCGTTGCGAATCTCCTCCAGGTAGATGGAGTCCGCAAGACGCAGGACGGCAAGGCCAGGCTCGCTCACTGCGCCGAGTATACGAATCGCGAGCCCAGGGCCCGGAAATGGGTGACGTCCGACCATCTCTTCGGGCAGCCCGAGCTCGCGCCCGACATTGCGCACCTCGTCCTTGAACAGCTCCCGCAGCGGCTCGATCAGCGCGAACTGCATGCCCGGCTTGAGCCCACCGACATTATGGTGGGTCTTGATCGTGACCGACGGGCCGCCGGTGGGAGACGAGCTCTCGATGACGTCCGGATAGAGCGTTCCCTGCACGAGGAATTTCGCGTTCGAGCCGGCGTTGGCGGTCGCGTCCTCGAAGACGTCGATGAACGTGTGCCCGATCGCACGACGCTTGGCTTCGGGATCCTCGATGCCGGCGAGCGCCGCAAGAAAGCGCGCCGACGCGTCCACGGTGACGAGCTTGATCCCGAGGTGGCGACCCATCGTCCGCTGGACCTGCTCTCGCTCGTGCAGCCGCAGAAGTCCCGTGTCCACGAAGACACACGTGAGCTGATCGCCGATCGCACGGTGAACCAGCGCCGCGGCCACCGACGAGTCGACGCCGCCCGACAGCCCGCAGATGACCTGCGCATCGCCGACGAGCGTCCGGATCTTCGTCACCTCACCGTCGATGAACGCTCCGGGTGTCCAACTCGGGACCGCGCCGCACACTTCGAACAGGAAGTTCGCTATGAGCTCCCGTCCGCGTGGCGTGTGCGCGACCTCGCAATGAAACTGTACGCCGTAGATGGGACGGCTCTCATGCTCGAACGCCGCGACGGGATTGCCGTCGCTCGTGGCGGTCACGCGGAATCCAGCTGGCGGTGCCTCGATGTGATCGCCATGGCTCATCCAGACCGTGGCGCTTTCGTCCGCCGCGAATCCGTGAAAAAGCACACTCTCGCGGGTGGTCCTGATCTCGTCGCGCCCGTACTGCCTCTGTCCACCGCGCGTGACCTCGGCACCATGGAGGTGCGCGATCAGCTGCATTCCGTAGCAGACGCCGAGCACCGGCGCGATCGTGAAGAGCGCGAGGTCCGCGCTGGGTGCGTGCTCTCCGTATACCGAGTTCGGTCCACCACTGAGGATGATGCCGGTCGGGTTCCACTCGCGGATCCATTCAATGGAGCGGGTGGGCGGATGAATTTCGGAATAGACCCGGGCTTCGCGCACTCGGCGCGCAATCAGCTGTGTGTATTGCGAGCCGTAATCGATGATGAGGATGCGGCTCTGAGCCGTCATGTCGTCCAGTGCGCGGGATCGAGGCTGAGGAATTCGACCTTCTTCGTATCGAGGTCGAGGATGGCCGCCTTCGGCGTGCCGTACAGCCATCCGCACGACTCGCCAGGATTGACGATGAGTGTGTCGCCGCGGGTCTTCATGGCCTGCTCGTGCGTGAATCCGTGCACGACGATGCTGTGCGACTCGATGCTCCGGAACTGCACGTCGCCGATATCATGCACCACGAGGATCCGCTGACCGCTGAGCTCGAAGCTGTGCGGACCCTCGAAGAGCTCTGCGCCGAAGCCGGCGGTCGCCTTGGCGAGCAATCCCTGCGTATCACCGTCATTGCGACCGAAGACTCCAGCGAGCGACATGCTCGCCTCCTCGATGGGGCGGAGCGCGAACGGAGCGCAGTAGTCGCCCGCATGGAGCAGCATCGTGACGCCGCCCTCCTGCATGATCCTGACGAACTCGCGGATCGCGGGGATTCGGTCGTGGCTATCGGCCATCAGTCCGACGCGCATCAGCCCTCCCTCCACTCAAGGTCGACCTGCTCGAGGCGCACGAGATCGTCGTATTGCTCACGGGCGGTGGTGACCGCGAAGCGGTCTCCGTCGACGAGCACTTCGACTCCGCGCGCGCGCGTGTTGTAATTCGACGCCATCACGTAACCGTAGGCGCCCACATCATGGACAGCGAGCAGGTCGCCGGGGTTGGCCTCGTCCATGGTGCGGTCGAGCGCGAGGAAGTCACCGCTCTCGCACACCGGGCCCACGACATCAGCCGTCATCTGACCATCTGCGGCGCGCACGGCCTCGATACGATGGTATGCATCGTAGTGCGAGGGTCGCAGCAGCTCGGTCATTCCCGCGTCGGTCACGAGGAATTCCCGTCCGCCGCTGTGCTTTCGATACAGCACCCGAGTGAGCAGCATGCCCGCATTGCCGACGATGAACCGACCGGGCTCCATGAGCAGCATCAGTCCCGTAGGTGCCACCTGCCTCACCAGAGAGCTCGCAAAGGTCTCGAGATCAGGAGTGACTTCTTCATCGTAGCTCACGCCGAGCCCGCCGCCGATGTCGAGATACTCGACGGTCGTGATGCCATCGGTCTTCAGCTGGTCGACCAGCTCCACGAGCTTGTCCGTGCCGGCGACGTACGGATCGAGGCGAAAGAGCTGCGAGCCGATGTGCATGTCGAGCCCGATGAGCCGCAGATGCGCGAGTGATGCAGCGATGTGCGCCAGCGAGCGCACCTCGGTATACGGCACGCCGAACTTCGCGCCCTTCTCTCCCGTCTTGATGTACTTGTGCGAGCTGTCGACGGTGACTTCAGGGTTTACGCGAATGCCGATCTTCGCCACGACACCGAGCTCGCCGGCGAGGTGATCAATGAGTCGCACCTCGGCTTCCGACTCGACGTTGATCAACATCACACCGGCGACGAGCGCCTCGCGCAGCTCACGCTCCGTCTTTCCCACACCGCCGAAGATGATGTCGGCACCCGTGAAGCCCGCACGCAATGCGCGAAAGAGCTCTCCACCGGAGACGACGTCCACACCCGCGCCCATGCCGCGAAGCAGCTGAAGGATGCTACGGTTGGAGTTCGCCTTCAACGTGTAATGGATGCGATGCGGAAGCGCGCCGAGCGCGGCATCGAGCCGTGTGTAGCGGTCCCGCACGACGGAAGCGCTGTAGACATAGGCGGGAGTCTTCACCTCATCGACGACACGCTCCAGCGAGACACCCTCGCACGAGAGTGTCCCATCGACGCGGCTGAACCCCGACGTCAGTATGCCTTCGCCCACAGCGCCTCGACGGTAGCCGCGCGTCCGCACTTCAGGCACGTGGTCGGCGCATCGGCAGAGCGGAATTCTTCATCGGGCAGGCACCGAATCGTCGCCTTCGTGTCTTCCTTGATGCTTGCTTCGCACGCGGCGTCGTTACACCAACCGGCGTAGACGAATCCACCAGGCCCGTCCATCAGCTCGCGGAACTTGTCATACGAGATGCGCTCGCGAACGCTGTTGGCTTCACGCCGGTCGAGTGCGGCCGCCAGCATCTCGCGCTGCATCGTGCTCAGGCACTCTGCGACTTCTTCACCCAGCGTGTCCAGCGAGACCGGCCGCTTCTCTCCGGTGTCGCGTCGCACCAGCACTCCCTGATTGGCCGCGAGGTCGCGCGGTCCGAGCTCGAGCCGAAGCGGAATACCGCGAAGCTCCCACTCATAGTACTTCGCGCCTGGCTTCATGCCGTCGCGCGCATCGATGTGGATGCGCAGCCGTGCCGTCTCGCGACGATCCCAGGCTCCCAGGGACTTCGCGATGCGGTTCGCGGCCTCCAGCACGAGCGCGCGATCCTCGTCCGTGCGGTAGATGGGGACGATGACCAGCTCGATGGGCGCGAGCAGCGGCGGCGTGCGCAGACCCTTGTCGTCGCCATGCGTCATGACGAGACCACCCACCATGCGCGTCGACACACCCCAGCTCGTATTCCACGCGTACTCGGTGGAGCCCTGCTCACTCTGGAACTTGAGGTCGAACGCCTTGGAGAAGTTCTGACCCAGGTTGTGCGACGTCCCCGCTTGCAGCGCCTTGTTGTCCTGCATCATCGCCTCGCACGAGTACGTGCGCAGCGCACCGGCAAAGCGTTCCGAGTCGGTCTTCTGACCGGTAATGACGGGCATCGCGATGTAACCCTCCATGAAATCGCGATACACACCGAGCATCTGGCGCGCTTCGGCCTCCGCCTCGTCATGTGTCGCATGGGCGGTGTGTCCTTCCTGCCACAGGAATTCGGTGGTGCGCAGGAAGAGCCTCGTGCGCATCTCCCAGCGCACGACGTTCGCCCACTGGTTCATCAGGATGGGCAGGTCGCGATAGCTCTGGACCCATTTCGCGAACATCGAGTAGATGATCGTCTCCGACGTGGGCCGGACGACGAGTGGCTCCTCGAGCTTCTTCCCGCCGCCGTGCGTGACGACCGCGAACTCGTGCGCGAAGCCCTCGACGTGCTCCTTCTCCTTGTGGAGATACGACTCGGGGATGAAGAGCGGGAAATAGGCGTTCTGATGCCCCGTCGCCTTGAACATGTCGTCCAGCGCGCGTTGCATGCGTTCCCAGATGCCATATCCATTGGGGCGAATGACCATGCAGCCCTTCACGGGCGAGTAGTCCGCCATCTCCGCCTTCAGCACCACCTCGTTGTACCATGCGCTGAAGTCCGCGGCGCGAGTGGTGAGTTTCCGGTCGTCAGCCATTCGTTACGTCATCGGTCGAGAGAGATATGAATTCGCGTGCACCGCTTGCCTGCGCGGCCTTCTTCTGTTTGCTGATCGTCTGCGGTCGCAGCGAGTACTCCACCGAGTGTCCCGCCGCTCGACGCCTCGACGCCTCGGCCATGACCATTTCGAGGGGGGTCGATTCATCGGCGCCGAGCCAGTAGTCGGCCGCGGTGCTTGGAGCTCGCATCAGACCCTTTGCGCGCAGCAGCTCACCGAGGACCACGTCCCCCATGCCGAAGCCTACCGCGGGCATGTCCGCGCCGCCGAGCGACTTGAGGAGCGCATCGTAACGGCCGCCCCCGCAGATGGCGCGGAACTCACCCGACCGGTCGAACAGCTCGAAGACGATCCCCGTGTAGTACGCGAGTCCGCGCACAATGGAGAGATCGAGCGTCAGCCACGATGCGTCGCCGCCGAGGAGGGCAGCAACGTACGCCAGGTAGCGCTCGAACTCGTCGGCGTATTCCGTCGCCTCGGAACCGGCGAGGCGCTCCTGCACTTCCTGCATCGTCATCGACGCAATCGTCGCGATGCGCTCGATCGCCGTCGACGAGAGTCCGAGCGCGACGAGCTTCTCGCGCGAGACTTCCGCCGGTGTGCGATCGAGCTTGTCGATGACTGCATAGACGCCGGCCGTCGCGGCGGCGGAGACGTCCAGCGACTCGAGCAGCGCCTGGAGCAATCGGCGATCGGAGACCCGGACCACCACATCGCTGGATGTCAACCCGAACCCGCGCATCATGTCGACGGCGCACGCGACGAGCTCGGCGTCCGCGGCGACATCGGATGAACCGAAGATGTCAACGTTGAGTTGATAGTGTTCGCGCAGCCTGCCCTTCTGCTGTCGCTCGTACCGGAAGAGCTGCGGCATGGAGAACCAGCGCACCGGCTTCCGCAGCGAGTTCGCGCGCGCACCGACCATGCGTGCGACCGTTGGCGTCATCTCGGGACGCAGCGCGACGTCGCGGCCACCCTTGTCGACGAAGTTGTAGAGCTGGCCGACGATCTCGTCGCCGCTCTTCCGCGTATAGAGATCGAGTGGCTCCAGGGGCGGCCCGTCGTACTCCACGAACGCGTACCGACGCGCGACTCCGCGCCACACATCCATGATGAACGCGCGCTCGGCCAGTTCCTGAGGATAGAAGTCCCGGAAACCGGGGAGGGCGCCTTTGAACATCCAGCAAGTTACCCTGTGAAGGGAGACACCTGCAACCGCTCCATGGCATCGCCAACGGTGTGGAAGGAGCCCGTGACTACCGCCGTTCCGCCCGCGTCGTCTGCCTGCCGCAGCGCGTCTTGAAAATCCGGCACCGCCGTTGCGGAGAATCCGCGCTCAGTGGCGTATGCGAACGCCTCGCTGATCGACCACGCGCGCGAGCTGGGAGCGGTTGGCGCATCGGTGAGGATGAAGCGATCCACGACGGTCGCCAGCGCGTCGATCATGGCTCGCCAGTCCTTGTCGCCGAGGATGCACAACACCGCGGTAACCGGCGCATCGTGCGCCACGGAGCGCAGACTGGCGGCGAGCGTTCGCGCGCCATCCGGATTGTGTGCGACATCGAAGACCCAATGGCCCACGCGTTGGAATCGCCCCGGAAGACGAACCGATGACACCGCGCGTGCGGCGTCGGACAGCGATACCCTGAATGGGTCGCCTGCGGCATCGAGCAGCCCCAGGGTGAAAGCGAAGTTCGCGGCCTGGTGTCGGCCGACGAGCGGCGTTTCGATCAGCTCGTCAGTGCCGAACGCGCGCAGGAGGAAACGAGTTCCCGTCGCGGTGACGTCGACGTCGCTGATGCGCATCTCTTCCGCCGTGATATGCACGCTCGACGCACCGTTCTTCACCGCCGCGTCGGCGAGCGCACGGCGGATGACCGGGTCAGGCTCACCGATGACAGCGGGGCAGCCGCGCTTGAAGATGCCGGCCTTCTCGAACGCTATGTCCGCGAGTGTTGGTCCGAGGTACTCCGTGTGGTCGAACCCGATGGACGTGACGCCAGCCGCACGCGGCTCGACCACATTCGTCGAATCCAGTCGCCCGCCAAGTCCCGTCTCGACGAGTGCGACGTCGACGCCCACCTTGGCGAAGTGCAGGAACGCCAATGCCGTTGTCGCCTCGAAGAACGACGCGCCGATTCGCTCCACCGTCGGCGTGAGGTCCTCGATGAACTGCACGACCTCGTGCTCCGGAATCGGCATGCCACCGGCCACGATGCGCTCACGAAAGTCCACCAGATGTGGCGATGTATATCGCGCGACCTTCAGTCCCTTCGCGCGCAGCAGTGCTTCCGCCGTTGCGACGGAGCTTCCCTTCCCGTTGGTACCGGCGATGTGCAGCACCGGATATGACAGGTGCGGGTCGCCCAGCTCAGCGAGGAGCGCGCGCGTTCGCTCGAGTCCGAACTTGAAGGTTCCCGTCGTGCGCGCGAACAGGTAGTCGAGCGCAGCGCGGTAGTCGTTCAGGGCGATGTCCACCCAGTCGCAGATGGCTTGCCGCTCATGTGGCGGAGCAGCTGGCTGATCGTGTGCTTGAGCTCCTTGCGATGGATCACTTGATCGAGCATGCCGTGGTCGAGCAGGAATTCCGCCGTCTGAAACCCTTCGGGCAGATCCTGCCCGAGCGTCTGCTTGATGACGCGTGGGCCGGCGAAACCGATGACCGCGCCCGGCTCGGCAATGATGGCGTCGCCGAGCATCGCGTAGCTCGCGCTGACGCCACCCGTCGTTGGATTGGTGAGGATGGCGATGTAGGGAATGCGCCGCTCAGCGAGCTGCGCGAGCACCGCGCTGACCTTCGCCATCTGCATGAGCGACAGCACGCCTTCCTGCATGCGCGCGCCGCCGGACGCACAGATGACGATGAGCGGATGCTTGCGCTCGAGGGACCGTTGACCGAGGCGGGCGATCTTCTCACCTACGACCGACCCCATCGATCCGCCCATGAAGGCGAAGTCCATCACGCCGAGGTTCACCGGCAGGTCCTCGATCGTGCCCGTTGCGGCGAGAAGCGCGTCACCCTCGCCGGCGTTCGTGGTGGCCTTCTTCAGGCGGGCGGGATACTCCGGAAACGAGAGCGGGTCCGTGGAACGGATGTCGAGCTCGAGCTCCTCAATGGATCCTTCGTCGAGGAGGATGCTGCAGTAGTCATTCGCACGGATGCGACGATGGTAGTCGCAATTCGGGCAGACGTTGAAGTTGCGAATGAAGTTCTCGCGAATATCCGTGTGCCCGCATGCCTCACACTTCTCCCACACATCGGCGGGAATTTCCAGCCGCTCACGTCGTGGCTGTCGCGCCTTCTTCTCCTTACGGAACCATGCCATTGGGACAATGTGTCGGAGGGAGAATGGAGGAGCAAGGTCTGACAGTCTGACAGTCTGACGGTCTGACAGTCGGACTGTAGAGCTTGCGCTGTCAGACAGTCGGACCGTCAAACCCGTAAACACTCAACCGCCCTCACACCGCAAATGGTCCATTCCTGCCGCCGCGACCCTCGGCGGAAATGCGCAGCAGGATTCCGATGGCAATCCAGCTCGCGAGCATGAAGCTGCCGCCGTAACTGAAGAAGGGCAGCGGAATGCCTGTGATCGGCATGAGGTTCAACGTCATGCCCATGTTCTCGACGACGTGCACGAACCAGCTCGCCAGCAGGCCGAACGCCACGAGGCCACTGTATGAGTCGTTGGAGCGCTCAGCGATCTTCGTCACGCGCAGGAACAACAGTGCGAAGAGCGCGATCGCCAGCGTGACCCCGATGAATCCAAGTTCTTCGCCCACCACGGCGAAGATGAAGTCCGTATGCTGCGCCGGAAGGAACGCGAGTCGCTTCTGCGTGCCCATGGTGTAGCCCTTCCCGAACCAACCCCCGGAACCAATCGCGATCTGAGACTGGATCACGTGATAACCGGATTGCCGAGGATCGATGTTCGGGTTGATGAAGACGAGCAGGCGCTTCTGCTGGTACGGCGCGAGCTTCTCCCACAACTTCAGCGACACCACTCCGAAAACGACGTTGATCACGACGAGAAAGATGCCCTCGTACATGTACGGCTTGTACCACAGCACGAGCGCGAGCAGCAGCAGGAACCACGCGCCCCAGAAGAACGTGTCATACGCGAGCACCAGGCTTACCACGGGGCTCGCCACCAGCACCAGAAGAGGCCACGACACACCGGCCCAGAACAGCATCGCAAACGCAAAGCCGACGAACACGATACCCGTGCCGAGGTCCGGCTGCATCATGATGAGCGCCCAGGGAATGCCGACGACGAGCGCCGGTTTCCAAAGCTCGAGCAGCGACCGCGGCGGCTCCTTGAAGCCGGACAGCACCTTCGCCATCGCGAGCACGACGGTGATCTTTGCCAGCTCGGCCGGCTGACCGATGCGAAAGCCGCCGATCGCGAGCCAGCTCTTCGAGCTGGCGGCCGTTCCTGCCCCCTTTCCGATGAACAGCAGCAGCATCAGCATGGCGATCGTGACGCCGTACATGGGCCACGTCAGCCAGTCGAGCATGCGAACGGAAAACCTGCTGACGCCGTACGCAGCTCCGAGCGAAAGGAAAAACCAGATCAGCTGCGAGCGCCAAAGCTTCGCGACGCCGGTGAGGATATCGGTCTGCCCGGCGGAGTACACAATGGAAATCCCGTAGATCGACAGCAGCAGGCCGACGATGACGAGTGGCCAGTCGATTGGAAAACGCCGCGCTGACATCAGCCGTCCACCGAGTTTGCGTCGATCACCGGCGCGACGTGGAGATACGCCTGGATGATCTTGGACGCGATCGCGGCGGCGCGCGTGCCGTGACCGCCGAACTCGATCATGACGGCCACGACGATGGAAGGCTTGTCAGCGGGCGCAAAACCGACGAACCAGCCATGGTTGAGCTCCTTCCCATTGACATACTTGCCGCTCTGTGCTGTTCCTGTCTTGCCTGCCAATTGCACTCCCTTGATCGCCGACGCAGTCGCGGTGCCGGCGTTGACCACGCCCACGAGCGCGGCGCGAACCTGATCCATTTGCGCGTCGGTGAGCTGAATGACCTGCGTGCGTTCGGGCGTGCCCTTCTTGATCTGCGGCCTGGCAGCCTTGCCGTCCGTGCCCAGCGCCGTGTAGAAGCGCGCCATGTTCAGGATGGTCTGCGAATTGTCGCCCTGACCGATCGCCATACTGAGCACGAGCGAGTTGTTCCATCGCCCCTTGCCGTACTTGTTGTCGAAGTACTCGGTGGTCTTGGGAAAGCGGGGCTTCAACTCCTCTGGCAGGTCGATCCCGGCCTTCTTGTCGAAGCCGATCGAAACGCCGCCGGCCACGAGACGCGCAATGCCGAGCCGAAGGCCGAGCTGGTAGAAATACACGTCGCACGATTTCGCGATGGCACCTTGAAGGTCGAGGTAGCCATGACCCTCCGGCTTCCAGCAGCGGAAATAGCGTGATCCGAACTGCAATCCGCCCGTGCACGGGATCGGCATCTTGTCCGTCATCTTGACGGCGCCTGTCTCCAGTCCGATCGCGGTGGTCGCCAGCTTCCATGTCGAACCCGGCGGATACGTTCCTTGCAGCGCCTTGTTGTACAGCGGTCGACGCTCGTCGGTGCGCAGCGAATCGTAGTACTGTGCCGGCACGCCGCCGATGAAACGATTGCCGTCGAAGCTCGGTGCGCTGTACAACGCGAGGACACCGCCCGTCTGCGGATCGATGGCCACCGCACCGCCCTGAAGCGAGTCACCGAAGATCCCGGCGACGAAACGCTGCAGATCGAGGTCGATGTTCGTGTGCAGGTCGAGTCCCGCTTCGGGTGCACGGTCCTGCTGTGCCCCTGAATTGCGCACGATCCGTCCCCGCGCATCCACCTCCACGTACTGACTCCCTTCCTTTCCGCGCAGCAGCGACTCGTATTGCTTTTCGAGCCCCTGCTTTCCCACTTGCTGGCCGGACTTGTACTCGGAATAGGTACTCTGCGCCAGCTCGCTCTCGCTCACTTCACCGATGTAGCCGACGAACGATGCCACTGCCGGCCCGTCCGGATAGAAGCGGCGCGGTGCACTCTGGATGATGAGTCCTGGGAACTGCGCGCGATGCTCCTCGAGCACACTCACGACGTCGAACGACGCGTCGGCGATGATGACCGTCGGCCGCGTGGGCGCACGCTTGAAGCGACGCACCGCCAACTCGATCTGCGCCGGCGTGATGCTGATGGTGCCGTTGAGACGCTGCAGCACCGCACGCAGGGTGTCTTCCTTCATGGCCAGCACCGATACTGAATATCCGATGACGTTGTCGGCGATGACCTTGTTGTTGCGGTCGAAGATCACGCCTCGCGGTGCCGGCAGCGGCAGCTCGCGAAGACGGTTCGTCTTGGACTGCATGTCGTACTTGGCGTGATTCAGCACCTGGCTCCTGAAGAACGCACCCATCAGGAACAGCAGCACGCCAGAGACCAGCATGCCCGCGACGCGGCCCCGCTTGACGACGTCGTTCGGGTGAAAGCTCACGTGCCGCGTGTTTCCAGGACGGGGCGCAGTGCCATCAGCGCAAGCACACCCGCCACCGCGGTAACGGCCGCCGACAGCACGGACCACACGAAGATTTGCATCAGGAGCTCGGCACCCTGCATTCGGCGCTCCATGAGGTGCATCACCACCTCATAGGCCCACTTGCCGAGAAACAGAAAAAAGCCGTTGAGCAGGGCGCTATCGGCGAAGAACACCGCCTTCAGGCGCGACCAGCCGAAGCCGATCAGCGTCATCGCCAGCGCGCCCGCACCAAATCCTCCGAGTGCGACCGAGTCCGACGCGAGGCCGAGCATGAACCCGAACATTGCCGCCAACCCGGGCCGCACACGCACCGACACGAGCAGCAGCGCGACGATGAGGAAGTCGGGCGAGGCCCGCCATGCCAGCAGCGGACGGAGCGTGTAGTGCAGAAGGATCAGGATCGCGCACAGCAAAATCGTTCGAGCGGTGGCGCCCCAGTTCATGGTCGTACTCCCGCGGTCGTATCGCGTCGCACCGTGTCCCGCCGAGCGGCCGCGAGGCTATCGCGCCGCTGCCGGCGAATGCGCGCCGCAGCAATGCTGTCCGCACGCACACGCGCGCGAGTCGCGGAATCCGCCGGGAGCCGCGCGGTACTGTCGCGACGCGTCACGCTGTCGCGCCGCACCGAATCGGCATACACATGCGCCGACGCGTCGATGGCCGCGCGTCGCGCATCCGCTTCCGCGCTCGCCGAGCGCCGCGCGAGAGAGTCACCCGTCGCGACGATGCGCTTGGTCGCCGAATCGACTGCGCCAAGATCCGCCCACACGTTCGCAACGCCAGCCGTCGAACGCTGCGGCGTGAGAATCATCACGGACGTCAGCTCCGTCGGGTTGACGGCCGGCCGAAGCACGTAGGTGCGCGCCCACGTCTCACTCGTCTTGATCTCCGCAAGCACGACGCCCACTGGAATGCCCTTGGGATAAATGCCGCCAAGTCCCGAGCTGTAGATGATCGCACCGGGCTTGAGCGTGGCCCTGAACGGAACGCCGCGCATCTCCAGCAGGTAGCGCTCGGAGCGGAGGAACGCCGCCTCGTGCGTATTGCTGCTGGTGGTGATGTGCGGCTGCACGATGCCAAACGCACTGTCGTTGGCAGAGATCGCGCTCACACGGAAATCCGGATGCGCGAACAGGATCGCGAGGCTCATCGTCGGGTCGACCGTCTGCACCAGGCCGACGATACCCTCGGGTGCAATCACGAGGCTGTGCTCACGAACGCCGGCGTTGGATCCGGCACTCAGCGTGACCGTGAAGTCTTCCGCGCGACCGCGCCCCTGAAGTGCTTCGGCGGGAATGAATCCCCACTGTAGCCTCGACCCGAACCCGATGAGGCTGCGCAAGCGGTCGTTCTCGGTCTCGAGCGTCGGAACGCGCGCGGCGGCAAGAGCCAGCGTATCTCGACGCAACTCCACACGCTCTGACGAGAGATACGCGGAACGCCAACGCTCCGCACCTTTCTGCAGTTGCAACAGCGGAGCGACGAACGAGCGCCGCAGCGTGCCCGCAACCGGCTCGCGCAGGTTGGCCGGCAGAAACATCGCAACGAGCGACAGGAAGATGCAGGCCGCAAAGATGACGATGTCGACCCGCTCCGTGAATCGAGACGTACGAGCCACCCGCGCCTCAGGTGCTCAGGACAGACCAGTACTTCTCCTCGTCGTCGAGGATGCGACCAGTACCTCTGACGACACACGTCAGCGGATCTTCGTCGACGTGGATCGGTAATCCGGTTTCCTGGCTCAACAGCAAGTCGAGTCCGCGGATCAACGCACCGCCGCCGGTCATCACGATGCCGCGGTCGACGATGTCGCTCGCGAGCTCCGGCGGCGTGATCTCCAGCGCGCGACGCACCGCGTCGACGATCTGCTGGATGGGCTCCTGCACCGCTTCGCGGATCTCCGTCGAGTGCACGCGCACCGTCTTGGGGATGCCGCTCACGAGGTCGCGTCCCTTCACTTCCATCTCGCGCTCATCTCCAATGGGCGCTGCACTACCGATCTGGATCTTGATCTGCTCGGCCGTCGGCTCGCCGATGAGCAGGTTGTAGTTCTTCCGCATGAACTGCACGATCGACATGTCGAGCTCGTCGCCGCCGGTGCGGATCGACGTATCGCTCACGATGCCTGACAACGCGATGACCGCGATTTCAGTGGTGCCTCCACCGATGTCGATGACCATGTTGCCGGTCGGCGTTTCCACGGGAAGCCCAACACCGATGGCCGCGGCCATTGGCTCGGCCACCATGAAGACTTCCTTCGCGCCCGCGCCGAGCGCGGAGTCGCGCACGGCGCGCCGCTCCACTTCGGTGATGCCGCTGGGCACGCACACGATCACTCGCGGCTTCACCTTGAAGACGTGATTGTCGATGATGAGCTTGAGGAAGTAGCGCAGCATCTTCTCGGTCACGTCGAAGTCGGCGATGACGCCGTCCTTCATCGGCCGAACGGCGATCACGCCTTCGGGCGTGCGCCCGAGCATGCGCTTGGCCTCGAGGCCGACGCCCTTGATCTGCTTTGTCGCTCGATCGATCGCGACGACAGACGGTTCATTGAGAACGATGCCCTCGCCCTTCACGTAAATGAGGGTGTTGGCGGTACCGAGGTCCACGCCAATCGCGTTCGCGGGGAAGAGACTTCCCGACTTGAAAAAGGGCCAGCGCATCAGTCCAGGGTTCGGGCGCTCGCGCCGGTGTGAAGGGAACGAGCCGTACGTGTGACGTGGGCGAAAACGCCGAAAGCTAGTCCTCGGCCTGACGAGCGGCAAGCCGTTGTCTTTTCACAACCTACGGTGTTTTGAGACTCGCCTCGGCGCGGGTCGGACGACGAACGCATTACATGGCAAAAGGCACACCGGAAGCATTCCGGTGTGCCCGCCACAGTTTGTCTCCACCAACGGCTGCTCGGACAGTCAATCCAGGAACTGCTCAGGGGCGTGAAACTCCATCCCGAACGCCTCAGCCACCCCCTCGTATGTGACCTTGCCCTGGGCGACGTTCAATCCCTTGAGCAGCGCGGGATTCTCCTTGAGCGCCCGCTTCCATCCCTTGTTCGCGAGCTGGACGGCATAGGGAAGGGTCGCATTCGTGAGGGCGAGCGTCGAGGTGCGCGGAACGCCACCCGGCATGTTCGCCACGCCGTAGTGAATGACGCCATCCACGACATACGTGGGATTCTCGTGGGTGGTCGCGTGAATGGTCTCCACGCAGCCGCCCTGGTCGATCGCGACATCCACGATGACCGAGCCGGGCTGCATTGTCTTGAGGTCTTCGCGACGGATCAGGCGCGGCGCCTTGGCGCCGGTGACGAGCACGCCACCCACGACGAGATCCGCCGTCTTGATCTGCTCGAGGATGTTGTGGCGATTCGAGTAGATGAGCTGCACGTTCGCCGGCATGACATCGCTGAGGTAGCGGAGGCGATCCAGCGACACGTCGAGGATGACGACCTTGGCGCCCATCCCGGCGGCCATCTTCGCCGAGTTGATGCCGACGATGCCGCCGCCGAGGATCACGACCTTGGCCGGTGCCACGCCCGGTACGCCGCCGAGGAGCACGCCACGTCCCCCGTAAAGCTTCTCGAGGTACTTGGCCCCTTCCTGCACCGCCATGCGGCCGGCGACTTCCGACATTGGAATGAGCAGCGGCAGGTCGCGGTTCGGCATCTCGACCGTCTCGTATGCGACGCAGACCGCGCCGCTGTCGATGTGCGCTTTCGTCAGCGCTTCATCGGCCGCGAAATGGAAGTATGTGAAGATGAGCTGGTCCTTCCGCATGTGCGGCCACTCGACCTTGATCGGCTCCTTCACCTTCATGATCATGTCGCTTTCCTTCCACACCGTCGCGGCATCGGGCGCGATGGTCGCGCCCACCTTGGTGTAGTCCTCGTCGGAGAATCCGCTGCCGAGCCCACCGCCTGTTTCGATCAGGACGGAGTGGCCCGCGCCGACGAGCGACTCCGCTCCTGCGGGCACGAGGGCGATACGGTTCTCGTTGGTCTTTATTTCCTTCGGAACGCCGATTTTCATAGGGACAGCCGTGGTTGCGCCTGGTGAAGCCTCTTGAGGGCTCTAGGTCGGACGGTCTGACAGCAAGACAGTCTGACAGCGGGTCGATATGGTCTGACAGCTAACAACGGACTTCGAAACTCACAACCCCGCCTGTTCTCGAATAGCGACGCTCCCTACTTCATACCGCCGTTCGACCGAACTACCGTCGGACAGTCAGACTGTCAGACCTCGAATCCAGTCCCCGGCCCAAGGGAGACAACCGTTTGTCGTTCCGGCCCAAAGAAGTCCCGCGCAACTTCGGCGACCTGTTCGACCGTGATCGCATCGACGAGCGCAAGCATCTCGTCGAGCGAATGGTAGGGCTCGCCGTACAGCTCCACGCCGGCGCAGCGGTACATGCGCGCGCTCACACTCTCCAGCGAAAGCGTGATCTGCCCCTTCAGCTGGCTCTTCCCCATTGCCACTTCATCCGCGGGCAGTCCGTCGCCCGCGATCGAGGCAAGCTCCGAGTCGATCGCAGCAAGTGCCTCGGTAGCAGCTTCCGGACCCGTCCCCACGTAGACGCCGTGCATGCCGACGTCCGCATGAAAGGACTGGAACGTGTACACCGAATACGCGAGTCCCAGCTCCTCCCGGACACGCTGGAAGAGGCGCGAGCTCATTCCGCCGCCCAGCAGCACGCTGAGCAGCACAAGGGCATGTCGACGCGGATCGCCATGCGGCACCGTCGCACTACCGACCACGATGTGCGTCTGCGCACCCTCACGGTTGACGTGCTTGCGCTGTGGCGCCATTGCAACGGGCGGCGGCACGATCAGCCGAGTCGCGTCACCGGGGCGTTCAGCCGTCCATCCGGTGCGCTCCAGTGTCTCGAGCAGCGCGTCATGCTCCACGTTCCCGGAGGCGGCCACGATGAGCTGCGACGGGTGATACGCGCGCGCATGCAGCGCTTCCAGGTCGCCGACCTTCAAGTCTGAGACGGAATCGCGCGTGCCGAGGATCGAGTAACCGTACGGATGCGCGCCCCAGAGCGCCTCGTTGTGCAGCTCGAACACGAGGTCGTCGGGCGTGTCCTCGACCATCGCAATTTCCTCGAGTACGACCTTTCGCTCGAGCTCGAGATCTTTCTTCTTCAACAAAGGCTTGAAGACGAAATCACCGATGACGTCGGCTGCGATGTCGAGATGTTCGTCGAGCACGCGCGCCTGATACACGGTGTGCTCGCGCGACGTGTACGCGTCGAGCGAACCGCCGAGCGCCTCGAGCTCGAGGGCGATCTGCTTCGCGGACCGCTTCTCCGTTCCCTTGAATACCATGTGCTCCAGAAGATGGGAGACACCCATCTTCTCGCGTGGCTCATGCAGCGACGCGGCGCGAACCCATGCCCCGAACGCGACCGACCGCACACCCGGCATACGCTCCGAGAGTACGGTCAGTCCATTGGGGAGCACGGTCCGGCGGAATCCATCCGCCGGAGTGTCACCTCGTACCACTAGCGGCGGCCGCGGCCTCCACCGCCACCGCTCCGCGGACGATCCTCACGCGGCGGACGATCGCCTTCCGGACGCGGCGGACGTGCCTCTTCTTCCGGCATGCCCTCTGGACGCTCCTGAAGCGCCTTGATCGACAGACGCAGGCGGCCACGCTCATCGCGATCGAGCAGCTTGACCGTGACGCGATCGCCCTTGTTGACCACGTCTTCCGTCTTGTCGGTACGGCCCCACTTCAGTTCGGAAATGTGGACCAGTCCTTCCGTGCCCGGCATGATCTCGACGAATGCGCCGAACGCGGTCGTCGTCTTGACGGTGCCTTCGTACGTCGCGCCGATTTCAGGCTCGGCCGTGATGGCCTGCACCATCTGACGTGCACGCTGCATCGCCTCGCCGCCAACCGCGGCGATCGTGACGAGCCCCGTGTCGTCGACGGTGAGTTCCGCGCCCGTCTCGTCCTGGATGCCGCGGATGGTCTTGCCCTTCGGTCCGATGAGATCGCCGATCTTCTCGGGGTTGATCATCATCGTGACGATACGCGGCGCATACACGCTGAGCTCCGCGCTCGGCTCGGAGATCGCCTTGTTCATCTCGGCAAGGATGTGCAGGCGGCCTTCCTTGGCCTGTGCCAGCGCCTCCTTCATGATCTGGAGGTCGAGACCCTCGACCTTGATGTCCATCTGGATGGACGTGATGCCGTTCGCCGTTCCAGCGACCTTGAAATCCATGTCGCCGAGGTGATCCTCGGTGCCAAGGATGTCCGTGAGGATGGCGTACTTCTTTCCTTCTTTGATGAGACCCATGGCGACGCCAGCCACCGCGCCGCGAATCGGCACACCGGCCGCCATCATCGCGAGCGAACCACCGCAGACGGTTGCCATCGAGCTCGAGCCGTTCGACTCGAGGATTTCGGAAACGATGCGCAGCGTGTACGGGAACTCCGAAAACTCCGGCAGCACGCCCTGAAGCGCACGCTCGGCCAGGTTGCCGTGGCCGATCTCGCGCCGCGAAGTGCCACGCATCGGGCGCACTTCACCCGTGGAGAACGGCGGGAAGTTGTAGTGCAGCATGAACGACTTCGTCGTCTCGCTCGGCGAATCGATCGTGTCGAGGCGCTGGACGTCGTTGGCGGTGCCGAGCGTCACGGCGACGAGCGCCTGCGTCTGGCCACGCGTGAAGAGTGCGGAGCCGTGTGCGCGCGGCAGGAGGTTGGTGTCGATGCTGATGGCGCGGACTTCGTTCGTCGCACGTCCGTCGACACGCTTCTTGGTGGTGAGGACCTGCGAGCGCAGCGCGTTGTATTCAAGGTCGCCGAGGATGTTCTTGATCTCCTTGGCGTTGTCCGGCAGGTCGGCGGCGAACGATTCGGCGACTTCCTTCTTCACCGCCTCGACCGCCTGCACGCGCGTCTGCTTGTCCTTCTGGTTGAGCGCCTCGGAGATCTTCGCATCGGCAGCGCCCTTCACCTTCTCGAGCAGTCCCTCGGTGGTGGCAGCCTTCTCCCACTTGAGCTTCTCGACCTTGTCAGCGGCCTTGAGGAGCTCGGCTTGGAAGCCGATGAGCTCCTTGATGCCGGCGTGCGCGACGGTGATCGCCTCGACGACGTCCTCCTCGCTCACCTCGAGGGCACCGCCCTCGACCATCATGATGGATTCCTGCGTGCCCGCGACGACCAGCTCCATGTCGCTGTACTCGAGCTGCTGGAACGTCGGGTTCAGCACCCAGTTGCCCTGCACGCGGCCCACACGCACGCCGGCGAGCGGCTCGGCGAACGGGGTGCGGCTGGCGTTGAGGGCGAACGACGTGGCGACGAGCGCGAGAACGTCCGCCTTGTTCTCCTGGTCCGCGGAGATGACGTAGCAGAACACCTGAACTTCGTTCTGGAAGCCTTCCGGGAAGAGCGGGCGGATGGAGCGGTCGATGATGCGGCAGCTCAGGATCTCGCCGTCAGTCGGGCGGCCTTCGCGCTTGATGAATCCACCGGGGATCTTGCCGGCGGCGTAGGTCTTTTCCTTGTACTCCACCGTGAGCGGGAAGAACGGGAGCGGACTCTTGTTGTCGCTCACCGTGACGGTCGCGAGGACCATCGTTTCCCCGTACGTGATCAGGCATGAGCCAGCGGCCTGCTTGGCCATGCGGCCGGTCTCGATGACCAGCTTGCGTCCCGCGAACGTCTTTTCAATGCGTTGCATGTGGTTTCCTTTCGTCTCTCTCTTCGTTGCGGCCGGCCCTATTGCCGGCGCGCGCTTCTGAGGTGCTGCGTGAAATGCAAAACGCGCGGTCCGCAAAAGATGCGTCCGCGCGTGTGCACTGTGATGACCTGCCTAGTACCGGAGACCGAGTTCCTGAACGATGCTGCGATAGCCGTCGATGTCGGTCCGCTTCATGTAGTTGAGCAGACGGCGACGGGTACCGACCATCTTCAGGAGGCCGCGTCGGCCGTGATGGTCCTTCTTATGCGCCCGAAAGTGCTCGGTGAGATAATTGATGCGCTCCGAGAGGAGGGCAACCTGGACGCGAGCGGAGCCGGTGTCGGTCTCGTGCGTCTTGTACTTCTCGAGCGTCGGGGCGTTATCGAAGGCCATGTTCTTGGACTGTCCTGAGCGAGGCTAAGTGGTTGAGCCATGTAACTTAGCCAAACCTCGAGACGGTGTAAAGGCCTGAGGGTCAGACTGTCCGACTGTCAGTCGTTCGGTTGAGCTTCGCTCAGCCGAACAGCCGCGCCACTATGTCCTTGAAGCCCGACGCCACGTCGTTGAACGTCGACATCGCGAAGATCAGCAGGATCGCAACCAGGCCGAAGCGCAGGATGTACTCCCGCGTGCGCGTGCTGAACGGGCTTCCCTTCACCGACTCGGCGATGTTGATCAGGATCTGGCCGCCGTCGAGGATCGGAATTGGTAGCAGGTTCAGCACGGCCACGTTCACGCTGAGGATCGCGATCAGCAGGAACAGGCTTTCCATTCCGCTTTGCGCCGCGGCCACCGATGCGCGGGAGATCGCGATCGGGCCACCCAGCTGGCGGACCGATACTTCGCGCGTGAGAAGGCCATGCACCACGTCGACGATTTTCGTCGCCGTCATCCACGTCTGGCGCCCTCCCTCACGAAATGCTGCCGTGAGGCCGAGCGGCTGGCGCGTCGTGAAGTCAGCGGGCGTTGCGCCGATCTTGCCCACGCTGCCCATCACCTTCGTGACGGGATCCTTCTGCGGAGTCGCCTGGGGCGTAACGGTGAACGTCCGTACCTTGCCGTCGCGGCGAACCTCGAATGGCAGAGGCTTGCCCGCGGCCGGCGTCACGTGCTCCTGAAGCTGCGCCCATGTTGTTACCGGCACATGATCGATCGTGACGATCGAATCCCCAGAGCGCAGTCCTCCGCGGATGCCCGCACTGCCCGGCATCACCTCACCGAGAACGGCGGGCATGTAGAAGTCGACCGCCATGCCGATGTCCGCTGCCGCCGGCTGGTCCTTGCCGCCGACGGTCACCGCGACCGTTCCACGATTCGTGACGATCGTGAGCGTGCCCGCGGGCGTCTCATCGATGAAGTCGCGGACGTCGTTCCAGTTGCGGACCGCCTTCCCGTTGACGGAGACCACCGTGTCGCCAGCCCGAAGCGCGGCGAGCGCCGGCGCCGTGACGGGCGCGTGCACGGCGCCGACCACGCGTGTGCCGATGACGACCTCACCATACTTGAGGCCGAGCGTAGTGAGGACGGAGAACGCGAGGATGATGTTCATCGTCACGCCCGCGATCATGATGAAGAGGCGAGCGGGCAGGCTCTTCGATTCGAACCAGCGCGACTCCGGTACGGGCTTCGGGCCGAATGGAATCATGGCCTCCGGATCGTAGCCCGCGTCGCCCGGCTTGAGCGCACCCGTTTCCTCGGCGCCGCCCTCGATGAACGCAGTCTCCGCATCATGCCGCGATGCCATGCGCACATATCCACCCAGCGGCAGCAACGCCAACACGTACTCAGTCTCGCCACGACGGCGACGAAGGAGCGCGGGTCCAAAACCGATGGAGAAGCGCGGCGCATAAACGCCCACGAGCTTCGCGGCCACGAAATGGCCGAGCTCGTGAACGAAAATGACGAGGCCGAAGACGACGATCGGCGCGATATAGGCTAGCATCCGAACAACTCCTGCACATGCCGACGCGCTGCGGCGTCGGCGGTAAGAACAGCATCCAGCGATCCGCCGGGCGCGGTGCCCAGGGCGGCCAGCGCGCTCTCGATCGCGCGCGGAACGTCTCCGAAACGTATCGTGCCGGCGAGAAAGCACGCCACCGCCTGCTCATTCGCGGCGTTGAAGACGGCGGGTGCCACGCCTCCGGAGCGTCCAGCGGATATGCCGAGGTCAAGCGCCGGAAAATCCGAACGCCGGACGGGCTCGAACTGGAGCGGCGAAAGTGTGACCGGGTCGAATGGAGGAACTCCCGCGTCCGGCACGCGATCCGGATAGGTGAACGCGTACAGGATCGGCAATTCCATGCTCGGGGCACCGAGCTGCGCGAGGACGCTGCCGTCGACGAACTCGACGAACGAATGCACGACGCTCTGCGGATGCACGACGACGTCGATGCGATCATATGGCACGCCGAAAAGAAAATGCGCCTCGATGACCTCGAGCGCCTTGTTCGCGAGCGTTGCGCTGTCGATGGTGATCTTGCGCCCCATCTGCCACGTGGGATGCCGCAGCGCATCGCCAAGCGTCGCCTCGGCGATTCTTTCGGCACTCCACTCGCGAAACGGACCGCCTGATGCGGTGAGCACCATTCGTCGCACTTCGCTTGCCGGCCGGCCGACAATGCACTGAAGAATCGCACTGTGCTCGCTGTCGACAGGAACGAGCTCACCGCCGCCATCGCGCGCAGCGTCCATGACGAGCGCTCCGCCCATCACGAGCGACTCCTTGTTCGCGAGCGCGACACGCTTCCCTTTCGCGAGCGCGGCCAGCGTCGCCTTCAAGCCCGCCGCGCCGACGACCGCATTCAACACGATGTCTGCATCGGGCCGTGTCGCCGCATCGATGAGGCATGTGTCGCCGGATCCGTGGCACCAGTCACTCGGCACCACCCCGCCACGCGCCACCAGCCCGACGTACGTGGGACTGAAGCGGCGCGCCTGCTCCTCGAGCAGCGTCGCGTTCGTGAACGCGGTCAGGCCGGCGACGTGAAACCTCTCGCGCTGCCGATCGAGAACTCGGAGGGCGGTGGTGCCGATGGAGCCGGTGGAACCAAGAATCGTGACGCCCTTCGAGCTCACGAGAACACGGGGATCGGCAACCATCCGAGCAGCACGTAGGCGACCGGCAGCACGAAAATGAGGCTGTCGAAGCGATCGAGCACGCCGCCGTGACCCGGGATGATGTGCGAGCTGTCCTTCACCTTCGCCTCGCGCTTCAGCAGCGACTCGAAGAGATCTCCCACCTGTGCGGCAACACTGATGAGGATTCCGAACAACAGCGCACCCCATGGTGTGAAGCCAAGATGCGCCACGGGGACGAGCACCAGCCTCGCATACACGTAGGCGACGGCCATGCTCGCCACGAGCCCACCAACCGCCCCCGCGATCGTCTTGCCGGGACTCACCAGCGGAATGAGCTTCGGCCCGCCAATCGCACGACCGAAGACGTACGCGCCGATGTCCGACGCCCACGTGATGAGCAACGGAAAGATCAGGAGAACGCCCCCGGGAGCAACGGCGATCGAGAGTGCGCCAAGACCCAGACGCGCACCAGCGACGGTGTCGTAACCGCGGACGATGTCGTGGTAGCGAATGGCGTAGCCGAAGCCGAGCATGCCCGCCGTGTACACGACGCCGAACAGTGTCGTCGCAGCCGTCGCCAGCGGTCCGCCGTGCACGCCGCGAACCCAGATGGTCGCCGCCATAACGAGCAGCACAACCACTGCGCCAAGCGCCGGTCGCATTGCGAACACGCCGAGGTAGTGCGCATGGATCGCAAGCGGCACGATGCCCGCCAGCGCAATGCCGGCGTCGTCGATCGGATGCGCGCCGGTCTTACGCGCCATGCGGAAGAACTCCCAGGCGCCGATCGCCGAGACGATCGCCAGCAGCGCCGCGAGAGGCGCGCCGCCGGCGAGGACTACCCAGAGCGCGACGGGAGCCGCAACGATCGCGAACAGAAACCGCTTCGCGAGCTCACTCATACGGGCGCAGGGAGGCCGGCGTCAGGTCGTGTCAGACTTCCATGATCTCGGCCTCTTTGGCCTTGATCATCGCGTCGATCTTCCCGATGTAGTCGTCGTGGACCTTCTGGAGGTCCTTCTCGGTGTGCTTCACGTCGTCTTCGCTGACGCCGCTCAACTTCTTGAGCGCGTCGCGCGCGTGCGTGCGGGCATGGCGCACCGCGATCTTTCCGTCTTCGGCGAGCTTGTGCACGATCTTCACGAGATCCTTGCGTCGCTGCTCGTTCATCGACGGCAGCGGAACGCGAATCACGCCGCCCTGCGACGATGGCTCGAGTCCGAGCTCCGAGTCACGGATCGCCTTCTCCACGACCTTCGCCTGTGACTTGTCGAACGGCGTCACGAGGATCGTACGCGGCTCGGGCGCGGCGATGCTCGCCACCTGATTGAGGGTCATCTGCTGCCCATACATCTCGACGCGAACCGTATCGAGCATGTTGGGTGATGCCTTGCCGGAACGGACCGTGGAGAACTCGCGCTTCGCTGCGTCCAGGCCCTTCTCCATCGAGGTGCGGCAGTCCTTCACGATCTGAGGGATTGTGCTCATCGAGACCTATTTGACGAGGGTACCGACACGCTCGCCGCGGACCGCCGCGGCAATCGCGCCCGGTTTTTGGATGTTCAGCACGATCAGGGGAAGCGCGTTTTCCTTGCACAGCGTCACAGCCGTCTGGTCCATGACCTTCAGCTCCTCGAGCATGACGTCGCGGTAGCTGATCTCGTCATAGAACTTTGCATTCGGGTCCTGCTTTGGATCCGCTGAGTAGACACCGTCGACACTCGTCGCCTTGATGATGACCTGCGCCTTGATCTGGATGGCGCGAAGCGCGGCGGCTGTATCGGTGCTGAAGTACGGGTTGCCCGTACCCGCCGCGAAGATCACGATGAGGCCGTTGTCCAGATGCGCCAGCGCGCGACGCCGGATGTACGGCTCTGCGAGCTCCTCCATGCGAATCGCGGTCATGACCCGCGTTTCCATTCCCTTGCGCTCGAGGATGTCCTGCACCGCCAGCGCGTTGATGACGGTGCCGAGCATTCCCATGTAGTCGGCACTCACGCGATCCATGCCCATGCGCGAGAGCTGCGACCCGCGCACGATGTTACCGCCGCCGATGACGAGGCCCAGCGAGCAGCCTGTCTGCTTGACCGCCTGGATTTCATCCGCAATGCGGTCGATGACCGAGAAGTCGAAACCGAGACCGCGATCTCCGGCGAGTGCTTCGCCGGAGATCTTGAGCAGCACGCGAGGGTAGCGGAGCTCGCTCACCGGAGTGGTCACTCCAGGCCCATCTGGAAGCGGGCGAAGCGGCGGACGGAGACGTTCGCGCCGAGTCCCTTGAGCAGGTCGCGAATGGTCTTGCTGTCATCACGGACCCAGGGCTGATCGAGCAGCGTGATCTCCTTGTAGAACTTGTCGATCCGGCCCTCGACCATCTTCTGCACGATGTTCTCGGGCTTGCCGCTCGCGGCAGCCTGCTCCGAGAAGATGCGACGCTCGCGATCGACCAACTCGGCCGGAACGTCGTCACGGGTGACGGCCACCGGCACCGACGGCACGCCCGCGGCGATGTGCTCCGCGATGGTGCTCGCAAGCTTCTGGGCCTCCTCGCCATGGGCCCCGGACAGCTCGACCAGTGCGGCTACCTTGCCGTTGTGGTGCACGTAGCTGCCGACCGCGCCATCGCCGCCGAGCTTCGCGTAGCGGCGCAGCACGATGTTCTCACCGATGGTGCCCGTGAGCATCTTCAGCGCTTCAGCGAGGTTCGCGGAGTCACCGAACGCGACCGCCATGATCGGCGAGCCTTCGCCATTCGCGACCACGCCGTCCGTCTCCTTGTGATCGTGAACGGCGTTCGCGATCTGATAAGCCGTCTGTCCGAATGCGTCGTTACGCGCGACGAAGTCCGTCTCGCTGTTGAGCTCGACCAGGACGCCCGTCTTTCCGTCAGGCGAGGTAAGCGCGACGATCTTGCCTTCGGACGCAACGCGGCCGGCGCGGGACTCAGCGCGCGCGATGCCCTTGGTCCGGAGCCACTCGACGGCCTTCTCGATATCGCCGTCGTTCTGCTCGAGGGCCTTCTTGCAATCCATCATGCCCGCGCCGGTGCGCTGGCGCAGCGATGACACATCCTTGGCGGTGAACGCAGCCATTGTTCGTCAATTCCTTAGGTGGCGTGGAAACGCCGCCGGGCGATGCCGGCGGCGTCTGAATGGTAACCTGTTGGGCCATCAGCCGCCGTAACAGCCACTGCGGCCTGCGTGGACTACTCGGCCGCGTCTTCCGCGCCGGCATCGCCGGCCTCAGCCTCGCCAGCTTCGCCAGCTTCGCCTGCTTCGCCCTCGGTGCCCTTGAGGTGCGCAGCGATCGCTTCGGGCTTCGCGCGACGGCGGCGCGGGCGACGACGACGCTTGTCGTCCTTGTCACCAGCGGACTCCGTACCGCGCTCGGAGCTGTACGTCATGCCGCCTTCGTTGCCCTCTTCCGGCTCGTTGCGAACGGGCGCCGCGAGACGCGCTTCGGCGATGGTGTCGGCAATGGCCTTGGTGATCAACTCCACCGAACGGATGGCGTCGTCGTTGCCGGCGATCGGGATCGTGATGAGGTCGGGATCAGCGTTCGTGTCGACGATCGCGATGATCGGGATGCCGAGCTTGTTCGCTTCGGCGACGGCGATCTTTTCCTTCTTCGCGTCGACGACGAACATGAGGCCCGGCGTGCGCGTGAGGCTCCGGATACCGTTGAGGTACTTCGAGAGCTTCTCCTTCTCGCGCGTCATCATGAGGCGCTCTTTCTTCGTGTAGTTCGCCCACTCGCCGCCCTCTTCGCTGCCGGCCTCGAGCTCCTTCATGCGCTTGAGCTGCTTCTTGACCGTCTGGAAGTTGGTGAGCAGACCGCCGAGCCAACGCTCGGTGATGTACATCGCGCCGGCGCGCTCGGCTTCCTGCTTGACGATGCCGGCGACCTGCGCCTTGGTGCAGACGAAGAGCACGCTCTCGCCACGGAGGACGACGTCGCGGACGAGCTTCTGCGCGAGATCGAGCTGACGGAGGGTCTTCTGGAGATCGATGATGTGGATCCCGTTGCGCTCGGCGAAGATGAAGCGGCGCATCTTGGGGTTCCAGCGGCGCGTCTGGTGTCCGAAATGGACGCCAGCGGCGAGAAGTGCTTCGAGTGTCGGCTTGTTGTCTGACATGTCCTGTACGGTTTGGTTGATTCGTCCGCTTCTCGTCAACGTGTTTCGTTCACCGACCAGGTCGGCACCGAACGGACACTCGGAGAGCGTGTGAGATGGGCCCTGCGGTCCCGTCTGACAGTCAGACAGTCTGACTGTCAGACGGGACTTCGAATCCTATCGCTTCGAGAACTGGAAGCGCTTTCTTGCCTTCGGACGGCCGGGCTTCTTGCGCTCGACGGCACGTGCGTCGCGCGTGAGGAGACCGAGGTCGCGAAGCTTGCGGCGGTGACCTTCGTCGATCTTGACGAGGGCACGCGCCACGGCAAGACGGAGCGCGCCGGACTGGCCCGTCTGACCACCACCGTTGATGTTCGCCTTGACATCGTACTGGCCGAGCTTGTCGGTGGCCGTGAACGGCTGCTGGATGGCCGTCACGAGCGCCGGACGGGGAAAGTAGTCACCAAGGGTACGACCATTGATGTCCCACTTGCCTGAGCCCGGCTTGATGTAGACGCGGCAGACGGCTTCCTTGCGACGCCCGATCGTGTGCGTGATCTGCGAATCTGGCATTGGTTACTTCGCCTCGGCGTGCGGGAAGGTCAGCGTCTTGGGCTGCTGTGCGACGTGCTGGTGCTCGGCACCGGCGTAGACGCGGAGCTTGCCACGGAGCACCTGGCGGCCGAGGGCCGTCTTGGGGAGCATGCCGTAAACGGCCTTCTCGATGATGCGCTCCGGGTGCTTGGCCAGCATGCTGGCGAAGGGGGTGAAGCGCTCGTGACCCATGTAGCCGGTGTGGCGGAAGTATTCCTTCTGCTCCGCCTTGCGTCCGGTGACACGAACCTTGGAGGCGTTGATGACGATGACGCCGTCACCGGTGTCCATGTGCGGGGTGAACATGGGCTTGTGCTTCCCGCGGATGATGCGCGCGACTTCCGTCGCGAGGCGGCCGAGGACCATTCCCTCGGCGTCGACGACAAACCAATCCTGCTTGATGTCGTCCGGCGTCGCCGTGTACGATTTGAACATGAATTTTCAAGACAGCGTAGGACCTGCGCCTCACTGGTGCGTAATGCAACCCGGGTTTTGGCCGCCACTGAAGGCGTTTTTGGACAGACACGTAAGCTAGACAACGACTTACATGCAGTCAACGGGACGCGTCGCCCTCGATGTGGATGCCGCATTCGAGCTTCTGCCCCAACCATCGTCCGGAACGCGGATCTGATGGATCGGGCGGCGGCACGGTGCATGGCTCGCATCCGATGCTCGTGTACCCCCGGGCGTAGAGCGGGAGCAACGGAATGGCGTTCCTCCGGGCGTATTCCTCCACGTCGTGCATGGTCCACGCTGCCAGCGGGCTCACTTTTCTGAGCGTCCGCCCGCTCGGCAGCCTGAACGGCGCTGCTTCCGCGAGGTTCGCGCGCGAGGGCGACTGGTCGCGGCGCAACGCCGTGAACCAGGTGTCGTACTCGTCGAGCGCCTCGAACAGCGGGCCGATCTTGTGTCGAGCGCAGCAGGCGTCAGTGCTGGTGCGCCACTCGCCCGGACGAGGTGTCGCGCTGCGCACGGTCACGAGGTTGAGCTGCCATTCCGCCACGAGGCGGTCGCGGTACGCCGTCGTCTCCGCGAAGTGGTGCACCGTGTCGATGAAGAGAACCGGGATGTCGGGCCGGAGCTCGCGGAGCATATGTACGAGTACGACGCATTCCGCCTGAAAGCTCGCGGTGACGCATGGAAGTCGCGCGGCGAGGAGCTCCGATGCGAGGATGGGAAGTGCCGCGCTCATCGGAGCAACCCGTCCAATGCGTGACGTACGGCCCGCACCGCGTCGCCTTCGGTGGGAGCATCGCGCGCGACGGCCGCCAGGTGCTTCGCCGCCGTCTCCCACCTTGGTGCGGCCGCCCGCTCCTCGATCGCGTCCACGATCATGCCCGCGCCGGCGGTGAAGTTGCTGTCCGGGTCGATCAGGACGAAGCTGCCCGTGCCCCGGTTCTCGACGTATGAATCGACAACGAGTGGGCGAGACGCCGTCACCACGAGCGAGCCGATCTCGTTGAGGGCGAGTCCGCGGTCCACCTCGGCGGCGACGACGCGCGTGGTGTGCTTCAGGCGATACAGTCGCGAAGGATCGAGTGGTCGCTCGTCCATCCACACGACATCGGCGCGGAACGACGTGCACACCTTCGGCGCACCGATGGCTATCGTGTCCCCGCGGCTGACGTCGACCTCGTCGGCGAGCGTGAGCACCACGGACATGGGCGCCCACGCGCACTCGAGATCGCCAGTATACGTCACGATGCGCGCGACGCGCGACGCGACGCCGGAGGGCCATACCTGTACCGTGTCGCCGACGCGCACCGTGCCCGAGCGAATGCGCCCGGCGTAGCCACGGAACCCATCGGTGGGCCGCAGCACCAATTGCACTGGATAGCGAAAGGCCGCGGCGGCGGTGGTGCGCGCAATCTGCACCGACTCCAGGTGGCCGAGCAGGCCGGGGCCATCGTACCATGGCGTGCGCGCGCTCGGCGCGGTGACGTTGTCGCCGAGCAGCGCGCTGACGGGCACGGCGTGGGTGCTGGCGTCGCCGACGACGTCCGCGAAGTCCGCGACGATCTGGTCGAAGATGCCGCGGTCGAACTCGACGAGATCCATCTTGTTGACGGCGAGTACGAACTCCGAGATGCCGAGCATCCGGGCAATGCGCGCGTGTCGGCGGGACTGCGCGCGCACGCCGTAACGCGCGTCCACGAGGAGAATCGCGAGGTCTGCCGTCGAGGCGCCCGTGGTCATGTTGCGCGTGTACTGCTCGTGGCCCGGCGTGTCGGCAAGAATGAACTTCCGCCGGGCCGTCGCGAAATAGCGGTAGGCGACGTCGATGGTGATCCCCTGCTCACGTTCCGCGCGGAGACCATCTGTAAAGAGGGAAAAGTCAATAGGACCCACGCCGCGATGACGCGACGCGCCCTCGACCGCGCGCACCTGGTCTTCGTACACGCCCCGGGAGTCGTACAGCAGCCGGCCGATGAGCGTGCTCTTCCCGTCGTCCACGCTGCCAGCCGTGCAGATCCGCAGCAGGTCGGGCATCAGAAGTACCCCTCCCGCTTCTTTACTTCCATCGAGGCGTCCGAGTCGTGATCGATGACGCGGAGCTGTCGCTCCGAGTTCCGCGTCGCGATCAACTCTGTGATGATCGCGGCCACTGAGTCTGCGTCCGAGCGGATGGCGCCAGTGCACGGCGAGCAGCCGAGTGACCGCATGCGGCACCGCACGCGCTCGAGACGCTCGCCTGGAAGCCGCGGAACGAACGACTGCTCCACCACCGCGAGCGATTCGCCGCGCACGATAACCTCGCGGTCGCGCGCGAAGTACAACGGAAGGATCGGGATGGCCTCCCTCTCGATGTAGTGCCACACGTCGAGCTCCGTCCAGTTGGACAACGGGAATACGCGAACGCTCTCACCGGGCGCGAGGCGGCTGTTCAGCAGGTCCCATGGCTCCGGGCGCTGGCGCTTGGGATCCCACTGGCCGTTCGCGTCGCGCAGCGAGAACACGCGCTCCTTCGCGCGCGACCGCTCCTCGTCGCGACGAGCGCCACCAAACGCGGCGTCGAACCCGCCTTCGCGCAGGGCATCGAGCAGCGCCGTGGTCTTGAGGAGACCGCAGCAGCGTTGCGTACCAACGGCGAACGGCTGCGTGCCGCTTTCGATCGCGGAACGGTTGGTGTGGACGATGAGTCGCACGCCCACCGCGGCGGCGCAGCGATCGCGCCATTCGATCATCTCGCGGAACTTGTACGTGGTGTCGATGTGGAGCAGCGGAAAGGGAATCGGGCCCGGGTGGAAGGCCTTCTGTGCCAGACGCAAGAGCACGGAGGAATCCTTGCCGATGGAGTACAGCATCACCGGATGCTCGAATTCAGCGACCACTTCGCGCATGATGTGAATGCTTTCCGCCTCGAGCATCCCGAGGTGCGAGAGCGTGCCCACGCGCGAGTGCACATCGGGGGGCAGGGTTTGAATCGCTAGGCCCATTGCGGCACCCTCGCGCGCGACCCGCGAAAGAACCGGTACAGCACCACCCCGTCGAACAGCACTACGCCGGCGAACAGGAGGTACGCGACGCCGCCGTCCACGATGTTCAACACGCGGAGCAGCGTCGAAGCACCGAAGGCCACGATCGCGGCGTCGAACGTCATGCACACCCGGCGAAACGATTCCTCGCGCACGCGGCGGATGAGCCACGCGCCGAGCGGAATGCCAAGGAGTACACCGGGGAGGATGGTGATCAGCAGCGCCACGCTCGCTGGCGTGAACAGGCCGGCGTGCGCGTAGAATGCGGTAGCGAGGATGCATTCTGCCGACCGGATGAGGCCAAGGGCCGCGCGAAAGTCCTGTTTTGTCGCGTACCCCTGATTGTTGAGGAACATCGCCAGCGGCGGGCCGGAGATTGTCGTGATGGCGTACAGCGCACCCACGCCTCCGCCGAGTGCGACGCTCGCCGCACGCTCGGCGCGGAGTGCTCGGCGGTATCCGACCGCCTGGAGGAGCAGTAACGGCAGCAGGCCGAGGAGAGTGGCCAACTTGAGCATGGAGGGCTCGACTCTCGTCAGTAGTGCCGTTCCCACGGCGACGCCGGGCGCGACACCGATCACGACGAACCCTGCCCTGCGCCACACCTGCGGCACGGATGCACGGTTCACCCAGAGCACGTAGGCATTCAACACGATCTCGAGCAGCACGAGCGCCGGCGTGAGCACCCGATTGTCGACGAGGAGCAGTGCCAGCGGCACCGCGATGGACGAGAAGCCGTAGCCGAGTGCGCCGTTCACGATGGCCGCCACGAAGGCGATGAGGACGAGGGTCGTCGTCATCGCTCGTGACGGTGTGCGGGGCGTTGTCGCCGGGGCCGGAGCAGGCGCGGAGTAGTGCGTCTCATGAGACCTCCTGCGCCGCGGCGACCATTGGATCCTGTAGTGTCGAGAGCAATACCGCGTCGCCAACCCGGTTGCTCCATCGCGCGACGGTCTCGTCGGGCTCGTGGCTCGCCTCGAACGCGCGGAAGAGTCGCTCGAGTGCGTCGGGGACATCGTCGGCGGGCGCGCGGAAGCCGACGCGATGGGCAATCGTGCCCTCGCGACCCAGGCCGCCGCCGACGAAGAAGTCGAAGCCTTCGACCTGCTGCCCGTCCTGCTTGAGCAGGATGCCCTGCAAGCCGACGTCGGCCACCGAATGCTGGCCGCACGCGTTCGGGCAGCCGGTGACGTTGAGCTTCAGCGACTGCGAGAAACCGGGGAGCCTGTCCTCCAGCTCCAGCGCGAGGCGAATGCTGAAGCGCTTGGTTTCCGTGATGGCGAGCTTGCAGTATTCCGATCCCGTGCACGACAAGGTTCCCCGATGGAATGCCGAACCCGCGAGCGCGAGGCCGCGGTCCGCGACGGCCGCGGCAAAGGCCTCGACGCGCGCGTTCGGGATGTTCGGCACGAGCACGTTCTGCATGGCGGTGAGACGGAGCGAGCCGTCACCGAAGGTTTCCGCGAGCGTCGCAATATCGCGGAGCTGGTCGGGCACGATCCGTCCCGAGAGAATCGAGAACCCCGCATACGAAAGCTCGGGCTGCTTCTGGCGGTGAATGCCCACATGATCGCGATAGGATCCTTCGGGGAAACGCTCGTCGACGTGCGGATCGAGCGCGTAGCCGATGCGGCGCTCCACCTCGGCGAGAAAGGTGTTGGCCGTCCACCCGTGGGTGAGGAAGAGATACTTCATGCGGGCCTTCGCCCGGTTGATGCGCAGCTCGTCGGAGTCGCGAAAGATCCCGGCGACGGCCATGACCACGTCGAGCAGCTGCTCGGCATGCACGAACGCCGGCAGCAGGACGGCGAGGTGCGGCTTCGTGGAGAGTCCGCCGCCGACGCGAATGTGAAAACCCACCACCCCGTCGGCGCGGCGCACCGCGGTTGCGCCGATGTCGTTGATCTCGGGGTAGGTACACCAGTGGGCGCAGCCGGTGATGGTGATCTTGAACTTGCGCGGAAGGTTGGCGAAGTCTGGATTGCCATTCATGAACCGATCGATGCGCGTGGCGATGGCGGATGCGTCGACGAGCTCGTCGTGTTCCACGCCGGCGAGCGGGCACCCGGTGATCGTCCGCGTGTTGTCGCCGCACGAGCCCATGCTCGTGACGCCCACCGACTCGAGCGTATCCCAGACGGCCGGCACGTCTTCGATGCGCAGCCAGTGGAGCTGGAAGTTCTGCCGGTTGGTGATCGCGATGCTTCCCCGCGCGTACCGGTCCGAGAGATCGGCGATCGTGTGCACCATCTTCGACGTGAGGAGGCCGTTGGGAGTACGGATGCGCATCATGAAGAACGGCTGCTCCTCGCCGCGCGTGCCACCGCCATCGCCCTGCGTGTAAAGGCCCCAGGCACGAAAGCGGACGGACAAGTCGTCTGGCGGGATGGCGCCGAATCCGTCCTTTGCGTAACGCCGAATGTCGTCGAGGATGGACCACGACGGCCGTTCGCGCTTGATGCGCTCGACGCGTTGCGCAGCTGATTCCTTGCGGGGTGGCTCGATGTTCTCGGTCATGATTGTCGTCGACGAGGAGTGAGTGGATGTGAAGCGAGCCCGCGTCTGCGTGGCAGAGCGGGCCCGGATTCGAGACAAGGCGCGAGTCGTGTCAGCTCATCGCCATCGTTCCCTCCGCATGCCTTCGCTCGCGCGCGTTGCACGGCGACAACACCTGCACATCGCGCTGATGCAGCGGGTGCTGACACACTTCGCCGTGCGGGCGCGCGCCATCACTCGACGCCACGGTGTGGCGCGAGTGGATCGGGCGACCTGGGATGCGGGGATATGGTGAGTGCTCATCGATGGGTGATGCATGGGGGTAAAACAAAAACCGGCCGCTGTGTTCAGCGGCCGGGGAAATCCCGTGGGATGGAGGGCGAGCGTTACGCTCGGCGTTTCGGTCCCGGCCGCGACAGTGCAATGGCGCTCATGTCCGTACAACACTGCGCGACACCACACGCGACGAACGACACCACTGCGATGGCAGGTGTGCGGCGGGCGACGGACGTGTGAGTACGGCGGATATGCACGATGTGCCGGGATGCGGGATACACCATCACGATAGCATTTCCTTGGGCTGCCGTCAACCCACCGCGGTGACTCCGTCCCGGATCGACTTAGATTGCGGTGTGCCCGCAATGCCATCCGTGCCAAGAAGAATCCTGCTCGTCGACGCCGACGCGTTCTTCGTCGCCGTCGCGCGCTGGGCCGACCCGGAAGGCGCGGGCCGCGCGCCGTACCTGCTCGTCGGCGGCACGGCGGAGGGGCGCGGCATCGTCTGCTCCGCGTCATACGAGGCGCGCGCCTTCGGAGTGAAATCGGCGATGCCCATGTCGCAGGCGCTCCGGCTATGCCCAGATGCG
The DNA here is from genome assembly GCA_036844565.1 of Gemmatimonadaceae bacterium. GTDB lineage: Bacteria > Gemmatimonadota > Gemmatimonadetes > Gemmatimonadales > Gemmatimonadaceae > AG11. The sequence goes on along the minus strand of DAIUFP010000008.1, from coordinate 18,199 downwards.
ATGTGTGTTCCGGTTCCAGGCAAGGCCTGTCGCCTGAAGCATCGGGAAATCCGCGCGGTGCTGGAGAAATTCTCGCCCGTCGTACAGTCCGCCAGCATTGATGAGTGGTACGTCGATCTCGCGGGAACGGAGGCGTACTACGATCACGCGCCGCTCGACACGATCGGCCACCGCATCCGCAACGCGGTGATCGTCGAAACGTCGATGACGGTTTCCATCGGTGGCGGGACGTCGAAGCTGATAGCCAAGCTCGCCGCCGAGCGGGCCAAGCCGAAGCCGGAGAATGGCGCCAATGGCGTTCGCATTGTGCCCGCGGGCGAGGAGCTCGATTTCATGCGGTTCCTGAAGCTCGCCGACATTCCGGGCATTGGACCGAAGACCACCGCGCGCCTCGCCGAGCGCGGGCTGCGGTCAGTGGAGGATGTGCTCGCACTCGATGACGCGGGACTCGCCCGCCTCGTGGGCCCGCGCGACGCTGGCTGGCTCGCGCACCGGGTCCGTGGCGAAGACGATGGGGAGGTCCATCATGATCGCGACGCGGCGAAAAGCATTAGCCGCGACGACACATTTCCTGTGGACATCAACGATGACCTGATGCTCGAGGGTGAGCTCACCGAGCTCGTCGGACGTGCTGCGGGCGACCTCCGCGGCGAAGAGCTCAAGGCGCGCACTGTCACGGTGCGCATTCGCGATAAGGATTTCACGACGCGACAAGCGAGCCGCACCGTGGATGAAGCACTCGAATCGGATCGAGCGATCTTCGTCGTCGCCCGCGAGCTGCTCTACAAGCTGCGAAAAGCGCGACGGGCGCCGGCGCGCCTGCTCGGGGTCGCGCTGTCCAATTTCACGGCGCCGCCCGCGAAGCAGTTAGCGCTCTTTGAGCGCACAGGTGGACAGATCGAGACGGCAAAGGACCGTGAGGTCTCTCGTGCAGTCGATGCGGTGCGTGAGCGATTTGGACGGGACGCAATTGCGCCCGGACGCAAGCGCTAGGCTAGGCGTCGGCGCGCGGCGTGGCTGTCGACAAGCGCGTGAGGACTCCGCGCAAGCGATCGGCGATAACCGGTTCGGTGGCAAGCTGCGCATCGTCGAGATTCCTGGGTGCCGCGATCGCCGCACACGCGTCGTCGATGACGGATGCCGTCATGGTGCGAAGCGTTTCGAGCAGTGCGTCGAAGGCATGTGACGCGTGGGGCGACGTATTGATCACGGCGACTGGCTTGCCGACCATCTCGGCTCCGCCCACCAGCCAGTCGAGCGCATTCTTTGCGTGTCACGCGATGCGCTTCCCAGGACTCAGCGAGCCACCGGCTCCGCGACGAATGCGAGCCACTTGCCGTCAGGGCTCACCGCCAGCCGGCTCACATTCTTGAGACCGGACTTCGAAAGATCGGCAACGGGCGTCCACGCGCGTGTTGCATCCAGCGCACGATTCCATCGCACGAGCGTTCCCGCTGTAGCACTGAGCAGGATCGCATCCGGCGTCCACGCATGATACTCGTTGTCCGGGGCCGCCCGGATGAGCATCGTCTCCGCTTCGCCACTGGCCGGCTGGAGCGTGATCCAGAGCGCTCGCGCGCTGTCTCGCTGCGTATAGCTGAACGCGTCCTTGCCCGGGACGCGCTGCAGCGCCCGGCCAATGTCCCGCGCACGTATCTCGTCGTGCGAGCCATCGCTGTCGACGACGTGAAGCGTTGCAGGCTTGCCGAGCACGTAGGTGGCGAGCCTGGATGGACCAAGCCACGTGTGGTAGCCTACCGGCTTCTGCGCGGAGAGCAGCACCTGCGGATCGCTTCCGTCCATCGCGAAGCTCCAGAGCCGCTGCGTGGAATCCGCCTCGACGCGAATGACGCTCATCCGGAGTCCGCCCGGCATCACGACGGCCGAGTATTCGCTCTCACGCGTCGACGTCACGCGGGTCGTGCGATGCTCGGCAATGTCGTAGCGCCAGATGTCGGCCTGCGCGTCGGGACCGACCACCGTGTAAAGGATTCCGCGGCTGTTGGGCAGGAAGCTGGGCTGATTGTCGTACCCCGCGCGGTGCGTGACGTTGGTCGCGGCACCAACAACGAGCGAGTCGCCGATGCGCCGGATGGGCGCGAGGAAGATGTCCGTGTCGGGCGTTTGTGAAGAGGCAACGCTGCCGCTGCCCAACACCAACGCCAGTCCGTAGCAGAGGCGGCGCATCACTCGAGCTCCAGCAGCATGGCGCCTTTCTCGACGGCAGTCCCTTCGCGAGCCAGGATCGCCTTCACGGTTCCCGCACTCGTGGCACGCAGCTCGTTTTCCATCTTCATGGCCTCCATCACGATGAGTGCCTGACCCGCCTGGACGTTGTCTCCGACTTCGACCGAGATACGAACGATCATGCCCGGCATCGGCGCAACAAGTGGCGCCGGACCAGAAGCTTCCCTCCCTGCCCCGCTCAGCGCGCGGATGGCGCGCGTCCGCTCGTCGAGCGCTTCCACTTCGTAGCGGAATCCATCGAGCCAGAGCGTGAAGCGACCGCGCGTTGCTCCTCGACGGGCGACGACGCGATGCACCTCGTCGCCGATGGTGACCATGCGCACCGGTGTGCCTTCCACCTCGTTGAGATGCGCGACGCTGGCGCTGCCATCGACGGTGGCGACGTCGCCGTCGAGGTCGACCTCCACCTCCGTTTCACCAACCATGACGACGTATTTCATTCCGAGACCAGCTCGCAAACTGTTTCGACGTGCGCCGTCTGCGGGAACATGTCGTACGCGCGCACGCCGGCAAGCCGGTAGCGCGGCATGCGCGCCAGGTCGCGCGCGAGCGTCGCCGGGTCGCAACTCACGTAGAGGATGCCTCTCGGCGGTTTGGCAGCCGTCTGCAGAATCTCGGAGACGTGCGCATCCACGCCACTCCGCGGTGGGTTGAGGAGAACGATGTCCGCCGGGAGCGCGTCAGCAAGATGATCTTCCACGCGACCAACCACGGCACGCGATGGCGCGCGGAGGCGATCAGCGAAGCGAGCAACGGCTTCCGCGTCGAGCTCGATTGCCGTCACAACTGCGCCTTCAGCGGCAACCGCCAGCGCCACGTCACCGGCGCCAGCATAGGCATCCACCACTCGCCTCGGCGCAAAAGCGCGGATGCGATCGAGGACGTGCTGCTGAAGTCGAGCGGCCACTTTTGCGTTTACTTGCACGAACGACGCGCCACTCTGCGATTGCGTCGTGCGTGCAGCGAGGCGACGCATCCGTCCGTGATCAGGCTTCCACCACAGCTCAAGCACCGAAGGCACCGCATCGAAGAACCGGTCCGCGTATGGCCACGCGCCCGCGCCTTCAACCACGACGGCCGCCCCCCTGGGGAGCAGCCGCACCGCCACGCGGAGCGCACTCTCGTTTGGCAGGTGCGCAAACGCGGTGCGGAGCTCGCCCCACACCGCCATCACGCGCTCGTCCGTGATCGGACAGTCGACCAGATCGAAAACGGAAACGGGATCGTCGAACGGGTGAAGTCCCGCGATCCATGACGAGCCCGCGCGACGTAGATGCAACGTCAGCTTGCGTCGATACCGCCATTGCGACTCGCTCGGCTCAACGTCGACGGACGTCACGTCGCGACGACCGATTCGTCGCAGTGCATCGACGATGATCGACGACTTCGCGCGAAGCTGTGCGTCGTACGACAGGTGCTGGATCTGGCATCCTCCGCACCGATCCTTGGTGTAATGCGGACACGACGGGTCGACCCTGTCCACGGACGCGGATTCGATGGACTCCAGGCGGCCGCGCGCGAAGCGCCGCGACGCGGTGAGGCTGACGAGCGCGACGTCGCCGGGCGCGGCGCGTGGCACGAAGACCACCATGCCATCGGTTCGACCGACCGCATCGCCCCCAGCCGCAATGCCGGTGAGCTCGAGGCGTGTCAGGGTCCGGGTCAACGCAGCCCCTCGAGTCGCGCGGCGTGGAGCCACGCGACGGCATCCCTCGATCCATCCGCAATTGCGCTCGTGGCCGAGGCCGTGGATGGTGCCCGCGGGACGTTACGCTCCCGCTCCGCCAGAAGTACCGCCGCGATCGCCGCTCGGATCACGCCTTCCGCCGGCGGCTTTCGGCTCGTCAGGTCCGCGAGGCGACGTTCGAGCCATTGGATCTCGATCGCACCGCTCCGGAACTCCTCGTCTTCCAGCACGCGCACGTGAAAGTCCCGCGATGTCTCCACACCTTCGATCGTGAGCTCGAGCAGCGCACGATGCATGCGCTCCACCGCCTCAATGCGCGATGGCGCCCAGACGATCAGCTTCGCGAGCATCGGGTCGTAGTACAGCGAGATCTCACTCCCCTGCTCGATGCCGCCATCCCATCGGACCCCGGGCCCGCTCGGTAGGCGCAGGTACTGCACACGGCCCGTCGACGGCAGGAATCCGTTTGACGAATCCTCACTGGTGATGCGGCACTCGATCGCCCATCCGCGCGGCGTGATGTCCGCCTGGACGAAGGGCAGCCGTTCTCCCGCTGCGATGCGTAACTGCCATTGCACCAGGTCGATTCCAGTCACGAGCTCGGTGACCGGATGCTCCACCTGGATCCGCGTGTTCATCTCGAGGAAGTAGAACTCGCCACTCGCATCGAGGAGAAACTCGCACGTCCCTGCGTTCACGTAGCCTGCCGCGCGCGCCGCCGCGACCGCAGCCGCACCCATTCGCTCGCGCAGCCCGGGAGAGACCGCGACACTCGGCGCCTCCTCGATCATCTTCTGGTGACGTCGCTGCACCGAGCACTCCCGCTCGCCGAGGTGCAGCATGGTGCCATGGTTGTCGCCCAACACCTGGATCTCGACGTGGCGCGGCCCGACGATGTATTTCTCCACGTAAACCGCGTCATCGCCGAAGGCGTTCTTCGCTTCGCGCTGCGCTGATGCGAGAGCGCCCGCGAGCTCCGACTTGGCGTGCACGACACGCATGCCCTTGCCGCCGCCGCCCGCGGCCGCCTTCAGGAGCACCGGATAGCCGAAACGCTCCGCGACTTCTGCCGCTTCGGCTGCGTCGCGAAGTGCGGTCGTTGTGCCGGGCACGACCGGTGTGCCAGCGGCAATCGCGAGCGCACGTGCCGACGTCTTGCTTCCCATCGCGGCGATTGCCTCCGCCGGCGGTCCGATCCAGACCAGCCCCGCGTCGCGCACGGCGCGCGCGAACCACTCGCGCTCGGAGAGAAATCCGTAGCCCGGATGAATGGCCTCCGCGCCAGTGCGCAGCGCGGCAGCGATGACCGCGTCTCCCTTGAGGTACGACTCGCTCGATGGTGCAGGTCCGAGTAGCACGGCCTCATCCGCCTCGCGAACATGCGGTGCGCGAGCATCGGCTTCGGAATACACGGCGACAGTGTGTACCCCGAGCTCTCGGCAGGCACGCATGATCCGCAGCGCGATCTCGCCACGATTGGCGATCAGGATTTTCCGGAACATCAGAGCGGGATGTTGCCGTGCTTCTTCGGCGGATTGCGATCCCGCTTCGTGCGAAGCGTTTCCAATGCGTCGATCAAGCGCGGTCGCGTGTCGCGCGGATCGATGATATCGTCGAGGTAGCCACGACCAGCGGCGACATACGGGTGCGCGAACTTCTCGCGGTACTCGTTGATCTTTGCATCCGTGGCAGCGCCGGGATCGTCACTCTCCGCGATGTCCTTGCGGAAGAGAATTTCCACCGCGCCCTTCGGGCCCATCACTGCGATCTCCGCGGTCGGCCACGCGAGGTTGAGGTCGCCCCTGATGTGTTTCGAGCTCATGACATCGTATGCGCCGCCGTAGGCCTTGCGCGTGATGACCGTGAGCTTGGGGACGGTCGCCTCACAGTACGCGTACAACAGTTTCGCGCCGTGACGGATGATGCCGCTGTGCTCCTGCGCGACACCAGGTAGAAAGCCCGGCACATCCTCGAGCGTGACGATCGGAATGTTGAACGCATCGCAGAAGCGAATGAAGCGCGCAGCCTTGATCGACGCATTGATGTCGAGCACGCCGGCGAGCATCGCCGGCTGGTTGGCCACGATGCCGACGCTGAACCCGCCGAGGTGCGAAAAGCCACACAGGATGTTCTGCGCAAAGGCGGCATGCACCTCGTAGAACACTCCGTCGTCCACGATGCGCCGAATGACTTCGTGCATGTCGTACGGCTTGTTCGGATTGTCCGGAATGACGTCGAGGAGTGCTTCGTCGCGGCGGTCACGCGGGTCCGTCCCGCGCCCGCGCGGCGGCTCGTCGAGGTTGTTCGAAGGGATGTACGCGAACAGCTCGCGAATGGCCTGAAGCGATGCGGGCTCCGAGTCGTGCGCGAAGTGCGCGACGCCACTGGTGGCCGTATGCGTGTCGGCGCCTCCGAGCTCCTCCATGGTGACGTCTTCATGCGTCACCGTCTTCACCACATTCGGCCCAGTGACGAACATGTAGCTCGTCTTCCGCACCATGTAGGTGAAGTCGGTGATCGCCGGTGAGTACACAGCGCCGCCCGCACATGGGCCGAGAATGGCGCTGATCTGCGGTACGACGCCGGATGCCAGCGTGTTGCGGAGGAAGATCTCGGCATAGCCGCCGAGCGACACGACGCCTTCCTGGATGCGCGCGCCGCCCGAATCGTTGAGGCCGATCACGGGCGCGCCGTTTCGCACCGCGAGGTCCATCACCTTGCAGATCTTCTCGGCGAAAGATTCGCTGAGGGATCCACCGAACACGGTGAAGTCCTGCGAGAAGACGTAGACAAGCCGTCCCTCGATGCGTCCGTAACCGGTGACGACACCGTCTCCGTAGTAGACCTGCTCCTCGAGACCAAAGTCGTGCGAGCGGTGCACGACGAAGCGGTCGAGCTCCACGAAGCTGCCTTCGTCCAGCAACAAGTCCAGCCGTTCACGCGCGGAGAGCTTGCCCTTTTCATGCTGTGTCTTCAGGCGTGACGCGCCGCCACCGAGCTCCGCCTCCGCCGCGCGGCGTTCCAGCAGCCCGAGTTTGTCTCGCATCGTCATGGCCGGGAAGCTAGCGCGTCGCCCGCCACACCTCTAGCGAACGAGCCTGCCCAGGCAATTCCGCCGGGTCACCCCACGTTCAGCGAGTCGAGATACTCGGACAGCTCACGCCGCATCGACTCGCGCTTCGCTGTGAGGTCGTCACGCTCCTTCTGGAGCCTTTCGATTGACGACTCCTGCTCGTTCAACTTTGCCAGGAGACGTTCGTAGTACTGCGACGACTGTGCGACCGTCTTCATATTTTCGCGAAGGCGGGCCTGCTCAGCGGTGGTTTGTGCTCACCACGGACGTCAGTCGGGAGACAGCCCGCGTCCCAGCACCTGGGCAATGACGTCGAGCTCGGCCTCATCATCCCACCGGTCAAGCCCCAAAGAAAAATGCCCCCTCCGCCGAAACGGAGAGGGCATCGTTCAAAGTCGACTACGACTACTCGTCGCCAGCGTCCATCGGCAGATCCATCGGAATTTCGATGACGTCGTCTTCCGTGTGAATCTTCGACGGGGTCTCCGGCCGAGGCGGCTGCTCCTCGGGGATGTTGACCACGCTTAGCACGATACGGCGGTGGATCGGATCCACCTCGAGCACACGCGTGTCGAGCAGCATCGTCTCATAGACCACGTCCGCCGGACTGGAAACCGGCTCGCCATTCAACGTGAGCTGCGAGATGGGCACGAAGCCCTCGATGTCGTTGCCGATGTCGACCACGACGCCCTTGTCCATCAAGCGAACGACCGTCGAGCGCATCTCCGTACCAACCGGATAGTTCTCGCCGATGCGGAGCCACGGATCTTCCTCGGCCTGCTTCAAGCCGAGCGAGATGCGCTTGTTCTCGCTGTCGATGTTGAGGATCACGACGTCGACCGCATCGCCCTTCTTCACCACTTCCGACGGATGCTGGACGCGCTTCGTCCAGCTCATGTCGGAAATATGAATGAGACCATCGATGCCCGGCTCGATCTCGACGAATGCACCGAAGCTCGTGAGGTTTCTTACTTTCCCATTGATTCGCGTACCCACCGGGTACTTGAGCGGAAGCACGACCCAGGGATCCTGCTCCGTCTGCTTCATGCCGAGCGAGATCTTCTCCTCGTTCGGATCGACCTTGAGCACCACCGCCTCGATCACTTCGCCGATCGACACGAGCTTCGACGGGTGACGGACGTTGCGCGTCCAGCTCATCTCGCTGATGTGCACGAGGCCTTCGATGCCTGGCTCGAGCTCGATGAAGGCGCCGTAGTTCGTGATGCTGACGACCTTGCCCTGCACGCGCGTGCCAACCGGATACTTCTCGGCGACATCCTTCCACGGGTACGACTGGAGCTGCTTGAGGCCGAGGGAGATGCGCTCACGCTGCCAATCGATGTCCAGGACCTTGACCTCGAGCTCCGCGCCAATGGCGACGAGCTCGGAGGGATGCGAGATGCGGCCCCACGACATGTCCGTGATGTGCAGCAGGCCGTCCACGCCGCCGAGGTCGATGAAGGCACCGAAGTCGGTGATGTTCTTCACGACGCCCTTCCGGATCTGGTCCTTCTCGAGCTCCTTCATGAGCTTCTCGCGCTTGCCCGCACGCTCGTTCTCGAGGATCACGCGGCGAGAGACGACGATGTTGCGGCGGCGCTTGTTGAGCTTGATGATCTTGAACTCGAACTTCTGGCCGAGGAGCTCGTCGATGTTCGGCACGCGACGCAGGGCGATCTGCGAGCCGGGGAGGAATGCGTCGACGCCCATGAGGTCGACGACGACACCACCCTTGATCTTCTTGACGAGCGTGCCTTCGACGGGCTGGTCGTTCTCGTAGGCGAGGCGAATGCGCTCCCACACGCGCATGAAATCCGCCTTCTTCTTCGAGAGGACGACAGATCCCTCCTGGTCTTCCAGGTGCTCGAGGAGGACTTCGACTTCATCGCCGATCTTGAGGTCGGGGAAGTCCTTGAACTCTTCGAGGGGGACACTGCCTTCCGACTTGAAGCCGATGTCGAGCACGACCATGTTGTCGCGGATCTCGAGCACACGGGCCTTGACGATCTCGCCTTCATCGATGGAGGCCATCGTCCCGTTGTACATCTCCATCATCGTCTCGAGCTCGTCGGGCGAATAGCCCTCGTCGTCTACGAGCTCGGGGCGGAGATTGGCCAGCGGGCGAAGGACGGCGCGCTGCTTGTCACGCTTCTCGCGAGCGGTGAGCGCTGCTGCTGATTCGGTCGGGATTTCGAGCTCAGTCATACAGAGAGGAGTTCTCCAAATCGCGGATATTTTCGCTCGCCGCAACGAGTCAGGAGGAGCGCGGCCGTCAACCGCCCGGGACGCGCAATGGCCGCGCGGACGGATGTCCGGCGGATATTTTTGGATCGAACCTTGTATTATATGCGGTCAGGATGCGTGAGTCAACCCTAAGTCGCGTCTGGGCGGTGACTTACGGCGTGTGCGAGCGCGACGATGCGCTCCACCTGCTCCACCTGCGTCAGGTAGGTGGTGTCGAGCACCACAGCGTCCTTGGCCTGGACGGTCTGTGTCGCGTCCTTCGCATCGCGCTGCACCAGGGCGTCGACCTCTTCGGCAATCTCGGCGTCCGTCGCTCGGCGATCGAGCCGCTGCGTGAGCCGGCGTCGCGCCCGCTCCCAGGGATCGGCAATCAGAAAGATCTTGAGCGGAGCGTCCGGGAACACGGCGGTGCCCATATCCCGTCCGTCCACGACGACGTTCTGCGTTTCCGCGGCCTGACGGACACGCTCGTTCACCCAGGCGCGCACCGCGGGCATCCGCGCCGCATGAGAGACGTGGCTCGTCACCTCCATGCCGCGGATCTCGTCCTCGGCAGGTGTGCCATCGATCCGCGCCTCAAAAGCGTGAGTCCCCGGCGCAAGCGAGACGCGAGAACCCTGAGCGAGCATCAGCTCTGGCGTCCAGTCCTCGGCGGCGCGGCCGAGCCGCAGTGTGGCCGCCGTGAGTGCGCGATACAGCGAGCCGGAATCCACGTGCAGGTAGCCGAGCCGTTGCGCGACCCACTGCGCGGTGGACGACTTGCCCGACGCCGCCGGTCCATCGATGGCAATCACCACCATCCGCGTGGCCACACTCAAGACGTGACCTCGCGCAGATCGTCCCAAAAGCGCGGATACGACACGGCGACGCAATCGCGATCGTCGATGGCGATTTCATTGCCGGGGAGCGACGCGAGTACGCCGAACGCCATCGCCATGCGGTGATCGCCGTAGGTCACGACCCTGCCACGCAGCCGGGGGTTCGTCCCCGTGATCACGAATCCGTCGGGGAGCTCCTCGGCGTCCGCACCCAGCGCGCGAAGATTCGAGACGACCGCCGCGATCCGATCGCTCTCCTTGACGCGCAATTCCTCGGCGCCACTCACACGAGTCTCACCATCGGCATACGCGGCGATGCAGGCGAGCAACGGCAGCTCGTCGATCAGCGTTGGAATCGCCTCCCTGCCGATCGTGATCCCCCGAAGCCCCACGCCACCGGTGACGCGAACATTCGCGATCCATTCACCGCTCTCGAGCGCCTTGCCCTCGATCTCCACCGACGCGCCCATTTCCGTCAATGCGGCAAGGAAGCCAGTGCGGGTCTCGTTGACGCAGACGCGCTCGAGCAGCAACTCGGCCTTCGGAGCTAGCGCGGCGAGCGCGGCGAAAAACGCGGCCGACGACGGATCGCCCGGCACGTCGATGTCGAGCGCGGAGAGAGACTGCCCGCCGAAAAGGAGCACTGCGTTCTCGTTCACCCACACTTCAACGCCGTGCGCGGCGAGCATGCGCTCCGTGTGGTCGCGCGACCGATTCGGCTCGCGAACGGTTGCCTCCACACCAGAACAGAGTGCCGCGAGCAGGATGCAGCTCTTCACCTGGGCGCTCGACGTATCGTTGTTCCATTCGACCTGCGTCAGTGCCCCGCCCTCCACCGTCATGGGAAGGCCACCTGCCGCGCTGGTGTCGATCCTTGCTCCCATGGCCTCGAGCGGTCGCTTGATACGGCGCATCGGGCGTCGGCTCAGGCTTTCGTCACCAATGAACCGCCCGGTGATTCCAGAACCCGCGACGACGCCGGCGAGGAGGCGCGCAGACGTGCCGCTGTTGCCGCAGTCGAGGTCCTGCTGGGGAGGGTGAAGGCCCTTTGGGCCGACGCCCGCGATTTCGATGGAGCTCGAGAGATCCGCTATCTGCACGCCGAGCGCGCGCAGCACGCCCGCAGTGGACTGTACGTCTGCCGACAGGAGGATGTTGCGCACGCGCGACGTGCCGCTCGCCAGTGCACTGAAGATCAGTGACCGATGCGAAATGGACTTGTCACCAGGAACACGCAGGGTTCCGGCAACACGAAAACGGGAATCGGTCAGCGGAGCCACCCTTCGAGTGCCGTTGCAAGATCTGTCTTCTCGTCGCGGTATTTCACAACGACGGGCGTCTGCAGCGAGAGGCCCTGCTCCTTTCCCCACCCTGCGTTGACCTGTCGAGCTCCGGGCACGACGACGGCGCCGGCGGGAATCTCGAGCGGCGCGTCGGCGGTGGCGCGATACACGCGCTCGTGCACGAGATCGTAGACCGGTGTGCCGCGTGTAAGGATCACGCCGGACGCGAGGACTGCCTTCGCACGAACGATCGTCCCCTCGTATACGCCGCAATTGCCGCCAACGAGCACGTCGTCCTCGATCACCACGGGCGCCGCGTTCACGGGCTCGAGCACGCCGCCGATCTGCGCCGCGGCGCTCAGGTGCACGCGCTCGCCGATCTGCGCGCACGAGCCAACGAGGGCGTGCGAGTCGACCATCGTGCCCGCGCCGACCCATGCACCGACGTTCACGTACATCGGCGGCATGCAGACGACACCAGGTGCGAGGTACGCACCGCGCCGAACGGAAGAACCGCCGGGTACGATGCGCACGCCGGCTTCGAGGCCGAGCGGACGCGGAGGATAGGTATGCTTGTCGAAGAAGCTGAATCGCGGCTCACCGTGATGTCCGCCGAGTGACATGTCGACGACCTTGCCGACCCGAAAGCCGAGCAGGATGCCACGCTTTACCCATGTGACCGCGCGCCACGCACCGTCCGCATCGCGCTCGGCCGCGCGTACTTCGCCGCGCTCGAGCGCGCCAAGCAACGCGTCGACGACCTGCTCTGCATCGGACGGAAGCGACTCACCCGCCGGCGTATCCGCGTAGCGCTGGATCGTTGCGGAGAGATTACTGGTTTCGCGCGTGGAGGCTGGCGTCACGCGAGGGCGCCCGCGGTGCGCAGTGCGTCGCGAACGGCTGAACTGTGGGTGTCGTTCATGGGCACGAGAGGCGAACGAAGGACGTTCTCGCACATCTGCATCATGGACAGGGCGGCCTTGACGGGTATCGGATTGGACTCGACGAACGCCATGCGCATCCATGACAGGAGTCGCATGTGGATGTGTTGCGCTTCCTCGATTCTATTCGCGCGACCCAGTCGCACCAGCTGGCTCATCAACGCCGGCACCACGTTCGACACGACCGATATGAGGCCATCTCCGCCGAGGGCAAGGATGGGAAGCGTCAGCTCGTCGTCGCCGGAGAGCACGGTGAAGCCAGCGGGCTTTCCGCGGATGCAATCCGTGACCTGCGCGAGGTTACCCGACGCTTCCTTCACACTGACGATGCGTGGATGCCAGGCGAGCTCCAGCGTTGTCGCCGCGTCGACGTTGCTGCCGGTGCGGCCCGGCACATTGTAGATCACGAGTGGCAAGTCGACTGCCTCGGCGATCGCCGTATAGTGCGCGGCAATGCCGCGCTGCGGCGGCTTGTTGTACATCGGTGACGTGTGCAGCAGGTGCGTGGCGCCCGCCTCGCGCATGACGTGAGACAGCTCGATCGCCTTCACGGTGTCGTTGGACCCTGCACCCGCCACCACGGGAACTCTGCCTTTCACCTGCTCCACCGTGATCTCGACGACGCGGCGATGTTCGGCAAGCGTCATTGTCGCCGCTTCACCGGTGGAACCGCACGGCACCACGAAGTCGATGCCTTCATCGAGCTGCCAGTCGATGAAGCCGCGGAGCGCGCGCTCGTCGATAGCGCCACCAGCCGTGAACGGAGTGATCAATGCCGTGCCGCAGCCGACCAGCCTTCCGTCTTCCTGATGTTGAGCTGCCGAACCCGGTGTGCTGTTCATGCGTGGCCGCCCTGGCGACTCGTGAGAACATCCTGCATCCCGTAAACGCCGGTCTTCCCGACAAGCCATCGCGCGGCAACGAGGGCACCCTCGGCGAACACCCGCCGATCCCGCGCCTCGTGCACCAGACGCACCTGCTCGAAGGGCGCGTCGAAAATGATTTCGTGCGTGCCTGGCACCGAGCCCACGCGAACGCTCGTGATCGGCAGCGCACGTCCCATCGCCGCCTCAGCCGTTCGCGCGAGCGATCCGGCGGTGCCGGAAGGTGCGTCCTTCTTCTGGTTGTGATGCGTCTCGATCATGTGTGCGTCAAATCCTGGCACTTCCGCAAAGAGTCTCGCCGCTTCCGCGACAACGCGATCGAAGACGGCGACTCCCACCGAAAAGTTGGGTGCCGAGAGCAGCGCGCCACCTGCGGCCGCCACCTCCGCTCGAATCGCCGGCAATTGATCGTACCATCCTGTTGTCCCGACGACGATCGGACAACCGGCCGCAAGACAGGCCCTGATGTTGGCAGGGGCGGCCGCGGGCACGGTGAACTCGATGGCGACCTGCGCGCCTGCAAGCGACTCCGCAGTAACACCTACCTGCGATCCGTTCGCGTCGTCGATCCTGGCAACGATTTCCACGCCGCGTTCCGGCGCAAGCAGCGCGATCGCCTTCCCCATCTTGCCCATGCCGATCAGCGCGACGCGAAGGCTGCTCACGTGGCTGCGCTCGTGTCGAAGAAGGCTGCGTGCAGGCGCTGCATCGCTGGATTCACCTGGTCGCCATCGACGACGACGGTGAGATTGATGCCACTGGAGCTCAGCGAGAGCATGTGCACCCGCAGGTCGCCGATCGCGGAGAGCGCCGTTGCCATCGCGGATCCGCCGTCGCTCAGGCCATTGCCGACGATGGACACGATGCCGCGGTTTCGCTCCATGGTCACGTCACCGAGCACGCGCAGATCCACCACGAGCGCCTCGAGGCGAGACGCGTCGTCGATCGTGACGGAGACGCTGACCTCAGACGTGGCAACGACGTCGACCGACGTGTGGTGGCGCTCAAACACCTCGAACAGCGTCCGCATGAATCCTTCGGTGAGCAGCATCCGCGGACTGCGGACCTTGAGCAGCGTTACGCCGCTCTTCCCTGCGATCGCCGTGACCGGACGTCGAGGCGCGTCGAACGTGATGAGGGTACCCGTGCCCTGCGGCCGGGCGGAGTTCAGCACCCAGACGGGAATCCCGCGCATCACCGCCGGCGCGATCGTATTCGGATGCAGCACCTTCGCGCCGAACGATGCGAGCTCGGACGCCTCGTCGAAGCCGATGCGCTCGATGAGCTGCGCGCCGGCGACGACGCGTGGATCCGCGGTCAACATGCCGTCGACGTCGGTCCAGATCTCGATTGCCTCCGCCTGCAGCGCTGCGCCGATGAGTGAGGCGCTGTAGTCCGACCCGCCGCGACCGAGTGTCGTCGTCACGCTTGTGCCCTGCGCCGAGCCGATGAAGCCACCCATCACGGGAATTCGGCCGGCGCGCACGATCGGCATCACCAGCCGCTGGGCGGCTTCGGAGATCGCATCGGGTTGCGGTTCCGCTCGCGTAAACTGCGCATCGGTGATCATGACCTTCCGCGCGTCGACGTGTTCCGCGTCGAGCCCGTGATGCTTGAAGGCGGCGACGACGAGCACGGAAGACAGCTGCTCACCGAGGGACGCGATGGCATCCAGCGACCGCGGCGTAAGATCGCCGAGTGTGTTGAGCGCCTCCGCGAGTGCGGCGAGCTCGTCGAACATTGCGGACAGCTCTCCGCACACATCCTCACACAATTCCGAATCGGCGCCGAGCAGAGCCTCCGTCTGCTTGAGATGACGATCGCGCAGACCTTCGACGGCGCTGAGCGCGCCGATGAGCTGACCCTTCGACGACTGCTCGGCAATCTGGAGTAGCTTGTTCGTCGCGCCGCCGAGCGCACTGACCACCACGACGGGCTGTCGGTCTCGCCGACCCGCGATGATCGATGCTGTCCGCGCGATCGCCTCGGCGTCGCCCACCGAGGTGCCGCCGAACTTGCAGACGATCACGCTCGTTGTACCCGATCGGTCGAAACGAGCAACTCTGCATTGAGGATCGACGCACCCGCGGCACCACGAATGGTGTTGTGGCCCATAGCGACGAGCTTCACGTCGAACACCGTATCGTCGCGCACGCGCCCGACCGTGACGGTCATGCCGCGTCCCGCGTCGACGTCGCGACGCGGTTGGGGGCGATCGGGCTGATCAGACACGATGAGCGCCCGGTCCGGTGAGCTCGGAAGGCCAAGCGATCGCGGATCGCCCCTCCATGCACGCAGCACCTCCAGGGCTTCAGCCGCATTCGCGTGGCGCTCGAACTCCACGGACATGCAGACGGTGTGGCCATTCTCGACAGCAACACGATTCGCATGGGCGCTGATTTTGATCGGCGCCGCCTCGATGCGATTCTCGACACGACGACCGAGCATCTTTTGAATCTCGCTCTCGATCTTCGGCTCCTCGTCCTTGATGTACGGAACCACGTTTCCGAGAATGTCGAGCGACGGCACGCCGGGATAACCCGCACCCGAAACCGCTTGCATGGTGACGATGAAGAGTCGCTTGATCCCGAACGCCTCATGGAGGGGCGCGAGCGGCATGACCGCCATGATCGACGCGCAGTTGGCATTCGTCACGATGCTGCCCTTCCACCCGCGATTGCTGCGCTGCCCTTCGAGCAGGGCCAAATGATCGGCGTTCACCTCGGGAATGACGAGGGGGACGTCGGCCTCCATTCGGAAATTCTTCGCGTTGCTCAGCACCATCCGGCCAGCGCGCGCGAAGGCCTCTTCGACTTCACCCGCGACGGACGCGTCGAGCGCCGAGAATACGATTGGGGAAGTGATCTCTGCCGGGTCGCACGCAAGGACCGTCATGCCAGCGATGTCGGAGGCCATGTCGGTGTTTCCGAGCCACTTCGCCGCTTCGGCGTAACTGCGGCCAGCAGAGCGCTCGGATGCGGCAAGCTCCGCGATGCGGAACCACGGATGGTCCGCGAGCAGCCGAATGAACGTCTGCCCAACAGCACCCGTGGCGCCGAGCACGGCGACGGGAGTGCGACGATCGGGGGCGGGGGTCATGCGAGCACCGCGCGCACGATGTGCTCGTATGCATTGACCGCTGCGCGCAATTCGTTCACGTCGATGTACTCCTCGGTGGTGTGTGCAACGTGAATGGATCCAGGTCCGAAGAGGAGCGGCGTTCCCCATCGGCTGAGGAGGGGAATGTCCGACGTGTATGCGACCGGTGCTACCTCGAAGCCTGGAATCGTGTGGAAGCGTTGCATGGGAATGTGTGATCCCCACTCGAGCTCCGCCTTGCCATCCGCCCACTTGATGATCGCATCGCGCACCGGTGTGACTTCGCTGACCAGGCGGAACATCAACTCCGATTCGCACAGCGCGGGGATGATGTTGGCTTCGGTCCCACCATGGATGGTGCCGATGTTCACCGTGGTCTCTCCCAGCACGGGATCGCTCGGAAGCTTCAGCGCGCGCAGCGTCGGGAGCAAGGCAAGCATCGGCTCGATGGCCGACGCGCCAAGCTCCGCGTATGCAGAGTGCGCCGCACGTCCGCGCGTGCGAAGGATGACTCGCTGCGAACCCTTCGCCCCCGATGCGAGCTTGCTCTCGGTGGGTTCGCCGTTTACGAGAAACCTGCTCGTCGCGGCGAGGTGGTTGGCGGCGCGCGCTCCGTCCGAGCCCTTTTCCTCACCGACGACAAAGAGGAGATCGACGCGCTTCTCGCCGGATTCAACGAGGCGCTCCGCGGCGCAGAGCATTGCCGCGGCGATGCCCTTCGCGTCACATGCGCCGCGCCCGTAGAGCCGCTTGCCCTCGAGGCGAGGCGGGGTGTACGGCGGCACCGTGTCGAGGTGGGTGGAGAGCGTGACGCCATCGCCAGCCTGCGACGCCCATACATTCGCGCGGCCTTTCGTGACCTCCTGCGTCGTCACGTTCCACCCACGGGCGATGAGCCACCGGGCAACGAAATCAACTGCCGGCCCTTCCGAGCCGGTCGAGCTTTGAATGGCGAGCAGTTCTGCGGCGAGCGCGACGACGTCAGTCATGGCGCGCAATTTAGTCAGGCTGCCGGACGCTTCGACAGTCGCGACTGAGGGCTACAGTTCCCCGGCCAGCACTCGCCGCTGAATCTCGGAGAAATCGACCGGGAGCGCCTGTCCCGTTTCCGCGGCAAAATCCTCGATCGCGGTCAGGAGCGCGCGCTTCAGCCGCCGTCCTCCGTCTCCGGCTGGAAGGGTTCGGAGCGTTGTGGCGAGGTGCTGCGAATCGACGAGGTAGTCGACGATCGTCAGCGCTGGCGTAGGCGCGGGGGAATAGACCGCGTAGGTCGAATCCGCGTACGTCGAAGAGATCGACGCCAGCGCTGTGGGCTCTACCGCGAGCGCGCCAGCCAGCCGCTGCTTCAGCGACGATGTCAACTCGGATTTGCCGGTCATGACACGCCAGAGCTGTTGGCGTGACGTCCCGGCGGTGCGCGCCAGCCCCTGCTTGGAAAGCCCTCGTTGAATCCGGAGGATTTCCAGGTGCTTGCCGAGCGCGGTGAGGTCCGCTGAGGCTTCGTCGTCGAATGGGGGTCCTGCGGCGTCTGGTGCCATGCGTGAGAAACGGGCCTCCGAAAGAGAACTGCTGGCTGCGGTAGCGTGGTTCTCGACCTGACGACGGCCGAAGCAACGCGAGGTGCGTTGCGCAACCTAGACGTTACGTGTGTCGCATGTCAACTCAAACGTTTATGCGATCGTGCCCGGTTCCAGTGGACATCTGGGGGTCGATCATGCCGGGACCGGGGATCGAACCCGGATGACCTTGCGGTCACAAGATTTTAAGTCTCGCGCGTCTGCCAGTTTCGCCACCCCGGCGCGCACCACGAGCAAGAACAAACGGGGAGCTTTCGCTCCCCGTCCGATTGTCGCAGTGCAAAGCGGGAGACGGGACTCGAACCCGCGACCCCAACCTTGGCAAGGTTGTGCTCTACCAACTGAG
>DAIUFP010000007.1:0-191087 GCA_036844565.1 Gemmatimonadaceae bacterium | reverse complement strand
AGCCACTATTGCCGAGCCCGGTAACGACGGTGGACACGACCATCGCGGTCGCGAGTGCGGGGTACGCGGCGCGACGGGTGATGCGTTTGAAGACGTCTGGTGAGTATATCAAGCGATGCTCCTATCGTATTGACTTATCTAAGCTTAGCATGTAAACAAATGAGTTTGCAGCTTGCTATTTCACCTGCATATTGTTGGGCTCCCTGGTCACGCTCAAGTGCGAAGGTGGGCCGCGAGGATGCACACCTCCGGATCCCGTTGTTCCTTGACCTTCTGCCAATGGGCGAGGTTCGCCGTTGGTCCTGTTGCCTCGCACGACATGTCGGATGATCGGCTGTTGTCGCGCATGCGGCCTGACGTTCGTTGGAACAGTCGAGCGGTCTTTGGAAGCTCGCTAATTGCAATCGGAACGCATCAGCGATGCCTTTACTCCGTTCAGGGCCTGTGTATGTTGGACCCTGCCCTCGAGTCCGGATTCATCTGAGCAACCCGTCAGTCGGCGAACAACTCCAATCCTCCCTCGGCTCCGCATACACGATCACACGTGAACTCGGTGGCGGCGGCATGTCACATGTCTTTCTCGCCACCGAATTGCGCTTCGGCCGAGATGTCGTGATCAAGGTGCTGCACGAGGACATTGCGGGCGCGCTCAGTGCCGAACGGTTCGAGCGCGAAATTCAGGTCGCGGCCCGGCTTCAGCATCCGCACATCGTTCCGCTCCTCACCGCGGGAGATGCGGGCGAGCTTCTCTATTACACCATGCCGTTCGTGCGGGGCGAAACGTTGCGCGATCGTCTCGTACGCGACGGCCGGCTTCAAATCGCCGAGGCCGTGCGCATCGCGCGCGAAGTGGCCGATGCGCTCGCGTGCGCACACCGCAGCGGCGTGGTGCATCGCGACATCAAGCCGGAGAACGTCTTTCTGTCTGGAGGTCACGCGGTGGTGGGCGACTTTGGCATCGCCAGGGCGATCTCCGCGTCAAACACGCGCACCAATGAGAATGCCGGCCTCACCCAGGTGGGCACATCGCTCGGTACACCAGCCTACATGAGTCCCGAGCAGGCGGCTGGCGAATCGGAGATCGATGGTCGCTCGGACATCTATAGCCTGGGCTGCATGCTGTACGAGATGCTCGCGGGCCGACAGCCATTCACGGGGCCGAGCGTGGCGGCGGTCATCGCGAAACGCTTCATGGAAACTCCTTCGCCGCTTCGCACGATCGACGGCGTGATTCCGCTCGCGTTGGAGCAAGTGGTGTCGTGCGCGTTGGCACGCGAGCCTGGCGATCGATACGCCACGGCCGAGCTCCTGCTCGAAGCGCTCGCGTCGATCGGTACTGCGCGCGTGTCGTCGCCAGATGAGACGCCATCGGTCGCCGTCCTGCCGTTCACCAATACCAGCGGCAACATCGACGACGAGTATTTCTCGGACGGCATGACGGAGGAGGTCATCAATGCGCTCGCGCAGCTTCCGGGTTTGCGCGTCGCCGCGCGAACGTCGTCATTCGCGTTCAAGGGCGCCCGTGCCGACCTGCGAACGATCGCCGAGCAGCTTGGTGTGAAGTCGATTCTGGAGGGAGGTGTGCGTCGCGTCGGAAACAAGGTGCGCATCTCGGCACAGCTCATCGGCGCGGCAGATGGCCTGCATCTCTGGAGCGAACGATACGACGACGATCTCTCCGACGTGTTTGCGCTCCAGGATCGGATCGCCCAGTCCATCGCGAATGCACTCCGGCAAAAATTGCAGACGCGGGACCGCGATGGAAGCATCACGGGCGGACGGCCGCTCATGCTAGAGCGTTCGCCGGTGAATCCCGCAGCATACGACGCGTACCTTCGGGGACGCTTCCTCTTCGAGCAACACAGGGCGCTCGAAGCACTGGCTTCATTCGAACGGGCGGCCGAGATCGACCCGACCTTTGCACGCGCGCGCGCGTGGATCGCGCTCACCAACACGCTCGCGGCGAATCTCGCCATGCTCCCCGCGCTCGTGGCATATCCGCGTGCGCGCGCGGCGGCCGACCACGCACTGTCCCTCGATCCCGATCTCGCGGAAGCGCGGCTCTCTCGTTGCGTCGTCGCCTTGTGGTTCGATTGGGAGCGAGGCCGAGCGGAGGCGCTCGCCCGCGACCTTGTCGCGGTCGCGCCCGAGATGCCGCATGCACACGAGCTGCTCGGCTGGAGCATCTCGGTAACGACGCGCGTCGAGGAAGGACTCGCATCGATGGCGCACGCGTATGCGCTCGATCCACTGTCGGACTTCATGCTGTGCAACTTCGCGATGCATCTCATCCTTGTCGGCAAGGCGACGTGCGCGGTCGAAGAGCTCGAGCGTGGCCTGGTGCGTTCGCCGGAGAATGCGTCGACGCATGCATTGAAGGGGTTTGCGTTGTTCGCCGTGGGCCACTTCACGCAGGCGAATGCCGCGTTCGAGCGGTCGCGAGATCTGGCGCCGCAACGTCACTTCTCGGCGCGGCATGCTTGCGTTCTCGCGGAAGTGGGTCGAGCCGATGAAGCTCGCGCGATGGTGGCCGACGCGGAACTCCGGGCAGCGAGCGGCGCCGGGAGCCCGTTCGACATCGGGTGTGCGCATCACTGGCTCGGCGACGATACGAGCGCCTTCGAATGGCTCGAGCGGAGCTTTCAGGCGCGCGAGTTCCTGCTCATCTGGATGCACCTCGATCCCCGGCTGCGGCGCCTGCATGGCGACCCACGATTCGAGTCTCTCATACGACGCGTAGGCATCGCCAATTACGACGTGGGCGCCAATGATTACTCACTTCGCTTGCTTTATTGATTCGACTGCAGCGGTGGACACGGTATCCAGGCTACCTGGCGCCATGAAGACAGTTCTCATGTCGTCGCATGCTGAATGTTTTGACGTGGCTACCTCGTAGCCACGAATCCATCCGCAATGCGTTCAGCAATGCCACGCGCGTTGAGCTCGTCGCGATTCGAGAGGATGATGATCGTGATCCCGAACGACGGAATCCGCACGAATGCGTTGCGCATCCCGGAGGTCGTGCCGAATGCGCTCAGTCGCGGTGCGCCTCGATAGGTATCGACATTCCACCCCATCGATTCATCACGCGCGGGCGTAACGGGCGCAGGCACTGCGAACGCACGTGGATCTTCGAGACCTAGCTCGAACCGGTACATCTCGTCGACGTTGGATGCAAACACGCCGGTGGAATCAACGACGGTCTTGTGTGCACCGATCGGCGTGAAGACTCGGCGGGTGACGAACTGCACGTAGGTCGTACCCTCGCTCCTTGCCACAGCATTGGGTGAGGGCAGGACACCTTTCTCGAGGATCAGCTTGCCATCTGCTGCGGCGAGCTGCGCGACGAGAGCGTTGATCGGCGCAGACAGGCTTCCCAGCGCAAAGTTCGGCACCGTGGTACCCGGCATGTATCGCGCGTTGTCCGGCACGCCGTAGCTGCGATCCACCAGCACTCGCCCCCGCTGTGCGACGAGCACCGTCGCCTCGCCGCTCGCGTTTCCGAAGATCGAATCCAGAAGCGCGATGCTCACCGGCGACTCATCGCTCGTGCGATGCACCACGTGGCGCGCGCCGAGGTCGTAGCGGTCGCCAGGGTACAGCGTCAGGAACGGCTTGCGCGCGTCCGTCGGATCAGCGCCACCATACACGAAGGCCTTGTTTCGACCGATGATGTCGGCGACGTCGCCACGAACGACCCATGCAGTGCCCTCGTCTTCGGAGATGCCGAGCAGCTCCGAGTGCTTCGGCATCAGGGAATCGGCGAGGTCGCGCAGGCGCTCGCGGGCGACGACATGCTGGTCGATCGCCACGCCGCGCAGGAACCCGAAACCAACCTCGTAGCCCGGTGCCATGATGGTCTCGTTGCCCGCGCGCGCACCGCGCAGCATGTAGCTCGACAGGATCGATGCGCCCGCGGATGACCCGCCAACGACCCCGCCACGAGCGAGCACATCGTGAAAGCTCTGCTCGGTCCGCGTGCCTGCATAGCTGTCGACGAGATGCCACTGGCGGCCGCCTTCAAACCAGACGCCGCCGGCGCGTGCAAGGGGTGCAATGAAGTCGTCGCTATTGGCTACTTTCTTGTCGATGGTGTGGAGGACGACGATATTTTTCGCGCCGCCCGTCTTGAGAAAGTTCGCCCCGGTATGGGTGGCGGGATATACCGAATCTCCTCCGGCCGTCGGGACGTCGATGATGAGCGCATCCGGGCCGCCGGCGGCAGCGATGAATCGGGCGACGATCTCCGGGCCGACGACACCACCGCCCACTACGATGACGGTTCCCGTCGCGGGGCCAACGCTGGGCTGGATGGATGGACCAGCACCTGTACTTGGTGTGCGCGCGCATGATGCGGTTGCAACGAGGGCGGTGGCGGTGAGGACTCGTCTCAAATGGAGTGCATTCATGGTTTGTCGTTATCGTTGCGGTGTGACGTCCCAAGCCACGCTGCATCATTTCTCCCGCGCGTGCAAGCGCTGTGAATCAACACCCGCATGAAGCCTCTCGAGCGACTCGGCGAGGCGCGGACGCCGAATGGAACGTTGATCGCATTGTACCGTCACGACGGCGCATACCTGATTCGCGCCGACGGCGTGGAGCTCATGTCCACACGCCGACACCTCTCCGAGGATCGGCTGGCTGAAATCGCCTGCGCTCCACTTCGGGATGTCCCGGCAACGCGTGTCCTCATCGGCGGGCTCGGACTAGGCTTCACGCTCCGAGCCGCCCTCCGGCAACTGGGCGATGACGCCGAGGTCGTGGTAGCGGAGCTCATGGCCGAAGTGATCGCCTGGAACGCCGACCCGCGATACGGACTGTCCGTCGACGCGATGAGTGATCCGCGCGTCCGCGTGGTGCACGACGACGTGATCAACGTGCTCCGGACGAACCCCGACGCGTACGATGCCATCATGCTCGACACCGACAATGGCCCCGAGGGGATGCTCATGTCCGAGAACGCGCGGCTCTATGCGGCCCGCGGCATCGGAGTCACTCTCGCCGCACTTCGCGCCGGGGGAACGATCGTGTACTGGTCCGTCGGTGATGACCCCAGGTTCGCGGCTGCGCTGCGCGGTGCGGCGCTCGACGTCACGACGCTTCGCGTCCGGGCGCATGACACGTCGGGCCCCATGCACACGCTCTACGCTGCGGCGCGGCGATGACCCAGGCGCGGCTGCCCGAGTGTGGCTTCGCGTCGCAACTGGAGACATCTTGGGCGATCCATCTGTTGCCCTTGGCAATGCAGAGGATGTCCGGCATCCTCTTGCTCGAGCGCGCCGACAGTTGACCCTCCACACCGTCTGCGTTTTCTGTGCGGCAGGTGATGGTCGCAATCCAGTGTACGTAAAACAGGCGCTGGAGATGGGCCGCTATCTCGCGGAGAGTGGCAGACGCATTGTGTATGGCGGTGGGCGCACGGGACTTATGGGCGCATTGGCGGAGGGAGCGCTCGCCGCCGACGGTGAAATCATCGGCATCATGCCGAAGCATCTCGTCGATCACGAGGTCGCCCACACTGGCCTCACGGAACTCCGTGTCGTCGCGTCCATGCACGAGCGAAAGGCGCTGCTCGCCGAGCTGTCGGATGGCTTCCTGGCTATGCCAGGTGGCCTGGGCACGCTCGAGGAACTGTTCGAGATTTGGACGTGGGGGCAACTCGGCCTTCATCGGAAGCCGTATGGGGTACTGAACGTGAATGGGTACTTCACGCCATTGCTTCAGTTTCTCGATCATGCGGTGACCGAGCAATTCGTACGACCGGAGTACCGCGCACTTCTCGTCGTCGATGCGGAGCCAGCGGCGCTGATCGCGCGAATGGAAGCCATGGAGCCGCCGCCGCTGCCACGTTGGGTGCAGCGCGAAACGACCTGAGCGCATTGCACGGCTCTTGCCCTCGTGGCTGACATGCCCGCTCGAATCCTGAGACCGGACGAGACCGAAGCCCAGCTCACGTTCGGCGAGCACCGCTCCGATCCCTATCTGAACGTCTGACCACCCGCCCGGTTGTCACGAACGAAGTATCGCCGAGCAGGCATTACGATCCCGGGCAGTGATTTCGCGTCGATGACCATCGTCGTCGGCACCAGACCATTTCTGCTCAGCAGGAATGCGACCAGGCCATACATCTCGTCGGGCGTCAACGAACCGGGCGCGGTGATTGGCATCGCGCGATGGATGTAATCATAGAGGGTCGTTGCATATGGCCAGTAGTTGCCGATGGTCTTCGGCGCTTTCACATCACCGGCGAACGCAAAGCCCGCGGCGGGATCGGTCCCTACCAACTTCGGATTCGGGCCGATGCCCTCACCGTTCGGCCCGTGACATGCCGCGCATTTCAACGCGTATGTCGTCGCTCCTGTTGCCGATGTTCCCTGGCCAGCCGGCAGCCCGACGCCAGCTGGATTCACATCGATGTTCAACGCGGCAATCTCCGCCGCGCTCGGCGCATGGCCGAGGCCGTACCGAGGGCGGCGCTGGGCGGTCGGCGCGCCGTCGGCCTGTGCGCAGCCGACGATATAAAGTATCGTTATGCAACTAATAACGACGTTGACAATTCGCAAAGTGCTACCATATCGAAGCGATTTACCCATTGAACGTCACCGCGCCATCGGCACCCACACGCCACGACCTGATCGCATTGAAGTGATAGTCCGTCCCGGGCCCACGAACGCGGCGATACTCGGTGATCGTCGGCTGCATGTAGCCCGTCTCATCGCGCGCACGACTCATCAACACCGCCGGCCTTCCGTTCCACTGCCACATGTGCTGGAATCGAGTGTGTGCATGCGGCAACACGGCCCCGACCAGTTTCGCTGCCGACCATGTGGCTCCTCCGTCGACACTCACGTCGACGCCCGTGATGCGGCCGCGACCCGTCCATGCGATGCCCGTGATCGGTCGCCACCCGGGGCCTCCCAGCCGTTCCGGCGTTGCCGGCGACGTGATGATCGACTTCGCATCCATCACGAAGCTGAACTGCCGCGACGTGCCGTCGGGAAGTGGATCCGTGTACTTCACCGTTTCATCGCGCGACATGTTCGGCTGGTCGATCAGCTCGAGGCGGCGCAGCCACTTGATGTTCATGTTGCCTTCGTAGCCCGGCAGCAGCAATCGCGCCGGATAGCCATTCGCCACACGCACCGCCTCACCGTTCTGTGCATAGGCGATCATCGCGTCGCCGAGCATCTTGTCCAGCGGAATGCTCCGGGAGAGGACCGCGGCGTCACCACCTTCAGCGAGAACCCATTTGGCCGCCGCCTTCGCTCCAACCTCACGCAGCAATGTCGATACGAGGACTCCGGTCCACTCGGAATTGCTCGTCAGTCCGTCGACGTCCTGCGGCGTCATCTCTGGCTTGGGCGTCCGATACGCGGCGCGCCCGTTCCCCGAACACTCGATGAAGTACGTCTGCGTTTCCGATGGGAATCGTTTCAGCTCGTCGAGTGTGAACACAAGCGGCCGGTCGACCAGCCCGTGAATCGTCAGGCTGTATCTCGCGGGATCGATCAGCGCGATGCCGTTGTGGTGCCGCTGAAAATGGAGGTCCGATGGCGTGATGGTGCCGCGCAGGTTCTGGTGCGGTGTGTTCGTGGCGCCGGTCGTTATGCCAAGTGGTGCGAGCGCGGGCTTCTCGAACGGGGAGCGTTCGCCGAGTGGGCCTGACGGAAGGCCCGGCACTTTCGTCGCATCGGGTGGTATCGCCGGTGCCTGGACCGATGCACTTGGAGGCGCCGACGCGGCCTGTGCGAGGAGCCCAGTGACCGGTGCCGCCAACGCCACACCAACGGTGACGCCCGCGCTCCGTAGCAGCTCTCGGCGCGTAAGGTTCTGCTTGTCGTTCGGTGGAATGGACACACGCGTAGAATACCGGCGGCATGCGACCGTCGATAGATGCGCGGTCGGATGCACCGTGCGACGATTCGCGGTATAGTGCACCGATGACCACGCCCGTTGCGGCCGTCGAGCCAATCGTGTCGGTATACGACGTCGTGAACGGCATCACCGTTCATGCTCGCGTGTCGACGCGCACGTTTGCCGACGGACGCACCCGGCTCGTCTTCGTGCATGGGCTGGGCACATCGGTCCGCTATCTCGAGCCGACCATGCGTGCCCTGGCGAACGATCATCTACTCGTCGGCATCGACCTTCCTGGATTCGGACGGAGCGGTACACCGCCCAAGGCGCTCGACACGCAAGGTCTTGCCGAGACGCTCATCAATTGGCTCGACGTCCGAGGGATCGGTCCGGCGATCTTTATCGGTAACTCCTTCGGATGCCAAGTGATCGTCGAGCTGGCCCAGCGCGACCCCATGCGGGTCGTTGGCCTCGTCCTCAATGCGCCGACCATGGATCCGGCGCACCGCACCATCATGGGCGTCTTCGTGCGTTTTCTTGCTGACATCCCTCATGAACCGTGGAGGCTCGCGTTGGTCGTGTTGCGCGACTACCTCCGGGTGGGGCCTTTGCGGTTCTTCGCGACGCTGCGCTCCGCGCTCGCCGATCGCATCGAGGAAAAGCTGCCGCTCATCGGTGCGCCAACGATCATCGTGTGCGGCGCTCGCGATCCGGTCGTCACTGTCGCGTGGGCAGCAGACGCCGCTCGGCTCGTCGGTATCTCGTCACCTGGCTCGGCGGGTGCGACGTTGTCCGTCGTCCCGACGGCGGCACACGCGCTTCCATATGACGACCCTCAGGCCTTCGCCACACTCATCCGCGATTTCGTGAAACACGCATACCGGCAGACGCGCCAAAGATGAACCACCGGCTCAAGTCGATTCTGGGCGGTTCCGTGGGAAACCTCGTCGAATGGTACGACTGGTACGTTTACTCCGCGTTCTCGCTGTATTTCGCGAAGGTGTTCTTTCCGCCCGCAAGTCAGACCGCACAGCTCCTGAACGCGGCCGCCGTGTTCGCGGTGGGATTTCTCATGCGACCCGTCGGTGGGTGGCTCATGGGACGTTATGCGGATCGACACGGACGCCGCGCGGCACTCAGCATTTCCGTATTGCTGATGTGCTTCGGGTCGTTGATGATCGCCGTGACGCCCGGCTATGCGAGCATCGGCGTCTTCGCGCCGGTTCTACTGGTGCTGGCGCGACTGCTGCAGGGCGTCAGCGTCGGTGGCGAATACGGCGCGAGTGCAACGTATCTCAGCGAGATGGCTGGCCAACGTCACCGCGGATTCTACTCGAGCTTCCAGTACGTGACGCTGGTGAGCGGACAGCTCATTGCGCTCGTTGTTCTCCTCGTGCTGCAACGACAGCTCGGCAACGCGGCGCTGGAGAGCTGGGGATGGCGCGTGCCGTTCGCGATCGGCGCGGTGCTGGCCGTCGCGGCACTCTGGATCAGGCGCGGCATCGAGGAGACGCCCGCCTTTCGCTCCTCCGCCGCCGTCGGCGAACCGACCGCTGCACGCGCCCGCATTCGAGAGTTGCTTCAGTACCCGCGCCAGATTGCAACCGTCGTTGGGTTGACGGCCGGAGGAACGGTGGCGTTCTACACCTTCACCACGTACGCGCAGAAGTTTCTCGTGAACACCGGTGGCTGGAGCAAGCCCGACGCGTCGCGCATCTCGGCGCTGACGCTGCTCGTCTTCATGCTCATTCAACCGGCGGTCGGCTTCATCTCGGATCGCGTCGGGCGGAAGCCGGTCCTCATCACCTTCGGCATCGTCGGCACGCTGGGAACGGTGCCGGTGATGACCGCCCTTGCCGCCACGCGCGACGCGACGAATGCCTTCCTGCTGCTCATGGCGGCATTGATCGCCGTGAGTGGGTACACGGCGATCAATGCGGTGGTGAAGGCCGAGCTTTTCCCGACGGAAATCCGTGCGCTCGGCGTCGCGCTGCCTTACGCGGTGACGGTGGCGGTCTTCGGCGGAACGGCGGAGTACATCGCGCTCTGGGCGAAGAACGCGGGCCACGAGGCGTGGTACTTCTGGTATGTCACGGCCTGCGTGGCGATGTCTCTCATCGTTTACAGCACGATGCCGGAAACGCAGCGCGCCATGGCGGACGATTGAGTCGATCGTCGCGAGAGCGAAGAGCGAATTTACCGCAGAGGGCGCAGAGAAAAGAAAGAGCCGCAGAGGGCGCGGAGGCGCGCATTTGGAAGTTCCACTGCATTCTTTGCAGCTGCTGTAGTCCTCTGCGTTCTCTGCGGCTGTTGTTGTCCTCTGCGCCCTCTGCGGTAAGATTACCGTTCCGCTCTTGCGCTTCCTAGAGCGTACGAATCTTGATGTTCCGGAACGACAACGACCCATTATGATCGCCCTGCATGGCAAGGTGCCCCGACCGCAGGCGGCCGTACTTCGGCCACGCCGCGAACTTGCTCGCCTTCACCTTTGCCTCCCAATCCGGGCTCCACATTTCGTACTCGAGCAGCTTGAACCCGTTCAGCCAGTGCTCGATGTGCGGACCCCTCGCGACGATACGCGTCGTATTCCACTGCCCCACTGGATTCAGGTGGCCGATCGGTGACGGATAGAGCCCGTACGCTGCTCCGGCGCACGTGAGCCGCGTCCTGTTGTCTTCCGCCTTGATGTCGTCGAGCAGCTGATACTCCGGGCCGGTCCAGTAGATCTTGTCGAATTCCTCGGAGCCGCGATAGAAGATTCCGCTGTTACCCGCTTCGCCGATCTTCCAGTCCATCTGAAGCTCGAAGTCCGCGAACTCCTCCTTCGACACGATGTCCTGCACCGGACGCTCCTTCGTGAGCTCGCCGTTCGCAACGTGCCATCCCGACGGAATCTCGGCGGCCTTGTAGCCGCGCCAGGAATTCAGGTTGGTGCCGTCGAACAGGAGGCGCCACCCGGCGTTCTGCTCCGCCGGCGACAACGTGTTGGCCGCGGTGGTAGCGGGCATCGGCATGGACTGCATCTCTGACGACGGCGTGCTCGAACAACCGCCGACAAGGGCTGCTACCGCAATGACAGCTGTCACCCTAACACGAGCGTGATAAGTCATGAGCATCCTCGTGGATTCATGTTGGTAAGCGTAACTCGCGGCTACTTCTTCTTCGCCCCGGACTTTTTCGCGGGCGCTGCCTTTCTTGCGGCCTTCTTGGCCTGAGCCGGAGCCTTTTTGGCGCCAGCCTTCACCGGAGCTGCTTTCTTCGCCGGCGCCTTCCTGGCGGGCGGAGCGCTCTTCGCCTTGGCGGGCGCCGCCTTCTTCGGCTCCTTCTTCTCTACCACCTTCGCGACGACAGGCTCAACGACGACAACGGCTTCTTCCGGCGTCACGACGTCGCTGAAGTCGATCTCGATGTCGTCGTCTTCCACCACCACCGGCGCGACTTCCTTTCGTGGACGACCCGCTTTCCCCTTTTCCTTGTTCTTCGCGATCTCTGCGTCGAACTGCGCCTTTGCCTCGCGCATCAACTCAAGGTAGGCGGCTTCTCCACGACGGACACTGCGCATCACGATTCCTCTCGGTATGTGGGGTGCCGCGACGGCCCGTAAAGGCCAGGCGTATCGCAGGCGTACTCCAGTCTCGCCATAGTGTAGCAGAAACTCGCGCTGGCGTCAGGGTGCGCGCGCAGAACTCGCCATCTTCTGGAGCCCTGTGACACGCCAGATGGTGTTCCCCACGTCGTCCGCGACGAGGAGCGCTCCACGCATGTCCACCACCACGCCGACCGGGCGCCCCATGGCATTTCCCTTTCGATCGAGGAAGCCGGTCAGAACATCGACAGGCATCCCCGACGGCCGCCCCTCCGTGAACGGAACAAAGATCACCTTGTAGCCACTCGGCGGATCGCGATTCCACGAGCCGTGCTGACCAACGAACATGCCGTTCAAGAAGGCAGGGATGGCGATTCCGCGGGACGACGCGAGCCCCAGCGACGCGGTGTGTGCGCCGAGGGCGTAGTCCGGCACGATGGCCTGGGCCACGAGATCGGGCCGCTGCGGCTTTACTCGGTCGTCCACGTGCTGGCCGAAGTAGGAGTATGGCCACCCGTAGAAGCCACCGGCTTTCACGGCGGTCATATAGTCCGGCACGAGATCGCTGCCGAGTTCATCACGTTCGTTCACGGAAGCCCAGAGCGCGCCCGACGTCAGTTCGATCGCGAGCCCTGCGGCATTGCGCAGCCCGGAGGCGTATGTGGTGTGCGCGCCGCTCCGCGGATCGACCGACCAGATCTGCGCCCGGTCAGTCTCCGCCTCGATGCCATTTTCCGCCGCATTGCTGTTGGACCCGATGCTCACGTAGAGCCTGGTGCCATCAGCGGACGCGACGATCGTCTTCGTCCAGTGGTGGTTGATCGTGCCCGCCGGAAGAGCGGTGACCGTCACTCCCGGCTGCTTTATCGTGGTCTCACCGGTTTCGTAGGGAAAGCGCATTATGGCGTCGGTGTTCGCCACGAACAGCACCTTCCCGATCAGCGCGATGCCGAACGGCGATTTGAGCCCCGACAGGAAAACCGTCCGCACGTCCGCCACACCGTCGCCATCCACGTCGCGCAGCAACAGGATGCGGTTTGCGCTCGGCACAGCGGCTCCCGCCTTCTTCTGGAAATAGTTGAAGATCTTTCCGCGCAGCCCCTTGTTGTTGTCGGGCCTCGCCGGTCCGTTCGTCTCCGCCACGAGCACGTCGCCGTTTGGCAGGACATAGAGGAAGCGCGGATGGTTCAGGCCGGTGGCGAAGGCATTCACGCGTGTTCCAGCCGCCGGTACAGGCGTCGTGTGGTCGGGCCACCCTTTCGCGAGCGCAATTTTGATCGTCGGAATGAGCGCCGTCGCAGGCACGGCCAAGGTCGGTCGCGGACCTATGCCGACGTCAACGGGATAGCGGGCCGGCTCGGCACACCCGGACACAGCCATCGCTGCCAGTATGAGTTTCGAGCAATGGCGCGTGATCACCCTCCCCGACATACGCGCACAAGGCGCTTCGGGCCACTTTACTTGTGTCATGGCGGTCGAAGTGGGGCAATGAGTAGGCCATGTGTGACCATCGCGACAACAGTTTGCTCGACAGATGCCGCGATCGTGGCCGAAATCATGCCCAGATGCCCTGCCCTGTAGATAAACCGCTCCCCGCGACGACACCTCAATGCCTCTCACGAACGCACAACGCACCCATCTGGAAAACCGGCTCAAGGAGGAGCGCGTGCTCGCGCTCGAGCTGATCAATCGCAACACCGAGGACCTTGCGGACTCCACCGACCAGGATCACAGCGGAAGCACCTCAAAGATGCCGTTTCACCCCGCGGATATCGGCACCGATACGATCGGCGAAGAGATCAATGCGTCCAACGCCACGCGGGCCTCCAACGAGCTCGGTGAGATCGACGCGGCGCTCGCGCGGCTCTACACGAATCCGGATTCCTTCGGCAAGTGCGAGGAAACAGGGCGCGACATACCCTTCGAGCGTCTCGACATCATTCCCTGGGCGCGCACCTGCGGCGATAAGTAGGTCGAGCCTCTTCGGCCGGGGTTGTTCAGGTCGCTCCGCCGTACCGCTCCGTCCGCACTCGCTCGGCGGGAATTCCATCCGCCACCAGAGCCTTGGTCACGAGCTCGACGAATGCCGTGGCGCCGCAGACGTAGACATGCGCCGGCGCCCTGCCCCACTTCGTCAGGATCGAGCGAAGGCTCTCACCGTCCAAGCGCACACCGAGATCGACCGATCGGTGCGGAACCTCACGGGTGGTCACCACCACGAGCTCGAAGTGCGAATCCGCGCGCTCCATCTCCAGGAGCTCGTCGCGGAAGATGAGGTCATCCCGGGTGCGCGCCGAGTAGAGGAGCAGTGCCTCCGTCCCAGGCGCGAATGCGCGGCGACTACGAAGGATCGACATCAGCGGCGCCACGCCGGATCCGCCAGCGATCAGCAGCAACGGCCCGCCCAGCTCCGCGCGCCAGATGAAATGTCCGCCAACCGGCCCGCGCAATTCGATGGTATCGCCCGGCACGGCGACGTCGTGCAGGAACGTCGAGACCTCACCGCCCTCGAGGCGCTCGAGGCCGAGCTCGATGGTGTCGTCGCCCGGGACTGAAGCGATCGAGTAGCTCCGTTGCGTGGAGTACCCGTCCGGTGCGGTGAGCCGGACATCGACGTGCTGCCCGGCGTCGTGGCGCGCAATTGGGGCGCGCAGGAAGAAGCTCTTCACACGGGGAGTGCGCTGCTCGATCCGCTCGATCACCGCCTCGTGCCAGGCGAGCGCTGGCGCGGGCGTGCTGGTCACGGATCGCCGGTGTATCGCTGTTCGCGCCAGGGATCGCCGTACATGTGATAGCCACGCATCTCCCAGAACCCCGCCTCGTCGCGCGCAGTGAACCGTAGTGCCTTCACCCACTTGGCACTCTTCCAGAAATACAGGTGCGGAACGAGAAGCCGCGCCGGCCCTCCATGTTCTGCCTCCAGCGGCGCACCGGCGTAGCGCGTGGCAATCATTGCCTTGCCTCCGATCAGGTCGGCGACAGGAAGATTCGTTTCGTAGCCGTCGTACGATTGCGCCAGCAGGAACTCGGCGGGTGACGCAATGCCGACGATCGAAAAGAGGTCGTCGATCAGCACCCCTTCCCAGTCCGTATCGAACTTCGACCACTTCGTGACGCAGTGGATGTCCTTGCGCAGCGACGTGCGCGGCAGCGCGTCGAACTCCGCCCACGTCCAGCTCGCCAGCAGTCGAGGCCCGTTCATGATCGCGAACTTCCACGTGTCGAGATTCACGATCGGCGTAGGGCCGAGCGACAGCACGGGAAAGTCGTCCGTTCGGTGCTGCCCCGGCGGGAGCCGGTCAGCGACCTCCGCCGGTGGGCGTCGTCCGATGAATCCGCGAGTTGGCATGACGTAATGTGCGCGGAAGAGAGGGAAGAATGCATCTCTTTGCTTTTTCCGAGGTCCATGATATCGGAAACTGCACCTGAGGCACTCACGACTCCATCACCGCTCGCAACCCCTCGACCTCCGACGTCGCACCCAATCGTTCGAAGATTGTGATTGCCGCTTCCGCATCCACCTGCGCCTCCGAGTGCGTACCCCGCCTCGAGAGTCCTATCGCGCGATCGCGCAGCGTTTCCGCTTCGATCAGTGCATGCCCTCGCGCGCGCGCGATCGAGAGCGCCCGCTCGAACGCGACACTCGCGTCGGCGAATCGTCCCATCGCGTTCGCCGCGGTTCCGACGAGCCGGTGCGCGTCGGCTTCGTTCATCGGATCCTCGAGCTGCTGAAGATCCAACGCAGCACGATGCGCCGTTCCGCGTGCGAACTGCGGATCTCCCCTCCGCAGCGCGACTTCCGCCCGACCGATCAGTCCCATCGCTGAGACCCGCGGAGCGACTCCCTGCGCCGCATAGTCCATGGCGCGCCGCTCGTACTCATCGGACTGTTCCAGCTCCCCGATATCGCGATAGGTGATCGCGATGTTGTGATAGCTCTCCGCGAGCCCCCGGCGCTGGCCAAGCCGCTGGTACGCCGGCACCGCGAGCCGATAGTGGCCGAGTGCCGCCTCGTGCGCACCACGCAGGTTGGCGATCATGCCAAGGTTGTTCGTGGCGCGTGCAAAAAGGAGAAGGTCTTCCTCCTCGGACGCGAGCTCCAGCGTTGCATTCCACGCACCGCTCGCCTCGTCCAGCTCACCGAGGAAAAAGGTGCCGACGCCGAGCAGGTTCAGGGCACGGCGGTGATTCACGCGGTCGCCGTGCGCAAGCAGCCACGGAACGATCCGGCGCAACCACTCGCATGCGGCTCGCTCGCGTCCCACGCGCATCAGCGCTTCCGCGTACAGCACGCGAATGTCGCCCGAGCCGGCGACAAACGGCGTCATCGGCTCCAGCATGGCGACGACCTCACTCCACGCGCCGCCGCGAGCAAGCTCGCGGGCACGATCGAGGCCTTCGTCGAGTTGCCGAGGCGATGCGCCGTTCATCAGACGGTGCGTGGGGTGGTTCGCACGTCAGTAAGCCGCGGCGTAGCCGGTGAAACCGCCAATATTGGCGTCGATCTCCTTGTTGTTCTTCACCACCACGCTGCTCACCTTGAACCACGGTGCGGACACTGATTCCTGGCGCCAGACGCTCAACTGCTGCTGGATGGCGTCGTCGCCGGAGTCGACTTTTCCGTTTCCATCGAGATCATCGCCGCACTGCGTGAAGAACATCTTCAGCTGCGCCGGATCCTTCGTCGAAAAGCGCAGGCCCGACGGCTGGAAGTCCACGATGAGATGCGTGGCATCCGTCACGGTGAGCGTGATGAGAACCGAATCTCCGTTGGCGAACGCCGTTCCATCCGGCCTCAGGTCGAGCGAAGAGCCGGCGAGCCTGAACTCGAGAAACTTGGTGGAATCACTGCGGCCGGGCTTCGCGCGATACCAGATATCGACACCCGCGTTCTGGCCGCGCACCGCATAGAAGCTCGTCGCCGTGGTGGCGAGTGGGGGCGCATCCGCCGCTACCGTGAGCAGTCGAAGCCCATCGACCGCCCGCTGATCCGGAGCAATCGTGTCGGACGCGCTGCATCCGAAGACGACGAACGCAGCGACGCAGGCAAGCGCGCGGCGACGTGAGTTGAACGACATCGTTCCACCTTTGGGAGAGTATTTCTTCTGATCAGGCATCGTCCACGTCTCCATTCTCGCGCTCGAGTTGCGCGATGGACGCGTCGAGAAGCCGATGAAGGCGTGGACGCGAAATGCCGAGTCGGCGAGCGGCCACGCTCTTGTTGCCATCACACAATGCCAACATTCGATGGGCGGCCGCCTGTGTCAGCTCGGCGATCGTCGCCGGGAAGGGAAGCTCGTTGGGTCTCGTCGTGCCACGGTCACGTGCGCTGTCGATTGCAAACGCGTCCGTATCGATCGTCCCACCGTCGGCGAGAAGCACGGCACGCTCGATGGTATTGCGTAGCTCGCGCACGTTGCCGGGCCACGCGTGTTCGCGCAGCGCTCGTGCGGCCGCGGGAGTGAAGTCCAGGTCGCGAACGTCGTACTCACGCTTGAAGCGCGCGAGGAAGTGGTTCGCGAGCAGCAGTATGTCCTC
The DNA here is from genome assembly GCA_036844565.1 of Gemmatimonadaceae bacterium. GTDB lineage: Bacteria > Gemmatimonadota > Gemmatimonadetes > Gemmatimonadales > Gemmatimonadaceae > AG11. Next base: position 174,106 of record DAIUFP010000007.1, on the reverse strand, counting down.
TGCGCGATCACGAAGCGCAGGCAGCTCGATGGGTACGACGTTGATGCGGTAGTACAGGTCCTCGCGGAATTCGCCACGCCGCACCGCCGCCGCGAGCTCCACGTGCGTTGCGGCGACGAGCCGTACGTCGAACGGAATGTTTCGCGATCCGCCAACGCGACGGATGCTGCGCTCCTCGAGCGCACGCAGCACCTTGCCCTGCAGCGGGAGAGGAAGATGACCGATCTCGTCGAGAAAGAGCGTTCCGCCGTCGGCGAGCTGCATCAATCCAGGCTTGGCACTCGTTGCGCTGGTGAACGCTCCTTTCTCGTGGCCGAACAACTCGCTCTCGAGCAGGTTCTCGGGAATAGCCGCACAGTTCACGTCGACGAAGGGGCCCTCGCGCCGCGGACCGTTGTAATGAATGGCGCGGGCGAGCAGTTCCTTGCCGGTGCCGGTCTCGCCCGTGAGCAGCACGGTGACGTTCGGCCGCTGTATCACGCGGACCGCCCGATCGAGTGCCGCACGCAGCGCATCGCTCGTGCCCATGATACCGTCGAACTGGACGGCACCCCGCTCCTGTGCCGCGAACGCTGCCGCATCGCGCTCCGACTGAAGTCGAACAGCCGCCGCTTCCAGCCAGGACCTGAACGACGGCATGTCCTGCGGAAGCGCGAAGTACTCGTCGGCACCCGATCGGACGAGCGCCGCCACGAGCCGATGATCCGCATTCGATCCCACCGCCGCGACAAGTCGGTTTCCACCCGGGAGCTGGCGCAGCGCGGCTTCGAGCAGGAGCTCGTCGCCGCCAGCAGCAACCAGCGTGATCGTTCCGGCCCTGGGCTCCATCGCCGCAGCGTCCTCACACGACACGAACGAGAGGCCGTTCGCCTGGGCAAGCGCGGGCCACTCGGCAGAGAAGGAATCCGTGAGCGCGAGGACGCGAAGTTCGGGCACAGGAGCGGTGTACAGCGACCGCTCGCGCGAACGCGAGCGGTCGAGTGGGTGATTTCAGCGATCACGGCTTCTTGCTGTCGCGATCGTCGCGGCCGTCGTGATCGTCGTCGCGGAAGGCCTTGAATGACCGCGCGATGTTGCTGCTGACAAGTGCGGCGTTGGCGCCACCCGCATTCGCGGTCGCCGGATCAACCAATGTACCGGCGGACGTCCGGAACCAGTTCGTCAGGTCGACATTGATCGTGATGTTCGCACCCGTCGAATCCGCAACGAGCGCGGGATTGAACAGGCCTTCCAGCTCCGCTTTCGGAGCGCCGGTATAGGTGAATGCCTTGCCATTGAACGTACCCTCGACACGAATGCTCGCACCGGCCATCTCGGGATGCGCAGCCAGGAATGCGGTCGACGCAGCCTTCTTTGCCTCTACCACACGAATCTTCGCCTCGAATGCGGTATAGGTCCCGGTTGGTATGGTGCTGTTGAGCGCCTGTGTCACTCCGCCATTCACGGACAGGCTCACGATCGACGGCGCCAGCTCGAGCTCGGCACAGGAGCTGTCGTCGCGCTTGTCATCGTCTCCGGCCGTCTCTGTGCTGACGCACGTTGCACCGGCGCGCTGCAGTTCGAGGCGCGCGAGAACCACCTGCGCCTTCGTGATCACGAGCGAGTCCGTCGCCGCGGTCAGCGCGAAGACACCCGCCCCTGCCGATCCGACGGACGCGGATGTCGTCGACGCGCCAGTAGTCGCGAATGAGAGAGAAACGGCTCCGGGTGTTGCCGACCCGGGACTCGTCGAATCGGAAGAGCAGGCCGAGAGTGTCGTGGCGAGGACGAGAGCGCCGGCAGAGACCAGGTAGTTGGTGCGCATGTGATGACTCCATGAGGAATGAGATGGTCGGTTTCTGGCCTCTCTGAAGGCAGGACGGAAGCCACGCATCACACTCCGGCTGGAGCTGCATAACATGTTTGCCTACAATAACTTATGACGTTCGTGACGGGGGTCACACGAGTGCTGAGCGTAACGTTCCGTGCAATCGCCGTATCGTGGCGTTACACTCGCGATGCCACCTCAGCCCCTCGAGTAGCGTCTCACCGCTTCACGTATGTCTTGCTGAAGCCGTTGCGGAGGTTCGTTACGGTGAAGGTGCCGTTGCTCTGCGCGGAGATCTTGATGGGATAGGACGGTGAATGTGCGGGATTGCCGCGTCCGCCCGCCGCGGCGGCGGTACCAGGATTCAGGACGCCGGCGATCGTCGCCATGTCGTCGATATTGGCGATGAACACCCCTGCGCTATTGTGCTCGATTCCCCCAGCATACGACCAGTGCAGTGTCCAGATGTCCTCCAGCCCCGACGACTGCCGCAGCGTCTGGAAGGTCGTGGGGGCGCCACCCTTTCGCGTCCCGTTCTGCATGACCGCCACGCGCGGCAGGACGGCGTGTACGAGGGCGGGTGAGCCCGAGCGGTCGAGACCATGGTGCGTTACGAGGTAGAGGTCGACGGTCCCGATCAGGTTCCGGGGACACACGAGGTCATACTCGTTGTTCCACAGGAGGTCGCCGAGGTCGAGCGCACGAAACTGGCCGTACCGGATCACGCTGCCGACCGACTGTGCATTGTCGTCCGGAGAAGCCGGTTCCGGCTTTCGCTGGAATGCGGCGCACTCCTCCTTGTTCGCTCGTCCTGCTCCCTCCAACGGCGTCTTGATCGCCTGACCCGCTGAGGTCACGATGCGCCAATCGAGTCCGGCAACCGGTACGCGATCGCCTGGCTTCAACACGGTATGCCTGGCTTTCGAATAGATCTCCGAGTACGCCGCCTGAAAACCCGCGATGGCCTCCGGCACCTCGACATTGGCGCCGTGATCCATGAAGTGCGCGACCGGGATCCGCTTCACGATCTCCTGCAATCCGCCTACATGGTCCGTGTGATAGTGCGTGCTGATCAGGTAGTCGATCTTCGTTACGCCGGCTGACCCGATCATTTCCATGATGCGGTCGACGTCCCTGGCGCCGGGATTGCCCGTATCGATCAACACTGTTTCGCCGGACGGAGAGACGAAGAGCGTGCCTTTGCCCCCTTCCGTATCCGAGATGTAGATGTCAAGCGTCTTCCCGGCAGAGGCTGGGGGTTGTCGCGCCGGTCCCGCGGCAGTCTGGCCGCGCACTACGGAACCGAGTCCGAGTGAGAAGAGCAGAGGGAGTGCGACTGCACTGGCGAGCCTCATCGGCTGTTACTCCTGAAACTGTGGGACGGCGTGCGAGAAACGCGCTTGGGATGATACGGCGACGACGCATCCGAATGCACGCCCTGTGCACGAGTTCGGCACGCCGCGCGCATTGCGTTTTGACAGTGTGCAGTGCCGGACACTACTCTACTAAGTAGTGGGCTCCGTCGTTTTGAGTTCGCTCGCGCAACAACGGCTCGCTTCAGGTGATATTCTCGAAGCGTCGAGAGTACTGTCTCGACATCATCCGCCCCGTCCCCTCGTTGTGCGGTCGCCCAAAAGCAGGGCGGCGGCTGCAGTACGGGGAGATGCACTATGCGCCGCGGCAGCAGGGAGGTTATCAGGTCGTTCGGACTCGTGCTCGCGTGGGTATTCGCCGCCGCGTGTACGACCGAGACCGTCGTGTATCGCGATGGCGTCAACTTCGCCGCGCCGCCCACAGCCAGCGCGAGCTTCATCGGCTACTACGACGTCGCGAACAAGAAGACCGTGTGCGGGTCGTGTCACGTCGACTATCAAACTCGCTGGTCGCAGACCAAGCACGCCAGTGCGTGGGAAGACCTCCAGGCCAGCGGCGGCGCGGCGGGCTACTGCGAAGCCTGCCACAGCGTGGACAACCTCGGCAATGCGGTCGGGGATACCGCGGTCGGCTACCGGTCCACGAAGGACGCACGCTATCACGACGTGCAATGCGAGAGCTGCCATGGTCCTGGGCTCACGCACGCCAGCAGCCCGACCTCCAGCAACCGCCCGCTCGCGTCAATCAAGGCAGACACGAACGCGACCAATGGCTGCGGCGAGTGCCACACCGGCGTACACAGTCCGTTCGTGGATGAATGGAAGCTCACGAACGTGAAGGGCCTGTCGCACTCCATCGTGCAGCCGGGAACGGCGGCCAACACGGATCGCACCTGCGTGGGCTGTCATACCGCCCAGGGCGCACTGGAGCGCTTCGGCGTCACTGAGAACTACGTCGAGAGGGTCACCACGGCCGCGATCACGGGTGCAAACGCACTGCCCCTCGTCTGCGCCACGTGTCACGACCCGCACGGCTCGGCGAACGATCATCAGTTGCGGTTCTCCCTCAGCGCCGCCACCATCGACGAAAACCTCTGCGCGAAGTGCCACCAGCGCCGCGCGGATCCGGCCGACGTCACGACGCGCAACAGCGTCCACTCGCCCGAGGGTCCAACGCTCTTCGGACTCGCGGGCTGGTTCCCCCCGGGCATGAGCGCCGGAGACTCCATCATCGGCACGCACGGCACGCCGTCCGTCAACAAGAAGCTCTGCGCCACCTGCCATGTGGCGCGCTTTGCCGCGACCGACAAGGCGACGGGCAAGTTCGCGTTCCAGAGCACGGGCCATCGCTTCATCGCCGCACCATGCGTCGACGCGAACGGCATTCCCACCGTCGCGCAGACGTGCGACATCAGCACGAAGACGTTCCGCTCCTGCGCCGCGAGCGGATGTCACGCATCGGAGTCCGTCGCGCGGACACTGTACCTCTCCGACTCGGCGCGCGTGCTCCAGCTGGTCACCTCCGCCAACTCCGCCATCGCCAAGGTGAAGCTCGCCAACCCGAGCGCCTGTGTGCTCGTCGCGGGTAAGCCGTTCACCTCGTGCCTCGGCACGCAATTCAACGTGTCGCTGGCGCAGGCGCCGGGCGCGTTCGTGCACAATCCGTTCTTGATCGAGCAGCTCCTCGTCGGCTCGATCAACGCACTCAAGACCGACTACGGAGTTTCGCCGAGTATCGCGGTGCCGCTCGTGAACAAGTTCGTGCTTCCGTCTCGATCACATTCGGCCAATAACGTTCAGCGCTAGCAGGGCGGGCGCCGCGGCATGCGCGGCGGGATGTAGCGGCGGGGCCGAAGCGCGCGTTCAGTCGCCCTCGTTCTCCGCCTCCGCGCGCTCGCGACATCACGGCGCATGATCGCGGCACTGCTGTTCCTGGCCCAGTCGCCGGACGCGCACTACGCCGGTGGCGCGTCGTCGAAGACCGCCGGTACCACGGCGCTCGGCGGCCACCTGTTCCGCTTCCTGTTCACCACCGTTCCCCAGTGGGTACAGCTCGCCGGCATCTTCGTCGGCGTTCCGGTGGCGGCGATCATCGCCTGGCAGATGTGGAAGCATCGCCGGCCGCTATGGGCGTGGTGGACGAGCAGGCCTCTCTATGTCCAGGCCGCGATCACGACCGCGGTGCTCACCGTCGCTGTCGCGGGCATCGGCTCGGGACTCTACGGCTACAACTACGTGATGCACGAGAACGACTTCTGTCAGTCGTGCCACATCATGGACACCGCGTGGAACCGCTTCCAGGTGAGCGCCCACAAGGACATCCAATGCCACGGATGTCACCGTCAACCGATGTACGTGAGCTCGGTGGAGCTGTTCTGGTGGGTGACGGAGCGGAGGATGACGGTGCCGCCGCACGACAAAGTTCCGTCTACCGTATGCAGCGAATGCCACATGCGCGAAGGCACCGACTCGGCGCGCACACTGGTGACGCTGACGGCGGGGCACGCGCTGCACCTCACGTCGACCAACCCGAAGCTGAAGGACGTGCAGTGCGTCACGTGCCATGGGCGCGACTTCCACCAGTTCAAGCCGACGAGCTTCAGCTGCACGCAGAGTGGTTGTCACTTCAACCAGAAGGTGAATCTCGGCGCGATGTCCACGCAGGGCTTCCAGCACTGCACGTCGTGTCACGACTTCAAGAATCTCGTGCCGCCCGGCACCACACCGAAGGAGGCCGGGCTCGCTCTGGTGCCGAAAGTGATGGACTGCACGTCGTGTCACGCGATGACGCAGAACATCAAGCATTTCGACCTCGCCCTGGATCCGCACAAGGGCAACTGCGGCATGTGTCACGATGTGCACAAGAACAAGCTGCCAGGAGATGCCTTCAAGACGTGCGCCTCGGGAGGCTGTCACTCCGACGCCCAGAAGCTCACGGCGTTCCACCGTGGGCTAGGCAACCATGCGCTCAGCGAGTGCGGCATGTGTCACCAGGCGCACAGCTGGAAGGTCCGGGGTAGTGACTGCAAGGCGTGTCACACGACGATCAATCAGGACAAGCCTCAAGCGCGTCGAATGAGTTCTGGGGTGTTGCTGGGGCGAACGCATCGTGTGGCGCGCCGAGGAGATGGCGCGCGGAGCGCGGCGCGGTTTGCAGCCTTCGTCTCGGTGCCAAAAGTGGCGCGGTCGGTGCGCGATTCGGCGTTCCTGCATTCACGGCATACATCGGTTAGTTGCACGTCGTGCCATTCGACGACAAGCTCCCATGGCGGACTGACGTTCAATCGGCCGGCGGGCTGCACGACGTGTCACCACAGTGCGCAACAGCGTGTGACCTGTACCGGGTGTCATTCGGTCGGCTCCCTCAGCGAGCGCGTCATGCCAATGATCTTTGCGATCAGCGCGCGTCGAAATCCAGTCACGCGTTCGGTCGGGTTCACGCACGAACGTCATGGCACACTCGGTTGTGCGCGCTGTCATGCAACACCGGGTAATCGCGCCGTGACGGCCACGTGCGCGAGCTGTCATGCGTCGCATCACACGCCAACGGCCGACTGCGCACGCTGTCACACGACTGCACGTGTGGGTCATGACCGTGACTCGCATGCGGGATGCGCGGGTTGCCACACCGATGCGACGGTGGCGGCGTTGCCCTCGTCGCGAACGGTCTGCCTCACCTGTCATCAAGAACAGCGCACGCACTATCCGTTGGGCGATTGCGCTACGTGTCACGCGCTTGCCGATCACGGCATGATGCGCGCAGGTCGCGTGGTGGGCACGAAGTGATTGCGCGTCGGTTCGTGTGGCTTGTGGCGGTATGTCCACTGCTGCTCGGTGCGCAGGGTATCCGCATCTCGGGCGTGACGACAGTGCAGTTCGTCGAGTTACGCCAACTCGTGCTGGATTCGGTACCAGCTGCAGATGTTCCGGGCTCGGATCAATCGCGCATCACCAACGCTGGCGTCCCAGTACTCTGCCTCGCGGACGCGACATTCTGTTCCTTCGAGCGTTCCGGCGATCGGATCAGCGCCGCGCCTTTCCTTCAGGACCTCACGGTTGCCGCATGGGGATGGCGCGAGGGACTGAGCTTCCACGCGAACGTCCGCGCGCGATCGCAGTTCGGGAGAACGGACGGACTGCTCTACCCGCGCGCAGACGACCACTTCCAGACGCTGGACGCATTCGCGGAGCTCGAGCACACCTCATGGCGCGGCCGCCTCGGACGCCAGTGGATCTCGAGTGGACTCGGCACCTATTCGTTTGACGGAGCGAATGGGCTCTGGCGACACGATGCGCTGACGCTCGAGGGATGGGGCGGTCGAGCGCTCGTCGCCGGTCTCAATGAGCCGTACACGAGCGCGCAGCTTGCTGCTGTCGACAACCTGCCACCTCCTGAGAACGGATACCTGTTCGGGGGACGTGCGCGCTATCGCCCGAATCCACTGACCGCGGTGGCACTCACCTACCAGCGGGTCTTGCTGTCGGACCGCAGTGGACTGTACGCCGAACGGTCGTCGCTCGACGCGAGCTCGCGTGAGTACGGTGTCACCGCGGACCTCGGCCTCAACTACGATTTCTCGACGGGGGACTGGAACGAGGCGCGGCTGCGCATCGGCACGCCGCCTGGCCGGACGCTCGCGTACTCGGTGGAAGCGCGACACTCGCGTCCGTACTTCGAGCTGTGGACCATTTGGGGTGCCTTCTCGCCCGTCGGCTACGACGAGGCACGCGGCACCGTGGACTGGAGTAGACGCGGAAGTCCGTTCAGCGCCTCGTTGCGTGGGGCCTACCGCACGTACGCCGATGCCGGGACGGCAGTGCCCGGCCTGCGCACGAATGGATGGCGTGCAGGCGGCGATGTCCGCTGGCAGAACGAGGGTGCGCTCTCGGCGTTCGGGTCGTATGACGTCGACATCGGGAGCGGCGCCGCAAGCACCGATGTCCGTGCCGGTGCTCGGTGGGACAAGTCGGCGGACCTTTCCTTCGGAGCTGACCTCGCCGCGACCCAGAACATCTACGAGTTCCGGGTAGGCACGGGTCGTATCTACGGCGTTGCGTTGGACGGCGCGGTGCGCGTTGCGCCTGATGTGCGATTCGTGCTGGATGCGGCGCTCTATCAGCACTCGCTGACGAATGGCGCCGCTGGACCCGATTGGACGCAGCGCCGAGCGACGGCGCGGTTCGAGTGGACGGTCGGGCGTGATCCTGGCATGCGAGCGAGTCCGGCGCGGTGAGGTTCTTTCTCCGCGTCCTCGCGCTTGTCGTCGGTCCTGGGCTGCTGTTGGCACAGGCGAACGCGCCGGTTTCCCCGGCAAGTACGCCGTTTCCGCATGCGCGCCACGCTAAGCTCTTTCCCCTCTGTTCGAGCTGTCACGTGGGAATTGCAATCGCCGATCCGTTCCGGTCGTACCCATCGCCGATGCTCTGCGGGCAGTGCCACGATGGCGTCATTCAGCCGGCCGTTCGGTGGCGGGCGCCGGATCGGAAGGGACCAACGCTGCTCGTCTTCTCGCACCAGCAACATTTCTCGACGGCGAAGGCGACCACGTGTGCGTCCTGCCATGGTGTCGACGGATCGACGAAGTGGATGAACGTCGCGCGTGCCGAGCCCGAGCCGTGCATGTCGTGTCATACGCAGGGACACACCACGCATCTCGCCGACGCGACGAAGTGCAGCACGTGTCACCGCGCGCTCACGGCGGCAACGGCGCTGAGCGATGCGGATATCGCGGGGCTGCCCAAGCCTCCGTCGCACGCGCGTGCGGACTTCGTGAGCACGCACGGTCCGGGCGCTCTGTCGGCACAGGCGAACTGCGCTACGTGTCACGCTCGTGAAAGTTGTCTGCGCTGTCATGTGGACGGCTCGCGGGTGACCGTGATTCGCGCGTTGGGCACCGATGCTCGTGTCGCTCGGCTGGTGGCGGGACGGCCGGCCGTCTATCCAATGCAGGCGGATCATCGATCGTCACAGTTCGCGGTGCTGCACGGCACGGCGGCGCGTGCCTCCGTGGCGCGCTGCGCGACGTGTCATGCGCGGGCGAGCTGCGAGAGCTGCCACACTGGCGATGGCGCGCGCGATGTGCTCGCACGGATGCCCACGGCGCGAGAGGTGACGGCGCCCGGCGTGCAGCTCCGTCATGAACGGATCATTGGCCCGCCCGATTTCAGCCTCATATCGAACACGGTCCGGGCGCCGTTGCAGTCGTCCCAGGCTCCGCCACTCAGGCACGACACCACGCAGCGGGTCGTCCGCGTACACGCGGCCGGGTTTGCGCGTGCACATGGTGCGCAAGCGGCGTCAGGCGCCGCTGGCTGCGCGAGCTGCCACGCACAGCGCTTCTGTACGGACTGTCACACGGGTGAGCGAGTGACCCGACGCTATCACGCGGCGAACTTCGTGTCGACGCATGCACCCCAGGCGTATCGTCGCGAAACCGACTGCAGCTCGTGCCACTCCACTGAGGCGTTCTGCCGTGATTGTCATCGGCAGACGGGGCTGGCCGCCGCGAGCAATACACGCAGTGCCGTGTTCCACAATGCGCAGCCGCTCTGGCTGCTTCAGCATGGGCGGGCCGCACGACAGGACCTGAAGGGCTGCACGTCGTGCCACCAGCAGACATACTGCATGCAGTGTCACTCGGACCTCGGATCGAAGGTCAGCCCGCATGGCCCCGCCTTTGATGCGGCGCGTATGTCGAGCAAGAATCCGCAGCTGTGTCTCTACTGCCACTTCAAGAATCCGCTCGCGAGATGATCATCAACCAGGCAGGTTCCGATGAATAGTTCATTCGCGCTTCAACGTGCGCTCACCGTTGCTGCGCTTGTCGCGGCGGCGCTCGCGGTGACGGGCTGCTCAACGGCGAGCGATGCTCCGAAAGTTCCTCTTGGTCAACGCGCACCGGCCGACAGCGTACAACCCGTGACGGCCGCAGCGCATGCGATCATCGGCCCTCGCGCCAAGGCCGCGCTCGACAGCGGTAATGCGCTTTACCGGAAGAAGCAGTATGCTGCAGCGCTGGTACACTACCGCGAGGCGTCCGAGCTCGCGCCCCAGCATGCGGCGCCGTTCTTTGGTATCTACATGGTGGCACGCGCCACCGGCAATACTGCGATGGCCGACAGCGCGCTCGCCAACATTCGCTTACGCAACGGACCGCTGCCACCCGCACCGCGCTCGCTGCACGACTCCGTGCTCGGACGCATGCACGAACTGACTCGAAAGAAGGCAACCACATGACCATCGAATCGAATTCCGGCGTGCGCTGCGCACGATGCGGCGAGACTACCGTTGGCCGGTACTGCGTTGGTTGCGGCGCGGCGTCACATGACGTGGCATGTCCGGCGTGCGGTGTGGCCGCACCATCCGGCGCACGTTTCTGTCCCGAGTGCGGCGCAACCATTGGCGCCGGTGCGGCGACGAGGAACGTATCCTCTACGGCGGCCGGCCGCTTGCCGCTCATCGTCGGAGGCGCGGCACTGCTGACCCTCGTTGCATTCGTCGCCGGTGTTGCGGCCGGCCGGAGATCATCCGGCGACTCCGGCACGATCGACCAGACCGCCGCCGCTCCCGCGCAGACGCCTCTGTCGGGAATGGCTGGCGGTGGTGTGGTGGCCGCGACGGACATCTCCGCGATGTCGCCAGAAGAGCGTGCGAGCCGTCTCTTCAATCGCGTGATGCTCTACAGCGAGCAGGGAAAGCTGGACAGCGCCCGCTTCTTTGCGCCGATGGCCATACAGGCGTACGAAATGATCGGCCCGGTCGACGCGCACGCACAATACGACATCGGCACCATCTCGGCCGCTGCGGGCGACGTCACTCGTGCGCGCGCTGAAGCGGACACGATTCTCGCGGCACGTTCGAATCACCTGCTCGGCCTCGTGCTCGCGATTCGCGCCGCGGACATGGCGAAGGACGTCAACGCCGCCAATGCGTTCAGAAAGAGACTCGTTGCCGCCGCGCCAACGGAGCGATCCGCCCTGAAGGAGTACAGCGAGCATGCGCGCGACATCGATGACGCCCTCGCCAAGTCGGCGGCTGCGTCCCGGTGAGTCAAGAGTCTGATGTGTCGCCAGTCACGCTCGTGACCGATGGCTCACACCGCGAAGCCGCGATCGAGGTCACGAACCTTGCGCGACGGTTCGGGGCATCCTGGGTGCTCCGTGGTATCAACTTCACCGTGGCACCCCGAGAAGTCGTCGGCCTGCTCGGCGCAAACGGCAGCGGCAAGAGCACGTTGCTCCGCATCATCGCCACGCTGTTGCGGCCACACGTGGGAGGCGTGCAGGTGTGTGGTCATGACGTCGTCCGCGATGCGCACCGGGTCCGGTCGCTCATCGGCTACCTCGCGCATTCGCCGGGGCTGTATGAAGACCTCAGCGCCCGCGAGAATCTCGAGTTCGTCGCACGTATGCTCGATCGCGACGCGGAAGAGGTCGACCCCGCGCTGGCCCAAGTCGGCCTCCTGAGCGTCGCACATCGTCAGGTGCGGGGCATGTCAGCCGGCATGCAGCGCCGATTGGCATTCGCTCGTCTCATGCTCGTGAGGCCGCGGCTTCTGCTGCTCGACGAGCCGTACAGCAACCTCGACACAGACGGTATCGCGCTCGTCAACGAGCTGATTGCCGAATGGATCGATGAGGGCGCGGCCGCACTCGTCGTGCTGCACGAGATTGCACCAGCGGTGAGGCTGCTCGACCGTACGGTGGAGCTGCGCGACGGACGCATCAGATTGGCGTCGACCTTTCGCGATACTTCCCCCGCACCCGTGAGCCTCAACATGAGCGCACGATGACGCTGCGCGCAGAGTGGCGACGGGCGCGCGCGATCGCCTGGAAGGATCTTACCGCCGAGCGGCGGTCAAAGGCACAGTTCAACGGTGTGGTAGCGCTGGCTGTCACGATTCTCGTGATGTTCGGGTTTGCACTCGGTCCTGACGCGCAGGCAATCCGGGACGCGGCAGCGGGAGCCATATGGCTTGCGGCACTCTTTGCTGGCGTGCTCGCATTCAATCGATCGTATCAGATGGAGCTCGACGGCGGTGCACTCGAGCATCTCATCCTCTATCCCGGCTCGCGTCGATCGATCTTCGCCGGAAAGCTGATGGCGAACTTCGTGTTCGTCGGGGCAATGCTCTCGGTGGTCGTCGTCGCGGCGATCGTGCTATTCCAGGTGCAGATCCCGTCACGTTGGCCGTCGCTCGTTGCGATTCTCGTTCTTGGCGCGGTCGGCCTCACCACACTCGGCACCTTCTATGCGGCAATGGCGAGCCGTAGCCGAGCGCGCGAGGTGCTGTTGCCTCTGCTTCTTTTTCCGATGCTCGTTCCCGTCCTCCTCGCCGCGATGGAAGCGACGAAGGCATTGCTCGGTGGCAATGCCATGAGCGACGCCGGCGCTTGGGCACGGTTGCTCGTCGTCTTCGACGTGATTTTCCTCGTCGCGACGTTCCTTGTATTTGAATCCGTCATCGAGGCATGACGCAATGACGCACGCTGTATCTGTTGCAAGTGCTCCCGCCTACGCGCGACGCCGGCCGTTGTTTGGCTGGTTCACGCTTCTTTTTCTGGTCTTCTCGCAGATCACGGCAATCATCATCTCCCCGCCAGATCGCGATATGGGCGACCTCCAGAAGATCATGTACGTGCACGTGCCGGCGGCGTGGATGACGATGCTCGCGCCGCTGGCGCTGCTCGCCTTCGGGTTGCGTTACCTCTTCACTCGGCGAGAGGAAGACGATCTTCTTGCCGCCGCCGCGGGCGAAGTCGCCTTGGTGTTCGCCGGCCTGACGTTGGCGCTCGGGATGATCTGGGGGCGACCGACCTGGGGCGTCTGGTGGACGTGGGATCCCCGGCTCACGTCGACGCTCGTGCTGTTCCTCATCCTGGCCGGCTACCTCTCGATTCGTGCGCTGATCGATGATCGCGAGCAGCGTGCGCAATGGAGCGCCGCGGTTGGGGTCCTTGGCGCCATCAATGTGCCCATCGTCTATATGTCCGTCAGATGGTGGCGCACGATCCATCAGATCCAGTCGAGTCCCGCGACCGTCGACCCAGCCTATGTGATCGGCCTGCGCCTGAATGCGTTCGCATTCCTGTTCGTGATGATCTATTTCATTCGCCGTCGCCGCGATGCCTTCATGCTGGAGCGCGCCGCCGAGCACGCAAGCGAGGCTGTAGCGTTGGGAGGATCTTTCAATGAGTGACAACTGGTGGTTCGTCGGCGCTGCGTTCAGCCTGACGTGGATGGTGCTGATCGGATACTTCGTGCACCTGCGCAGCGCCCTGCGTCGCGCGCAAACGTTGCTCGACGCAAGCACCTCGGTGCCGCGATGATCCCGCCGCGCAGTAGCAGAAAGCGGGGCATCATTGCCGGCATAGCGGTGATCGGCATCGCGTTCGGCTACCTGATCTACGGTGGCCTCGACAAGAATGTCGTCTACTTCCTCACGCCGAAGGAGCTGCTCGCGAAAGGCACCGATGGCGTTGATGTACCTGTACGGCTTGGCGGGCAGGTGAAGCCCGGTTCGGTGAAGTGGAACGACGCCTCACTCGACCTCTCGTTCACGGTGACCGACGGATCGGGTGAAATCGCCGTTCACTCGCGCGGCGCGCCGCCGCAGATGTTCCGCGATGGAATGGGTGTCGTGGTCGAAGGACGCTACCATCGCGACGGCGTCTTCAACTCCACGAATCTCATCGTCAAGCACTCGAACGAGTACCGCCCGCCGAAGCCCGGCGAGGCGACGCCGCAGTCGATGTACAAGTCGCTCATCAAGAGTGGAGCGCGGTCGTGAACGGACTCGTTGGCAGCAGTGCGCTGATGGTATCGCTTCCGTTTCTTCTATTGGGCATGCTCATCGTGCCGTTCGGTGTCCGTCGGGGCCGCACTGACTGGGTCGCGCTCGGCTACGGTGCCGTGTACGCGAACTTTCTGCTCGTTTCGGCGGCTGTGATTGCAATGCTGGTCGCCCTCGTGACGCACGACTTCTCGGTGTCGTACGTCGCGCAGGTCGGTAGTCGCGCCACGCCGCTCTTCTATACGGTCATCTCGCTGTGGGGCGCGCTCGAAGGATCGATCCTCTTCTGGGCGTGGGTGCTGGCGCTCTACTCGATGCTGGTGGTGTCGACAAATCGCTCTCGCCCCGGGGCACTGGTGCCTTACTCGGCGATGGTCCTGCTTGGAGTGTCGTTCTTCTTCGCGATCCTGCTCGTTGGGCCCGCGAATCCGTTTCACGTCGTCTTCCCCGTTCTAGCCGATGGACCGGGCCCCAATCCCCTGCTCCAGAACCACATCCTGATGGGGGTGCATCCACCGCTCCTGTACCTGGGCTACGTCGGCATGAGTGTGCCGTTCGCCTTTGCCGTGGGAGCACTGCTTTCGGGTGAGGCCGAGTCGAACGACTGGATTCGGCTCACACGCAACTGGACGGTGCTCACGTGGGGCTTTCTCTCCGCCGCCATCATCGCCGGCATGTGGTGGTCGTACGATGTGCTCGGCTGGGGTGGCTACTGGGCGTGGGATCCCGTCGAGAACGCGTCATTTCTTCCATGGCTCACGGCGACCGCATTTCTCCATTCGGCCATGGTGCAGGAGCGGCGCAGCATGCTTCGCCTGTGGAACATCAACCTTGTCGTCGGCACGTTCGTGCTCACGATCCTCGGTACGTTTCTCACGCGCTCCGGGATCATCTCGTCGGTGCATGCGTTCACGACAGGGACGATCGGCTATTACTTCCTTGCCTTCATCGGCGTCGTCCTCGTCAGCACACTGGTGCTCGTGGCGGGGACGTCCGACAGGCTGCGCACGACTGGTCACCTGGACTCGGCTGCGTCACGCGAGACCGTGTTCCTCCTGAACAATCTGTTCCTGACGGCATTCATGTTCACGGTGCTGGTTGGCACCCTGTATCCGCTCATCGCGGAGGCCGTGCGGGGCGTGAAGGTGAGTGTGGGAGCGCCGTTCTTCAATCGCATGTCGCTGCCGATGGTCGTGGCGCTGCTCTTTCTCATGGGCGTCGGTCCAGCTCTTCCATGGAAGAGCGCCTCGCGCACCGAGCTCCGTGACAAATTGCTTCTACCTCTCGGCGGCGCGGCCGTCATGGCGACAGTCGCGCTCCTGATGGGCATCCATTCACTCTTTGGTGTTCTCGCTTTCACGTTCGTCGGATACTCCGCGACGGCGAACGTGCGCGAATTCTGGATCGGTACACGTGCTCGGCACATTGCACATGGGGAGATGTGGATCGTTGCTTTCGTGCGCCTGATCCTCGGCAACCGACGACGGCATGGCGGCTACATCGCGCACCTCGGCATCTTCTTCGTTGCATTGGGCATTACGGCATCCTCGTCGCTCAGGTCGGAGAGCGAAGCCACGCTGAAGCCCGGTGAGACGCTGACGGTGTCGGGGCGCACCGTGCGACTCAAGCAGGTGTGGGGACGCGAGGAGAAGCAGCGTTCCGTGATCGGCGCAACGATGGAAGTGCTCTCCGGTGGTGGTGTCGTTGGCACGATGGAGCCGCACATGAACTTCTACCCGTTGTCACAGCAGCCGGTACCCACGCCGGACGTACGGAGTGGCCCGCTCGGCGACCTCTATCTGAACCTCATGGCGGTGCAGCCCGACGGCAGCAGCGCGACCGTCAAGGCCATCTTCGAGCCGCTGGTGCCGTGGATCTGGTTCGGTGGCGGCATCATCATCGTCGGCGCGATCATCGGCGCGTGGCCCGGCGCTCCGCGGCGGCGTGGAATTGCCGAGGCGGCCATGACATTGCCGGTCTCGCAGGACAGCGCCGCATGAACTGGAAACGCAGCGCCATCGCCGCGGGCTTCGCGATCCCGGTCCTTGGGCTCTTCGTGTTCGGCATGCGGCACGACCCCAAGGACATTCCGTCGCCGCTCCCTGGAACGATCGCACCATCGTTCGCGCTTCAGGTCTTTGCGCCAGGCCAGACGCCACTTGGTCGACCCATTGGCGATACCATCCGCCTTGCCGACATGCGCGGACAGGTGGTGGTACTGAACTTCTGGGCCTCCTGGTGTCTCTCGTGTCGCGACGAGCACGCCGTGCTGTCAGAGGTTGCCCGCACGTATGCGGGCAAGCCGGTTCGCTTTGTTGGTTCGCTCTATCAGGACCGTGCGAGCGCCGGCACGGAATGGATCGCGGAGCTGGGCGGGCAGAGTTATCCGTCGGTCGAGGATCCGCAGGCGCGTACGGCCATCGACTACGGTTTGTACGGAGTTCCGGAGACCTTCATCGTTGCGGCCGACGGACGTATCGCGCGCAAGATCACGGGCCCTGCGGAGGCTGCGGTGGTGACACGGATCGTCGACTCGCTGCTCGCGGCGGCGCCTGCTGCGAAGGGCGGAACGAAGTGAGGCGCATCGCTTGCTGCATCCTTCTCACCGGCACACTGATGGTGTGCGGTGCGACGTACGCCACCGCGCAGGACAGCACTGATCTTCGCGTCGTTCAGCCGGTACGGGATTCGGCCCTCGAAGCGCGCACCTCCGACGTCGCGCGGCAACTGCGTTGTCCCGTGTGCCAGGGCCTCTCGATCCAGGACTCTCCGTCGGAGCTCTCGCAGTCCATGCGCGATGTCGTTCGCGACCAGCTTGCCGCGGGAAAGACGCCAGATGAAGTGAAGGCCTACTTCGTGTCGAAGTACGGTGAGTGGATTCTGCTCGCGCCTGCCGCCCACGGCTTCAACATCGTGGCGTATGCGCTTCCAGTGCTCGTGGTCGGCGGCGGCTGTTTGCTCATCGCGGTCGCGGTACGACGATGGACGAGCGCCACCGACAAGGACGTCACCGTCGACCAGACACTTCTCTGATCGTGGAATATTCTCGGCGTATCGCGAGTTGTTCATGACGCTAGGCCATCAGGTCGCCGAGCTCTTTCTGCTCGCACTTCCGGTTGCGTGCATCGCGTGGACGATGACGCACGAAGATCTGTTTCGCGAGCCGCGCGAGTGGTGCACGGTGAGGAGCAAGAGTTGTAAGCGCCTAGCCGAGCGGAAGTTCTTCTACCTGTTCACGTGCGAGTACTGCCTCAGCCACTACGTCACGCTGTTTTTTCTGTTCATCACGCGCTACACGCTCCTGTTTGACGATTGGCGCGGCTACCTCATCGCCGGCTTCTCGATGGTCTGGATCGCCAACGTCTACATGAGCCTGTTCGGCCGCTTGCGTCTCGAGATCAGGGAGGACCGCATCGCGATCGCGTCGGCGGAGTCCACCGAACCTCCTTCGTCCTCTTAGGCCGTCACGTGATCATCTCGCCTCCTCGCTGACACATTGGCAGGGCGAAGAGTTGTTGCTGATCCTTCGCGGGCAGATGGCTGACGGCATCACGACGCTCCGTGATGTGCAACACTTGCGATCAGAATCGCAGAGCAGCGATGTCTGGCGCAGGCTCGAGATATGACGACGGCCCGACCGAAACGGCTTTAGCGGCGCGTGCGGCCGGGCGTATGATCCAGCACACGGAGCACGTGATCTGGATCGGCTGCTCCATCCGATATCACGGCATCCGTAGTCCAATCCCATCGGATGAGGCGCGGGGCGCACGACAGCGGATCGGCATTTTAGCGAGCAACGGATATTGTTGCGTGCCTTGCGGGGTATTTTGTGGATGTTGTAGGATGGAGTGGAGCAGAATACAAAGTTAGCCGGAGCAACGGAGATCCGATGTCACAGCCATGGACGAGCGAGTTCGACGAGCGGATGCGTGCTTTTGCGGGCGGCCGCGCCGGCGCTGGCATCGGGCTCTCAATAAAAGTGCGCGTCTCAAGCGGCTGTTTTCACCGCGAGCACTCGCCCCATGCGTACGCCATCATTGATCGAGACCTCGCTGCGCGAACGCAGTCGAACGTCGCTGCCGATGTCCTCGAACACGAAAGCGGTCCCGAGCTCCTTCTGTGGCTCGCAGCTGGGACCGCAGTCGCCACGTTGGCAAAATCAATCGTCGACTTGGCAGTAGTGATCCTGAAGGCCAGGTCCAAAGGAATTGAGAAAGGCGATCACCCGCGCGACCCGTTGGACATCATTGTGCGCCGATCGATCGGTAAGGAGTCCGTTAAGGATGAGTACATCCTCCGGATCGGTCATCAAGATGCGATAGACGAGTCCCGACTGGAGCGGCTTGTGGAGGATGCCGTTCGACGTCTCAGTGATTTGGGCGATCCACCGAAGCCGGCCGGCTAAGCATCGAGGCGAGACACGATGAGCACTTGGGAGTACTACACCGAGGCCATAGACGCGGGGTCCTTTCATCCGGCGCTTGGCGGCGACACCGCGGGTGACTCACTCAAGAAACTTGAGCGCCGCTTGAACGCGATCGGCGCGGCCGGATGGGAACTCCTTTCTGTGCAACGAATGACGCACTCAGATCACGGCTACGATGATGGTCCTGCGACAGTAAATATCTACTACGAGTGCGTCTGCCGCTTGACGACCATCGCTGAGGCAGGAACCTGAATGCCCGATAAGGAAGCCACAGCCCGCATTAAGATCAACAAGCTGCTCGAAGCGGCTGGCTGGCGTTTCTTCCCGGATGGCAGCGCGCCCGCGAACATTCGTCTCGAACCCAGCGTCACGATCAAGTCAACCGACCTCGACGCGCTCGGCGACAACTTCGAGAAGGCGAAAAAAGGGTTTGTCGATTTCCTCCTGCTCGATTCCAGGTGCTTTCCGCTGCTCGTCCTCGAGGCCAAGGCCGAGGACAAAAATCCGCTCGTCGCCAAAGAGCAGGCCCGCAAATACGCCAAGTCCCAGAGCTGCCGATTCGTCATTCTCTCCAACGGCAACCTGCACTACTTCTGGGACCTCGAACGCGGCAACCCGTACGTCATCACCTCGTTTCCGACGCCCGACTCGGTCACCGGCTATCAGAAGGTCACACCCAATCCGCAGCGGCTGATCGAAGAGCAGGTGGGCGAGGACTACATCGTTCGCACCCAGCGCCCGAACTACCAATCGGAAGCCGCGTGGCAGAACGAAGCGGAGCGCCCCGGTTACATCCAGACCAACAAGCTGCGCTTTCTCCGGCCCTATCAGCTCAAGGCCATCCACAGCCTTCAGGCCGCAGTCGGCGAAGGCAAGGACCGCTTCCTGTTCGAGATGGCCACCGGCACTGGCAAAACCCTGACGGCCGCCGCCGTCATCAAGCTCTTTCTCCGTTCCGGCAACGTGCGGCGCGTCCTGTTCCTCGTGGACCGCCTTGAGCTGGAGGACCAGGCCAAGAAGGCCTTCGCAGCGGTGCTGTCCGCCGACTTTCAGACGGTCATCTACAAGGAGAACCGGGACGACTGGCGACGTGCGGAGATTGTCGTCACCACCGTGCAATCTCTGCTCTTCAACAACAAGTACCAGAAGCTCTTCTCGCCGACCGACTTCGATCTCGTCATCTCCGACGAAGCCCACCGCTCGATCGGTGGCAACGCCCGCGCCGTGTTCGACTACTTCATTGGCTACAAGCTGGGCCTCACTGCCACACCGCGCGATTACCTCCGCCGGTTCGATAGCTCAAAGCCGGGCACTCGCGACCCGCGCGAGGCCGAACGTCGCCTGCTGCTCGACACCTACCGCACCTTCGGCTGCGAGAACAGCCAGCCGACTTTCCGCTACTCCTTGCTCGATGGCGTAAAGGAGGGCTTCCTGATCAACCCGACGGTGGTGGACGCCCGCACCGAGGTCACCACCACGCTGCTTTCCAAAGAAGGCTTCGTCGTCTCGTTCACGGATGACGCCGGCGAGGATCAGCAGCAGGCCTTCAAGCAACGCGAGTTCGAGCGGCGTTTCTTCGCGGACGCCACCAACCAGCTCCTGTGCAAGACGTTTCTGGAACACGCCCTGCGCGACCCGGTCAGCGGTGAAATCGGCAAGTCGATCATCTTTGCCGTCAGCCAGAACCACGCCGCCAAGCTGGTGCAGATTCTCAATCAGATGGCCGACCGCATGTTCCCGGGCAAGTACCAGTCCGACTTCGCCGTACAGGTGACCTCGCAGATACCCGACGCCCAGCAGTTCACCATCAACTTCAGCAACAACAACCTGCTCGGCTCCGGCAACTTCATCCCGGCCTACAAGACCAGCAAGGCGCGTATCTGCGTGACGGTCGGGATGATGACCACCGGCTACGACTGCACCGACATCCTCAACCTCGGTCTCTTCCGGCCGATCTTTTCGCCCACCGACTTCATTCAGATAAAGGGACGCGGCACCCGCAAGCATGACTTCTGCGAGGTGCTTTTTGACGACAGCCTCAAGGAAGGCGTCCAACATCCGGCGAAAACGGCCTTCAAGCTCTTCGACTTCTTTGCCAACTGCGAGTACTTCGAGGAGGACTTCAACTACGACGAAGTGCTGACGCTCCCTCCGCCGAAAGGGAAAGGCAGCGGCGAACTGGAAAGCCAAGGCCCAAGGCTCGTGGGCGGCACGTATGAGCACCTCGGTGCGGACATCCTCTCGATGGTCAAGGAAGAGATCATTGGCGCCGAGGGCATGAAGATCGACCGCATGCTATTCGAGAAGTTCGAAGACGTCATCCGCACCAATGATACAGTCGCCGCCGCTGTCGAAGCCGGGCAGTGGGATCGCGTCATCGACTACGTGAACCGCGAAGTCTTCGACAAGCCCGAGGAGTACTACACCCTCGACAAGCTGCGCAAAGCCGCCGCCGTGGATCGCCGCCTGACACTGCGCGAGATCCTGGAGAAGGTCTTCGGCCTCATCCCGCGGTTCAAGTCCAGGGATGAGCTACTCGAGGAGGAGTTCTCGAAGTTTGTTGCCGACTACAAACCAGAAGAGGCCGCCGCCATCCCGGCCATCAAAACCTTCTTCAAGGCTTACGTCACGAGCGGCCGAGTCCGAGACATCATCGAGAGCAAGCAGTTCACCGAGCTGGCGACGAACCCGGTGTTCTCCACCCGTGACTTCAGAGCCGTGCCAGAGAAGTATCGGGCGCTCGTCCCCGAATACGTCAAAGATTACGTCTCCTTGAATCAGTTTGCAGGCTAAGAGAGTATGAACATGAGCAAAAACAACAAATCAACCATCGATGTCCTCGGAACGACTGTCACCGTCCTTTCGCGCCAGGATGAGGACTACATCTCGCTGACGGATATGTTGAAGGCAAAGGACGGCGATTTTTTCATATCCGATTGGCTGAGAAACCGGAATACAGTCGAGTTCCTCGGAATCTGGGAGCGGGTCTACAACCCCGCTTTTAATTATGGCGAATTCGCCATAATTAAAAGCCAGGCAGGCCTGAACAGCTACAAAATAAGCGTCAAGGAGTGGGTGGAAAAGACCCACGCGATCGGCTTGAAGGCGAGTGCCGGAAGGTACGGTGGCACATTCGCACATAGGGACATCGCGTTTGAATTCGGCATGTGGATCAGTCCGGAATTCAAGATATACCTCATCAAGGAATTCCAGCGCCTCAAGGAAGATGAAAACCGCCGCCTGTCGCTCGCCTGGAATCTGAACCGCACCCTTTCCAAGCTCAACTACCGCATCCACACCGACGCCATACAGGCGCACCTGATTCCAGCCGCAGTCACGCCGGCACAGGCTGCCATCACCTACGCCAGTGAAGCCGACCTGCTTAATGTCGCCCTGTTTGGCCAGACTGCTAAACAGTGGCGCGACGTCAACCCCAAGCTGGACGGCAACATGCGCGAGTATGCCACGATCGAGCAGCTGCTGGTGCTGGCCAATATCGAGGGCATGAACGCCGAATTCATCCACATGGCGCTGTCACAAGGGGAGCGCCTCAAGCGCCTCAACGAAATTGCCATCCGCCAGATGCAGGTGTTGACATCAACGTCTGCGATCAAAAAACTCAAAGGATAATAGTTTGCTCGACACCACCACCAAACGCCGCATCGACACCGCGCGCGACATCCTCGTCGGTAAAGTCCCCGACCCGAAGTCCCAGGTCGAGCAGATCACCATCGCGCTGATCTACAAGTTCATGGACGACATGGACGCCGAGTCCGAGGAACTCGGCGGCAAGCGCAAGTTCTTCACCGGGGACTACGCCCGCTACAGATGGGCCAAGCTCATGTCGCCATCGCTCGGCGGCCACGAAATGCTCGGCCTCTACGGCGAAGGCATTTCCAAGATGCCAGAGAATCCCGGCATCCCAGCGCTCTTCCGCGACATCTTCAAAAACGCCTACCTCCCTTACCGCGATCCTGAGACGCTCAAGGCCTTCCTCAAGATCATCGACGAGTTCAGCTACGACCACAGCGAGCGCCTCGGCGACGCCTTCGAGTATCTGCTCTCCGTCTTAGGCAGCCAAGGCGATGCCGGCCAGTTCCGCACCCCGCGCCACATCATTGACTTTATGGTCGAGGTCCTCGCCCCGCAGAAGAGCGAAACCATCCTCGACCCCGCCTGCGGCACGGCCGGCTTCCTCATCTCCGCCTACAAGCACATCCTGCGCACCAACACCGACGCCAAGGGCCACAGCAAGCTCACCCCCGACGAAAAGGGTCGCCTCGCCAGGAACTTCAAGGGCTACGACATCTCGCCCGACATGGTGCGGCTCTCGTTGGTGAACTTGTACCTGCACGGCTTCACCGATCCGCACATCTACGAATACGACACCCTTACCTCCGAGGAGCGCTGGAACGAGTACGCCGACGTTATTCTCGCTAACCCGCCTTTCATGTCCCCGAAAGGCGGCATCAAGCCCCACAAACGATTTTCCATCCAGGCCAAACGCAGCGAAGTGTTGTTCGTGGACTACATGGCCGAGCACCTCACGCCCAGCGGCCGTGCCGGCATCATCGTGCCCGAGGGCATCATCTTCCAAAGCCAGACCGCCTACAAAGACCTGCGGAAAACGCTCGTCGAAAACTCCCTCGTCGCCGTCGTCTCCCTGCCGGCGGGCTGCTTCAACCCCTACTCCGGGGTGAAGACCAGCATCCTCATCCTCGACAAGTCTCTCGCTAAGACCGCCGACACCATCGCCTTCTTCAAAGTGGAGAACGACGGGTTCGGCCTAGGCGCCCAGCGCCGCGCCTTCGACAAGAACGATCTCCCGCAGGTGCAAGCCGAACTCGCCGCCTACCTCCAAGCCCTCCGCAGCCACCAAACCAACGCGGACCTCCAGTCGACCTGCGGCCTGATCGTCCCGAAAGAAAAGATCGCCGCAAATGGCGACTACAACCTCAGCGGCGAGCGGTACCGGGAGGGCGCCGCGAGCAATCATTCTTTCCCGCTTATTTCTCTCGGCGAAGAAAGCCTCTTCCGCGTGGAAAGCGGTGGCACGCCCAAGTCCGATGTAGGAGAGTATTGGGGTGGCGGAATTCCTTGGGCGACGCTCGTCGATCTTCCGGCGACCGACTTCATCTCGCAAATCACCACGACGAAGCGGACGATTTCCGAGAAAGGCTTGCGCGAATCCTCCGCGAAGATGATCCCGGCAAACTCGGTCGTTGTTTCGACTCGCGCGACTATCGGGCGCATCGCTATCAACCGCGTCCCCATCGCAACGAATCAGGGGTTCAAGAACGTCGTAATCAAGGATTCGACGCGGGCGGTGCCGGAGTATGTGGCGCTCGCGCTTACCAAGCTGGTGCCGACGATGGAAGCGTGGGCGACCGGCGGAACGTTCGCCGAGATTTCCAAATCCAAGTTCTGCGAACTCCAAATCCCCCTGCCGCCACTGGAGGTGCAGAAGGAGATCGTGGCGGAGATCGAGGGCTACCAGAAAGTCATCAACGGCGCCCGCGCCGTCCTGGACCATTACCGCCCCCACATCCCCATCCACCCCGACTGGCCGATCATTGAGCTGAGCGAAATTTGTTCTTTCAAGAACGGGCTGAACTTCGACAAGACTTCAACGGGACACACCGTGAAGATCATTGGCGTCAGTGACTTTCAGACCAACCTCTACGCTCCACTCGACGACCTCGACGAAGTGCATCTGGCCTCGCCACTCGGTGACGATTACCTCGTCAAAGCGGGAGACATTCTTTTCGTTCGGTCCAACGGCAATCCCGATCTTGTCGGTCGTTCTCTATTCGTCCCAACACCACGCGAACCGACAACTTTCTCCGGCTTCACCATTCGTGGCCGAATCGAAAACGCGCGAGCCTTGCCGATCTTCTTTGCACACTTCTTCAAATCCCGTGACTTCGCCGAGATGATCAAGACGGTTGGCCAGGGCGCAAGCATCCGAAATCTTTCCCAGGGCATTTTGAACGAACTCAAAGTGCCCCTCCCATCCCTTGCCACGCAGCAAGCTATCGTGGCGGAGATCGAAGCCGAGCAAGCGCTGGTCGCCGCCAATCGGGAGCTGATCGCCCGCTTCGAGCAAAAGAACCAAGCCACCCTCGCCCGCATCTGGGGAGAGGGCGAACCGGCGCCAGCGGAGGCTGACGCATGAACCTCTCGGACGCCTACTACGAACAGAAGTTCGAGATCGAGTTTCTGCGCGCGAAGGGCGATGCGTTTCAGACCCTCTTCGAGCGGCTGATGGGCCTGGCGTACAAGGCCGACTTTATGGCGTGTCGCCCGTGGGGAAATCAGGGCGACCGCAAGAATGACGGTTTCCTCAAATCCGAGCGCCGCCTGTTCCAGGTCTATGCGCCTAACGAGATGGAAGCCGCCAAGGCGAAGTCCAAAATCACTGAGGACTTCGAGGGCGCCAGCGCGCACTGGGGCGAACATTTCGACAAATGGGTGTTCGTCCACAACGCGACGGACGGGCTGCCGCCGCATGTGCAGCAACTCCTGCTTGACTTCGAGGCGGCGAACCTTGGCATTTGGCTGGAGCCGTGGTGCCTGGAAGAGCTTCGGCTGATCTTCCGAAAACTCTCCGCTGACGACAAAGCATCATGGTTCGGCCTCGCACCAACCGAAGAGACCAAGATCAATTTGGGCTTCGGTGCCTTGCAGGTTGTGCTCGAGAGGATCGCTGCGCTCCCTGTGCCACCGATGACCGACGTGAAGGACGTGCCGACCGGGAAGATCGAGGCGAACGCTCTATCGGAGGCCGTAGCGCGGCTGCTCAAGGAAGGTATGATCAAGTCGCCCTTGGTCGCGGACTTTCTCACCCGATGGCATGACGAGACGCTCGGGGAAAGACTGGCTGAGGCCTTCAAGGCCGAGTATCGGCGATTAAGCGACGACCATGTCCCGAACCAGATCTTTGCCGAGCTTCAATCGTGGGCCGGAGGCAACCATCGCGGAGCGCCGGAGCACGAGTTGGCTGTGCTCACCGTTATCGCGTACTACTTCGAGCGCTGCGACATTTTCGAAGAACCTCGGGGTGCCGCACAATGATCCTACCCTCCAAGCACCTCTCCCAGGATCGTGCCCTACTAACCGTCGGAGCGGCGGTCCTGCGGCATTTGTCACACCCCGTCACGGTGTCGGAGTTGTGGGAGCAACTTCCGCGCTCCGTCGGAGACCAGAAGGCGCCGCCGCCCTTGCGCTACGACGGATTCGTGCTTGCGCTCGACCTGCTGTTTCTCATTGGGGCGGTGGAACTGCGTGATGGTCTGCTCGTTCGGGGGACGTCTTGATCCATCGCATCTACAGCAGCCTCTCTTCCTTCAAGTCGCTTGAGCTGAAGCCCGGTCTGAATGTTCTGATCGCCAGGAAGGAAGCGGGCGCGAGCGACAAGCAAACCCGCAACCGGGCTGGGAAGACCAGCTTGATCGAGATCCTACATTTCCTGACGGGCTCGGAGGCCGGGAAGGAGTCCCTCTTCCGGTCAGAGGCGCTTGTCAACGCGTCGTTTGACATGGAGTTCGACCTCGGCGGAGAGCGGCTTCGCGTTGAACGTTCGGGGCACCAGAAATCCAAGATTCATGTTGAAGGCGCCAGCTTCCTGAACGGGAAGAGCAGCCTCTCGAATTCCGAGTGGGTGGAACTCCTCGGCGAGAAGATGTTCGGGTTGCACCAGGTACCAGATACGGATCGTCGCGCGCCGACATTTCGCTCCTTGTTTGCCTATTTCGTGCGCCGGCAACTCAGCGGAGCGTTCACGACCCCTGAGAAGCAGGCGAACATGCAGCAAGCCGGTGACTATCAGGTCGCCCTGCTGTTCTTGCTCGGGCTGGATTGGAGGATTGCCAGCGACTGGCAGAAAGTGCGCGATCGTGAGAAGACCTTGGCCGAGCTGAAGAAGGCGGCAAGTGTCGGCGCGTTCGGGAGCATCGTTGGGAAAGCCTCTGATCTGCGCACCCAACTGACGGTGACGGAGGCCCGGCTGACAGGACTGAAGTCCCAGGTTGCGGCGTTCCGTGTTTTGCCTCAGTACGCGGAACTGGAAGCAGAGGCCGATCAGCTCACCCGCGCAATCAATGACCTCTCGAACGCCAACGTGATTGACACCGCGACGATCGGCGACCTGGAGCGCGCAACGCGGCTGGAAGCGCCCCCGTCACTCACAGATCTTCAGAGTATCTACGCGGAAGCTGGGGTCGCCTTGCCTGACGTAACCATCAAGCGCTACGACGACGTGCGAAGTTTCCACGAGTCGGTCATTCGAAATCGGCGAGACTACCTCGCCGGAGAACTGGACGCGGCGAAACAGCGCGTTGTCGCGCGCGAGCAGGAGAAGCTCCGGCTCGACGAACGGCGCGCTGCCGTGATGAGGGTTCTGCAGAGTCACGGTGCGCTGGACCAGTTCTCCCAGCTACAAGGAGAAGCCGGGCGCATGGAAGCGACGGTCGAGTCCCTGCGACAGCGCTTCGAAGCCGCCGAACAGCTTGAGGGCATCAAGAACGAGCTGGAGATCGAGCGAAACCATCTCACGCTGCGCCTGCGGCGCGACTTCTCCGAGCAGAGGACCCGTTTGTCCGCGGCGATTCTCGCGTTTGAGGAAACTTCGGGGAGACTCTACGAGTCCGCCGGCAGCATGACTGTGGCGGAGACATCCAACGGACCCGCATTCCAGTTTCCCATGCAGGGCTCGCGTAGCAAGGGTATCAAGAGCATGCAGATCTTCTGCTTCGACATGATGCTGATGCGCCTGTGTGCCAGCCATGGAGTAGGGCCCGGCTTTCTGATCCACGACAGCCATCTCTTCGACGGTGTCGACGGCCGCCAGCTGATCAGCGCCCTGAAGGTCGGCGCGGAAACAGCGCAAGAGTTGGGCTTTCAGTACATCGTCACGATGAATGAAGACGATGCATTCAAGGAAACCGTCCCCGGCTTCGACCTTCGGGACCACGTGCTCCCCACAGTGTTGACTGATGCCATGGAAGACGGCGGGCTGTTTGGCTTCCGATTCTGAGCGATAGCCATGGAAGAAGCCGCCGAACTCGCCAACTACCGGCCGCTCTCCTTCAAGACCCCGAAGGAGCAGGAATACATCGAGTTCCTATGGGACACCTTCGAGACGAACTACACCCACAGCAAATACCAGTTCGCCTTCCTCGCCTAACACATGCTCACGATGAGCTTCGTCTATTTCAACATCTGGCAGATCAAGCGGACGGAGCCGAAGGACTTCGCATGGGACTCATTGGCTTCGGCAAGGACGTTGAGAAGAGTCTCCTCGAAGCGACCTCGCCCTTCGTGTTCAGCACTGTGAACGAGCGCAGCATCCTGCGCTTTCTCAAGCTCATCGCCCGCGACAACGGCAAGATCGGCACCTACGCCAAACTGGCGGAGCGCACTGGAGGGGGGCTACTCTCTCAGTCCGGTGCACGCGGCCACTACCGGAACTCCATCGCTTCCGCGGTGAGCGAGGCAGGCCACCGTCTCTCCTGTCTCGCGGTCCAGGCGGACAACCATCCCATCCGTGATTTGTGCCACCTCGTACCTCAGAGCGTGAGCGTGCCAGACGATGCTAGTGGAGAGTAGGAGGGCAGCCAGGACGACGGAGATAGCAAGGTTTCGCATGGGAAGCACTCTCGCATAGGTAAGGGACGGTAGCGGCGGCTCTGCCGCCGCATTGTAATCGCTCGCCCGCAGATGAGCTGGGGCGTTGAAGATGTAGAATAGGTCTCTCATCCGGCTTAGAGCACCCGAGGCGAGAGATACGACTTCCACAGTTGCCCTCGGATCGACGATCGCCTCGTCGGCCATCATGTTCGCACTTCCTATCTGGGCACTCGGAACCACCGGGGAGTTATTCTAGTTCCTCGTTGGCGCTCAACAGACTACGCGATACGTCACTGGCCGTGCGATCCAGAATCGTGCGCCCGGGCCTGTTGCGCCACACATCCCTTCTCCGTTGCGCTGCGGACGTCGGATGGGTCGGGTACGTGCCGGCGGGCCAGCGTCGCTCGGCAGGCGAGCGGCTACTTGGAGCTCCGCCATTTGGGCTTCGAGTGGGTTCAAGGCTACCCTCACCTGGGAGGAGTCGACCATGTCGCTTGAACTGACAGCGGTGTTTCGCGAAGCCCCAGAGGGCGGATACGTTGCATTCGTCGAGGAGTTGCCCGGCGCGAATACACAGGGCGACACCCTCGAAGAAGCGCACGCTAGTTTGCGTGAGGCCGTCGAACTCGTGCTCGAGGCGAATCGCGCCCTATCGGAAGAGGACCTCGTCGGTCAGACGGTCATCCGCGAACGCATGAGCGCCTGAGCGCCGTGAAGCGGCTCGATCTCATTCGACATTTGGAAGCGCATGACTATCGTCTTCTTCGAGAAGGCGGCAGCCATTCAGTTTACGCCCACACGGAACCACGCTAGGTATCAACCGTTCCGCGCCATCGCGAGATCAAAGAGTTTCTCGCACCTAAGTTGGAGTACGTGAATCTCGCGACCAGGCTCGACGATCTCCGCGTGCTCCCGGGCAATCGGTTGCACGCGCTCAAGGACGACCGCCGGGGCCAGCACGCCATTTTCCATCAATGACCAATGGCGCATTTGCTTTCGGTTCGTCGATGGGATGCGTACGAGGTCGAGGTCTGCGACGATCACTAGACGGGAGGCACCATGACCATTCCGAACACGCGCGCCATGACTCGGCGCCCCACCCATCCCGGGGAGATGCTTCGGGAGGACTTTCTTCCGGACTACGGGCTGAGCGTCGCCGGCCTCGCGGAGGCGGCTGGCGTCTCGCGGCAGTCCGTCAACGAGCTCCTGCGCGGGCGGCGCGCGGTCAGCCCGGAGATGGCCCTGCGCCTCGCGCGCCTCTTCGGCAACACCCCGGAGTTCTGGATGAACGCCCAGCGGGCTGTCGACCTGTGGGATGCGATGCAGGCGCTCAAAGGCGCTATTGCTCGAATCAAGCCGCTCCGTGTCGCCTAACACGACTCTATGAGATTGAAAGTCATGTACGACCTGATGGTTGCCTTCGCTCGCTAACGGCCTCGGACTGTCGCAGCTTCACCGCAACCGTTGCGGGAGGCGTTCATGACGTTCGTCGGGTTCGACTTGCACAAGCGCTACATCACCGCGTGCGCGATGACCCTACGCATCTCTGTACTACTGGCGATTTCAGGGCTACCTTTTAGTGCACTCTTGCCTGAGAAACTGTGACGCCAGCTGACCTACTCCAGCGTATCACCGTCCGTCCTGAGCAGTGCGGAGGCCGTCCGTGCATCCGCGGGATGCGCGTGCGCGTGATCGACGTGTTGGAGTTGCTCGCAGCAGGCGAATCTCATGAACAGATCCTGACCGACTTCCCGTACTTGGAGTCGGATGACATCGCGGCGTGCCTCCTGTACGCGGCGCGGCGTTTGGATCATCCGAACGTTGCGGCCTAAGGCGTGAGCGCCGGCCAGCCGGCGACGGATTTGCCGCGCGCCGTTTGGATTGATGCGCAAATACCGCCCTCTTTGGCGCGCTGACTGGCCCACGCATACGGTGTTGACGCCCACCATGTCTTTGATCTCGGTTTCGTGGGCGCGGATGATTCCGTGATATTCGAGGCCGCCCGCTCGGGCAAGACAGCCGTGGTCGTCACGAAGGATGAGGACTTCGTGCAGTTGCTCGATCGCCGAGGCCCTCCGCCTCAGATTGTCTGGGTCACGTGCGGCAATGTGAGCAACGCCACTCTGCGTGAGATCGTCGATGCCGCGTGGCCGAGCGTGACAGAACTCCTCGACGCAGGCGAACCGCTCATCGAAATCGGTCGACGCTCCTAGCCACTACCGACGGTCTGCGTGCTTTGCGGCGTATTTTGTGGATGTCGTAGGATGGAGCGCAGCAGAATACAAAGTTCGGCCGACGACAACAAGGATTTCAACGGAATCTGGAAGTACGAAGTAAGAAGTCCGTGGGCGGCAGTTCGATTGCGCTACGGAAACACGCTCATCACCGACGAGAACGACCTGATTACCCGAGAGGTGAATCCGCAGAAGGAGACGGTCTGGGAGCTCAAGCCCGACGACCTGCCCGCGGAGTACCGCTACATCAACACCCAAAGCGCCACGCGCCTGGCGAACGGCAATACCATCATCTGCTCGCGCGGAGGCGACGGGAAGGGTCCACAGCTCGTCGAGGTGACGCGCGACAAGAAGGTCGTGTGGGTACTGCGCGACTGGGTGAACTTTGGTCCCGCCACCGCCGTGCAGATCCTCGATGACCCCGGTATTCCGGAGAAGCCAGGCCATTCGCAGCACTGAACTGCTCCTTTCACGCTCTTGAAATCACATCGAATGAGTGAATACGAAATGATTTGTCGTCGCTGGAGAATGACGCCCGTAATCGCCATCGTGCTTGCACTCGTCGCCGCACCTTGCTCAGCCCAGGTCGACGTGCTCACCAACCACAACGACAACTCCCGCACCGGCGCGAACCTGCGCGAACGCGTGCTCACACCCGCGAACGTGAATGGGTCGCGATTCGGCATGCTCTTCAAGCGCGTGCTCGACGATCAGCTCTATACGCAGCCCCTGGTTGCCACGAACATCACGATCGACCGCGGCACCCACGACGTCGTCTACGTCACGACGGTCAACAACAGCGTCTACGCATTCGACGCGAACGACCCCGAAGCCACTCGGCCCCTCTGGCATGTGAACTTCGGCGCCCCAGCCAACTTGCACAGCGCAAACTTCGGTTGTCTGGACATCAACGGGCAGATGGGAATAATCGGCACGCCCGTCATCGACAAGACACGCGGCGCGCTCTACGTGGTGGCCCTCACACGCGCGGGCGCGGGCTTCACGCAGCGCTTGCACGCACTCGATCTCGCCACCGGTGCGGACCTGCCCGAGAGTCCCATCGTGATCAAGGCGCCACAGTTCGACCCGCTCCTCCAGAATCAGCGGCCGGCGCTGCTCCTCGCGAACAACATGGTGTACGTCGCGTACGCGTCGCACTGTGACAAGGATCCGTACCACGGCTTCATCATCGCCTACGACGCACGCACGCTTCAGCAGGTGAGTGTCTTCAACACGTCTCCGAATGGCAGCGAGGCGAGCATCTGGCAGTCTGGTCAGGGTCCGGCAGCCGACGATGAAGGCAACGTCTATGTCGTCACGGGCAACGGCACATGGGACGGCGTGCGCGACTTCAGCGAAACTTTCCTCAAGCTCACGCCCACGCTGCGCCTCATCGATTGGTTCACACCCACCAATCATCTCACGCTCGACGCCAAGGACGCCGACCTCAACTCGTCAGGACCATCGCTCATCCCGGGGACCCATCTCGTCCTCGGCGGCGGTAAGGAAGGCATTCTCTACTCGCTCGATACGCGCAACTTCGGCCACCTTGGCGACGAGCACGCGCTTCAGCACTTCAAGGCGACTGCTTCGCACATCCACAGCTTGGTCTACTGGTCGAGCGCAACGCATGGACCGCTGCTGTACGTCTGGGGACAACGCGACAAGGCACGCGTCTACCGGATCGACGGAGAGAAGCTTGTTGAAACACCCTTGGTGACCCGCGACGTCGCGAACATGGGGCATCCGGGTGCCATGCTGTCCCTGTCCGCCGACGGAAACCGCAACGGCATTCTCTGGGCTGCGATCCATGCGACGGGAGACTCCTGGCATGAGTCGCGCCCGGGAATTCTCCACGCGTACGAAGCCGACGACATCCGGCACGAGCTCTGGAACTCGCTGGAGCGTCCTGCTCGCGACGACTGCGGTGAGTACTCCAAGATGGCGCCGCCCACCATCGCCAATGGAAAGGTGTACCTCGCGAGCTTTGGCACCGAGAACATCGGCACCGGGCAATTCTGTGTGTATGGATTGCTCCCGACGACCGACACATCCGCTCCCGCTGCTCCTGCGGGCGCCAAGGCGGAAGTCGTGAACGGCAACGTGATCCTCACCTGGAGCGCCGGCTCAGGAGTGACGAACTATCGCGTCAGCCGTTCCACCACGCTCGAGCCGAAGGGGCGGCTGGTCGCTACCGGTCTTACGACACCGAGTTTCTCTGACCCCGCGCCCGAGCGGGGCGAATCTGCTACCTACACCATTGTGGCCGTCGGACAGGGCGGCGTGAGTGCAGTGTCGGAAGCGGTCGTCGTTGCGGTGCCGAAGGCAAAGCCCAGGATGGTACCGTAGACCGATGCCTTCTGGCGCTTTGCGATCCTGCGAAGTAGCAATTCACCTTACATGCATTGCGAGAAGCTGCGCCGACGCAGTCTTGAAAGGCTGTCTCCCACCATGTGAGGTATTTGTGAGCTACAAACGAATTGCGGTCGTCGCTTCTTTTGCCCTCCTTGCGGCTTGCGGTAGTGACACGTTGACCGACGTCATCACCGCCTCGGGGAGTCTTTCGTTCAACTATACGGGAGGCGGAGGCGGATCTTACAGCGCGACCGGCGCAATCACGTCTGCGGCGCTTGCAAGCACCCCTTACGCCACCACCTGGGCCATGGGGTTCAAGGACGCAACTGACAACAGCACGAATGTCGCGGCCAATGTCCCGAAGACCGGCACCACGTCGGACGTCGCCGCCATTAGCGTCAAGGGACAGGCCACCGGCACGTTCAGCATTGATGTGAACTGTATCACCACGAGCACCAGCACCTGCAACGACGTCTTGTTCTTGATTGGACAGAACTCGACCGGCCCGACATTCAGCAGCATCTGTTCGCTCATAACTGGCTCGATCACGATTTCAGCGCTGTCGAGCACCAACGCGACGGGCACTTTCTCAGGTTCCGGCACGTGCACCACCGCCACTGGAACCACCACCGCGTGGGTCGTGACGAACGGGTCATTCAACGTTCCGCTTCTGGTGAACGTTCCTTCCAACATTCCGTAAGCGCATTTCGACACGTGTTCTGTCCGCGTCGGCGAGCTTGCTCGGCCGACGCGGACGAGCGTCTTGAACACGCGGTCATGCTGCGCACTCCTCAGTCTATTGAGCGCGGAGCCGAGCGGCGTATCCTCCACCGGGCGCAAGCTTCACCTCGACTCGATCTCCCCGCGTGACGCTGCGCGTCTCCTTCCGGTAGTCTGACGCATTCCGGGCGGCATTGATGCCATCGGACCAGCTGTCCAGCGTGTACCGGCCAGCGCCCAGGAATGACAGGTCGAGCGTCAGGGTCCGCGGCGTACCATTCGTCATGCCGCCGACGAACCACTCCGCCCCCCGCCGCCGAGCAATGAGCACGTACCCACCCACTTCCGCAGCGAGTGCATGCGTCTCGTCCCATACGGTGGGTACAGCAGCGAGAAATTCCATCGTCTCCGGCTCCCGCAGGTATTCCGACGGATCGTCAGCGAGCATCTGGAGCGGGCTCTCGTAGACGACGTACATCCCGAGCTGGTGGGCGCGCGTTCCCATGCTCATCGGGTGATCGAAGATCGCGCGGAACTGATTCGGCTGCGCGTTGCGCATCGCGCCCGGCGTGTAGTCCATCGGACCCGCCAGCATCCGCGTGAACGGAAGCGTGACGTCATGCTCGGGCGTCACGTCGGTCGTCCACTTGTCGTTCTCGAGACCGTGCACGCCCTCGAACGTGAGCACGTTCGGCCACGCGCGGTGAAGGCCTGCCGGCTTGTGGGCACCATGGAAGTCAACGAGCAGGTGGCGAGTGGCGGACTCACGCGCGACACGCCAGTAGTAGTTCACGATGCGCTGGTCGTCGCGCTGCATGAAATCCACCTTGATTCCCTTCACGCCCCAACGCTGGAAAAGATCAAGCGCCGGAATCATCTGGTCCTCGAGCGTGTGCCAGGTGGCCCAGAGAATGATGCCCACGTTGCGCTCCTTCCCGTACTGCACGAGCGCCGGCACATCGATCGCCGCAACAGGCGAGAGCAGGTCGCCGAGCTTGTACCAGCCTTCATCGAGTACGATGTAAGACAGGCCGTACTTCGAGGCGAAGTCGATGTAGAACTTGTAGGTCTCGTTGTTCACGCCCGACCGGAACGCCACGCCACGCACGTTGTTCGCGTTCCACCAGTCCCAGCTCACCTTGCCCGGCTTGATCCACGAGACATCGGCAAGCTTCGACGGTGGCGCGAGCAGGTACGCCAGCGAGTTCTCGAGAAGCTGCCGGTCCTCATCGGCAATCATCACGATGCGCCAGGGCAGCGAACGCTTGCCGGCAACGCGCGCGATGTAGTCGGCACTACGGGTGACGGGGACGTCGCGATCATTGCGCGCGGCCTCCTCCAATGCAACCGGCGGAAAGAGACCGACGAGTGATCCCGTGCTATCGCCTGCGACGAGGTACATGCCGGCGTAGTCCTCCAGCGACGACTCCGTGATGGCGATCTTCGGTCCTCCGTCGAGTCCGATGAGGAGGGGCAGTAACGCGCGTCGTCCGTGGCGCAGCGTATCGATTGCTACCCGCTTGTAGACAGCCTCCTGGTGCGTCATGAACGAGCTGTCCATTCCAGCCGTCGCTACCGCACGACCTGCCACATTGAACGTCGCCTGCTCGGACACGATCGTGGCGACGCTGTCGGGAAGGTCGAGCACCCATCGGTACGCCACACCGTTGTCATAGGCGCGGAGCTCGAGGGAGAAGCCCTCCTGAAATCGGATGCGCAGCTCGTTGTACCTGTCCTGAAGCACCGCACTCTTGGTCGGCGCTACCGGACGCGTGCTGTCACGCACCTGGCGCTTGCTGGTTTCGCGTACACGCGCACCACGTCCCAAAATGCGGTTGCCAAGCGACAGGGAGATGGGCGAGTCCGAGAGCAGCGGCCGGCCGCGGTGCGATACCGCATACGTCACCCGCTCGCCGACGTCGACCGTCATCGTGGTGGCAGTATCAGGCGACTTCAGCGAGAAGCTGCGGGGACGCTGCGCGTCGAGAGCGCCAGCGGACATCATCGTGGCGAAAGCCAGTAGGCTTGTCCTGCGAAGTGCTGCGAACACGTTGGTTTCAGCTCCGACTGGTACGTGGTGAACAGGAACCGCTCGCGGTGGACGGCTCGGTAAACTACCATTTGTGCGCGTGACACTCCCCATATCACGCATCCTTCTTGAGATCGAGGATATGACGACATCGCGAAGCCACTTCACCATTGCCTTTGTTGCCGCGCTCGCACTTGCCGTCGGGTGCTTCGCCGGGTTGTCATCGCGCGGGCCCGACGACCGCAGTTGGCCGATCACCGGCGGCGACCCGGGCAACTCGCGCTATTCCTCCATGACCGCAATCAACCGCGACAACGTCGCGAAACTGCAGGTCGCGTGGGTTTATCACACCGGTGACGGCGGCGCCAATCCGCTTCAGATCCAGGCGACACCCGTCATTGCACTCGGAATGCTGTACTCCACTTCCGGCGCTGGCCGCGTGTTCGCCCTTCGCGCCGAAACGGGCCAGGAAGTGTGGAAGTTCGATCCACCAGGCGGAAACGAGGGAAGCGCGAACCGGGGCGTGGTCTACTGGCAGAACAGCACGGAACAGCGAATTTTCTACGTGGCTGGCTCGCACCTGTACGCGCTCGACCCGGTGACCGGAGCACTGATAACGACATTCGGATCCGGCGGCACGATCGACTTGGCCAAGGGACTCGGCCGCGACAGCCTTCACCAATCCGTCGTCGCCACGAGCCCCGGCATCATCTACAAGGATTTGCTCATTCAGGGATCGCGCGTCGGCGAAGGCGACGGCTCCGCACCCGGCCACGTGCGTGCGTTCGACGTGCGCACCGGTGCCTTGCGCTGGATGTTCCATACCATTCCACAACCCGGTGAGTACGGGTACGACACGTGGCCCGCCAATGCGTGGCGCACTGTCGGTGGTGCGAACTCGTGGGCCGGGATGTCGCTCGACGTCGAGCGCGGGATCGTCTACATCCCCACCGGGTCCGCGACTCCGGATTTCTACGGCGGCAACCGCCTCGGCGCCAATCTCTTCGCCAACTCGCTCCTCGCGCTCGATGCGGCAACCGGCAAGCGCATCTGGCACTTCCAGGTCGTCCATCACGATGTCCTCGATCGCGACCTGCCGGCTGCGCCCAACCTGTTGACAGTTACGCACGATGGCCGCATCATCGACGCCGTCGCGCAGATCACGAAGTCAGGGTTCGTGTTTCTCTTCGATCGCGTGACTGGCGCTCCCATCTTCCCCGTCGAGGAACGTCCGGTGCCGCAATCGGACATCCCGGGAGAACAGACCTGGCCTACACAGCCATTCCCGACTTTACCCGCTCCCTTTGGACGACAAAGCATCGCCCTCTCCGACCTTCCGAACTTCTCGCCAGAAGCGCACACCGCTGCCGTCGCACGCTTTGGCATGCTGCGCAACGACGGCCAGTACACTCCGCCGAGTCTCCGCGGAACGCTCGTGTTCCCGGGCTTCGACGGCGGTGGAGAGTGGGGTGGCGCTGCCGTCGATCGCGAATCGGGCGTCATGTATGTCAATGCGAATCAGGTACCGAACATCGCGGCACTCGCCGCCGTCGTGTCGCCGACGGAGACGTCCGGATCGGCCATCTATTCTTCGACCTGCGCCTCCTGTCACGGAGCCACGCGGCGCGGCGACGGTGTTCGAACGCCATCACTCGTCGACGTCGGAACGAAGCTGACGCCGGCGCAAATCCGCGACATCGTTGACCATGGTCGCGGCTTCATGCCATCATTTGCATCGTTGCCCCTGGCCCAGCGCGAAGCAGTCATGACCTACCTTATTTCGCCTACGTCGAGCACCGCCGTTGGGGGAGCTCCAGCACCTAGCGGCAACCGCATTGCTGCCGGCCGATCACCCTACCGTTTCCTCGGCTACGAGCGCTGGAGGGACTCCAGCGGGTTACCGAGCGTGAAGCCACCCTGGGGAACGCTCAACGCGATCGACCTCAACACAGGCGGCTACCTCTGGACCATGCCGCTCGGTGATCTTCCGGAGCTGAAGGCCAAGGGCATCACGGGAATGGGCGCGGAAGGATACGGCGGGCCAATCGTGACAGCGGGCGGGTTGGTCTTCATCGGCGCGACTCAGGATGAGAAGATGCACGCGTTCGACAAGCACACCGGCGCACTCCTCTGGGAGGCGAGCCTGCCGGCCGCCGCCTATGCGACGCCCAGCACGTACATGGTCAATGGCCGGCAGTACGTCGTGATCGCGGCAGGAGGCGGCAAGCTCGGTACGCGGTCGAACGACACGTATATCGCATTTGCACTGCCGCGGTGAGCGGGCGAGCTGACCCGCCGCCGTCAACACGCGTGCACGGGGCGGGTCGAGCGCAAGGTCGCACTGGCGGCCGAGCGCTGCGAGACGAACGCTGTGAGCGGTGAGGCGTGCGAAGCTGCTCTTTCTCGCGCCTCACCCCTCTCGCTTCGCTTCCCCCTCCAATCCTGTTTTACCTTCCGTGTTCCGATCGCTCCGCTCGGAATCCGTCGAGATGTACGAGAGAGAACGAGAACGGAAGACGCTAGACGACTGGCGGGGCTGACGGGCAGTTGTCGACGCTGAAGGCGCCGGAAAAGGAATTGCCGCCCAGCACGTTGAATTGCATGCTGCCGGTGAGCGCGGTCCCGACGCTCCCGTCGCCGCACACGCGTGCGTTGGCTTTCGCGGTGACCGAGAATCCCTCGGTGGTCCTCCCCGAGAACGAGCCGTCCGCCTTTGCCGTTCCCGCCCACTGCCCCCGGCCATAGGGCGCGACTCCGGTGACATTGCCGCTCGCGTCTTCGGCGATGATCAACGTCAAGGGATCGACGACGGAAAAACAACTGAACTGACAATTGTTGGGCGTCCTCGTGATAAACCCGTTCCACGACCCATTGAGATCGACGGGCACGGCGACGCCACCCGCGCCACCGCCGCCGGCCGCGCCTTTCGCGAAGCTCGGCGCGGTGGATGCCGGCGCCGTGGGACTCGACACGTCGCTGCAGGCGGCAACGGCGGTAAGGACGAACGCGAGAGCTGGGTAGGAAATTCGACGACGCATGGACGACTCCGATGCTGGGGGAAGTGCCATCCCCAAGGGCAGGTTCGCGGCCACGCGGCCGGAGAGCGGTGCCGAGTGCATAAGCCATTGCCGCGTCGGAGGTTGGCGCGTGTGCGCTGCTTCGGTCGCCGGCGCCGGACCGCGCTGATTCGATATAGTGCTCTATCGATTCAATACAGGCATGCTTCGAAATGCTGCCCGCACGCGAGGTCCCGTGACCACCCGCCGCCTACGACGGTTGATAGTTATATAAATATCTATTCGTTAGTACTGACTGAACACTGGATGCGGCGGCGGCCGCGGTCCGCCGCCAGCCGAATAGGGAGCCGAGCTGGCCCGTGCACATGCAGCGCTTGCCGTGGTTCCCATGGCGTTTCGTCAGCCAACTCGATTGTGCTGAACTCGTCCAGCAGGTGCGTCAGCGCAATCCGTCCCTCCAGCCGCGCGAGCGCCGCCCCGAGACAGAAGTGTATGCCGTGCCCGAACGCTATGTGGGGATTTGGGCTGCGCGCGATCAAGAATTGCCCCGCGTCGGCGATGTGTGAAGTATCGCGGTTCGCTGACCCCACCATCACCAGCACGAAACTGTTGGCCGGAATCACCCGGCCGTGCATCTGCACGTCGCGCGTCGTTTGACGAAACATCACCTGCCCGGGCGACCGGAATCGTACGATCTCCTCGATAGCGCCCGGCAGGAGCTCCCTTCGTTCACGCAGCAGTTG
This sequence comes from Gemmatimonadaceae bacterium, assembly GCA_036844565.1. Classification (GTDB taxonomy): domain Bacteria; phylum Gemmatimonadota; class Gemmatimonadetes; order Gemmatimonadales; family Gemmatimonadaceae; genus AG11. The sequence goes on along the minus strand of DAIUFP010000007.1, from coordinate 134,982 downwards.
TAGCTGGTCCGGATGCTCGAGCAGCGTGACGACCGCATTGCCGATCAGGTTGGTCGTCGTCTCGGTGGCCGCCGACAGGAGGAGGAGGAAAAAGCCGAAGACGTCATCCTCCGTGAGGCGCTGTCCGTCCACATTGCTTTGAATGATGGTCGAGAGAAGATCACTGCCTGGCTGCGCACGCCGCTCCGCCACGAGCGCCATGACGTACGCGTGCATCTCCGGCCGGACGGCATAAAACTCCATCGTGGTGCGCTGCGCCTCCGCACCGCCCATCATGCTGTAGCTGAGGTTCACGATGGCCTGGCTCCACATCGCGAATCGCTCCCGGTCCACCGATGGAATCCCCATCATCTCGGCGATCACCAGCGTTGGAAGCGGGGTCGCGTAGTCCGCGATCAGGTCCATCTCTCCCGTCGTACTGGCAGCCGCGAGCAGGTCAGCCGATATCTGGCGGATGCGCGGCTCGAGCTCGGCGATCGCACGCGGCGTGAAGGCCCGCATCACGGCCGCGCGGAGCAAGGAGTGGCGCGGTGGGTCGTTGAACACCAGCCAGTCGGGTGCTCGTCCCCCGGGCGGAACGACGCGAGAGCTGAACGTCTCCTGGTCGTTCATCACGGCCCTCACGCTGGCGTAGTCGAAGAGCATCCACGTGCCCGTGCCCGGATCGCAGAACACCGGAGATGCCTGGCGCATCTGCTCGTACCAGGGATATGGATTGCGGCGCGTTTCCGCGGAGAAGAGGAATCCGACCATTACCCGTTGCCTCCGGTTGAGGAATCGTGTGCTCCGCCGGCTGTCACTCCCGTCAGCAACATGTCGACGACGGTTTCGGCGACCTGCTCATCGATCGGCTCGCCTCGCAGGAGAAAGCGGTAGAAGAGGGGGCCGTTCAGCATGTCCATGAGGATCTCGATGTCCACATCGAGGCGCAGCGTCCCTCGGGCGCGCCATCGCTCGATCACCGCGCGGAGTGCTCCGCGCCGCGCTGCCACGAAACCGCTTCGTACCGCGGCAGCAATCGGCTCGCTCCGGGCGATGGCCGCAACCAGTCCGGACAGGAGCGCTCCCGTCGCGGGGTCCCGATACATGGCCGATGCGGCGCGCAACACAGCGAGCAAGTCGCCTCGGGCGCTTCCGGCATCCGGACTCGGCAGCGCATTCGCGATCTGCGCGATGGCTTCGGCAACGAGTAATTCCTTCCCCGCCCAACGCCGGTACAGGGTAGCCTTTCCAACCCCCGCCAGCGCAGCGATTCCCTCCATCGTCACCGCGTCGTATCCAACGTCGCGAACGAGGACGATCGCCGCTTTCAGGATGGCGGTGTGCGCTACGCTGCTTCGCGGACGTCCAGACGTGCGCCCGGGCGAGGCTTCCTCTGGCGCGATGTTGTTGATGGAGGATTGGGCGGTCGTGCGACGGACACGTGGCATGGCCGTAAAATGGCCGCCCTAGTTACGGTACGCAAGTGTCTCGTAATGTGAGATGGAGTTTCGTCCACTCAGACGAATTCCCGCCGACGTTGTGCCTCGCGAACGCCCGCCGTGATTGTCTCGAGTGTGAAAGGCTTCTCCACGAAGACGACGCGATCCCTCAACTCCTCGTCCACGCTGCCAACTCTCAGATAGCCCGACACGATCACGACGGCACATTCAGGGAAGCGGAGTCCGATCTCGTGGGCCAGGTCCGCACCGGACATCAGTGGCATGACCATATCGGTGACGACCGTCTGAATCCTGCCTCGCCCCTCGTCGAGCATATGGAGCGCCTCACGTGCGTTCGATGCTTCGATCACATCGTAGCCAAGCCCGCGAAGCAGCCTTGCGGTGGCCGTGCGCACTGACTCGTCGTCGTCGACAAGCAATATTCGCTCTGACGACGCGGAAGACATGCGCGCGATCCGCTGCTCCCCCGCGCGCTGGCCCTCGCCCGACGGGAGGTAGATCGTGAAGGTGCTACCTCGCCCGAGGGCTGACTCCACGCGGATCTGTCCCTTGGCCTGTTCGACGATCCCGTACACCGTCGCGAGGCCGAGTCCCGTTCCCTTGCCGACGTCCTTCGTCGTGAAGAATGGTTCGAAGAGCCGCGCTTTCGTGTCATCGCTCATGCCCGAGCCGGCATCGCGCACGCGGAGCACCACGAAGCTGCCCGCTCCGTCCGGCGCTTCGGGGAGCGATAGCTGGTCGATGATTTCCATCTGCTCGGTCTCGATCGTGAGGGCGCCGCCCGACGGCATCGCGTCCCGCGCGTTGACGGCCAGGTTCATGATGACCTGTTCGAGCTGTCCCGGATCCGCCATCACATCGTGAATATCCGGGTCGAGGTTGATGTGGAGCGCGACTTCGGGACCCGCCAGACGTTCAATCAGCTTCTGCACGCCCGACACTACTTCGTTCACGTTCACCAGTCGCTGGTGCAGCTCCTGCCTCCGGCTGAACGAGAGCAACTGTCGCGTCACACCAGCTGCTCGTGTTGCGGCCAGGCGAATCTCCTCGAGCGGTTCTCGCGCGCGCGCGTCCGGCGCTAAATCGAGGGCGAGCATATCGCTGTACGCGAGGATGATCGTAAGAATGTTGTTGAAGTCGTGCGCCACCCCGCCGGCGAGCTGACCAATGGCCTCGAGCTTCTGCGCGTGCCGAAGTCGGTCCAGCGTCGTCTCGAGTTCCGCCTGTTGGCGGTGGCGCTGCGTGATCTCGCGCGATACGCTCACGATGCCGGTGACGCCGTTCTTTCGATCACGGAGCGGCGAGAGCGACGTGGTGAAGAATCGCTGACTCTCTCCTGGTGGAGTATTCCAGTCATAAACGACTTGCTCGCCGCTCAGCGCCTTGGCATTTGCGGCGAGGTGAATGGCCCCTCGCACCTCGCCCAAGCGCTCAGTCACCGTTCGACCAAGCAGTAAGGTTGGGTCGACGTTCTCTCGCTCCACCCACCCCCCGAGCAGGGAGTCGATCCGTCCGTCCGAATCCATGGTGGAGATGATGTCTGGCATCGAAGCGACGAGCGTTCGAAACCGCTCCTCGCTTCCACGCAACTCCTCGAGGGATACTTCCAGTTCGGCCGTCTGCTCCTCGAGCATCACCGCCTGCGTCTGAAGATCCTCCGTCTGGACGTGCAGCTCCTCGTTCTGGTGGCCCAGCTGCGCGGTTTGCAGCGCCAGCTGCGCATTGCGCCCCGAGATCGCGTCCTTCTGCGCCACGATCCGCATGGTCTGTTCGGCGAGTCGACGCCTGAACGCAATCAGCAGGACCGCGAGTGTGATGACCTCCAACGGGAGCGTTGTGACGAGCACGCGCTGCACCCACATCTCCGCCTTGACGCGTGCGTCGTAGAGTAGCTCCTCGGCTTCGAGAAATGCCGTGACCTCTACACGCAGTGCGCCGAAGAGCGTCTCTCCGTAACGCGCATCCGTGGCGCGCGACGCCGGAGTGTCCAAGCCGGTGGCCCGCCGCGCTGCAGGAATCCCGAAACTTCTTTCCCATTCGCTGACCCGAGCGCGAATCCTTCGCGCCCGAGCCTGCTGCCCGGGATTGTCCGTCGTCAATGAGTCGAGGCGATCCAGATACGCCATCATGGGCGCTCGGAGCGCCACTTCGTTCACGATGGTTGTCGAATCCCGCAAAAACAGGAAGTGCAGAATGCCCGCCTGACGCTCGGCGGTGATTGCACGAAGCTCGCGCGCCACGCGGGCGACTTCGCGTCCGTGCGCAACCCACCTAGCGCGGTCTCTCTGTGTATAGGTCAGCCCAGCGAATGAGACCAGACACGCGCCGAGCGCGACCATGGCGAGAAGAAACGCCTTCGACTGTGTCTGCGCCGCGATTTTGTCCTCGATCATCGAGCAGTGCTCCTGCGCGCGTTCGGGTCGGGAAGCCGACATGCCTCAGGCCCAGGCAGGCGACCTCTCTGCGTTCACAACTTTGTGATTATCGGCTGTTTACGCCGCAATCTTCAGCGGCCTTGCGCGAATTCTCCCGCCCGCTTTGGCCAGCGGCTTCGCGGAGGCCTTCTACTGCCGCTATTGTGTCCAGCAGCGCTCACAGGACACTTTGGCTGGGATGAAACCGATTCCGTTCCTCCTTGCCGCCGTGTTCGGCATTGCCGCGTGCGGTGGCACGGTCTCGACAACCGTGCCGACTCCCGCGGAAATGGTTCCGCCCGGACCCGTGCTGCTGGCACCGTCTGCAAGTCCCGTATGGAGCGACGAGTTCGACGGCCCGGCCGGCGCGTCCTTCGATCGCTCCAGGTGGACCGCCGACGTCGGGGGTACTGGATTCGGAAACCAGGAGCGCGAGTTCTACACGACTCGCCCCGAGAACGTCGCGCTCGACGGGGACGGTCACCTCGTGTTCACCGCGCGCTCCGAAACTCCGTCCGCAGCCTTCCAGTGCTGGTATGGACAGTGTCTCTACACGTCCGCGCGGCTCAAGACGACCGGCTTGTTTGCGCAGACGTATGGTCGCTTCGAGGCGCGCATCCGCATCCCACGCGGGCAGGGACTCTGGCCCGCCTTCTGGATGCTCGGCTCCGACATCGACGCCGTCGGATGGCCGCGCAGCGGCGAGATCGACATCATGGAGAACATCGGGCGCGAGTCGGCAACCGTGCACGGCACCTTGCACGGGCCGGGCTATTCTGGCTCGAACGGGATCGGCGGGTTCGACATGCTGCTCGCGGGCGCCTATGCCGACGACTTCCACATCTTCACGGTAGCGTGGGAAGCGACGGAGATCCGCTGGTACGTGGACGGACGGCTGTACCATCGTGTCGCGTCGAGCAGCCTGCCGTCAGGCGCAGCGTGGGTATTCGGTCATCCGTTCTTTCTGCTGCTCAATGTGGCCGTGGGAGGAGGGTGGCCCGGTGATCCGAACGGTGCGACGACATTCCCGCAGACCATGGTCGTGGATTACGTGAGAGTCTATCGCGATCCCTGAGTAGGCGGCAGTTGCTGGGGCCGTGAGCTCATCGCGGACTCGCGCCAACGTGACGAAACGACTTCTTCAGGACTACGGCCGGGATGACGACGAGATATCCATGCGCACGAGCCTTGGCCTGGAGCTTCCGAAGCAGGTGAGCGACATGGCCATCGGTGTGAATCGTCGCGAGGACGTCACCTGATCCAGACAGGTGGTCCTCGGATACCTGGACCGTCATCGCCTTCGACACGGATGTGTCAAACGACTCGCTTGCACATCCGCGGATGTATGCGCGCACCGTCACCTTCGCGCGAGCCTTGAAGAGCTCACCTGGTTGCGGTGTGAGCGAGCTACTATCTGGAGAGAGCACGCTGGCTATTTCTCCCAGCGCGCCGCTCAGATACTCGATCAGTGCGTGGAGCATCGGATGTTTGAACCTGGCGTGACTTGCTGCGCATCGGAAAACTGACGCTTCGAGATGTTGCTCAGCCCCAGATGCCTGATGAGACCCTGGTCCTTGAGCTTCGCGAGCACCGCGAGTGGCTCTTGTATTGCCGCAGCGGACACCTCGCGACCTTCGAAGCGGAGATTCACCACGTCCAGCGTGTCGACACCGAGATTGCGCAGGTTATCGTGAACCGCCGCGATGAGCTCCTTCTCGGAACGCGCGACCAGCCACGATTGGTCGTCGCCTCGGCGATAGCCAACCTTCATGACGATGGTCAGTCCCGGGGGATAGGGGTAGAGGGCGCGCCGGAGGGCCCCAGACGCCGGGTCCGGCGAGCTGCATGGCACCGTAGCCCATCCGCTTTACGCGCGTGGACGTACCGGGAAGGATGAACTCACCGCCCAGCTTCTTCTGCCCGGTCATCATCTCCCTCGTTGAGCCAATCAGGAGGATCGCTTCTCGCCCATCAACCTGTTCTGGAAGCGCTGCGATTCGCTGATGCGTTCGACTTCCACCGACATCGCATCCATGCTCTGCTGGAGTTGAAATAGCTGCTGCTGAAGCAGCTGCGCATTGTTGTCGACCCGTGCCAGCTCCGGGCGTTTCTCGATGCGTCGAGCCCACATGCGTGCGAACGGGCCCAGGATAACGATCACCACGAGGAGGCCCATGAGGCCGAATGCTGTTTCCTGCGCGCGCTCCGTGAGCAGCATGACGTCCGGTGGCAGCGAGGCCGTCGTGATGGTGGTTCGATCACCCTGCCGGTCCACGATGATGCGCCCACCGCCATCGGGAATTGGCAGCAGTGCCGCTGGCGCCTCTCCGGCTATGGCCGGAGCATTGGGGGCGGGCGGCGCGATGTGCGCTGGGGGGGCCTGAACGGGCTGCGGGGTCTGCATTTCGTGATTCCTCATATGCGCCATGATTCGTGCGACACCGACTTTTCGCTTGGTGATGCCACTACGGGGTGGCTTGCCGGAAGTGTCGAGTCGGGTGTACGGAGTTGCCGATGACCCACATCCCAGTCAGCACCACATGAAGCCAACTTACGATCTGGAACGATTCGTTGACGCGCAGGTCTCGGTCTATCCGCGCGTGCTCGCCGAGCTGCAACGAGGCGAGAAAACTTCACATTGGATGTGGTTCATCTTTCCACAGCTCGCCGGCTTGGGGCAGAGTACGTACGCCCGTAAGTTCGCCATCTCGAGCCTCGACGAAGCGCGCCAATATCTCCAGCACCCCGTGCTCGGTGCTCGGCTCCTGGAATGCGCCGGTCTGGTGCTCGGCGTCAAGGGCAAGACGGCTGTCGGCATCTTTCAGGAAACAGACGCCATGAAGCTGCGGTCCAGTGCGACCCCGTTCGCACAGGTGTCGCTCGCCGGGTCCGTATTTCATCGTATCGTCGACCAGTACTTCGACGGAAAGCCAGATGCCGTCACGCTCAACCTCCTCACGCAGGCATAGCGGCAACACGTTGGCTGATCCGCGCTGTTGAAACCATAGGAAGGCACGGCTCCGGATGCCTGCAACGGGCAGCAGTCGCGAGACTGCCGGCCGTTGTTCATCCTGCGACAATCGGAGTCCACGCCTCCCTCGACATTACAAAAAAGGCGGGACACGTGAAACTTCCACGCGTCCCGCCTCCTCAATGCCTAATCAACCGCAGTGGCCAGGGCCGGAATCGAACCGGCGACACACGGATTTTCAGGCCTACATCGTTTGTTTGCAACAGCTTACGATAGCTGCCCGAAGTTCTGTAGAGTTGCCGAATTAAAACCTCGCCAAATTATCGGTCGTTCGAGGCAGCGTCTGGACGAGTGGCCTTGTTCTCGGTGTTTTCAGGCGAATTCGCGGCGACATGGCGGCCGTTACCTAGCATCGGAGGGCGCAACAAGAGACTCCAAGGACGCAGCAAACTTGCTCGCGGCCTCGGTATCGAAGTGGTGCCAGCCCTGCGTGCCAATGGCGGCAGAGGTCGCTTCGCTACTGAGCCCTGGGAAGAAATCCTCAAACACCTTGTTGCCAACCCAAGCGCGCGCCTTGCCGTCATGCGGCTGCGTCCAAATGGTGAACAGCGCTCGATATTTCATGTTTTGGGGCGCGAACATCACACTGTTCTTGTAGATGCGGTAGTGGAGGCCAGCCTTCATACCAGCATCAACCAAAATATTGAACGGTTCTCCGATTCCGGCATCCGTGGCTTTCGTGCGGAGTTCTGCCAGACTAGTCGTGGAAGCAGTGCGCGATGAGGCCCGCGTGGGCTCTTCTTCCGTAATTTCGCGGCTGAGTATTTGACGTCCATCCCCTGTCTGGAATGCTTCAAAAGACACCAACGTCAGATCGACATCTCTCTGAGCCAAGTAGCTACTCACGCGTTCGAGGCCCGGATCCCGTCCGACGCCCACCACCATAATGGCCACCTCGCGCTCGCCGTTGTCTAGCGCCGTAGACGCATCGCGGTTCCGCGAGAAGCTTCTTGATGGACTTGCCCTTCTTGATCAGATAGGCGTCTAAGCACTGTACGAGTGCTTGTGAATCCATCGCTTCGATACACGCAGCGTAGTCGAGTCCCTGGGCAACCGTATCGCGCGTCAATATCCCGCGCTTCACCTCAATGACATGCAGTCGACCTTGACGATCTAGCGCTAGCAGGTCCAATCGACCTGCTTCCAGCACCAGCTGCCGCCCGACAATTTCAAGATCGCCGGGTAACATGGCAGGATCGGTTTCGATCCACTCTTCGAGTCTGCTTTCCAGATTGACGCGGGACGTAGCGAGTCGCGTCGGAGCTTGTGATGAGACTTCCCAAAGAGCGTTCAGGGGCATGGCCGGGGCGCGTGGCGTCTAGTTGTGCTCTGTGAGCTTGGAAGAATCGCTAAGCCGCTGTCGGCTTCTCGATCATGACTTCTCGAACAAAGGTTACGCGGCCACACAAAGGATGGTGCAGCGGCGCTTGGTCTCTGAGGATGATCTCCGCATCATCCGTCCTCAGCACCTCATGCGTGCGCCGACGCGTACGACGGAGATCTAACCGACGAGCACGGTCCGTGTTTACGCCCACGATGCGGGACCGTCTACGACGCGCCCTCAGCATCACCGCCTTGGCTACCGTGCCGGATACGCGCCTCGGGGGTTTACGTGCCCGATGCCTCGATGATGCTGAAGGGCGAATGGGTCGGAATGACGCGCTCCATCCTGAAGCCGGCGGCGGTGAGCAAGTCGCGATACTGCGACTCGGTGCGCTCCTTCCCCGTCAGCAGCACCAGCATGTTCATGTCCATCGCCTGCGCCATGCTTGGCGAGTTGTCTGAGGGGATCACCATCTCCACCAGGAGAATCTTGCCCGTCGGTTTCAGTGCATGATGGCAGTTCCGAAGCAGCGTCGTGCATTCTTCGTCGCTCCAGTCATGAATGATCTGCTTGAGCACGTGGATGTCGGCACCCGCCGGAACGCTGGCGAAGAAGTCACCCGTCACCAACGTGCAGCGCTGCTCGATCCCCTGCGCTCTCAGTGAGTCGCCGGCCGTGGCGGTGACGTGCGGCAGGTCGAACAGGATGCCGCGCATGTGTGGGTTGGCCCGCAGGATGGCGCCGAGCAGAATGCCGTGCGCGCCGCCGACGTCCAGCACAGTATTGAAGCCCGAAAAGTCGTAGGAGTTAGTGACCTCGCCCGAGACGCCGGCCGAGAGATCGCCCATCGCGCCGTTGAAGAATTCCCCTTCCTCGGGGTGGATCGAGTACCAGTCCCACAACTCCATGCCGAGCGTGGGCATGGTCATCGACTTGCCCGTGCGCACCGCCTCGGACATCTGTCCCCAAGGCAACCAGTGGCCCGGCGACGTTTGGGCGATCGCGAAGTTCTTCATGGAACCTGGCACGCCGGTCCGCAGCGTGTCTCCCAACGGCGTGAGCCCGAACCGTTCGTCCGGGCCCATCGTGAAGACGCCGATACTGGCGAGCATGCGCATGACACGGTGGACCGACTCGGTGTCGGCCTTCACGCTCGTCGCGACGTCGGATGCGGAGCGGGAACCGTCCGCGAGCTGATCGGCGAGGCCAAGCTTTGCCGCCGCTCCAACTGCTTGGCTGATCCAGTAGCCAGTGATGAGTTGCAGCATGCGTGCGGGGGGCGGTAGCTCGTGGGGCATCGACGACTCCGTGACGGGAAAGCAATCCTGAATTTCATCTCACCCTCCGGGACCGATGGGCCAGGCGGGACGGCGAAATAACCTGCGGAGGAGAACGGCGTCAAGTCATTACTGGCAGCGACGGTGCGTCGTTCGACGAGGAGCAAGGGCAAAGAGACGGTTTCCGGCCTGGTCTCAGCCTTGTACAACGGTTGTAAGACCGCCTCACGCATTGGGGGTGTGGCTCCGCGGCGCGTGGTCGACGAGGAGGACGATTCTGCCGACGATGAGTCGGAGGATACGAAGGAGATTGTCGCAGATTGACGGGAATTCCGAATCACGCGTTGGGCCGATGTCAACCGTGCGGAGTGCCCTCGAGTTCGGGCGAATCTCGGGCGAGAAAGCACAAACGGCGGCCATCGCATGATGACCGCCATTTTCGTATCCTCTTGTCCCTTCCGTACTTACCAGCAAATGGCCAGGGCCGGAATCGAACCGGCGACACACGGATTTTCAGTCCGTTGCTCTACCAACTGAGCTACCTGGCCTCCACTATCACCAAACGGAGTAATAGTTTAGCGACCCAGACCGTGCTCGTGTACCCCTGGCCATAGGATGTTTCTATCGGACATGCACCTGAGGCCTGCATCCGCGCGCTCCCCCGTACCTCCCACTGTCCAGCTCTCTCTCACCGTCTTCAGGGAGCCGCAAGGCGCAATGGACATCCGGTTGCCTGCAATCTCTCAGGAACCGGTCATCGGCCGTCATCCAAACACCGCATCGCGCATCGGGGCATCGCAACACGAGTCGCCGCGACAGCGACGATTTTGTTCGGTCAAGAGACATTTAATCGATCCGATGCAAGGAGTCTCTGTTGTCGGCGGATGATAATGTCCCCTCGAAACACGGATAGAACTGTCCCCTAACCTTCCGACCTCTCAGGAGGTTGGTGTGGAGCGGACAGCCATGAGTCGGAAAGAGTTCAATCGAGGGGCCGTGCTGGCACGAGTCGCGACCAAGACGATCACGTTGACCGAGGCGGTGCCGCTGCTCGGGATCAGTTATCGGCAGGCGAAGCGACTGTGGCGGCGCTATCGCGTGGAGGACGTGGGGTCCTTGGTGCATGTTAATGTCGGGCGTGGCTCGAATCACGCCGTGGGGCCGGCAGAACGCGCGACCGTGGTCGCGCTGATCCGGCAGCACTATGGGCGGCGAGCCCGCAGGCGAAGGGCCGGGTCGAGCGGAGCCATGGAACGCAACAGGACCGATGCATCAAGAAAATGCGGCTCCTCGCGATCCGTGACGATGCGGCGGCCAACGCCTATGTCACCGCGACGTATCTTCCGGCGCACAATGCGCGCTTCGCCGTCGCGCCCGCGAGCGCGGTCGACTATCACCGCCCCCGGGATCCGCACCGTTCGGACGACGACGTGTTCTGCCTCGAGGAGTCCCGCGTCGTCGGTCAGGACTACGTCGTCTAGTACAAGCGTCAGGGGTTGCAGCTGGATCGCGCGGCGCGCGGCCGGGTGCCCGCGAAGAGCACGGTGCTGGTGCGCGAAACGGAGGATGGGCGAGTGCGCGTCATCCATGTCGGGCGGGACGGACGCGAGCGGGTGTGTGCGTGGACCCCCGCCGTCGCGCGCGTCGTGGCGCGTCCCCCGCTCTCCGGTCCACCGGTTAACGCGCCGCTCCCGATCGCCGACGCGGCGCCCGCCCCGAACCATCCCTGGCGTGGCCAACACCAACGCTGGGTGGACGCGGCGATGCGACGGAAGGCCTCGCTGACACCACACCCATGATGCATTCGCTCTCAAGAAACTCGAGTACTTCACCTAATCACCAAGGGGACATTTCTATCCGCTCCGGGAAGGGGACACTTTTATCCGCGCTTGACACCGATGCAAGGAGTCTCTTGCTGAAGAGGGCTGTGCCTCGTTACGTTGACACCCCTCCTTTCCCCCACCGGACGCCCGCAGTGTGGCGCACGCGTGACGTGGTCGTTACTGGCTGGGTATGATGATGCGGGTGCATGGCATCATCATTCCTTATCTTTCGCCGGACCTCACCAGGAAGTGCTCGAGGTACTAATGTTTTCTCATCTTCAAAACTTCAAGGATGGTCTAATGAGGCTCTTGCGTTGCACGATGCGACTTGTTGCGTTCGTCGCTTTTCTGGCTCCCGGCCTTTTGTCGGGTCAGGGCGTCACCACGTCGTCCATCTCTGGCACGGTCAGCGGGCCCGCCGGCGCCGTCATCGATGGCGCGCGCGTCACCGCCGTGCATGAACCTTCGGGTAGTACCTATTCCGCCATGGCACGCGCGGATGGCCACTTCACCATCCCTGGGATGCGCATCGGCGGTCCGTACCGCGTTACGGCCAGTTTCATTGGGTACCAGCGCGCCACCATCGACGGGTTGTTCCTCACCCTGGGCACCGTGAGTGACGTGCACCTCACGCTCACGCGTGCGGTCGTCAGTCTCACCGAAGTGCTGGTGACCGCATCCAACGGCCCGTTCAGCACGGGCCGCACCGGCGCGGCAACCACGGTCGACCGCCGTGCCATCGAAGCACTGCCGACGATCAGCCGTACCATCGGTGACTTCACCCGCCTCACACCGCAATCCTCCGGCAGCTCATTCGCTGGCCAGGATACGCGTCTCAACAACATCACCGTCGACGGCTCGTATTTCAACAATTCCTTCGGCCTCGCCGGAACACCCGGTGGACGCACTGGCGTGGCGCCTATCCCGCTGGATGCCGTCGATCAGATCCAGGTCGCCATCGCGCCCTTCGACGTGCGCCAGGGAAACTTCGTCGGCGCGGGCGTGAACGCGGTCACGAAGAGCGGCACCAACAATGTCGAAGGGTCCATTTATTATGTCGGCCGCAACCAGAATTTCAACGGGACGCAGGCTGGCGACAATGCCGTACTCCGCACTCCATCAAAGTTTGGGCAGTTTGGCGCACGCATCGGCGGTCCCATTGTGCGAAACAAGCTCTTTTATTTCCTCAACTATGAGGATGACCAACTTACCCAACCAGGTTCAAACTTTCTTGCCAATACCGGCGGGCAGCCCATTACCGGCAACACCACCCGCGTCCTCGAGTCCGACCTGACCAAGCTCAGCGATTTTCTCCAGACCAAGTTCAATTACGCCACTGGCGATTATCGCCCGGGTAATCTCGAAACTCCCTCGCGTCGCCTGATCACGAAGCTCGACTTCAACGCCAACGACCGCAACAAGTTCAGCCTCCGCTACATCGGCCTCGACTCCAAGACGGATGTGCTGACGTCCAATTCCGGGTCACTCGGAAATGGTAACCGTCGCTCGAACTCCAACTCACTTAGCTTCGCCAACTCGAATTATGCGGTCCTCGAGAACATCCATTCCGTTGTTGGCGAGTGGAATGCACAGGTCGGAAGCAACATGTCCAATAATCTCATCGTCGGCTACACCACCAATGACGAGAGCCGCCAGCCCAAGGGCAGCTTCTTCCCTCTCGTGGACATCCTCAAGGACGGCCTCACGTACACCTCCTTTGGATTCGAGCCATTTACACCATCCAACCAGCTCTACTACAACACAACCCAGCTACAGAACAACTTCTCCATCTTCACCACCAAACACGATCTGACCTTCGGCGTGACCGCGCAACACTACCGGTCCACGAACGTCTTCTTCTTCGGCGCACAGAGCGCGTATGTCTACAATTCGCTGGATGACTTCTACGCCGACGCGAATAGCTTCCTGACAAACCCGAATCGGACGACGTCCCCGGTCACGCTCAACAAGTTCCAGGTGTCCTACAACAACATCCCTGGGCAGACAGAGCCGGTGCAGCCGCTCGATGTCATCTACGCCGGCGCATACGCACAGGACGAGTGGCGTGTATCGGATGACATCAAGGTGACGCTTGGTCTTCGCCTCGATGTTCCGCGCTTCAAGAATACCGCCTTTGTGAATTCCGAGGTGGACGGATTCACCTTCCGCGACGAGAACGGCGCGCCGGTCAAGTACTCCACGTCCAAGCTGCCCAACGCCAGTATCCTCGTTTCGCCACGCCTTGGCGTCAACTGGGATGTGCACGGTGACAAGACCACGCAGATCCGTGGCGGGACCGGCATCTTCACCGGGAGTCCCGCGTATGTCTGGATCTCCAACCAGATCGGCAACAACGGTGTGATCACCGGTTTCGAACAGATCACGAACACCACCACGCGCCCTTTCAATCCAAATCCGGACGCGTACAAGCCGACGAGCGTGACAGGCGCCCCGGCACGGGGCTACGGCCTCAATTTCACCGACCCGGGCTACAAGTTTCCGCAGGTCTGGCGCAGCGATTTTGCAGTTGACCAAAAGCTGCCATACGGTATCGTCGGCACGGGCGAGGTCATCTACGGAAAGGATGTCAACGGCACGGCTTACATCAATGCCAATCTTGCCGCGCCCATCGGGAATTTTGCGGGCCCGGACCAGCGTCCACGATATGCAGCTGGTACCACCAACCGCGTGATCAGCAAGATCTCCAATGCCGTCGTCCTCAAGAACGAGAATATCGGCTACTCCTATAGCCTCGCTGGTTCCCTCGAAAAGTCGTTCAGCAACGGGTTCTATGCCAAGGCCGCCTACAATTACGGCGTCGCGCGCAACACGGTAGATCCCGGCTCCATCGCGAGCGGTACGTTCTTCAGCAACGAGATCTCGCGTGACCCGAACAATCCCGGCGTGGCGTATTCACAGTATTCTCCAGGCCATCGGTCCTTTCTCGCACTCTCCTACCGGCGTGAGTACTTCAGCTTCGGCGCCACCTCCATCTCTCTCTTCGCCGAACGCGCCACCCAGGGAAACACCAGCTATACCTTCGCCAATGATGTCAACAACGACGGCGGGTTCGGCAACGATCTGATCTACATTCCGAAGGATCAAAGCGAGATGCGCTTCGTGCCCTTCACGACGGGCTCCGGCGCAAGTGCCCGTACCTTCAGCGCCGCGGAGCAGACAACGGCGTGGGAGGCCTTCATCCAGCAGGATCCCTATCTCAGCACGCATCGCGGCCAGTATGCCGAGCGCAACGCGGTTTTCCTGCCGCAGGTCGTCCGTGCCGATGTGAGCATCAGCCAGGATCTCTTCCGTGCGGTGAACGGAAAGCGCAACACGCTGCAGATCCGGCTCGATATCCTCAATGCCGGCAACTTGCTGAACAATCAGTGGGGGGTAGGCTCACGCCTCACGACGAACCAGCCACTGACTAATGGCGCCGCCAACTCGGCGGGTGAACTCACCTACCGGCTTCGCAACATCGGCACTGACCTGTTGTCCTCGACCTACGCAAAGAATTCCGGTATCTTCGACGTCTACCGCATGCAACTCGGGCTCCGGTACACCTTCAACTAGCAACGCATTCGCTTCGGACGCCGTGTCACGAAGGGCGGTTTCGCAGAGGTGAGCGAAGCCGCCCTTCATCCATCGTGCCACCGCCCGACCCGCGCGGTAATCACGCTCTTGATGCCGCCACGGATGTTGAAGTCGCCCAGCACTTCCATCCATGCTGGTTTCACCACGGCCACAAGATCATCCAGGATGCGGTTGACGGCCCGCTCGTAGAAGATGCCGTCGTTTCGGAAGCTCCACAGGTAGAGCTTCAGGCTCTTCAACTCGACACAGGCGTCACCGGGAACGTAGGTGATGTGGATGGTCGCGAAGTCCGGCGCCCCGCCGTCCAGCAACGTCAGCTCGGCCGCATCCGTCTCGATGCCGCCCAATGGACACAGCGAGGTGAACTCCGGGCACTCCATGGCAATCTCGTACGGACGCCCCGGACAGGGATTGGGAAAGGTCTCCAGCAGGTCAGGTCGTGGCATGCGCGAAAGCTAGTGGCACGAAATGACTCTGGCGCCCTGCCATGCGGGCATCGTATCTTCCTCGTGTGCCGGTCCCCTCTGGACCGGCCGTTGCCGCCGGGAGAACGGCCTGGCGGTTCTGCCCCCTGGCAAGTCCAGGGGGCTCTTTCTTTATCGGACTCGTTTTACAGCGTACCCGGCACTGGGAATTGCATCCAGGCCACGGGGAGCGGGCGTACCCGCGTACAGGATACCTTGTACGCTCTTCCGTCCTATCCTTCGCCGCGCAGCCTCTTCGCCGAGTCATCGAGTACCGCACGCTCCTCGCTCGACAGACTCTCCAATCCCGTTGACGAGATCTTGTCGAGTACACGGTCGAGCTCCGCGACCCGCGCGTCTCCGCGCGTGCGTGGCGCGGTGGCAACCACCCGCGTAGCCGGACGGTTCTGGCTCGCAACTGCCTTGCTCTTCGCGACAATCTCGTCCACTTCATCGCGCTGTGTTCGCGCGCGGGGAAGCGTGCGCGGAATGGCGCGAGGCGGCACCTCGTCCTGATAGTCAGGCGCCGGTGAGATGCGTTGGCGCAAGCGATCTAGGCTCGCGGCCGGCGGCGTGCGGAAGTAGAGCCATCCGAAGGCGAGACCACCCACATGAGCGAGGTAGATCCAGCCGTTCGCGCCCGTACCAGGATCGCTCGGTCCCATAATGCCAGCCGCGAGATTGGCGGTCACCAGGAGCAGACCGAGCACCCATGCCCGCACGGCAATCGCACCAAACAGGGCGACTTCGTCGCGCGGCCACTGCTGCCAATAGGCGAACATCACGCCGAATACCGCCGCCGACGAGCCGATCAACAGGCCGCTCCGCACGAAAAGCAGGTGAAAGATGGCGCCACCCAGTCCACACCAGAAGAAATAGAACGTGAAGGCACGTGTTCCCATGGCGCTCTCGAGCCGGGGCCCGAAGACCAGCAAGGCGTACATGTTCAGCGCCAGATGCCACACGCTGAAGTGGACGAACAGGTACGTCGCCGCACTCCAGACACTCCGCCCCTGGAAGCCGAGCACGGCGAACGCGTCGGCGTCGTTCACCACGGTCCGCTGCAAGAACAGCATCGCAACGGAGATCGCGAGCAACACTCGCACGCCCCGGGTCAGCCGGAGCGCGTCATGATCGTCGTACGGGAGTGGGATGGCCATCGGACTGTGCTGCCGCCTGCTGCTGGACCTGGTATCACTCGCGTCAGCGCGAGCTTGTTCTCATTCAACGTACTAACCCGAATGCGCGTTGCGGGTTTCCTGATCGTTCGGAACACGCATGTTCAGTGGCCAGCGCGGCAGGATGCGCACGTCGCCATGAACTGCCATCGCACGTTCGAGCCAGTGAACCCAACGGCGATCCTGCTCCGGGGAGCGGTCCACCACGGGATGCACCACGACCTGGCTGGCCTCGCTCGCCTCGTGCACTTGTTCGACGATCCGCAAAAGCGGGGCGTCACCGAGGCTGGTGTCAGGCACGATCGCGACGGCATGCGCGACCTGCTTTCGCGCAGCGATGTCGATGGACGTGCAAACGCGTTCCACGGCCGGCGCACCCTCGGCGCCGTCCATCGTCACCTGCATGAGCGCGAGCACATCCATCAGCCCATACAGTGACTCAGGGCGCTGCCCATCATGGTCGATCATGAGCGGGAGCGCCCCCGCCGGGTTGAACGTTTTCTCGAGGAACTCGTGCTCGGCCAGCGCATCGCCGCCAACGATCGCCACGGAGTGATAGTGCGACCGCGCCGAGAGGCGCGTCAGCTCACCTCGTAGTGCGTCTGCCGTGTAGATCGTGGCGGTCTCCGCCTCGACGGCGAAGCGCACCATGAGCTGGCGACGGCCGCTCCATGGCCCGACGGTCTGAATGCCGGCGGGAATGCCGGCGAGCGCTGCGCTCAGGCTGGGTAGCCTGCCTTTCCCAGGAGTCATGATCAGGTTCGAGAGGTGGCCGTGGCACTTGCCGCGAGTACCGCAATTCGCTCACAGAGATCGGGAAACGCAATCCCCGCCGCTGCTGCTGCCTGCGGCACGAGGCTCGTTGCCGTCATCCCCGGAAGCGTGTTTGCCTCCAGACAATAGAACTGCCCTGCTGATGTCATGCGGAAGTCGATGCGCGCACACCCACTGAGCTTCAGTGCCGCGAAAGTCAGCTGCGCCTGCTCTTGCACCTCGGCCGCTTCACCCTCGGTGAGCGCCGCGGGAAAGGTCTCCACCGCCATTCCCGGCGTGTACTTGCACTCGTAGTCGTAGATCTCCTTCTTCGCGATGATCTCCCCCACGGGTAGCGCCGTCCCGCCGAGAATGCTCACGGTGAGCTCCCGTCCGGCGATGAACTGCTCCAGCATCACTTCGTCGTCATGGTTGAACGCCTCGATGATTGCGGCCGCCAGCTCCGACGGTTTCTTGACGATCGAGAGCCCCACGGTGGAACCCTGCTTCGAAGGCTTCACGATCACCGGCCAGCCCAATGCCTGCCCGATGACGTCCGCATCGGGAAGGTTCTCGGGGTCGGTCGCCATCCGCCAATTGGCCGTCTGCACGCCCTGCGCGCGCATGAGAAACTTCGAGAGATCCTTGTCCATCGCGAGCGCGCTCGCAAGATGCCCGCTGCCGGTATAGGGAACGCCGGCCAGGTCCAGCAGAGCCTGGATGGTTCCATCCTCGCCTCGCCCGCCGTGCAGCGCAAGGAACGCGACGTCACAGTCCCCGCGCTTGGGCAGGCGCGCGGCTGTCTCGGCGAGCGATTCGGCATTCATCCGCGCCAGCTCCTCGGGCGTCGGAGGCAACGGCTTCACGACACCCTCCGCGAGCATCCGGCGTTCGTCGTCCTGACTCAACGCGCCCTTCGCGGTATCCACGGTCCGCACCTCATGCCCCTTCGTGCGCAGCGCCTCTGAGATCCGCAAGCCGGAGGCAAGCGAAACGTCACGCTCCGAAGAGGTCCCGCCCATCAATACGGTGATTCGCACTTTACTCCATTCTCGATATGACGGCCCACTGTCATGCCGTCTGACAGTTAGACAGTCTGACTGTGGCTAGGAAAACCGTACTCGGTACTTGGTACTTGGTACGCCGCTGCCTACTACTGTCAGACCGTCCGACTGTCAGACTTATCTGTTCATGAGGTACGACAGCATGTCACTGCGGGTGACGATTCCGGAAATCACACTACCATCCTGGACGAGAACGGCTGGCGTCGCCTTCGATAGCACCTTCTGGACCGACTCCACCGGCTGCGACGACTCCACCACCGGAAAGGGCTCGTCCATGACCTCTCCGACCACCGCGTCGAGGAAGCGCGAGCTTTCGAGACCACGTTGCGTCAACGCGTATTCCGTCACGCTGCCGACGCAGGCTCCACCCTCGAGCACGGGCAGGAGCGATACGTCATGGAGTCGCATCAAGCCGAGCACCTGGCGGACTTGCTGGCCCGGTGCTGCGCTCACAACGTTCGCCGGTGCGGTTGCCACCTTGTGCGCGAGCAGGTCGCCCAGGGTGACGCGGTCCGGCTCGAGGAGCTGGTTTTCACGCATCCATTCGTCGTTGTACAGCTTCGACAGGTAGCGTTCCCCCGTGTCGCACAGGAAGGTGACGACGAGTGCGTTCGGATCATCGGTCTCGCGCGCCACCTGAAGCGCCACGTGCGCGATCAGCCCCGATGATCCTCCCACGAACAATCCTTCCTCGCGCGTGAGGCGCCGCGCCATCGCGAACGAATCTCGATCGCTCACCGTCCGGTAGTCGTCGATGATGGAGAGATCCAGCGTGCCGGGCAGCTTGTCCTGACCGATTCCCTCGATCTTGTACGGAGCACCCTCGATCTTGTGCGCGCCCTTGCTGCGCCACAACTCGGCCAGGATCGACCCCTGCGGATCACCGCAGATGATCTTGATGTTCGGATTCTTTTCCTTCAGGTAGCGACCCACGCCAGTGATCGTGCCACCCGTGCCCGCGGCGGCAACGAAGTGCGTGATGCGACCTTCCGTCTGCTCCCAGAGCTCGGGACCAGTCGTGGCGTAATGCGCCTCCGTGTTCGCTTGATTGTAGAACTGGTTCGCGAGGACGGCATTCGGCGTTTCTTCCGCGATCCGTTTCGCCATCATCACGTAGTTGTCGGGATGATCAGGTGCCACGGCGGTCGGCGTCACGATGACCTCGGCACCGAAGGCCTTCAGCAGCCGCACCTTTTCCTGCGACATCTTGTCGGGCATCGTGAAGATGCACTTGTAGCCCTTGAGCGCAGCCGCGATGGCGAGCCCGACGCCCGTGTTGCCACTCGTCCCCTCGACGATCGTTCCGCCCGGCTTGAGCTTCCCCTCCCGCTCGGCCGCCGCAATGATCGGCATGCCGATGCGGTCCTTCACGGAGCCACCGGGATTGAAGAATTCCGCCTTTCCGTAGATGGGCGTGCGGATGCCGCGCGCGATCCGGTTCAGTCGGATCAGTGGGGTCCATCCGATGGTATCCAGCACGCTGTTGTACGGACGAAGATTACGGGTCATGGTGTGGCGCGTTTGTTCAGGATCGTGTCGCCCGGAAGTGCATGCGCTTCGGGGTGACGGAAGTAGACGGGAAAGAGCACAGTGGTCGCGATGGGGTCACCGTGCAGCTTGGCCGGCACGAAGCGCAGGTCCAGTGAGCCTTTCACCGCCGCGGAGTCGAGCGCGGCGTATCCGCTGGACTCCTCGATCCGCGTCGAGTCAGCGCGCACCTGACCGGTCGTATCCACATGAAGTCGCAAGGTAACGTTCCCCTGTATCCGTCGCGCGTAGAGTGCGGCGGGGTAGCGGAAGGG
The DNA here is from genome assembly GCA_036844565.1 of Gemmatimonadaceae bacterium. Classification (GTDB taxonomy): domain Bacteria; phylum Gemmatimonadota; class Gemmatimonadetes; order Gemmatimonadales; family Gemmatimonadaceae; genus AG11. The sequence goes on along the minus strand of DAIUFP010000007.1, from coordinate 114,816 downwards.
AAGCTCCGTGTTGAGCACCTTCGGTTCTTCGTCCGGATGTGTTGGCCGTACCTGAAACGCCTGAGCCATGCGGTGCGACGCGTTTCTGTCGCCGCAGGCTGCGAGATGGAAGAGCAAGAGCACGGTCGTGCATCGAGTGAACGCCGTCATGCTTTTGCCTGCTCGGAGAGCTCAGCGACCAGCTGTAGTGCAGCGAGCGGCGTCAAGGTGTTGACGTCGATGTCGCGCAACCGCTCCATGGCAATGTGTGGCACGGCTGGAATGAACAGGGCGAGTTGGTCTGGTGCGGCAGGCGCGCTCTTCGTGCGGCGCACTCCATTCAATGCCGGTGCGAGCGAAGGGACGAGATGCTCCGCCTCGCCTTCCAGGAGCGCGAGCACCTTCCGTGCACGGGCGATCACGGGCGCGGGAAGGCCAGCCAAGCGACCCACCTCGATGCCGTATGATCGGTCTGCGCCGCCAGGCTGGAGTCGGTGCAAAAACAGGATCTGGTCACCGGCTTCGCGAACACCGACGTTATAGTTTCGAACTGCTTCTAATTCGTCGGCGAGCTGCACCAGCTCGTGATAATGCGTGGCGAACATGGTCTTGCACCTTGTCTCGTCGTGCAGGTGTTCGCTCACCGCCCACGCGATCGACACACCGTCGTACGTGCTGGTGCCCCGTCCGATTTCATCGAGCAGCACGAGGCTCCTCGATGTGGCGGAATGCAGGATCGCGCTCGTCTCGGACATCTCCACCATGAACGTGGATTGTCCACGCACGAGGTTGTCGCTTGCACCGACGCGGGTAAAGACACGATCGCAGACGCCGATCGTCGCGGCATCGGCGGGAACGAAGCTTCCCGTCTGTGCCATCAGCACGATGAGGCCGATTTGCCGCAGGATCGTGCTCTTGCCGGCCATGTTGGGGCCGGTGAGGATGATGAGTCGCGCTTCCTCGACCAATCGCACGTCGTTCGGGATGAACTTGTCGCGCGGCATCATGCGTTCCACCACCGGATGCCGGCCCGCCGTGATGTCGAGGTCGAATCCGTCTGTGAGTGTCGGACGCGTGTACCCCTCGCGCGCCGCAACGTCCGCCAGCCCTGCAAGCACGTCCAACTCTGCGACGATGCGCGCCGCGCATTGAATTCGGCTCACTTCGCGACCAATTGCCGACCGCAACGCGTCGTACAGGGCACGCTCACGCTCCTCGATGCGCTCCGCCGCGGTAAGGACCTTTTCCTCGAACTCCTTCAGCGCCGGCGTGACGAAGCGCTCGGCCCCGATGAGTGTCTGTCGGCGCTGGTAGTCCGCAGGAACGAGGTCGCGGTTCGCGTTCGTCACTTCGATGAAATAGCCGAAGACCCGGTTGAATCCCACCTTGAGCGACGGAATCCCGGTGCGTGCGCGCTCTTCCGTCTGGATCGCCGCAATGGCGTCCTTTCCGCCGTCGCGCAACGTGCGTAGCGCATCGAGGTCGACGTCGACTCCGGTGGCAATCGTCGCCTCATCGCCAAGCTGCAGCGGCGGACGCTCGACAAGCGTGCTGCGGACAGACGCCGCCATCTCGGCACAACTATCCCATCGCTGCATGAGCGGTCCGATCACACCTGCGCCTGTGAGGCGCAACGCAGCTGCTTCTACCGACGGAAGGCGCGACAATGACGTGCCGAGCGCCGCAAGCTCGCGCGGAGTGGCGCGGCCCGCTGCTGCCTTGCTACCGAGTCGTTCGAGATCGCGCACACCGTCAAGGGCCGAGCGGAGCGCATCACGGGCGCTGGCATCGACAACGAGTGACTTAACGGCATCGAGACGAAGATCGATGCGCTCCCGGTCGACAAGGGGCGCGAGGAGCCACTGTCGCAACAGGCGTGAGCCCATTGGCGTCATGGTCCGGTCGAGCACCGCGAGCAGCGTTCCGGTGGTGTCCGTCCCGCGCAGCGACTCGACCAGCTCCAGGTTTCGGCGTGTCATCTCGTCGAGCGGCATAACGCCACCCACCCGTTCGATCGTCGGTCTCGCGAGCTGGGGAACACCGGCGGGCTGCATCTCTCTCAGGTAGCGCAGCAGTGCGCCTGCGGCGGCAACCGCGCGACCATCCTCTATCTCGAGTCCAAGCCCATCAAGCCCGCGCACGTTGAACTGACGCGCAAGATCATCACGCGCCATGGCCTCATCGAACTCCCATGGCTCGCGCTCCGTGACGAGGACGCCGTCAAGTGCCGACGTTCGCGGCAGCGTCGCGAGTCCGCGCGGGAGGAGAACTTCTCTCGGTGCGAATCGGGCGAGCACGGCGTCGATCTCGGATGGCGTCGTTACCTTGAGCCGGAACTCGCCGGTGGAGACATCTGCAGCAGCGATACCGATGTTTCCGCCAGTCGAAGCACCAACGGCGACGACGAAATTGTTGCGCGATCCGTCGAGCAGATCGTCGGCGAAGGCGACACCAGGCGAGATCGTTTCGACGACCTCGCGGCGGACGATGCCTTTCGCAAGCTTGGGATCTTCCACCTGCTCGCACACAGCCACGCGATAACCCTGGCTGACGAGCCGACGCAAGTATTCAGGGCCGGCTTTCACGGGAACGCCGGCGAGCGGCACTTCCGCGGCGCCACCGTTGTTGCGTGACGTCAGCGTGAGCCCGAGAACGCGAGCCGCCGTTTCCGCGTCTTCGTAGAACATTTCGTAGAAATCGCCCATGCGGAAGAAGAGGATCGCGCTCTGATGTCGCGCCTTGATCTCCCGGTACTGCTGCATCAGCGGTGTCGCCACGGCAGCGCTCACGGACCTTTCTGCTCTGGTATTCGCTCCTCCGTGGTCACGAAACCGATGATCGATCTCGCCTTGAGCTCATCGCGTTCCTCTGCGGCAGCTTGCCGTGTGAGGTGGAGTGCGAGCCGCACGCGGAAGGGCTTGCCGGACCCACTCACGCGCGCGTGCAGGCCCTTCTTCTCGAGCTTCGCGATCAACGCTGATGCTTCCTGAAGTGTGTTGAGCGCCGCCAGCTGCACAGTGAACATCACGACAGGCGTGGCCGTCGACTTGACGGCGCGCGCGCGGGACATGACCGTCGATGGAGTTGGCGCGGTTGCCGTGGGCTGCGCCGCTGGTTGGCTCGGCACTGCTGCTGTTACGATCTTGGCCGGCGGCGTCATGGGAATGGTCACTCTCGGCTGGCGACCAGTGTTGGCCGGAATGTTCACCGGCGTAGGTGGCGTTGCCACTGCGCCGACATTGCTCGGGCAGCGTGATGCGTAATAGTCGATCTGGTTTCGCAGCTCCACCTCGTTGGCGGGCACCGACGCATGCGCATCCGCGATCAGGCCACACGCGGCGCGCGTATCACCAAGCTCGAAGGCGAGACGAGCACCCGCGAACGCGGCGGTTCCGCGCGCGGAGCTCGCTGGGTGCTCACGAACAAAACGCTGAAGGTGCTGAAGCGCCCCAGCGCGATCGCCGCGCGCCTGCTCGAGCTCCGCCATGGCGAGGAGCGCGTCGTCTATGTATGCAGACAACGGATATTCGACGATTACTCGCCGATAGTCACGCTCCGCGTCAGCGGCTGTCTCTGCTAGTGCGCCCCGCCAGTACAGTGCATCACCGAATCCATTCCGTCCCTCTTGTTCGTGATTGAGGAGCGAATCCACGAGCGCGCGACCGGCAGCTCCATTGCCCTCACTCACGAGCCTGCGCGCCCGGCGGAAAATCGAATCATTAGGCGAGCCAAGAACAGCACCCGACTGCGCGCCCACAGCCGTGGCTGCGGTCACGGAGAGGATGACGGCGAGGAAAGAGCGACGCATTGAATAGGGCTGGAAGTGGAGCACGTCAGGCAGCACGACGGGATGAGCCGGAACCACAGAGCGCGAGGATGAGCGAGGTCAGGAGCTGCTCATCGGAGGAGATCTTCGTCTCCTTGAAGGCCTCGTCCGCAAGGAGGAGCGACGCGAGCGCCAAGTCGAGCTCCGCCGCTGACCACCGCTCAGAATACTTCGCCCACGCGTTCACCGCCTCACCCCAGGGACGCCCGGGAAACGCGCCTGTTTCCTTGAGCAGGGTCATGAGCTCGTTGTACAATGCGCGGGATGGAACTCCGCGCGCGCGCGCCGCCTCGGCATAGGCGAGCGCCAACGTTTGCGTCGCCAGGTGCATTCCCAGGAGCACGGCATTCATCTTGGGCTGCTGGAGCACACCACCAAGGAGCCGTAGTGCAGTCGCTGCATCTCGCGCGGCGACTGCATCGAGCAGATCTCCCACTGACTCCCCACGACGAACACCCACCACTGCGGCAACGGCTGCTTCATCTATCGTGTCCGCCGAGTAGCTCGCGAGCTTTTCTAGCTCCATCGCGAGCTGCGAAAGATCGGCTCCCACCGCCTCTACCAGCAACGATACGGCATCGGCGGAGATAGAGCGCCCCAGTACGGTCTCGGTTTGATACACCACCCATTTTGGGACGCGATCGCCCGTCAGCGGGGGGAACTCTACGCTGGTGCTGCGCTCGTCCAGGGCACGGTCGACTTTCACTCCGGATGGTGACACGAGCAATAACACCGTGTCCGGCGCTGGCCGGTTGAGATAGCTGTCGAGGAGCTTGCGCGCGTCCTTCTTCAGCTTGTCGGCGTCACGGATGACGACCACGCGCCGTGCCGACAGCATGGGCGGCGTGCTCAGGAGTGAATCGAGCGCTTCGGCATCGACATCGGCTCCCCTGCGTTGCTCGAGATTGAAGTCACGCGTCGCGGGCTCCACCGCCGCTTCAACGAGCTCACGAACCCGAAGGTCCTTGAGAAAGTCGTCGTCGCCGTGGAAGTAGTAGACGGGATCGAACTCGCGCTTCTTCAGCGCAGTATGGAGCGCTTTCTCGCCGGCAGACGCCATCCGAGAAATATACGGCCACAGCGCGAGCGCGGGATGCCCGCCGGCGAGTCTTACCGGCTTGCGGCGTCGCTCGCGAAATGCCAGGGAGCCTGCTGCGCCACGAACACTGCTGGCCACATCGGCATTCCTGCGGACACCGATGCGACCATCGTCGGCGTCGTGAGCGGCGATAGTTCCGTCTCAGGCAGGGTGGCGACGACAGGCGACATGTGAATCACGTCTTCCCGCGTATTTGTCATTGCGAACGTTACCGCGACACCCGCCACCATCAGCACCCCTGTCATAACGACCGCATACCGCCCACCGAACATCGAGCGGCCCGACGACGCGAACGTGCCGTCGTTGCGGAAGCCCACCTCGCCCGAATTGCGCTCCGCATCGAGGCGTGCCTGAAGGCGCCGACTGAACGCCGCGGAGGGTTGGATCATCGGGATGTTTCTGGCAATCAGCAACGCGCGGCGTACACGCGTGTCGAGCTGCGAGCACCGCTCACAGAGCTGGCGGTGCAGGGCCATCGCATCGAGATCCACCCCGCTGAGGGTGTCATCGACGTAGGCGTCGTGCTTGCTGCGGAACTCCCGACAATTCATTGGGGACAGGTAATGGTGGGGACCATTTCGCTCCCCAACGTACCCCCTGTACCAGCACCTGTTCCAGCCCGAACAGCAGAGGGGCGCCCGTTTACCTGGGCGCCCCTGTGTTGTCCTGTCCTTCTGTCAGACCGTCCGACTGTCCGACTTTGTTCAATCGACCCAGGGCTCGATGATCTCGGCGAAAGCGTTCCTGGCGCGGTTCAGTCGCGACTTCACCGTACCGAGGTTGCAGTCCGTGATCTCCGCAATCTCCTCATACGACTTGCCCTCGAGCTCGCGCAGCACGAACACCTGACGGTGATGTTCCGGCAACTTCGCTACCGTTTCCGCAACGAGCTCGCGTAGATGACGCTTCCGATACATGTCATCCGGGCGGGCTGTGGTGTCCTCGAACTCGAGCGGACGATCATCATCGTCCCAGTTGCCCTTGATCGTCTGGAAGAGCACCAGCGGGTTGCGTGACCGGTTGCGTAGCTCGTTCTTCGCCAGATTCGATGCAATCGTGTATGCCCAGGTCGAGAACTTCTTCGACCGGTCAAACCGATGCAGGTGGCGATAGACGCGGATGAATACCTCCTGAACGAGATCCTCCGCCTTTTCGCGGTCACCGATCGTGCGATATATGAAGTTCAGCAGGCGCGTCTGATAGCGCTCCACGAGTTCCTGAAAGGCACGCTCCTCGCCGCCAAGAAAGGACGCGACGATATCAGCGTCATCCATCGCGCGCAGTTGTTCGCGGACTGAGGGCCCCTGCTGGGCGTTCCGCTTCATTGCGATGTTAGCCATGGTCTTGTTCCCCCGGTGCTGCGAAAGGGTACGCTCTCCTGCTCATCATCACGTCTCTTCGTGCACCAGAGTAAAAGCAGGGGCTGTGCCGCGCGGATTCGAGAGCCGACGATCCGTATAAGTTGTTACACCACAACTCTTTAGTGCACCAACACACGCCCTACGCTCAGGGCTGGAGCCTCTGATTGTCCACTTTTTGGAACACAATGCGAGAATGTCCGCCTCCTGTGTCCACTTTTGACACGGGCGCGGGCATTCAGGTTTATGACAAGACTTACTGCTCAGCCTGCTAAGTGGTCAGCCTGTCTTGAATCCAGCGGCGAAGAGGAGCGAGAGGACGGTTTTCGCGTCCGTGATTTCCCCGCTGCTAATACGCTCCAATGCCTCCGAGAGGCGCATGATCACCAGTTCGACGAACTCGTCCGCTTCCCGGTGGTGCTGACCATGGGTGAGGCCGGTGGCCATGAAGATGTGGATGACCTCGTCGGTAAAGCCGGGGGTCGTAAGAATCGTTGTCAGCGGCTCCATGTGATCGGCAGTACATCCCGTTTCTTCCTTCAACTCTCGTGCGGCGCAGTCAATCGGCTGCTCGTCAGGGTCGAGACGCCCAGCCGGGATTTCGTAGATGTAGCCGCCCGCCGCAAAACGATATTGTCGGATGAGCAGGATCTGCGGCTCGTCTCCGAGCGGACCACTCATGAAGGGAACGACGGCCGACGCACCCGGGTGCCGCGCGATGTCCATCTCCGCCACCGTGCCATCCGGTAAGCGGACGGTGTCGCGGTTGAGCGTAATGATCTTCCCCTGGTATAGCTCGCGGCTACCGAGCATCTCCACGGGTCGCTCCCCGCGCTTGCGGGCTCGTAGTTCGTCCGCCGTGACGACCTTTGGCCCAACCGACGGCAGTTTCTTTGCCGGTGTCATATCGATACCTGCTTGCCGTCTCCCCCGACTACTTCCGGCGTCATGCCGGTGACTTCCGCAATCTGGTCCGTGATCACTGCCGGATCACCCACGACTACGATCCGAAGCTCCTCGGGGTGCAGGTGTCGCTGAGCAGCACTCAGCACGCTCGCTGTCGTCACAGCGCGCACTTTCGAGCGGTACACGTCGTAGTAGTCCTCGTCGAAACGGTGAATGACCAGATTCGCCAGTGCACCGGCGATCGCTGCGGTCGTCTCGTACCGGATCGGAAACACGCCGTCCAGGTAGCTTGTGGCGAGCGTCAGCTCATCGTCGCTGACCTCCTCGACACGCATGCGTTCGATCTCGTTCAGGATCTCTCGAATCGCGGGGCCGGTGACGTCACTCTTTACGGCCGTGTGCACGACGAACGGGCCGGCCGCGCGGCGCCACTCGAATGCAGACGATGCGCCGTAAGTGTAGCCGTGCACCTCACGAAGGTTGAGGTTGATGCGCGACGAAAAGAGTCCGCCGAGTACCGCGTTCATGACCATGACGTCGAAGTAGTCGGGCACACTGCGAGGCAACCCGGCGTGTCCCACACGCACCTCGGACTGCGGTGCATCCGACTTCGCAACCACTCGGACGAGCTTCCCTCTCTGCGGCGCGTCGATCCCCGCTGGCGCAGCACCTGGCGCGGCTCCTCGCCAATCGCCGAACAAGGATTCGGCGAGAGCGGCCGCAGCGTCCGTCGTCACATCACCCGCGAAGATCAGTGTCAATCCCGCCGGTTGATATCGCGCCGCATAGAACGCCTGCACATCCGCTCTCGTCAGCCCACGCACGCTTGCGGCATCACCTTCTTCGGGCGCGGCATAGCGCGCTGATGGTTGATACGCCGCACTGGCGAACTGCTCATCGGCCAGCTCGCGAGGCTCGGCGAGCTGCTGCAGGAGATCCGAGAGGCGTTGTTCCTTGAGTCGCTGCACTTCGCGCTCGGGGAAGGTGGGCTTCCGAATGACGTCGCGCACCAACGCGAGCGCGTCCGGTAGTCGCTCACTGAGCACGGTGAGCGAAACCATCGCAACGTCCCAGTCGCCGTGCGCATCCACCGATGCGCCGATAAGCTCAAATCGTTCAGCCAGTGCGCTTCCGTCCATGCCGGCTGCGCCCTCGAGCAGGAGCCGCGCGGTAAGGGCGGCCAGCCCGTGCTTCCCTTGTGGCTCGGCGGATGCACCTGCTTCGACCAGTGCCAGGACGCTCACGAGGGGCAGCTTCGCGACGGGAGCGACGAGCAACGGTACGCCGTTTGAAAGCGTCCTTCGATCAAAGTAGGGGAAGCGATAGTCGCGCGGAAACGCCGGCTTGGGCTTCGGGGCCGCCGATCGAGTTGCGGTTGCGTCGCTCATGGTGCCTCCGCCATCGCTACTTCATCTTGCATGTTCGCGTTCGCGTTCGCGGGCGCTCGAGGTACGTAGATCAGCGATGCACGATTGGATCCGACGAGACGCTCCCGCACAAATGCATTCACCCGCTCCGTCGTTACGGCGCGATAGCGTTCAGTCTGCACATTCACGAGGGTCGGGTCGTCGAAGTAGGTGGCGAACATCGAGAGTCGATCGGCACGGTCACCTGCCGACTGGAGGACCGACACGAGGTCAGTTTCAACGAGCGCGATTGCGCGCGCTACGTCGGTGTCAGTCACGCCATCAGCTATGAGACGATCCAGCTCCACATGCACTGCGCGCTCCAGCGCGTCGAGCGTGACGTCGGGACGCGCCGTCACATCGACGACGAGCATGTCGCTCCCTTTCACCAGGTCGTACGTGAACGCCGTGGCGTCAGACGCAATCTGTTGTTCGCGCACGAGCGATCGCTGAAGCCGACTCCCCTTCTTCAGTCCGAGAATGGCGCTCGTCACGCTCGACACGTAGTAGTCGGGCGAGCCAAATACCGGTGTACGGAAAGCGATGAAGATGCGTGGCAGCATGACGTCATCTTCCACGACGTCGCGCACCGCGCCACCAAGCGTGGGAGCGACTTTCATCTCGCGGAGCGCGGGCTTGCCGGTACCCCGTGGAATAGGCCCGAAATGGCGCTCGACCATGAGCTTCGTTTCTACCGGGTTAAAGTCGCCAGCGATGGAAAGCACCGCGTTGTCCGGCGTGTAGTAGGTCGAGAAGAACTGCGCGATATCGTTGAGGCTGGCCGCATCGAGATGCGCCATCGACCCGATCAGCGAATGATGGAACGGGTGGTCGGGGGGGAAGACGAGTGCCGGCAGCCGCTCCCACCACGTGCCGTAGGGCTGGTTGTCCACGGACCAGCGACGTTCGTTCTGGACGACGTCGCGCTGCGTATCCAGCTTCTGCTGCGTCATTGCCGGAAGCAGGTAGCCCATGCGATTGGCTTCTAGCCAGATCGCCAACTCCAGTTGGTTCGACGGAACGGTCTCGAAGTAATTCGTGCGGTCAAGCCACGTAGATCCATTCAAGGTTCCACCCGCACGTTGCACCAGTTCGAAGTGTTCGTTCAAGCCAACATCCGCTGAACCCTGGAAGAGCATATGCTCAAAAAGGTGTGCGAACCCGGTGCGTCCCTCTCGCTCATTTGCGGAGCCCACATGATACCAGAGGTTCACCGCGACGATCGGGGCGGTATGATCCTCAGAAAGCACCACGGACAGCCCATTGGGCAGCTTGAATGTTTGAATCGGGATGTGCATTGGAGCGCTGGTGTTGGGGACTACGGATCGATTAATGGTCCTATTGCTACTATTGTGTCACTGCGTACCGCGTTCCAGTATGAACGCTAGGGGCGCCTTGATGGACTCGCCGAGGGCGTACTTCCACCGTTCCACCGGGCTGGCGGCAATGGGACTGGTCGGTGTGGGTGAGGCATACGGCTCGAGACCGTGCCGTCTGGCGATGATCGTCAGCCTCAGCATATGGAACGGATCGCTGACGAGCACCACGTCTCTCCGGCCGAGGCGCTTCATGAGCGTCGCGACCGCGGCGACGGACTGGCTCGTCGTGCGGCCCTCGTTCTCCAGGAGAATTGCGTCCGACGGAACACCGTTCTGCATGCAGTAGCGCCGACTCACAGCTGCCTCGCTGGTGGTATCTCCCGTGCCGATGCCACCCGTGACAATCAGTTTGGGTGCAAGGTTCTGTCGCCAGAGGGCAATGGCGTGGTCCAGTCGTGCCCGCAGCACAGGCGAAGGATGCCCTACGTATTGTGCCGCGCCAAGAACGACAATCGCCCCTGCAGGACGCGCTTGATCATTCCGCTCCCACACGAACACCGCACCCAGCGACACAAGCCACGCCAACACCCCCGCACCCAGCAGCGCGAGCATCACGCGTGCGGGGAGCGAACGACGAGATGGCATTGAGAGAAGCTAGCGGCGGTATTGTCACCGGCGAAGTGCGTGGCAGCGAAACGGCCACGCTGCCGGCGTAACCAACGCGCATTACGGTGCTACTTGTCTCCGTCGCTGGGACGCTCGAAGATGATGGTGAGGCGATGATCATCCTGCGACATCATTGATGCCCGCCACCCGCTTCGGCTTCGTTCGTTGAGCAGATCGGTCAACGCGTCTTCGTCATCCCTGGCGTGGCGCGAGAGGCGCAGCATCACTGCCTGGTATTCTTTCATGCAGGCGAAGTTAGTAGCTTCCGACGCATGGACACCACCCCCGCGTTTCCCACGCTTCGCGTCGCATCACACCCGCTTGTCCAGCACAAGCTTTCACTGCTTCGCGATCGCGCGACGCCGACGAAGATCTTCAAGGAGCTGGTGGACGAGATCGCCACGCTGATTGCGTACGAAGCGACCAGCGAGCTGACCCTGGAAGACGCCGTTGTGGAAACACCTCTCGAGCGGATGATGGGAAAACGGGTGAGTGGGAAGAAACTCACCCTCGTCCCCATTCTTCGCGCTGGACTTGGCATGGTCGAGGGAGTCGCCCGACTTGTTCCTTCGGCGCGCGTTGGTCACATCGGCCTGTATCGCGACCACGACACGCTCGAGCCGGTGGACTACTACTTCAAGGTGCCGAGCGACGCGGCTGAACGGGACTTCTTCCTGCTCGATCCGATGCTGGCGACCGGAGGGAGTGCCGCTGCCGCCGTCGCGTCGTTGAAGCGCGCCGGTGCGACACGTATTCGGTTTCTCTGTCTCGTCGCGGCGCCGGCGGGAGTGCGCCGACTCGCGGCGGCCCATCCCGAGGTCATCGTCTACTGTGCTGCGCTCGACCGTGAATTGAACGAGCAGGGATACATCCTGCCGGGACTAGGCGACGCGGGGGATCGACTCTTTGGAACGCGGTAGCACGTCAGGTGATCGACGATTGTCCTTGGAGCCGATCAGCCAAACCACTCTCGCGGGCAGTCTCGTTGTTGCCGTGCGGCGTCGACCACCCACTGCTGCGTAGCAGGGTCGTTCAGCTCCGAAGACACGCGGTTGAACCACTGCTGCGCCTGCGCCGAATCACCTACACGTCGCCACAGCTCACCGGTGAGGTAGGTCAACACGGCCCGCTCCTCCCGCGTGACACCATCGAAGCTCGACAGCACCTCCGCGAACTTCCAAGCTGCCTTCCGTCGGAAGAACCGCTCGGCTTCCGTATCATTCTCGTCTACACAGCACCATGCCGCACGCAACAGAAGGTCTGCAACATGGCGCACATCGAGCCCCTGCCACTCCGCCACCTTTGCGGCGGCTTCATACTTCTCCGAGCCGGAGACCGCCAGTGCCGACAGCTGCGGCGCGAGTTCGTTCCACACGTGCTCGCGCAGTACCGGCGTGACATCTGCATCTTCGGTGAAGTCCCGCTCCGCAGCCGAGTATCCACATCGGCTGCACATGTGGATCAGGAACGGCAGCGGCTGTGTTCCCGCGGCACGCTCATGAAAATCCGTTCGCTTTCCTCCGAATGAATTCGTCGAGATCACCTGCTGCGACTTGAATCGCGTGTCACAAATAGGACAACGCAATTCGATCTGCTGAAGCGTCGTCATGACAACCCTCCTGCTCCTGGTGTCCGCTCGGGTATAGCGCAAGGAAAGAAGCGTGCCATACACGCCTCTCTTGTTCGGCCACAAGGTCGCCGCTATCATTCCGCCTCCAATGCGCCTCCCCTCGGGCGCTCCCGTACGTGCGACGGGTTTCGTACCGCCTCCCGCAGGTCGCTTCCGGCCGAATGCTGATCAACCTGCTCCCAGATTTTTTCGCCGTTCTCAATAGCACCGACCGAGTCGCCGCCTACCAGCGCTACTTTCAGGCCCACCGCAAGATCCTTGAGCCGTACTGGCAGAATTACGTTGTCGACTGCGATGGTCCGCACTTCGCCGACGTTGTTCGCTCCACCGCCCTCGCAGATCGCACCGATCTCCGTGAGATGCTCGAGCGAACCGATGTGGTCACGCTCGCTCGCACGACCGAGCAACAGTGCGCAAGGCTCCTCGATCAGGACATCGACGTCGACATCATACTCATGGTCGGCGTGGGAGCGGCCAATGCTGGAGAGCTCGTGGTTAACGGACGTGGGATCGCCTTTGCATGCCTCGAGCATTTTACGTCGGTCGCAAATCCGGATACGCAAGGACTCGGGCTCGATCCCGAGTTGCTTCCCCTCTGGCTTGCACACGAGTTCACACATGCCATTCGGTATACGTCTCCGGGTAGCAGAAGTGAAATGCGCCAGCTCATCGCGACCGCGGAAGGCAACTACTCCTACTGGGATACCGGACGCCAGGCACCCCTTCGAGAGTTGTTGATCAATGAGGGATTGGCGGTGCATGTATCGCAAACGATCAGTCCTGGGCATGCGCCATGGGAATATTTCGGGTTTGCCCGGCGCCAGTATGCGCGCATTCGTGAGCTGGAAGCTGTCATCACGCGTGCTGTTGCCGAGGACCTGGATCGCGCAGGATTGGGCCTTCGATTGCGCTACCTGTCTGGCGGAATGAGTGACGAGGCCCGAACAGTCGACCGATACGTGCTCCCTGAGCGAAGCGGATACTTCCTCGGCGCACGTATGGTTGAGGCGGCGATTGCCCAGCACGGCATTGCGTGGGCAGTGCGCGCCAGTGCCGGCGAGATCATCCAGCATGCACGCGACGCAGCCGCCACGGCCTAGTCTTTTTACTTGCCCACGCAGAAGTTACGGAAGACGACATCCAGGATATCGTCGGTCTTCACGTCGCCAATCAGTGTACTGAGTTCTGCAGCGGCTTCATGTATGTGCGTGGCCGTCACTGTGGCAGGGAGCCTCTCGTCTCTCCACGCAGCGAGAAAGTGCCGCATCTCTTCCGTGGCGGATCGTACTGCAGCATGATGCCGCACACGTGTGAGAAGTGGCGCATCGGTTGGGAGACTACCGTGCAGACCGCTCAAGCGATCTTCGACCGCGTGAAGCAACGAGCGTATTCCTTCTCCTGTATTGGAGCTTACGAATACATCGGCGCTGATATGTTCTCTTTCTGAGACTAAATCTGACTTCGTGCGCACCGTAATGATCGGAGCGTCCGTATACGCTTTCAGTTTCTCCACGACCTCGAACCCTTCCTTCGCGTCGATGCAGGCAAGTACAACGTGTGCCCGTCGTAGATAGCGGGACGATGCCTCGATACCCAGTCGTTCGACGAGATCGTTTGTCTCACGCAGTCCAGCGGTATCTACCAGGCGTAACGGCCATTGGGGCATGTCGAGAACGGCTTCGATCGCATCACGCGTCGTACCCGGTATTTCGGTAACAATCGCCCGCGCTTCGCCAAGCAAGGCGTTGAAGAGTGACGATTTGCCCACGTTGGGAGCGCCGGCCAGCACGACCAGGGCCCCATCGTGTACCAGGGCGCCTTGCTCGCCGCTATTCAGCAGCGATTCGAGTGAAGCAATGACGCTTTCAGCTGAAGAAACGATGCGCTCCCGGGAAATGGGACCGTCGTCCTCTTCCGGGAAATCGATGTCGTAGGCAAGTTGTGCCTCCAGCAATAGTAACTGCGCCCTCAGCTCGTCAATTCGGCGCGATAGGCCACCATCGAGTTGGCGCAGTGCAAGCTTGTGTGCCGCCGAACTTCGAGCATCAATCAAGTCCCCGATGGCTTCGGCCTGCAACAGGTCCAGTTTCCCGTTCAGGACTGCACGCCGCGTGAACTCTCCCGGCTGGGCAGCTCGTGCGCCTGCTGCAATCGCGGCAGCCACTACTGCCGTGGGTGCGATCATCCCTCCATGAGTGGTTATCTCAAGCAGATCCTCACCCGTGAAGGAGTGAGGAGCCACATAGAGGACAGCTATGGCATCGTCGATTGTTGAGCCGTCATGGCCACGCACTGTGCAGCGGGTGGCATGACGAAGCTTCGTCGGCACAGGAATAAGCAGTTTCGCGGCAATCGAGCTCACTGCAACTCCACTCAACCGCACGACGGCGAGTGCACCTCTACCGAGTGGGGTCGAGAGCGCAACAATTGTGAGCCCATCGCCGATTGCGTCGGCATTCATGGTAGTGTCAGGCGCGCCGAATGTGCCGCACGTTCACTGCATCTACAAACAGGCTTTCACCCGGCTCGACGATGTGCACTCTGTCGCGTAACTCGTGAGTGGCGAGAATGTCCTGCAGTCCGCGAATGGCATCATGCGCACTCGCGGTAACGTGGCGAAACGTTCCCCAGTGATAGGGAAGCATTACCCGAGCGCGCAATACCTCGAAGAGGCCTAGTGCGTCCTCCTCCGTCAGGTGACCCTTTCGAAACGATTTTTGCTTCCATCGCGGAGCGTGGCCAATTGGCAACAACGCAGTATCGAGCTCACGACCATTCTGCCATAACACGCGGTCTATGAGATGGGGCGTTTGCGGGGTGAGCGCCGTATCGCCCGCAAAGAATACGCTCTCTTCGTCTGTTTCGAGCAGGTACATGTTGGCGACACTGCGCCAGCTGTCAAGTCCATACCGGCTGCCGACGTGCGTTGCTTCCGCTGCATGGATGTTGACCTTTCCTTCCCCAAGCGTCACCCGCTCACCAGCGTTGAGTGCAATGGCGTGTGTGTAACCCTTCTTCACCAGCCACCGCGCAATGCTTTCCGGTGCGAATAGTGGAATATCGCGGGGTAGTCGGTCCAGTGACTTGAATGAGAGATGGTCGAAGTGGGCATGTGTCAACAGTATTGCATCGAGCTTCGGAAGATCCTGGAGCGCAATGCCCGGAGGGCTGACACGCGGCAGAAATCCGCCAAGCGTGCTCTCATAGTTCGGATCGGTGATGACATGCACACCACCGATCTCCAACAACAAGGTCGCATGTCCTATGTACGTAATGAGCACGGAAGGATCGCAACCAGGTTGCTGTCAGGTGCGACTTCTTACTGCTACCGTTGCACCGGGTGCCTGTTTCCCGCGTTCACGTGCCAGTAACCATTGCTGTGGAATCGCAGCCACGTTCTGGACGGCATAGTAAAGATTCAACCCGGAAGCAAAATTCAGGAATAGGACAGTGAGCATCACTGGCATCATGTAGCTCATCATTTTCGCCTGTGGATTTGGCGGGGAGTTCCGCATACCAATCCATGACATCGCGAACATCGACACGCCCATCAGGAGCGGTGTGATGTAGTAGGGATCGCGCAGGGAAATATCCGCCAACCAGAGAAACGGGACACCCCGAAATTCGATCGTGTTCTGAAATACCTGGTAGAGGGCAAACAGTACCGGCATGGGAAGGAGCATTGGTAAACAACCCATGAGTGGGCTCAAGGGGCTCATTCCATGTTCCTTGTAGACCTTCATCACTGCTTCCTGCTGCTTTTTTGGATCGTCGCTGAACTTCTTTTGTAGCGCCTGAAGTTCTGGCTGGAGTCGCTGCATTTTCATGCTAGTCCGCATCGCGCTCTGATTAAGCGGCCACAGCACCAGGCGGATCATCACGCCGAACAATACAAGCACCCATCCATAATTCAGCTGCGTCGTTCGTTTCATCCACAGCAGTGCCTTCATGACGATCGTCGTGAACGGCTGCACGACGCCATGAAGCAAGCCCGCATAGGGATTTACCTGATCCAGATCGCCACCGAGGTGCTGAAGCCGTGGAAAGCTCTGGGGACCGGCATAGATATCGAATGCCCCCGTTCCGTCGCTTGCAAGAGGCAGTGACACGTTTGCAATTGCCTTTTCCGCAATTTTACCGGTCTTTGGAACTCCTTTCAGTTCCACTATCGAAAACGGAGTTTTCGTGCTTCGGAACACAACCACAAAATACTTGTTCCGTGTAGCTGCCCATGTTATGGGCCCGGCTTCCCTTCGAACTTCAGCCGTATCCAGCTTGCCAAACGCAACACTACTCACATCACCTCGAGATGAGCGGTAGCTCACGGCAAGATGGTTCAGGTCGTCAGCGGTGTCGGCTTCATTGGCAAAAAGCGTCTCTGGAAGACCAATGATCAGCCGAGCACCGACCGGTGCGTTGGAGACCTTAGCGGCCACATGAATAAGATATGCGTTTGCCGTATCCACAGGAAACACATACGTGAGCTCGACCACATGATCTACAATCAAACCAACGTACGTGACATTTTGCGATATCCCTTCAGCCTTTGCAAGCTTGAAAGACACCGTATCCAGACGGACAGTATCCTTTCCGAGCGCAAGACGGTAAGACGTGAGCGTGTGCCCACGGCCCACCAGTTGTACAGCTCCAGGGTTAATGCTCTTTCGATGCGATGGGTAGTTCTCCAGCAACACTGACGAAAGCGTTGCTCCGATGTTCGAGAGCGTATAGCTGGACCCCGCTGCACGAACGGGTGTCGTGTCCGCAGTGAATGTACCAATAGTAGCTGTACGAATACCGGAATCAGATCCAGTCGTCTGTGGTACCGGAGACGGTGCAGCAGCATTACGCTGCCCTATCATCGAATCAACTGCGCGAAATCCGCTATCAGCACCAATGACTGGCGCGCGCTTCAATGAACCTGGGAAAAGCATTGGAGTCACGACGATAACGATTGCCGTGAGCACGAGAGCCAACAAAAAACGGTTGTTCATAAAAGAAAGACGCAGCCCGTGATGTCAGGGTACCGGATCGTATCCGCCGGCATGCAATGGATGACAACGCCCAATGCGACGCAGTGCCAACCAGCTACCATGTCGTGCGCCATGTCGTTCAAGCGCTTCGATGGCGTAGACAGAACAACTGGGATAATAGCGACACGCTGCCGGCAGTAGATGCCCGAGTGAAACTTGATACCCTCTGACGACAAGTACGAGCAGTGACTTTATCATGTGTCAGTTGCGGGTACAGAGTTGCTCGGGAGTGTAGGAGACCAGCGATGCAGTTGATCCAATACGGACAGTATTTCGGCTCTGAGTACGACAAACGAGGCATCATATGCCTCTGGCCGAATTTTGAGCACTAAATCAACGAAAATTCCTGCCGATAATAGATGGATCCGTCCCAATTCACGAAGGCGTCGCTTCACCTGATTTCGTGCGACAGCCGTGTGCTTGAACCGAGGCACAACGAGTCCAATTCTGCAGTGTCCAACGGAGTCTCCCGAACGTGCGAGAGGGAAAGCTGCCGCCCGAACCTCGAGATGCCTGGTCCGGAAGCGCTTCCCCTCTCGCACGATACGCTGCAGCTCCGCACCCTGCGTTACACGTGCTTCCCGCGGAAAGCCGAACGACACTCTCGGCGTCTTACGCTCCGGAGTACTTATCCGGAATGCGAACCGTCAACTGCTTGCGACCTTTCTTGCGGCGACGTGCCAAGGTGGCGCGTCCCCACTTCGTTTCCATGCGCGCACGAAATCCGTGCGTCTTGAGACGCCGAGTATTGCGCGGACGGTAAGTTGGCTTTCCCATGAGCTACTCCAAGTGCGGTCTGACCAGAACTACGTACAGGCTGGTAAAGTTAAACAAGACAGCAAGATAGGTCAAGTCAACTAGAGCAATTGGAGAGGACTGTGATTGCCTTTAAATAAGTAATCAGCGTGACAGTAAGGTCCAACGTTATTTGCTTTTTCCACAGGCCGGAAATAGCTTCGCTCCGCCCCTCTTCAAGTTTTCCACATCACATTATGACGCTCTCGGCGACCGAAGTCTGGACACGCCTGTTAGACCGCGCCCGCCACGAGTTGCCGGAACAAACGTTCCGAACATGGTTGGAGCCCACTGAGCCATTGTCACTCGACAGCACGACATTGACAATCGGCTCACCGGATCAGTTCGCTGCAGATTGGAATGAGTCAAAGCACGCTGAACTCCTCACCAATCTCGCACCAATCGCTTTAGGTTATCCCCTAATGGTCGTTTTTCGCGTCCATGAGGAACGAAAGAGCCGAAATCAGATGGATTTTTTTGTCTCTCCACTTCCCCAAGTTAATGCGACTGGACAGCGTCACAAAGGCGGCATTAATACACCACTCAGCGACAGATACACGTTCGATCATTTTGTTATTGGCAAGTCAAATGAGTTGGCTGCGGCGGCAACACTTGCTGTTTCACAGGCACCTGGAAAGGTCTATAATCCGCTGTTTCTGTACGGCGACACTGGTCTTGGAAAGACTCACCTAATGCAGGCAGTAGCGCATGAAGTGCTAAGTCGACACCCGGAGACGCGAATCACATTCATCGGGACAGAGCAATTCACCAATGAGATGATTGGATCAATTCAAAATCGCACAATGCAGGATTTCAGACGTCGTTATCGGGAGAGTGACTTGTTGTTAGTCGATGACATTCAGTTTCTGAAAGGAAAGGAAGCGACGCAAGAAGAGTTCTTCCACACATTCAATGCGCTGTATGAGGCCGGACGTCAAATCATACTCACAAGTGATCGAGTTCCATCAGAAATTCCAGGGCTTGAGGCGAGATTGGTCAGTCGATTTCAATGGGGAATGGTTGCTGATATCGAATTGCCCGATTTCGAACATCGAGTAGCCATTCTTCGAAATAAAGCGCTCCTAGATCATTTGGAATTAACCATACCTGATGATGTAATTCGATTCATCGCTGAACATGTTCGTTCGAGTGTGAGAGAACTTGAAGGATCGATGATCAAGCTGCTCGCATATGCGTCGCTGAAGCACCGTGAAATCACCGTAGATGTGGCACGCGAGGCATTGCGTGATAAACTCCGCATTGAACCACAAGGATCCAGTTCACGGGAGATATTGAGCGCAGATACAATTCAAGCGCTGGTCGCTCGTGAATGGGGCGTGAGCTCAGAAGGGCTACGATCAAAAACTCGTACCAAGGCACTCACAGTTCCGAGGCAAATCGCGATGTATCTGATGCGCGAACTTTTGAGTATGCAACTGGTTGAAATTGGAGGTAGTTTCGGTGGTCGAGATCATTCCACTGTCATTCATAGTCTCGAACGTGTTGCTACACGAATGCGCGAGGAGCCTGCCTTCTCACAACGAATTGGCCGATTGCGAGCATCACTCGAGGGCCTTGCCACCTGAATGCGAGGCACCATTTTATCCACAAGATGCTGTATCAATCTGATGTTCTCCGCATTTCAGGCATCCGTTCACTTGATGAACAGATAGGTCAATCTGGATATTCTAAATCTGTCAACATGCTTTCGTCCTGGGCTGTCATGAGATAAGTGTTTGCTGTACAATTAGTTAACTAGTGCTATCCACAACTCAACAGGCTCTACGTCTGCTACTAGATTGTTCTCTTATATAGAGTAGAACAGAAGCCACCCCCGTCTGCACACACTTTGGCACTCAGGAGCGGTGATGCGGTTCACGATTTCCCGGGAAAAGTTGCAAGAGGGGTTGGCAGCTGTTGCTGCGAGCATTCCCGCTAAAACGACCTTGCCTGTGCTTGCGAATATCCTGGTGGAGACGACTGACAAAGGAATTCGATTGTCGGGCACAGATCTGGATATTGCTGTTAGTACCGAAGTTGCTGCTGATGTAGAAACTACAGGTGCCATTACAATCCCGGCCAAAAAGCTGAGTGAGATCGCACGTGAGTTACCTCCATCTCCTGTGAAGATTGCAGCAGCTGGAGAACAGCGTGTTACGCTCGATTGTGGCCGGTCGCATTTCAAGATTCTTGGATTGCCGAAAGATGAATTTCCAAGTTTTCCAACTGTCCGTTTCAATGAAAGTTGGCGAATACGGTCAGGTGATCTTCAAAAACTGATCTCTCATACATCGTTCGCTGTCAGTTCAGAGGAAAGCCGGCCAATTCTCAATGGTGTATTATGGGAGCTCAAGCCTTCGTCAATGCGTATGGTTGCGACAAATGGGCATCGATTAGCGAAAATGGAGGTACCGATTGCTTCCATCGGAACTCCCTCAGCAGATCTGATTGTACCACCGAAGGCTCTTGATCAGGTTCGTCGACTTTTTCCTGCAGATGAAGAGCTGGAAATAGCTCGAGGGGATAATCACTTAGGGTTTCGTTCTCCATTTACATCAGTCTTCACACGTTTGATTGAGGGTCCTTATCCCCCATATGACCAGGTCATTCCGAAGGACAATGACCGTGTCGCTGTTGCTGATAAGATTGCTTTGACAAGCGCATTGAAGCGTATGTCCGTAATTGCTTCAGATCAAACACACCGAATTCGGTTATCCTTTAACTCAGGAATGCTTCGATTTAGTGTACAGACTCCTGATCTCGGAGAAGCTACCGACGAACTAGCAATTCGGTATACGGGAGATCAACTGGATATCGGCTTCAATGCCAGCTATCTGCTCGAGATCCTGCGCTACATACCAACTGAAGAAGTGAAACTGACCTTCAAGGCACCTGAACGCGCGGCGACAATAGAACCAGAAGGCTGGAATGACGCAGCAACGTATCTGTGTCTGGTGATGCCACTTCGGCTAGTCGACTGAGATCAAACCTCAATGTGTATTTGATGAGTTTCAACATCGCGGATACACTACTGAGAGATTAGCTCGAGAGCCATAGATGAATGCCCTCCAGACTCTCGCACAATCCGCAGGTATCGCATACGCCGCAGGGCTTAATCTCTACGCGACTGTTGGAATTATTGGAGTTGCAGCCCGACTGGGATGGATTAACGCGTTGCCAAGCAGCCTGTCAGGATTGACATCATGGTGGGTTATTGGAATAGCGCTGGTCCTCACCACTGTTGAATTCACGGTATCACTTATTCCTGCAGTTGCTTCGATCTGGGATACGTTGCATTCCCTCATTCGTCCGCCAGCAGCAGCAGCTCTTGCAGCTGCAACCGCGTGGCATGGGGATCCTGCATTCGTGCTGGTAGCTGCATTAATCGGTGGAGGCCTTGCTGTTATCACCCATACGACAAAACTGGGTCTGCGCTATGCAATCAACGCATCTCCAGAGCCGATCACAAACGGAGTCACCAGTGTTGCAGAGCTTGGACTTGTCGGGACTATTGTAATATCACTTTGGCAGCATCCATTCATCACCCTGGTGCTGGCGTTACTTGTTCTTGCTGTACTGATTGTATTAGTCCGCCTCATATGGAGGACACTACGGCAGGTGTTTTCTGGACGATGGGTTCCCCGTCAGGGGTTTCTTCAAGACGCGAGAACGAGTGATCGTATTGGACGCCGGGAGGATGACCTCTAACGAGCAATACTGCCTTTCCAATTTAGTAACTAGAGGTATTTAACTACCTAATTCATTTCGCCTGCAATTTAAAGAGGGGCTCTACTTGGTAAAGGGTAAAAGCCCCAACTGTGCGGGTGCTATGTGAGATTAAGTATCTATATACGTATTGTGACTATTTACAAAAAATGGCGGTTTATAGCATCATAGAAAGAAGGTGGTTGGATACTGCCGGCCTATAAGCCGGGTTTTGTCGAGTGTTTCCACTCGGACGGTCATTCCTCTAGGAATGCAGTCACCTGCATTCTCAAGCAGCCTACCCGCAGTGTCTTGATCGAGGTGGGCCACCTCTCACTGCCTATTTGGCCTTGCTCCCGCTGGGGTTTGCCGAACCGCAGTTGTTGCCAGCTGCGTGGTGAGCTTTTACCTCACCGTTTCACCCTTGCCTGTACGCCTTTGAGAGGCGCCATCGGCGGTTTGTTTTCTGTTGCACTTTCCGTCAACATCTTGCGATATCGCCCAGGAGTTACCTGGCAGCGTGCCCTCTGGAGCCCGGACTTTCCTCGAGACTTTTCGATATCTCGCGACCATCCGACCGGCAGTATCCAATTATAAAGGTAGTCAGTGAACGAAAAATCGCGATGACGCACAGGTGACGGGTATTCCTAATCTTCATGACGAGAGTGCACTACGCGACGAAGCGTAGCCAACCTGTCGGTTCACAGTGAGACACCCCATGTTACACATCGAGACACCTGGAATGCTACCGCCAATCGTCACGCTGCTCACACCAGACGAACGACTGCGTGTTGATGCCATTGGGGAAGGCTACTATCAGGCGGATCATCAAGAGAACATCGAAGAATTGATTCGAACACTCAAATCACGGCGTGTGCATGCAATGCTGTTCTCGGTAACATGCGCAGGATGGCAAGTATCGAAGGTTGCATCGTTAGTTCGTGAGTTTCCGAGAGTGCCTGCTGTTGTCTTGTTGAGTGAACTAGAGGGGCGGACTCCGCATGCAGTACTTGCTCTTGGGCAAAGTGGAGTGCGACGTTTGGTGGATGTACGGCAACCATCCGGCTGGCGCGAACTGCGAGCTGCTCTCATGGCCGATTCAGGAGACGCTGGGTATCGCACCCTATTGGGTCAGCTCTCTGTCGATCTCACTGGCGTTCCTGAGGACTGCTGGCGATTCTTCGAGGCTTTGTTCATCAGTGCGCCACGTATCGTCAACATACAACAACTCGCCGGGCAACTGGGAGTATTGCCAAGTACTTTGATGAGCCGTTTCTTCCGAGCAGGTGTTCCAGCTCCCAAGCGCTATCTCGCGATGGCTCGACTCGTTCGTGCTGCCCGATTATTCGAGAACAGTGGGTTCTCGATTGCCAATGTGGCGAATCACCTGGACTATAGCTCACCCCAAAGTTTTGGACGTCATGTACGGACGACGCTGGGGCTCACCGCGGGAGAATTCCGTGCTCGCTACGATTGCCTTGGAATGTTCGAGTGTTTTCGTACGGAGCTTGTGACACCGTACATCATGCCGCTGAAGGAACTTCGTCCGCTCACGAATCCGATTGGCTGGGGAGAACGCGTTCGTCGGAGAGATACGCGAGGATCTGCGTTGCGGTGACCAGCGATATGACGGGAATGTCGTGGGCTACTATTGCTTCGCGACCGCCTTCCTCACGGTCGACCAATGCTAGTACACCGGTGACGATACCTCCGCCTGCCCGAATTGCTTCGACAGCGCGAAGTGCTGAACCACCAGTCGTGATGACATCTTCAATGACGGCCACACGATCTCCCACCTGAAACGGCCCTTCAATGAGCTTACCAGTGCCGTGAAGTTTTGCCTCTTTTCGAACACTGAATGCGCGTAGAGGAATGGCACTACCAGCACTTGCAAACGCAATTGCGTAACTGATTGGATCGGCACCAAGAGTTAGGCCTCCAACAGAGGCAACTCCCCAGGACGAGTCGAGCAATACTTGATGTGCGAGTGGACCAATGAGGGCGAGTCCATCAGGACTCATCGTGGTCAAGCGCGCATCAACATACAGGGTTGATTGGCGGCCAGATGCGAGGGTGAAATGACCACGGCGTGCGGACCTGGCAGCGAGCATTGCTGCAAGTGGGTTCTGATCAGGCATCTGGGTGGCTGAGGTTAACGAAGCGTTCGATTACGATCGCCCTGATCGTGATGCGCATGAGCGAGCTGGCATAGGGCTGTTGTCGCGATTCATCGGCGCAGTATTTCTGGTGCTGCTCGGTGGATTGCTATTGCTGGATCGGTCGCTGCTAAAAGCGAATCGGAGTCAAGCCGTTCTCGACGCAGAAGCATCATCGTTGCTCGTTGAGGCGTATGTAGCAAGCCAGGTTAACCTGCTGGAGCACATCAGAAATGTCGTGGGTCAGCCGACAGTATGGGCTAATCGCGCAGTTGCACATAGCGAGCTCGGTCGCCTTGTGAAGAATACGAAAGGCCTGCGCTATGCCTGGATTACTGATTCACTTGGCGAACGTAGCGTCAGTGTCTTCTCGAGGAATCGGGATTCAATCTCGTCGATCATCAAGAATCCGCTTCAGGGAGACAATACACCGGGCGTTACAATTGGAATTATTCATGGTAATGACGGCCGAGCACTGATTGCCATTGTCCAACGCCACGTAATGAATGTGACACCAGCCTTCGCCGAGGGCTTGGTACTCGATGGTAGCGGTGTGGAAGCTCTTCTGGATCGCATGCAACCAGCGGCGAGAGTGATGGTTGCAGTAACCTCTGGGAAGGATACGGTTGCATTGCTTGGCTATCCAGCATCGAATCTTCAGGCTCTGGCGGTTGAGCAAAAGGTGGTTCGGCTTCCCAATGGCGGCACATGGACAGTATCTGCCACGCACCTGCTGACGACACAATCGCTGCGTTGGGCCATTTGGGCACTGGGGATCATGGGAGTATTGTTTCTCGCGCTCGGACTACTGCGGGAGCAGCGACGAGTAATCGACGCATCTGGACGTTCAACTGAGCTCGAACATCTCTACCGTGATGTAAAGCGAGCAAATCAGGCGAAGAGTGAGTTCCTCGCGAACGTGTCGCACGAACTACGCACACCTTTGAACGCAATTGTCGGTTTCGTCGAATTGCTTCGAGAAGGATTTTATGGTGATCTATCACCGCGACAGGTGCTGCCGGTTGACCGAATTGCCGCTTCCGCCACGCATCTGCGGCATCTCGTGGATCAGGTGCTCGACATCGCGAAAATTGCTGCGGGACGGCTCGAGGTGCATTCGGAAACGATCGTTCTCAGGCCATTTGTGCTGAACACCGCGAGCGAGCTTGAATCACTCGTGAGCGAGAAGGGGCTCAGTTTTTCAATCACGGTAAGCGCGTCACTACCACGTGTTCGGACCGATCCAACACATTTGCGACAAATTCTCATCAACTTGATCGGGAATGCCGTCAAGTACACGCCGACGGGAACGATCAGCGTTCGTGCGCGACTGGTTGGAGCGCCCATACAGCCAGGTGCCAGGAGATCAGCAGGAGGTGACGCTGAGGAAGCAGCTCTCCGTACACTCACCAGCCGCGCGCCTCGAAGTGGGACGTGGATTGCCTTGCAGGTGGTGGACACTGGTGTAGGAATTGCCGCCGTCGATCTGGAGCGAATCTTCGATGAGTTCGAACAGGTCAATGCTGGCCCGCGGGGGGATTCGATGCAGCGGGGCACTGGTCTCGGGCTTGCCATTTCCAGACGTCTCGCTCGATTGCTCGGTGGCGAAATCGGGGTCGAGAGCAATCCGGGTCAGGGATCCACGTTCACCATCTGGCTACCAGTGAATCCTGCCGATCTCACGAGGGACCAGATAGTGCAGACACCAGGTGACGTGCCGGTCGTCAGCGCTTGAAAATGTGCTTTACGCGTGAGAAGAGTCCAGCCTTTGACGGCTCATCAGCGACGGCGAGTGCCTTATCCAGTTCCAGAGCGAACGTGACTGTATCTGGATAACGCTGGGAAGGCGTCTTGCTCAACCCCTTCATGATGACCTGCTCGACAGCTGACGGGAATCGAAGATTCGGCCGTGCAGCATTCAGAGGAATCGGTGGCTGCGAGAGCAATTGTGAGAACATTTCACGAGGAGTCTTCGCGGTAAATGGCAGACAGCCAGTAAGAAGCAGATAGGCTATGGTCGCCAGACTGTACTGATCCGCGGCAGGAGAAACGAGCTCTCCTGACAAGGCTTCCGGCGCGACATACATAAGGGTTCCCACGAAAAAGCCGGCGCGAGTAAGCCGTTGCTCGGGGGCCATGTCCGTGTCCGTCGCGATTCCGAAATCCAGCAACTTCACCTGACGTGATGCGGGGTCGTACATCACGTTGTCCGGCTTGAGGTCGCGGTGTACGATCCCAACGGCATGTGCTGCGTGGACGGCATCCGCGATCTGTCGCACGATCGCCGCGACTTCATCAGGGGGAAGGGGGCCTTTCTGTTTGGCGTATCGCTCGAGCAGCTCGCCGGCCGCCCATTCGATGGCAAGAAAGTGCATGCCTGGTGATGCTTCTCCGACCTCTATTGTACCGACGACATTTGGATGCTGGACGCGCTCTCCGTACCGTGCTTCACGCACAAAACGAGCGACGGCGGTCTTGTCCTGGCGAAGTTTTTCGCGCAGAACCTTCACCGCCACAGTGCCGTGTTGAGGATGCTCTGCCCGGAATACCGCGGACGTGCCGCCCTCACCGACTTCGCCGCGCAGGGTGTATCCTGCCAGCGTCCGACCGATCAAGTTCTCTTTGGCCACGTCGCGAACCTAACGTCCATTGGCACACGGTGGCAAGCAGGAAGGGCACAAAGGAGTGCAACTCCTTTTCTTGACAAAAGTTCAGTGTGTTCCTATATACCCCCGCGCGCTTGCTGGCGTGCTCAGCACCAGTACCACCGAATCGGTTCACACCGTTGGAGGCAGCTCGCAATGGCTAGAGGGAAAGTGAAGTGGTTCAACGATGCCAAGGGTTATGGTTTCATTGAACAGGAAGGAGGAGAAGATGTATTCGTGCATTTCTCCGCAATTGGGATGGAAGGCTTCAAGACACTCGCCGAGGGTCAAGAAGTGGAGTTTGAGATTGAAACGGGTGCGAAAGGATTGCACGCGGCAAATGTGCAGCGCGTGTCCTGAATCCACCGTTGGATCGTACGTGATTTGCTAACCGCCTGCCGGCATGTGGCAGGCGGTGCTGCTTTCGGGGTATGATTCTCGGTCCTCCCCAGAACAGCTTCCGTGACCGACCCAACGTTTTCCGCTCCGCATTCAGCGAATCGGCCGAATGGCCCGCGTCTCTTTCTCATTGACGGGTATGCCCTCATCTACCGGGCATTCTTCGCTCTCATCTCACGTCCGTTAACAACCGCGCGTGGTGAGAATACGTCAGCCGCCTGGGGCGTCGTCAATTTCCTGCAGCGGCTCACTACAGCCCACAGGCCGGAGTACTTGGGCTGGGTACATGACAGCGGGCTGAGTTTCCGGCACGAGCGCTACCCTGCCTACAAAGCGACGCGCGAGAAGCTCACCGAGGAACTTCAGAATGACTTCGACACCGGTATGGAGCGAATTTGCCAGATCCTCGAGGCCTATCGCGTTCCCGTGCTATCGCTCAAAGGCTATGAAGCGGATGACGTCATCGGTACACTCGCACGGCAGAGCGTTGAGCAGAACATAGACGTCGTAATCGTGTCGGGTGACAAGGACTTTCAGCAACTTGTCCGTCCCGGCGTCTGGCTGCTGAATCCAGGTCGGGGTGGGCCGGCTGGAGTGGAAGAGTCGTGGGTGTCAGTCGAGAATGGCGCCGAACGTCTGGGCGTACCGCCGTCCCGCGTGACCGACTACCTGGCCATGGTGGGGGATTCCTCGGATAACGTGCCAGGCGTCAAGGGGATTGGCGAGAAGACTGCTCGCGAACTCGTTGATGAATTCGGCGATCTCGAGAAAATCCTCGCAGCGGCGCCAACGCTGACGAAAAAGCGACCACGTGAAGCACTGCTCGAGCACGCGGACCTCGCGCGGCTCTCGAAGGAGCTGGTGACGATCAAGGAAGATCTGCCCATGACGCTTTCTCTCGGGGAGCTCAGTGTCAAGACGCCCGATTCGGCACGACTGCGACAGATTTTTGTCGAGCTCGAATTCAATACACTTGCACGTGCATTGCCAGACGCATTGGTGGCAACTTCCGTCGCGCCCCTTGGTGCTCCCGAAGCGATCAGCGAGACCACACGTCCCGTCACGAACTACGTCCTGATCGATCGGGTCGATCAGCTCCAACAGGTCGTTCAGCGAGCGAAAGCGGCTCCGTACATCTCGATTGATACACAGACCGTCACCGATGCCGAAAGCCTCCTGAAGATCGATCCCTTGAGATCCTCCCTCATCGGAATTGCCATTGGTGTCGGTCCTGGTGAGGCGTACTACCTTCCCTTGCGCCACCGCACGCTGCAGCCGATACAAGGCGATCTCCTACTCGGGGATGATGTAAGCACTGGGGGCTCGGAAAGCTCAAAACCGCGCGCAAAACGCGGTACGAAGGTAGCGGAGGCCACCAGCATCGCCGGACGTGCGATCGCAGCCGGAGTTTCTCCCGTCACGAACTTGCCGTCGCTTTCAGATCCATCGATGGAACCGTTGCGGGCGTTGCTCGAGGATCCCGATATTCCGAAGATTGCCCAAAACGCCAAGCACCACATACTGGTGCTTCGCCGCACTGATCTCGTCCTCGGCGGGCTCGTTTCCGATACGATGCTTGCGAGCTATGTCCTCGATCCCGGTCGCCGCTCGCACGAGTTGGATCTTCTCGCGCTCGAATTCATCGATCACTCCATGACGAGCCAAGACGACCTCTGTGGCAAGGGGAAGCAGCAGATTGCCTTCGACGTTGTGCCAGTGGAGTGCGCACGTGACTTTTCGTGCGAGATCGCTGATGTCACTTGGCAACTGGAGCAGCAATTCCGTCCACAACTGATGGCGCAGCAGACCTATGAACTGTTCCGCGACATCGAAATTCCCCTAGTTGGCGTACTTGCTGATGTGGAATGGGAGGGCATCCAAATCGATCGGAGTCTCTTCGCCTCGTTGAAGGAGCGATTTGCGCGCGAACGACAGCGTGTAGAGCAGGAGATTTACGTCGCAGCCGGAGGCGAATTCAACATCAATTCCAACCCGCAGCTGCGGGAAGTGTTGTTTGAGCGACTCGGACTGCCGTCGAGCAAGCGCACATCGACTGGACCGTCCACTGACGCAAGCGTACTCCAGGACCTTGCTGACGCGGGCCATGAGCTTCCGGTGTTATTGATGGAGTACCGCGAGCTGAGCAAGCTGGAAAGCACTTACATCGACGCACTTCCGGCACTCGTGAACCCGCATACGGGTCGCCTGCATACGTCGTTCAACCAGACGGTGGCAGCGACGGGCCGACTCTCATCGACGGAACCGAATCTTCAGAACATTCCAATTCGTCGTGAGCTGGGTCGCGACATACGGCGCGGGTTCATACCACGAACTGGCGCGCTCCTCCTGGCCGTCGACTACTCACAGATCGAATTACGACTGCTGGCTCACTTGTCAGACGACCCAGCGTTCGTTGCCGCCTTCAAGTCTGGTGGAGACATCCATCGACAGACGGCCGCGTTGATTTTCGAGGTGCCACTCAGCGAGGTGACATCCGAGATGCGTGCACGCGCCAAAACGATCAACTTTGCCACCATATACGGGCAGGGTGCCCATGCGCTCTCTCGGCAGCTGAAGATCGCGCATGCCGAGGCGAAGGAATTCATCGAGCGGTATTTTGAGCGCTTTCAGGGCGTGCGCGCGTACCTGGATTCATCAGTGACTTTCGCGCGTGAGCATGGATACGTCGAAACGATATTCAAGCGACGCCGATATATACCAGAGCTGCGGGACCGCAATTTCAACATCAGAGCATTCGGAGAGCGCACGGCTGCGAACTCACCAATTCAGGGTTCAGCGGCGGACCTGATCAAGATTGCAATGATCCGTATCCGGAATCGCCTTCTCGATGAGCGACTCTCTGCGCGAATGCTGTTGCAGGTCCACGATGAACTGGTACTCGAAGTGCCGAGCGATGAACTGGAGGCAGCAACGATACTGGTGAGGTATGAAATGGAGCATGCCGCAACGCTCTCGGTACCCCTGATTGTAGACGTTGGTAGCGGGAAAAACTGGGTTGAAACGAAACACTGATTTGTGATACGCGCAGTCGCAGAAAGCGCCGATTCGGGCAGATCGAATGACCTGCGATCTGCGGATCGGGCTCTGCAAATAACGCTAACTCGTTGTCTATAAATGAGTTAGCATACACATTACGTTTGGGCACTCACCTTGCTTTCGGGAGTCGTCATGGAGTGCGCCGAAGTGCTTCAGCTTGAGATAGCTCCCCGTTCCGCGGAACGTCCCCATATGCCTCGTCAACGAGAGGGGTTCACCCTGATCGAACTTCTCGTCGTCGTGGTGATCATCGGCATTCTTGCCGCCATCGCGATACCGAAGTTCCAGAACACGAAGGGCAAAGCAAATGCGGCCGCGCTGAAAAGCGATCTGCGGAATCTTGCGGTGGCAGAGGAAGCGATTTTCTATGACTCGACGAAATACTCGAGTGACACGGCGGCACTAAAGTTTCGTCCGTCGCCCGGCGTGACCGTCACCATCACCGTACCAGCTGGCGGCGGATGGACGGCGATCGCGACCCATCCACTTTCCTACCCGTTGCGGTGTACGATTTTCTTCGGGCCTGTTGTTGCGCCGCCCGCACCCGCTACAGAGGAAGGCGTTCCAGCGTGCCAATAGGAGCGACCGGCGCTCTCCGGTACCGGGAATTCAAGAGTCGGCGTGAAGGGATGATTCACGCCATGGATGGTGGTATCTGGATGCACCGCCACGTATGGAAAGGGCGGCCCATGGCACATGTGGTTTCGACGGACAAGAACATGCTTCTTGCCTATGGTGCGGAGATTGGAATTCCCGAATCGCGTCTTCAGTTCAAGCCGTTGAAGGATCCGCGCACAGGCATACGTCGTGATGCATGGCATTGGGACATCGGCGGTCCGCTTCTGCCACCATTCTCGCGCTAAGGCGCGTTCACGCGGATCTCCAGTAGCGCGAGTTCGAGATCGACGGCTTGTTGCAGCAACTCACGAGAGGCGGCTGCAACGGCAGCCTGAAAGCCCCGATCGGCCCGAAAGACGAAAAATTGCGCGCGAGCAATCTAGTGGCACCCGCGAGAGCGGCAACATCCTGGACACGCAGGAGTGGAACAACGCCAATACGTCGGAGCAGGCCTGCGAGTGTTCGCCCCTCGAACAGCGTCGCTCGCGCCGTGATCAGCACTCGGCGACGTACGGTGGTGCCGACGATCATCGCATCGACGAGGGCGTTCGGATGGTTTGCCACCACCAGCAGAGGCCCACGTACCGGAATGTGTTCTCGGCCCAGCATCATCAGCTCCGAGTAATACCGCGAAGTGCGAACTGCGCCGAAACGCGGAGGATCTCGTAAAGCATCTACCTATTGCCGTATTATTCTGGTGTCGGGCACTCGGCGTAGCAGGAACAAGGATGATCCGAACATGACGACCACGGTCAGCACGGCGGCTCGATATGCAACACCCGTCCCACGTGTGGGCTCGAGGACATCGACTGTAATTCCCCAGATGAGAGGGCCAGCAACAGCGGCCGCGCGAGAGGACAACAGCATGAGGCTGAAGAACCGGCCGGCTTCTTCGCGCGGAACGAGCGACAACAACATCGGGCGCTCGGCCGTCGGAACTCCGCCAAACACCAGCCCGATCAGGAGGCCGACTGCCCAGAACCCTTTCTGGGTGGGCACCAAAACCATGGCTAGCAACAGTACGATCCACGAAACGATCGTGATGACGAGTGTTCGCTTCGCCCCGACATAATCCGTCAGATGTCCGGCGAGATAGCTGCCGAAGATGGCCGGAATGGTGAGCACGAGGAACAGTGTCGTTTCAGTCCCGTCTGGAAAGCGCATTGCCTTGATGGCATAGATCGCCATGAAGCTCACGATCGTGCCGATTGCATCCTGATACAGGAACGATGCGATGATGAAGGGAGCCGCGCCGGGATATTTCCTGGCGTCACGCAGCGTGTGGAGCACATCGGCGAATGCACGCTTCCAGCTCACGGCCGTCTTCTCGAGGACCGGATAGTGGTCGCGGCAGAAGATGAACAGCGGCAGTGAGAACAGGAGGAAGAGCAGCGCGGTCGGGACGAAGGTGGATACTCTTCCGGCATGGCTCGTGAACGGAACCACACTTCGGAGCACCCGGATCAGGGGCGCGGGCAACGGTCCGAGCAGCGGGAGTTCGCCGCCGAAGAACGGAGAGACAAGCAGCAAACCCACGATGGTGCCGACATATCCGACCGCTGTTCCGATGCCGGAGAGGCGACCCTGCTCCTCTGGCGGCGCGAGATCGGACATCATGGCGTTGTAGAACGGCTGTGCCGCCTGATAGGTGTAGTTGGCTATCGTGAACGCGATGATGACCCAGAACAATGACCCGAATGACGGACGCCACGATGCGACTGCGGCAACTCCGCCGATGGTCTGGGCACCAACGAGGGGGATAGTCGTCTGCCCGAGAATTCCCATTGCCGCGCAGGCAAGGCACGAAACGATCGTGAATCCCACCACCCACGGTTTGCGTCGTCGCCGCGCGTCGGACAATGCGCCGAGAAACGGGACCGAGAGCACGACGAGGATCGAGGAGATGTCGCTGCCGATTGCGTACAGGGTGCTCGATGCACCAAGATCCTTGATCAACCAGACAGAGAAGTACAACGTCGCGACATTCATCGAGAAGATGGTGTTCGCGAAATCATACAGGGCCCAGCTGGCGCGCTCTCGCCATGGCGCCCGAGGGATCGTCATGGTTTCGGAGGTGCGTTCATGGGCAAGCTGAGCGTTTTGTATCAAAGCGCCTCCTCGATTGACGGCCCACGGCAAGGCACCAAATTACCGCGTATGTCACTTCTGCGCTGCCTCCGTTCTTTCTTCATGGTGCCCTTGAGTGCACTGACGCTGACCGCGGTGGCATGCGATCGAGCCACTCCGGTGAAACAAGGGGATACGGCGGCAGTCGCGCGGCGCGGTGATTCCGTGGTAGCCCCGCAGACACCGAAGAACTCCGGCTGGACCAACACCATGGGCCCTGTGCTCCTCGTTCAAGGTGAAAGCCGCGACGAGGCGATCGTGCTGTTTCCCACTGACGACGACAGTGTAGGCGAAGACCGGCTCATGACACTCGCGGGGGCGTCCACAGATGTCGTGCTGTTCGGGCGGGGTGGAGCGCGCATGACCGGAAAGCTTGGCTCCGCGCCCTCGAGCACAGATGCTGAATGCCGACTCTGGCCGCTTCGCTCAGTGCGCGGGGACGGTACAGACAATACATGGGCCGTCGGCTTCGCCGAAGCGCAGGTGTCGCCTCTTGCCCTCGATTCGGTGGATGTGCTCTCGTCTCGTGACAGCCTCGCTCTTGCCGCCGAAGCGTCGCGACTCGCCTCCGCGGTAACGGCAGCGACCCCCCCGTCCTTTCAGGGACTTCGATTTACGGCACACGACATCAGGCGCTTCGAAGCTTCGCCAGGTGTTCAGGCGATTGTCGCGCACCTGATTCGCAAAGTGAATCAGGAGGCAAACCCGCAGGAGGAACAGACTCTGCTGATCGCGGAGCGCGACAGCGGCGTCACATCGGGTCCTTACCAGCTCGTATACGCGGAGCGGACGCACGGTCTTGAAGAAACGACTACGACGCCGGAAGTAATCGCCGCGGTGCGCATCGCTGGTCGACCGACACTGGTGGTCGCGCGCGACGGAGACGAGGGCGTCGCTTACGCATTCCTGGAGCGTGTTGGCACGCACCAGTGGCGAATCCGATGGACCAGCGCTCTCACACGGTGTGGCTGACGCTTTATTCGACTGCCTTGCCCAGCGAGGCGGGTGCTCTTGCCCTACCCACAAGCCCAGCCAGTCCAGCAAGCGTCAGCACATAAGGCACGACGAGGAACAATTGATAGGGAGCGCGCCACCCCATAGCTTGAAACGCGAACTGGAGCGCACTTGCAGCACCGAACACCAATGAGGCGAGCGCAACTCCAACCGGAGTCCATCTTCCCAGCACCACGATGGATACCGCAATGAAGCCGCGACCGGCGGACATGCCCTCGGCAAACGTGCCGGCTTGTGAGAGCACCAGTGTTCCACCGGCGAGTCCGCCAAGCGCCCCACCGACAAGAACAGCAATAGTACGGACACGGGTGACGCGAATACCCGCCGCTGCCGCCGCTGACGGGCGTTCGCCGATGGAGCGAAGGGCGAGTCCTGCATGCGTTGCATTAAGCCACCAAGCGAGCAGAGGCACCAACGCGTATGCGACATAGGTCGTCAACGGCTGTGCAAAGAGGGCAGCCCCGATGACAGGGACACGGGAGAGAACGGGGATGGCGATCGGCGTGCTCGTCGGCGTTCCGAGAGCCGCGCCCGATGTGCCATACCAGAACCGATAGAGAGTCCCTGTTGCTCCTGCACTCAACAGTGTGATTGCCGTTCCCGTGATGATCTGATCAGCCTCGAGCCAGACCGCGAACAACGCGAACAGCGCGGCGGTGATGACCCCTCCACTCACGGCCCCGGCATAACCCCCAGCAACACCGCCGGAGGTAGCACCAACGAGTGACCCGAAGGCGCCAGCGAGTATCGCGCCTTCGAGCCCAAGATTGATGAGCCCTGCGCGCTCCACGATCACCTCTCCGAGCGCGGCAAGCGCCAGAGGTGTGGCAGTGCGAATCGTCGCCGACAGAAACGGGCTGAGAACGTCGCTCATTCTGCGCTCACGACATCATCGCGCGGAGCAACGGCGACCTGGAAGCGCAAGCGCACGGCCTGTGCGCCGACGACTGCCAGAATCAACGACGCCTCGATGATGGACACCAACGACGCGGGTATGCCCGCATCGCGTTGCATCGCCGATGCGCCTGCTTCGAGCGCCGCGAAGAGCGTCGCCGACAGGACAATGCGCCAAGGGTCGAGGCTCGCCAGTAACGCCACTGCGATGGCCGTATAGCCATACCCTGGCGAAATGTTCTCGTAGAGCGCGTAAGTGACGCCGAGGACCTCGGTCGCGCCGGCAAGCCCAGCGAGTGCGCCGCTTGCGAGGAAGGCTCGCATTGTCGTACGCCGGACATCGATCAAGCCGGCACTTGCCGATGCAGTCGGACTCTCGCCGACACTCCGCAGTCGAAAGCCGGCAGCGCTGGAGCGAAATACCCATCCACAAGCGAGGAGCAGGACGACAGCGATGACAATTCCGAGGTGCAGGCGCCCCGCGCCCGCGAATCGCGGAAGGTGCAGCGATTCCGGAATGGAGGACGACTGGGGATAGATGTGCGTCGGCTCCTGAAGGGGTCCCCGCACGAGATACGACACGCTATGCAGCGCGACAAAGTTCAGCATGATGGTGCTGATGACTTCGAGCACACCGAAGCGTGCGCGGAGAACCGCGGCGACCCCGGCCCATGCACTGCCGGCGGCACACCCGGCCACAAGTGCGGCGACGATGCCCGCTGTGCCCGCGCGTGGCAGCCAGAGCGCGACGCACGCCGCCGCCGCCGCTCCGATGATCAGCTGTCCCTCCGCTCCCACATTGAAGACACCGGCACGGAAGGCTACGGCCACGGCACATCCGGTCAGCATGAGGGGAACCGCGCGGACCAGGGTTGCGGAGGTGATCGAATACCACGATCCCATCGATCCCGCCCAGAGCGCGATCAGCGCCTGCACCGGTGAATATCCTCCCATGCGGAGCATCCCAGACATCGCGGCCGCGAGCGCCAGAAGCGCCAGGGAGACCATCCCAATGAGGCGCTTGTTTCCCGGAACGGAAATCATTTCCGTTTCACGGCTGCTCCTTCGGTGAGGGCTGCACGGATACGCGCATTCCAAGCATCGCCTCTGCGATCAAACTCCGATCGGCGGGCACCTCGGCTACATAGCCATCGAATACCACGAGAACGCGAGTTGCCATCGCGAGCACCTCGTCGAGGTCACTCGAGTAGACAACGATAGCCGCTCCACGGGCTGCGGCGACTCGGAGGCGTTCGTGCACTGCGGCCGTTGCATGAACATCGAGCCCGCGAGTGGGATTTTCCACGACAAGTGCGAGTGGTGCAGGCTCGTCGACCGATGCCTCCAGCTCGCGCGCGAGTATCAGCTTCTGCTGGTTGCCTCCAGAGAGCGTTCGAACTGTCTGGGTGCCGTCCGTTGCGCGAACGTCGTATAAGGCGATGAGTCGAGAGGTCAGCTGCCGCATTTCTTTCCACGGCACGAGGCCCGCGCGCCGACCGGCGCCTCGCAGCGCGACATTTTCTACCAGCGAGCCGTCGAGCAGCACCGCATCGGTGTGGCGGTCCTCGGGCACAAAGCCGACGGTCGCCGGGCGATCGAGGACGCCGCTCGAGATTTGGATGCGCCCTGCGAGGGCGCGAAGCAATTCCCGCTGACCCGATCCTTCGACGGCAGCGACGCCCAGGCGCTCGCCCGCGTAAACCACGAAGGAGGCTTCGCGAATGCGCGTGCGCCCCGTGGCATCGGCGACGCGCATACGCTCAGCGCGAAATACCGGATGCGCCACAGCGACGTCTCGCGCGGTCGTCTCCGAGTCGAGGCCCACCACCGCCGACCCCATCATCGCTGACGTGAGCTGAGGAATGGAAGACTGCGCCGCAACTCCGGTGTACAGGCGGCGACCATTTCGGAGCACCGTCACATCATCGGCGACCGCGAGCGCGTCACGCAACTTGTGAGTGACAAGCACAGCCGAGCGCCCATCGGCGACATAACCGCGGAGCCAGCG
The DNA here is from genome assembly GCA_036844565.1 of Gemmatimonadaceae bacterium. Lineage (GTDB taxonomy): Bacteria > Gemmatimonadota > Gemmatimonadetes > Gemmatimonadales > Gemmatimonadaceae > AG11. The sequence goes on along the minus strand of DAIUFP010000007.1, from coordinate 78,176 downwards.
CAGCAGGTCGTCTGTTTCCGTAGGTGCAAGGACAGCGGTCGGCTCATCGAGAATCAGGAGTGATGCATCGCGTACGAGCGCCTTCGCAATCTCCACACGCTGCTGCGCACCGACGGAAAGATCCTCCACCCGCGCATGCGGGTCGAGCGCGAAACCGGTACGGGCAGCGAGCACACGGACATGATCGACCATGTCACGCCGGCGGAGTCGCCCATGTCCGCCTAGCGCGAGATTCTCCGCGACCGTCATTGTCGGAACGAGCGTGAAGTGCTGATGCACCATTCCGATCCCAGCCGCGATTGCATCAATCGGTGAGGCGAATCGCACAACGCGCCCGTCGACCTGAATATTGCCGCTGTCGGGACGAACCATTCCGTAGGCTATGCGCATGAGCGTGGTCTTCCCCGCACCGTTCTCGCCCAACACAGCGTGAATGGTCCCGCGCCGGACGACCACACTCGCACTGGCGAGCGCGATGCTACTACCGAAAGACTTGGTGATGTCCGAGAGCTCGAGCGCCGGCGCTGGCGTCGTGTCGAGCGTCGGTGGTGTCACAGCCCAGTTGGAGCTGCCACGAAGGACCACGGGAGCTGGAACCGTTGCTCGAGCTCTACGCCGAGTGCACGGACACCGAATGTTTCGGTCGCATAGTGGCCCATGTACAGCACAGCCATACCGAGCTCCATCGCCTCGACGGCAGTATGATGAGGACCCTCACCGACGATGAGGGTGTCCACGCCACTGGCAGCAGCCTCGCGCAACGTGTCGCTTGATGCTCCTGCTCCCGTACAGATGGCCCAGCACCGCGTACGCCGGCCATCGTGCACGCCGACACCGACGACGGTCCCGCCTTCGGTGTGGGCGATCGCTTCCGCGCTCGCCAGAAGCGACGTGGTTGAGATGTCCGCTGTGCCCATCACGCCAACGTGGATCGTTTGAAAGCGCGCGAATCCGCCCTTCGGCTCCAGTGCGAGCGCGCGAGCGAGGAGGGCATTGTTGCCAAGCGTAGGATGGAGATCGAGCGGGAGGTGTGAGCTGTACACGGCGATGTCGTTCGTGATCAGCAGCTGAATCCGTCGATAGATCTTTCCACGCAATGGCTGCGTTCCGGACCAGAAGAGGCCATGGTGGACAATCAGGAGATTTGCGCCTGTGTTGACCGCACCTTGAATCGTCTGCAGCGATGCGTCCACGGCAACGGCAATGCGAGTGATGGGCGTGGAATTTTCTACCTGAATGCCGTTCAATGCCCCCGGATAGTCGGGCACCTCCGACGTACGCAGGAGCACATCGAGATGCTCGGCGATAACAGGAAGCGTGACGGCAGGCATATCAGCGCTTCTGGCCTGCGCGCACAAAGCGGCCGGCCTTCATTTGAGCTCGGACGGAATCGATCGCGTGCTGCGTCGCGGGCGGGATCTGCACATTCAGCGTTGGATTCGGCACGAATGACACGACATCGCTCTCCGAGCCGAGTTTGATGACGCGCGCCTTGAAGCGTCCGTCCTTCACCTCGCGCGCGACCGCAAGAAACGCGTGTGGCAGGTCGATGACGACACTGCCGATGGTGATCTCGGGTGCGACACTGTTCTGGTTGGAGTTTGACCCCACAATGAGCGCCTTCTTCGTCTCGCGTGCGGCTTGGAAAATTCCCAACCCCGCCGCGTCTGCGTTCTGGAAGATCACGTCCGCGCCTCGGCCGATTTGCGCGAGTGCCTGTTCCTTGCCAGCGCTCACGTCGTCCCAATTGCCGATATACGACAGCAGCACTCGAACGTCCGGATTCACCGAGCGTGCTCCGGCCTCGAATGCGGTGAAGCCTTCTTTCACGGGCGGTAGCTCCGTGCCACCGATAAGGCCAAGGACGTTGGACTTGGTGAGCGCGCCAGCGAGCATTCCAGCGAGGTAGGAGGCGTCGCCGAAACCGAACTCGATCCCTCCCACGTTGTTGCCGCTCGAAGCACTGGAGGTCGTGATGTACACGGTCTTTGGAAAATCGGGGCCGACGCGTTTCGCGGCGTCTTGAAACTCGAAGCCGTGTCCGAACACGAGGTCATACCCCTGTGACCCGTACTGACGGAACTGCTCCTCGAATTCTGCCGGTGTCTTCGTTTGGATGTGGCTCACCGACGCTCCGAGACTGTCTCGTATGCGGAGGAGGCCCTGATACGCGCCGCTGTTCCAGGATTGATCGGAGATAGGTCCAGGAGTGAGGAGGGCAACGCGAAACCGCTTCCCCTGCATGGGGAGTTTGCTGCCTCCGGGCGTTGCGTCATGACTGGAGCACGCCGCCAGCAGGGCAAGGAGAGTAATGTGGACAGCAGTGGACAAAGGCTTTCTGAAGCGCATTGGATCTATATAAACCATTGCGGTTTAATTACTTATGGCTGTGTTGACAACTCGATCGGGCGATCTGGCGAAACATTTGTAGTACTCGTGACTCAATCGAAATCGCTCAAGGTCTTTCCAAGAACGATCTCCAACACGCGCTCGAGGTCGTCGTGACTGTAGAAATTGATTCGCACCGTTCCTCGCCCCTTTCCAGACGACTGCACTGAGACGTCTGTCTGGAGCCGTCGGCGCAATTGCTCTTCCACGCGCCGGACACCAGGATCACTTCCCTTGTCACCGGCGGCCCGGGCGGGCTTCTTGGTCGAAGTCTTCCCCGCGATCTCGGTCATACTGCGCACTCGCGCTTCTACGTCGCGAACCGACAGTTGATGCGCAACGATCTCATTTGCCAGCTCCTGCTGGCGTTTCGCATCCTTGACTGCTAAAAGGGCTCGTGCATGACCGGTGGTGATCTGGCCCTGGTCCATCATCCGTCGTACGCCGGGAGGTAGGGAGAGTACGCGAAGCAGATTTGTGATTGTCGTTCGATCCTTTCCGACCGCGTCGGCCACCTGCTGCTGCGTCAGCTCGAATTCACCGATAAGCCGCTGATATCCTTCCGCTTCTTCCAACGCACTCAAGTCTGCCCGTTGCAGATTTTCGACGAGGGCCAAGGTCAGCATCGCGCGGTCGTCGAACTCGCGAACGAGCGCAGGGATCTCGGTCCAGCCCAGGCGTGTGGCCGCTCTCAAACGACGCTCCCCAGCGACCAATTCCCAGCCGCCTTTGTCGTTCGCGCGCACCGTGATTGGCTGCAGGAGTCCCGTCGCCCGTAGTGACGACTCGAGCTCGGACAGCTCGATTTCATTGAACACACGTCGCGGCTGAAAGCGATTCGGAGACACTTCGGCAATTCTGATCGTTCGAACATCGCCTCCCGGCGGCGTTCCCGAGTCATCAGCACTGCGGTGTTCACGCTGCGCCTTGGCGGTCGAGATCAGGGCCTCGAGGCCACGCCCCAACCGTCGTGGCGTGTCTGCGCTCATGCCGATATTTCCTTCTCAGAAGCCTTGCCTTCACCTACCGCCGTCGCCGCCGCCGAGTGTGTCTCGCGTGCGAGCAGCTCGTTGGCGACTGCCATGTATGCCTGGGCGCCGATGCTCTGGACGTCGTAGAGCATAATGGGCTTGCCGAAGCTGGGCGCTTCTGCCAGGCGAACATTGCGTGGGACTACTGTGTCGAAGACCTGTGCGCCGAAGTATTCACGCGCATCGGCAGCGACCTGACGCGAGAGGTTGAGACGTGCGTCGTACATGGTGAGCAAAACGCCGGAAATGCCGAGCGACGGGTTCACACCATGCTGGAGGAGGTGGACGGTGTTGAGTAGCTGACTGAGCCCTTCCAAGGCGTAGTACTCGCATTGAAGCGGTATCAAGAGCGTGTCGGCAGCCGCCAGCATGTTGATTGTGATCAGCCCAAGGGATGGCGGGCAGTCGATGAGGATGAAGTCGTATTCGTTGCGCACCGCCGTGATGGCTTCCCGCATGCGGCTTTCTCTTCCCACAACACTTACAAGCTCTACTTCTGCGCCAGCGAGATCGGGCGTGGCGGGCAGGACGTCTAGTCGATCGAACTGGACGCCCCTCCTTCGCGCCTCGCGTATTGTGGCCTCACGCAGGAGGACGTGGTACGTCGTCGATTCGAAAGTGCCACGTGGCACACCAACTCCGCTGGTGGCATTGCCCTGCGGATCTCCATCGATCAGTAGCGTACGCTTTTCGGCGACCGCGAGGCTGGCGGCGAGGTTCACGGCGGTCGTCGTCTTACCGACACCGCCCTTTTGGTTTGCGATAGCTATGACGCGTGCCACGTGGATGTCTCTGGGTGCGGAACGAATCGAACAGCAACGTTCCCCAACCTAACCCCCTCGCTTCAACTCAGCACGTTAGCAAAGGGTGTGCAGCAGGTTTCACGTGGCACATTGCTGTTCAGCCTGCTTTAGTTGCTCGAAGGCACGAAACGCCACTTCGCCGTGACGAAGACAGTCACCGTCTGTTGACCCGGATTCACGGGCGTTGGTTCCGATTGCATCGCGGTCTTCGCGCGCACAGCCATCTCATACATCGGCCGGGGAGGCACCGTGGGGCCGCCCGTGGAGAGTTCGAGCAGCGCGCCCAACGTTCCCCCTGCGGCTCGCGCCATCGCTTCCGCATCGGCGCGAGCGCTCGCAACCGCCGCCGCCACGGCCTGGCGCCGAGCTTCGTCAATCGATGAGGCGTAGAAACTGAGGCTGTTCACCATGTTCGCACCTGCGGCGAGCGCCGCGTCGACGATCGTCCCTGCTTGTTCGGGGCGCTTCGTTTCAGCTCGAACCGTATTTGTCACCACGTAGCCAGAAACACGTGGCGATGCGCCGTTCTTGTCGTACTGCATTTCGGGATAAACCGTGTATCCCTCGGTGGAGAGTTGGTCGCGCGACAAACCCAGCTTGCCGACGGCGTCCAGCACAGCTCGCGTGCGTGACGCATTCTCGGCAGCCGCTCCAGCGGCCGTCGTGGCTCGGGTCTGCACGTTGAGCATCACGGAGGCGCGGTCAGGGGTGACTTTGGCCTCTCCCTGTCCCGATGAAGCAAGAACCGGCACGAGCGTCGGTTGCAGTTGCGCGACTGCGGTAGTGAAGGGCGCCACCGTCAGGCTGGCGACCAGTAAAAACCGCAAAGCATGAAATGATCTCTTCATGACAAATCCTCGTTGTAATAGTAGCAATATGCTACGAAGAAAAACCAATGGCGACGGCATCCGCTACGGAGGGAGACGCTAGACCCTTGTCATGTTGCCCACGGCGATGCTGCTGACGGCGACTAGGCCTTTCGCCGCCGAGGGCGACCTGTGACACCCGCGTGCATTCGACGGCGCTTCTCGATTTCGATCACAAGATTCTGAAGGTCCGTCGGACTCACCCCCGGCGCGCCAGCGGCCTGTCCGAGCGTTAGAGGCTGGAGTCGCGACAGTTTCTGGCGCGCTTCAAGCGAGAGCGAAACCATCTCTTCGTATGGCAGTGCCGCATCCAACGGAAACTCGCCCATCCGGCGAAGCTTGTCAGCCTGGGTGCGCTCCCGATCGAAGTAACCGGAGTACTTCAGTTCGAGCTCGGTGCTGATGATCGCGTCGACAGGCAGATCACCGCCGACACCCATCGCGCGAAAGAGATCGCTCAATGAGATGTTTTGCCGCCGCGCGACCTCGGATATTCGCACCGCGTGGGCAAGCGGCGCGCTGCCTGCCGCCTCGAGTACCGGCAGGGCGTCCTCCGGCCGCATCGACGTCGCATCCGCGAGCGCCCTGGCCTCCTCCTCGGCGTCTAGTCGGCGAGCAACGATCACGCGTTCGTCGTCGGAATAGAGACCGAGTGCGAGCGCAGTCGGCGCGAGACGGCGAATCGCGTTGTCCTGCCGTACCGTCAATCGAAACTCCGAGCGTGACGTGAACAGCCGGTAGGGTTCATCGACGCCGCGAGTCACGAGGTCGTCGACCAGCACGCCGATATACGACGACTCACGACCGAGGAGCATGGGCGCAAGATCAAGTGCATGTGCAGCCGCATTAGCGCCGGCGACGACACCCTGCCCCGCCGCTTCTTCGTATCCGGTGGTGCCGTTGATCTGGCCGGCGAAGTACAGCCCCGGCAGAGCGCGCACCTGCAGCGTCGCGTCGAGCTGCGTGGGCGGGTAGTAGTCGTACTCGATCGCGTAGCCAGCGCGCGTCATGCGAACGTGCTCGAGGCCAGGCACGGAGTGCAGCAGCTCGAGCTGCACCGGCGCCGGCAGCGAAGTCGACAGCCCGTTTACGTACAGCTCGTGCGTGTCGTGTCCTTCGGGTTCCAGAAAGAGTTGATGTCGTTCGGCCGTCGGAAACTTCACGATCTTGTCCTCGACTGACGGACAATACCGCGGACCACGAGATGCAATCGCGCCACCGTACATGGCCGACTCGCCGATGTGCTCCTCGATGATGCGCTTTCCCTCTGCGCCGAGGAACGTGATCAAACATGGGAGCTGCTCGGGATGGCGACTGCCCTCCGGCGTTCGCCTCGGCGCATTCCAGAAGTGCGACCAGGTATAGTCGAACTGCTCGATCTCGCTGTTCTGCAACTCCAGCATCGACGAGTCCACGGACCGGCCGTCGATGCGCGGAGGTGTTCCGGTCTTGAAGCGAGACACCTCGAGTCCGGCATTTTCCAACTGTTCCGCGAGATGCGTCGCGGATGTTTCGCCAGCACGTCCGCCCGCAATCGAGGTCGTCGTCCCGATGTGAATGCGGCCACGCAAGAACGTCCCTGTCGTCACGACCACGGTGCGCGCGCCGAACCGCCTTCCCTCCAGCGTCTCGACACCAATCACTTGTTGGCCGTCGAGCAACAAGCGGGCAACCGTGCCCTGCACGGTTTCGACGAGAGCGTGCTGCTCGAGCAGCGTGCGCACGGCGCGACGATACAGCCCTCGATCACACTGTGCGCGAGGCGCCCAGACGGCCGGGCCTTTTCCGCGGTTCAGCATGCGAAACTGAAGCGTGGCCATGTCCGTCGCCCGCGCCATGATGCCGCCGAGTGCGTCGACTTCACGGACGACGGTGCCTTTGGCTACGCCGCCGATCGCGGGGTTGCACGACATCTGGCCGATTGTCTCGAGTGCACTCGTAACGAGTGCGGTGCGCGCTCCGCGGCGTGCTGACGCGACGGCCGCCTCCGTTCCGGCATGCCCCGCACCGATGACCAGGACGTCGTACTTCGCCTCGAACGACCCGGGGGAAAGCGGCATTCCGAAAGATAGCGCAGGCGGTAACTTCGGGAACGCGTACCGCCACCCAACAACATGCGCATGCACCGCTCCTCACGATTACTTCTTGGCGTCACCTGTGTCGTTACAGGCATTGCGTGCCACGGCTCCACAGCTCCCAGCACGCAGCCGGTGATATGGCCGCAGGCAGCACAGGCAGGTCCGGTGCTGCTGTCGACAGAAGAGGGCAGGATCCGCGACTACGTGGTTGCCGGTCACGATGAGGACATCTCGCTTCTCGAGCGTGCGGTCAACATTCCAAGCGGCACGCTCAACGCTGCCGGCGTTCAAAAGGTGGGAGAGCTTTTTGGCGCGCAGCTGCGAGAGCTCGGCTTCACCGTGCGCATGTCGGAGATGCCGTCATCGATGCGTCGTGGTGGACACTTGATTGCCGAGCATCCCGGCACGCGTGGGCCGCGAATACTGCTGATCGGTCATCTCGATACGGTGTTCGAAGGCGAGGGACAGCGCTTCGTGCGTACGGATTCCATTGCGCGCGGCGCAGGAACGTCCGATATGAAGGGCGGCGACGTCGCGATGATTTCTGCCCTCCGGGCGTTGCACGCGACCGGCGCGCTCGGTGGCGCACGCATCACCGTGATCATGACCGGCGACGAGGAAGCAGTTGGAAGTCCCCGCGACTTTGCGCGGAAGGACATGATCGAGCTCGCGCAACGCAACGACGTCGCACTGGCATTCGAAGGAGGAAGCGCGCACCGAGCCTCCATTGCGCGGCGCGGTTCGAGCGCGTGGACCCTCACGTCGACCGCTCGGCAGGCCCACTCCGCCGGAGTCTTTTCCGGAGGGGGATTTGGTGCGATCTATGAAGTGTCGCGAATTCTCGACACATTCAGGCGGGAGCTCAGCGGCAATCCAACCCTGACGTTCAATCCGGGCAACATCGGTGGAGGAACGGATGTGGAGCGCGACTCGAGCGGCACGATGACCGTGGCCGGCAAGACGAACATCATCTCGCCAAAAGCCATCGTGAACGGTGACCTGCGCTTTCTTCGCGAAACGCAGAAGGACTCGACTCGCCAGCGCATGCGGGAGATTGTCGCGCAGAGCCTGCCGGGCGCTACGTCTGAGATCACGTTTCGCGACGGATACCCAGCGATGCCGCCGACTGCGGCAGGTATGGCGCTTCTCGCGCAATTCGACGCTGTCAGTCGCTCGCTCGGCTATGGTCCGGTCGAAGGCGATCCGCCGGAGAGTCGCGGCGCGGGCGATGTATCCTTCGTTGCCCCATACACGACAGGTATGGACGGTCTGGGCGTCGCGGGACGAGGGGCGCATTCGCCGGACGAGTCGGTGAACCTCAATTCGCTCACCATGGCCGCGCAACGTGCCGCGATTCTAATGCACCGTCTCATCGAGAACGGTCGTCCCAGCATGATCCCCTAAAGGAAAAGATGCCACTCCCCATCGCTCAGGGCGTTCCGACGCTCTTCTTTCGCCGCCAGGCTTACGAGCAAGCGGGACTTACACGAGCATCGCTCGATGTGCGGCTCGGCCTTACCGACGCCGAATTTCGCGTCGAGGGCGATCTCGTGGCACTTGGGCCAATCTATGACGTCGACTCGCTGGGGGTATTGGTCGACGAGCTGGAAGCGAGCGGTCTCATGTACTATGACGACTTCTTCGAGATGAGCGGAAGCTGGCCAGAGTGGCTCTCAGTCCTGGCGCGAAGCACCGGACCGGCACTCGCCTGACCTCATGACGTTTTCGTAAGTGCCGCGGGAGCGGGCGCAGGAGAGAGGCGTCCCTGACGCATGTACCCATGCCAGTCGCATTCATAACACCAGCTCGAACGCAACCCGGGCACGAGGGCGTTCATGCGGCGCGCCTCAAGGCGAAGCGTGACGGCGTCGCAGTTGGGACAGCGGTCGCCCTGAGGCAGGATGAAATAGAACACGAATGTGGCAGCGATACCACGGAGCACGAAGAACCCACCGAAAATCAACGAAAAAATCAGTAGCTCCGGCATTTCGTCTGCTCCTCCTGATGCCCGCCCCGCATCACGATGCGCTTCTTACGCGCCGATATCTAGAGCCTCTGCTCGACGAGCCGCCACAGCTCCACATGTGCGACACCGTCCTCCACGCGCTCGATGCAGATCTCTTCACCCGCAGCAATGGCGCCGCCGTCAATGTCTCGCGCCGGTACGACCGGCGCCGACCCACTTTCCTCGTATCGAATCATTCCTTCTCCGCCGACGGGGATCGGCACTGTCACCACTCCAACGCGCCCTTGCAGGACATAGCGTGGGTCGTCGGGATCATGCTCTGGCTGAAGACGAGCCGTCTTGACAGCAAGCCAGGTCACGAGCGCGGCAAAGACCGCTCCGCCAAATACGCTCACCGCAACTCTGTTCACGGACGACATCGCTGCGTTGCGGTCAAGCGCGTATCCAACGATTCCGAACATGACCAGAAATCCAACGAATCCCGGCTCCCACCGGCGCAACGGCAACGCATCCGTCGAGGGCCGTCGTCTACGCTCAGCGCCATAGAACATGAGCCGCACGCCAAGGAGAAGTCCACCGACGAATGATGCGAGGAATACGTACGACACGTGGGATCAGCGGATGGGGGAAAGGCGACAAGAAGGACGTCGTCAACTGCTGAGCTGTCTGGAGAGAAACTCTACCACACGTTCTTCTGCGTAGTAATGCGACGCGAAGGGAACGCGTCCGGCCACAAAGCCAACGTGACCTCCACGCGAATGAAACTCCGTGTGCAAATACTGACATTTTCGCGCCATATGAAGAACAGCATCGCCAGTCTCACGCGACATGAATGGATCGTCAGTGGCACTAAGCAGAAGAGTCGGAGTTCGAACCCGTGATAGGAACTGGAGGCAACTCGATTGGCTATAGTAATCGTGTGCGTCGCTGAAGCCGTGGACGGGAGCCGTGACCACGTCATCAAACTCGTAAAGCGTCCGTGCCCGTTGGAGGCGGACGTCGTCGAAGAGGTCCGGATAGTCGAGCAGCTTCGTCCGGGCCTTTGCAATCAATGAGCGTAGAAAGTGGTGCGTGTAGATCCGGGAAAAGCCGTGCTCGATCTGGCGAGCGCCTGCTTCAAGGTCAAAGGGTACTGACACCGCGGCCGCGCCGCGAACGACACGTGGAAGCCTGTCGCCCTGCTCTCCCAGCCATTTCAGCAACACATTGCCGCCGAGTGAAAACCCGGCCAAAATCATGGGCTGATTCGGGTTCTCCTCGACAAGGCGCTGTATCACCATGTGGAGGTCGCCGGTTTCGCCGGAGTGGTAGATGCGTCGCTGCCGATTCATGTGCGTGCCGCATCCGCGAAAAATGAGGACATCAGCTGCCCAGCCGCGCTCCCGTGCGAGCGCCAGTGTGCCGCAGAGGTAGTTCGAGCGAATCGTCCCTTCGAGCCCATGGAGCAGAACGAGTCGCGGCATTTGGCGAGCGTTCGGGCCGGATGCGTCGAGGCGGTGGATCTCCAGCTCGTCATCGTCCGGAGTGGCCCATCTTTCAAGGCGCGTTTCCACGACGGGCGGGCGGCGAAACACCCTGCCCCAGAGGGTCTGCGCGTGACGGCCCGGTACCCACCACGCGGGGGTATAGGTAAGTTCGCTAGAGCGCTGCACGGAGCGAAAACGGGATCATCAGGAATCATAGCTGCGGGCATGGACGTTCAGATATTCGGCGTGAAAAAGAACGCGGAGACGCGTAAGGCGTTGCGATTCTTTGCCGAACGACGAGTCAAAACGCACTTCGTGGATCTTCAGGAGCGGGCAGCAGCGCGCGGAGAGTTGCTCCGCTTTGCACAGAAGTTCGGTGTTCCGGCCCTGGTGGACGAAGACTCCCGCCGTTACTCGGAGCTCGGGCTTCGCACCGCGCGCTATGGTGACGAGCGCTGGCTCGACATCCTGATTGATGAGCCCCTCATTTTGAAGATGCCGCTGGTGCGGCACGGCAACGCGCTGACGATCGGCGCCGCGGAGACGATGTGGAAGAGTTGGTTGTCAAAATGACGATGGGTGCAGCGGGCGCCGTGACGCCATGACGCAGGTTTCCCTTGGTGGCGTGGGCGTCGAGTTTGGCCCAACGACGTTGTTCACGGATATCACCGTGACCATCAGCGCAGGTGAGCGCTGGGGCGTCATCGGCCGAAACGGCACCGGAAAGACCACTTTTTTCCACCTGATTACGGGTGATCTGGCACCCACGAAGGGAACCGTGGCGCGTCAGTCGGGGCTCACGCTGTCGTTGCTGGGACAGCATCGTGATTTCGGAATTGCGCAGACCGTCTGGGAGGCGGCTGCAGGTCCATTTGCGGACCTGCTGGCGCTGGAGCAGTCGCTTTCGGAACAGGCGCACGCGCTTGCCGAGGTCAGTGACGATGCCGCGATGACCCGGTACGGGCGCGATCTCGAGCGCTTCGAGCGCGAGGGTGGCTACACTATCGCGCCGCGGGTGGATGCGGTCCTTCAGGGACTCGGGTTCGATGCCGCGAAGGCACGCACGCAAGGCCTCACACAGTTGAGCGGCGGTGAACGTGGTCGCGTCGGTTTGGCGCGCCAGCTCGTGGCACCATCCGACATCCTTCTGCTCGACGAACCCACCAACCATCTCGACCTCGAGACCACGCGATGGCTCGAGGAGTACCTAGGCGAAACGGACCGGACAGTGGTTCTCGTAAGCCATGACCGCGCGTTCCTCGCCGCCGTCGTGGATCACGTGCTGCACTTCGAGGGCGGGAGCGCCACGCCGTACACGGGCGGCTACGAGGCGTTCATCACGCAGCGCGAGGAGCGACGACTCGCGCAGCAGCGGGCCTTCGACAAGCAGCAGAAAGTGATCACAGCGCAGGTGGACTACATTGCGCGAAACCTCGCCGGGCAGAACACCAAGCAGGCGAAGGGCCGGCGGAAGCTGCTCGCGCGCCTTCCCCGTCTCAGCTCACCGGTGGGCACCGACGGCGTAATGTCGTTGCGGCTCGAAATTGCTGAACGCGGCGGCGACCAGGTCGCGGTTGCGGATGCGCTCACGATCGCTGTCCCTGAGCGCACGTTGATCGAGAAGTTCAGCGGGCGTCTCATGCGTGGCGATCGACTGGGCATCCTTGGCCCGAATGGCTCGGGAAAGTCCACGTTGCTGAAGACGCTGGTGGGCGAGCGGGAACCGGAAGCTGGTGAGCTCAAGGTCGGCAACTCGATTCGCGTGGCGTACTACGACCAGAACCTGGGTCAGGTGCCGCTCGACAAGACGCTCTATGCCGCCATCGAAGAAATGCGTCCGACGTGGGAGCGCCGCATGATCCAGGGTCATCTCGGCCGTTTCGGATTTTCCGGCGACGAAGTTCAGCGCAAGGCCGTGACGCTATCGGGCGGTGAGCGCGCGCGCGTGGCGCTCGCGATGCTGATGCTGTCGCGTGCAAACCTGCTCGTGCTCGATGAGCCGACGAATCATCTCGATGTCGAGACCATCGAAGTGCTCGAAGATGCCATCGAGGGATATGAGGGCACCGTCATCCTCGTCAGCCACGATCGGGCAATGCTGCGCGCCCTGGCATCGAAGGTCTGGGTGCTTCACGAGCGACACATCACCGAGTTCGATGGCAGTTTCGCAGAATGGGAAGTCGTGAGCGAGGAGCGAGCGCACGCGGCTTCCGTGCGCGCGTCGGAAGAGGTGGCCCTGCGTCGGGTGGATGAGAAGAAGCGGACGTCACGTCGGGATGAGCGTCCGAATCAGGAAGATCCGCGCAAGGCGCTCAAGCTGGCGCGCCAACGTGCTGACAAGGCGGAGCGTGAGGTTGACGAACTCGAAGGAGAGGTGTCGCGTCTCGTGACAACGCTGGATGATCCGGAGCTCTATACGCGGCCGAATGGTGTACAACAGGCGCACAAGCTGGGCACGGAGCTCGAGAAGGTGCGAACGCGGCTCGACCGGGCGCTCGCCCTGTGGGAAAAGGAAACAGCGTCGCTCGAATCGTTCGAGCGCGCCAAACCTGCCATGAAGTAAGGAGAACTGCCCGTGACACCGTGGGTCCAGCGGTTGTTGATCGCCAATGTGCTAATGTACTTCGTACAGCAGACGGTCCCCGGTTTGACGCAGGCTCTGGCGTTTGTCCCGGTCTTGATCCTGGCCAGGCCGTGGACGGTCGTCACGTACATGTTCATGCACGGCAGCATCTCGCACATCCTCTTCAACATGATCGGGCTGTACTTCTTCGGATCGCGCGTGGAGCAACGCTTGGGCCCGGAGCGGTTCTTCGCGCTGTATTTTGTCGGAGGCATTTCGGGGGCGTTCATGTCATACGCCTTCGAGCCGTCAGCTCCGGTCATCGGCGCGTCGGCGGGCGTATTTGGCGTTATGCTCGCGTTTGCCCGCTTCTGGCCACGGGATCAGATCTTCATCTGGGGAATCATTCCCGTCGAGGCGCGCTGGCTCGTCGGGATCATGACTGGTATCGCGCTGTTCGGCGGCATCAGCGGGGGAGGAGGTGTGGCGAACTTCGCGCACCTCGGGGGGTTCGTCGGCGCCTTCTTCTACCTGCTGTTCCTCGAGCGCCGGCATGGTGCCCGTCGCTTCAAGCGCGAGGCGACGGCCGTGCCTGCGGCGGCCGACGCGCTGGTGGGCAACTGGAAGAAGGTCGATCGGGGATCCGTACATTCCGTCAACAAGGACGAGGTGAACCGCATTCTCGACAAGATCAGCGCGAGTGGAATCGGAAGCCTCACGCCGCAGGAGCGGCTATTCCTGTCGAACTTCGTTCCGCCCGACGACCGGAAGCCCATCCTTCCGAGCTGAGCTAAAGCCGTCAGAATTCGCCGACGAAGTTGATCTCCGGTTCGAGCTCGTGGCCGAACTTCTCCTTCACCGCGCTCCGGGCGTGCTTGATCAATCCGATCACGTCCGCGCTGGTGGCGTTGCCGAGGTTGACCATGATGTTCGCGTGCATGAAGGAGATCTGTGCGTCGCCGACGTGAAATCCCTTGAGTCCGAGCTGATCGACCAGTCGTCCAGCGCCCACGCCTTCGATCTTCTTGAAGATTGATCCGGCGCTGGGATGCCACTCGAGCCACGGATGGCGCGCGCCACGCCAGCTCAGGTTCTCCTGCATGATGCGCTGCATGACGTCGGGATCCTTTCGCTCGAGCTGAAAGGTTGCGGCCAGCGCGTAGTCCTGGCGGTGATGAAACACGGTGTCGTCGTAGCCGAACCCGATGTAGTCGCGATCGACCGTCTTGCGATCTCCCTCCTCCGTCAGCAACTCTGCCGATTCGAACACCTCGGCGATGAACATCGTGCGCTCCCGCTCTGGTGCTGGGGAAAGGAAGTGCAGGTTCTGCCAGATGGCACCGCCAACGGTGCTCGGAATACCCACGTAGTGCTCGAGTCCCGACCAGCCACGGCGGACGGCCTCGGGAATGATTTTCGCCATGACGGCGCCGCTCTCTACCCAGAGACGCCCGTCATCGCCGAACGTGTGGCGAGATGCGCGGTTCCGAATGACGAGGCCGCGAAATCCCTTGTCTGCAATGAGAACGTTGGCACCCAGCCCGAGCACGAAATACGGAACCTCGGCGTGGCGTGCGGTTAGGATTGCATCGGCGAGGGTGTCCGCACTCTCGGCTTCATAGAGGAGATCGGCAGGACCCCCGATCTTGAAGGTCGTATAGGGTGCGAGCGGATCGTTGCGCCGCAGCTTGTCGCCCGCGAGGGCGCGAGCGACCTGCTCGAGGGCAGCGGGGGCTATTGCGGCAGCGGTCGAGGGTGCTGGAAGTTTAGACATTGGCCAAGGAAAGAAATCATGAGCGCAGGGCAATCGCTACCGCACCGCACGCTACTACGCATGACGCTGGCCGTCATGCTCCTCGGCGCATTCGCGATGCAACTATCCGCACAGCGAGCCGAACTCGAGAAGCGAATTCGTCGCGAAGTGCTACCAAATGGATTGGAAATCATCGTCGTCGAGAATCATGGCGTACCGCTCGCGACCGTCGAGGCGGACGCAAAGAACGGGTCCTTCACGCAGTCGGCGACTTACGAAGGGTTGTCGCATCTGTACGAGCACATGTTCTTCAAGTCGAATGGCAGCTACCCGCAGCCGGATGCCTTCGTGAACCGCGCCTCGGAGCTTGGCGCGGTGTTCAACGGAACGACGCAGGAAGAACAGGTCAACTACTATCTCACGGTTCCATCCGACAGCACGCTCCCCGCACTTGAGCTGCTGTCCTCGGCACTTCAAACGCCGATTTTCCGCCAGGAAGAGCTCGAGCGCGAGCGAGCCGTCGTGATTGGCGAGTATGATCGTTCAGAATCCAATCCCTTTGCGGCGTTCCAGACCGCGATGGGCAAGGCGCTGTGGGGAAGCGCATGGAGCCGGAAGAATCCCTTGGGTGAGCGACAGGTGATCCTGGCGACGACCCCGGAGCAGATGCGCACGATCCAGAGCAAGTACTACGTGCCCAACAACACGGCCGTCATCGTTACCGGCGATGTGAACGCCGACTCGATCTTCACCGCGGCGCGACGTCTCTTCGGTGGGTGGAAGCGGGCTGCGGATCCATTCACGACTGATCCCATTCCACCCGTACTGCCACTCACGAAGAACCTAGGTCTCATCGTCGAGCAGCCGGTGAATGCCGTGCTCGTCATGCTTCAGTGGCATGGGCCGGGAGCCCACGCGGACGTGCCCGCAACATATGCTGCCGATGTTTTCTCGGATGTCCTCAACCAGCCGGGCTCGCGTTTTCAGCGAAAGCTGGTCGACAGCGGGCTGTGGCAGTCGCTGATCGTGAACTACTACACACTCAATCAGGTGGGGCCGATCACGATCAGCGGCGAAGTCGCGCCGGGGAAGTTGCGTGAAGCCATCGCTGCACTCGATAAAGAACTGATCGAGGTGGTAAAGTCGGGCTACATCACGACCGAAGCGGTGGACGGAGTCAAGCGCACGCGCATTGTGGGGACGATGGAGAGCCTCGAACGGACGTCGGGCTTCACCCATCAACTCGGTTTCTGGTGGGCCGTTACGGGACTCGACTACTTCTTTGGCTACGTGGATACCATGGGCAAGCAAACGCCGCAGGATCTGCAGCGTTACGCGGCACGCTACATTGTGGGGAAACCACGGATCACTGGCGTGCTGCTCTCTCCCGAAACGCGGCGCGCAATCAGGCTAACGGAAGCAGAGCTCATTCCGGGAGGAACACCGTGATGCGCCGCCGGGTGTTGGCGGTTGCAGCCGCAGTGCTTGTCACCGGCGTTTCGCTGGCTGGTGGAAGTACAGCGCACGCAGCACTCGCCGTGGCGGTGGCTGCGCCGGATACGGCGATCACCACCAAGTTCGACGTCAACGGCGTCTCGGTCATCCTGCGGCGCAACACCGCCACCGAAGTCGTCACGGCCAACCTGTATCTCCTCGGCGGCGCCCGACAGCTTACGCCCGCCACCGCCGGAATCGAAGCCCTCCTGCTCGCCACCAGCGAGCGCGGGACGCGTCTCTTTCCCGGCGCGGCCGTTCGTCAGCGCACCGCCCGCCTCGGCAGCACCATCACGATCGACCCGAGTGACGACTGGACAGCTATCGGGCTGCATGCCATTCGCGCCACATTCGATTCGACGTGGGCCATCTTCGCCGACCGCGTTATGGCGCCGACGATCGACCCCGGCGAATTCGCGCTCGTGAAGGATCAGTTTCTCTCGATGGCGCGTGAGCGAAACACCGAGCCAGACAACGCTGCCACAGAGCTCGCGGATAGCCTGCTCTATGTGAATCACCCAAACGCAATTTCGACTACCGGAACACCGGAATCACTGTCGGCGCTGACGGCAGCCCAGCTCCGCCAATACCACGCGCAGCAGTTCGTCACGTCGCGCATGCTGCTCGTCGTCGTGGGCAACGTGGACCGTGCACAGGTAGAGCGGCTGGTGCGATCCACCATCGCCACGATGCCGGCGGGCACGTACAAGTGGGCGCCGCCGCCGGCCGTGACCACGACCGGGCGCGCGCTGGCGATCGACAACCGCGCGCTCCCGACCAACTACCTGCTCGGCTACGTCCCCGGTCCAGCGGCGACTGACCCCGACTATTCCGCGCTGCGCGTTGCCACAGCGGTGCTCTCGGGGCGCCTATTCACGGAAGTGCGCTCGCGCCGCAACCTGAGCTATGCGGTTGAAGCGCCCTTCCTCGAGAGAGGCAATGCGATCGGTGGGCTCTACGTCACCACGGTTGATCCCAATCAGGTCCTTCGGCTCATGCGCCGAGAGCTGACGACGCTCCAGACGGAGACCGTGGATCCGGTGGGGTTGAAGCGCCTCGAACAGCAGTTCATCACCGAGTACTATCTCAAGAACGAAACGAACGCCGATCAGGCGAATTTCCTGGCGCGTGCCGCTCTTTACCAGGGCGACTATGCGGCGGCGGATCGCTTCATGGAGGCACTGCGGCGCGTGACGCCAGACGACGTCCGTCGCGTTGCGCAGCGGTATCTCAAGGACTTCCGATTCGCGTATGTCGGTGACGCGTCCAAGCTCGACCGATCGCTACTCGACCAGTTCTAGCGGTTCCGCGAGTCCGGTGCAGCGTGGCGCCTCGCGAGCACGCGTTGCACGCCGGCAAGTGAGCCACCCGTCGCCCTGAGCGCGACGAGCGCGTGGTACAGCAGGTCGGCGGTTTCCTCGGCGGCGCGATCGGCATCTTCATCGGCACATGCTGTCACGAGCTCCGCTGCCTCCTCGCCGATCTTCTTGAGGCGAAGGTTGCGATCGTCCAACAAGCATCGTGTGTAGCTCGTTCCGGCATCACCCGCGATCAACCGGTCGGCGATGATCGCATCGACCGCCCCGAGCGGCTCGGCGTTCAATGCCGTATTGCCGAAGCACGAGCGCGAGCCCGTGTGACACGCGGGCCCCTGGGAGGTGACGCGCGCGAGAATGGCGTCGCCGTCGCAATCGGCGGTGAGTGACACAACCTGTTGGACGTTGCCACTCGTCGCGCCCTTTCGCCAAAGCCCGCGCGTTCGACTGTGATAGTGCATCTCCCCCGTGCGGATCGTCTGCTCGAGGGCCTCGCGATCGGCGTGTGCGAGCATGAGCACCACGCCCGTTTGTGCGTCCTGCGCGACTACCGTCACGAGGCCGCTGCCCTTCGCAAAATCCAGTGCGTCGAGATCGAGCATGTCAGACATCGTCAGGGTCAGTCAGCATTCCGCGAATCACATCGGCCAGTAAGTCATTTGTTGCAACGGTACTGCCGCCAAAGGCCGTGGGTCGTCCAGACCAGTCGGTGAAGCGTCCTCCCGCTTCCACAAGGATGGGCTGGAGTGCAGCGGCGTCCCACGGCGACATCACGGGATCCAACATCGCTTCGGCACGACCCGTTGCGACGAGCAGATA
Source organism: Gemmatimonadaceae bacterium (assembly GCA_036844565.1). GTDB lineage: Bacteria > Gemmatimonadota > Gemmatimonadetes > Gemmatimonadales > Gemmatimonadaceae > AG11. The sequence continues at coordinate 59,633 of DAIUFP010000007.1, read as the reverse complement.
GCCAAAGCAATCGCCCCAGGAGCGGCTGATGCTCGCGGCTTCAGCGACACGATCCCATCCCGCGCGATAGGCCGGACGCTCGTGGAACCGCGTGTCGGTGGTGAGGACTGTTGCCCTACTGAGGTCGCCAACGAGTGAAACAGAGCATCGCGAGTCGTTCCACCAGCATCCTGCCCCCGGTGCCGCGGCGAGCATTTCACCAATAGCGGGGAAGTACGCTGCACCGGCGAGCACGCGGTCACCCTCGCACAGCGCGACCAGCGATCCCCAGAGTGGTGTGCCTCGCACGAACGTCTTGGTACCGTCGATCGGGTCGATGATCCAGCGTCTCTTGGCCCCGACGCGCTCTTCGCCGAACTCCTCCCCGAACAACCCGTCCTCGGGAAAGAACCGTCTCACCCATTCGCGCGCGGCTGTTTCCGCAGCGCGATCAGCGACAGTAACCGGGGAACCGTCCGCCTTCGTTTCAATCGTGAGATTGGACCGATAATATCCGAGCGCAATATCGCCGGTGATGCGAGCGAGATCGGCCGCTGGGGATACGAGAGTGTCGAGTACAGAGCCAGTCGTCACGCGGCACGCACCGGAAGATGAGCACCACGCATGGCACGCTTGACAGCGTTTACCGTGGTGAGCCCGTCGTGAAGAATGCCCGCAAGCAGTGCGGCATCCGCTTTCCCATATTCGAACACATCGCAGACATGTTGGGCGCTTCCCGCGCCCCCCGACGCCACGACTGGCACCTCGACGGCTGCCGCGACGGTGCGGGTCAGCTCGATGTCGTAGCCCGTCCGCGTCCCGTCGCGATCGATGCTGGTCAACAACACCTCACCCGCGCCGAGCCGCACGCATTCCTCGGCCCATTCGATCGCATCGAGATTCGTGCGTTCGCGACCACCCTTCACGTAAACTGCCCACGACGCACCCTCGCGCTTCGCATCGATGCTCGCCACGACACACTGCGACCCAAAGCGCTCCGCAGCTTCCGTGAGCAACTCGGGACGTCGCACGGACGCCGAATTGATACTCACCTTGTCGGCACCAGCGCGCAGCGCAAGACCGACATCATCCGCGGTTCGCACGCCGCCACCAATGGTGAGCGGCACGAACAGGCGCTCCGCCGTGCGTCGGGCGACATCGAGCAACGTGCCACGCTCCTCCGCGCTTGCGGAGATGTCGAGGAAGACGATTTCATCGGCGCCCTCGCGCTCATAGCGCGTCGCAAGATCGACGGGATCGCCGACGTCCCGAAGGTTCACGAATCCCGTACCCTTCACGACGCGGCCGTTGGCAACGTCGAGGCACACGACCACCCGCCGCGTCAACATCTACGCCGGATCCTCGAGACGCAATACGACACCGCCCTTGGTGCTGAACACTGCCCCGGTGTCCACGAAGGCCTCTCGAACGGCGAGTCCGAGAGCCTTGAACGCGGCCTCGACGACATGGTGACGATCAGTACCGCGAAGCACACGCAGGTGGAGCGTCGCCTTCGCGTTGTCGCTGAAGGATCGCATCCAGTGATCGTAGAGTGTGCTTGGCAGCGGCCCGCAGTAATACGGGCGATCTCCGAGATCTATGGAGCAGTGTACTAATGCATCGTCCATTGGGATGGTGCGGTCGCCGTATCGCGCCGCCGTCGGTGGAAGCAGGCCGGCAACCGCCGAACCCACACAGATGCCGACATCTTCGATCAGGTGATGAGACAAATCCCCGGTCGCGCGCACATCCAAATCAAGTCCGCTGTATCTGGCGAATGCGACCAGCATGTGATCCAAAAATGGCTTCCCGGTGGTGACTGAAGTGGTACCAGCCCCGCGGGTCAGCTCGCACCGGATAGTGGTTTCCTTCGTTTCGCGAACGACGACGGTCATCTGATGCTCCAGTGGGATTCAGACAAGGATGAGTTGCTCATTCACCGAACTCGCCCGCGAGCACGACGGGATCCAACGCGCCGGTGTACAGCGCCATGCCGATCACGACCCCCGCAAGCCCACGGTGCTCGAGGGCGCGCATGTCCTGCATCGTTGTGACACCACCGGATGCGTAAACCGGAAAGTGCGACGATTCCGCCACGTCCTCCATGAGGGGAAGATCAGTGCCCTGCATCTGCCCTTCGCGATGGACCGCCGTCACCAGCAGACCGGCGAGCGGCAGTGAATTCAGCTCCTCCACCACGTCAAGGATGTCGACCGGCAGTGTGTGCGCCCATCCGCGAGTCGTCACGCGACGTTCGCGAACGTCGCACGCCACGATGATCTCACCCGGGTGTCGAGCTGCAAGCTCGGCGAGCCATTCAGGCTCTTCGATGGCCCGTGTGCCGACGATCACGCTCACCGCGCCCGCCTCGAGAAGGTCCTCTACCAACTCGCTCGAGCGAACACCGCCCCCAACCTGGATAGGCACACCGCTGTCGAACAGCAGGGAGCGAACGACAGCGATGTTCGATCCACGTCCGGTCGCGGCATCCAGGTCGACGACGTGGAGTCGACGAAAGCCGTAGTGATCCCACGAACGCGCGACGTCAACAGGATTCTCGATGCGCACTTTCTCCTCAGCGAACGAGCCACCAACGAGCTGCACGCAGGCCCCGTCGCGAAGATCAACAGCCGGAATGGCGATCATCTGGTGCCTCGGTTGGTCGAAGCCTCGCGCAGGAAGGCATGGAGAAACTCCACGCCCGCGCTCGAGCTCTTCTCGGGGTGAAACTGTACGCCCACAATCGCGGCAGTCCTGACCGCGGCCGGAAAACGGTCATCTTCATGTGTCGTCCAGGCGATCACGCTGTCCTCCGTCACTGGCCGACATACGAAGCTGTTCGCGTAGTACGCGATCGGAAGTGGTGCATCGCGAAAGAGTGCCTCGTCCCTGGTTGCGATGACCTCATTCCACCCGATCTGCGGCACTCGTCGCGCACTCAGCCTCGTCACGCGACCGGGAATGATGCCCAGCCCCGATCCGCCGCCCTCGTCGCTCTCGTCAAAAAGCAACTGCATGCCAAGGCAAATTCCGATCGTGGGAAGTCCGGCGAGAATCGCGTTCCTCATCGCCTCTCGACCCGGAGCAAGACGCTCGACGGCGGCTCCGAACGCACCGACTCCCGGTAGCACGAGGACGTCCGTCTTCACAGACTCGACGGGATTGGAGACCACGCAAACCTCCGCGCCCTCGACATCGAGCGCCTTCGCAAGCGAGTGAAGATTTCCTGCGCCATAGTCGAAGATCGTCACGCGCACTGGAGCACCTCGGACAGCACATCGATCAGACGCTGCATGGACTCCCACGGGCCGACCCCAATCCGGAGTGCTGTTCCCTGTGTGCGCGCAAAGTCGGGAATCGCCGACGGTAGTCCACCGAACCAACGAACCCCCACTCCGCGCTCGCGCATGCCGGCGGCGAGATCCCTCGCACGAGCGTCGGGAACCATCACGAAGTTTGCCGCCGATGGGAGCACGACGAGACCGAGCTCGCGAAGCAAAGCAGCGACGCGGTCGCGATTCTCGACAGCCAGTGCGGCGTGCGCGCGAACCCAGTCCAATCCATCCGCCGTCGGCTCCAACACGGCCATCACCGCTTCCTCCGCCAGCTTCCCGACCTTGTACGGGCCGCGAGCGCGTTCGATGATCCTCGCCATCTCGACCGAAGCAACGCCATAGCCGACGCGGAGGCCCGCCAGGCCGAACGCCTTGGAAAACGTACGCGCCACAATCAAGCGCTCGTGCCGAGCCACCAGGTCAACGAACACGTCCGGTGCAAACTCGGCGTATGCCTCGTCGAGCAACACAACGCCGGCGGCACGTTCGACGACGTACTCAACGGCAGCTCTCGACACGCCTGTCCCGGTTGGATTGTTCGGTGCACACACGTAGGTGATCTTCGCGCGGGCATCGACCAGCCGCTCCACATCCAGATCGAATGACGGTGTGAGTGGAATGGCCACGGATTCCAGGCCGTTCAATCGCGCCAGGAGTGGAATCATGGAAAACGTGGGCGACGAAAAAGCGATGCGCTCGGCACGTTCGCCAAATGCCCGCATGGTCGCGTCCAGCACCTCGTCCGACCCGCACCCGGTTACGACCGTGATTCCCGTTGTGCCCCCCATTCCGACGTACGTCAACAGCGCTGACTGCAACGGCTCGGAATAGAGAGCAGGATATCGCGAGAGCGAGTCGGCATGCGCCTCGCGAAGCACGCGCACCGCCGCGGGCGGCGCGCCCCAGAGATTCGTGTTGTCGCTGAGATCAACCTCACACCGTGCGAGCTCACCGCCCAGGTGTGGAAGTCCCCTGACCGCTTCACGCGCGAGGCGCAGGGAATCAGAAGTTGTGGTCATGCGGTCGCACCTCCACGCCACCATCTCGCCGCAAGCGCATGACCTCCCAGACCTTCGGCAGTCGCGAACGCCTCGACATCATCTGCCATTCGCGCGGCAGCAGCGCGCGTGACCCGCTGGTAGGTGGTCCACCGCACGAAATCGATCGTCGACAACCCCGAGTACGAACGTGCCAACCCGCCGGTGGGCAGCACGTGGTTCGCGCCAGTCATGTAATCCCCGAACGCCACTGATGCATACTGCCCGACGAAAACTGTTCCCGCATTGTGGAGACGCGGGAGCACGTCCTCTGGCATGGCCACGAGCAGCAGCAGGTGCTCGGCGGCGTATTGGTTTGAGAAGATCACCGCTTCCTCGACGGTATTCGTCCAGAGCACCGCACCCTGACCCTCCAACGCCGCGGCAACAATATCTCGACGCGGCTGCGTTGGAAGGTCTTCGGCCAGTGCCGCGATCACAGCGTCCGCTACCGTCCTGCTTCTAACCACTGCGACGACAGCGGCCAATGGATCGTGTTCGGCCTGCGCCATCATCTCGCGCGCGACGAGTCGTGGATCGGCCGTCTCGTCAGCAAGCACCAGCAGCTCGCTGGGCCCCGCGGGCGAGTCGATGGCAACCGCGCTTGCCACCTGAAGCTTCGCCTCAGCCACATAGGCGTTGCCTGGCCCGACGATGCGATCGACACGCGGCACGCTCGCGGTGCCGTACGCCATTGCGGCTATCGCACCCGCGCCCCCAAGGGCAAACACGCGATCAGTACCCGCGAGTGCCGCTGCAGCCAATACAACGTCGGCGGGCAGGCCCGTCGCGCGCGTGGGCGGAGAGCAAACGACGACTTCCCCCACTCCCGCGACACGGGCCGGGATTACTCCCATCAACACGCTGCTCGGATATGCAGCGCGGCCTCCAGGCGCATACACCCCAACGCGCCCCATCGGATCTGGTCGACGACCCACGATGATACCGGGCTCGCTCTCCACTTCCTGGGGAATTGGTCGGAACGCTTCGTGAATGCGGCGAATGTTGTTCGCCGCTCGCTCCATGGCAGATCGAAGTGAGGGATCGAGTGCATCGAGTGCAGCCGCACAGCGCGCTCGTGGCACTTCGAGATCGCCGAGCGCAACACCGTCCAAGTCCATCGCGAGCGACCGCAGCGCCTCGTCGCCCCTGCTGCGCACGTCGGAGACGATTGACGCGGTCCGCGCGCGGATGGTGACTTCGCCCGCTGACGACGTTCGCTCGAATAGGGCGCGCTGTGCCTCCAGTGACAACTCGGCACACGCGCCGACCCACCGCACACCACGAAATGGTGTCGGGGCGAAAAGTTCAGCAGCAGCCTGACTCACGGCATCAACCTCTCGATGCGCGTGACCAGAATACCCTCGGCGCCGAGCGCCTTGAGGTCGGCGATGGTGCGGTAGATCGTGGCCGCATTGACGACCGAGTGCACCGCCACGTGCTCGCCACCGTCGAGGATGTCGATCACGGTTGGACCGTTGAGGCCGGGCACCACACGCTTGACCTCCTCGAGCCGGGCACGCGGCACGTTCGCCATGACATAGCGTTTTCCGCGCGCTGCCAGGACGCTGTTCAACGCGGCCACCAGTTCGTCGAGGGCGCGCCCGCGCGAGGCATCTGCTCGGACGGCGGGCGTGGTCACCAACCGCGACGTCGAATCGAGGACCGTGGCAATCTCCCGCAATCCGTTGACATGGAGAGTCGATCCCGTGGACACCAGGTCGACGATGACGTCGGCAATGCCAATGTGCGGCGCGATCTCCGCAGCGCCTGAAACCGGAACGATCTCGACGTCAGCACCGCGTTCCGCAAAGAACCGCTTGGTGATCCTGGGGAACACAGTGGCGACCCGCATGCCCGCGCCGATGTCTTCCAATGACCGCACGCCGCTGTCTTCCTTCGCAGCGACGGCCAGATGGCAGCGACCAAATTCCAGGTCCGCGAGCTCATCGAGGGCGCGCCCAGACTCCTGAACGAGGTCGAATCCCGTAACCCCGGCATCGGCAGCGCCGTCCGCGACGAATTCCGGGATATCCTGAGCCCTCACGAACAAGGCCTGGAACTCACCACCGAGCGAGGCCGTCAGCGCACGCGGTCCGGCGGCGCGGATCTCGAGACCAGCGTCCGTGAACAGCTCGCGCGCGTCCTGGGAGAGTCGACCCTTGTTCGGTAGTGCAATGCGGAGCATGACGCCTCTATGTGATAAAAAAATGGCCCGTCCGGAGAGGGACGGGCCGAGAGCTGACAGGTGCCGGTGGTGGAAGCTGGTGGCTTACCCGTGCACGCGTGCGTCGCCCTGACCCGTGAGGTCATGGTGATGATGCAGGTGGTGGTGGCGCGAAGCGGGCATTTGGGAGAAGGTAGACCGCATGCACGCGGGGGTCAACGGGCAGCGCGGTCTTTCGACCCGACTCGAGGGCTGTGTCGGCATTTGTCGGCCCAATACATGCAGCGGGCCGAGCGAGCGCAGTGTCGGGTTAATTTCTGGGGCAGAATTGCGCGCGCGAGCCCTTGTGAATAAATTCACAATACGCTGCGGGGCCCCGCAGCGTGTCATTCACGATAAAGTTTTCGGAGGCGTATAGAAATGCGGTTCTACGGTATTGCGCTCCTTGCGAGCACTGCGGTCCTCGGCGCTTGCGGCGGCGAAAAAGCCGCTACGGATACCGCTGCGGCGAACGCGGCGGCGGCGAGCGCGACCACCCCGGCAGCGACCACCCCGGCAGCGACAACGCCGGCTGCAACAACTCCCGCAGCAACCAGCCCGGCTCCGACCACGGGCGCCCCGGCAGCGGGTGCTGTGGCAGCAGCGCCGGCAACTGGCAAAACTTATGAAGTCAAGATGAGCGGCGACGCGAGCGGCTATAAGTTCGAGCCGGCCAACCTCACCATCAAGCAGGGCGACGCCGTCAAGTTCATCATGGTGTCTGGCGGACCACACAACGTCACCTTCCAAAACGTGACGGACTTAGCGGCAAAGGCGCAGCTCGATGCCAACATGCAGGGTGCCAAGATGGGTGAGCTCTCCAGCCAGATGCTCATGGCGCCGAACGAGGCGTACGTCATCTCCTTCGCCAAGGTCCCGGCAGGCACCTACAACTTCATCTGCACGCCGCACCAGGCCATGAACATGAAGGGCGCGATCACCGTTCAGTAGTTCGCCACACCAGAACACACGCAAGAAGACGGGGCGGATGCGAAAGAGCATTCGCCCCGTCGTGCGTTCGGTTCGGCGCCAAGCTCGACATCCGCCTTTCCTTTCGCCCTCGCGCGGGCCGCGCCGGCCGCGCGGGCCCGATTGACCCTCGAGAACGACGACCGCCGGTTCACTCCGGCCTCGCTGTTGCCTCTGTGCGAACGGCTCTCCGTGCCGCTGGTGTACGACGTGCATCACCATCGGTGCAATCCTGACCAGCTCGACACTGGTGAAGCCACCAAAATGACCAAGGCGACGTGGCAGGGACGGGAACCACACTTTCATATTTCGTCGCCCCACGCTGGCTGGGGAGACGGAGACACACGTCCACACGCAGACTACGTGATACCCGAGGACTTTCCCGAGGCTTGGCGCGATCGTCGCATGACGATCGATGTCGAGGCAAAAGCAAAGGAGCGCGTCGTGCTCGCCCTGCGCGATGCACTCGCCGGAGTCGCCGCGCGAACATGAGTGCGAAACGCCGCCACTCGAGCCGACGGCTCGGAGTCGTCACCCAACACCCCGCCGCCTGGATTGGAGCTCGGGCCCGCAACGCGTTGAGACGGCCGGCCTTCATCAGCACCGTCAGCGCACTGACGTTCGTTGCTTCGCTGGTGGCTCTCGTCATCGTCCCGCAGCAGGCGCGAAAAGCGGCTGCTGCCATGCGCCCTCCTGCCGCATTGCGTCCCGACACCGAGCCCACAGTCGCCGCACTCGGTGAAGCGCTGCGGCAGTCTGCAGCGGCTGACTCGGCGGTCGTGCAGGCGCGGCGGGATATCGCACAGCTCATCAGCGCCACGGCTGCGGTCCAAGCTACGGACACCGTTGCCGGCGGCGCGATGCTCAGCGCCCCCATCCGCGCCCGTCGCGACTCCCTGACCGAAGAAGTGAACAGACTCGGCAAGCTGATCTCGCGTTCCCAGAACGCGCCATTGCTTGCCTCTTACCGCGCGCTTGCCCAGGCCGCACCGATGCAGGGCGATATCCGCGTCAAGGCGATGCTTGATTCACTCATCGAGATCGAGCGCGAACGAGACAGCTACAGCGCGGTGGGTGGCGTCGACCCGGTATTCGTCGCCCTTACAGCACGCGCGAACGAGTTGGGCCGCAACATCGAGTCGTTGGCGGACGCGCGCCGCACCACCATCCGGACGGAGCTCACGTCCATCGCCCCGCCCGCTCCCGTTCTGCCAGCGGCCATTGCATCACGGCCGATACCCGATACGCTGGAGACGCAGCGCGAGCGAGATGCCGCTCGCGCCGCTGCGGCTGGCGTCACAACTCGGCTCGCTCGCGAGCGCAGTGAGCTCATTGCGCTGGATGCGCGCGAGGAGAAGGCGCAAGAGCTGGCGAGCGTCGGTGCCTCACCCCCGGCCATGCTCGCCGCCGCCCTGGTGTTCGGCGTGGTGCTCGGCTTCGGCGTTGCACTGTTCAACGAAGTGCGGCACCCTCGCATCGCTGACGGCTACGAGGTCGAGCGCGCCACCGGCGTGCGGGTGCTCGGAGAGATTCGCCGTCTTCCGCTGTCCGATGAGCGGGGTCGCCGCGGCGTGGACCGGTCGGCACCTGGTTTCATCGACCCTGGAGCTGATGGACACCAGCTGGTCTATCTCACGATCGCCACGGCGGGCGTGAACGCGGTGATGCTCACAGTCACTGGGGATGTCCCGGCAGTTGCCGCGGTCGTCGCTATCAACTTCGCTGCGATCGCGGCGGATGAAGCACGCGAGACCCTGCTCATCGATGCCGACGGAACGGCCGCAACGGTGAGCGCTGCATTGCGCATTCGGCCGAGCGCCGGCATTGCGGGGGTGGCGCGAGGAACGGTCGATTGGCCTCAGGCTATTCGGACGACGAATCTGGGACGCAGCCGAACCATCGACGTCGTTCCAACCGGCGATGGAGTTGCGCCCGTGGAGGAGCTTGTCGGCGTGCTTCAGAGAGATAGCTCGACACTATCGAAACGCTATGACGCCATTGTCGTGATTGCGGCCCTTGAGCAGGTCACTTCCGGCCTCTCCGCCGCCATGGCGATTCCCGACGTGCTCCTTTGTGTCAATGCAGGACAAACACCCATCGAGGACATCAAGCGCTTGCTCGAGGAGATCGAAAAGACTGGTGCCCGGACGCGCGGGATCGTGATGTGGAACGCGCCTGTCCCCGTGCTAGCCGACCTCCGTCCCACCGAGGATGCCGAAGTCGAGGCGGAAGCAGTCGCCTAGGCTCCGCTCAATCCCTCTGTCTGGTCGAGCTCACGTACTGGGGAAGACGCTCGCCCTTCGCCGAGTGTGAGATCAGGGCGGCCAATCGCCTGTCACGGGCGTCTTGCCGCTTCGCGCTGGAGGCATAATGCGTCGCGACCCGCCGGTAGTAGGGCGCCTGAGCCTCGAAGTAGGTCCATGCCCGCTTGTGAAGCGGATCGCGTACTGCTCGGCATCAATCGACTTGCGAACCGCGTCGATCCAGCCATAGCAGAGCGCTTCGTCGACCGACTCCGGCCACGTCATGCTGGGCTCCCCTGACCCCTTCTTGTAGAAGCCGACCCAGAGCTCATCGGCAGTCGAGTGGTGCGACTCGAGCCACGCACGAAACTCCTCTGGTGCGGCGAAGAATTGCGGAGATGTCATGCCGCATGATGTCGACTACTCTTCCTCAATGCCATACATGTGGGCGGACACACTCCAGGCGGCGGAGCGGGCCCACCTGCTGCGCCTGCTGCTGTGGGCAGCGGCCAGCATTCTCGCAGGAACTGCGCTGCTCGCATGGCTGCGCGCGGGCGGACACCGATCGGACCTGCTCCGGCACTTCGCGATTCAGGCGGCGGCGTGGGGCACTGTCATCGCACTGATCTCCGCTTGGCAGCTGCCGCACCTGACGCCGAGAGACATTGCCGGCGCCACGCGACTGGATCGGTTGCTCTGGTTCGAAGTGGGGCTCGACGCCGGCACAGTGGTCGTCGGCATCACCATTGGCGCCGTGGGCCTGCGGCTCGGGCAACAGATGAAGCTCATTGGAGCAGGAATGGGCGTGATCGTGCAGGGTTGCGCGCTGGCACTCCTGAATCTCGTGTTGGCCGCACAGATCTCGCGGTGACAACGCTTGTCGGCTGACTGCGTAGTCACGTTGAATAGCCCAAAACCTCCCTTGCTCTCACATCGCAAGTACCTTTCGAGATGACGATCCGCGGCTACTCTGATCGTATCAACCACGCGTTCGCATTTGCCGCGAAGCATCACGACAGGCAGGTGCGCAAGGGAACACGCCTTCCGTACCTGACGCATCCCGCGAACATCGCGGTGATCCTGACGCGATACGATCAGGACGAGCAGACGATCGTTTCCGGGATCCTGCACGATGTGATCGAAGACTGCGTGCGCGACGGCTACACGCGTGACATGCTGGAGCAGCGCGTCGGCGACAAGTTCGGACCCGACGTGCTCGAGACCGTGCTCGCTGTGACGCAGCGACAGGTCGACGAGGAGGGCATCGAGCTGTCGAGCGAAGAGCGGAAGGACGACTACCTCGCGCGTCTTGCCGGAGCGTCCGAGGCGGCACGCTGGGTGTGTGCCGCCGACAAGATTCACAACGGCAACTCCATTCTCGCGGACTTGAATCGCACCCTCGACCCGGACACCGTCTGGTCGCGCTTCAGCGCGGGGCGGGTCGGCACGATTCGGTGGTACCGCCGCGTCCACGACCGACTGCGGGAGGTCGGCTTCGATCGCCCGATCATGGACGAGCTGCTCGAAATTGCCGAAGGGCTTGAGCAGAAGGGCAAGTAGGCGGAACTACACTCCCGCCAACTCGCCTGCCGGATAGGTGCGGGCAACGTAGTCCTCGAGGATCACGAGGAACTCCTGCACGATGTGATCGCCCTTGAGCGTGGTGAGGAGCTTGCCGTCCATGTAGACCGGCGCCTTCGGCTCCTCGAATGTGCCCGGCAGTGAGATGCCAAGGTTTGCATGCTTCGATTCGCCTGGTCCATTCACGACGCATCCCATGACGGCGACATTCATGGTTTCGACGCCGGGGCGCGAGGTCTTCCAAATCGGCATCTGCTCGCGCAGGTAGGTCTGGATGTCTTCCGCCATGTGCTGGAAGAACGTCGACGTCGTCCGTCCGCAGCCGGGACAGGCAGTGACCTGTGGAGTAAAGCTCCGCAGGCCGAGTGACTGAAGGATCTGTTGCGCGACCAGCACTTCTTCCGAGCGGTCGCCATTCGGCTTCGGCGTGAGCGAGACGCGTATCGTGTCTCCGATCCCCTGTGCGAGCAGTATCGAGAGCGCCGCGGCACTTGCCACCTGCCCCTTCATACCCATGCCGGCTTCTGTAAGGCCGAGGTGCAGCGGGTAGTCGCAGCGCGCCGCGAGGCGCCCGTAGACTTCGACGAGGTCCTGAACCTGTGACACCTTCGCCGAGATCAGGATCTGGTCGTGGCCGAGCCCGACGTCTTCCGCCATCTCCGCAGAGCGCAGCGCGGAGGCGAGCATTGCCTCCATGTAGACGTCCTTCGCGGTGCGCGGGTAGCCAGCGGCGGCGTTCTCGTCCATCATCTCGGTGAGAAGATCCTGGTCGAGCGAACCCCAGTTCACGCCAATCCGCACTGGCTTGCCGTTGTCGACGGCGATCTGGACGATCGTACGGAAGTGCTCGTCGCGTCGCTTTCCGCCAACGTTGCCAGGGTTGATGCGATACTTGGCCAACGTGCGCGCGCACTCCGGGTACTTCGCGAGGAGGAGATGCCCGTTGTAGTGGAAGTCGCCGACGATGGGGACGTCCACGCCCATGTCGTGAAGCCGAGCAGCAATCTCCCGGACGGCGGCCGCCGCTTCGTCGTTGTTTACCGTGATGCGGACGAGCTGTGAGCCAGCCGCAGCGAGGGCAGCGACTTGCGCTGCCGTACCCGCGGCATCCGCCGTATCAGTGTTCGTCATCGACTGAACAACGATCGGGTGTGGCGGCCCGACGGGAACGTTGCCGATGAGGGCAGTGACGGTGGGGCGGCGCGGAGCAAAGGACACGGCGTTCAACTGGATTGGGGACATGCGAAAGCTACAGCGGTCATCCTCGTGCGTGGAGCACGGGGGCGGGATAACTTCTGCTCACGCCTTGATGAGCGGGGCGACACAATTCGCGTGAGCGACGAGGTGCTGATGGAAGATGAACAGGCGGGCAATAGCGCAAGCGGCACATCGCGTGAGACCGGTAATACCCCGCGAAAGCCGGGAAAGAGAAACATGCGCCGGTGGATCGTGTTCGCCGTGGCAATTCTCTTGATCGTACCGGCTGCGACCATGGCTGGATGGACCGCCATCGCGCTGCACTGGAGCTACTCGGAAGGGAACCGCGCGGGCTACATCCAGAAATTTTCGCATAAGGGTTGGTTATGCAAGACATGGGAGGGCGAGCTGCAGACCGCGAACATCCCCGGGTCGGCGCCGCAGGTCTTCTATTTCAGCGTGCGGGACGACAGTGTCGCAAACCAGCTCACCCAACTGATGGGCTCGCGCGTGCGCGTTTCGTACAAGGAGCATCGCGGCATTCCGGGCTCCTGTTTTGGTGATACGAATTACTACGTGACGGGGGCGACGAAGGTCGCCCCGTGACTCAGGACGGCGGCTTTCGCGGGGGACGTCCGCGGCGTGGCGATGGTGCCGATTCGAGGGCGATCGCAAGCCGGTGGTCGAGGTTCCGGCGCAATGCGTCGACGTCGAAGGTCAGCTTCAGTTGTCCAACCACGAGGACGCGCGACTGTCCTGAATCGAGTAACCTTTCGGCGATGCGAACTGCATCGCCGACGCCGATCCCAAGTTCGACGTGGAGTTGGCGGATGACGCTGAGCCGTATGAGCGCGGAATAGGAGATTCGGCGAGCCACGCCCTGCCGACTTGAGGGCACCTCCGCAAGGTCATGCTGCGACATGAGATTTTCGGTCCATTTGCGTGGGGCGCCAATCGCAATTGTCGCCACGACAACGTCATAGACTCTCACGTAATTATTCCTTCAAAAATAGTACAATAATATACTCCAAGGCTTATACATTAATATACTACAAACTAAGGATAATATTCGTGGCTCTCGAAATTCGAAAGATCGGTGGCCCGTGCCACGGACGGCGAGCACCCGCCCCGATGGCATGGATATCGACCTGCAGATCGGCAACCATAGCCACTAGGAAGAACTCTTATGTTCAAACGATTGCTGCCAGCCCTCGTCGTCCTCGCCACGCTGAGCAGTGCCGCCGACGCGCGAGCACAAGCATCCCTCTTCGTTTCTGGAGGACTCAATGCACCCGTCGGCCAGTTGGGCGACCTCACTGACATGGGCTACATCGTCACGGGTGGCTTGAACTTTGGTAGCACCCTCGTGCCGGTCGGAGCTCGCCTGGAAGGTTCGTTCAGCGACCTGGGATACAAGGGCGGTGGAAGCGACATTCGCCTCATCTCCGGGACCGCCAACGCCATCTTCAACCTCGGCACAACTCGCGACGCGCCGTACCTCATCGCAGGACTAGGCGCCTACAACAGATCATCCGGCTCGAGCACGTTCGGCTACAGCGGACGCACGGCCGTCGGAATCAATGGAGGGGCGGGGCTTCGCTTTCCACTAAGTGGATTGAGCACGTTCTTCGAAGCGCGCTACCACATCATGCTGGGCAATGACGCGGAAGGAACGAACTATCAGTTCATCCCCATCATGTTCGGCATCAGCTTCTGAACGACGCGATCGCGCACGCCGGCACCGTCAACGCGGCTTTGCGCGGCGAGTCGGCGCCGCCCCGAGTGGGTCTTCTGGCCATTCATGCTTCGGGTAGCGTCCACGCAGGTCCTTGCGGACGTCGAAATACGACGAGCGCCAGAACCCCGCGAGATCCCGAGTCACCTGAACCGGGCGATTGGCTGGGGAGAGCAACTGCAAGGTGATCGCCATGTGCCCGATCCGCGGCGTCTCTGCAAGGCCGAACAGCTCCTGCAGCCGCACCGCAATCGTGGGTGATGAGGGATCGCTGTAGTCGACGAGAATGCGGCTTCCTGTTGGAACCGTGACGTGCGATGGCGCGAGCTGATCGACATCGCGCCGTTGCTCCCACGTCAATATCTGCTGGAGCAATACCAGCAGATCGATCCGTTCCACCTCCGACCGGCGCCGCATGCCAGCAAGATGCGGACGCAACCACTCATGCGCCGAGTCGAGCAACGCCGACTCGCTCATGTCGGGCAAGAGGTGTCCCTGACCACGCAGGAACGCCACTCGCTCCGCGAAACCCCTCGCCTCGCGTGACCACGAGAGTCCAACGCCATCGCGTCGCCTGACGGCATCCGTCATCACAGCCATCACCCGCTCCGCATCGGGATCCGACACGGCAACCTCTCGCAGGACCATTGCTCCCAGCCGCTCCTGACGTACTGCCGTCACGCTCCCTGCGTCGGCGTTCCATTCGACGACATCGCTGAACTCCACACCAGACGCGAAGATCATTTCCACGTCGGCTCGTTCCACCGGAGCAGCGAGATACACGCGCGCATGTGGCAAGCGACCATCGAGGTCGGCGATCACGAGATAGTCCGCCCCCGTGAGCGAACCAGCATCCTCCAGGAGCGCACCCACGCCATTGCGCATGAGATACCGATCGACACTGCCCGCCCGACGTTGCGCCACGCGTTCCGGGTACGCGAGCGCGAGCACCGCGCCGGTCATCGCGGGGTTAGCCTGCTCATCCCGCCGGACTCGAAGCAGCTCACGCCAGACACGACTCTGATCGCGAACGCGCCGAAGCGCATCGCGATCGACGTCCGATGCGACCGACCGCTCCACAACGATGGCCACGCGCGTGCGAAGGTCGCGATCGCGAGTCGCAGCTTCACGTGACAGGATGTCACGCTCCTCCAGCAGCGCAGCCATGACGCACGCTGTCGCCCCCATGCCGTGCACATGTGCGGCAAGTGCCATGTGTGCGAGTCGAGGATGAAGGCCAAGTCGCGCCATCGCACGGCCGTGCAGCGTGATCCGAAACTCATCATCGATGGCACCGAGCAGTCGAAGCAGCGTTCGCGCCTGCGCGAGCGCCGGCAACGGTGGCATGTCGAGCCAGCGGAGATCAGCGGGATCGCGGATACCAGCCGCCGCCAGATCGAGCGCGAGAGGCGCAAGATCCGCATCGAGGATCTCGGCGCGGCTTCGCTCGGGAAGGTGCGACTGGTCGTACTCCGACCACAGCCGATAGCTCACCCCAGGCGTCGTGCGACCTGCTCGACCCGAGCGTTGATCCACCGAGGAACGAGAGGCACGAACGGTCTCCAGTCGCGTCATTCCCGTGCGCGGTGCGAAGCGAGATACACGCGCCAAACCGCTGTCCACGACGACACGCACGCCGTCAATCGTGAGGCTCGTCTCGGCAATCGACGTCGCCAGCACGACCTTGCGAACGCCGGGCAGAGCCGGCGCAATCGCCGCGTCCTGCCGATCGGCCGCGAGGTCGCCGAACAGCGGCAACAGAAGAACCCCAGTCCCAAGGTCGGCTCGCTCGAGGATGCCGAGACATCGCCGGATCTCACCCGCGCCGGGCAGGAAGGCGAGCACACCGCCTTCATCGTGCTCGAGTGCTGTGCGAACGACCTGCGCGACGCACGCCTCAATCCTGAAATCAGCGCGGCATGAGTGATAGCGAACAACGACCGGGTGCGCACGACCAACGCTCGTCACGATAGGCGCATCATTCAGGAAAGCAGCGACGGCGTCACCATCGAGCGTGGCCGACATGATGAGGATCCGGAGGTCGGGACGCAGCAACGACTGACTCTGGAGCGCGAGCGCGAGTCCAAAATCCGCGTTCACGCTTCGCTCGTGAAACTCGTCGAACAAGACAGCCGCGACGCCCTCGAGTGCTGGATCGTCGAGCAACATCCGCGTCAACACACCCTCGGTGATAACCTCAATGCGAGTGGACGCACCCACGCGAGTCTCGCCGCGCACGCGATAGCCGATCGTGGTGCCGACCGGCTCACCGAGCGTATCGGACATGCGTCGCGCCGCGGCGCGGGTGGCAAGTCGACGAGGCTCGAGCATGAGAATACGACTGCCGCCGAGCCACGACTCTTCGAGAAGGGCCAGCGGAACGCGCGTTGTCTTGCCCGCGCCAGGCGGCGCCTGCAGGACGACCGCCCGATGTGCGCTGAGCGCCGCCGTGAGCTCAGGCAGCACATCGTCAATGGGAAGCCGATCGTCGCGCGAAGATGCGGGAGTCATGAAAGCGGCAATGTAGTGGCGCTTGGCGATCGTGCACGTGCAAGCCATCTTCAACGGATCATGGCCAAGTACGAAATCTTCCGAAGCTCACAGGTGTCGACTGACTGCGACCAATGTGGAGGGCGCGTCGACCTGCTCAAGGGAGGGGTGTGTACTCGCTGCCGTCGCATCCTGTGCTACTCGCACCTTCACGGCTCATGGGTGAGACGTCTCCTCGCTGACCTTGGCGCGGCTACGATCTGTGTACAGTGCCGAGCGAAGCGCGCGTGACGCGAGTGCCTGTGTGCAAACTCTACGTTAGACGAATGCGGCAGAGTAGTGTAGCTTGCTAGAAGGAAATCGCTTCGTCCCAGCCTCGAGCTGCGTCATTCCCATTCCTCCCTACATGCACGGTCGGTCGATCAAGCTGGCAATCATCGTCGGCGGAAGTCTGATCGCGACGTCGGGCATTCTCGCGCAAGTCGCCACACGCGGCTCCAGGCAACCGACCTCGATTACCGCGGCACTCGCCGCGCGCCGGGACAGTACTGAAGCGCTCGTGGCGGGACGTGCGGTGGTGGCGACGGGCAAGCTCCAATCCAGCGCCTTCGACATTGCCATCGATGATGGGACGTCCGGCATCCGACTCTTCTCCCGATCCCCTCAGATCGAGGTCAAGGAGGGCGACAGCGTCATCGCGTCGGGTGTCATCAAGACCTATCGCGGCAACGTGGAGCTGGTCGTCAACAAAGTGTTGATCGTGCCAGGCCCTCGTCGCGTCGTGGCAGTGCTCGACATTCCGATCGACGCCGACAGCATATCGCAGCACGCTGGTCAGGTCATACGCGTGCATGGTCGTGTGGCGGGATTCGGGCACAGTGAGGGCGGGCAGTGGCTTCGCCTCACCAACGAAGCCTCCACCAAGCGCGGGGCATTGACGGTATGGGTGCCTGCGAACCATGGTGCGCCGATCGACCTGGGCGCGATGCAGACGACGGACAGCATGGTGGTGACTGGAGTGGTCACGTCCTATCAGGACAACGCCGACGACCCCGTCGTGTGGCAGCTCGTTCCGCGCGACGCGGCGGATGTGCAGGTCACGGCGAACCCCAAGGAGCTTCCGCCATGGCTCCTCTGGGCTGCGCTGGCGGGGGCACTGATACTCGGCACCACCCTTGCCGTGAGCCGCATCAGCGCGCGTCGCCAATTGCGTGCGCTTCGCGAAACGGAAGGGCGCTACAGCCAACTCCTCGCGCTCCTGCCGGACGCAGTGCTGGTGCATTCGCATGGCAAGATCGTCTTCACGAACCCCGCTGCCGCAGCGCTGCTCGGACTGCCGTCGGAGAAATCACTCGTCGGCCGTCCGTTGCTCGACTTCGTGCATGCCAATTCCGCCGAGTCGTTCGCCGCGCGGGATGGAGGAGGGCAAGAGGCGAAACTGGCACGCGCGCAGAGCGTGCGGGCGCAGATGCTCGGCGTCGGCGGAAACGTCGTCGAGGTGGAAGTGACATCGAGCCCGTGCGTCTACCACAACATGCCGGCGACCGTCGTGCTCGCGCGCGATATCACCGCCCAGCTGCGATATGAGCGCGACCTCCATGCGCTTGCGCTGGTCGATGACCTGACTGGACTACAGAACCGACGCGCATTTACCCTGTTCGCCGAGCAGGAGTTGGCGCGCGCCCGTCGCTATGGCCGAACGCCGGTGGTGGTGTTCGCCGATCTGGACGAACTGAAGCAGATCAACGACCAGTATGGTCACGCCGCCGGTGATGCCGCCCTCCGCCTGGTCGCGAACGCGCTGAAGAGCATCTTCCGCGAGACGGACATCGTGGCGCGCTGGAGTGGCGACGAATTCGTCGCACTCATGGTGGAGGGCAGCGAGGAGGCCTCCCAGCTGATCGGATCGCGCCTCGATGCCGCGATCGCCGTGCAGTCACCGCCGGGTCTGCCGTACATCGTCACCGCGAGTGTCGGCGCCACGGCTCTCGATCCGGCGCTGTCACTGCGCGATGCGATGGAGCGAGCGGACGTCGAGCTGTACACTCAGAAGAAGCGCGAGCGGCGGAGCAAAGTGCGCGCAACGCCGATTGGTGTCGACCTTGTTCGGCAACAGGACTAGCTTTGCAGTATAGGAATCGCGGCATTTCTCTCGAAGCCGGATTGATGTTTGCACACACACACACGATCGCAATGACTGACAGCACCTCGATGACACGTCGTTCGTGGCTGGCATCCGTCGCTGGCGTGCTGGCGGGCAGTGCGGCCCTTGGTGCACTTCCGCGGCGTGCATACGGTGACGTCGTGGCCACGCCGCTCACGGTCTACAAGGATCCATCGTGCGGATGTTGCACGAAGTGGGTTGCGCACCTCGCCGCCAACGGACTCAAGCCGGTGGTGAAGGATCGCTCCGACATGGCGGCACTCAAGGACAGCCTCGGTGTGCCAATGGCGCTTCGCTCATGCCACACGGCCGTTGCAGGAAAGTACGTCATCGAGGGTCACGTCCCCGCCGCCGACTTGAAGCGATTGCTCTCGAGCGCTCCGAAGGACGTACTCGGACTGGCGGTTCCGGATATGCCGAGTGGCTCGCCGGGTATGGAGATGGGTGGGCGCGCGGACCGCTACGACGTGATCGCATTCGGAAGTGGCGGAAAGACGCACGTGTTCGCCACGCACGCGTAGCAGCGTGCACGAAAACTGGCGCTTGCATCGCGGCGTCATGTGAAAGAGATTCGCCGCAACAGTGTGTGACAGAGTAATTCGCGTCGACGTCGGGCCGATGCGAGAGTGACCAGCAGTGCAGCCCCGACCGGAACCCGGTGAAACATGCCGGGCACTCCGGCGCGACACGGTCGAGGTGCCGTCCGGGCGGTACCCGGCCGTTGTCGTGCGCGGCGCGTGGCTACTCCGCGCCGCTATTTCATCGGCGAGTAGTCCGTCGGATTGACGAACATGGACTGCGCCTTCAGCACCTTCAGTCCTTCAGCGTCCGACGCGGCGGTGACCTGCTTCCATTCCGGGTCACTTCCGAAGTCCGCCCAGGCCTTCCTGGCGGCTTCGCGATTCGGATAAGCCATCACATAGACGAGCGTCGTCTGTGACAGCGCTGAATCGGCGGGCGTGAAGTAGACCACGTTCGTCATCCCATGCTTCTCGAAGAGTTTCATGGTGTGATCGCGAAAGCGCTTGTGCAGTAGCGGAAGCTGACCGGGCGCAACGGTGTACGTGCGAATCTCGAAGATGCGGTCAGCAGCGGATCCAATCGGCGTCCCTGCTTCCGTGGACGTGGCGGCACGCGCGGGGATCGCGTTCACAGCGAACCCGCTAACGATGGCGCCGAGAAAGAAAGCCGGGATGACCAATGATTTGTGCATGTGAAGCTCCGAGAGAGGGTTGGACTTTCAGTAGACGTCGAGATCGCGCGCAGAAACCACGCGACCGGCAAAGCGCGATCGTACTTCGGTGAGGAGTGTTTCGTCAGTCGCGCCGAAGAAAAGCTGGTGATAGAGAATCAGGAGGCCGGGCTTCGCGCGAGTGGCAATGTCGCCCAGCTGAGTCGCGGACGTGTGGGCCTGACTGTGATACGCCTGCCGCACCGGCGGAATCGTCGCAAAGCCACTGTTCGAATAGACCTCGTGAATCAGCACATCGCAGCCGCGACACTCATCCGCGGCGTGCGAATCTGAACGTGTGTCACCGCTGAGCACGATGACGCGGTCGGGCGTCTCAACACGATAGCCGAACGCATGCTTCCAACCCGCGTGTGGAACACCAAACGCGCGGACGGTGATGCGCGAATCCTTGAAGACGACCCCTTCATCGATTTCGTGCACAACCGTCTTCCATCCATCAGCAGAAGGACCTCCTGGAGCGTTCAAACGCTCGGCAATGTCCTCCGCGTTTCCGTCGAGAATGCCGTCGACGAGTCGACGCGTACCCACCGGACCATAGACATCGAGCGGTGCCGCACGACCCTGTATCCACGGCGTGAAAATGACATCGGCAAGACCGAGCGTGTGATCCGAATGCAGGTGAGTGAGGAAGACACGATCGAACCGCGGCGACGGTTGACCTGACGTTTGAGTCGATGCACCGCGGGGGGCGAACGCCTTCACGCCATTGCGACCCGCGGCCGAGGCGCGGCGAACGATGCCGGCGCCGGCATCGAAAAGGTACGCCACGGAATCAACTACGATCGCCACACCTGGACCGCTGCGATCCGGGTCGGGAATCGGTGTGCCTGTCCCCAACATGACGATCTGCGTTCTTGCGGGCTGCCCGGCGGCGAGTGCGGGCAGTAGGATGAAGATGCCGATGAGCAGGCGAATGGCGCGCATGCAACTCCTTGAAGGCTGGTCTTGACGCACACAGCTTCGCCTGTGCCGCACCTTTCCGCTACACGCCGGTGTTGCTCGACCTCGGTGGCAAGGGCGGAATCAACACCGTGCGCGCCGCTTCGATCTGCGCCTTCACCGCAGAGGGGCCGGTGCCCCCCTCCACTTCACGGTGCAGCACTGACTTCGCCGGATTCAATGCATCGATGACGTCATCGGAAAAGCTCGGATGCGCCGCAGCGAACGACATGAACGGTAAATCCTGCATCTCGACGCCAGCACGCTCGGATTCCCGCACGAGCCTGCCAACCGCACCGTGTGCTTCGCGAAAAGTCGCACCCTTCCGAACCAGGTAGTCCGCGAGATCCGTCGCCATCATGGTGCTCGAGAGCGCGGCGGACATACGATCGGTCCGGAACGAGCACTCCGCCAGCGCGCCAGAAACGGCCGGAAGTACGAGCAGAAGCGTGTCCGTTGCGTCGAAGAGAGTGCGCTTGTCGTCCTGCAAGTCCTTGTTGTAGCTCGTCGGCAAACCCTTCAGGGTTGCGAGCAATGACGTGAGGTTGCCCAGCATCCGTGCCGCCGAACCACGCGCGAGCTCGAGCGCATCGGGATTGCGCTTTTGTGGCATCATGCTCGAGCCGGACGTGAACCCCTCGCCGAATTGGACGAACCCGAACTCGCTCGAACCATAGATGATCAAGTCTTCCGCGAGTCGAGAGAGATGGATTCCGATCATCGTGGCTGTGAACAGCACCTCGGCAATGAAGTCCCGATCCGACACAGCATCAATCGAGTTCGGCGATACGGCATCGAAGCCGAGCGTGCCTTGGATGAGAACGCGCGAAATCGGATAGGCGCATCCGGCGACCGCACCTGATCCGAGCGGCAGCACCGCAGCCGATCGGAGCGCGGACTTCAGTCGCACACGATCGCGCTCGAGTGGCCAGAAGTGCGAGAGCATCCAATGCGCCGCGGATACGGGAATCGCGCGCTGCAAATGTGTGTAGGAAGGCATCAGCGCCGTTTCGAGCGCCAGCGCCTGATCCAGCATCGTCTGCTGGAGCGCACGAACCGCCGTATCGAGCCGCTGACACGTATCCATCGTCCAGAGACGCGTCGCCGTTGCCACCTGATCGTTGCGACTGCGTCCTGTGTGGAGCCTGGACGCGACGTCCCCGATCTCGATATGCAGCAGCCGATCGATGAGCGTATGAACGTCCTCGTCGGATGGCTGCGGCTGCTCTCCTGCTTCGAGACGTGCGGCCACCGCGTCGAGTCCCTGCTCCATCGCCCGGCTTTCATCGAGCGAGAGGACGCCTGCGTTCCATAGCGCAACGGCCCACGCCTTCGACAGCCGGATGTCATGTGGCCAGAGCCGGAAGTCGATGCCGATGGAATTATTGAGGGCATCAAAAGCGGCTGTGGGGCCAGCACCGAAGCGCCCGCCCCATAGCCTGTGCGACTTCTGTTCGTTCGCGCGCGTCGTGCTCGCGTCAGACACCGGCAAGCTCGGCCACGGTCGCAGGGTCGAGCTGGGAAGCGCTCTTGGAAGCTGCAGCCTTCGACGCGGCAAGCTCCTGGTCCTTGATCGCGCGCACCCGCGCCGGCAGCGCAAAGAGACGGATAAATCCCGCCGCATCGCTCTGCTGATAGACATCGTCTTCGCCGAACGTGACGAACCGCTCGTCGTAGAGCGCCTGCTCGCTCTGGCGCCCGACCACCTGCATGCCACCCTTGTACAGACGCAGTGTCACGGTGCCCGTGATGCGCTCCTGCGTGACGTTCACGAAGGCATCGTACGCCTCGCGTTCCGTCGTCCACCAGCGCCCCTCGTACACGAGGTCCGCATATCGTGGCGCGATGAGGTCCTTCGCCGCGAGCGTCTTCCGATCGAGGATGAGCTGCTCGAGCTCGGAGTGTGCCGTGTAGAGAAGCGTTCCGCCGGGCGTCTCGTACACACCGCGGGACTTCATCCCCACCATGCGATCTTCCACGAGATCGATTCGGCCCACTCCGTGCTTGCCGCCGATCGCGTTCAGCGCGGAGACGAGCGCGAATGGGCCGAGCGCCGTTCCATTGACCGTGACGGGTGTGCCCTTCTCGAACCCGATTACCACATCCTCGGCTACATCCGGCGCGGCGCTGGGTTCCGCCGTCAACATGAACATGTCGGGCCTGGGGGCCGAGTTCGGATCTTCGAGGTTGCCACCCTCGTGAGAGAGATGCCAAAGGTTGGCATCTCTCGAATAGATCTTCTCTTTCGTCGCGGTGATCGGAATGCCCTTGGCCGCGGCGTAGTCGATGGCGTCTTCGCGGCTGCGGATGTCCCATTCGCGCCACGGCGCGATCACCGGCAGCTCAGGAGCGAGCGTGGCGAAGGTCATCTCGAAGCGAACCTGGTCGTTTCCCTTGCCGGTGCAGCCGTGCGCCAACGCATCGGCTCCGACGCGATGGGCAACTTCGACTTGACGCTTGGCGATGAGGGGACGCGCCATGGCGGTGCCGAGCAGGTACTTCCTATTGTAGACGGCGCCTGCGCGCAGCGTCGGGAAAATGAAGTCGCGCACGAATTCCTCGCGCAGATCCTCGACGTAACATTCCGCTGCTCCCGAGGCCAGCGCCTTCTCGCGTACGCCGCGCAGCTCTTCAGCGCCCTGCCCGATGTCAGCGGCGACACAGATGACGCGTGCGTCGTAGTGCTCGCGCAGCCAAGGAACGATGATCGACGTGTCGAGACCGCCCGAGTAGGCAAGGACAATGGTGCGGGGCATCGAAGCTCCTGAAATAAAGATTATGCAGACCTTCTGCATATTTACACATTTTTGCTGGCTGCGTCAACCCTGAGGCTGTGTCAGGACAGCGGGCTGGTCAGTGTTCCACGGCCAAGGAGCGAATGCGCTCGGTCAGCGCGACGCGAGCCTCCGCCGATCTGGTCACGATGAGAATGGTATCATCGCCGGCGATGGTGCCGAGGACCTCGGCAAAGTTCTCCTGGTCGATGGCTTCTGCGATGGGCTGGGCTCCACTCCGTACGGTGTGCAAGACGATCAGTTCACCAACACCGTCGATGCGCGAGAACAGTTGAGGTAAAAGATTTGCCAACAAAGGCTTATCGTCATCTTCGCTGAGCGATTCCCGGACGACATACCGGACACCAGCCTCGCCCGACACCCGGGCCAGGCCGAGGTCGTGAATGTCTCGTGAGAGGGTCGCCTGGGTGACATCGACGCCGCGCGCCATCAGGAGCCGCCTGAGATCCTCTTGGCTACCAACCGCATGCGTGGAAACGAGCTCTCGAACCGCTCTTTGGCGTACCTGTTTGTTCGTCACGTGATCCTCCAGTGCCGGTCTGCCGTACCGAACCAACTATACCTCATGCGTCCGCCATTGACCAGAGCGCACTGCATGATTATGCATTAAGCCGTGAATAAGATTCCCGTCGGAGTTCTGGGGGCTAGCGGATACGCCGGCCGTGAGCTTTGCGCGCTCGTCGCACAGCATCCGCGCTTCGCGCTTGCGTTTGCTACCGCCAACGAGCAGCGCGGCCAGAGGGTGCGCTTCGGCAGGCGCGAGATCTCGTTCATCGCATCCGACGATGCGGCGCTCGACGAGGCAGCCATCATATTCTGTGCACTGCCCCACGGCGCATCGCTTCCATGGGTCGAGCGCGCGCGCGCCTTTGGAGCCCGGGTGGTGGATCTCTCGAGCGACCTCCGCCCCGGCAACGGCGCGGCGGCAACGCGCGCTGTATACGGTATGCCCGAGTTGGGCTCCTCCGTTCGGGAGTCGATTCGCCTGGCGGACATCGTGGCCAACCCGGGGTGCTATCCAACCTCGATTCTCCTGGCGCTTGCTCCGCTCGTGGCCGCGGGACTCGTTACGCCTGGAGCAATGATCGTCGCCAACTCGGCGAGCGGTGTGAGCGGAGCTGGCAACTCTCCCAAGCGCGAGCTGCTGTTCGGTGAGGTCACGGAAGACTATCGCGCCTACGGGGTCGGGAACACGCACCGTCATCTCAAGGAGATCACGGCTACCATGTCGACGCTCGGTGTCGATGATGCCGACATCGTCTTCACACCGCACTTGCTGCCGATCGCGCGCGGAATTCTCTCGACGATCACCGTGCCCGTGGTGGCGGCGCTGATCGACGCCACCGAGCCTATGCGGGCCATGTACGCGGGCGAGCCATTCATCGAAGTGGTGAATGAACAACCACGGCTCGTTGATGTCGCGCGGCGAAATGTGGTGAGAATGACGGCGACCATGATCGTGGGCACGCGCACACCGACCATGCTCGTGACGTCCGCCATCGACAATCTCGTGAAGGGCGCGGCGGGTCAGGCCGTGCAGAACGCCAATCTGATGTGCGGGCTGGTAGAGACAGAGGGACTACCAGCATGAAGCGGCGCGTCATCAAGGTGGGCGGCCGCCCGCAGATGGACCCCGCGCTCGTCGGTGCGCTGGCGCGTGCGCATCGGGCCACTCATCCGACCGGGCAACCAACCGAGCCAGCGGACGGTTTCGTTCTCGTGCACGGCGGCGGCGACGAGATATCCGCGCTTCAGGGCCTCTATGGGGTGACGGCCGAGTTCAAGGGCGGCCGTCGTGTGACGAGTGCGCTCGATCTCGAGATCATCCGCATGGCGCTCTCCGGATCCGCCAACAAGCGGCTGGTCAGTGCGCTGGTGTCCGAACAGGTGCCTGCGGTGGGACTATCGGGCGAAGACGCGGCACTCATCGTGGCGACGCCACTCGACCCCGAGCAGTTCGGTTTCGTCGGCACTCCGGATTTCGTGCACGCGCCCCTGCTGCGAATCCTGCTGGATCATTACTTCCTGCCCGTGATCTCCCCGGTGAGCCGATGTGCCGATCCACGGGTCGCTGCGACGCTGAACGTGAATGGGGACGATGCCGCGGCGGCGATTGCGATCGCCATGAAGGCGTCGGAACTGCTCTTCGTTTCGGATGTCGAGGGGGTGTTCGACGACGGCCTGCCGATCTCGCTGCTCGCGCCGGAGGATGCACTCAGACTCATCGCGAACGGCACGGCGCAGGGCGGTATGGCAGCCAAGCTTCAGGCAGGAATCAAGGCGCTGGACGGTGGTGTGGAGCGGGTGAGAATCTCGGACATCGCCGCGATCGAACAGCTCGATCGCGGGACGGTACTGACACGAGTCGGGAGCGTATGCGCATGACAGCACCAACCCTGAACGCGATGAAGAATTCGTCCAAGCACGAGGCACAGCCCGCGAGCGCCGGACTCGCCGCGCCATTCGAGAGCGCGATCCTCGGCACGTACAAGCGCGCCCCGGTGGAATTCGTCCGCGGCAGTGGCGTGTACCTCTATGACGCCGAAGGAAAGGCGTACCTCGACTTCGTCGCAGGCATCGCCGTCAACGCGCTCGGCTACGACGACCTGCGCCTCAAGGAGGCGATGCACGCCGCCGTCGACGGCTTGATCCATACGTCGAACCTGTACAGCACGTCGCCGGGCGAACAGCTCGCGGCGGCGTTCGTGGGCCGCTCGTTCGCCGACAAGGTCTTCTTCTGCAACTCGGGCGCGGAAGCAAACGAGGGCGCGTTCAAGTTCGCGCGCCGCTGGGCACGCACGCTTGGCGACGCGAAGCATGAGATCGTTGCGCTGCGCGGAGCGTTTCACGGCCGCTTGTTCGGAACGCTCGCTGCTACGGATCGACCGGCGTACCGCCTGCCCTTCCGCCCGCTCACACCTGGCGTGTCGATCTTCGAGCGCGACCTCGCGGAACTGGATGCTGCGCTCAGCGAGGATACGGTTGCGGCGCTCATTGTGGAGCCCGTGCAGGGCGAAGGCGGCGTTCGCGTGCTCGACCCGGGATTCATGCGCGAGTTGCGCGCGGTGACCACAGCACGAAACATCGCCCTCATTCTCGACGAGATTCAGTGCGGCCTCGGCCGCACCGGAACACTGTTCGCCTACGAGCAGATGGGGATCGTGCCGGACATGGTGACGCTAGCGAAGCCGATTGCGGGTGGATTGCCGATGGGCGCCATCCTCATGACGGACGCGATTGCGAATACCATAAAGTACGGCGATCACGGCACCACGTTCGGGGGCGGACCATTCGTCGCG
The DNA here is from genome assembly GCA_036844565.1 of Gemmatimonadaceae bacterium. Classification (GTDB taxonomy): domain Bacteria; phylum Gemmatimonadota; class Gemmatimonadetes; order Gemmatimonadales; family Gemmatimonadaceae; genus AG11. Next base: position 32,412 of record DAIUFP010000007.1, on the reverse strand, counting down.
TCCGTCGCCCTGCACGTGCTCGATCGGCTTTCCGACCCTGCACTGCTGAAGCACGTGAGCGAGACGGGCGCGTGGTTCGGAAAGCAGTTGAACGATCTCGCGCATCGCACCGGCCGGATCCGTCAGGTCCGCGGCATCGGCCTGATGTGGGGCATCGACGTCATGGGCACGGCGGCACACGTCGTCAGCGAAGCACTGGGGCGCGGCTTGCTCGTGTGCTCTGCCGGCGACTACACCGTGCGAATCATTCCACCTCTCGTGACGACCCAGGAGGAGCTGGTGCGCGGCCTTCAGATTCTCGAAGAGGTACTCTGACGGTGGCACCTGACCTGCTTGTCCGTCGGGCGCAACCGCGAGACGCATCGGCGATTTCGGAGCTGAACAACAGGTTCGCCAATGAAGGGCAGATGCTCCGGCGAACACCGGAGATGATCTCGCTCGCGATCGACGACTACGTCGTCGTGCAGAATGCCAACGGCGGGTTGCTCGCCTGTGGCGCCCTCAAGGAATATTCGCCGAGTGTCGCGGAGGTGGCGGCCATCGCGGTGTCGGAGGACGCACACGGGAGAGGATTGGGGCGTGCGATCGTGAATGCGGTGGAGGATCTGGCGCGCAAGCGCGGGACCTATGACGTGTTCGCCCTCACGCTCCAGCCAGAGTTCTTTGCCGCCATTGGATACCTGCGAGTTGACCGCGCGCGATACCCCGAGAAGATCCGGCGCGACTGTCTCTCCTGCGAACGGCGGTTCGCCTGCAACGAGATCTGCTTCGCAAAGAACCTGCTGGCGGCGGAGATCGCGCGAGCGGCATAGAGGGCTGCGGGGTCATTGAAAACATGCACTGTCCTGACCGCGGCGAGCACCGAAGGTGGTTCGGAGCCGCCGCTTCAACATCCCCAAATGAGGTTGCGTGCGACACCGATTCCGAGCGCCAGTCCTTCTGATCGTTGCTCTGTGCCTACCGATGGGCCGCGCCGCCGCACAAGGCGGCGCTCGGGCATTCAGCATTTTCCTTGACTGCACGGTCTCGTACTGCGACCCGAGCTTCTATCGCACCGAGCTCGATTTCGTGAACCACGTTCGTGAGCGCACGGCTGCCGACGTGCATGTACTCGTTGCCGACGAAAGCACGGGTGGCGGCGGACGGCGGTACACCCTCGCGTTCTACGGACAGCGCCAGTTCGAAGGTTTGTCCGATACGCTCGTCATGACCACCCCGCAGGGCGCGACCGAAGACGAGAGGCGACGGACGCTCGTCCGCACCATCCGGCTGGGCCTCGCGCGATACCTCGCGAGAACACCGGAAGGCGCACGCGTCGTGGTGAGCCTCGATGCGCCAAGCGCTGTCGCAGAGCGGGCCGATACGACCAGCGATCCGTGGGATGCGTGGGTGTTCAGGGTTGGCGCGAACATGAGCGGCAACAGCGAGATGCAGTATGAGTCGGCGAACATCAACGGAAACGTCCGCGCAGGGCGTGTCACCGAGAAATGGAAGACCAACCTGCGTGTCGACGAGTACTACAGCGAATCAAAGTTCGACGTCAATGGTGAGCGCATCACCACGATTCGCCGTGACTTCGGTGGGTCGGCGCTTCAGGTGCGAAGCCTGGGTGAGCATCTCTCGGTCGGTGCCCGTGCCGGCGCGTCCTCATCGACGTATCTCAACCAGAAACTTGCCGCCAATATTGCCGCCGCCATCGAGTACGACCTCTATCCCTACCGCGAGTCGACTCGCCGGCAACTCGTCACCCAATACAGTGTGGGAGGCCGACACTACGTCTACAACGATACCACTGTCTACTTCAAGATCCGCGAGTCGCGCCCGTACGAATCCCTGTCGATCTCGTTCGAGCAGAAGCAGCCGTGGGGCTCGATCTTCATGGGTGCAAACGGCTATCACTTCCTCGATGACCTCAGCAAGAGCAGGCTCAACCTCTCCATGAGCACCGACGTGCGCATCGTGAAGGGACTGAGCCTGAGCGCAGCGATGAACTACTCGGTGATCCACGACCAGCTCTACCTTGCCAAGGGGAACCTCAGCAAGGACGACGTCCTGCTTCGGCAGTCGCAGCTCCAGACGGGATATCGAGCGAACTATCGTATCGCACTCAACTACACATTCGGATCGATCCTGAATAACGTCGTGAATCCACGCCTGACTGGAAACTCGGACTCCTAGTTGCATCGGTCTCGTTTTGCGGGCCGTAGAACACAACGGACAGCGCGCCCCAAAGGCCCACTGCGCGAATGCGTCCGAACCTACCTTCGACATCAGTCTCATGCGCAGCCTCTCACGTATTGTCGCCGCAGCTCTGCACTTCGCCCCCGCGACCGGACTCCACGCGCAGGCTCGAACGAACGCTGTTCCGGCCGAACGTCCGAAGCTCATCGTCTTCCTGACGGTCGATCAGATGCGCTCCGACTACCTGGACCGCTGGGCCACACAGTACACCGGCGGCCTCGCGCGATTCGGCAAGCACGGAGCGTTCTTCACGAATGCGTTCCAGGACCACGCGAACACCGAAACGGCGCCCGGACACTCCGTCACGATGTCCGGACGATTTCCGAGGTCCACGGGAATCGTGAGCAACACCACTGGCGTGCTCGATCCACAGGCACCGCTGCTCACGTCGCGCGACGCTCCGGCGTCGCCGTATCGCTTCCGCGGCTCCGTGCTGATCGACTGGTTGCGCACGCGCGACGCAGCCTCGCGCGCGCTGTCAATTTCTCGCAAGGACCGCGGCGCCATCCTGCCGATGGGTCGCGCGAAGCAGAACGTGTTCTGGTATGCGACCTCGAACGGCGAATTCACGACCAGTCGCTACTACGCGGACACGCTCCCCGCGTGGATTCGCGCCGTGAACACACGCCGCACCGCACAGAAAGCGGCGGGACAAACGTGGAACCTGCTGCTCCCTGCCAGCGCGTACGCCGAGCGTGACAGTGAGCCGCTGGAGAACGCGGGGCGGGATTTCACGTTTCCTCACGTCATGCCGACGGACGAAGGTCGCGCGGCTGGCGAGCTGCCGTATACACCGTGGATGGACGAGCTGACACTCGCGGCCGCGCTCGAAGGCATGCAGCAACTGTCGATCGGCGCAGGCTCCGCCACGGACATTCTCGCCGTGTCCCTCTCCGCGACCGATTACGTGGGACACCGATACGGGCCCGACTCGCGCGAGCAGCACGACAACATTCTGCGCCTGGACCGGTCGCTCGGCGCCTTCATCGATTCGCTCTACAAGCTGCGCGATTCCAGCACGATCGTCTTCGCACTCACCGCGGACCACGGCGTAACGTCGTTCCCGGAGCTCGCGGCGAAGCGCGCCGGACGCCCGGCACCGGTTCGATATGATGTGAAGCCCGCGATCACGGAACTTCGCGTCTCGCTTCGCGCCGCCGGCGTGGACACGAACGCGATCTCGTTCGATGGTGCGGCCGCGTACGTCTACCGGAATGCGTTCGTCGGGACGAAAGGCAATCCCGACGAGATCCTCGCCAAGCTCGCCGCCAGGCTGAGGGCCACGCCTGGCATCGCCCGCGCAGACCTCGTGCGCGACCTCGCGAAGCGCGACACAATCAACGATGCGGTCACGCGGCGCTGGATACACATGCTTCCCCCTGATGTACCGGTAGAGCTGGTGTTCACTCCGGTTGAGGGCTCGTATCCCGCCGACGCGCGCATCGCGGAGCACGGTGCGCCATACGACAACGACGCGCACGTGCCCGTGATCTTCTACGGCCCGTGGTTCAAGGCGGGGCGCTACGCCGAGCGGGCGCTCGTGGCGGACATGGCGCCGACGCTCGCGAAGGTCGTCGGCGTGCCACCGACCGAACGTCTCGACGGACGAGTCCTCACCTCGGCCATCGCGACACCCGCACGCCCATAGAATGGCAGAGCGTCGTGTGAGTGGCTTCTCCGGGCTTCAGCAGGCGTTCGACGAGGTGCGATTCGGCGCCTCCCGCACGCTCAACCTGAGACTCTCACTGCCAACCGCCAGTGAAGCCGCGCATCGCGTGGAGAATTGGCTGAGGCAGCATCAAGCACTCAAGTCCGGCGAGGTCCTCGTGATCACCGGACGTGGAAACAACAGCGAAGGCGGTGTGTCGGTCGTACGCGAGGCCGCCATTCGCGTGTTTCACGAGATGAGCCGGAAGGGCGTGATCAAGGGTTACTCGGAGCACACTGCCGGCTCGTTCGTGGTGTCGCTCGCACCGATGTCCGCGACGCTCGATGCCGCCAAGACTCGAGACCGAGCGCCCCTTCCGCCGCCGGCATCGCCGCCCAGCCTCGCTTCGCTGAGTACCGAGACGCGCCAACAACTGCGCGTGCTCGCCGAACGTTCGCTGGATACGCTGGGAGTGCGGGAGCGAGGTCCGTTCCTCGAGGACGAAATGCTCCGACTCTTCGGATCGCTCGCAAAGACCATCAAGCCGGGGGAGGATCGTGAGCCAGCATTGCGTCGCGCGATCACGGCCGCGATGAGCGACTACGACTGAGCAGATCATCAGCCTTTCGACGTAGGCTGCGCCACTCACGCAGGGTCCCCGTTGAACACAGATTGAAAAACGCGCAGCACGAACCCATCAGCCACCAGCCCGTCATGTCGCTCAAGCATCGATCTGTCTCCCGCATACACGCAGCGGTCGTATTCTCCCTCCTGGCCTCCGCGTCACTCGGTGCCCAAGGCACTCCGGGCTATACGCCCGAGAGCGCATCTGCTGAACGGACACTGGAAGCGCAAGCGATCGCTCGACCAGATCCCGTGCGGGCGCGCGCGATGTCGAAGGCGCTTTCCGCAGAGACGCATGTCGCCGGAACTCCGGCGCAGGCACGCACCCGCGACTATGTCATTGCGCAGATGAAGGCGATGGGACTGGAAACGGAGGTGCGGCAATACGACGTCTTCATTCCACATCCGACGTCCGTGCATCTCTGGCGCGTGTCGCCCCGACCGAAGGCACTTCAGCTTGCTGAGCCCGCGGTCGCAGGTGACCCGACCTCGAAGCTGGCGCAGTACCTCACGGTGAACGGCCACAGCGGCGCCGGTGACGTGACGGCAGACGTCATCTACGTGAACTACGGACTCATCGAGGACTACGCGCGCCTCGACTCGCTCGGCATCTCGGTAAAGGGGCGAATTGCACTGGCACGTTACGGTGGCTCCTTTCGCGGCATCAAAGCCCGCGAGGCCGAGAAGCACGGTGCCTCGGCGCTGCTCATCTTCAGCGACCCGCAGCAGGATGGATACGTGAAGGGCGACGTCTATCCGAACGGGCCGATGCGGAACAGGAACGGCGTCCAGCGCGGAAGCGTGTTCAACGGCGCAGGCGATCCAGCGACGCCGGGATACGCGAGCGTCGCAGGTGCGCCGCGATTGACCGAGAGCCAGATGATTATTCCGCACATTCCCGTTGTTCCAATCTCGTACGGGAACGCATCGGAGCTGTTGGAAGGCCTCACCGGACGTCAGGCGCCCGACGGGTGGCAGGGCGGGCTGCCCTTTCGCTACCACGTGGGGCCAGGCCCGGTGAAGGCGCGCATCAAGGTCACGGACGACCGCACGACCCATGGCACGAAGCCGATCTACGACACCTTCGGCATCGTGCGTGGTAGCGAATTCCCCAATGAGATCGTGATGGTCGGCGGACACCGCGATGGATGGGGCCCGGGCACCGCGGACAACGTCAGCGGCACGGTGAGCGTGCTCGAGGCAGCGCGAGCCGTAGCGGAGGCCGTGAAGGCAGGGCATCGCCCGAAGCGCACGATCATCTTCGCGACCTGGGACGCCGAGGAATGGGGCCTGATGGGCTCGTCCGAATACGTGGAGGACGACTCCCTGCGCCTGATGAAAGGCGGCATCGCATATCTCAACCAGGATGTGGCTGCGCAGGGTGTGCGGTTCGGCGGCGGGGGATCGCCATCACTTCGTCCAACGCTGCGCGACATCGCGCGGGCAGTTCCGGATCCCAGCGGAAAGGGCAGTGTGTACGCGGAGTGGCGTCGCGCGGACCGCGTCGCGGAACAAGCCGAGCCGGAGATGGGTGATCCGGGCGGGGGCTCTGACTTCGCAGGCTTCTACAATCACATCGGGATGCCGATTGCCGAGTGGGGATTCGGTGGTTCCGGCGGGATGTATCATTCGCAGTACGACGACTTTGCGTGGATGTCGCGATTCGGCGACTCGACGTTTGCGTACCATGCCGCGGCGGCGCGAATCGGCGCTGCGATGCTGCTCCGCCTGGCCAATGCGGACATCCTTCCATACGACTACGTGGAATTTGCGCGCACGATGGCGCGCTATGTCCCGGCGGTCGACAGCGCACTTCTGGCGAAGCGATGGAGTGGAAACACCGTGGCACTCCGCGACGCGATCGCGCGCATGGAGCGGGAAGCGACTGCTTTCTCTGCCGCGCGAGACGCCTCGCTCACAACGGGTGCACCATCGCGTGTTCAGCGCGAGGCGGCGAACTCCGCGCTACTCCAAGTCGAGCGTTCGCTCGCGCGTCCCGAGGGTCTTCGCACTCGACCATGGTATCGCAACCTCATCTATGTGGCGGACGAGGACAACGGCTACGCGAACATGGTGTTCCCTTCGGTGAAGGAGGCAATTCGCGCGCGAGACGAAGGGCTCACGACGCGCGAGCTGGCCGACCTCGCGCAACGCTTTGACATGGCGACGCAGGCGCTCATCGCCGCGCGCATGGCGCTGCGGCAATAGCGCTGAACGTTCGTCACGCACACGTACAAATGCGAATGCGCTTACTGTGCCTTGATGACGCACGAGAACTGGGCCCACGTATTGCGTCGCCGCATTTGGGGACATGTCCGAGATGAGATTGGTGAGATGCACGAACAGAGTGAACTGATGGCGGGACGGCTATCCGAGGACGAGCGAATTGCGATCGCTTCGTATGCGGCGCGCGCTTCGTGGCCCGAAGGATTCCAGATATACGAACGGGGCGCTGCCGCGGACGGCGTGTTCGTCGTGCTCAGCGGCTGCGTCGTGTTGCGGAGCCGGGTGCGCGCCGGGCGCGGGTTCGTGCCTTGGGTAGCCACCGTCGGCGAAACATTTGGCGCGGAAGGCCTCGCCAACAACACCGTTTACGCAACCGACGCGCGCGCCGAAGAGGAGACCGAAACACTCTACCTCAGCACGACGAGGCTCCGCGCGTTCGTGCGCGAGCAGCCATCGCAGGCACTCTCGCTCATAGGTCAGGTAATGAGTGAGCGTGTCGCCCTCCTCGAAAAACTTCGTGAGCTCACGACGCTCTCCGTGGAGCAGCGACTGCTTGCATCGCTGCGACGAATGGGAAGCCACGTCGGGTTTCTCGACGCGAACGGCCGCATCGAGCTCTCGCCGTCGCGCTATCGGCTGCTCTGCGAGCTCGTGGGTGCCACACGTGAGTCCGTGTCGCTCGTGCTCGGCCGACTCACCGGCGAAGGACTCGCCGAGCGTGCGGGTAGCACGCTGTACGTCCAGCCATCGCAGCGACTGTTCGATCGCCTGAGCGGCGGCGCTGAAGCAAGCCTGCTTGCCCCGTCGCTCGGACAGGCGCTGGACGAAACATCCGCGGCGCCCGTAGAGCTGCAGTAAGCCCGCCGACACTGCTCGGAGCGACCCCGTCAGATAAAAAACGTTGCTTACCGGCGCTGCCAACGATCAACGTCCCTTCCATCCCTGAAAGCTCGGCCGATCCTTAATATTCCTCGAGTCACTCACTCGAGATCGGATGCAAGCCGCTGGCCCCCCACTGAACCCCGATGAGCTCCAGCGGTATCACCGCCAGCTGATCCTTCCAGATATCGGTGAAACCGGCCAGCGGCGGCTCACAGGGGCGCGGGTGCTCCTCGTCGGCGCGGGCGGACTTGGCTCTCCGGTGGCACTGTACCTCGCGGCGGCCGGCGTGGGACACATCGGAATCATCGACGAAGACATCGTCGAGCTCAGCAACCTGCACCGTCAGGTGCTTCATGGCACTCGCGACATCGGCCGTCCCAAGGTGGCGTCGGCCGAGGAGACGTTGCGAGACCTGAATCCGCATGTGGAGGTTGCCGCGATTCATGCGCGACTGTCGAGTGCGAACGCGATGGAGCTCTTCCGCTCGTACGACGTGATCGTCGACGGGTCGGACAACTTCCCGACACGATATCTCGTCAACGACGCATGCGTGCTCTTGGGAAAGCCGTGCGTTCACGCGAGCATCTCCCGCTTCGATGGCCAGGCATCGGTGTTCGCTGCTCCCGACGGTCCATGCTACCGATGCGTGTTCCCGGAACCGCCAGCACCTGGTGCGATTCCGACGTGCGCGGAAGGCGGCGTGTTCGGAGCGCTCCCCGGCATGATGGGCGCCATCCAGGCGACCGAGACGATCAAGCTCATCACTGGTATCGGCGAGTCGCTCGTGGGGCGACTGCTGCTCGTGGATGCTCTCAGGATGCGTTTCCGAACCATCGAGCTCGCGCGAAATCCCGACTGCCCAGCATGCGGTACACACGAGATCACCGAGCTGATCGACTACGCCGCATTCTGCGGAATTACAGTTGCCGACAATCTGGACGCATCGTTGCCCGACGACGATGACGCCGGTGAAGATGAGATTTCGCCGCGGCGCCTGCACACGCGGCTTCGCGCCGGAGACGAAATCACCGTCCTCGACGTCCGCGAAACGTATGAATGGTCGATCGGCCGTCTGCCGGACGCGCGACTCATCCCACTGGGCTCACTGCCGCGCGCGGTGCATTCCCTCGACAAGTCTGCCGAAATCGTGGTCTATTGCCACCATGGAACGCGCAGTGCGGCCGCAGTCGCCTGGCTGCAGGATCAAGGCTTCGTACGGGTGTCAAATCTTGTTGGAGGCATCGATCGCTGGAGCCTCGAAGTCGACGATACTGTTCGCCGGTACTGATCGAATGCGTTCGTGAGGGTGAGCATGATACCGCTCCTGATCGGCGCGGGTGCCGCAGTGGTGCTCGCGGCGCTGAATCGTCGTCGTGTGGCACGCACGGTCGAATCCGAATACGCGGAGCGCTTTCCGGCCGATGCCGGGGGTATCGCCAGTGGAGCTGAAGGGTTCGTTTTGCCCGGAACGACAGGTCGCGGCCTGCTCCTCCTGCACGGGTCAGGGGACTCCCCGCAATCGCTTCGGTATCTCGCGGACATCCTGCATGTCGCCGGATACGAGGTACACGCTCCCCTGCTTCCTGGCCACGGCCGGTCTCCAAGGGCATTCGCGGGAACAACGTCCGCCGACTATCGCGCGGCGACGACACGCGCACTGGCAACCGTTACGAGTCGCAACGCGTGGACGGGTGTCATCGGGCTATCGATGGGCGCGGCGCTGGGGGCGAATGCCGTAAGCGCGTCCAAAGAGGTGCGCGTGCTCGTGCTGCTCGCACCGTACATGATTCCGCCGACCGCTGTAAGGGTCACGAGCAAGATGGGGCTCCTGTGGAGTTCCTTGACTCCTTACGTGCGGGGGCGGGGTGCCGCGTCAGTGCACGACCCGGCTGCCCGGGATGAAAGCCGGGCGTATGGGACATTCTCGAGAGGAGCTCTGGGAGCCCTCGTGGCCACGGCCGATGCGGGATTTCGCGCCTTGGGAATGATCACGATTCCAACGCTCGTCATCAACTCGGCGCAGGATAACAGAATCCCGCGTGCGCTGGCCGATCGAGTGCTGAGCGCAATCAAGGCACCCCTGGAAGCGCACTGGCTGGAGGGGTGCGGGCACGTCATCACGGTGGATTACTGCAAGGACGTGGTGGCGAAGTTGGTGCTGGCCTTCCTCGCGCGCCACGCCGGATGATTCCCGGCGGGGCACGCAAGCAAAGGATTCGTCAGCTGGTGACGCGGTCCACGATGTTCTCGCCAAGCTCCTTCGCCGCGTCCACACCCTGACTCACGGCGGACTGCGCCTGCTCCACCACACCAGTGGCGACGCGCTTTACGCGATCGACGATCGAAGTTGACTTCGCAGCGCGCTTCTTCACGGGCGCCTTCTTCGCTGGCGCCTTCTTCGCTGGCGCCTTCTTCGCAGAGGCTTTCTTCGCCGGCGACTTCCGAGCCGATGACTTCTTCGCGGGCGCCTTCCTGGCAGCGCTCTTCTTCACCACTGACTTCTTCGCCACGCCCTTTTTCGTGGCGCCCTTCTTCGCGCCCTTCTTGGCGGCACGCTTCTTTGCCGCCCCCTTCTTCGCGCCGCTCTTCTTAGCGCTGCTCTTCTTAGCGCTGCTCTTCTTCGTCGCACTGCGCTTGGTGCTGCGCCCCTTCTTCTTAGCTGCCATCGCTGCGTCTCCTCTACCGGAAAGTGGCCGTCAGTGCTGCGCGAATCACGTGATGTCGCTGGCAAGTTTCGAGCGCAATGACGCGTCCGGCGGACTTGCTGCCGCGTGCCTGTGACTCCATTCGCTGCTGCATCATACTGCATTCGCGCGGGAGCGCGACGATCACTGCACGATCTACGGCGGAAAACATGGCGATGCGCAGTCGAATAGGCCAGCAGCAAGCGCGCGGGGGTGCAGCTACCTCGGCGTCATCGGAGAGCGCTCGGCAAGGGCGGCCAATGTGCCTTGTCGGAGTAGGGGCGGCCAAACACCGCGCCAAGCGCCATGCGGGGATCTTCGGTGCGAACGTCCACATCGAGTGAATCACCAAGGCGGATGGTGCGCGAGAACTCGCGATACCGTGCGTGCGACTGAAAGAAGCCCGACGGCCCAGGGCGCGTCAGCCTGCCGAGGAGGATGTCCGGCAGGCCGATGATGTGATAGACGTAGTAGGCATTGAGGGTACGGAATCGCGGGAGATCGCTCTCGATGATTCCATGAGGGAGCGATCCGTGCTTTCCCCACTGCACATCGATGGCGGGAGTTCCACGACCGGTCCAGTCGGCGTGGAGTAAATCGCTGTGCCAGCAGGTCCACAGGTCGGTCGGCGCGTCGGTCGTATCGTATCCGACCCAGACGACCTCCTCGTCCGTCGGTACGGTAAAGGGGATCCATGCGCCGTGGACGTCGTCGCGCCAGAGCAGAGGGTAGGCGGTCACCGACCGCGTAGCATGGATGACGGCGACCGCTCGGCTCAGCGGGAACCTCTCGTCGATCTGCAGGTATAGAACGGGTGCCAATGCACGCGCGAGCTTCGCCGCGGGTTTGGGCGGAATCGAGCGTAGCTGGTACGACAGCAGGACGGGGGGAATGTGTGCGCGGGGTCCACAGGCGGACGCCAGACACAGGCAGATCAGGGCCGCACCCCGGAGCTCAATTCGCAAGACGATGCCCCACTGTGCTTTAGGCCATTTGAGGGTTACTATTCGTCAAGGCGTCCCGGCGCCTCGATATGTCCCGGGTCTGTACGAAATCATTCTGGAGGGGACTTATGCGCAAGCCGCGACCGGCTACGTATAACCCAGTGCAAGCGCTTCACCTGATTGCGAACGACCGGAATGGCTCGCCATTGAGCTGTCCGTCCTGCTCGGGTCAGATCGAACGCACGCCCGACGACTTTCCACCGCCTCCGCGCTCGCAGGTAACTCTGCAGTGCCGCGAGTGCGGACGTGTAGCGCGCTACATAGCGGGCGCTGCCTAGGCACACTGGTGGTGGCTGTACACCCGCGACACGGGGCCGAGTGATCGGCCCCGTGTCGCGTTTCTGGAAGCCTGATTTGTTGTTGCGGGACATAGCCAGCTCAACCAGTGCGGCGCACATGTGCACAAAACTTGCCCGTCACGACCACACGTCCCGCCTCGGGGGTCAGGCTCGATGTGGCTCCATGGGGCATCACACGATCGCGCGGAAGGCGGAGTCCCGGCAAATTCGCCACCGCGGGTCAGGGTTCACAGCATTGGTTCGAGGTACGGTTCATGGCACGCATCAACGGCACGGTCAAGTGGTTCAATGACGCGAAGGGCTTCGGATTCATCTCGCGTGAAGGCGGTCCAGACGTCTTCGTGCACTTCAGCGCCATCCAGGGAGACGGGTTCAAGTCGCTGGCTGAGGGAGACAAGGTGGAATTCGAGATCGTCCAGGGTCAGAAGGGACCCCAGGCGGCCGACGTGACCAAGCCCTAGCGACCTCGCCGGCTGATGCACATGCCGACCCCGCTCGCTCTGTAGAACGCCCCGGCCGAAACGTCGGGGCGTTCTCTTAGAGGCTGCTGGCGTGAATGCGAACCCCTCACAATGGTTATCGCCGCAAGCCAAGCGTGAAGAGGCCAATGACGACACGCTGCGTTGATCACATCGCACGCGGGAGATGCTGATGAGCGCAGGACAAAGGCGAGCGGCAGATCCGGCAGATGTCGAATCACAGCTCACCCGGATCGAGCGCGACGGGGGAACCGGCGACATCACCTTCGGGCGCGCGGGATCGCTGCACGTCTCGAGTCTCGGCAAGCCGTACTTCGGCAACGGTGTCACGAAGGGCGCGCTGATGCGCTACTACGCGAGCGTGTGGACAGCACTGGCGCCGCATGTGCGCGACCGGCCACTCGTTCTGAAGCGATATCCGGACGGTGCGAGCGGCCCCATGTTCTTTCAGCAGAATGCGGGCGAGCACGTTCCAGAGAGTGTCCGGGTGGAGACGATCGCCACGCGTGACGAGGGTCCAAAGGCCCGCATTGTGGGTGGAGACCTGGCCACACTGCTTTATACCGTGCAGATCGGATCGATCGAGGTGCATCCGTGGCTCTCGCGTGTCGGCAATGTCGATGCGACCGACCGATGCCTCATCGACCTCGATCCGGGCGATGACGTACCGTTTCCCCAGGCCGTCGCGCTTGCCCGGGAACTTCTGGGAATCATCGGCGCGTGTGGATTGAAGGCCGGTGCAAAGACGTCTGGATCCAGCGGCATTCACCTTGTCATCCCGCTTCCAGCCGGAGTGTCCTACGACACCTCCGCCGAGCTGGCGATGCTGGTGGCTCGCGTAGTCGCGACGAGTCAGCCTGAGCGAGCGACGGTGGAACGGTCACTGAGTGCGCGTCCGCCGGGAACGATTTATGTAGATCCCATGCAGAATGCGCGCGGCAAGAGCATGGCGTGCGCATACAGTGTGCGGGCGAAGGAGGGCGCGCCCGTGTCGGCGCCGCTGCTCGAACGGGAGCTCACGTCGCGACTTCGACTCGGTGCGTTCACCGTGAAGACGATGTCCAGGCGAGTGTCACGGTTGGGCGATCTCTGGGGAGAGGCGATGACGCATGCACCCGACAGGAGGTCAATTGCAAAGGCAATGCAGGCGCTGGAGGGGATGCTAGAGAACGCGCCAGCGGCGACGAGGCCGACGCGCGGGCAGAAACGAAGGCGGAGCGGGGGGTAGCAATGTCGGAACAGCCCCACGATGGACAGGACAACCCCAGAGGCGCTGTCATCACGGAGCCCGTGTACTCTCGGCCCATGCCGGGAGGTGGGTACGTACGCGCGGAGCTTCTGGTCAGTCAGCCGGCCGATGTCGCGGGAGAGCTTCTCCGCGGTCGCGTGGTGATGGAGCGGCGATCGTATGCGCCTCCGTTGGCCGGCGAGGAGGAGCTGGTGGTCGAGGAGGTGGAGGGAAGCAACCCGGATACGGTCGTCGCGGAGCTCGTTCGCATTGCTCGTGACAATGCGGCGATCGCGCGAGGTATACTACGCCAAAGTTCGGCGCATTCGCGGGTCGACTAGCGGCTCACTGGCCTGCAGCCCGCAGCGGCATCTCGAGCTGACGCTCAGCGCCGGCACGATCCGCGGCGGATGTATCCGAATGCGCTGCGGCGGGGCGTGCGCCGAGCAGGTGGAGGGTCTGGTGGTAGTAGTGCAGGGTCTGGACGGGGGCGCGGAGGCTGTCCGGACCTGAGCGCGCGATCGAGTATCCCTCTTCACGTACGCGCCGGGGAAGGGCACGCGCGAGAGGGTGGCGCAGCAGGCGCCTGATCTCGGTTCCGTTGCGCGCAAGTAGTGCGGCGCACAATCCGTCCAGATAGTCGAGCATTCCCTCGCCCCGATGATTGGACCTAAAGAACATATTGCGACTAATGTGCCGTGCGCAAGAGCCGTTTTGTATCCATCGGGTGACTATCGGGCTGGTTATTCGGTGAAAAGGTCGAAGCGCACGCCGCGCCGAGCACCGCGGCGTTTCTTCGGCGCGTAGCGAAACAACTGTGCGGGGCGGCCCCGTCCCTCGCTGCGCCACTCGTCGGTCGGCTCCACGAGGTAGCTCGCCTGAAGAGCTCGCCGGAAGCTCGCCTTGTGCAGTCGGCGGGAGAGCAGGAGCTCGTAGACTGACTGGAGCTCGCTCAACGTGAAGGTCTGCGGCAACAAGCGAAACGCGAGGGGGGACTGATCCACGCGCTGCCGAACCACGGCAGCAGCGCGGTCTACGATCATCCGATGCCGCGGCGCGAGCGTTGGAAGCGAGGCGAGGGGAAACCACTCCGCATCCTCACTGGGTGAGCCTTCTCCCGCCGGCGACAGTGCTGCGATGCCGACCGACACCTCGGCATCTCCAGGATGGCGGCGTGAGTCGCTGAGCGTTCCGACTTGCTCGAAGAACGCCGGCGTGGTGCCAAGCACCGCGCTCGTGATGCGAGCTGCCGCCTCTTCCAGCGCTTCACCCGTGAGTGGTGCATCCCACGGCAACGACCACCGCTCCCGAGCGCCTGCGGGCGAGCGGACCAGGAGAGCGGCAAGCGCATCGGATCGAGGGGAGAGCACCACGACGTCAACGGCGAGCGTCGTCCGGCGTACCACTGGCTTCATCTGGACGACAGGGCGGTCACGCATGTGTGGCGCGAATTAGTAACAATTCGGCACCAATGTCAAGTGTATGGATTTTAGTGGTGTCGGAACGCATGACCGAGACGCACCATCGCCTCTCCATCGTTCCCTTGCGAGCCGCTGACGCGGCACGCGCTCAGCCTGATCGAGCGATGAATGGATTCGCCATTTCAGCCGAGCGCCGCATGCACACTCGTTCGCATGCGGAAAAGTAGCACTCTGGTTCTAAACGCGTTCCCGCGTGTTGCGTGATATACGGGAATTCATTTGCCGAGTCAACGGACGATATAACCGAATGATGTCCAGCACCTCATCCGTGACATGTGTGGTGAGCTCGCGACACCTCCATGAGGCCCGCCTGATCGGCAGTCGGATAAGCGACATTGCCATCAACGCAGTGGAATTCAACGCAAGGCAACACGTTCGGGCCCACTGCTGAACGAGTCAAACTCGATCCTTGCTCCTGATCCAAGGAACACGTCAAGGTGTCAGTGGTGCCGTCGATGGAGGAAGCGCCTCACGCTGAATACCAGCGCCATAAGGTGCAACTGACGGGATGCTGATTGGAAGCTGACCCGTGATTGGAGCAAGTCCAAGCATACCCCGCGCGGCCGCACGTTGCGACAGCGGTGACGAACTCCATGCCTCCACGAACACCGGCGTTGCTGGAAGCCCAAGCGGGAGATAGGGATTGGCGAAGGAAACGAGAACCACCTTCCTGCCGCTCTTCTGCAGTGCATCGATCAGCTCAGGCAATCCGCCAGTCGCCGCAATCGTGGCGGTGCTCGTGCTCGCACCGAAATACGAGGAGACGATGACGAGATCCGCGCCTTCGGACGCACGCATTGCGTTGTCCACCATCGCGGGCAGGAGTCTCGGCGTGGGACTCGCCACGTAGGTGCCTGTTCCACCGGCGGCGGCACCGGCCGTCGCGTCAAAAACGATCTCGGGGGTCATGATCTGCGTGACCAACTGCGGGAACATCCGCTGCAACTCGCCATTGAACGTGATACCGGCGCCGAGCTCGGCGCGCGGCGCAACGGTCAGGCTCACGAGGCGGGTCGTTCGTGGCAGCCGGCCGAGCGGCAGAAGGTTGAGCGAATCGCGCACGAGCGTGATCGCGCGCTCCGCGGCCATGCGCGCCGGGACGAGGTTCGCGCTGTCGGCAACGATGTCGCGTACGCGCTCGACGTCCACGAAGCGGTTGCGGTCGAGGCCCATGCGATGCTTGGCCATCAGCAGACGGCGCACCGAAGAATCCACCCGCGCTTCCGTGAAGCGGCCAGAGCGGACGCCAGCGACGACCGCGTCGATTGCAACGGAAACGTCGGTTGGCATGAGGAGCACGTCGTTGCCGGCGGCCACAGCAAGCTGCGTCACCTCGGCCATCGTCGCCTTGCCAAGCACGCCGTTCATGTCGAGCGCATCGGTGATGAGGATGCCTCGGAAGCCCATCTGATTGCGCAGCAGCCCGAGCATGATCGCCGGGCTCAACGTCGCCGCGGTGCGATTGGTGTCGAGCGCGGGAAGGTAGCCGTGGAAGGTCATGACTCCCGCGACACCCGCGCGAATGGCCTCGCGGAAGGGAACGAGCTCCACGCTGTCGAGCCGTGCGCGCGAAGCGTCGACCCGCGCCAGCTCGAGATGGGAATTCTGCTCCGTGTCGCCGTGCCCGGGAAAGTGCTTCGCCGTCGCCAGCATTCCGTTCTCCTGAATGCCGCGGATGAACGAAGCCCCCATTCGAGCGACAAGCTGCGGATTTTCACCAAAGGAGCGCGCCGCGATGACCGGGTTCTTCGGATTGTTGTTGACGTCGAGCACTGGAGCGAACGCCATGTGAATGCCGAGCGCACGTCCTTCAAGCGCCGTCACGCGGCCCATCTGGTACGCGAGCGCCGTGTCGCGCGTCGCGCCGAGACCCATCTGATATGGGAAGGCGGTGGCGCCGCCGAGGTCGATCGCGTTCGGGATGAAATACCCACCCCGAGCGCGAAATGCGGCACCCGTCTCGAGGTCGGCACCGATGAGGAGCGGGAGTGATGCTGCGCGTTGGAGCGCGTTTGTCTTAACGGCGATGTCGATCGGGCCTCCGACAGACATGATGGCGCCGCCGAGCTTCTGCTCCCGGATCAGCCGCTCGACGCGCGTCCAGGCTGCGTTGTCGCTCGCGGTGTAGTCGCCGAGGATCCAGGGCCAGATCATCTGGGAAGCCTTGTCGCGGAGCGGCATGGTGGCGAGGACCGAGTCGGCCCACGCGTTGTCCGACATGGCGGACCGCGCCGTGGTGGCCTGGCTCGTTGCGCAGGACGAGAGCACAGCGGCGGTGGCTGCCAGCGACGCAAGACGGCTGAGCATACTGCCGGTGTCCTTCACCATGCGATGGTCCCCTGTTTCGAGGTGTCTACGTCCTCCTCGCCGCCCTTCTTGAAGAGGAAGGCTTCCATGTTCTTGGTAAGGAAGCTTCGTGCCTGTGGGTCCATGACGTTGAGCCCGTAGTGGTTGATCAGCATGGTTTGCTGTTTCAGCCAGAGCCCCCAGCAGTCGGTGCAAATCTCCTGGACAACGCGAGCGCCGATAGCGCCAGGGAAGGGAGGACGCTCGAATCCCGCGCGCTTCTGACCGCACCGAGAACAGGTAACTTCTGCTGGCATGGATACCTCTGTGTGGGTCGGACGGTCTGACAGTCTGACCCGGGCGAGGCGGCTACGCCGCCCGCCCTCGTCGGACAGCGGGTCAACTGAAGTCTGACAGCTATACGCTACACAACTGGGTCCCGTGGCCTGAATGCAGCGTCGTGTGATCACGTTGGTGGCCGAAGCGGCGCATCAACCCAGTCGTGTAGATCACGACCGTCTGACCAAGCGGTTGACCCGCAGTCAGACGCGCGCGCGCGCAGCGCGACGCGGGTCAGACTGTCAGACTTCAGTTACAGCGAGTTCGTCGCGGCGTTTCGCGGCCGAGCCGTAATTGCGCGCGTATTCGATCTTCGCCAGGCCGATCAGCTTCAGCGCGCGAATGTAGATCCAGCCGATGTCGAACTCGAACCAGCGCGCCTTGAACTTGGCGCTCTTCGGGTCCGCATGGTGGTTGTTGTGCAGTTCCTCGCCGCCCAGCCAGATGGCGATGGGCGAGATGTTGCGGCTCTCGTCCTTCACCTCGAAGTTGCGATAGCCGAGCGCGTGACCGATGCCGTTGATGACGCCGGCGGCCCAGAGTGGGATCCACAGCATCTGCACTGCCCATACCGCGGGACCCGCGAACAGTCCGAACAGGTAGATGTCGATGGCGAGCATCAGCACGACTCCCATGGAGCTGAACGGCGTGAGGAGATGACGCTCGAGCCAGTCATTCGGTGTTCCCTTTCCGTACTTCTCGAGCATGCCGGGCTGCTTCACGGCCTTTCGATAGTAGAAAGCGCCCTTGAGCATGATCTCCCGAAGGCCCTCCATCACCGGACTGTGCGGATCACCTTCACGGTCGGCGAATGCGTGGTGCTTGCGATGACAGGCGACCCATTCCTTCGTCACGATGGCCGTCGTGAGCCACAGCCACAGCCGCATTGGTGTCGCGGCGAGGGCGTGCAGTCGAACACCACGGTGCGTCTGTGCGCGATGGAGAAACAGCGTGACGCAAACATTCGTGATGTGGCCCGCGACGACAATGAACAGGACCGGCATCCACCAGCGGTGTGCCCAGGCGCCAAATTCCGGCATCAACAGACTCCCAGATCTCGTGATACTCCAGTGACAGCGGCGTAATACACCACGTGTCGGAACGGAAACGTGCGCAGTTAGCCAAAAGGGCGGGACCGCACGTGGACTCGCAATCTAGCCGGTTTCGCAAAGGCTGACCAAGGCGCCCGCCACGGATGACTCGATCTGGCCACATCCAGGGGCATGGCAGCTTCTGCGCTCGGCCTTGCTCTG
The DNA here is from genome assembly GCA_036844565.1 of Gemmatimonadaceae bacterium. Lineage (GTDB taxonomy): Bacteria > Gemmatimonadota > Gemmatimonadetes > Gemmatimonadales > Gemmatimonadaceae > AG11. The sequence continues at coordinate 13,738 of DAIUFP010000007.1, read as the reverse complement.
GGCGGGCGCACTTCGTACCCTCCCCGCCACATGCAACGACGCACTACCCATTCCGCGCAAGCAGCGGCCGCGCCAAGCGTGGAAGTGCCGCGCACGACTCCGCCAGCCCGCGCGGCAACACAAGCGACCTCCACGGGCACGCGCCGCCTCGCACAACGCACGGACGGAGTTCGGGAGGATTTTCACCGTGCGTTTCCGCGCAAGCTCGTCGTCGGCGCACTCGGCATAGGATCCTACCTCGGCGACTGCACCGACGAGGAGGACGAGCGCTATCGAGCAGCGCTGCGCGAGGCGATCACGCTCGGCATCAACGTGATCGATACCGCAAGCAACTATCGCTGCCAGCGTTCTGAGCGAGTTGTGGGCCACGCCGTGGTGGAGGCAATCGCCGCGGGTGAAGTGCGGCGAGACGAGGTGCTCGTGTGTTCCAAGGGAGGGTACGTCGCACTGGAGGGCGCCCCCCCGTCCTCGCGGGAAGCGTATGACCACTGGTTGCAGGACAACTTGTTCGGCCCCGGGATCCTGACACCGAACGACCTCGCGCGCGGCGGACACTCGCTGACGCGAGGCTTCCTCGCGCACCAGCTGGAGCAGAGTCGAAGGAACCTGGGGCTGAAGACCATCGACTTGTACTACCTGCACAACCCCGAGGAGCAACTGCTCAACCTCGACCGCGACGCGTTCCGCGCGCTCATGCACGAGGCCTTTGCGCTGCTGGAGGAGCGGGCGCTCGCGGGTGAGATCGCCGCGTTCGGGTGTGCGACGTGGCTCGGCTTCCGGATGGGTCCTGATCACCGCCAGCACATTTCGCTGGCCGACCTCATGACGATCGCGCGCGACGTCGGCGGAACGACCCATCACTTTCGCGCCATTCAGCTACCGATCAGCCTGGCCATGCCGGAAGCCGCGCGGGTTCCGACACAGCGGCTCGGCCGCAAGCTCGTTCCACTGCTCGAGGCGGCAGACGCCCTCGGCGTGGGAGTGGTGGCCAGCGCCCCGCTGATGCAGGGACGTCTCACCGCCGATCTACCGGCCGCGATGCACGCACTCTTTCCGTCGTGTACGACGGATGCGCAACGGGCCCTGCGCTTCACGTCGGCACTTCCGGGTGTGGCGACGGTGCTCGCCGGCATGCGGAACGTGCACCACGTACACGAGAATATCGCGGCCTGGAACTACCAGACGACAGCTTGATCGCACGGTGACGAGCCGCGAATCGCACTCTCGTTCGGCACCGCACCACGCTCCGGGGGGCGGCTTTCGCAACCCGTGGCCCGACAGCCTCGCTCCGGGTCCTCTCGCCCTCATTCGCATGCTGGCCGAGCGGCGACGTAGCGAAGGGCGTGCGCCCACGCCGCCGCGAGGATTCTTTCCGGCCGCGAACCCGGATGTCGCGCGGCCACGCGCGGACGAATCCATTTATAGCGCCACGTGGATCGGGCACTCGACGATCCTGCTCCAGATGGGCGGCCTCAACGTGCTCACCGATCCCATCTTCAGCGAGCGGTCGTTTCCGGTGCAATGGGCTGGGCCGCAGCGGGTGATGGCGCCTGCGATGTCGCTGGAGGAGCTGCCCCCCAATCGATGTCGTGCTGCTCTCGCACAGCCACTACGATCACTTCGACAAGCCGGCCGCAAAGTGGCTCGCGCGACATCATCTGGAGGCGACGTAGGTCGTTCCGCTCGAGTTGGGCCGGTACGTGCGCGGATTCGGGGTGCGCAATGCTGTCGAGGTCGACTGGTGGGAGCGTGTCGACGTGAAGGGGCTGAGGGTAACCGCAACGCCCGCGCGACACTTCAGCGCGAGACGCTTCAGGGATCGGAACAAGACCCTGTGGTGCGGCTATGCCATGGAGATGGGAGGACGCCGCGCTTACTTCGTCGGCGACACCGCGTGCTGTGGGTTGCGGCCTTTGGGGAGACGCGGCGGTGGTGACGGAGCCCGCGCCCGGATCGTTATAGTTTCAGTTACAGGCTGAGTAAATTGCTTGGCCAGGTGCTCGCGGCCCCCTCCGACGGCCGCGATTTTCTTGACCGCATACGAGTTCGTCATGCCGCCACCGCCCACAACAGTCGTCGTGCACAAGTTCGGGGGCGCGGCGCTCGCTGACGCGAAGGCGATCGTCAACGTGGGCGACCTGCTCATCGCGCAATCGAGCGAGCTCCGTCAGGTGGTCGTGCCGTCCGCGCTTCAGGGCGTGACGAACCAGCTCATCGAGGCCCGGGACCTCGCCGCATCCGGTGACCTACCCGCGGCGCGCGCCATGGCCGAACAGCTTCGCGAGCGTCATCGGCATGTCGCGCATGGGGTGCTGGGTGCGGGTGCGACCGCCGAAGCACGCGACCGGCTTCTCACCACGATCGACGCGGCCTTCGACGAACTGCACGTGCAGCTCGGCGCAATGCACGGGCTGGACAGCACCAGCCCCACTTCGGATGCGGTGCTCGCGCATGGAGAGCGCCTCGCCGCGCAAATCCTCTGTGCGATGCTTCGCCAGCGTTCCGTGCCGTCGGTCGTGATTGACGGTGTGGCGGTCGTGCACACCGATAGCCGGCACGGAAACGCTGCGCCCGACCTTGCGCGCACCGACGCCGAGGCGCCGCGCGTGATCGAGGCGGCGTTCGAGAATGCCCGCGTCGTCGTCGTGCCGGGGTTCATCGGTACGAGCGCCATTGGGGAAGTCGTCACGCTGGGGCGAGGTGGGTCCGATCTCACGGCGGCCATTCTCGCGCGCGCGATGCAGGCACGGGAGGTCACGCTCTGGAAGGACGTTCCCGGTTGCATGACGGCTGATCCGCGCATCGTGCCCGAGGCACGTGTGGTTCCGCTGCTCGACGCGCGCGAAGCATCGGAGCTCGCGTACTACGGCGCGAAGGTGCTTCACCCGCGAACCCTGCTGCCACTTCGGGTGGGCACGACGCTCCGCCTTCGTCCTTTCGCGGATCCAACGGCCGCGGGCACGACGATCGTCGTTGGACGTACGGCCCGTGGCGCACCCGTGCGCGCGATCTCCGGAATCTCCGACCAGGCACTCGTCACCGTGAGCGGCACGGGCATGCTCGGCGTGCCCGGAGTTGCGGCGCGCGTATTCGGTGCGCTCGCCACCTCGAGAATTTCGGTCTCGATGATCTCACAGGCATCGTCCGAGCAGTCGATTTGCTTCACGATTCCAGCGGACCGTGCCGATGAGGTCGAGGAACTTCTCCGTGTCGCGTTCGCGCTGGAGCTCGAGCGCCGCGAAGTGGAAGAGATCAGCGTGCGTGCGGGATTGACCACCATCGCGGTGGTGGGATCCGGCATGGCGCGTACGCCAGGCATTGCCGCGAGAATCTTCAATGCCGTTGCGCACGCCAACGTGAACATCGTTGCGATCGCGCAGGGCGCGTCCGAGCGGAACGTATCGTTCGTTGTCGATGCGAAGGAAGCCACCGCGGCCGTGCGCGCCGTCCACGGCGCTTTCCGGCTCGACAAGGTCGGCGGCGGTCGCGCCGCGCGTCGCACGGAGCCGGTGGACATCGTGCTGCTGGGCATGGGTCGCGTAGCGCAGGAGCTCGTGGCGCAGTTCACGACGCTTGGCGCGCAACGCGCGCGCGCCATACGCATCGTCGGCATCATCGATCGAAGCGGATATGTCTTTCAGCAGCGCGGCATCACGGGCAGGCAGCTCGCGGAGCTGGTGCGGCGCAAGCAGGTGGGCGCGGAGCTGAAGGACGTTCCAGCCGGAAGAGCCTCGTCGGCGGTCGATGCGGTGAACTTCATGGCGACGCACGCGCTGCACCGGCCTGTGCTCGTGGACGTCGCGAGCGGCGATACCTCGCGGGCGCTGTCGAGTGCGATCGCGCACGGAATGGATCTCGTGCTCGCGAACAAGGTGCCGCTCGCGTCCTCGATGACCGCGTCGCGTGCCATCCTTCAGGAGGCGCGCAGCAGCGGCCGGCGAGTGCTGCACGAGGCGACGGTGGGAGCCGGTTTGCCCGTGATCGATACACTCCAGCAGCTCAACGCGTCGGGTGATCGCGTCGACAGTGTCGACAGCTCTCCATCCGGAACGATGGGATTTCTCTTCAGCGAGATGGGACGGGGACGCAAGTTCTCCGAGATCGTGCGCGACGCGATGGCGCGTGGCTACACCGAGCCCGATCCGCGCGATGACCTCTGCGGACTGGATGTCGCACGAAAGGGGCTGATCCTCGCCCGCATGCTCGGATATTCGGGCGAGATAGAAGACGTCAGCCTCGAATCGCTCGTGCCGGATGCGTTGCGCGATGTCTCGCCAGCCGAATTCCTGAAGATGCTCCCGAGCTGTGACAGCGATTGGGAACAGCGCGTCGCGGAAGCGAGATCGCGAGGCGAGGTCCTACGGTATCGCGCGCGCGCTACGCGTGGTGGCGTGCGGGTGGGGCTCGCAAGCGTTCCTGTCGGCAGCGCGCTTGCCTCGCTCGACGGCACGGACAACCTCTTCGTGTTCACGACGGCACGATACCGGGAGCGTCCGCTCGTGGTGTCCGGACCCGGGGCCGGCGTGGCGGTGACGGCAGCGGGCGTCCTTGGCGACGTACTGCGTCTCACGGCGACGTGAGCCTCGCCGAGCGGTACCGGGCGACGTCGCCCGGTGGCATCGGCAATCTCGGTCCGGGGCTGGACGTACTCGGCTGCGCCATCGCGGGCGCGCGTGATGAGGTGATCGCGCAGTGGTCCGACCGGCCTGGTGTGACTGTGCTGGATCCGGGTCACGCAGACCTTCCGACGTCGCCGGACCGGCACACGGCGGCCATCGCCGCGGGAGCGGTGCTCAGGCTCGCCAAGGAGCTGGGAGCGTCGGTGGCTGCGCCTGGAGTTGCGCTATCGGTGAGGAAGGGCCTGCCCCTTTCTGGCGGGCAAGGAGGCAGTGCGGCGTCGGCCGTCGCCGGCGCGTCGGCGACGGCAGCGTTGGTGGGCGCCTCATTAGATACAGCACAAATGCTCGCATGCTGTCTCGTTGCTGAGGTGAAAGTGGCAGGAAAACACCTCGATAATCTGGCGCCTGCACTACTGGGCGGAATTGTGCTGGTACGGGCAATTGACCCGGTCGACATCATTCGACTGCCAGTGCCAACCGGACTTCATCTGGTAATCGTCCATCCAGCGCAGCGCCTTTCGACGTCGACGTCACGGCGTGCGCTCCCTGCTTCGGTAGAGCTTTCCGCAGTGACGCACCAGCTCGCGCAGGTGGCCGCGATGGTCGCGGCCTGCTTCACCGACGACCTGGGGCTATTCGGTCGAGCGATCGACGATCGGATTGCGGAGCCGGCGCGGGCGCACCTGCTGCCGGGGTTCATGGAAGCAAAACGCGCCGCAACGGAAGCAGGCGCGTTGGGCGCGTCGATCTCGGGCTCGGGTCCGACCTCGTTCGCCATAGCAGAGTCCGTCGCACGGGCGGAACAGGTCGCCGCCGCGATGAAGGAGTCGTATGCCAGGAATGGCATCGACAGCACGGCGATTGTGACTACGATCGATGAGCAGGGTACTCTTGTCATGGCCATCTGAGCCCCTACCCGCACTCCCCGTCACATGATCGTTCGCTGTCCGGACTGCGGCACTGAATCGAGCACGAGGACATCACAGTCCACGTGTGATCGGTGTGACGGCCTGCTGGCCGTGGAGCACACGCCGGTGATCACGGGCAATGCGCTTCGCGACATCTTCGACGAACGCGCATCAGCGTCCATGCGGACCACGGCCGCCGTGGAGCGATCGGGCGTGTGGCGGTTTCGCGAGATCGTGCTAGATGCCACGAGCGACGAGATCGTGAGCCATCCCGAGGGAAACACACCGCTGCTGCACCGCACGGCGGTGGATGCGTATGCCGGCGTCGACGGCCTGTTGATGAAGCACGAGGGGCACAACCCGAGCGGGTCGTTCAAGGATCGCGGCATGACGGTGGCCGTGACGCAAGCGCGTCGCATCGGTGCGCGCGCCGTCGCCTGTGCGTCGACGGGAAATACGTCGGCCTCGCTGAGTGCATACGCAGCGCAGGCGGGGATTCCGTCATTCGTGTTCGTTCCGGAAGGACGCGTCGCGGCTGGAAAGCTGGCGCAAACCGTAGCCTACGGTGCGCGCACGCTTCAGATCCGCGGCGATTTCGACGACTGCCTCCGCCTCGCGCGCGACGCCAATGAACAGCTCGGCGTCTATCTCGTGAACTCGGTGAATCCATTCCGGATCGAGGGGCAGAAGACGATCGTGCTCGAGCTGCTGCAGCAGCTGGGATGGAATGCGCCCGACTGGATTGCGCTGCCTGCGGGAAACCTTGGCAACACATCCGCGTTCGGAAAGGCGCTCGACGAGGCGTATCGCTTCGGGCTGATCGACCGGATTCCGCGTTTGCTTGCGGTGCAGGCGGCGGGTGCGGCGCCGTTCGCCCAGGGGTACCTCGAGCACTTCACCAGGCGCATCAGCGTTCGCGCGGAAACGCGGGCGACCGCCATCCGCATTGGCGACCCGGCGTCATGGGAGCGTGCGGTACGTGCCATGGCGGCGACGAACGGCGTCGTGGAATCCGTGAGTGACGAAGGGATCTTCGCGGCAAAGGTCATCGTGGACCAGTGCGGCGTGGGTTGCGAGCCGGCAAGCGCCGCGAGCGTTGCGGGCGTGCGGGCGCTCGTGGCGCGCGGCGAGATCAAGCGCCACGAGCGAGTCGTCGCCGTGCTGACAGGCAACCTGTTGAAGGACCCGAGCGGTGGCGCCAAGGGGGACGAAATGCCACCGATGACACCCAAGGAGGCTTTCGCGCTGCTCGAACGGGTCGTATCGGGCTGAGGTAGTGCTCCCAGTCCTGTCCGACAGTCAGACCGTCAGACAGTCTGACTGTTCCGTCAGGGATTCCAGTCCGCGATGAGCAGATTCGTCTCGCCAGCCTTTGCGTCATGGCGATTCGAGGCCCACACCAGCTTCCGGCCATCGGGGCTGAACATCGGGAACCCGTCGAACGTGTCCTCCGTCGTCACCTGCTCGAGTCCTGTCCCGTCCAGGTTCACGAGGAAAAGATCGAAGTTGCCGCTGCGCGGCTGACGATAGTTCGAGGAGAAGATCAGGCGCTTGCCGTCGGGCGTCCACGATGGACCGAAGTTGGCGCCGCCGAGTTGCGTGATCTGATGTTGGCCGGAGCCGTCGGCGTTCATGACCCAGAGCTCCATGCGATTGGGCCGAACGAGGCGCTGCGCAAGCAGGTCGCGATAAACGGTGAGCGAGTCGCCCGTGGGGTGCCACGCGCGGTACACGATCTTCGTCCCGTCCGGCGACCACCATGGACCGCCATCGTAGCCCGGTGTCGTCGTGAGCTTCCGAAGATCGCTGCCGTCGATGTTCATCGTGTAGATGTCGAGATCCCCGTCCTTCAGCGACGTGAATACCAGCCGTTTGCCATCGGGCGACACCACAGCCTCGGCGGTATAGACACCATAGTTCGTGAGGCGATGCAGCTCGCTGCCGTCTGGACGCGCCGTGTAGATGTCGTATGGATCGAGACGCCATATGTAGCCCTTGGAGGGATCCGGCTTTGGCGGGCAGTCCTGCTGCTCGGCGTGCGACGACCCGAAGAGGATGCGCTGGTCATTCTCGAAAAAGAATCCGCAGGTCGTCTTGCCGGATCCCGTGGACACCCGATGAATGCCCGAGCCGTCGATGTTCATGATGAACTCCTGATCGCAGGCACGGCCGTCGCGCGTGCTCTGAAAGATCAGCCGCTTTCCGTCCTCACTGAAGTACGCCTCGGCGTTTTCGCCGCCGTTGGTGAGCTGGCGAATGTTGCCGAGATGACGCTCGCCAGCACTGGGCGCGATCGTGGTGACAGCCGGTGCGTTCGAGGAGCAGGAGAGGGTTCCCGCGAAAAAGATCGCGGCGAGCAGGCGTGGGCGGTGTGAAGGCATGGCCACAAATGTAAAACGAGCGCCCGTGAAGGGCGCCCGTTGGTCAAGCTCCGTGACGTCAGGGAGTGGGCGGCTTGCGTGTCCCAGTCACTTCAGCCGGCAGCGGCTTGACTTCCTTTCCTTGCGGCTCCGCGGCAGCGAGTACGAACAGGTCCTTCTGCCCGTTGCCCTTCTCCATCAGGTCCAGCGTCTTGCGAAGTGGCGCATCGAACCGCAGGTCGTGGCGCTTGGCGGTCGAGTCGCCGCCCATCAGCTGCGAGACACGCTGATCGAGCAACCGATCGATGTAGCGCGACCCGCTGTCGTACTGCGCGCGTTCCAGCTTCACACCCTTGGCCGTGATGCGGCGATACAGCTCGTCGCGCCATGCAGGCAGCACTGTGAAGTTCGCCTTGGTCGTGCGAGAGAGCTCCAGCGAGTAGTCGTACAGCGTGACGTACACGTCCTGCGACTTCGGTGCGAGCGCCTTGGCCAGATTCAGCTCGGCCAGGGTCAGCGTGTCGTCGCGGACGAGGAGGTCAGGAGCCACGCCGCCTCCACCGTACACCAGGCGACCGGCGTCGGAGCGATAGGCCGGGCGCGCCTTCTTCTTCGCTTCCGTCTCGAGCGAGTCAGGCTGCTCCTCGACGAACCGGCCGTTCACGAACTTGCGCTCCCGCTGAATGCTTCGGCCACTTGGCGTATACCACTTGGCCGTCGTGATCTTGAGCGCGTAGCCGCCGTCGAGCGGAAAGAGCGTCTGGACGAGGCCCTTGCCGAAGCTGGTCTGGCCAACGAGCAATGCGCGATCGTGATCCTGAAGTGCACCCGCGACGATCTCGCTCGCGGATGCGGAGTACTCGTCCGTGAGCACGGCGAGTGGCAGCGTGGGGAACGCCGGAGCCACACGTGTGCCGTAGCTCTGCGTTTCGTTCGCGCGCGACCGCACGCTCACGATCTCCTGTCCGCTCTTGAGGAACAGGTTCGACATCACGATGCTCTGCTCCAGGATGCCACCTGGATTGCCGCGCATGTCGAGAATGACTCCCTTCACGCCTTCCTTCTGGAGCGCCGAGACTGCGGCCTTCACCTCTTCAGCGGCCGTCTGGTTGAACCGCTGCACGGGTAGGTAGCCGATGCGGTTGTCGAGCACGATGGCGTACGGCACCGCAGGAATACGAATGATCTGGCGCGTGAAGTTCGTCGTGATCGGCTCCGGTACGCCTGGCCGTCCGAACTTCACCGTGACCTTCGTTCCTTCCTTGCCGATCAGGTAGTCCGAGACCTGCTGGGTGGACCAGCCGCGCGTCGACGCCGTGTCCACGAACAGGATGCGATCGCCTTCACGTACGCCCGCCCCTTCAGCCGGCGTGTGCGGAAAGACCTTGCTGATGGTGATCGATTCACCCTGCTTTTCGATCTGCATGCCGATGCCGGCGTACTTCCCGTTCGTCTGCTGCGAGAAGCTGGCGAGCTCCTTCGGCGAAAAGAGCTCGCTGTAGGGGTCATTGAGCTCCTTCACGAGCCCCTTGGCGGCCTTCTCGTAGAGTGCGGCCGAGCTCACGGTGTCGACGAAGCGCTGCGACACCAGGCCGAGCACCTGATCGAGAACGCGCGCACCATCGGTGGTGTTGCTGTCCTGTATGAGAAAGCCTCCGGCGACCACGGGAAGCGAAGCGACGGCAATGGCAATCAGAGCAATCCGACGACGTTTCATCTAACACCTGCAGTTGAGGATGCGTGCCCCTCTGGATACGTCGCAGCGGGCCGTAGTGTTCCGTAATGCAGACTGAATGCCTCAGTCAGGCTGGCGCCCAATCTCGAGCTCGCCGCTGTCACGCAACGCCCTCCACGCCACGAATCGGCCCTCGCGGAAGCGCTTGCGGCTCAGGCGGATACCAGCGGGCGTGACCACTATCGTGTATGCCTCGCCGTCGATCTCTATCTCGCGGCGAAGTGGCTCGGTCAGTCTCGTCGTCATCCGATCTCCTGGGCCGTCATGTCACGCCGGTCGCGATCCGAGCATGTAGTCGACGAACCACTCGCGCTGCTGTTGGCGCATCACCGCATTTCTCAGCACGCCAGCCGCGATCAACATGTCATGGGCCGGTTGCAGCACCCGCTGCAGGTGCGACGGATACTTCTGAGTGAGGGGTAGTTGCGCCGCGAGCTTCGTCAACCCGATGCGCCAGGTGAGCCGCTCCTCGGCGCGCGCCACCTCGAGCAAGCGGTAGAGGCGTCGCGCGACCGGGGAAGCAAGGGACCAGTAGCACGACGCGGACACGTTCACGACGTGTCCAGCGGAGAGGTTCTCGCGAATCACGGCTGAGAGCACAACGCGGGCGACGCCCGGCTCCGCCGTGGAGATTGGGTGAAAGAGCGGCAGCTGCACACGGTCCATCACGCGCCGACGCTCGATGACGACACCAGTGAGCACCGTGAAGCGTACCGGCTCTGCGCCGCCGCCAGCCGTTTCATACATGCCCTGTGATTCCAGGGTGGTGCGCTCGAGGCGTGTGAGCGCGCCGCGAAGCTGATCGTAGGTGCGACCGTCGACACGACGGCCCATCGCCCGCAGGAACGCGTGCAGTGTGAACGAGATAGCGCCGTCCCCCGGCCGGTCGGCCTCCGCGTAACGGCGCAGCAGCTCGACGTAGACGTCCTGATCGAACGTGCCGGGCATTCGCTCACCCGGACTCGGCAGGACACGCCAGCGATTTCCCAAGTCGTCCGAATACACGATGGTGTCGTCGTCCGCCGAATCGCTCAGGCGAAAGAGCGGAAGCGCCTCGAGGGAGCGATCGAGGTCGATGCTCCGCAGCGGCGCCCGCCGGCGTGCGACCAGGCTCATGCCCAATTCAGCGCACCGGAATGGTCTGGCCGGTGACGGCGCGTGCGTCCTCGGAACAGAGCCAGAGCACCACCTTCGCGACGTCTTCGCGCGACACGTAGGTTGCGTCCGCACCCATGGCGGCGACGTTCGCGGCGGTGCGTATGGACGTTGGCGCCACCGCGTTCGCGCGCACACCACGCGGTGCCTCTTCCTGCGCGATCGACTGCATCAGGGCAACGAGCGCGCTCTTTGATGCGGCATACGCCGAGATACCCGACGTGCGACCACCGGGAAGAATTGCCTCCGAGGCGAAGAACACCATCGCACCCTTGGCCGAGCGAAGCATCGGAAGGAATGCACGCGCGGTCAGGTATGCGGTCGTCGCGTTGAGCGCGAACTGCCGGTTCCACAGCGACGCATCGCTCTCCACCAAATGGCCGCTCGAAACGAAGCCACCCGCGAGGTGCACGAGCGCATGCACGCGACCGCCGGTGGCATCGCGCACGCGCTCGGCGAGTGCCGTCACCGCATTCTCGTCCGTGAGGTCGACACCAAGGCCGGCAGCGCGACGTCCCGCGGCAATGAGTGCATCAGCTCGTGCCCTGGCTTCGCTCTCCTGGCGGTCGACAAGAAAGACCCGCGCGCCAAGGTCGGCAAAGGCCGAGGCGACCGCCTCACCGACCTGTCCTTCTCGGCCCACTCCGGTGAGCACGACACTGCGTCCGGCGAAATCCATTCAGCTCCTTTTGGGACCGGTCATCGGCGCGACGTCGCAAACCGGACTCGGCCCACGTGGCATGAAGTATGTTATGCCGAAGGCACAAATGCGAAAACTGCTCAGGGTAAAGCGCGTCGGCGTCGTGGTTGGAGTTCTTCTGCTCACGTCGCTCGCGCTCATTGGCATTCTATCGATCACGCGCGGCACTCCCGTACAGGCCGTGGTCGCAATCGGGAAACAAAGTGGTCCTCCGGCGATCACGGATTCGCTCTTCTCGCGCATGACGGAGCTCTACACCGGGCTTCACATGACGCCCGGGAATGCCGCGGAGCTCGTCGATAACGGCGACGTGTACAAGCGGCTGTGGCAAGACCTGCGGACCGCGAAACACACGATCACCGTGCAGATGTACTACTCGCAGCCGGGCGCGGTCGCGGACACGTTGGCGGTGGTGCTCAAGGAGCGGGCGAAAGCCGGAGTCCGGGTGCTGCTCGTGCTCGACGCATTCGGCTCGATGAACCTGAAAAAGGATTGGGCAGACAGCATTCGTGCGTCGGGCGTGGAGATCGGCCTGCTGCGGCAGCTGCATTGGTACTCGCTCCACAACGTGACCGATCGGTCGCACGTCCGCGTCGTGGTGGTGGACGGGGAGATCGGATACACGGGCGGATTCGGGCTTGCGGACTACTGGCTCGGTGACGGACGCCACCCCGACCAGTGGCGCGACAGCAACGTGCGATTCGAGGGGCCGTCCGTGATGGGTCTCCAGGCGGCCTTCGCGGCCGCGTGGGCCGAGTGTACTGGAGAGCTCATTGCCGGCGACGTCTTCTTTCCGAAGAAAGCGTTCGAGCAAGTGGACGGAGGCATGCAGGCAGGGATTTTCTTCGCCTCGCCAACCACAGGCAGCACGCCGGCGGAGCGCTTCAACGCGCTGTCGATCGCCAGCGCGCGCAAAACGCTCTACGTGACGAACTCCTACTTCGTCCCCGACGATGACTTCCGAAAGCTGCTCGTCGACGCACACAAGCGCGGTGTGGACGTGCGCATCCTTACGGTGAGCAAGGAAACGGACGTGAAGACCACCTGGTGGGCCGGCCGCTCACGCTACGAGGAGCTGCTCAAGGCCGGCGTGCGGATCTATGAATACCAACCGGCGATGATGCACTCGAAGACGTTCATCGTCGATGGCATGTGGGGCACCGTGGGGTCGATGAATTTCGACAACCGGTCGCTGGCCTTCAACAATGAGTCGAACTTCGTGTTTCTCGACGCGCCGTTCGGGGCGAAAATGGATGCGGTCTTCGCAGATGATCTCACCCGCTCGAAGGAGATCACGCTGGCGGAGTTCAGCAAGCGGCCGTGGTACAACCGCGTGATCGAGAACGGGGCGGCGCTCCTTTCCCGGCTCCTCTAGCGTAGCTACCGAATATCCGCTCGCCCGAGCGCGGCGCGAACGGCCTCACGCATCGCAACGAGCGCCTCGTCACGAGCAGCCGGCGAATCGTCGCGCACGTGGATCTCGATGCCATCCGCCACCGGCACGCGGCGCCAGCTTGCCGAGCGGTCGTCGTCGGTGTTGCGGACGGCGAGGTCGGCGTGGGCGCCAAGGGCCGGCGCCAGTGCTGCGGCCACGCGACGCTCGAGAATATCGCCGGTGACCTCCGTCATCTCGCTCTTGATCAACTCGAGCGTCGCGCCCTCGCGCTGGCGAATCTTGATGGCGAGGAGTTGGAGCAGGTGCCGGTAATTGTACGTCGCGGCCGTTCCAGCCCCTTCGGGGCGAGCGAGCAAGCCATTCGCCACATAGAACCGGACAGACCGCGCACTCGGCGCCGATCGGGCGGAGGCGTTCGTCGGGCGAATGCCGGCGGCGTCGACGAGAGCGGTGACGTGCGCGGCGAGTCCCCGGGCATTCCAGGGAGCGTGGCGCGAGTGCGCCCGCAACAGCGCGACGGGAGAGGCGGTCGGTTCCGGCATAGCGGCGGAAGATAACAGGAAAGGGGTGAGGCCGTTGGGCCCCACCCCTTCCAGGGTTTTCACGTCGAAGGGTCGCTACCGGCGCTTGCCCTTGGCTGCCTTCTTCGCGGGTGCTGACTTGCCCGACGACTTCTTCAATGGGGACTTCGCGGCCTTCTTCGCCGGCGCCTTCTTGACGGGTGCCTTCTTCACGGCTGCCCTCTTTGCGGGCGCCTTCTTCGCTGGCGCCTTCTTGGCCGCAGCCCTCTTTACGGGAGCAGACTTCTTCGCCGGAGCCGCCTTCTTGGCCGGAGCCGCCTTCTTGGCCGGAGCCGCCTTCTTGG
>DAIUFP010000006.1:210475-211694 GCA_036844565.1 Gemmatimonadaceae bacterium | reverse complement strand
TTGTGGAATCGGGGGCCGTTGTGGAATCGGGGGCCGTTGTGGAACGAGGGCCGTTGTAGATTGGAGTATGGCTCTCGCCCTCGCCCGAAAGTACCGCCCCAAGACCTTCGCCGACGTCGCGGTGCAGTCCCACGTTGCGGCAACGCTGAAGGGAGCGATCGCACGCAACCGCGTGGCGCACGGCTACCTCCTTTGCGGACCTCGCGGCGTGGGCAAGACGACGCTCGCACGCGTACTCGCCATGGCGCTCAACTGCGAGCGGCGCTTCGATGCCAGCCTCGGCGGCGAGCCGTGCGGGGAGTGCGCGAGCTGCCAGCGGATCTGGAGTGGTGCATCCTCCCTGGACGTCGTGGAGATCGACGCTGCCTCCAACCGCGGGGTCGACGACGCGCGTGAGCTCCGCGAGCGCGCGATGTATGCGCCCTCGGGTGATAACCAGTACAAGGTCTACATCGTCGACGAGGCGCATATGCTCACGCGTGAGGCATGGAACGCGCTGCTCAAGGTGCTCGAGGAGCCGCCTCCGCGCGTGGTGTTCATCTTTGCCACCACCGAGCCGCAGAAGATCGCGCAGGCGGCCGCGCCCGTGCTGAGCCGTCTTCAGCGATTCGACTTCAAGCGTATCGGGCCGGCAGAGATCCGACTGCGTCTGGAGAAGGTGCTGAAGGCGGAGGGGGTTGTCGCGCATCCGGACGCGTTGGCCATGATCGCGCGGGCGGCTGACGGATCGATGCGCGATGCGCTGTCGCTGACCGATCAGGTGCTCTCGATGGGCGACGGCGACGTCGCTCCGGAACGGGTGCGCGATGCGCTCGGCCTCGTGCCGGAAGACGAATTCGTCGACCTGCTCGATCTCCTCGCTGAACGGCGCGCGGGTGACGTCTTTGCCTTTGTCGGGCGGCTCGCTGATGCGGGTGTCGATTTCGGCCAGTTCCTCACCGGCTTTGCCGATATCGTGCGGGCGCAGTTGGCCGTCACCCTTGGTGGGGCTGCGCCCGAGACGAGCGAACGTATGCGCGATGCGTTGCTCTCGCGTCGCGAGGCGTTTCCGTCCAGCGATCTGCTGCGGATGCTCGCGGCACTGACGGAGCTCGAGCCACGTTTCCGCAAGAGCGGACAGCAGCAATTGCTGCTCGAGGCGTTGCTGGTGCGGTTCGCCCTGCTGGACCGGACGGTGTCGCTCGAGGCGGTGCTGCGTGGGCTCGGCGGCGGCGGTGGG
>DAIUFP010000006.1:184802-210465 GCA_036844565.1 Gemmatimonadaceae bacterium | reverse complement strand
CCCCACGCGCCCGAGCAGAAAGCCGAGCCCGCGCGCGCGAGCGACGCGCCCGCTAGCGACTGGCGAACGGTCGTCCGGGACGCCGACCGTACACCGCCGCCAAGCGCGCCTGCCGCCCGCGAGGCCCCAGCTGTAGCACCGAAGGTGGCGGCGTCGATCGCCGTCCGGCCGGCGCAGGGAGGGATTCCCGACGTGGGCCAGTTGGCGGAGCGCTGGGACGAGCTGGTGGCGGCCATGCGCGCGAAGGGGAACAGCCTCGCGGCAACGGCGCTCGAGCACTCCGCCGCGGTCGCCGTGAATGGCAAGGGCGAGGTGACCATCGCGCTCGACGAGGCCAATCCGATTTACGAGCAGGCGCTCGGAAAGGATGAGCGGGACGTGACCCTCGCGATGCGCGCGCTTTTTTCCGGGGTACAGCGGGTCGTGGTTCGCGCTGCATCGGGCTCCGGGACGCCGCCCGTGCGGCTCACGGACGAGATGGCGCGTACCGAGCGGCTTACGGCAATGCGGCGGAAGGATCCGGTGCTTGATCGCGCAATCGATGCGCTCGATCTCGATCTCGCCGACTAGTGCGTTTCGCTTGCCACCCTGCTGCGCCGCCGGATAGCTTTGGCCATGGCTGACTTCATGAAGATCCTGCAGCAAGCGCAGGAGATGCAGGGCAAGTTCCAGACGATGCAGCAGGAGCTTCAGTCCCAGACGGTCACGGCGTCCGCCGGCGGCGGAATGGTGACGGTGGTTGCGAACGGGCAAGGCACAATACGCTCGATCAAGATCGATCCGACAGTGGTGAGCGCGTCGGATGTCGAGATGCTCGAGGATCTTCTGCTCGTCGCGGTGACGGAGGCGCAGAAGAAGGCGCAGGACATCGCGCAGGGGGAGATGGGGAAGCTCACCGGTGGGCTCAACCTGCCCTTCAAGCTTCCGTTCTAGCTCCCGAATGTCAGCGATCGACGAGCTTACCGGAGAGCTGGCGCGACTGCCGGGAATCGGGCGCAAGACGGCGCTGCGCCTCACGTATCACCTGCTCAGGCAGCCCGTCGAACAGAGCCGCCGGCTGGCCGAGGCGCTACGGACGCTGTCCGACAAGATTCGACCATGCGCACAGTGTTTCAATCTCACCGAGGAGGCGCTGTGCGTGATCTGTCGCGATCCGCGGCGTGATCCCGCGCTGATCTGCGTGGTGGAGGAAGCATCGGATATCGGTGCGATCGAGCGTGCGGGCGAGTATCGCGGGCACTATCATGTACTGGGTGGCCGGCTTTCGCCGCTGGACGGGGTGACGCCGGACGACCTAGCCGTGGCGCCGCTCGTCCGGAGGGTCGAATCCGGTGGGGTGCGCGAGGTCATTCTGGCGACGAATCCAAGTCTCGAGGGAGAAGCAACCGCCTTGTACGTGCAACGGCAACTCACCGCATTTTCGCTCACCGTGACACGCATCGCCCGAGGACTTCCAGTGGGAGGCGACCTGGAGTACGCCGACGGTGTCACCATCGCGCAGGCGCTCTCGGCGCGGAGGGCGATGTGAGGTACGTCCAGCAGAGTCGGCTCGTGGGCATTGGCTTCGTGGGGGGATTCGCTACGGGACTTGTGCTGTGGGCCGCGCAGGTGCAGCGGAGCCGTCGCGGTCTCTTCAACCGGTCAGCCGTTCGACGTCTGGCGGCACTCGGGTACCTGAGGGCTTATCCGGGCATCGAGACCGCGCGCCTGTTGCAGGATTACGTGAAGTGGGAGAGGAGTCCCGCGCTCCGGAAGCGCGGCCAGCTGATGCTGCGCCGCATGGAAGCTTACCTCCACTAGGCCGAACGCACATGCCCGTAGGCGCCGCGAGCTGGTCGTTTACCGAAGACGACTTCGCTGCCATCACCGAATCGCTCACCCGCTTCCTTCACGAGAGCAGTGCGCGGAGCACGATGCTCGTCGATCGCAGCGGACAGCTCGTGGCCACCGTCGGGGAGCAGCCGAAGTTCGATCCCACGGCGTTCGCCACGCTTACCGCCGCGGACTTCAGCGCGAACGATCAGCTGGCAAAGCTGATTGGTGAGTCGGACTTCAACTCGCTCTTTCATCAGGGCGAGAAGGAGTCGATGTACCTCGCCGACGTCGCGCGACGGGTCATTCTCGTCGTGCTGTTCGACAATCGCACCACCCTCGGTCTCGTGCGACTGAAGATGAAACTGACGGTGGACGAGCTGACGCGGCTCTTCCAGCAGGTGTTTGCGCGACCGACGGCTGCGCAAGGCGGTGCTCCCGGCCTCCTGGCCGGCGCCGACGATGAAATCGACGCGCTGTTCAAGTAGAGGAGAGAAACAGCCATGTCGATGATCAACTATGCGTCACGCGAGATCAACTGCAAGATCGTCTATTACGGCTCGGGACTCGGTGGCAAGACCACGAATCTCGAGCACGTGTACGGCAAGGTGCAGCCCGATACGCGCGGCAAGCTCATCTCGCTCGCGACGGAAACGGAGCGCACGCTCTTCTTCGACTTCCTACCGGTCGATCTCGGAACGATCCGCGGATTCAAGACGCGCTTTCACCTCTACACGGTTCCCGGACAGGTTTACTACAACGCCAGCCGCAAGCTCATCCTCAAGGGTGTCGACGGACTGGTCTTTGTTGCGGATTCGCAGATCGAGCGAATGGAAGCGAATCAGGAAGCGATGCAGAACCTCTACGACAACATGGCCGAATACGGCTATGATCTCACGCGCATGCCCTTCATCATCCAGTACAACAAGCGCGACCTGCCGAATGCGGCGCCAATCAAGGAGCTCCAGGCGGCGCTGAATCCGGGTTGGGAGATCACGGATCCGTCGCGGCAGCGCGTCACGCCTGACCCGTTCCACGCCGGCGAGTTCCTCATCGAGCAGCTTCCAACCGGTGAGTGGATCGAGCGGGCTCCGTACTTCGAGGCTGTCGCCATGACCGGCGACGGTGTATTCGAGACGCTGCGAGGCGTCAGCAAGCTCGTGCTCAAGTCGCTGGCTTAACTCTTTTACGCACCGCGTGAACCTTCCCAACGCCGTCACCGCAGGCAGAATTGCAATTACGCCGCTCATCGCGTGGTTGCCGCTTGCGCCGTCCTCGACGTTGCGCCTGGCCGCGTTCATCCTGTTCACGATCGCCGCCATCACGGACTACATCGACGGCCAGCTCGCGCGGTCGCGAAAGGAGGAGACTGATCTCGGCCGACTGCTGGATCCGCTCGCCGATAAGCTCCTGCTCGTGGCGACGTGCATCCCGATGTTCGTGCTCATGCGACCGGTCGCGCTCGCGACCGGGGGCTGGCCGAGCAAGGCACTCGACAACGAGCTGCCATTCCGCACGCCGTTCGGCGACGTCCCGTTGACGTGGTGGATCATCGCCATCGTCATTGGCCGAGAGCTGTTCATGACGCTCTTTCGCCAGATGGCCGCGCGCAGAGGTGTCGTGATCGCCGCCATCGGACCGGCGAAGTGGAAGACGGGGCTGCAACTGTTCTGGGTGGGTTGTGCGTTCTGCTGGTTCTGGACGGCAACCGTTGCGGCGCACCGCGGATGGGATGGCGACCTGTGGAACGCATTCGCCAACTTCAACGGCGTCTGCGGCGTCGTCGCGATGACGGCATCGGTCGCGCTCACGATCTATTCGCTCGGCCTCTACGTGCGCAGCTACCGGCGGGTCTTTGTCGGCGCCCCGACGCGCGTCTAGCGAACGTCTAGCGACGCCTAAGCGCTGATCCTCTTGCTGCCTGTGAGCTCGGCGCCCTGATCGCCCGCCCATCACGATGCACAACCACCGCAGAGCCGACAGTCAACAGCCATCAGCGTCAGTTGCCAGTCGAGCGAAAGCGGGCTTTTCCGCTTGACTGGCAACTGACGCAGATAGCTGAAAACTGAAAGCTCTGCGGTTGTTATGCACACGAACGGGCGCACCCGACCCCAAAGTCCAATGAAGATCGAAGTAGTAACGATCGGAGACGAGCTTCTCCTCGGCTACACCATCGACACGAACGCCGCGCACCTCGCGCGCGTCCTCGCGGGCGAAGGTGTCGAAATCGAGCGGCGGACGACCTGCGGCGACACTGCCGAGTCGATCGCGTCGGCCGTGCGCGAGGCACTCGATCGCACCGGTGCGGTGATTACGACCGGCGGGCTCGGTCCCACCAGCGATGACCTCACGAAGCCCTCGATTGCCGCGCTCTTTGGTCGCGAGATGGTCCTGGACGATGAACATCTCGCGTGGATGGAAGAGCGGTGGCGCACGCGATTCCAGCGTCCGATGCCAGGGTCGAACCGGCAGCAGGCCATGCTGCCGTCAGGCGCGCGCAAGCTCGTCAACAACCACGGATCAGCGCCGGGCATCTGGCTCGAGGATTCGCGAGGCCGCTGGGTCGCCATGCTTCCGGGCGTACCCCGCGAGATGCGGGGAATGCTCGCCGATACACTGCTGCCCCTCGTGCGCGAACGGCTCGGAGACGATCGCCGGGTTGTGCGCTCGCGCACGCTGCGCACGACCGGCGTTGGCGAGTCGCATATCGCCGATCTCGTCGCCACGATTGAAGGAGGCGTCGGCGATGTCGGTCTCGCATACCTGCCGAATACCGACGGAACGGATTTACGACTGACCGTCCGTGGCCTCGCGCCCGACATCGCCGACAACAAGCTCGCCGAAGCGGCGGAGCGCCTGCGATCGGTCGTCGGTGAGGCGGTGTATGGGGAAGACGCTGAAGATCTCGCCGCCGTCGTGCTTGCTCTCTGCCGAGCGAAGGGAATCACGATCGTGGTGGCGGAGAGCTGTAGCGGCGGACTTCTCGGTGCGCGATTGACTGCCATCCCGGGAAGCAGCGACGTGGTGCGCGGAGGCGTCATTGCGTACGACAACGCTGTGAAGGAGTCGGTGCTCCATGTGCCGAAGGGCGTGCTCGAGGAGCATGGCGCGGTGAGTGAGCCGGTCGCCCGCGCGATGGCGACGGGAGTAAAGACAGTGATCGATGCGGGCGCAGCGCTCTCGATCACCGGTATTGCGGGGCCAGGCGGCGGCACGGGGGCAAAGCCAGTCGGCACGGTGTGGATCGCGCTGGACCTTCAGGGCGAGGTGCAGGCGAGGCGGTTCATCATGGTCGGTGACCGCGCCGAGGTGCGGCATCGCTCCGCGCAGGCTGCACTGGAGATGCTCCGGAAGTCACTGCGGAGCCAGGCCTAGCGCACAACTGCGCAAACGCTGACGGGGAGTATCCGTTTTGCATGAAGGGACCTCCACGTGACGCTCGTGACCTGCATAGATTTCCGCCGTACCCTGGACCAATACGAATGTCAGACGCAGAGCAGATTCCGACCGATACCGAGCTTCCAGCCGATGCTGCAACCGCTTCTGATTCCGATGAGCAGATCGATGCAGCCACCGGCACGCCGCAACTCGACGAGCAGCGTGACAAGTACCTTCGCCTTGCCGCGGAGTACGACAACTACCGTCGCCGCACGACAAAGGAGCGGCAGGATGCGCACCTTCGCGGTCAGGCCGACATGCTGAGGGGCTTGATCGATCCGCTCGACGATATCGGTCGCTTCGCGCACGTCGATCCGGCCACGACCGACGTGCGGACCCTCGTGGACGGTGTTGCGATGGTCGAGAAGAAGCTGGCGAAGACGCTCGCCGGTCATGGTCTCGAGATCATCGATCCGGTCGGGCGTCCGTTCGACCCGGCGCTTCACGAAGCAGTGATGACGGAGCCCGCGGCGGCCGCGGAAGAAGATCACCTGGTGGCGCGCACGTTCCAGGTGGGCTACGTGTTCAACGGACAGCTCCTGCGTCCGGCACGCGTGGTCGTGAAGCAATGGAACGGCTGACCACGTAAGGTCAGCCATGGCTCCCCAGCAAGACTACTACGCCGTTCTCGGCGTGCCCGCTTCGGCGACACAGGACGAAATCAAGAAGAAGTACCGCAGCCTCGCGTCAAAGCATCATCCGGACAAGAATCCGAACGATCCAAAGGCC
This sequence comes from Gemmatimonadaceae bacterium, assembly GCA_036844565.1. Classification (GTDB taxonomy): domain Bacteria; phylum Gemmatimonadota; class Gemmatimonadetes; order Gemmatimonadales; family Gemmatimonadaceae; genus AG11. Next base: position 204,486 of record DAIUFP010000006.1, on the reverse strand, counting down.
GCGGACACCTTCAAGGCGATCTCGGAGGCATACACCACCCTCGGCGACGCCGACAAGCGCAAGCAGTACGACGAGATGCGTCGGCTGGGCGCGTTCGGCGGATTCGGCGGCACGGGCTCACGCAGCGGTGCGCGACCTGCCGGCTCGCATGGCGGGACCGGTGCGCGCCCGGGGGCCGGTGGCACCATCAACATGGAAGACTTCGGCGACGTCGGCCTGGGTGGGCTGGGCGATCTCTTCAGCTCCATGTTCGGGGGCGGCGCGCGCACGGGCGGGCAACAGGGCGCGCGCAGCCGAGGACCGCAGCGTGGAGCGGACGTCGAGGCGTCGCTCCAGATTCCCTTTCGCACTGCGGCGATGGGTGGGAAGGTTCCGGTCGAGCTCGACCTGAATGAGGAATGCGCGACGTGTCACGGCAGCGGCGCTGCGCCCGGCGCAAAGCTGGAGACGTGTTCGGAGTGCAACGGCCGCGGCACGATCAGCTTCGGGCAGGGCGGATTCGCCGTTCAACGTCCGTGTCCCGTCTGCCTTGGACGGGGCCAGGTCCCGTCGGAGCGCTGCCCAACGTGTGCGGGCGCAGGCGAGGTGCGCACGCGCAAGACCGTGCAGATCGCGGTACCGTCTGGCGTGGACACCGGCACGAAGATCCGGCTCAAGGGGCAGGGCGCCCGCGGCGCGAAGGGCGGCCAGGCCGGCGACCTCCTCATCACGTTTACAGTCTCGCCGGACCGGTTTTACAAGCGCGAAGCGCTGGACCTGATTGCTCCGATCAAGATCGACATTGCCGACGCTACGTTGGGCAAGAAGATCAACGTGAAGACGCTTGATGGAACGAAGGTGTCGATCAAGATCCCGGCGGGTACGCAGAACGGAAAACGCTTTCGTGTACGGGGGCACGGCATCGAGAAGGATGCGGCGAAAGGGGACCTGATCGTCGAGGTGGAGGTGACGGTGCCGGAGCAGTTGACGCCGGAGCAAGAAGAGGCGATGCGCCGCTTTGCCGAGGCGATGAAAGGCGGAAAGACGGAACCAACAGCGGCAAAACAGGACTAAGTACCGAGTACCGAAGTACCTAAGTACGAAGTACTTCCTGCTCACGTACAACGTCGTCGCCGGCTGGGAAGCGATTGATCAGCGCTCGAATCATTCTTCCGATTTGTTCGGACTCGTCAGCGAGGCGCGTGCAATCTCGGATTGGCAGGATATTCAGGTCAGAGGCCATGGAGAGATGATGTACGGTTTCGGCTGCGGAGCCGGCTGCAATCTCGAGATATCGAATGCCCTCGGCACGTGAGCGCTTGCCGCAACCTTCGGCGATGTTTGCCGAGATCGAGAGTGCCGAGCGGCGCAGCTGAGCGGTGATCACTTTCTCCTGCGGCGACGTCACCGCCGCGCAGAGCCGATAGACGTCCCCACCGAGCGCCCGCGCTCGCGACCACACGAGCAACTTCCGGAAATTGTGCATACCCGAAGCTGCGATGGCATATGCAGCCGAACATCATCGTTTGATTTCCCTACGAAGCACTACACCGCAGTGCTACTTCGTACTTTGTGTACTGAGGTACTCGGTACTTAGTCCCGGAGTATGGGCTTCAAGCCGCCGTTGCGGAAACGACAGGCAGCTCCCGCCTCGATCGGGCTATTACGCCCCCACCAAGCACCACCGAGCCCGCATAGAGTACTAGCGACTGCCCCGGCGTAATCGCCGAGGCGCCCTCAGGCAGCGCAATCTCGATCTCCTCGGCGTCCAGACGCACGACAGTTCCCCGCACCGGCTTCGCACGGTGACGGATCTGCACCTCGATCTCGTCGCCGAGCTCCGGAGCGTCCACAAGCCAGTTGATCTCGCGTGCGACAACGCCGCGCCCAATGAGCTCCTCGCGTTGGCCGATGACCACAGCGCCGGACTCCGGACGAATCTCGACGACGAACATCGGTTCGCGGAATCCACCTGGCAGGCCACGCCGCTGACCAACCGTGTAGCGCGCGAACCCGTCGTGTGTGCCAACCACCGACCCATCGCGGCGAAGGAAAGGTCCGGGACGCAGCGAAGGTGCATCAGCGCCGAGCTTGTGCGCGATGATCTTCGTGTGGTCACCATCGGGGACGAAGCAGATGTCCTGACTCTCCGTCTTCTCCGCGATGAGCTCCAGTCCAAGCGCGTGCGCGATGCGCCGCGTCTCCGGCTTCGTCTGGCCGCCCACCGGCAGGATCATCCGCGAGAGCACCGCGCGCTGGATGCCCCACAGGAAGTACGACTGGTCCTTTGCTGGATCGAGGCCACGGTGCAGCCCGCCGTCACGCACCTGTGCGTAGTGCCCGGTGGCGATCCAGCGCGCGTCGATCGCATCGGCCTTGCGCAGAAGGTCGCGGAACTTCGTGAAGGTGTTGCAGCGCACGCACGGAATGGGCGTGCGACCTCGCGCGTACTCGTCCACGAAATCCTGCACGACGTCACGACCGAAGGCGCTCTCGAGGTTGAGCACGTAGTGCGGGACACCGAGCTGCTCGCAGATGCGGCGCGCATCGTTCACGCTGTCGAGCGAACAGCAGGGCCGGTCGGGCAACTCCTCGTCGTGGCAGAAGAGCTTCATCGTCGCGCCGACGACATCGTACCCCTGCTCGACCAGCAGCGCCGCTGCGACGGATGAATCCACGCCACCACTCATGGCGACCAGCACGCGCTCGCGCATCACCGGCTCAGGTGGCCGCGAGCCGACGCGCCTTTTCGACGAGCATCGGGAAGACGCTGGCCACGCGGTCGATACACGCTTCCGTACTGAGGCAGCCGAGGCTCATGCGAATCGCGGACGTGGCGAGATCGGGTGCCACGCCGATCGCTGCGAGCACATGCGACGGCGTGATGCTCCCGCTCTGACAGGCTGACCCGGCCGAGCACGCGATGCCGCGCAGGTCCAGCGCCATCAGCAGCGACTCGCTGTCCGTTCCCGGCACCGAGATATTCACGACGTGAGGCGCCCGCGGCGCTCCGCGTCCATGGATCACCGCGTCAGGAATGCGATCGAGAAGCGTCGCTTCGAGCCGGATCCGAAGTGCCTCGAGCTTGGCCCATTCGTGTTCTCGCTCCGCCACCGCCAGCTCGGCGGCACGCGCCAGACCGACGGCCATCGCAACGTTCTCGGTGCCGGGCCGACGCCCGCGATCCTGCGCACCACCGAACATCAGCGGCTCGATCGGCGTGCCGCGACGGACGTAGAGCGCGCCGATGCCCTTTGGTGCACCAATCTTGTGGCCCGACAGGGACAGCACATCGAACGCGGTCGTGCGCGCATCGACATCCAATTTGCCAAACGCCTGCACGGCGTCGGTGTGGAAGATGATCCCGTGCGACTTTGCTTTTGCGGCGAGCGCCGGCACGTCCTGGATGACGCCGATCTCGTTGTTGACCCACATGACGGAGCAGATCGCCACGCTCTCATCGACCAGCGCGTCGTACGACTGACGGTCGACGAGGCCGTCGTGTGTCATCTCGACGAGCCGCTCCTCGCCTCCTTCGCGCGACACCTGGTGTGCGGCGGCGAGGACTGCCTTGTGCTCGATGGGCGTGGTCACCACCGCCGTGCGGCCCTCGGTCCGGCGTGCGCGCCAGACGCCGAGCACGGCCATGTTGTCCGCCTCGGTGCCGCACGAGGTGAAGATCACTTCGTCAGCGGCCGCTCCAATACATCGGGCAACCCGCTCGTGCGCCTCGTCGAGCGCCGTGCGTGCCTCGCGTCCCCATCGGTGCACGCTGGAAGGGTTGCCGAAGCGCGCGCCGAAGAACGGACGCATCGCCTCGAGCACTTCCTCGCGCACCGGCGTGGTGGCGGCGTGGTCGAGATAGACGGGGTCGGGCATACGCGTGAAATCTAGTAGCGTGGGAGGACGCCCGAGAGGGCTTCGTGGGGCAGCCGTCAATCGACTTGACACCGGGACGACACGGGCCCCGTATAGGCTGCAGCCTGGCGAGGCGGGCGCCCAATTACGGAACACTTGCGCCGACTGAAGGCCGCGTCTCGGGTCTCATGAGCGAGACCCGGCGAACAGGCCCGTGGCGGGTGCCAGAGCGGCTTACCGTGCGCGCTGTCATGTGCGACATGAAGCTGGACCTGCGCTACGCAGCTCTGCCCCGACAGTGCGCGATCGACGTTACCGCCATCATGTCCGCCGTGGCGATCATCGTGGCGCCCGGGACGCTGGTCGACTTCAATGTCTACCCGATCATCGGAGCGGCCGGTAGCGGAGCGGACGACTTCTTCAGGGATCCTGCGGCGGCGCAAATCCGCGTACGCGGCAAGGTCATCATGGGCGAAGTACGGGTGAAGGTGCGGAAGCTCGGCCGCTAGCCAGTCACGAACGCGGTCAGCGGCCTCCGCTCATCGTGTAGGCCTTCATGATCGTCGCGTACTTGGTCAGCATGTTGGGCACCTCCCACGCCGGCATCTCCTCACCGCGGAGATAGCCGAGGAAGCGGTTTGTCACCTCGGCGAAGTGTGCCTCGTGTCCTACGTCGAAGCTGTCGGGAATCGTCACGGCCCACACGTCTCCCTCTCGGCGAACACCAACTCCGCTGAAACGCTCCTGGAGTGACATCAAGGCGGTGAGGACAGCGCGGTCGTGCTGCGCCTTCGGCACGGAGGGGTTTCGCTCGATGTAGAGAGCGGGCTTGAAGTCCTGGGCGGCGCCTTGACGGATGACCAGGCTCGACTTCGATCCGCGCATCGCGGAGAAGTGCGTGTCGCCGGTGCCGTCTGGCGCCTCGTAGTTCCACGTGACGGATACGCGCGCGTTCACTCCCTTGATGCGATACGTCATCTCGCCATTCGAGAACACCCGCAGTAAGCCGTTCTTCACGTCGTGCTGGAGGTAGTCCGGGAACGCACTGGCGCCTGTGAGCTGCGAGAACTGCGCGAGCGTGAGCGGTGTCGCCCATCGGCGTGCCCGGAGCATGGTGACGTCCGACGGCGCGACCGAGTGGTTCGGAAATCCCTCCCACTGCACGAGATCCACCAGATGCGTCGACACGTCCACGATCCCCTCACCCTCCTGACGCACGTCGAAGAACCACTCCGGTCGCTTGAGCGGCGAGCCCGCCACAAGTTTCGAGAAGTAGTGGACACTCACCTCCGAGATGGCGGGATGCTCGGGCGTACCCTTGAGCAGCGTACCGAACAGCTCGCGGTTCATCGAGAGCTCGCGCTGCAACTGCGTGGTGATTTCGCTGCGCTCCGTCATGATGTCGTAGAGCAGCACGTGCTTGCTCTTCGCCGCCTTGAACGTGGCTTCAAGCTTCACGAGGTCGACGGGGGTCCGTACCATCGGCTTGTCCGCGAGCACGTTGAGTCCGGCGTCGATCGACCGCTGGATGTACTCCATCTTGCGAGCGTTATTGCCGGCGATCACGACGACGTTGCCAGGCTTCGTCGCCAGCATGCGATCGAAGAAATCCGCGCCGGTGTAAACACGCTCCACCCAGTGGGTGGGGTTGTCGCTTCGCTTGTTGAAGGCGTCGATGCGCATGAGGTGCTGCGCCGCGTCGTCACCCGCCGGTGCGAAAACGTGCACGACACTATCCACGTCCCCATACATGAACTTCTGCACGAGCGATGCGTGGAAGTGACCCGGGTCGAGGGTGATGAGCGAGAACGGAGGAGCCGCGGCGCTCGATTGCGCGCCAGCGGTGCCGACGTTCAGTGACATCGAGAGCGCGCACGCCACCGCGAGCGCGGAAATGCTGAATGTGCTCATTGTGAACTCATCTCATTAATGACGTTGGTCCGGAACACGATGGCGATCTTCGCTGGTCGTGCCGCCGGAAGCCGCTATGTGGCCGAGCCGTAGAAACGCGCCCGCACCGCCCAGAGTGCCGGGAAGAACTTCTGGTCGATCGTTCGTGCAAGATATTTTGCCCCGAGAGTACCGCCGGTACCACCGGTGAGCGGTCCGAGCACGCGCTCGACGAGCTGCACATGCTTGAAGCGCCACTGGCCAAATTGCTGCTCGTATTCAAGTAGCGACTCGGCGAGGAAGAACATCGTCGTCGGTCGCTCGCCGAGGTAGAGCGCCTCGAGCTCAACGCCCTGGGCGCGTAGCAAGTCGAGGTAGAGTTCCTGAAGCGGCGGTCGCGAGAGGGCACGTCGCACGACGTCGGGGACAGGACCATGTTCCTCGAGTACGTGCATGAAGTGCTGTTCCCGCAGGCCTGACGCCGCCTCGATGGCCCTGAACTGCACGCTCTGCGAGCCGCTCGACGTACCCAGATGCTGCCGAAACGCTGCGAAGTGTTGCGGCGGAAGGGTCTCCAATGCGGACAACTGCGCGGACACGATCCGCATCAGCGCATTGATGCGCCCCATGCGGAAGAGCGCGAACTCCGCCTCGTGCGCGACGAATGCCTTCACGAGCAGGTCGATCTCGTGCAGTATCTCCTTGAACCAGAGCTCACTGGCCTGATGTACGACGATGAACAGCAACTCGTCCGGGTGCTCCGATCGAGGGTGCTGCAGGTCCAGCAGCTTCTCGAGTCCGAGGTAGGACCCGTAGGTTACAGTCGAGTCGTCGTCGCTCAAAAGGTCGAGACCTCGAGTGAGCCGATGTCGTCCACGCGCATCATCTCCGTGGTGAAGTACGGTTCGCCATAGCGTGAGCGGATTAGCGAGCCATAGGTAGCCGCGTAGTGCGTTACGACATCGTATAGCGGCTCACCGGTAGGGTACACTTCGCCTGCCTGGATCGCGCCGTCGAACTGCGACGCGTAGCATTGCACGGCCTGCATCTTCTGGTCGAATTCGTCGCTGATGTCGACGACGAACGTCGGACGCACGAAATCCTGCCGATACGCGAGGGTGTGAAGGATCTTGTGCGGCCGATGCTTCGGCACGTCGGGCGCCACCTTCGCGAGGCCGGCAACAAAACACGCGTCGCGGACGAGCTGCGCCGTGATCCGATGGTCCGGATGTCGCCCCTCGAGTGCCGGTGCGATCACGACCCGTGGCGCGAACCGACGAATGACGCGCGCCAGTGCCTCGCGTGTTGCGGGAGTATTCTCGATCCCGGCATCCGGCAACCCGAGTGTCTCACGAGCACTCACGCCGAGCAGGTCCGCCGCCCTGTCCGCCTCGGCCTTTCGGAGCGCCGCTGACCCTCGCGTTCCCATTTCCCCCTGCGTGAGATCGAGAATCGCGGTGCGCTGTCCGAGCTTGGCCGCCTTGATCAGCGAGCCGCCGCAGGTGAGCTCGACGTCGTCGCGATGCGAGGCGATAGCCAGGATGTGGACGGTGGTGGCGTCTGACATGCGGCCCAATATAGGGGAGGATAGGAGGATAGGAGGGTAGGAGGATAGAAACTGCGCTCTCCTGTCCTCCTATCATCCTATCATCCTATCATCCTTGCTATTCGTACCGCAGTGCGACCACCGGATCCATTTTCGCGGCGCGGACGGCCGGGAGCATTCCAAAGATCACTCCCGTCACCGCGCTAATGCCGAGCGCCGCGGCCACGCTGCCCCACGACGTTGACGCGGGGATCGATGGCCACGTTGTGCGAACTCCGATTGCGACCAGGATGCCGAGCACCAGGCCGACCGAAGCGCCGATGCCGGTGAGCGTCACCGCCTCGACCAGGAACTGCCAGAGGATTGTCCACTTGGTCGCGCCGAGGGCCTTGCGAACACCAATCTCGCGCGTCCGCTCGGTCACGGAGATCATCATGATGGCCACGACACCGACGCCTCCGACGAGCAGCCCAACCGACGAGAGTGCGAGGCCGACCACGAAGAACGTGCCGAATAGCTTGTTGTAGATCGCCCACAGCCTGTCTTGCGTGACGATGTCGAAATTGTTCGGCTGGTTTGGGCGAAGACCTCGGCGACCGCGCAAGGCGGCGGTGACGTCGTCCACCGCATCCTCGACGGCGACGCCCGACCGCGGCTTCACGATCAGGTTGTTGCCGCGCACCCAGAGGTTCAGGTGGCGCCGCGCCGTCTCGAAGGGCACGATCGCCTTGGGTGAGTCACCGCCACCCGCTGAGGTTGGCGTGCCCATCGGACTCGCGGTGTAGTGATAGAAACCGATCACCTTGAACTGCACGCCGTCGATGAGGATTTCCTTGTCGATCGGATCAGAAAGACCAAACAGGGTCTCCGCCATCTTGTCGTTCACCAGCGCGACCTTCGCACCCGCCGCATTCTCGGCGTACGTGAAATTGCGGCCGGGATAGATGTCGCCGCCGTCGACTTCGGTCCAGTTGGGCGTGTACACCTCCATGCCCGCGTTCATGATCTTGTCCTTGTAGCGGAACTTCGCGCCCGTGCCGACGTGCGACGTGACCGCGCGGATGGATGAGAGCCGCTCCAGTGTCGCGACTTCGTCGAGTGTGATCGCCGGGTTTCGCCGCTCGGGACAAGTCTCGACGGTGCCGTCGCAGGAATTGAATCCACCAATCGGCCGCCGATAGACGTAGAACGAAGTCGGTCCCGCCGCTTCGAGGTCTCGGCGAAACGACTCGTTGATGCCGCGTACGACCGACGACATCGCCACCACGACGAACACGCCGAGCGCGACGCCCATGATGGTGAGACCGGCGCGAGACTTGTTCGCCCGCAGCGCCTCGAGCGCGATCGTGACGCCCTCGAAGACCTGTGTGAACGGGGTAAGCATCTTCATCTCCCCTACTCCTGTCGCAGGGCGTCAATGGGATCGAGGCGCGAAGCCTTCCGCGCGGGCAGCACGCCGGAGACGATGCCGACCACCGTGCCGAGCAGTGTCGCCGCCACGAGCGACCATGGCGCGACGGCCATCGGAAGCGGCGTGTTCCACGAGATGATGTTTGCGCCGAGGATACCGAGCGCGATGCCGAGCACCGCGCCAACGGTGCTGAGCGTCGCTGCCTCGACAAGGAACTGGCGCAGGATGTCCTTGCGTCGCGCGCCGAGCGCCTTGCGAATGCCGATCTCACGCGTGCGTTCTGCGACCGCCACCAGCATGATGTTCATGATCACCATTCCGCCGACGACGAGACCGATCGCCGGAAGCGCCGTTCCGGCGATGGTCATGATCCCTTCGATCTGCTTGAATGACTGGAGCGCAGATTCGGAGGTCTCCATGACGAAGTTGTCGGGCGTGGCGGGACGGAGGCCACGATGTCCGCGGAGCACCTCGCGCACCGTCTCCATCGCATCGCGCATCATCAGGTCGTTCGGGGCCTGCACCATGAGGCCGTCGATGTCGCCGCGCGGATTCGTCAGCCGGTGGAGCGGCGAGTTGAATGGTGCGAAGGCGGTCTTGTCGAGCGATTGGCCGAAGAGGTTGCCTTGGTGCTCGATGACACCGATGACCTGGTAGGGGATGCCACCAATCCGCAGCTCGCGTCCAATCGCGTTCAATCCGGGGAAGAAGAACTTCGCGACTTCGTCGCCGATGACGATGACTGGATTGCCGAGCTCCGCCTCCTGCTGGGTAAAGATGCGGCCGCTGGACAGGTCGTACTTCTTGATGGTGAAGTAGTCACCTTCGACGGCGTGAGCCTCGACCTGGCGGGGGCGCGCGTAGGTGCTGGTCGCCCAGAGGGTCTCCTGGCTCTCGACGGCGTAGTGAGTACCCGCGGGCAGGGCGTTGCGGACCAGGGCAATGTCGCGATGGTACACGCGCGGCCGCCGTTGCCACTCGAGCCATTCCTCTTCGGTCGTGTTGTTGCCGAACCACGGGAAGCGGCGAAGCGTGAAGGTATTCGCGCCCAGCATCCGTCCCGCAAAATCTTCCTCGACATACTTGCTCATGCCCGTGACGATCGAAACGACCGCGATCAGGAACATCACACCGATCATCACGCCGAGCAGGGTAAAGAAGCTCTTGAGTTTCTGGACGCGGATCTGCTGGAGCGCGAGGCGTATCGCTTCGTGGAAGGGCATGCGGACGGGCGCCTGGTGAGAGGTTGTGGGGGGACTACGGGCCGCTCGCCAGGAAAGTGTCAGACTGTCAGACTGTCAGAGCGCGTAGAATGAGCGCCCAAGGCGCTCATTCGTAGCGCAATGCGGTCACTGGGTCCAGCTTGGCCGCGCGCGCAGCCGGGATCATGCCGAAGAGGACACCCGTAAAGGCGCTCGTCAGCAAGGCTGCGACGACGGCCATCGGTGGCACGCTCGCGGCGATCGGCGTGACCGACTTGATGAGGAACGCCATAGCAGTGCCGAGCACGAGGCCGATCACCGCACCGATCCCGGTGAGCGTCACGGCCTCGACGAGGAACTGCCAGAGGATCGTCCCGCGCGTCGCACCGAGCGCCTTGCGCACGCCGATCTCTCGCGTCCGCTCCGTGACCGAGATCATCATGATCGCGATTACGCCAACCCCGCCGACGATCAGACCGACGGCAGACAGCACCACCATCACGAGGAAGAAGGCGCCGAACACCTTGTTGTAGATGTCAAAGAGCTGGTCCTGCGTGATGATCGCGAAGCTGTTGTCGCTGCCGGGGCGCAGCCCTCGCCGCGCACGCATGGCCGCAATCACGTCATCGATCGCCTCGGCGCGCTGGACACCGGCGGCGGGAATGACCGCGATGCCCAAGTCGTTCATCCGTGCCTTCAGTGACTTGCGCGCGGATTCGATCGGGATGATGATGCGTCCCTTGTTGCCGCCGGAGAGGAAGCTCGCCTCGTAGTGGTAGATGCCGAGCACCTTGAACGGCTGTCCGCCGATGTCGAAGGTCTTGTCCAGTGGATCGGATTCGCCGAACAGCTGAGTCGCCAGAACATCGTTGATCACCGCGACACGCTCTCCCGACGTGGCTTCATTCGCGGTGAAGTTGCGACCCGGATAGATGTCGCCGCCGCCGTCGATCTGCTGCCAGTTGCCGGTGAATGCGCTCACCTGGGTACCGGTCGGTCGCTTGTCCTTGTAGCCGCGCGGCTGGCGGGATAGACGCCAGCAACGATGCCTACGCCGGCGCCAATCGAGATGCCAACGAGGATGGACCAGAGCTCGACGGCCGCCGGCAGTGGAGTGAGGGCGGAGATGAGCTTCGCGAAGGCGAATCCGGTTGCGACCCCCAACGCCGCGCCCATGGTGCTGAGCGTTGCGCTCTCCACGAGGAACTGCGACATGATGTCGCGTCGCTTGGCGCCGAGCGCCTTTCGGATGCCGATCTCGCGCGTCCGCTCCGCGACGGCAACGAGCATGATGTTCATGATGACGATGGCGCCGACCACGAGACCGATCGCCGGAAGTGCGATGCCCGCCATCACGAGATAGCCCTTGATCTTGTTCCAGAACTCGAGGGCAGAATCGGACGTCTCGAGCTCGAAGTTGTCCTTCTGGTTTGGACGCAGGCCGTGTCGTGCACGCATCACCTGGCGCACCGCTTCCATCGTCTCCAGCATGCCCTCGCGGCTCGGCGTCTGGATCATGATGGCATCGATGACGCCGTGGGCGTTCACGTAGCGATTGAGCGCCGACTTGTGCGGCGCGATGATGAACTTGTCGAAGGAGATGCCGAACGCGCTTCCCTGCTTCTCCATCACGCCGACGACGGTGTAGGGAATGCCGCGAATGGTGAGCGCGCGATTGATCGGGTCGAGTGCAGGAAAGAAGTAGTCCGCGACATCCTGGCCGATGACGATGGCCGGCAGGCCGTGTTCATACTCCTGCTGCGAGAAGAGGCGTCCTTGCACCGGCGCCATCTTCTTGATGTCGAAGTAGTCCTGCGTGACGGTGTACGTCTGCACCGTGCGCAGTTTGCCGACGTACTTGGATTCGGCGGTGAGGTTGTCGTTGCCGATCACCGCGTATTTCACGCCCTCTGGCAGCGCAGCTACCACGGGCTCGACGTCCGACTCCTTGACGCGCGGCCGCCGGCGAAGCTCACGCCAGTAGTCGTCGCCGTGATCGCCGATGTTGATGTTCGGGCGGTAGCGCAGCTCGAACGAGTTGATCGCCATGATCTTGCCGACGAGCTGGTCGGTCATGTAACGGCTCATGCCGCCCACGATCGAGACCACGGCAATCAGGAACGTGACACCGATCATCACGCCAAGCAGGGTGAAGAAGCTCTTGAGCTTCTGGACCCAGATGGTCTGGAGGGCGAGACGAACGGCGTCTAGAAATGGCATTGGAGCGCGTGGAGGGAGGCTTGAGGGGCCTACGCCTGCCGCGCCTGGAAAGTGTCAGGCTGTCGTCTGACTGTCAGACCGTCGGACCGCGAAGGGTAAGCGCCGAAGGCGCTTACTCGTAGCGCAGCGCGGTCACAGGGTCCAATTTCGCGGCCTTCGCCGCGGGCAACATGCCGAACAGCACGCCCGTGAAGCAGCTCGACAGCAGCGCGGCAAGCACAGCCATCGGCGGGACGCTCGCCGCGATCGGCGTCATCGACTTGATCATGAACGCCACGATCGCACCGCCAATCAGCCCGATCACGGCACCGATGCCCGTGAGCGTCACGGCCTCCACCAGGAACTGCCAGAGGATCGTGCCTCGAGTGGCGCCGAGTGCCTTACGCACGCCGATCTCACGCGTACGCTCAGTGACCGAGATCATCATGATCGCGATGACACCCACCCCGCCCACGATCAACCCTACGCCGGAAAGTACGATCATCACGAGGAAAAACGCTCCGAAGATCTTGTTGTAGATGTCGAAGAGCTGGTCCTGCGTGACGATCGCGAAGTCGTTGTCCGCCGCCGGTCGAAGGCTGTGCCGGGCCCGCATCGCCGCGATGACATCGTCGATCGTCTGCGCACGTGTTGAGTTAATCGCGGGAACGACGGACACCCAGATGAAATCGTACGACGCCGCGATGTGCTTCCGTGCCGCTTCGATCGGTATGATCGCCTTCGGGCTGTCGCCGCCGCCGAGGAAGCTCGCCTTGTAGTGGTAGAGGCCGAGCACGTGAAACGGCTCGGTGCCGATGTTGATCGTCTTGTCAACTGGATCGGACTCGCTGAAGAGCTGCTTCGCCATCTCTTCATTCACGACGACCACACGATCGCCGGCTGCCGCTTCCGCCGTGGTGAAATTGCGTCCGGGATAGAGGTCGCCGCCGCCGTCGATCTGCTGCCAGTTGCCGGTGTAGCCCACGACGGATGCGCCGGAGATCCGCTTGTCCTTGTACGAGACGTTGCTCGACGTCTGTATCGCCGCGCCAGCGGTGCGCACGCTCGGCAACTGCTCCATCGTCGCCACGTCGGCGAGCGTGAGCGGCGGATTGTGTCGCCATTTGCACGTGGCGTCGGTGCCGTCGCAATTCTCGAAGGTGATCGGATACCGCGACAAGTTGAACGTCGTGGGTCCGGCGCTCTCGAAGTCCTTCGCGACGCTGTCGTTGATGCCGTGAACTGCCGCGGAGATGACAACGACGACGAACACGCCAACCGCGATGCCGAGGATTGTGAGACCCGCGCGAACCTTGTTCGCGCGAATCGAGTCGAGCGCAATCGTGACGCCTTCCTTCATGCCGAAGAGGCGCTGCTCGATGAGCGACATGCCGGACATTGTTTACTCCTGCCTCAGCGCGTCAATGGGATCGAGCCGCGATGCGCGGCTCGCGGGGTACACGCCGGCAATGATGCCGACGCCGGCGCCGATCGAGATGCCGACGAGCACCGACCAGAGCTCCACAGCCGCTGGCAGCGGGCTCAGCGCGGCGATCAATTTCGCGAAGGCAAACCCGGTTGCCACGCCGAGCGCCGCGCCGACGGTGCTCAACGTCGCGCTCTCGACGAGGAACTGCGACATGATGTCGCGTCGCTTTGCACCCAGCGCCTTCCGGATGCCGATCTCACGCGTCCGCTCCGCGACCGCGACGAGCATGATGTTCATGATCACGATGGCGCCGACGATCAATCCGATTGCCGGAAGTGCCACACCGGCCATCACGAGGTATCCCTTGATCTTCGTCCAGAACGCCAGTGCGGACTCCGACGTCTGGAGCTCGAAGTTGTCCGGTTGGTTGGGGCGCAGGTGGCGCCGCACGCGCATCACCTCGCGCACGTTCTCCATCGTCGCCGTCATCCCCGTGCTGCTCGGCGACTGGATGACCATCGAGTTGATCACGCCGTGCAGGTTCACGACGCGGTTGAGCGGGGACGTATGCGGCGCGATGATGAACTGGTCGAACGACTGGCCGAAGGCGCTGCCCTGCGCCTCCATCACCCCGACGACCATGTAGGGCAGGCCTTTCACGATCAGCTCGCGTCCGATCGGCTCCAGACCGGCGAAATAGTACGTCGCCACGTCCTGCCCGATGACGATGGAGTTGCTGCTATGGGTGTACTCCTGCTGGCTGAACAGGCGTCCCTTCACGGGCGCCATGCGCTTGATGTCGAAGTAGTCGTTCGTGACGGCGAAGACACGCACCGCCTTCGGCTTCATCTGATACTTCGACTCGGCGGGCAGGCTGCCAATGCCAACCGCGGCCCATCGCACGTCAGCCGGCAGAATGGCCGCGACGGCGGGGACGTCTTCCTCCCGCAAAGGCGGACGACGTCTCAGCTCCCGGCGGTGCTCCTCGGAGTTGTCGCCGATGTTGATGCTCGGGCGCTGCCGCAGCTCGAACGAGTTGATCGCCATGATCTTTCCGACCAGCTCGTCGCTCATGTAGCGATTCATGCCACCAACGATCGACACGACGGCAATCAGGAAGGTGACGCCGATCATCACGCCGAGCAGGGTGAAGAAACTCTTGAGCTTCTGGACCCAGATGGTCTGGAGGGCGAGACGGACGGCTTCGAAGAATGGCATTGAATGGGGGTCGGACAGTCTGACCCGCTGTCAGACGAGAGCGGCCGGCAAGGCCGGCCGCTCGGGTCAGACTGTCAGGCCGTCAGACTCACAGCACAGGGGCGGGAATTCCTAATTTCTCTACAAACGACGAACGGCGGTCGTCGGACGACACAAGCCCGTCGCGCAGCACCACGACGCGTCGCGCGTGCGCCGCGATGTCCGGCTCGTGCGTGACCATGATGACCGTCTGCCCCTGCTCGGCGAGCGACTCGAACACCCGCATGATCTCCTCGGACGTGTTCGAGTCCAGGTTACCCGTCGGTTCGTCGGCAAGCAGAATGGACGGGTTGTTCACGAGCGCGCGCGCGATGGCGACGCGTTGGCGTTGTCCGCCCGAGAGCTCGTTTGGACGATGGTCCATTCGCTGCCCGAGCTGCACGCGATCCAGCGCTTCCGCCGCGCGCCGCTTGCGCTCGACCGCACCTACGCCCGCATACACGAGTGGAAGCTCGACGTTGTGCAGCGCAGTGGCACGGGGGAGCAGGTTGAATGTCTGGAAGACGAAGCCGATCTCCTTGTTGCGGACGCGGGCCAGCTCGTCGTCCGACATCTTCGAGACTTCCTTGCCGTTCAGCCAGTACTCGCCGGCGTTCGGTGTATCGAGGCAGCCGATGACGTTCATCAGCGTCGACTTTCCTGAACCGGAAGGACCCATGATGGCGACGTACTCGTTGCGCATGATGGCGAGATCGACGCCGCGGAGCGCACGCACGATTTCACCACCCATGTCGTACTCGCGCTTGATGCCACGGGTGACGATGACCCAGTCCTTGCCAGGCGCGTGACCCTGCTCGGCCACCACCGCCTGCCGCTCGGCGGTCATGCCGAGCGGTGCTTCCACTGCTGTTTCTGTGCTCACGATTTGGCCGCCGTTGCCGGCTTCTTGGGGTCAACCTTCGTCTCGCGAATCACCGCGCCGTCCTTGAGCTCGCGAATCGCCTGGTAGGTGCCGGCAACGATCTTGTCGCCCGCCTTCAGCCCGCTGAGCACCTCGAAGTGCTTCTCGCCGGCGATTCCTACCTTTACGGGCCGGAAGGTCACTTTGTTGTCGGAACCTACCACGAAGACGCCCTCGACGTCCTTCTTGCCGACTTCCTTCTTCGGGCGAGCCTTGCCGAGGCCGACGGCCGTGTCGCCTTTCGTGAGCGCTTCGTTCTCGCGCACGGTGAGCGCGATGATCGGGATGGACAGCGCCTGCTTCCGGCTATCCGTGATGATCTTCGCCGTGGCGGAGAAGTCCGGGCGCGTCTCGGGGGGCGTGTTCACGAGCTGGATGGTGACCTCGTAGTCCACGGCCTGGTCGGTCGTGCTCGCGGCGGTCGCGCTCTTGACCGCGCTATTCGAGATCTTCGTGACTCGGCCGATGAAGGTCGTGTCGGGGAAGGCATCGATCTGGATGACGGCCGAATCGCCAAGGGCGATGCGCGCGACGTCAGTCTCGTCCACCTTCACCTTCGTCTCCAACACGCTCATGTCCGCGATCGTGAGCAGCGTGGCGGCATCCTTGTTCATCGTGCCCTGGATGGCCGTCTCGCCGTTCTCGACGACGAGGCGCGTGACGCGGCCCGACATCGGCGCATAGATCGACGTCTTGCTCAGCGCGCTCTGTGCGTCACGGAGAAGCGCCGAAGACTGGTCGACCGAATGCTTCGACGCATCGTACTGGGCCTTGTTGACATCGACGGCGGTGCGCAGCTGCTCCATCTGCTCATCCGAGATGAGCTGAGGATTGGACTTCTTCATTTTTGCCATGCGATCGTAGCTCGCCTGCGCTTGAAACATGTTCGCGTTGGCCTGCGCCAGCTGCGCGCGTGAGGAGGCGACGGAAGCTTGCATCCGCTCGACCGCGGCTTCCGCCTGCTGGGCGTCGATCTGGAGGAGGAACTGGCCCTTGGTGACCATCTGTCCTTCCTTCACGGCCAGCTTCACGATCTTGCCCGAAATGTCGGAGCTGAGGTCGACCTTGGTCTGCGGCCGCACCTGGCCGCTCGCCGTGACGGACGCAACGAGGTCGCGGGCCTGCACCTGTTCAGTGCGCACCTCGACCGCCTTGTTGCCGCGTTTCGCTGCAATCAGGCCACCGGTCGCCGCCAAGATGATGATCACCCCGCCCAACACAGATAATTTGACGCGCTTGCTCATGGTTTGATTCTCGGTGGGGTGAGGCTAGCGAAGTGGATGCCCGACCGCGTTTTCCAGCGCGGCGAAGGCCTTGTGATAGTCGTAGACGGCGTTGACGCGATCGATGAGCGCCTGCTCGTAGCTGCCGCGGGACGTGACGACGTCGAGGAACGTGGACGCACCGACCTTGTAGCGCTCCTCGGCGAACGACAGCTCTTCCTTCGCCTTGGATGCGTTCTGCTCTTGAAGCGCGACGGTCTGCACCGCGGTCTGGAGCGTCCTGTACGCCTGCGTGACGTCGGCCGTCATCGCGAGATCCTTCGCCCTCACGTTGTAGACGGCGTCTTCCTTCGCCACCTGCGCCTGCTGCACGCGTTCCTCACGTCCGAAGTTGTCGAAGATCGGAATGGACAACTGCGCGCTGAGGGCGACCGGCGAGCGCTGGAAGCTGAACGGAAACTGGCTGTTCTGCGAGCGGATGGCGTCCTGCTGCGCCTGCGTGAACTGGTAGCGCGGGGCGTTGCAGTTGGAGCTCGCGAAACCGACCGCGACCCGGATCGAGTCCTGCTGGAAACAGCTCGCCTGCGCGCCGAGGACCTGCGACTGTGCGAGCCCGACGAGGTAGTCGCTGTTGGTGTACTGATAGGAGTTGCCACCCACGCCCGTGCTGAGCGCGAGCGTTGGGGTGTATGCCGATTTCGCGACGCGCACGTTGAGATCGGCAGAACGGTCACGCGCACGCAGTGCGACGATGGCTGGATTCGCCCTGCGCGCATCGTCGAGAAGCGAAGCAAGATTGAAGTTCGGCGCGGCGATCGGGAAATCGGTGGTCAGCTGCACGCTGTCGGGTTGTTCCACACCCATCAACTGGTAGAGGCGCAGCTTCTCGATCTCGACGTTATTGCGCTCGCGGAGCAAGGCTACCTGCGACTGTCCGAGCGCGACTTCGGCGCGGCGGATGTCGAGCGAGGTTCCGGAACCCACGGCAACCTTGGCCTGGGCAAGATCGAGTTGGCCCTGCGCGGTCTTGACGAGCGTATCCTGGAGCGCCGACCGCGCCTGCGCCTGAAGCACACTGAGGTACTGGGTCGTGACGTTCGACCGCAGCAGCTCACCAGACCCGTTGATGTCCGCCTCGACGGCTTCGCGATTGGCGACGGCAGCCTGCGGCGTGAGGAAAGTCGACTTGTTGATGCGATAATTCAGGCCGAGGTTGTAGCCGGACTGCAGCGTCGGCGAGCTGTTGCTGAACGACTGGCCGCTGAACACCTGCTGGCCGGCCTGCTGGTAGCGGCTGCTGAACGACGCGTCGGCAGAGGGGAGCAGGGCGCCCTTCGCACTGCGGATCGCCGCGTCGGCGGTGCGTCGCGCGCTCGACTGCGAGAGGTAGACGGGATTGTTGCGCCGGGCGAGCGTGATCGCGTCGTCCAGGGTGAGCAGAGCGCTGGTGGGAGCCGGTGCACTCTGCGCCCGAATGGACGGGGCAGCGGCGACAACGGCGAGCGCGAGCACCAAAGTACGCATTGGAGGGACAGTCCTGTGTGTTGGGTCAGCTTTACTTACGCGGCGCCGTCGAGGAGGTTTCAACTGCGGTCTGACTGTCTGACAGTCTGACCCGCTCGCGCTTCGCGCTGCTCGTCTGACAGCGGGCAATTGAAGTCTGACGGCTATTCGCTACACGACTGGGTCGTGTCGCGCAGCAACCCGGTTGTGCAGATCATGACCGTCCGGCCGGTCAGTTGACCCGCTGTCAGACCGTCAGACCGTCAGACCGTCAGACTGTCAGACCCCCAGTCAAGTCACGCCGTTTGATCGGGGCCAGGGGCCACAAAAACGTGCGCTCGGACCTTCTCGCGAATGTGTGCGTAGATCGCCGCGCCCTTGGCGGCGGTCGCGAGGGAAGGCCTACCAATGGAGCCGGAGCTGCCTTGGGGGATGCGCAGCCAGCCGCGGCGGTATCGCCGAAGCTCGTCGCGCGACATCATATAGTCTTCCGCCAAGTCCATTCGCACGAGGTGCGGCGCGAGATACAGCATCAGTGAAGTATCGACCTCGTCGCCATGCATCGGCTCGGACTGTCCCTCGAGGAAGGCTTTTAGGTCGACGGCAAAGATGTCGACCACGCGCACGCGCGCTTTTGTCGTATTGACGGTCGCGAGCGCCTCCTGATGTGGATCATGCTCGTGCGCCGTGAGTAGAATGAACTCCTTCACCCCGGTGGATTCCCACGTGTCGAGGAGGTCGTTGAGCATGCGATGCAGAGTCTTCTTGCGCATCGACGCATTGCCGGGAAATCCGCGCTCCGTGTCGACGTTCACGCCGTACTCGATGGTCGGCGCGAGCAGGATGCCGAACTCCGCAGACAGATCGGAGCACAAGTGCTCGACGATCAGCGTGTCGCAGCCGAGCGGAAGGTGGCGCCCGTGTTGCTCACAGGTGCCCACGGGGATGATGAGTCGGACGTCGCGTGCCAGGGCGGCGGCGATCTCGTCCGGCCGCATTTCCTTGATGCGGCGCGGTGTTCCGGCGGTTGGGGCCGGATCTGTGGCCGTTGCCGGCGCGGAGTAGGTCATTCTGAACGACACCGTAAAGCGTATCTCGACAGCCGCGTTCATGCGCGCGGCGCTCGTGCCCGCGGGTCTTGCTGTCGCCCTGCTGGCCGCGAGCGGCTGGCTCGCCGAGCCGCTCGTAGGTTATCTCGCGGCGTGTGCCTTTGCTACAGGCGCGAGCGCGATTGCGCTCGCGAGGTACGCGCCACGCGCTGGTCGCACGGCGTGCGTCATCGTGAT
>DAIUFP010000006.1:0-184792 GCA_036844565.1 Gemmatimonadaceae bacterium | reverse complement strand
GCGCGATTGCGCTCGCCCGCCGTGCGCCGCGCGCCGGTCGGTCGTTCCTTGCGCTGGCGCTCGTCGCGCTCGGCGTCCTGAACGTGGTGGGCGGCCGCGCGCAGTGGCGCTTTGGCCGATTCACGCGCTCGCCAGCCGAAGTGGGCCGGGTCGAGGCGACTGCACAGCGCGTACGCCTTCGCCAACGCGTCGACGAGGAGTTGCGCGCACTGCGCACGATAGCCCGGCGCGCGCGCCTGGCGCCACCGGACCGAATCGCGTCGCGACAGTTTCTCGATCACGACCTCGGCGACCGCGAACACCGCGCCACCCTCGTGTTTCACGGCGACTCACTGTTCACGTGGGCAGGCACGCTGCACGCCGATCCGCGACGGCTCGGCGCGGCGGTCGGCATCGCGCAAACTGCGTTCGGACTCACGCTCTATGTGTCGGAGGACAGCGGTGGTGTCAGGGTCGTGGCCGCGTCGCTCCTGTATGCGTACTCGCCGGCGGACCATCTCACGCGCGGCGTGGCGCAGCGGCTTGCGAGCGGAGAGGTGGCAGAAGGATTCGAGATCGTCCCGCCGAGCAATCCGCCCCAGGAGGACGAACTCCGCTACCTCGATCGTGGGCGTCCGCTGTTCGTCGCGCGCGCGCTGATTCCCTCGGCGGGAGAGGTCAAGTTCCGGCTGCTCGAGCGTGCGCGCGTGCGCGCGGGTGTCGCGCTCCTCATTGCGTTGCTTGCCTTCCTCGTCGCCATGGCGCGGGCGGGCGGGGGCTTGGTCATTGTTTGCGCGGCCGCCGTTGTGCTTCGCTGCTTCGCCATCATCCGGCTGAGCGAGTTCTCGACTCGATCACGCCTGTTCGACCCGTCCGTCTACTTCCTTCCGGGCACCGCATATACGGCCAACGCGGCGGCGCTTGGCCTCACGTCGGCGACGGTGCTCCTGCTCGTGATGATGGCGAAGCGGCGCATCGGCGCGGGAATGCCACGCGTACTGGCGGCGCTCATCGCCCTGGCCACGATCACCGCAGCGCCCTACGCGATTCCGGCACTGGCCCGTGGCATCCATCCGCCCGCCGAGGGAGCGAGCTTCATCCTCTGGTTGATCTGGAGCGTGCCGCTCTCGCTCGCCGCAACGGCCCTGCTCGTCGTGGCCAACTGGGCTGGACGTAGTGCACTGCGTGGGAGTCGCGGCGCTCCAGGCTGGCTCGGGCCTGCGATCGCACTCGGCGCCGCCGTGTTGGCGCCGATTGTGTGGGAGGCACCGGGACAATGGCCATCCTGGTACACGCTGCTGTGGGCATTGGCGGTTGCAGCGGTCGTGCTCGCACGCCCGGCACGACGCTCATTGCTGGCCTCGACCATGGTCGCTGCGCTCGCCGCGACGAGCCTGGTCTGGGGCAGCGCCTCGCGCGGCCGCGTGGAGCTCGCCGAGCGGGATGTGCGCAACATCGGAGCGCCGGATGCCTACGGCGTCACGCTGGGCGAGCGCCTCGCGGACGCCATGCGCGGGAAGGTCATGCCGCGCACGCCGCAGGAGCTGCTCGAGCGCTACGTCACCTCGGATCTTGCGTCGTCGGGATATCCCGTGGCGCTGATGTCCTGGCGGGACTCGAACCTCGTGGCGGTGTTCGGGTCAGCGCCGTTCATAGTGCCCTTCGACACGGTGGGAATGGCCGCTGTCGCGGCACAGGGTAGCGGCGAGACCGTGCAGGTGTCGACCAATCCCGGCGTCTACGGCCTGCGGGTGTTCGCGATCCCGATGATCGGCGGCGCCGTCACGATCGTCGTCGCACCCAGGACGCGATTGATCGGCACCGATGCGTATGCGCGGTGGTACGGGTTGACGACGACGGCCGGCATCGAGCCGCCGTATTCCGTGCAGGTGATCGGGGATTCACTCGCGCCGCGCAAGGCGATTCGCTGGGTTCGCGTCGGCAGTGAGCTGCACGGCGACTGGCCATTGTCGAATGCCAGCTCGCCGGCGCGGGCGCATGTCGAGGTCGACCTCCGCGGACTCGACACGTTGGTACCGCGCGGTGGGTTGCTCGTTATCGTGGACCTCGCCGTCGTCGCACTCGTATGGCTCGTCGGCGCACTCGCCGATGGGCGGGGGGGCCGCTGGGTCCGGCTCCAGCGCCGCCATATTCGCAGTTACCGCGCTCGACTCTCGATCGCGCTCTTCCTGTTCTTCCTGGTCCCCGCCGCGGCGTTCGCGGTATGGTCATGGAGTCAGCTCGTCGATGATGCGCAGGCCGCGCGTCGTCTGCTTGTGACGGAGACCATGCGCGCGTTCGACGGAGACCCCGCGCGCGCCGACGTGCTGCGTGCGGAGGCGCGTCGGCTGGATACGAAGCTCCTTGTGTACCAGTCGGGTGTGCTCGTCGCGGCGAGTGACTCGACGTTCGCGGAGCTGGCGCCGATGGGCTACCTGCTGCGCCCCGAGGTCGCAGAGGCGTTCGACGTCGCGGACGAGGTGAGCGTAACGATGGCCGAACCGCTCGGCGGAACGACGGGCATGCTGGGCTATCGAGTGCTGCCCGGATCCCGCGGGTCCATTGTGCTCGCCGCGCCGGCGCGGGTCGACGACGTACAGCTGGAGCGACGGAGGCGCGACCTCAGTGTGCTGGTGCTCTTCGCGACCGCGCTCGGCGCAGGCGCCGCGCTCTGGTTGAGTGCTGGAGCGGCACGACAGCTTGCGCGCCCAATCTCGTCGTTGCGCGAGTCAGCGCGCGCCGTTGCCCGCGGCGAAAACGTGTTGCCGCTCGATGCGAAGGCCGCGAGCGAATTCGTGCCGGTATTCGCCGCCTTCCGCGCCATGGCGCGCGACCTCGGTGAAAGCCGCACCGCACTGGTCGAGGCGCAACAGCGTACCGACGCCGTGCTGCGTACCGTCGCCAGCGGCGTGGTGGCCATCGACGAGAGCGGACGAGTCATACTCGCCAACCCGCGGTCCGAGGTCATACTCGGGACTGCGGCGGCGCCTGGGGCGCTCATCAGCGACATCACGGTGCCAGCGATTGCCGCGCGCGTGGCTGGATTTGTCGCGGCGAAGCGCGAGGCCGACGGGTTCGACATGGAGCGTGACGGACGCACGCTGCGCGGACAGTTGACGCGACTCGAGCGCGGCGGCGCAGTGCTCACATTGGATGACGTCACCGATCTCGCGCATGCGCAGCGCGTACTCGCGTGGGGCGAAATGGCGCGGCAGGTGGCCCACGAGATCAAGAACCCGCTCACCCCGATCCGACTCGGCGTTCAGCATCTGCGGCGGACCTACGGTCGCCCGGATTTCGCGGAAGTGCTGGAGAAGAATGTGTCGCGAATCCTCACCGAGATCGACCGGCTGGACGAGATCGCGCGCGCCTTCAGTCGTTACGGCGGCGGACCAGAAGAGCGAGCGCCCGCGATACCGACCGACGTCGCTGCCATCGTGCAGGACGTCGTCGCGCTCGAGAAGCTCGGGATCGGTGACGTCGAATGGAACTGCGATATCGACGGCCAAGTGCCACACGCGTTCGCACGGCCGGACGAGCTGCGCGAGGTCCTGCTGAACCTGTTCGAGAATGCGCGCCTGGCCGAAGCGCGTGTGGTGACGGCGCGCGTTCGGCATCTGCCCAGCAAGAGTGACGTCCACCGAGTGCGGATCGAAGTAACCGACGACGGCAGCGGCATCGCGGCGGACGTGCTGCCCCGCATCTTCGAGCCGCACTTCTCCACTCGCACGAGCGGCAGTGGCCTCGGTCTCGCGATCACCCGGCGGATGATCGAGAGCTGGGGTGGCGAGGTGTCGATCGAGAGTGGTCCGGGCCGAGGCACGATCGTGTGCGTCGACCTGCGCCCGACCATTCCCGGCGTATCCGCCTGAGCTACTCGGTGTTTCCGGCGTGCGCGCCACTGGCCTGGCGCATCCGCACGGTCTTGATGTTCGTGAACTCGCGCATGCCGAGCGCGCTCAGCTCGCGTCCGTACCCTGATGCCTTCACGCCGCCGAACGGGAATCGCGGATCGGAAACGACCATGTCGTTCACGAAGACGCTTCCCGCATCGAGCTCCCGCGCGAAGCGCTCCTGCTCGGCGGCGTCGTTTGTCCATACGCTTGACGCAAGACCAAAGCGAGTGTCGTTCGCGATGCGGATGGCGTCCGCGGCATCTTTGGCGACGAACACGCAACCGACCGGGCCAAACAACTCTTCCGCGTACGCGGGCGCCGCTTCCGGAATGTCGGTGAGCACGGTGGCAGGATAGAACGCGGAGGCCTCGTCGTCGCGCACTCCGCCGCACACAAGCCGCGCGCCCATCGCAACCGACGCTCGGACCTGCTTATCGAGCTCTCCCGCGAGTTTCACCGTGGCGAGCGGACCGAGCTGCGTGGACGGATCGATTGGGTTCCCGACGCGAAGCGACTGCATGCCATCGCCGAATCCGCGAAGGAACTCGTCTGCTACCTCGCGATGAACGATGAAACGCTTCGCGGCAATGCAGCTCTGTCCGTTGTTGATCGTTCGCGCCTTCACCGCAGTCTGGATCGCGAGCGGAAGATCCGCCGACGGCATCACGATGAACGGATCGCTCCCACCCAGCTCGAGCACGGTCTTCTTGAGCGATTCTCCCGCGGCCTTCGCGACACTTCGGCCGGCGCCTTCGCTGCCGGTGAGTGTCACCGCCGCGATGCGAGGGTCGGCAATGATGGCGGGTATCACCTCACTGCCCACGAGCAGCGTTTGGAACACGCCCTCCGGTGCGCCGGCACGTCGCACGAGCGACTCCAGCTCGAGCGCGCACTGCGGGACGTTCGACGCGTGCTTCAGCAGCCCGACATTTCCAGCCACAAGCGCCGGCGCGAGAAAGCGCACCACCTGCCAGAAGGGAAAGTTCCAGGGCATGACCGCGAGCACGACGCCAAGCGGCTCATACGCGATGAAAGAGCGGTGGTCGGTGTCGTCGACAGCGGTGTCGGCAAGGAACGCAAGGCCATTCTCTGCGTAGAAGCGGCACGCCATGGCGCACTTCGCCGCTTCGTCAACGGCCGCCTGGATGGGCTTGCCCATCTCGAGCGTCATCAGCCGACCAAGTCTCTCCTTCTCCGCGTCCAGGAGATCTCCCAGACGTGCGACGACGGCAAGGCGCTCTTCCACCGCCGTGTAACGCCACGGCAGAACAGCGTCCGCCGCACGACACAGACAGACCTCGAGCTCGGCCGCGGTCAGCGCGGAGAACTCGGCGAGCTTGTCTCCCGTGGCGGGATTGACGGAGGCGATGCTCACGCGCGTCTCACTCCGCAACGACCGTATCTTCTCGCCACCAGCTCTCGCCGCCTTCCTCGCCACCAAAGATTCGCTTCCACCACGGCACGCGCCGCTCGCGTTCGAGTACGTCGCCCGCGGCGATCCGCCACTGCTCCTGCATCTCGGTCGCGTCCGCGAAGCGGTCCTCCGCGAGCGGAGCAAGCCCACGTTGCAGCCACAGGGCAATTTCCGGCGCGTAGCCCGAGACGTCGAGCTGGCCGGCCAACGTGCGTGCGAGAATGACCTTGCTATCACTGTCGCCAAAAGGCGGCGAGCCCGTAAGCACGTAGGCCGCGATGGCCGCGAGCGAGAAGCAATCGGCCGTTGCCTCCTGCGGCTCGCCGAGGAGTTGCTCCGGCGGAGAGAACGCCGGCGTGCCTGAGGAACCAGCGATCTCCTCGCCGGCGGGATTCGCGATGCCGAAGTCGGCGATGCGCCAACGACGGTACCGGTCGATGAGGATGTTCTCCGGCTTGAGATCGCGGTGCACGATGCCGATGGAATGCGCAGCGGCGAGACCACTCAACACGCTGTCGATTTGCGGCGCGATCTCGGCGAGCGCTCGCGCCCCGGCACGCTCGACCAGATCGGCAACCGAGCCGCCTTCGGCGAGCTCCATGGTATACCACGCGACGTCGCCGCGACTGTCCCAATCGTAGATCGGAACGATCGACGGATGCGCGAGTTGCGCCGCCAGTCGCGCCTCGCGCCGAAAGCGTCCGACCGCGCGCTCATCGCGCGCCACGTGCTGGTGCAGGAGCTTGAGCGCGACTTCTCGTTCAAGCGACAGGTCGCGGACACGCCAGACGGATCCGAAGGTACCTGCGCCGAGCGGCGCCAGGACTTCATAGTCGTCGGCGAGAGCCCACCGCAGGCGCACTTCGGGCGATTCGCGCGATGCCGCCGTTGTCTCCCCCGAAAGGTTCAACACCGTGCGACTGCCCAGCACGCGATCCATCGCGCGAACCATCGCTCCCACGGAGCTGAAGCGCGCGGCGGAATCACGCTGGAGCGCGCGGTCGATCACGTGTGACACCGACAGGGGAACGTCGGGTCGCACGAGTGCCACCGGCGGAATGTCATCGGCGGGAGGGGCTTCACCCGTGAGTGCGTGGAAGCAGAGGGCGCCCAGCTGCCATTGGTCGCTCGCCGGCGTGGGGACCCAGCCATCCTCCCATTCGTGGGGAATGGGCATGCCGGTGGCATCGGGCGAGAGGCCGGGAGGAATGTCCGAAATCGGAACGGCCCACTGCCAACCGAGCAGCCAGAGGCGACCCATCGGCGTGGTCCACACATTGTCGACGGTGAGCGCCCCGTGAACGCTTCCCGCGTCGTGCAGGTACGAGAGCGTCGAGCCGATCTCACGCATGACGCGCAGCACGGACGGCACGTCTTCCGGCCCGGCGCGTGACAGGCGGGCACCCACCGTCTCACCCGCGATCCAGCGCCTCAGATATCCGGGCCCGCGATGGTTCTCTGAAAACGACGTCCAGTAGTGATACGTCGTGGGGACGGCGGGATGATTGCGATGCGCGAGGGCGCGCGCTTCCGCCTCCAGCCACGCTGCGTGCGAGGGCGCGGGCGCAGTGACCAGGGAAAGCGACCGGCCGAGCGCGTCGATCACTTCCTGGAGATGGCGGTGTTGATGCCAGAGCCCTTCAGAGCCCCAGTTCCAGCCCGGCGGGAGCTGCCACTCGGCGAGGTGCTCCGGCAGCGCGTAGGAAACGCGGTTCACGTCGCCGGTGGCGCGGAGCGGTCGCTCGTTGCGGGGACGCCCTGACGGCGCAGTCGTACTGGTCACATCAGCAACCTAGCGAACCGGAGACAGCAGTGAGAAGGCGGTGCTGCCGTTCACATGCGAGACTCCGCCAGCACCTGCTCGGCGGCCTCGTGCAGCGCGGGGAAGAGAGTGACATCGGGTATCACGCTGATCTCTACGGTGCGGACCCGCAGGGGCATTCCATCGCCCGGTGCGGATGACTGCAATGACGGCACGTGCATGGTCACTGCGACGATTCGCCAGAGCGTGCTCGGGCGCGACATGGTACCGTCGCTCTCGAGCGTGTCGAGCTGAACGACTTCGCCTCGCGCTGGAATGGTATCGCTCTGGCAATCGGCGAGCAGTTGCTCGTTCCGATCGTGTCTTGTGACGCGGAGTGTGAGCATGGTGGGTGGTTGAGGTCGGCACAAAACTATCTTGCAGGACGAGGCACCGGCCAGCGTTCGAAATTATCCGTTCGCGAAACCATTGTACGGCACGGCCGTACTGATATTGTATCCCAAAACGGACGAGGTTCCCAATGTGGTTGATCCTGAGCTTTGCGGCTTCATTCCTTCTGGCGACGTTCGCCTATGTGCAGACGAAGGGCTTCGTCACGCGCCGCCTCCGCTACGTCGACGCCGTGCAGTCCGTGTTCGCACCGATCATCGCCGGCGCCGTTGCCGCTGTCATCGCGCTCCCGATCGTTGCCTTCCTTCCGCTCGTTGGAGCAGGTACGGCGTTGAGCCTCGGCCTGGCGGTTGGTTTTGGTGTGTCCGCCGGTGCACGTGAAGTGAAGCATCGGCTGCCTGGGTATTGATCGGGCTGTTGTATCGGCTCTGAAACCGTTTGCGGGAACGGCAACTGCGGTGTTCGTTGGCAACGCGAATCTCCGCGAATCCTGCGAAGCCACGCGAATTGTTCCGGTGCCGATGCTGACCGTATTCGAGCGACCGATCGTTAGTTTTTGACGGATGAACACCGCAACAACTCCAACTGACATCACGGACCCGGTGAACGCGCAGATTCTCGCCGTGAGCGAGGATCGCATCGCCGGATTTCTGGAGGAACCGTTCGCCGAGATCGCTCGACACTCCGGTGTTTCCGTGGAGATTGTGCTCGAGCGCTTGCGCGCGATGCTCGAGGCGGGTGTGGTCCGGCGTATCCGGCAGACACTGATGGCGACGAATCTCGCACCGGGCGCGCTCGTCGCCTGGCGGGTGCCTGCCGAACGCCTGGATCCGGCCTTCGACTTTCTGTCTCGGAAGGACCCGTTTTCAGGGCACATCGTGATTCGATCGACGGATGCCGAAACGCCCGGTTCCATCTACCGACTGTGGACGACACTGAAGGTGCCGCAGGGGTTCTCCATGCAGCGCCATTGCGAGTGGCTTGCCAACGAGATCGGCGCGACCGCGTTCCGCATCATGCCGGCGATGCGATTGTTCGCGATCGGAGTGGGTCACGTCCGTCGCAAGGGAATGGAGCCGGGAAGCCGAAGCGACGAGCCCGGCGTGGTCATGGACACCAAGATCGTTGAGCTTACGCCGCTCGAATGGCAGGTGCTTGGACCGCTCAAGCGGGAGTTCGTGCCCTCGGAGCTCTCGGCCGATCCGTGGCGTGCACGTGCAGCTGAAGCGGGCGTCGACTACGCCGACTTCCTGAAGGTGGCGCGAGGACTCGCGGCGCGCGGCGTGATTGGCCGTTTCTCGACCTTCCTGGAGCACGTGAAGCCTTCGGCAACGGGCGCGCGCGTGACGCGATACAACGCGCTGTTTCACTGGAAGGTGCCCGTCGGACGAGAGATCGAAGCGGGGCGGGAAGTGGGACGTCACCACATCCTCACGCACGCATACTGGCGCGAGGGAGGCCCCGAGTTCGCCGGCGTGAACATCATGGCCGTCGCGCACGGCACCGACAAGGAGCTCGTGCTGCGGCACAAGGCCGCCATCGATGCACACCTCGAGTCGGTGGGCATTCCCGTGTCGTACACGAACGTGTTCTGGGGCGGGCGGAGCGAAATTACGCCCTCGGAAATCATGCCGGATGCATACGAGGCATGGTGTCGCGTCAACGGCATCGACCCGGCGACGATGCGCACTGCCTGAGTGGCGGCAGATGCGATTCGGAATCATCGTTTTTCGGCTGGGACCTTTCGCGCTCGCATTCTGGCGCGACTATCGTCGCTGGTTCTTCTTCGGTGCGCCGGCGAGGCGTAGCGAGCAGGATCACGAGCAGCGTGCCAGCCGCCTGGTCACCACGCTGGCGAAGCTCGGACCCACCTTCGTGAAGATGGCGCAGATCTTCGCGGGGCGCACCGACGTGCTCGCGCCGGTCTACGCGATGCGGCTCGTCACGCTCACCGATCAGGTGCCCGGCGTACCCATCGAAGACGTCGAGCGCATCATCAGGGAGGAGTACGGCGCTCCGGCCGACGAGGTCTTCGAGAGCTTCGACCGCACACCGTTGGCCGCGGCATCGCTGGGCCAGGTTCACCGGGCACGCTACGGTGGGGAAGAAGTCGTCATCAAAGTGCTTCGCCCCGGAGTCGAAGCCCTCGTGGCTGAAGACGTGGCCGCGGCGAAGCGCATCGTCGGCATGGTCGAACGCTGGTGGCCCAATCCCCACGTGATCGGTACGCGGGTGGTGATCGAGGAGTTCTCCCTCCGCGTCGCCGAGGAAATGGACTTTCGCCTCGAGGCAGCTAACGCGATCGCGATCGGCGCCAACTTCGCAACCACGCGCGAGGTCTGGATCCCGCGCGTCATCGAGCCACTCGTGCGTCAGCGCGCGCTCGTCCTGGAATACTGCCCGGGCCTTCGCATCGACCGGCTCGATGGCTGGGTCGCAGCAGGTCGTGTCAAGCCCGAGCGCCTGGTGCAGGCGGTGATGGAGCTCTACGCACGCATGATGCTGGTGCACGGTCTCTTCCATGCGGACCCGCACCCCGGCAACCTGCACGTCGCCGCCGACGGGAGGATCATCCTTCTCGACTTCGGCATGGTTGTCCGCGTCCCCATCGAGCTGAGGCGCGAGCTCGTCGCTGCGATCTTCGCCGCCATCCGCAAGGATCCCGTCGCACTCGCCGAGAGCTTTCATCACCTCGGGCTCGTCGCTCCGGGAGCGGATCCGGGGACGATCCAACGGCTCGCGTCCACGCTTCTTTCGGTGTCGGTGCAGCGCACCACGACGCGAGAGCGCGTCGAGCTCTTGGCGAACGAAGTACTTGCTGAGCTCTACGACTGGCCGGTGATACTGCCGAGCCAGCTTGTCTACTTCGCGCGCACCGCGTCGCTGATCGAAGGGCTCGGCGTTCACTACGACGATCATTTCAACGCGCTCCAGTTCGCGACGCCAATTGCCCTCTCCCTGCGATCCCTCATCCTCACGTCGCTGTACCCGAATGGCGGTGCGCCGAGTGTTGATCCGGCGCGCGCGGTCGGAGCGGCGATCGGGGCAGTAGCACGCATCGTGCGACAGGCATCACGGGATGTGGTGAATGCCGTTCGAGACGCGATCGCGGAAGCGGCGCTTCCTTCATCGGAAGCGTTACGCGGCACCGCACTTCTGCCAGCAACCAACGGTTCGTTGCAGGAGCGACCTACTACAATCGACTGATCGACTGCGCGCACGAGAGCCGCAGTCGCCGACTGCCCTCCCTTTCGTGACTCATGCGCGCTTCTGTTCTGCTTCGATATTCGCTGTTCGTCATCGGTTTGTTGTGTGCCTAAAGTCATGTCGCCGCCGCGCAGGTCGGGTCGACGACTGACATCGTCATGGGCAGGATCACTGGCCCCGACACGTCCAGCGTATCGGGTGCCCGCGTGGAGCTCACGTCGTCCGAGACGGGCATCACGCGCCGCAAGACGACAAACGAGAGGGGAGAGTTCTCGATCCTGTTTCCCGATGGCGGCGGCAACTATACCATCAAGGTGACGGCACTCGGTTTCGGTCCGTACACCAGCAGCGTCTCGCGCCAGAGCGATGAGGACCGCCTCGTACACAACGTTCACCTCACCAGAAGTCCGCAGGTCCTCGCGGCGGTGCAGGTACGGGCGAACAACAACGGGGAACAGATACAGGACCGACCGACCGCCGGCAGTCAGGAGCGCAACCTGTCAGCGGCGCAGCTCGACCGCCTGCCGATCGACAAGGGTGATCTCGCCTCCATCGCGGCACTCGCGCCGGGCGTCATCGGCACCTCGGCCACGGACTCGACCGCAGCCACGTTCTCCGTCGGCGGCCAGCCGACGAACCAGAACCAGATCACGCTCGATGGATTGAGCTTCGGCTCGGGCACCGTTCCCTCGGAAGCCGTTCGCAGCACGCGCGTGATCACGAACACCTACGACGTCAGCCGCGGGCAATTCACCGGCGGCCAGGTGGCGTCCACCACGCGCGGCGGAACGAACAACGTGCAGGGTGTGTTCACATACGCCCTTCGTGATCCGGAGCTCGAGTTCGTCGACGAGTCCTCGGCGTCGTTCGGCCAGAAGTACATGCAGAACTCGCTGAGCTTCGGCGCTGGTGGGCCGATTGTCGAAGATGAGATGTTCATCTTCGGCGCGGCCTCCGTCTCGCGTCGCACGAACCCGCTCTCCTCGCTGCTCGCGGCCAACACGCAGACGCTTACACGGCTCGGCGCCAGTCAGGATTCTGTCACGCGCTTCCTCAACCGCCTGAACCTTCTTGGCGTACGCGCGACGCTCCCCGGCATTCCGGACGAGCGTCTCGCCGACAATGCCTCCGCGATCGTGCGCTACGACTGGTCGCTCGGTGAGCTGAACACGTTGACCGTTCGCGGCGATTGGCGCGGACAGCTTCAGGATGCCACACGCATCTCCTCGAATTCGGTGCCGAGCATCGGTGGCAACCTGCGCACGATGGGTGGCGGCATCATGGCGACGCTCACGTCGCACGTGCATGGCCTCATCAACGAAGCCCGCATCTACCAGTCCTCGGACCGCCAGAACACCGAGCCATACCTCATCTCGCCCGACGGGCGCGTGACGATGGCCGGCACACTCGCGGATGGAACGCAGAGCGTCACGAGCCTCCAGTTCGGCGGCAACCCGTCGCTGCCGCAGGAGACGCACTCGCGCCTGCTCGAGGCGAGCGACGAGGTCAGCTACGTCAGCCGCGGCGGCGCTCACCGAGTGAAGCTCGGCGGCCTTCTGAACGCAGACCGCTCCACCATCGGCGCCATCAACAAGCGCTACGGCACCTTCTCCTACAATTCACTCGCCGACTTCGAGGCGAACACGCCGTCGCAGTACACCCGCACGATCTCGGGGCGCGATCGCCTCGCCGGAAGCAACAGCGCGGCGATCTACCTTGGCGACGCGTGGCGGCAGTCGCCCCGCGTCCAGATGGTGTACGGCCTCCGTTTCGAGGGCTCGCAGTTTCCGCAGACGCCCGAGTACAACCAGGAAGTCGAGACACTCTTCAATCGACGGACGGACAAGGCGCCGAGCGAGCTGCACGTGAGCCCGCGTGTCGGCTTCACGTACTCGATGGGCGCGCCAGGCAATCCTCCTCCGCCTGCACCCGGTGACACGGCCGCAGCGGCGCGCGCCACGCGTGCCGCGCAAGGCGGTGGCGGCTTTGGTGGTCGTGGCGGCGGTCCTGGTGGCGGCGGCTTCAATGCCTCGGCGTGGACCATCCGCGGTGGCGTCGGCGAATTCCGCGGCAAGATCTCGTCGAACCTCGTGGCAACCGCTGTCGACGCCACTGGACTTCCCGGCGGGCAGTCGACACTCACGTGCATCGGTGCTGCGGTGCCGGTTCCGGACTGGAATTCGTACCTGAACGATGCCTCGTCCATCCCGACGCAATGCCTCGATGTGGGGGGCGCCCCCGTTCCCGTTCCGCTCTCGGGACAACGCAGGAATGTCACGACGTTCGAGGACGGCTTCAGTGCTCCGAAGGTCTGGCGCGCGTCACTCGGCGGCAGCCGCCGCTACCTGCAGCGCTACAACTTCAGCATCGATGGCTCGTTCGCCTACGGCGTGAATCAGACTGGCTCCCACGACCTCAATCTTGACGCGTCGCCGAAGTTCATCATGACGAACGAGGGCGGTCGGCCGGTCTTCAGCGACCCGACCTCCATCGTACCGACGACCGGCGCGACGAGCATCGTGAGCTCACGCCTTCACACGGAGTACGGCAGCGTCAATGAGCTCACGTCGCAGCTGCGTTCCGTGTCCTCGCAGGTCACGGTCTCGACGGGAGGCGTGACGCTTCAGGGCATCACGCTTAACGGCTCTTACACGTTCCTCCGCTCACGTGACCAGCAAAATGGGTTCAGCGGCGGTGGTGGTGGGGGCGGCGGATTCGGCGGCGCATCGACGGCCGGCGATCCGAACCTCGTGCAGTGGGGAACCTCCGATCTCGAGCGCCGGCATTCGTTGCTGGGCACGATCACCTTCCCTGCACGCGCCTGGCTGGACATCACGGCGATTGGCCGGATGACCGCCGGCCAGCACTACACACCAGTCGTGAACGGCGACGTCAACGGCGACGGATCCCGTGGCAACGATCGCGCATTCATCTTCAATCCGGCCGATCCGCAGCTTACGGATACGGCGTTGAAAAGCGGCATTTCGCGAGTGATCGCGAATTCGCCGTCGCGCGTCGCTGAATGTCTCCAGTCGCAGCTCGGCAACGTGGCGGGCCGCAACAGTTGCTCCGCGCCCTGGACGCCGTCGCTCGACGTGCAGCTCAACATGAAGCCGAATGCGTTCGGTCTCGCGCGTCGACTGGCCCTCCAGCTTCAACTGCAGAATGCCCTCGTTGGCGTGGACCAACTGCTCCACGGCAACAACCTGCACGGCTGGGGACAGCCGGTAATCGCGGATCGCACGCTGCTCTTCGTGCGCGGATTCGACGCGTCGAGCAACACGTTCAAGTACCAGGTCAACGAGCACTTCGGCACCCCGAACGGCGCCAACAGCGCATTCCGCGTCCCGTTCCAGGTGGGCCTGCAGGGTCGGCTCACGGTCGGTCAGGATCCGGCGCGGCAGCAGATCGGCCGCATGTTCGGCACGGGGCCGGACGGCAAGCCGCTGTCGAAGGAGGAGTGGAAGACGCGCCTCGCGCGGGTCGTTCCGAACATCTTCCAGCATACGATGACGCTCGATGATTCACTGAAGCTTGCCCTGACGGCGACACAGAAGACGCGGCTGACGGAGTTGTCGAACGACATCGCCGTGAAGGCCGACAGGATCGCCGACGAGCTGGCCGACGTGCTTACGAGCGCCGGGGTTGCGCCGGATCCCACGGTGATCGGTGCGCGCATGCAGGGCAAGACGAACGAAGCCCGCAAAGTGGTCGAGGAGTCCGTCGTCGACCTGCAGAAGACGCTGACGGCGGAGCAGTGGGCGAAGCTGCCGGACAGCATCAAGGTCGTGCCGCCCGATCGTGGGCTGGGCGGCTTCGGCGGTGGCGATGGCGGCGGTAATCGTGGCGGCGGTGGCGGTGGCCGTGGGAGACCGGGCGGAGCCTAGAGCGTGAGTCGCATGATGGCGCCGCCAATCAGGATGGTGTGCGGCGTGCGCCGCGTGTCGTCCTGATGGGCGAAGAAGGTGTCGATGCTCGACGTGGACGTAATCGGCACCCGCACCCCGAAGGACTTCTCCGTGCGATTGAGCGTGTGGACGCGCGAATCGTAGGACAGGTCGAATTGCCCATAGGGAAAGACGTCGAGCCCCGCGACGGCGATGTCGCGCCCGATTGCGGAGCGATGCTGCCATCGCTGTGACCATGTTCCGGCGATGTCGCGGAACTCCACACGCGTGCGATTCCGCGCTTCGAATTCACCGCCCAGCGGCGTGGTGGAGTAGATGGTGGGGATGTAGCGATGCTCGAGGGAAGCGGGAGTGAGAACCTGCCTGGCTTCAAATCCGGCACGCACGTGCATGAAGGTCGATGTATTCAGTCCGATGCCGAGCGTTCGTTCATTGGGCGCAAGATCGCGCATCTGGAGGTGCTGTTCGATCAACGCCTGCACTGCAATGCCGTGAAATCGGGACCCGGTGATGACAATTTCCGGTCGGTATTCACGAATCGCATCCTGTGCTCGTGCGGGTGAGATGGATGTGGCTAGCAGAAGGGACGTGAGCAGTGCGTTGCGCATGCGGATGGGTGAGGGGTGACGGCGCCTCAAGGTAGCCGCTTCATCCGTTGCCCGACACGCCACGCCGGGCATCGGAGCGAGAACTTTGTGCGCCGTGGCACTGGGTCTGCCTAACTAGGGAGCATGTCGAACACCTTCGCTCGATTCGCCGGCGCCGCAGCCGCCCTCTCGTTGTGCCTCGCCATCGCACCAGAGGCCCACGCCCAACGCCACGGCCAACGCCACGCGCAGGGTGGGACGCAGGAGCCAGCCGCGCTGCATGGGTCGAAGGAAAGCGTCGAGAAGATGTATTCTTTTGCGGTGTCGCACCGCATGCCCTTCTATCTCACCCCGACGAACGTCGACAAGGCGATCGCAGACGGCCGCCTCGTAGCACTCACGGGTGATTCTACCTACGAGCTCACGCGCGGCGTCGGTTTCTCGTACTCGACGCGTGAGGCGAAGCAGTTCGTGCTTGCCTTCGCGCCGCAGTATCTCGCGGCTTGCGGCGTTCCGCTCACCGTGACCAGCGCCGCACGTCCGATGAGCAACCAGCCGCACAATGCCAACCCGCACTCGGTACACCCAACGGGGATTGCCGTCGACATCCGGCGCCCATCATCGGGTCCATGCCTGACATGGGTACGCGGTGCGCTCGCTGACCTCGAAACGCGCGGTGTCGTTGAGGTCACGGAGGAGCATCACCCGATTCACCTGCATGTTGCGGTGCTCGTGCAGCCCGGCGCGACGATCCTGCTGCCGAACCTCGTGCGCACCGTCGTGGCTCGACAGACACCGGTCGCCCCGGCGACACCGGCGGCCGTGGTCGCTTCGGACGGCGAGGTGAGTCTCGCATCGACCGCCGCCACGAGTGCGAAACAGTTCCGCTCCTACGTGGTTCGTCAGGGCGACACGCTCTGGGATATCGCCAATCGCACTGGCGTCACGCTCGACGATCTCAAGCATGCCAATGGCCGCTCAGCGACGGTTCTCCGCCCTGGAACGACACTGACGCTGCCTGCGGGACACTGACGTATTCCGCGGCTATGCGGAGGCGGGGGAATCAATCGGGCGCGACGCCGGTTGATAGACTCATGACCGCCACCCTCTTCACCCCGTTCGCGTCGCGCTCGATCACACTGCGCAACCGCATTCTCGTCAGTCCCATGTGCCAGTACTCGAGCGTCGACGGATTCGCTTCGGACTGGCACCTCGTGCATCTGGGCAGTCGCGCCGTCGGCGGTGCCGCCGCCGTCATTGCGGAGGCGACGGCCGTGTCGCCCGAAGGGCGCATTTCGCCGAGCGATCTGGGCATCTGGAAGGATGATCACATCGAGGCGCTGAGCCGTATCACCCGGTTCATCACCGAGCAGGGATCGGTGCCCGGCATTCAGCTCGCACACGCGGGTCGCAAGGCGAGCGTGGCCGCACCATGGCGCGGAGGCCGCGCGCTCGACGAAACCGACGGCGGTTGGCGCCCACTTTATGCGCCGAGTGCTCAGGCATTCTCGTCGAAGACGCCGGTCCCTGTAGAGATGACGCGCGCCGACATTCAGCGGATCATCGGCGATTTCACGCGAGCGGCGACCCGGGCGCTCGAGGCGGGATTCCGGATCATCGAGCTGCACGGCGCGCACGGATACCTGCTGCACGAGTTCCTGTCACCGCTCAGCAACCTGCGGTCGGACGAATACGGCGGATCGTTCGAGAATCGCATCCGTTTCATTCTCGAGACGGTCGACGCGGTGCGCGGCGTCTGGCCCGACGAGCTGCCCCTTTTCGTCCGGCTCTCGTCGACGGATTGGACGGAGGGCGGTTGGGACATCGAGCAGTCGACGGCGCTCGCATGCGTCCTGCGCGGTCACGGCGTGGACCTCGTGGATGCCTCCAGCGGTGGCAACGTGGCCGGAGCAAAGATCCCGGTCGGTCCGGGATATCAGGTGTCGTTCGCGGAGGCGATAAAGCGGAATGCCAGCATCCCGACGGGAGCCGTGGGACTGATCACCGATCCGCATCAGGCGGATGAGATCATCCGGAGCGGCAAGGCCGACGTCGTGATCCTCGCACGCGAGATGCTGCGCGACCCGTACTGGCCGCTCCGCGCCGCAGGGGAGCTCGGCGTGAAGGTCAAGTGGCCCGAGCAGTACCAACGCGCTGAGATCTAGGCAGCGGAGCGCAACGCCGTTCCGCTCGACTATTCACTGACCCAGTTAGCTGAGAACTGTGAGCTCTGCGGTTGTTGTGCACATTGCCCGGCGCCTTGTGTCGGCTCGCCGCATCGGCAGCAGTAGTACTCCAACACCTTCCCGCCACGCGCCCAGGCAGTAAGCTACAGGACACGCAAATTTCTCCTCTCCCGTACACTCCGCGAGGCCACACATCGTGTCCGTCGACGACTCCTCGAACATCTCGCGCCGAACCTTCATGAAGGGATCGGCTTCCACTGCCGCGGCGTTCGCGCTCGGCCCCATGATCGTGCCGCGCCATGTCCTCGGCGGCGTGGGTTACCGTGCACCCAGCGATACACTGAACGTCGCCATGGTTGGTATCGGCGGCATGGGTATGTCGAATTTCGCCGCACTCGTCGCTTCCGGCGTGAACGTCGTCGCGATCTGTGACGCCGACTTCCCGTATGTCGAGCGCTCACTTGCCAACCGCATGCGCCCGGCGCAGGGGCAGAGCGGCCCATCCGCCTCCGCCCTTGCGCTTCAGGCGGCGTACACGAAGGCCGCGAAGTACAGCGACTTCCGCATCATGCTCGACAAGCAGAAGGACATCGAGGCAGTCTCCATCGCGACGCCCGATCACCTGCACGCGGTGATCGCGTACACCGCGATGAAGGCCGGCAAGCATGTGTACGTGCAGAAGCCGCTCACCTATTCCGTACTGGAAGCGCGCATCCTCGCGAAGACGGCGCGCGACATGAAGGTCGTCACGCAGATGGGCAACCAGGGCCACTCCATGGACGGCACGCGCCGCATCGTGGAGCTCATCGGAGCCGGCGTCATCGGGCCGGTCAAGGAAGTCCACATCTGGACCGACCGGCCGCTGCGCTACTGGGCGCAGGGCATTCCGCGCCCGCTCGCTCCGGGGGCCACACTGCCGCCGCTGGCACCCAGCGCCGCACCACCGTCGTGGAACATGCGCACGGTCGATCGCGCCGTGCAGGCCGCCATGGCCGCCAATCCACAGGACGTTCCTGCCGGTCTGGAGTGGGATCTCTTCCTCGGACCCGCGAAGACACGGCCCTATCACCCCGCATACCACCCGTTCAGCTGGCGCGGATGGGTCGACTTCGGCGTGAGCGCCATCGGCGACATGGGCGCGCACTTGATCGATCAGCCCTATTGGGCGCTCGGGCTTGAGTACCCCACGAGCGTCATCTCGTCATCGACACCATGGGGCGGTGGGGCGCAGAATCCCGCGAGCTATCCGCTCGCGATGACCACACGCTACCAGTTCCCAGCGCGTGGGGCAGCACCACCAGTCACCCTGCATTGGTACGACGGCGGCCTGATGCCGACGTTCGACGCGGACTTCCCGCTTCCCGGCGGCGACGGTGGCGGTGGCGTCTTCGTTGGTGAAACGGGTTTCCTCACCTATGAGACGTACGGTAACAATCCGAAGGTCTTCCCCGATGCAGCTTCGGCGCGTGCAGATGCCGTGGCGAAGTCAGTGGCGCGCGTGACGACGTCGCACGAGGCCAATTGGGCGCAAGCCTGCAAAGGCGACGGCAAGGCCAGCTCGCCATTCGAGTACGCATCACGGCTCACGGAGACCATGCTGCTCGGCATCGTTGCGCTCCGTGCGGGACAGTCGAA
Source organism: Gemmatimonadaceae bacterium (assembly GCA_036844565.1). Taxonomy (GTDB): domain Bacteria; phylum Gemmatimonadota; class Gemmatimonadetes; order Gemmatimonadales; family Gemmatimonadaceae; genus AG11. The sequence continues at coordinate 165,828 of DAIUFP010000006.1, read as the reverse complement.
GAAGATTCTCTATGACGGAGCGGCGATGAAGGTCACGAACCTGCCCGACGTGAACCAGTGGCTCACGCGTGAATATCGTCCGGGTTGGCAGCCCTGGAGCTCCGGTGAGGCGGCCGCAGCGATCTAGCCGTCGAGACTTGGTGCTTGTTGTGGCAGGTGTTACTGTTTTTCCCGGCCGTACTGGGATCTTTGTACCGACGTTCTGGATCCTGGTACGGCCTGCTCAGCGCCAAACGCGCATAAGAACGATCTACACTGCGCTGAATCGGTGACGGATCCCGCGAGGACTGGTGTGAGAATGGTGGTGCATCGCATCACCCACACCTCGCGGAGACCGACACCATGGCAACTGAAAAGCTCGACCAGATTCTCGACGCACTGAACGCCCGTCGTCAGCGCGCGACCTACGGCGCAGTGGCCGCAGTCATCGGCGCGGCGCCCCGCACCCTCATGAGCGGTCGCGATCGCGACCAGCGGCACTCATGGGTGGTCAGCAGGAAGACCGGACAGCCGACCGGATACGAGCCTGACCAGGTGCACGAGGAGCTCCAGACCGTGCCGCACGTAATCGACTCGCGCGGCGAGCTCGAACAGTGGCTGTCCATCGACTCCGCGGCGCTGGTACCGGCCTAACGCCGACCTGTTCATTGGCGCCGATCGCCCTGCGCCGCAGCAGGCGCAGGGCCGGACCAATCGAGCTGCGCAGCTCGCCACTCACCGTCGGTCCTCACCAATAGCGCACGCCGGCGTATCGTGTCCTGATCCGCGCCGAGTGCGGTGCCGTTGGGGTTGGGGACGACGGTGAGAAGGTATTCTACGCTTGCCGTGTCAGCGTTCATTTTCTTCGCGCCGTTGCGCACCACCAATCGGCGCGAGCCGGCAGGGACATCCCATCCCGTCCGCCGGTCGCCAGTGGGCATCGAGTCGCCGGCCACGGCCGTCCAGCCACTCGCAGCGCGACTCGGCGCATCACGCAGGCTCGCCCTGCACCAGCCGGGATCGGTCACTGGCCCCTTGGTCGTGTCGCGCAACGTGACCCAATTGGCAATGACGAGCGATCGCCAGTTCGTCAGCGGACGGCGGATTACCGCACTGTCAGCATTCGACCGAATCTTCGCGAGCACCTCAGCGCATGAAAACCATGGCGGACCGTCCGCCCACACGCGCACGACCACGTTTCCGCTATCGATGTTCGGCTCGGCGGTCCGCAGCAGGCGTGCGGCCTCCGCGGAGCTCGGCGCGCGCCCGCACGCAGTCAAGAGCACAGTCGTGATGAGCAGGCAACGGAAGGACGGCACAAGGCGACCACCATGCGAATGGCGTTCCGTGTCACACGATATTGGCGTATTCGGTGTTTATTCGGTAGACTGAACAATGCCTGCCATACAACAGAACGACCAGCAGAGCCTCTTCGGGAATGGCAACGCGACCCGGGAACGACGCACCGTACCACTGGTCGGGGAGCAGAACGACATCCGCTACTATGCCGCGAATTCGCGCGGATTGATGAATGGCCCGAAAGCCACCGGCATGGGGTTCTGGTCGATCAATCCGTACGTCGGATGCGCTCTGGGATGTGCGTATTGCTACGCGCGGTACGCGCATCGCTACACAGCGGAACGACTCGCCACGGCGGCACGCTTGGATGGCGGCGACTCGCTCCCGACCGACGACATGCCTCCATGGCTGGCGTTCGAGCGTCGCATCATGGTGAAACGCGAGGCACCGGCCATCGCCAGACGCGAGCTTGGACGAACCTCGACGCTCGAGGCACTCCGACACGAGTGCGTGGTCATCGGGACGGCGACCGATCCCTATCAGCCTGCGGAACGGCGGTTCCGCGTGACGAGGGGGGTGCTAGAGGTCCTCGCCGAGCAGTCTGGCATCGGCGTCACGATCATCACCAAGAGCCCGCTCGTCACTCGGGACATCGATCTGCTGACACGCATCAATGAACGATCACGCTTGTCCGTGCACGTGTCGCTCATCACGATCGACCGGGAGCTGGCCCGCTGTCTCGAGCCCAGGGCGCCGACACCCGAAGCGCGGCTACGAGCGATCGCTCGCCTGCGGAGGAGTGGAATCAGGGTCGGTGTGAACTGCATGCCAGTTCTTCCCGGCATCACGGACGTTCCGGAGATGATAGAGGAGCTGGTCATCGCGCTGAAGCGCGTCGACGCGTCGTACGTGAGTGCATGCGCGCTACGACTTCAGTCTGCCGCACGTGACCGGTATCTGCCATTCATCGCAGCGACGTTTCCTGAGCTCGCCGGCAAGTACGCGCGCGCGTACGCGCGGAGCCATCAAGTGGGCGAGAAGTACCGAGCGGGGCTTCGCGATCGCTTCGCCTCGGTCTGCGCGCAACATGGTCTCGCGTTCGGGCGCCTGGGTGGAGACGACAGCAGTGACGCCGACGAGCCTGGTGGCTCCGAGACGGAGGGCGTCGACGAAGCCGCGGCGCGTGGCCAATTCGACCTGCAACTGTAGCGGTGTTTTTCGAGAAACAGCAATCCGTCCGCACACGGTCGGCCGGTTCAGGTTCGCATCGGCTTCGGCACAAAGAAAAGCCGGCCTCGGAACGAGGCCGGCTTTCCCCATGGTTGAAACGGTGTCGTTACTGGACCGCTCGCGTCGCGTTCACGCGGCCTCGGCCGTAGAAGTCATCATTTCCGGGTTTGCCGAGATCGTCTGCCGACGAGCGGAGAATCGCCTCGACTTGCGCGGGGGGAAGGGCACCGTTCTTTCCGATCACGAGCGCCGCAACGCCCGCGACGGCTGGCGATGCCATACTCGTTCCAGCAGCCCAGCAGTAGCTGCTGATGCTCGCGCCCGACCCGCGGCAGGGAGCGATCACCATGTCGAGCACCCAGCAGAACTGCAGGCTCGAACCGGAGGGATTTCTGGGGAAACTGCAAACTGCCGATCCCGGAAGAGCCGCGTCGCCGCCGGGGCCGGCGAACGTGATGGCGGACTGGCCGAAGTTCGTGTACGAGGCTGGGCGGTCATAGTTCGTGGCGCCGCCAGCGAAGTTGAACGGACCCGTGGCCGCAACCGCGATCACGTGAGTGGATTGCGCCGGCACGAAGATCAAGTTGTTGGTGTGATCGAAATCAGCCGCGTCGTTACCCGCCGCGGCAATGACCGTCACCCCCTGCTGGTAGGCGTACGTGGTTGCCTTGCTCAGCGCATTGGCGAGTTGCACGCCGCCGGCGTCGTTGCGCTGGAATCCGGCACCGAGGCTCATGTTGATCACGTTTGCCCCGGCACCCCCCTGCGCGATCGGGGTTGCGGCGTAGTAGATCGCGTTGATGATCCACGAGAACGCTCCGCTGCCATTGTGCAGCGCCTTCACTCCAATGATCGTGGCGCTCGGAGCCACGCCAACCGTGCCGATGTTGTTGGCGGGCGCGGCGATGATGCCGGCCACGTGGGTGCCGTGCCAGAACGTGCCCACGTCCGTGTTGTACGCGAATCCGGGAACGAAGGAGCGGGAGCGCGCGACATCGAAGTTGGGCGCGATGTCGATGTGCGCGGAATGGATGCCGCCATCGATCACGGCGACGCGTGCGCCGGCGCCCTGCTGGCCGGCAGCCCACGCACCGGGCGCCGAGACGGCGTCCACGTTCCACTGGATCTTGCGGAACGTCTCGGCGGATCCGGTTGCACCGGCGAAGGCACCCGCGTCGATCGTTTCAGTGGCGGAATCGGAGAGTTCTGCCACGCGCTCGTTCGGGGCGATCCACTGGACCATACGATCCTGGACGACGCCGCGGACCCCGGAGATCTTGGCCGCGCGCGCCGCGAACCCCGGATCATCCGACTGAGCGATGGCGAGACCGGCGCCGTCCAGTGACTGTGTCAGCGACCCGCCCGCCGCTGCGACGTCCGACGCAAGCGTCGACGAGGCGGTGCTTCCGGCGAGGTCGATCACGTACGAATTGGTCGCAACACCTTGACTGGCGCTGCGTTCGGTGGGGGCTGACGCCGGTGCAACGGCGTCATTGGAGCAGGAGATCGCGAGTAGCGCTGCCGGCAGGATTGCCAGCGCGCCTAGTGACGATTTTCTCACGCGTGCCTCTTAATGGTTGGGGACAAACGTTTACTTGGGGAGGGGCGCCCAATGTGACAGTCATCACTTCGCGGCGCAAGACTGTCACTTTGGGCGATGAACCCCTCAACGGTTTCAGGGCGTATGGTGTCCAACAGCCGGTCCCAATCCGCCAATCGCCCCGCCTCCACGCCACCAATGCGCTTTACCTGCCTCGCCGCCGTCGTGTTGCTCACAAATCTGACGGCATCCCGCGTGGGGCTGGCTCAGCAGGGGCAGCCCGCAGAAACCATTCGCGGGCGCATCACCGACGATTCGAGCAAGGCGCTGGTCGCGACCATCATGGTGACGCGCGGTCCCGATCGCCTCACGCAGCAGGCGTCCTCGGACAGCACGGGCGGCTATCGCGTGCGTTTCGAGCAGGGAACCGGCGACTACCTCGTCTACGTGAGCGCTGCGGGGTTCAAGCCATCTCGACGCCGAGTCCAACGCCAGGCGGAGGAGCACGAGTTCATCGCCGACTTCAAGCTCGAGCGCGACGTCGCCCTCCTCGCCGCCGTGAAAGTGACGGCCGAAAAGCCGGTGCGGGCTTCGAATGCCGTGCGGCCGACGGACCCGGAGCCGGGATCGGCGGAGAAATGGAAGGACGGGATCAACGGCGCGATATCACCCACAGCAGCAGGCGACCTGAATGCGATCGCCGGAACGATGTCCAACGTCACCATGACGGGCGCCGGCCCGTCCATCCTTGGCTCCGGAGCCGAGTCGAACCTGAACACGCTGAATGGAATGGCGCTCGCGGGAGGGTCGGTGCCGCGCGCCGCGCGCACAGAGACGCGAGTCACCGGTGCCACGTTCGATCCCACGCGCGGCGGCTTTGCCGGCGCGAACATCGACGTGCGGCTCGGCGCCGGCGATCGGTTCTATCAGAACCGCAACGCGTTTCTCACGCTCGACCCTCGCCAGCTCCAGTTCACGGATGCGACTGCGCGGTCGCTCGGTGCGCAGAGCGGCGGCGCACGCGGAAGCTTTGGTGCGGACGGTGAGATGATTCGCAGCGCGGCCACGTACAACGTCGCCGTCGATCTCGCGCGCAACACCAGTGATCCCGCGACGCTGCTCGATGCCGATGCCGCGGCACTGTTGCGGGCCGGAGTCGCGCCGGATTCGGTGGCGCGCCTCGTGGCGGTGGCGGGGCCGCTCGGACTCGCCGGCGCGGTTGGATTGCCGGCCAATCGGCAACACGATGCCGTGAGCTGGCTCGGCCGATTCGATGACACCCGCGACACGCTGAGCACGCGCGCGCTCACGACGTACGCCGGCTACACCCGCGATGGCGCACTCGGGTTCGGACCAACGTCGGCGCCGTCGACGTCGGGAGAGCGGCGCGAGAAGACCTTCGGGGGACAACTCACGCTTGGCACGTTCGTCGGCGAAGGTCGGCGGATTCTGACAGAGACTCGCCTCGCTGCGAGCACGGTGAGTACGCAGGTGTCACCGTATCGGTCGTTGCCTGGCGCGAACATCGTCGTGCGCTCGACCGCACTGGACGCGAGCACCGATGTGACCGGCTTGGCGCTCGGCGGTGGGTCCTATCTCTCCACTGATGATTCGCGATGGACGGCCGAGGGTGCCAACGAGACCGCCTGGAATGCTGGTGGGAAGCGTCATCGCTTCAAGTCGCTGCTCTGGGCGCGGGCGGATGGACTGAGACAGGACGGCATTCCGAACCAACTCGGCACCTTCGCCTTCAATTCCATCGCCGATTTTGCCGCGGGCAACCCGGCAAGCTTCACGAGGACGCTGTCGCAGCCAGAGCGCTCCGGCAGCGTGTGGAACACGGCCGGCGCACTGGCACACCAGTGGGCGCCGACGCGTTTCTTCAGCCTGCTGTACGGCGCGCGCCTGGACGTCGACGGATTCTTCAGCGCGCCGGCGCGCAACACTGTGCTCGAGCAGGCACTCGGTGTCCAGACTGGCGTTGCGCCCACGCGGGCGCACGTGAGTCCGCGCGTTGGTTTTTCGTACACGTACAATCGCGACAAGGACAACGGCAATGGCCAGATGGGGAACAACGTCGGGCGATTCTACCGAACGACCGCGGGCGTGATTCGTGGCGGCATCGGCGACTTCAGGGACCTCCTCCGACCGGGCCTGCTCGCCGACGCGAGCGCATCGAACGGGCTCGCTGGCGGCACGACGTATCTGTCGTGCGTCGGTGCGGCCGTGCCGCTGGTGGACTGGGCAAAGTTCAACACCGATCCCGCTGCGATTCCAACGCAATGCGCGAATGGAGGCGGTGTCCTGTCGGAAAGTGCTCCGTCGGTGATGCTGATCGATCCCGGCTACGACGTCCCGCATTCATGGCGTGCATCGCTCGACTGGAACAGCAGCATCAGCGGACTGCTGCTGCGTGTGGCGGGGCTGGCGTCGTACGACCTGTCACAGCCAGGCACGGTGGATGCCAATTTCAAGGGCGCAAGGCTGTTTACGCTCGCTGACGAAGGGAACCGCCCGGTCTTCGTATCGACAGCGGGAATCGATCCCGCCAGCGGGACGGTGTCGGCATCGGAGTCGCGCATCTCGGATCAGTATGGCCGAGTGTCGCGTCGTGTGAGCGATCTAAGAGGATATGGGAGTCAGCTGACCTTCGGCATTTCGCCGGACGTCTTCAAGTTCCGCGGTGGCGCGCAGTTCTACGCATCGGTGAACTACACCGTGCAGTCAACCAAGCGGCAGTTCCGTGGCTTCGACGGCGCGGGCTTTGGCGATCCGCGTGATGTCGAGTGGGCACCGGGCCAGTTCGATGCGCGCCACGCGATCGTCGTGTCGACGGGATTCTCGAAGGGGCTCGCGGGAACGTGGACGCTTTTCGCGCGGTCGCAGTCGGGACTGCCGTTCACGCCGATCGTGCAGGGCGACGTGAATGGCGATGGCCGCAGTGGCGATCGTGCGTTCGTGCCCAACCCAGCGGTGGAAACCGATGCCGCACTCGCGGCCCAACTCCGCTCGCTGCTCGCGACAGGATCGTCGATCGCGAAAGAATGCCTGTTGTCGAACGCAGGGCAGGTCGCTGGGCGCAACAGCTGCCGAGGGCCGTGGACGCAATCGGTGAACGTGCAGTGGCGTCCGCCCACTCCGCAGAAGTGGGGAGGACGGGTGAACCCGACCGTCTACTTCCAGAACGTGCTCGCTGGTATCGACCAGGCCGTGCACGGCGGCGACAACATGCGTGGATGGGGATCGCCGGCGACGCCTGATCCGGTATTGCTCGTGCCGCGCGGCTTCGACGCTGCGGGCCCGCGCTTTCGGTACGACGTGAATCCGCGCTTCGCCGATACACGACCCGGCCGGACGCTCACGCTGAATCCGTTCCGGTTGGTGATCGACGTCTCACTGCGGCTTTCCACGGACTATGACCTTCAGCAGCTCCGCCGCGCGGTGGAACCAGTGCGTAGTCCTGTCGGCTGGGAACGCCGGTCGCCGGATTCGCTCGCGGCATTCTACCTCCAGAACACGTCGAGCATCCACAAGGCGCTGCTCGAGGAAAGCGACTCACTCTTCCTGAGTCCCGGGCAAGAGACGGCGCTCCGGCGTGCTGACGCCGTGTTCAGCGATCGTGTTCGAGGCGTGTATGTCCCACTCGGCCGATTCCTCGCACAAGGAAAGGGGGATGCCGGAAAGATGGAGATCGACAGCGTGCTCACCGCGCAGAAGGAGTACTGGAAGATCTTCTGGGAACAGCCCGAGATTGCGGACTCGATCGTGACGTCGTCGCAGAAGGAACTGTTCCCGATGATGAAGTCCATCGTGAGCGTGCCCAAGCGCGACCGTGAGCACTCGCAGTGGCAATTCGGGCATCCGGTGACCTTCGCGGACAAGGCCAAGCGTTCGGCCGATCCAGCAGGCATAAGCACGAGCTCACCATGAGGTCGCCAACGCGGCGAGGGGATGCTGCGGGCACACGCAGGGCGGCTCGCCGCTTGTGTGTCAGAGTGGTACGTTCGTCTGCCACACTGCCACACCTCATCAGGAGCGCATCATGCATGCACGGACTGTCTCCCGCGGGCTCTCAGCTGCAAGCGCGTTCGCCGTGATTCTCGTTCTCGGTGCGTGCGCGGTCACGACGTCGCCATTCTCACCAACCAGGGCGACCGTCTCGAACCGCAGCATGACCAGCCAGTTCGACGTGCTTCGCATGCAGAAGGCGACGGGCGGAATCGGCAAGATCTCGTCGACCGCCGACGGCGGCGTGTTCGATTTCCGCTACTACTGAACCCAGCGCGTGTCTGACTGACGTCGCGTCGTAGTGCGGGCGGCACGTCAGACGGAAAAGCCAGGAAGGCAGCTCGCGCCGAGTCGATCGCGTACGCGACTGGCGCGGGTGCGACCGACGGCCTACCATGCGCTGCATGACCACCACCGCACTTGACGCTCTTCATGGGCGTCGTTCAATCCGCCAGTTCAACCCGCGCGAGGTGTCGCGCGCGGAGATCGAGACGCTACTCGATGCAGCCATCACCGCTCCGAACCATCGGCTCACGCAGCCGTGGCGCTTCTACGTGATGGGCCCCGAGGCGCGACGCGCATACGGGCTCGCGTTGGGGAACCGCAAGGCGAAGAAGATCGAAGATGCCGCCGCCGCGGACACGATGCGGAACAAGGTCGCCGACGAGCACATGGCGCTTCCGCTGATGATCGCGGTCGCGGTGGCGGAAGACGCGAATCCCGAAATCCGTGAGGAAGACCTGTCCGCGACGATGATGGCGATCCAGAACATCTCGATCGCCGCCGTCGCACTGGGTCTCGGTACCCACATCAAGACGGGCGCAGTGATGCAGGATCCGGCCGCGTGCGCCGCGGTCGGCGTGGGGGAAGGCGAGCGGATTGTCGCGGTAATCAACGTCGGTGAGCCGATGGTCGTCCCCGCGGCGAAAGAACGTAAGCCGGCGGCTTCGCTGACGACTTGGCTGCCGTAGCAACTGAGGACGGCGCGCGACATTGATGCCATGCGCGCTGGAATGATGGCGGAGTGCGAGCAGGCGCGTGACACGTTGTCGCCATGCTTGCAGCCATTCGCTCCGCCGCGGTCCTTGGAATCGACGCCTACGACGTCACCGTTGAGGTCGACGTCGCGCTCGGCCTCCCGCAATGGTTCATCGTCGGTCTCGCCGCGAGTGCCGTGAAGGAAAGTCGCGAGCGGGTCGGGGCTGCGTTGATCAATGCGGGGTTCACGGTACCGCCGCGACGAATAACTGTAAACCTTGCGCCAGCGGATAGACGTAAAGAGGGAACCGGGTTCGATCTGCCCATCGCACTCGGCGTACTCGTCGGCACGGGTGTGATCCCGGCGGAGTCGGTCGAACGCTGCGTCGCAGTGGGCGAGCTCGGACTCGATGGGTCGATTCGCCCGGTGCGGGGCGCGCTCTCGATTGCGCGACAGGTGGCTGCGAGCGCACGTGGCGGTGAAACCACCTTGATCCTGCCACCTTCCAACGTGAGAGAGGCGGCATTGGTTCGTGGGCTGCGCCTCGCTGCGCCGTCGACACTTGGAGAGCTCGTTATATGGATCAAGCGCGGAAAGCTTCCCGAGCCACGTGTGAGTGCCGAGCGTGCGCGAGTGGATGATCTGCTCGACCTGTCGGACGTCGCCGGGCAGGAGGGTGCGAAACGCGCGCTCGCGATCGCCGCCGCGGGAAGTCATGGGCTGCTCCTCGTGGGGCCGCCCGGCGCAGGCAAGACGATGCTCGCTCGCCGCCTACCGACCATCCTCCCCGCGCTCACCGATGCCGAAGCGATCGAAGTGACCGCCATTCACTCGGTCGCCGGCATGCTCGATCCGGCCGCGGGCGCGGTGACTCGGCGCCCCTTTCGTGCGCCGCACCACTCCGTCTCCACGCCCGGTCTCGTCGGGGGTGGATCGTCGCCTCGGCCTGGAGAAGTGAGTCTTGCACATCACGGGGTGCTGTTCCTCGATGAACTGCTGGAGTTCCCGCGCTCGGTGCTCGAATCGCTCCGGCAGCCGATGGAAGATGGACACGTCACGATTGCGCGGGCGTCGGCTTCGCTGCGCTTCCCGGCGCGATTCGCGCTCGCGGCGGCGATGAACCCGTGTCTCTGCGGACACGCTGGCGATCCGACAAAAGCGTGCACCTGTGCGACAGCGGAGATCGTGAAATATCGTGCGCGCCTCAGCGGCCCTCTCGCTGACCGCATCGACTTGCACGTCAACGTCCCACCGGTCGCGCTGGCAAGGCTCTCGCAGCGCTGCACTGGGGATGGGTCAGCGGCCATTCGGGAGCGCGTACAGCTCGCGCGCGCTCGACAACGCGCACGCTACTCCAACGACGGTGCTTGCAACGCACGCGCACCAGGGCGCTGGCTCGAGGTGCACGGTGAACTCGAATCCTTCGCGCGTGGGCTGCTCACCAGCGCTGGAGAACGCCTACATCTATCGGCGCGCGCGTATCACCGAGTGTTACGGGTAGCGAGAACCATTGCCGATCTGGAGCAGAGCAACACGATTGGGTCCGCTCATGTAGCTGAGGCGCTCGGCTATCGCCCGCGAGTGGCGGAGCACGATGGCGGCAGCCGGACAGGCGCGTGACAGATCGCAGTCAACTGCAAGGATGCAGCGAATCTGGCGGCTCCTATCTCGTGTCACGCTGAGACACGGAGAGGTCCATCCGTTCGCTCGGCGCCTTACCTGTTATCAGTGGCCTCGCGGCGCACGTGCGTGCCAATGGTTTGCGGGGGAGGCACACAACCGATGCGATGCAAACGCTTCTTACCGAATGAGATCTTCGACGAGCGAGTTCAGCCCGTGCTCGAGCACATACCGCGTCACCACGGCCGGCGACGACGCACCAATCTTGCGCGCCAACGCTTCGCGGTATGTGTTCACCGTTCGGAGCTTGATCCCGAGCGCCGCGGCGATCTGTTTGCTCGACATCCCGCGTGCGACGCGCACCGCGACCTGTCGCTCGCGGCGGCTGAGAGCCACTGCGATGCTCTGCACGGGGCATTGCGGTCGCAGCAGGCAGGCCCCACATCGATCGCCGAGCATCGATCCCAGCGCCGAGCAGAATTCCGCGATGCCGGTCTCGGGCGACACGCACTGAGGCTCGCCGAAGCCATGCGGAGTCGTCCGCGCAAGACACAGCACGCAGCTCTCCGGAACGGCGCGCCGTAACGCGATGAGCGCCGATTGCGCGCCGCTGTCGGCCGGCGGCGCGTCGAGCAAGATCGCGTCGGGACGAACGCGCGTGGCAACCCGCGCAGCCGAACCGATGTCCGCTGCCTCGGCCACGACCACTAACCCAGAGGTACTATCCAGCACCGCCCGCAGGCCCGCACGGACGAGCGCGTGCTCGGCGACGACGAGGATTGAGACCTCGTTCGCCAAGCCCGAAGGCCTGGTGAACGTGATCTCGCGTGCGCTGGTGTCGGTTGCGTCGTCCACGTCGAGGGCTCGAGGGTCGTCAATGACCGGGATCGGTCCGATAGGGTTAATCCGATATATACTATCGGGATTCACCCGTAAAGTGGTGTTCACCGCACAATTGGTCGGGGATTGGCTTGGAGGCCGGGCCCGGACTCGGTACAATTGCCGAAGTGCGGCGCAGGCGGAGGTCGGGCATCATTCGCACACCAACCGGGCCTTGGGCGGGAATGTTTGTCCGTGGCTCCCAAGGCCTTCTCGCCTGTTCAGGGCGCTTCCCGTCGATCTCATGCCGAACTGCAACTTGATCCGTACAACAGCCACTGTCGCCGCCGCGTTTCTGGCGATCGGCGCGCGCCTCACACCAGCCCAACAACCAGACACCACGTTCCGGCGCGACACCGCGGCGCTTCCGGCGATCGTGGTGACCGCAAGCCGACCGCTCCACGTCATTGGACATCTACCGGCCATTCAGCAGAATGCCATCTTCGCCGGCAAGAAGACCGAGGTGATCGTCATGGATTCGCTCCGCGCAAATGTCGCGCAGGATGTCGAGCGCCAGATCCTCGGCCGCATTCCCGGCGCGCACTTCTCGGAGACCGAGGGCGCCGGTTTCCCGTCCAACGGCGTCGCGTTCCGCGGGCTCGATCCGACGCAGTCGGTGGAGATGAACGTCCGCCAGAACGGTGTCAACATCGCGGCGGACCTGTTCGGCTATCCCGAGACGTACTACACGCCGCCGTCGGAAGCGCTCGAGCGCATCGACGTCGTGCGCGGTGCCGCGTCGCTGGCGTTCGGTCCGCAGTTCGGCGGCGTGATCGACTACGTCATTCGCGATGGTCAACCGAACACGGCGCCTCGCTTCACGTCGGCGCTCAGCGGCGGGAGCTTTGGGTTGGTCAACTCGTTCAACACGGTCGCCGGTGGGACCGACAAGTGGACCTACTACGGGTTCGTGCATGGCCGGCGTGAGGATGGGTGGCGTCCGAATTCTGATTTCCGGCAGCTCGCCGCATTCGGACGCGTGACATATCGCCCGTCGTCACGGTTGACGATCAGCGGCGAGTACACCGTGTTCCGCAATCGTATTCACATGGCCGGCGGTCTCGATGATTCCGCATTCGTCGCCGACCCGCGCGCATCGTTCCGCTCCAGGAACTGGCTCAGCAGCCCATGGAATGTCGCGGCGCTCCGCGCCCAGTACGACTTCTCCCGCTCGGTACGGTTCGAGAACACACTGTCGTATGTCGACGGCTCGCGCGCGCTGGTGTGGCGAAACGAAGACGGCGGCCCGGGCTCGCCTGACGTCATCGATCCCGAGACGGGCCAGCAGATTCCCCGAGAGGTCGAAAACGAAACGTTCAAGACCCTCACGCTCGAGTCGCGCCTGCGGGTCGACCACGCGCTGGATGCGCATCGGGCGACGCTGTCCACGGGCATCAGGCTCTCCAATGTCTCTGCGCGCCGCTTCGAGGGCGGCACCGGATCCGTCGGCGACAATTTCGACCTGAACCTGACCGAAGGCACGTGGGAGACCGCGCTGCGGCTCGGCACGTCGAACGTGGCCGGGTTCGCCGAAGAGCTCATTCACCTGACCGATCGCCTCAGCGTGGTGCCGGGCATACGGCTGGAATCGGTGCGCTCGACCATCAGTGGGTACAGCGACGCGACGGCGTCGTTCACGCCACGCAGCTACGCCTACCCGTTGGCGGGCGTCGGCGTAAGCTACATCACCGGCTTGTCGACCGAGCTGTACGCGAACGTGTCACAAGCGTATCGGCCGATCCTGTACTCGTCATTCACTCCGTTCGGCAGCATCGCTCGTATCAGCCCCGACCTTCACTCATCGCGCGGCGGCAACGCCGACCTGGGTTGGCGCGGTACGGCTGGGGATGTATTCAAGTTCGATGTGGGCGCGTTCTATCTGTGGTACGGCGATCGGATAGGGACGCGTACGGGAACCGATGCGTCGGGTGAGTTCGTCGAAGTCGGCAACATCGGATCGAGCGAGCACCGTGGCGTAGAGAGCTATCTCGAGCTCGATCCGTTCCCGCTCCTCGGATTGCCGACCCGCGCTGGGTCGCTCGATCTCTTCTCGTCGTTTGGTTTCGTCGACGCCCGCTACGTGACTGGCGAGTTCAAGGGCAACCGCGTCGAGGGGGCCCCGCGTGTGCTGTCGCGGTTCGGCGCGACGTACGCCGTCGGCCGATTCTCGAACACGCTCCAGGTGAGCCAAACGTCGGAATCATTCGGCGACGCCAACAACAGTGTACAACCCACCGAGGACGCAGCTGGCGGCCTGATCCCGGCATACACGGTGCTCGACTGGTCGTTCGCGCTTCGGCTCGCCGGTGACCGGCAACTGACCTTCGGCATCAACAACCTGACGGATAGGCGATACTTCACGAAGCGCACCCCTGAGTATCCGGGCCCCGGCATTCTACCCGGGATGGGTCGCAGCCTCTATCTCGGAGTACGTGCGTCGTTCTGGTGATTCATTCTGCCTCGCCAGGATCGTCTGATCCGCTAGCCACGATGGCAACACGCGACTGGCGGGTCGTCCGTATCCTCATCATCGCAGCAACGATCGCCGCGGCGGGCGCAGTCATCGCGGCGCTCATTTTTGCCGGCCTCACCGCGCACGGGGCGCCCGATCCCATCGCGACGCATGCGAGAGGCCGCGTCGCAGTCGTTGACGTCGGCGTTCTCGTGTTTCGCGAGGGACTCGAATGCATTCTCGTGCTCGCGGCGATCACGGCGAGCATGACCGGTGAGCAGCGCGTGCATCGCCGTCCGGTCACAGCCGGCGCTATCGCGGGATTGGTCGCGTCGATCGCCACGTGGTTTCTCGTCGTCAGCGTGGTCGAGGAGTTGGGGCAGAGCGTCCCGGCGCTGGCGGTCCAAGCCGCAACCGGCTTGCTCGCCGTGATCGTCCTGCTGGTCGTGATGAATTGGTTCTTTCACAAAGTCTATTGGACCGGCTGGATCGGCTTTCACACGCGGCGAAAGCGCCGTTTGCTCACGCGAACGACCACGGTCGAGTGCGTAGTCGCGTCGCATTGGGGCTCGCCTTGCTAGGGTTCACCTCTTTGTACCGGGAGGGGTTCGAGGTAGTGCTCTTTCTTCAGAGCTACCGCCTTCAACTCGGCGGTAGAGTCGTGTTTGGCGGAGTATTGCTCGGAGCCGCGCTCACCGCGATCGTCGGCGTGCTTACCTTCGTGGGCCAACACCGGCTGCCATACAGGAAGATGCTGATCACCACGGGCGTCCTGCTCGGCGTCGTGCTGCTCGTCATAGTTGGGGAAGAAGCGCAGGAGATGCAGCTTGCGCATTGGATTCCCACGACTGTGGTGCCTGGACTCTCTCGATGGACGCCGTCCTGGGTTGGACTCTGGTTCTCCGTGTTTCCCACGGTGGAGACCTTGGTGGCGCAGGCGCTCGCGGGTGTGCTGGTGTTCGGATCGTATGTCGTGGCGCGCGCACGCGCGTCGAGGGCGTGATCGGGTGTTTGACATTTCGCCGAGATCCCCCCGGTCTGTGGAGAATGCCATCTGCACGCTGCGAGCCCCCAAGTGGCACGTATGGACTCTCCTCAAGCGTATGCCAGGGGCAAACCTCAGTCAGCGCTGGTAGAAGATCTCCCCGCGCCAGGTGGCTCAGCGCGCGGCGTCGATCGCGGCGCGAAGCCCGCGCAGCAGGTCGGTGAGTCCGCCATCGGCCCAGAAGTGGATGTAGTAGAGCGAGGGCTGCTCGCCGATCAGGTGGCTATGGAGCGCGGTGGCGAGGATGCCATGCGTCGCCAATGCGTCGAGCACGCCGCGGACCTTTGTACCTAACACCGCGAAGTCGCCTGTTGCGACGGCGCGCGACGAGTCAACCATTTGGACGTTGACCGGGCTGCCGTAGCCGAGTGCCGGCACAAGTGTGCGCCCGTGCATCGTCACGCGCCCCGGCACTAGGATAAAAGAGAGCTGCGCGACGCCACCCTGTGCCTTCCCGGACACGCCCAATGCACGGAAAACCGCCGCCGTGTCGATCGTCACTGGGCTCGGCGCGGAGGCGGCGACTGGGCGTGGCGTCGCCGTGAGGGCGAGGACATGGTCGAGGCGCGTGGCAAGGTCGATCGCGCGGCCTTGGCCGTGGAAGTGGACGTAGGTGATTCGCGGCTCTTCCCCGCTGAGATGATTGTGGATCGCGGTCACGTCGAGTCGCTGGCGCACGAACTCCGCCAGAACGGGCTTGAGCTCGGCGTTGGTCAGCACGAGATCGCCCATCATCATGGCGTCCGGGGGCGTTCCGCCAAAGCCGGCCCAGGCGCCCAACGCCAGCGACGGCGCCACGGTCACGTCACCCATGTGCAGCGTGATGTCGCGCCGCGGCAAGTTGTAGCGACGGTAGTCTCCGGTGAGCGTGCCCGGTGCCTGCAGGACACGGCCGACCGAGTCCCACGCGGCGCCGAGGTTGGACTGCGCGTTGGACGCGCACGGCGATACGACGGTCAGCAATGCGGCGAGAAGGTAGCGGGACATCGACATCATGGTACACCTCGAGTGACTGGGCTGCGGACGAGTTACGGGGCGATCGTGGAGACAACGTAGTAGCGGATCATGGTTTAAGAGGGGCGGCCGTGAGATCATCGAACAGCGTATGCGAATCCGCCTTTGTCCATACGCCGACTCTTCCGGGCGCCGTAAACCGCGCGTCGTGGACATCGCGATTGGCCAGTCGAAGAAACCACCGCGCGACAAACACGCCAACGACGTAGACCGGAAGAAAGACGCCTACCGCGGCAGCGCACGCCTTCCATGCGTGGCCTTTCAGAACGGTTCCGTAACCATCTTGAACTCCGATCCCTTGATCAGCGTGATCTCGGCGGTTGGCTGGCCGTTCTTGAGTGTCGCCGTTGCACTCACCCCGCTGTATCCCTTGTTCGCGGAGAGGGCCTTTGACAGTGCGGAAGCGAGCGACGACTTGGCTTGCGCTGCGGCGGCGCTCTGCGACTGAGCTGCCTTGAGGTCGTCGCCTTCAGTGATCTTCTCGGTCTTCTCTACCTTGCCGGTGTGGTGGTTTACAACCACCTCCGAAAATTGTCCGCTCTTTTCGGTGTACACCGATAGCGACAGCTTCCCACCTTCGTACTCGTACTTCGCCGAAATAGGTTTGCCGTTGGCCGCCGCCGTCTCAATGCCAGTTGCCAGCGCGATGTGTTTGCCGCGTAGCGCGGTTGCAAGTTTGGTCTGCGCCTTTGCCGACTCCTGACCCAGGACCGGAGTGCCGGATACCAGTAGCGCGCCGAATACGGCGCCTCGGACCATCCATGACATGGTGCGCATCGTTGTCTCCGAGCAGTCGATGATTGAGGGACACTTTGGAGCGGCGCACTGCGCTGCCCCTGCGACAAGCCTGAATGATGGTTCACTTGTGATGTTGTGTCTAGTGGCTCCCCGGATGGACGGGTCGAAATGGCCCGGCTCTGCCCATGGTTTCAGGGATTGATCTTGGCTTAGTCTGACGATACAGTTGTGATATACATGGCCAAGACCTCGCCCGTCGCAAGCAAGCGATCGCACCGAAAGCTGCCTCAACAGAAAACCGGACCGGCGGCGCACTCATCTACTGCGCTGCGCTGGTTGTTGCTCATTCACCAGATCCCGCCAAAGCCCGACTATCTTCGCGTCAAGATCGGGCGACGCCTTCAACGCATCGGTGCGGTCGCCATCAAGAACAGCGTGTACGTGCTCCCACCGATCGCGGAGTCGCTCGAAGACCTCCAATGGGTCGTGCGCGAGATCGAGGAGGGTGGTGGTGAGGCCTTCGTGTCAGACGCATCCCTTGTCGGCGAAGGTCTGACCGATGACGCGGTGCGCGCCCGCTTCGACGCGGCTCGAAACGAGGAGTATCGCGTGATCGGCGCGGACGCGCGCTCGCTGCTCAAGATCGCGCGACAGCCTGAACGCAAAAGGGGCCGCGTGAAGTCCGATCCGACACCGTCCGGAACGCCTCGTAGATTGGAGCATGAGCTCGCCAAGTTGCGACGGCGGTTCGAGGTGGCGAGCGCTATTGATTTCTTTGGCGCGTCAGAGCAAAGCGCAACTGGCGAAATGCTCTCCGTGATTCAGCACGAGTTGCGCCGCCGTGAACAGGATGCGCCGAAGCGCTCCTCGACTCGTCCAGTCGTAGGAGCGACCTGGGTCACGCGCCGCGACGTGCACGTCGATCGCATTGCGAGCGCGTGGCTCATTCGTCGGTTCGTCGATCGGCGCCCGAGATTGCGATTTGTCGATCCGGTCCGGCATGCACATCGCGATGGTGAGCTCCGGTTCGATATGTTCGAAGCTGAGTATACGCATGTTGGCGAATCCTGCACCTTCGAGATTCTCGTCTCGACCTTCGTTCCCGATGACAGCGCGTTGCGGCAAATTGCGGAGATTGTGCATGACGTCGATTGTAAGGACGCCAAATTTCGGCGTGAGGAGGCACCTGGTCTTGCGCGACTGATCCTTGGCATCGTCGCGCTCCGAGAGAGGGATGAGGATCGCATCGAGGACGGGAACGCGCTCTTTGACGTCCTCTACGGCGCATTCGGCGGCGCGGCGCGCAAGTAGTGGCCGACTCCACCGCGGACGACGGCGCGCCGCACACGGCGGCGACGCTTCGCAGGTTACTGCATTACTTCCTCTGGTTGGGGACTGTCGGCTTCGGCGGTCCGGTCGTGCTCGTGGAGCGCATGCGCCGCGATCTTCAGGAAGAGCGACATTGGTTCACCCCCGCCGAGTACAAGGAGGGACTGGCGCTCGCGCAGCTTGCCCCGGGGCCCGCTCGCGGCTCAGCTCGCGATCTATCTCGGCTGGGTACGCGCGGGACTCATAGGCGCAACGGTGGTGGGTGCCGCATTCATCGGCCCTTCGTTCGTGATGGTGCTCGCGTTGTCCGCTGCATACCTGCGGTTCGGCGGACTACCCTGGATGCGCGGTGCCTTCTACGGAATCGGCGCGGCCGTGATCGCGATCATTGGCTTCAGCGCCTCTCGGCTCATCCGCAAGACAGTCGGCCACGATCGTCTGCTCTGGGCCATCGTGGCGATCAACGCGTTTGTTACGGCGTTGACGCAAGCGGAAATCGTGTGGCTCATCGCCGTTTGCGGCCTCCTCACGCTTGCCGTTCGCGAATCTTCGCGCTTCGGTCTCACGACAGCCCTTTCGCTCGCGATGCCTCCCTGGCTTCTGACCGGTGTTCATGGCGAGGCGCAAGGTCGCACCGTTTTCAACATCGCCGGATATTTCGCGAAGGCGGGGGCAGTCGTGTTCGGCTCTGGCCTCGCGATCGTGCCATTTCTGCACGGTGGCGTCGTGCAGGAAATGCGTTGGTTGAACGAGCGTCAATTCCTTGACGCGGTCGCCGTCTCGATGATCACGCCGGGGCCGGTCGTCATCAGCGTGGCGTTCATTGGATATCTTGTCGCAGGACCGCTCGGCGCATGTGCTGCTGCGATCGGGGTCTTTCTCCCGGTTTACGTCGTCGTCGTATTCGTTGCGCGGCGGTTTCACCGACTGGCCGCGAACCGGCGGCTGCGCGCCTTCATCGACGGTGTGACCGCGGCGGCCACCGGCGCAATCGCCGGTGCCGTCTTTGTGCTCGGACGCAGAGCGCTAATCGATGTTGCAACATGGAGCATCTTTGGAGTCGCGCTCTGCTTGGTGCTCTTCGCGAAGAAGATCTCTGAGCCAGTGTTGATCCTGTCCTCAGGAGTTGTTGGAGTTCTCGTGAAGGTCGTCGCCACTTGAGCGTCGGAGAGCCGCTATGAGATCCGTCCCACTGTCGCCAATCTGGCTTTGTGTTGCCGCTCTTTCATTTGGCGTCGACCAAGCGCCAAAGACCTGGAATTTTGACAGCGCCGCCGCGGGAACTGCTCCACCGGGATTCTCACTCGGTCGCACCGGATCTGGTCGCACCGGCCACTGGGTGGTACGCGCAGTCGCAGACGCGCCGAGCGGACCGAATGTGCTCGCGCAGGAGGACAGTGATGGCACCGACTACCGCTTTCCCGTTGCGGCGGCGAACTCGCCGTCGTTCGGCGACGTCAGCGTTTCGGTCCGCTGCAAACCGGTCGGCGGCCGCGTCGATCGTGCGTGCGGCATCGTCTGGCGATACGTGGACGAGAACAACTACTACCTCACACGAGCGAATGCCCTCGAAGACAACGTCTGCTGGTATTACGTGCAAAACGGTCGTCGAGTCGAGGCGAAGTGCGTCGCTGTGAAGGTCCCGTCTGGCGTTTGGCACTCCCTCCGTGCCGACATGCGAGGCGACCACATCGACGTGTATTTCAACGGAAAGAAGCTGATGGACGCGCACGACTCGCGGTTCACGGCGCCGGGGAAGGTCGGCGTGTGGACGAAAGCCGACTCGTACACACTGTTTGATGACCTCACCGCAAGCCCCCTCGAACCATGACGCGCTACCGCACTGCCTCATCGATCGTCGGTTGTTGCCTGCTGCCGCTTGTCGCCGTGGCACAATCCGCTGCGCCAGCGTGCTATGCCGTGGCGGCGTCGATGACGCCCACCTCCTGGCGCGCGACGGCACGCGCGCAGCAATCGGCTCCTAAGCCAGAGCTCACACTCGTACGGGAAGTGTCGCTCCCCGGACCAGCCAACCGGTTCGACTATCAGAGCGTCGACCCCGCGACCGGCCGGATTTACATGAATCACATGAACGCCGGGCGTATGATCGTCTTCGATGCGGACAGCAGCAAGGTCGTCACCGAGATCATGGATCTGCCGCGCGCCACCGGCGTTCGGGCTGTTCCCTCGCATCACCAGGTGTACGTGTCAGCCGCCGGCGCGCACGAAGTGGCGATCATCGACGACCGGACGCTCAAGGTCACCTCACGCGTCGGCGACATCGTGTTTCCGGACGGTATCGCGTTCGCGCCCGAGGTTGACAAGGTATTTGTATCGGATGAGAGAGGCGACGCGGACGTGGTGATCGACGCGAAGACGGGCGCGAAGCGCTCGACTATCCCGCTTGGCGGCGAGGCCGGCAACACGCAGTACGACTCGGTGTCGCACTGCATCCTGGTTGCCGTGCAGACGAAGAACCAGATGGTCGCAATCGATCCTGTGAGCGAACGGATCGTGCAGCGCTACGCTCTGCCGGGATCCGATGGCCCGCATGGCTTCACGTTCGACGAGGAGGGACGGCTTGCGTTCATCACGAGCGAGGGAAACGCTGTCCTGCAGGTCGTCGATCTCCGCAGCATGAAGACCATCCAGACGCTCAAGCTTCCCGACGGTCCGGACGTGCTCGCATGGGATGCCACATGGCGCCGGCTGTACGTGGCTGCGGAGTCAGGGGCGCTCTCTGCGTTCTGGCTCGACGGCACCACGCTGCGTGGAGTCGGTGAACTGCGCATCCCGCACGCGCACACCGTGGCTGTCGATCCTCGTACGCATTTCGTATATCTCCCGCTCGAGAATGTGAGCGGGCGTCCCATACTCCGGGTGTTCAAGCCGTCGCCGTGAACGCGGATGTGTACATAAGCGTTTGATTCGAGGGTTCCCACCCCGGGTCGTTGGCCAGGTCTTCAGGCAGGTCTTCGCGGACCTGGGCGGGATCGTCATTGGCCAATAGAGAACGTACGTTTGGGAGGTGTTATGGGACGACTATTCCCGCTTGATGCTGCCTTTTCATTTCGAGGGAGGCGTGCAGTAGCGATGGGTACCATGGTCAAGTCAACGAGAAAAGGCCGACGATCATTTTTGATCGCCGGCCTTCGTAGCATCGTAACATCTCGACATCAAGGAGCCGACAAATCGCGCGTACAGCGCGGTTGGCCATTCCCTTTACGTCTTCCTCCATTCGTTTGATCGTCGCTTCGTCAACACCTGCGGCGTCAGCAGCCGCCTTCCGGGACATACCGCGGCTGACCCGCTTCCTACGAATTCGCTGGCCTCTGCTCTCTGCCTCCGGCAACGGATTGTAGCCAAGATAGGAGATCAGGCGAGGGTAGAACCCAACTGCCGGCTCGGTCTTTCCGCCCTCCCAGTTCTTCAGGGACTCCGGATCAACGCCGATCAAGCTTGCTGCAAACTTCCGAGTTTGCCCCAAGTCGAGCCTTCTTTTCAGCAAGTGATCGCCCAGTGCAAGTAGGGCTAAAGGATAGTGGCGCTTGGGTTTAGGAAAGGTCAGGGTAGGGGTATCGCAAAAAGGTATCACACCCCTGCATCTGTGGGTATCTCGGAGACCCCTCGCGGCCATGTGTGTGCGCGGCAGCCGAGATCGTGAAGTATAGGTCTCGGCTCTCGGGGCCAATGGCGGATCGCATCGATCTGCACGTTCATGTGCCGCCGGTTGCACTGGCGAAACTCTCGCAGTGCTGCACCGGGGAAGAGTCTGCGATCATTCGCGAACGCGTGCAGCTCGCACGCGTTCGGCAGCGCGCACGGTACTCCGGCGGAAGCGCCTGCAACGCACGCGCACCGGGACGCTGGCTGGAGATTCACGGCGAGCTTGAGTCGTCCGCGCGCGGTCTGCTTACCGGTGCTGGGGAACGCCTCCGTCTATCGGCGCGCGCGTACCACCGAGTCTTGCGCGTGGCGAGAACCATTGCTGATTTGGAGCAGAGCGCCACGATTGGGTCCGATCACGTGGCGGAGGCGCTGGGTTATCGCCCACGGGTTGAAGAGCAGTGCGACGCCGTCCCGACACGGCCGTGAGAGACAGCGCATGCAAATCGTGAGCGGCCGCCGTAGTTGGGCGAAGTCAGCGACGCAGATGGCGCGCATACTCGATACGGCGACAGGGAAATATCGCGCATGCTCCGACCCCTAGCCTCGCCCAATATCGAGCCAGGGACGGCCCAAGTGTGCTGCGGCGGAGGGATTGTGAAGTATCGCGGTCGGCTTTCGGGCCCGCTCGCTGAGCAGATTGACCTTCATGTTTACGTTCCGGCCATTGCACTTGCGAGTCTGGCGTCGCGCGCGCCAGGTGATGCGCCAGCAGCTATGCGCCAGCGCGTCGAGAGTGCGTGAAAACTAGATATCGCCACGCGATGGATGGATCGGTCATCACGCCGCCGATGGGATTTTGCAATTGGTTCATGGCGGGTGAACGACGCTAAGCGTGATCTCTCATACGATCATTTTGTGCGCGTGTGTCAGCGAACGCGGTTACATGCCGTGCGCCTTTACTCGTGGCTCAGTGAGTTTTGACACAGACGCACCGCGCGTTACCGCACACAGTAACAATGGTAAAGGCTCCCAGCACGGATTCGGTAGCCTCCTGATCAATCGATAACTCACGGAATATGCGGGCAAGTGGGGTTGTCACGCAAAGGTGCCTCAACTCTTGCAGACAGGTGGTCGATACTCGAAGGTTGCAGCGAATGCCACCAGCGAGTGGTCGACGCCGACGTGCTCATCACCAGGCATTGGACAAAACCTTGCTCATCCAGATCGGCAGCGCGGCCTCATGCCGTTGTCTAGCGCTGCTCGCGTTCATGGTGCAAATCGCCTCCGCTCAGCGTCCGGGTTCACCGCCGGCTGGCTCGTCTGCACAGCGCGCTGCCGTCCGCCAACCGGCTCAAGACATCTCCACAGCCGACACCGTATCCATTGCCGGGCGCGTCACCATCGGCACCGGAACGCTCTCGAGCGCGGCCTTGCGGGTGTATGTGCAAACGCCCGCCGGCGGACGCCTTCTGTTTAATCGGAACGGGAACACGGCGCTCTCCGTCGGTGACAGTATTGAGGCGACAGGAGTGGCGACTACGTATCGCGGCATGCCGGAGTTATACGATGCCCGAGTTCGCGTCGTCCCGGGCCCCCGTCGCTCGCCAGCACCTCTGCCGATTGCGTTCGGCGACGTGCCGGCGCACATCGGCGACCTCGTGGTGTTGCGCGCGAAGGTTAAGAAACCGTGGATGTCCATGGGAGATCCAAGTCTCGGGTTGATTTCAGAGCGCGACGATCGCACGACGAGAGCACACAAAGGGACCGCTGCTCCAGAGGCAATCACGCTCTTCGAGGACGCGTACGGGCAACCCGTCGTGGATCTTCGACCGTTTAGTGAAGGCGACCATCTGATCGTCACAGGGGTCGTCAGCCTGCGAAAGGATTTTGCCGGCGTGCCGGTCTATATGCTCCTGCCTCGCCTGCCGTCGGACGTAAGAGTCCTGGGATTGACAGTGCGCCAGAAGCTGGGAGTGCTGTTCTCGGGACTGGTGATCGTCGTCCTCATCGCCATGGTCGCAGCGTGGATATTCACCCTGCGCCGACGAGTCACGAGTCAGACCCAGGAACTGGAAGTGAGCGAGTCGCGCTACGCGCACATCTTCGCGGAAAGCCCGGCGGCGAATTTTGTGTCCACCCCCAATGGGCGGCTGCTCGCCTGCAACGAGCAATACGTGGCGTTGTTCGGCTATGCGTCCATTCACCACGCGTGCGCGAAGACGACCGCGTCGCTTTTTCCCGACGCCGCGGTTCATGTGTCGATGATCGAACAGCTCGCGGAGCGCGGGCGCCTCGTTGGTCTGGAGCTGGAACTACGACGCGTTGACGGAAGCTCCGTTCACGTGCAGGCAAACGTCGTTGCATCGTACGGCGCCCACCACGAGCTCGTCGAGCTGCACGGGTTCATGCTCGACATCACGGATCGGCGCCGCCTCGAGACGGAATTCCGGCAGGTACAGAAAATGGAGGCGATAGGGCGCCTGGCAGGAGGCGTCGCGCATGACTTCAATAATCTGCTCTCCGTGATTCTCGTGTCGTCGGAGTTCGCCCTTGAGTCACTGCATGAGTCGGACGGCGCGCGGGCGGATCTCGTGGAGATTCGGCACGCGGCGCTCCGCGGAGCTGAGCTGACGAAACAGCTGCTCGCCTTCAGCAGACGGCAGGTCCTTGAGCCAACGTTGAACGACGCGGGGGCGATCGTGAGTGGCCTCGGCTCGCTGTTGCGGCGACTGGTGGGTGAGAGCATCAGCATGAGCATCGCCGTGCCGGCCACCCAAGGGCATGCCGTGCTCGTCGATTCGGCGCAACTCGAGCAGGCGATCATCAATCTCGCCGTGAACGCGAAAGATGCGATGCCGGACGGTGGGCCGTTGCACATCGAAGTGGCCGAAGTGCGCCTGGACAACCACTTCGTCGCGGCACACGCCGGATCGCGCGAGGGGGAACATTGCTGCATCAGCGTGCGCGATTCCGGCGTCGGAATGGATGAAGACACGGTGCGGCATGCCTTCGAGCCGTTCTTCACCACGAAAGGCGTGGGCAGAGGAACCGGATTGGGCCTCTCCATGGTATTCGGCTTCGTCAAGCAATCGGGCGGCTACGTCGCGATTGATAGCGCGCCGGGAGCAGGGACAACGGTATCCCTGTACCTTCCGCTTCTCGCTCACGAGGCGCCTTTCGCGGCGCGATCGGAGGCGCAGCCCACGGCGCCAAGCGACCGGTGGATGCAGGCGCGAGGCGCTGTGCTGCTCGTGGAGGACGAGCCGCAGGTGCGTGCCGTCGCTGCACGGATCATTCGCGCCCTCGGGTTCGACGTCATCGAGGCGGCAGATCCTGTGCAGGCAGTTGCTGTCTGCGCCACGATCGACGCGCTGCATCTGGTGCTCACGGATGTGGTGATGCCGAAGGGGGGTGGGGCGGAAGTGGCGCGCCACGTGGGAGCACGGTTTCCCGGGGTGCCGTTCGTGTTCATGTCCGGGTACATCGACGATACGCTGACACTGGTGGCCACGACACACGCCGTACCGCACATTCTCTTGAAGCCGTTCACGTCCGAGTCGCTGGGCGCCATGGTACTCTCCGTGGTTCGAGCGGCTCCCACGAAGCGTCTGGAGGAGGCCCTCCTTTCTGTGTGATACAACGTCGGACCAGTACGGCGCGGTGATGACCCCTCCGCTCCCGTCACGTCAGGCCACCGCCCGCGTCCCCCGTTGCGCTTCCGTCGAGTGTGCCACGCCATTTACGCGACCGGACGACCTTCGGCTCCATGCGGACCAGCTGTCGCTCATCCAGGCGTCGGCCAACCGGTCCAGCACCGTACCATGCGCAGAGATTCGAAGCACAACCGTCATGAGGTGCGGTGCAAGGTTCAGGGAGCTGTACCAAGACACGCCTTCCACTGCATGAATCTCAGCCAACAAGGCCTTCGCCTCAGCAGGTCACGACACTCAGGCACCACTGTGCGCTCCTCTCCGCGGCCGGCCGGTTCATTTAGCGCTTGGGGCTCAACGTCATGCACACGGGGAGCTTCCCCACGCCATATGACACGTCCAGCGCACAACACTTGGTCCCTGCCTAGGTCTTCGGTCAGGTCCTCGCCGACTGGGTTGATTCGGCTGCTGATCAATGGAGACAGCTTGAATGTGAGGAGTGCTGGGACGACTTTCCTTCATGACCAAGCGCCTATTCACGGAAGTCTGGGCCAAACGCAAGGCAGAACAGTTCCTCTGCTGTCAGTACCATGCGTAGCCAACCGTTCGGCATTATTAATATCCCATCCCGAGGAGTAGAGCTTGAGCCGCTCTGCTATGCGTCCGTCCGGATCGCCGCGCTCGCTCAACCAACTGGGCGCTGGCAATGGTTCGGCGGCGAGAGCCGAAGGTCACGCGCGACGTTTACTGGTCTGGAGGATTTCACTAGGCCGGTTTGACCGATGAGCCAATCGAGTCGCGCGCCGAGTGACACAGGCTTGGTCGGAATCATGGGAGCAGGATATCCGAAGACGTCATCGCGGCGTCATCCTTCGAACGCAGTTCCGGACAAAAGAAGAGCCGACGACATTGGAGTGGTCGTCGGCCCTGAGTGCATTTGTTTCTCTACATCTCGACATCGAGTTCATGGCAAATTGCGCGAATCGCGCGCCTTGCCATTCCCTTGACGTCTTCCTCCATTCGTTTAACTGTCCCTTCATCAACTCCTACTGAGTCAGCAAGCGCCTTCCGGGAAAGGCCGCGGCTGATCCGTTCTCGCCGAATTTGGCTCCCTCTGTTTTCCGCCTCCGGCAACGGATTGTAGCCCAGATAGGAGATCAGGCGAGGGAAAAACCCGACTGCCGGCTCGGTCCTCGCGTCCTCCCAGTTCTTCAGGGACTCCGGATCAACACCGATCAGGCTTGCAGCAAACTTCCGAGTATGTCCCAAATCGAGTCTTCTTTTCAGCAGATGATCGCCTAGTGTAAGGAGGGCTAAAGGATAGTGGCGCTTGGGTTTAGCAAAGGCCAGGGTAGGGGTATCGCAAACCCCTGTCCATGCGGTCACCTGGGCGACGTCTCCCATCCGTGTGTGTGCGCCGCAGCGGAGGTCGCGAAGTATCGCGGCCGGCTGTCGGGCCCTCTCGCCGATCGCATCGATCTCCACGTGCACGTCCCAGCGGTCGCGTTGTCGAAACTTTCGGAGCGCTGCACCGGCGAAGGGTCACCGGCCGTTCGCGAACGCGTGCAGCTCGCCCGCACTCGACAACGCGCGCGCTACTCCAGCGACGATACGTGCAACGCACGTGCACCGGGGCGCTGGCTCGAGGCGCACGGAGCACGCGAATCGCGTGCGCGCGAACTGCTGGCCAGTGCTGGAGAGCGTCTTCATCTCTCGGCGCGTGCGTTTCACCGCGTGTTGCGTGTGGCGAGAACCATTGCCGATCTTGAACAAAACGCTACGATCGGGTCCGTTCATGTGGCTGAGGCGCTGGTGGGCTTGTACCGATTTGATGGACGCGTGAGTATGTGAACTACGCTGCCTGCAACTGCTGGACGCGCTTGCGGGAAGGCGAGATCTCCGATAGTATTACTTATCAGAGTAATACTATGGAGGTTGGTATGCGGATCACCACAAAAGGGCAGGTCACGATTCCGCTCGAGGTTCGAGAGCGGTTGGGGCTCCTGCCGCACACGGAGGTCGAGTTCACCATTCGCGGCAACACCGCGATCCTGACCAAGGCGGGCGGCGGGACGCGCCGCGGACGCGCGCTCGTGCAGCACATGCGCGGTCGAGGCAGCGTGCGCATGACGACGGACGAGATTCTTGCGCTCACGCGCGACGCGCCAGCGGGCGCGCGCTGATGGCGGATGTCCTGGTCGACAGCAACGTTTTGCTCGATGTCCTTACCGAAGATCCGGTGTGGTTCGACTGGTCGTCGTCGGCGCTGGAGGAATACGCCGAGACGTCCGTGCTGATGATCAATCCGATCATCTACGCGGAGGTCTCGGTGCGCTTCGCGCGCATCGAGGAGCTCGAGGAGGCACTGCCGACGGACCTGTTCCGTCGCGAGCCGCTGCCTTGGGAGGCAGGGTTTCTCGCGGGCAAATCCTTCCTGCGCTATCGGAAAGGTGGCGGGGTGCGGCGGTCGCCATTACCTGATTTCTACATCGGAGCGCACGCAGCCATTCGCGGTGCGGCGCTTCTTACGCGTGACGCGTCGCGATATCGGGCGCATTTTCCGACCTTGCGTCTGCTTTCGCCATGATGGATCAAGCGCAAGACCCTAGGCGCGCCTGTGCGTTGTGTGCGGCGGGAACTCTTGGAGCCGACGGCACACTACGTACGATCGAGCGACTGCATTCCAACGCGATCGACGGATAGTTTACGATGATGCAGGACACCCTAACTCCGACGGCCGAAATCGCCGACGCCGCCGCCCGCAAGGAAGCGTCGCTCGCCGCGTGGCTGCGCCAGTGCGGGCGCATTGCGATCGGCTACAGCGGTGGCGTCGATTCCGCCTTTCTGGCCGTCGTTGCCCGCGATGTGCTCGGCGCCGAGAATGTCCTCGCCATCATTGGCCGCAGTGCTTCGTATCCTGCGGCGCAGTGGGCCGCCGCGCGGGACGTGGCAACGTCATTCGACATTTCGGTGCTGGAGCTCGACACCGACGAGCTGAACGACCCGCGCTATGCGGCCAATCCGTCGAATCGCTGCTACTTCTGCAAAACCGAGCTTTGGTCGAAGCTCGTGCCGCTCGCGCGTGCGCGAGGGTTTGCCGTCGTCGCCGATGGGACGAACGCCGACGACTTGTCCGATCATCGGCCCGGAGCGCAGGCGGCACATGAGCACGAGGTCGCCAGTCCGCTGGCCGATATGGGCTTTACGAAGGCCGAGATCCGCGAGTGCTCTCGTGCTCGTGGCATCCCGACTTGGTCGCAGCCGTCGTCGCCGTGCTTGTCGTCCCGACTTCCGTACGGCACGGGCGTGACCTCCGAGCGCCTCAGCCAGATCGAGCAGGCCGAGCGATCGCTTCGGGCCCTCGGCATCGGTGACGACCTTCGCGTCCGGTATCACGACGACCTCGCACGCGTGGAGCTGTCGCAGGAATCACTTGCGGCGTGGATTCGGCCCGCGAAGTTCGCCGATCTTCGCGCGGCAGTACTCGGCGCAGGTTTCGCGCGTGTCGCAATCGACGTCCGCGGATTCCGCTCGGGCTCGCTGAACGTGCTTCACGGGGTGGGCACCACGTGAGCATCCGCCGCGAATCGGCGGCCGAGCCGTCCGCCTTCGAGCAAGCCCTCGCCGAGCGCGGCCTCGTGTGCCGCGTGGAGCCGAGGGCTGGTCTGGCGGTGCTGATTGCGGATCGTGCGACGATGACGGCGCTGACCGATCTCGAAGTTCGCCGCGCAACGCTCGCGCTGGCGCGGGAGCACGGCTTCTCGCACGTCGCGGTGGAGCTGCGCGACGGCCTCGCTGGTTAGCGCGACGGAGTCGCGTCGAGCGGACGGCGTGAGCGCACCGCATCGCATGTTCGTGGCGATCGAGCTTCCGCCGCCCGTTCTCCAGGAGCTCGACCTCGTGGTCGCACCGCTCCGCGCCGAAGTGCCGGAATATTCCTGGACCGAAGCGATCAATCGCCACCTCACGCTGAAATTTCTTGGCGACGTGCCGCAGGAACGAGCTGACAGCCTCGTGCAGATGCTGGGCGAGGTCACGCGTGCGCACCGGCCATTTTCGATTCACCTTTCACGCGTCGGCGCCTTTCCGAACTTCCGCCGGGCACGTGTAGTGTGGCTCGGTGTAGAACCGGACCCGCGGCTCGAGCTACTGCAGCACGATCTGGAGCTCGGCGCCGAGGGGCTCGGGTTCGAGATCGAGGGCCGTGCGTTCCGTCCGCACATCACCTTGGCGCGAGTGAAAACGGTGCTTGAAGTGGATCGCATTCGCCGTCTCGCGCGCGCGGCGCGGAAGGTAGACTTCAGCGCAGTCGTGGACGTCGCTGAAATGACGTTGTTCGAGAGCACACTCGCGCCAACCGGCGCGCGCTACCGCCGCATGCACGCGGCGACACTGGGAGGGCGCTGACCGATGGGATGTATCGCACGCATTGGATGTCTCATGGTGTTGGCCATTGCCGCTCTCGTGGGGTGGATCACGCGCGACAAGTGGATGTCGAAGGTCCCCGGCGCGCCGACGTCGACAGTGGCAGCGACGCCGGTGTGGCAACCGCTCTCGCCGGCCGCGGGTGAGAGGGGCAAGCGCGCCATCGAGGCGATGCAGTCGCCGGGCGGTCCGGTATTCGCGAATCTCACAGCGGCCGAGATCGGATCATATGTCTTCCAGACAGTCGGGAAGACGCTGCCGTCGTCGTCCGACAGCGTGCAGGCGGCCGTCATCGGCGATGCGCTCTACGTCAGCGCGATCGTCCCAATGAAGGACCTCGCCGGCACGGGCGCGCTTGGTCCGCTCGGTGGCCTGCTGAACGACCGCGAGAAGATCACGATCGGCGGCGGCTTCCGCGTCGTGCGCCCGGGTCTCAGCGAGTTTCAGGTGCGCGAGCTCAAGATTCGCGACTTCAAGGTGCCGAGTGGTGCGATTCCGCGGTTGGTGCAGCAGATCTCGCGGGGGAATCGCCCCGAAGGGATTGCCGCCGATGCGCTGCCGGTTCCCACGCCGAAGAGCCTCGCCGACGTTCGCATCGCGAACGGCAAGGTGACGATCTACAAGACGACGGGCGCGACGCCGTGATCCGCAAGATCCTCATCGTCGACGACGAACAGGGGATCCGCGCCGCACTCGGCCAGCTCCTCGAGTTCGAGGGGTACGAGGTGCACACGGCCGCGAACGCCGTGGACGGCCTCTCGGAGTATGCGAAGTTCCGTCCGCATCTCGTCTTCATGGACGTGAAGATGGCCGGCATCGACGGCTTGGAGGCGTTGCGGAAGCTCCGCGAGCAGGACCCGAATGCGGTCGTCGTGATGATCAGCGGCCATGCGACCATCCAGACCGCGGTCGAGGCCACGCAGCACGGCGCGTACGACATTCTCGAGAAGCCGCTCGACACCGATCGCATTCTCGTGACGCTGCGCAATGCGCTGTCGCACCTCGATCTCCAGGAGGAGAACGAGCGATTGCGCGACACGGTGCACTCGCGCTTCGAAATTGTAGGAGGCTCATACGGAATTCGAGCGGTGACTGAGAAGATCGCGCTCGTGGCGAAGACGCCGGCGCGGGTGCTCATCACAGGTGAGAACGGAACCGGGAAGGAACTCGTCGCGCGCGCAGTGCACACGCAATCGGCGCGGGCGAAAGGGCCGTTCGTCGAAGTGAATTGCGCGGCGATTCCCGGTGAGCTCATCGAGAGCGAGCTTTTCGGACACATGAAGGGTTCATTCACGGGGGCCGTTGCCGATCGTGCGGGCAAGTTCGAGCAGGCGGATGGCGGCACGCTCTTTCTCGACGAGATCGGCGACATGAGTCTCGCCGCGCAGGCCAAGGTGCTGCGTGTGCTTCAGGATGGTGTGGTTACCCGCATTGGTGGAGCAAAGCCGGTAAAGGTCGACGTCCGCGTTCTCGCGGCGACGAACAAGGTCGTCGAGGAGGAGATCACCGCGGGACGGTTTCGCGAGGATCTCTATTACCGGCTCAATGTCGTTCCGATTCACGTGCCGCCACTGCGTGAGCGACGTGAGGACATTCCCTCGCTCATCGGGCACTTCGTGGCGCAGCTGACGACGGCTGGCGGCCTCGCGCCGCGCGCGATCGGAGACGACGCGGTGCAGAAGCTCCAGCATCTCGACTGGCCGGGCAACGTGCGCGAGCTCCGCAACACGATCGAACGCTTGCTCATTCTCTCTGTGGGCAACCGGGTCACGGCGGATGATGTCGATCGGCTGGCGGGCCGTCGCAATGATGCCACATCCGGCGGACTGGGATCACTGCTGGAGGTCGCGACCTTCGATGAATTCAAGCATGCCGCCGAGCGGACGTATCTGCTGGCGAAGTTGCGGGCGTTCGACTGGAACGTCAGCGAGACCGCGCGCGCGCTGGAAATGCCGCGATCGAATCTCTACAAGAAGATCGAGCGTTATGCCTTGAGCAGGGAAGGCGGGGCGGGAGTGGTGTCCGCCGGTGCACTTGGCCCTGACGACGAAGACGACGGTTGAGGCGCACATGACTGATTGGGACGCGGAGCTCAAGAAGATCGACAAGCAGCTGGAGTCGATTTCCGATTCGGCGCTCATTCCAGCGCCCGCCAAGTCGGCGGCGCCCGCCGCGAAGGCAGCCGTGGCGGCGGAGCGCGTGTCGACGCGTACGTGGCCCGCTCTGTTGCGGCTCGCGCTCGCGACGGCGCTGGCCGTGGGCATCCTGTTCTGGCCTTATCCGTCGCGATGCGGCGTCGGTTTGGCGGGATACCTCGTCGCGGTTGGTGGCGTCACCGTTGCCGGCCTTTGGAGCAGCGTGTGGACGTGGCGCCATCGTACGGCGCGAGCGCACGTGCTCTCGCTCCTCCTCGTGATCTGGGGTATCGCGCTCGGCGCCATGGAGATCCTTCCGCGCAGCGGCTACGCAAAGACTGATGCGGCACGGGCGGGATGGGTCTGCACCGCGACGACGACGCCGACGGCGACGCCCATTGTCGGCGCGCCGGTTCGGCCGGCGCCATGAAGTCGCGCGCGCCACTGGCAACGGAGTAATGCGCTTTACGGCCAAAGGGCTGGCTCTTGTCGTGTTGGCGACGTGCGTCGCTTGCGCAGCGGCGTCTGTCGCCGTTCCGAAGGCCACCGATGGCATACGATCGCTGATAGACACCGGACTACTATGGCGGTGAGCGCCTCGTGGCCATTCATCGCGATCAGGAACCTTCCAAAGGTTCAGTGCTCCTTCGTACTTCGTGTACTGAAGTACTCGGTACTACGAGTCTGGAGTGTGGGCTTGCCGTTGTTCTCCGCTCGGCCGTCGCCTTGGTGACGTACCACAAAGCCACTGCCGGGCATCCGCCTGGGTGACATTTCCGCCACAGAGGGGAATGGCCACCCGCGCCCCCCTCCACCGCGACGGATCCTCGAGCAACGCCGCCAAGCCGACAACCCCCGCTGGCTCGATCACGAGTCCAAGGTGGCCGTGCACCAACCGTATGGCGCGCACGATCGACTTCTCGCTGACGGACACGACCTCGTCGATGGTGTTGCGCATGCACTC
This sequence comes from Gemmatimonadaceae bacterium, assembly GCA_036844565.1. Taxonomy (GTDB): domain Bacteria; phylum Gemmatimonadota; class Gemmatimonadetes; order Gemmatimonadales; family Gemmatimonadaceae; genus AG11. Next base: position 132,933 of record DAIUFP010000006.1, on the reverse strand, counting down.
GACCGCATACGGGACCGGCTCGCGCACGGCAATGCCATCGGCGATCGTCTCCGCCTTATCCGTTGCGATTGGCGCCCGTGCAACGAACGACAGGCGCATCGACGGTGCGCTCGCGGCGACAACTCCCACGACACGCGCATTGGGCTCGGCGTGTCGGCACCACGTCCCGATTCCGGTCGCCAGCGCGCCGTTGCCCAACGGAAGCAGAACGACCTCCGGCGATACCTCGGCTTCGCTGATTTCGAGCGCGATCGTTCCCGCGCCTTCGGCGATCTCGGGCAGCGCGCCGTCCTCCACGTAGTACGAATCGGACGAGGCGGCGAATCGTCGCGACGCTTCCTTCGCCGCATCGAAGTCGGTGCCCGTAAGGCGCACCTCGGCACCGAGTGCGCGCATTGCCTCGACCTTCAGCGGGTTGGCGCGGCGTGCGGCGAACACGACCACACTCCGTCCGCGACGTGCGGCCGCGCGCGCGAGCCCCTGTCCGAAATTCCCCGCGGACGCGCACACGAGCGGCCGCGCGTCGCGCAGGTGTGCGACCAGAAGCTCCGTGCCGCGTCCCTTGAAGGAACGGATAGGATTCAGCGTCTCGACCTTGCAGAAAAGCTCGGCGTCCACGGCGCGGTCGAGCGAGCTGCCACGCAGCAGTGGCGTGTGCAGGAAGATCGGATCGATGACGGACATCGCCGCGGCGATGTTGTCGGACGACGGAGGACGCATGGGCTCGGGAAAGGTGTGGGTCGCGTGGTCGGCGCGGAACCATCAGAAGATCTGACGATAGGAACGTGCTTCAGAGCTTCGGTCGGGGCTCGCGTTTTCGAAACGGAGGCCAGCACCGCCTGATCGTCCGCCGCCTTGGGTTTCGCCCTCCGGAGTGCGACGGCGGCCGTCTCCCATTTAGCTTCAAGGCATGACCAAGACCTTCCAGAATTTCATCGCCGGCCAGTGGACCGCGCCGGAGTCCGGGGCGTATTTCGAGAATCGCAACCCCGCCGACACGCGCGACCTGATCGGCCAGTTTCCGCTCTCGAACCATCTCGACGTCGATGCCGCGGTCCAGTCGGCCAAGCGCGGATTCGCGCAGTGGCGGGCGACGCCAGCGCCGGCCCGCGGCGACGTGCTGCGACGCGTGGGTGACCTGCTGACGCAGCGGAAGGAGGAAGTCGCGGACGCCATGACGCGCGAGATGGGCAAGCCGCTCACCGAGACGCGCGGCGACGTGCAGGAAGGCATCGACACGGCGTACTACGCGGCGACGATGGGCAGGCAGCTCTCGGGGCGCACCGTCCCGAGCGAGATGGCGAACAAGTGGGCGATGAGCTTCCGTCGGCCCATCGGCGTGGCGGGCATCATCGCGCCGTTCAACTTCCCGCTGGCGATCCCGACCTGGAAGATGTTTCCGGCGCTCGTCTGCGGGAACGCGTGCGTCTTCAAGCCGAGCGAGGATGTGCCGCACACGGGTCACACGCTGGTCGAGATCATGCTCGAAGCCGGGCTGCCCCCCGAGGTGATTCAGTTGGTGCACGGACTCGGCAAGGACGTCGGCGCGCCGATCGTCGAGCATCCGGATGTGGCAGTCGTCTCGTTTACGGGTTCGACGGCGACGGGAAGCCTCGTCGGCGAAACCTGCGGGCGCATGCACAAGCGGCTGTCGCTCGAGATGGGCGGCAAGAACGCAATGATCGTGATGGACGACGCGGACCTCGACCTCGCGCTCGACGGCATCCTCTGGGGCGCCTTCGGCACGACCGGCCAACGCTGTACCGCGACCAGTCGCCTCATCCTCCAGAAGGGCATCCACGACAATTTCCTCGGCCGCCTCGTCGACCGCGCCCGCGACATGAAGCTCGGCGATGGCCGCAAGAAGGGCACGGATGTGGGGCCGCTGATCCACGAGACGTCGCGCAAGAAGGTCGAGCGGTACATCGACATTGGTCAGAGCGATGGTGCGGACCTTCTCTGTGGCGGTCGCTCGCCGGAGGGCGGAAAGTACGAGCACGGCTTCTTCTTCGAGCCCACGATCTTCGCGCGCGTGGATCAGGGGATGCGCATCGAGCAGGAGGAGATCTTCGGCCCCGTCCTCAGCGTGGTCCGCGTGGAGGACGCCGACGAGGCGTTCCGCGTCAACAACGGCGTGAAGTACGGGCTTTCCTCGTCGCTCTACACTCGCGACGTGAACCTCGCCTTCCGCGCCTTCGAGCAGCTCGACAACGGCATCACCTACATCAACGCGCCGACCATCGGCGCCGAGGCACACCTGCCGTTCGGGGGAGTAAAGCAGACGGGGAATGGACACCGTGAGGGCGGCTGGGAGGTCTACGAGTTCTACTCGGAGACGAAGGTGGGCTACTGCGACTTCTCCGGCGCCCTTCAGCGCGCGCAGATCGACAACTACCTCGGTACGCCGGACTGACGCCGCGAGCGCGCTTGCTGCGCACAGGGGAGCGGACTTAATTGCAGGGTGGCCATGCCTGAAGTGACGGATTCGATCCTTCCGCCGCGCTCCATCACGCCGGAGCGCAAGCTCGAGGCGTTGCAGCACGTCAACAGGCGACGCGCGAGCTTCGGTTTCTTCTGGGAGTGGGCGAAGATCTTTACGGTCTCGGTAACGCTCTTCTTCGTACTGCGCACGTTCATCGTCGAAGCGTTCAAGATTCCCAGCGGGAGCATGGAGCACACGCTGCTCGTCGGCGACTTCCTGCTGGTGAACAAGGTCGTTTACGGCGCCGAGATTCCGATGACCGGCCGACGTCTTCCGGCACTGCGCCAGCCGCACCGCGGCGACGTCATCGTGTTCGAGTGGCCGAAGGATCGCACCAAGAACTTCGTGAAGCGGCTCGTCGGGTTGCCGGGTGACACGCTCGCGATGCGCGACGCGGTGCTCATCCGCAACGGCATCGCCCTCGCCGAGCCGTACGTCTCGCACACGGATCCCGAGGCGGATCCGGTGTGGGAAGAGTTCCGGTGGCAGAGCGATTTTCTGGTGCGGTCGGCGAACGCGGCCGTGACGTATCACCCATCGCGAAACAACTGGGGCCCCTTGGTCGTCCCTGGTGGACGGTATTTCGTGCTTGGTGACAACCGCGACAACTCCCTCGACAGCCGCTATTGGGGCTTCGTTCCCGATTCGCTGCTCCGCGGACGTCCCGAGGTCGTATACTTCAGCTTCGCCCCCGACTCAACTGACGAATTCGCCTGGCTGACGCACGTCCGATGGATGCGCCTCGGCGAGCGTGTGCATTGACTTTGCGTTACCGCCCAATCGACCGCCGCCGGTCGTAGAGCTTTCTCCCGCCGCTATCACGTCCCCCCACGTGCGGCGGGCCGCCGTTCCCCGGAATCGCAGCATGGCTACCACTCCGAACAAGAAGTCGTCGTTCGAAGAGGGATCGCTGGACCAGTACCTGCGCGACATCAGCATCTACCCGCTCATCACGCGGGAAGATGAGGTCGCCCTTGCGCAGAAGATCCGGGTCGGAGACCAGGAGGCGCTCGACAAGCTCGTGCGCTCGAACCTTCGCTTCGTCGTCAGCGTCGCCAAGAAGTACCAGAACCAGGGCGTCTCGCTCTCGGACCTGATCAACGAGGGCAACCTCGGGCTGATCAGGGCGGCGCACAAGTTCGACGAGACGAAGGGAATCAAGTTCATCTCCTATGCGGTCTGGTGGATCCGCCAGGCGATCCTCCAGGCGCTGGCCGAGCAAAGTCGCATCGTCCGCGTCCCGCTGAATCGGGCTGGGACTCTACACCGAATAGGAAAGCGCGCCAGCTTCCTGCTCCAGGAATTGGGGCGCGAGGCGACGCATGCGGAGATCGCCGAGGGGATGGACATCACGGAAGAGGAAGTCGCGAAGACGATGTCGATCTCGCAGACGCACCTCTCGCTCGATGCGCCGATGACGCCCGGTGAAGACAACCGGCTGCTCGACTACCTGCCGGATAACATGAATCCCACGCCCGACGAGCTCACCTTCGAGAAGGCGCTCACGGAGTCGATCGAGGAAGCGCTGGCACACCTGAAGGAGCGCGAGTCGAAGATCCTGCGCCTGTATTTTGGCCTGGGCAATGGCGAAGAGCCGATGACCCTCGAGCAGATCGGCGCGCTGCTGGGCATCACGCGTGAGCGTGTGCGACAGATCAAGGAGAAAGCGTTGTCGCGACTGCGTCACGTATCGCGAGCCAGGGCGCTGGAGAGTTACCTGGGGTGACTGGCACGTCGCTCGCGATCGTGCTCGCCATTCTGCTGGTCGCCGCACTCTGGCAGCTGCGACACTACCGCGCGAAGTTCGAACAGACCGGGCTGCTGCGCTCGTGGCCGATCCAGAAGGTGGCAGCGGGTGATGTTGACCCGTCGCTCATGCCGGGCGATCTCGGACCACCGGTGGCGGCGGAAACGATCTTTCTTCCCGAGCTCAACGTCCTCGGTGGAATCGGCGACTTCGAGACGTGGGTGCTCAGCGCCGTCGCGAAGAAATCGACGTGCATATTCGAGTTCGGGACGTGCACCGGCAAGACGACGTATCTGCTGGCGCGCAATGCACCGGACAACGCCGAGGTCATCACGTTGACGCTGCCGCCGGATCAGCGGTCGACGTACGTCAACGGTGCGGGAGATGCGCGCGGCGATCGACTCGCGGCGCTCAAGGAATCGGCGTTCAACTCGTTCTACTACCAGGGCACGGCCGTGGAGGACCGCGTCACGCAGCTCTTCGCCGACAGCAAGACATTCGACGAGTCGCCGTACGTCGGCCAGTGCGACCTCATCTTCATCGACGGTGCGCACGCGGCGTCGTACGTGGAGAGCGACAGCCGGAAAGCGCTGCGCATGGTCAAGCCAGGAGGGCTCATCTTCTGGCATGACTATCGGGGACCAAGCCGGAGCCCTGGGGTATTTCGCACGCTCAACATGCTCGCGAAGGAATTTCCGCTGCGCCATGTGGCGAAGACGTCGCTCGTGTTCATGCGGGCGGGGCACCAGCCCTCCAACCGGGGCTGTTGATCGTGTCGGTCAACGATGCGTGGCTTGCCCTTCGCCGCACGTTTCGGCCGCTGCCGAAGATTCGCCCGGAAGTCCTTCGGCCAGATGATACAACGTTGTATGCGACACCGGCGCAGACGCACGTTGGCGCACGACTCACCTATCCCGGTGCACCCTCTGTCGAGTCCACCGCGCATCTCGTCTCGTGTCTATGCACAGCGGAGCAGCTGGATTCGCCTGCCTTTCGTTACTGGCTTGCAGAGATTGACGAGACGTGGCGCTTTCATCGCAAGCAATGGGAGTTCGGCTATCTCATACAGGCGCTGTACGAGCGTGAATGTCTCTCGGCGGGAAGGCGAGGACTCGGCTTCGCGGTCGGGCAGGAAGCGCTGCCGTCGTACTTCGCCGCACGCGGCTGCACCATCGTGGCGACCGACCTCGCGGCCACGGACAGCCGAGCGGCGGGATGGGCGGAGAGTGGCGAATGGTCGAGCACTGTCGACGTCTTGAATCGGCGGAGGCTCTGCGATCCGGGGCTGTTCAAGGAGCGGGTGAGTTTCCGGCCGGTCGACATGAACCACATCCCGGGCGACCTGACCGGATTCGACTTTACCTGGTCTTCGTGCTCGTTCGAGCACTGCGGATCGATCGAGCTCGGGATGCAGTTCGTGTTGCGGCAGATGGATTGTCTCGTGCCCGGTGGTGTGGGCGTTCACACCACGGAGTTCAACCTGACGTCGAATGCGTCGACGGTGACGAAGGGGCGGACCGTCATGTTCCGTCGTGCGGATATCGAGGAGCTCGTGCGGCGGCTCCGCGCGTTGGGCCACGACGTCGAGCCGTTGGACCTCACGATTGGAAACCACCCGCTCGACTGGTTCGTCGACGAGCGGCCGTATACGCCCGACCGGCACCTCCGGAAGCGGCAGGGTCGCTATGCGGCGACGTCGATCGGGCTGATCATTCGTAAAGGTTCGCGCTGAGCGGCACGGGCGCGATAGCTTACAGCGTTCGCAAACCCATTCGGAACTCGAGATCACGCGCACCATGGCTACCACCGCTTCATTCGACGTCACCACGGGCGTCGACCTCCAGGAAGTCGATAACGCCATCAACCAAGCACAGAAGGAGGTCGTTCAACCGTACGCTCCGATTTCAAGGGTGCCCTTGGGCGGATTGAGAAGTCACTGAACCACGCACTAGGCGTCGGATACTCTGCCTCATGTCGGAACTAGCACATCGCGACCGTGAACAACTCACCGCGTTCGTTGACGTCGTAGACCAGATCAGGCAGGCTTCGATTGTAGCTGAAGGGAAAGGACTGTCGATGAATGCAAGCGTCTCAGAAGAAGGTGAGTTTGATCAAAGCTTTGAACTGTTCGACACTGAGGCCTTCCGCTCGCTGGCGATGTCGGTACGGCTCGCCTACATGAACGACGAGTCCACCAATTTCGGAAAGGTGTGCAACACCTTGCACCAGGTAGGAGACGAAGAGCTGCGCGTCGCAGTGGCCGAGACGCGAAAGGCCTATAATGACTTTCTAAACGGGAAGCAGTACCAATTTGGATTGCACGGGGACTTCGAAGGCACGACTGTCGGGCCCCGTGAGATATTCGAAATCTGGCTTTATGGGGGGACGTTTCACCAAGACTCAACGTATAAAGCCAAGTATCGCGAAATCGAGAAGTTCGGTGCGATGTTCGTCTATGCATTGCACTTGCTCGTGGCGCAGGTGGTGCATTTCATCCTGCATCTGGGGCGCATCGTCCAGCACGTGCTTGAGCAAGATCCACCAGCCACGGCCTGACACGGCGAAAGTGGGGCACATTTATGGGTGTTCCGTCTACCGAAATGGACGCCGCTGTTCGCGAGTGGTTTTCATCGCATGGACTCGCGGTTCACAGCGCCCACGAACAGTTCGACCACGACTTCTTCGGCTGGCGCTACAATGGTGATCGGCGTCACTTCACGCTTTGGATCGCCGAGACGACTATCGAGGACTTCGAACCGAAGACCATTATGTGGGCGTTGCGCGACTTCGAGCCGCTGGCCCTCATGGCGAAGTTCGGTCACGCTCACCTGCACGTCGCGAGCAACAACGCCGAATTTGGTGCTTACGCCCGGGACGCGTTCTCTCCGAGTGCCGCCTAGCGACGCCGAACATCACGAGTCCCTCGTCGCACCTTCCGCGCCCCGGGATCCTTGCAGCTTTCAGCCCGGATTTGGAGGCAGAAAAGGCGACGGTGGGCTCAGTCGAACAGACTAGGCTGCTTCGTAATTCCCAGACAGGTGTCGCGCCAAAATTTCTTCGCCAGCTCGGAGCGACTGTAGAAGACGAGGTGGTATAGCAGCACGCCGCCCTTCTTGATCGGGTGCTCGTCCCCCGCCGCCGAGAGATAGCCAAGCGACCGCATCTGTTCATCGAACTTCCGAAGCATGAAGTGGACGATCCGCTTCTCTCCGGACGCCTTGTATGCATCTCGCCACTGCGGATCATCGATCAGGTCGCCGATGGTGCGGTCATCGAGATCGCGATAGTAGCGTACGATGTTGCGTCTGGCATCGAAGCCAAGTGCCAAGAGGATCAAAAAATCCACTCGGCGTTCCGCAAGTAGCCTGACGGTCTCGAATTGAAGCTTCAGATCGAAAGGATCGACGAAGCAGAAGGTCAGAACCTTCTGAGTGCGCGAGTGCATAGGGAGCTTCGCGAGAACCTTGTCAATCGACGCGTTGACGTCCCCCGAGAGGACGGAGCAGTTCGCTGTCGGCGAGATGCGGGATATACGGGAGTTGAGCGCGGACGTGCAAAGGGGATTGCGGTCTACGAAGACATAATCCGTGAACAGGTCCGGCTGTCGAAACACAGCCAGCGCGGAGGTTTCGTAGATCTCCTCGGTCTTGTCGAGCTTCGCGTACCCGGCTCCGGAGTACAGGCCGACATACGCCCGCCTCTCCCACCTGTCTCGCATGGCGGTGGCCATTATGCGAGCATAACGGTTATGCAGGTGGATCTTGTCTAGGGAGTGCGGTTTGATCGTCGGAACGTAGAGGCCGTCGGGTTCCACTCGCCTCGGAGCATCACTTACCGCATAGCGGGATACTGGCTCCATGTTCTCTCGTCTAAGGTTCGTCCCCCGGCCTTGGGCGTCCGCCCGCCCACCTGCTTGAAAAAGAACGGGACTTCTGCACGCTCACAGTCGTCGCGAATCATCCTGACCCAGTCGAGGTCGAGTTCACGGTAGTGGTGACCGCTTTCGCCGCCAGCGATGACCCAATGCAGTCCGTCGAGGTTCAGACGCACTGGACCGAGCAGCGGCTCGCATGACAGGAAGCGCACACTCGCCGCGACATTGCGCAGATGGTCAGCGCGAAAAGCGGTTTCAGAGTTCTCGATGGAAGTTCCCACCCAGATGTGCGGGGGCACGGTAGCATCTCCGAACAAATCGGCGTTGCGCTTTACGAAGCGTGCAAGGCGTGCGGGGCGCTTTGTCAGTACTTGGTAGATGTGGCGGTCTTCATGAAGCATCGTCTCGAAGATTTCGCGAACGAATGTCTCGGGAACATCGACATGAAACAAATCGCCCATGCTGTTGACGAAGACGCGCCGTGGTTGGCGCCAGTGAGCAGGTTCACCTAGGCGCTCTGGCCAAAGCCTGACTGCGAAGGGATCGCGACGGTTCGTCGGCGTGTTACGAGCGGGGCGCCGGCGAGTGTAGTGCGCGCTTAGGAGTCGGTGGGATAGCGTCAAGGCGTAGCAGTTATCACAGCCGTCACTTACCTGAGTGCAGCCCGTGACCGGATTCCAAGTTGTATCGGTCCACTCGATTCCAGTGCGCTGCGACATGAGCCGAATATATACCGAATCTACTGAGACGATAGGCCAAGCCTTGGCAAACGGGCCATGGTCTGGCGGCTCATTTCTCCCCATCTAGTCGCCGCAAATACGCGTAGAAGAGCACGGATGAAACCACGCATCATTGCAGTTGTCGTGGCGATCCACGCCGAGATGGTGAAATAGGCCTAACTTTGGGGATGCTCGGCACCAGCAATTAGTCTGGGTCGGGGCGAGGTCAGTGCCATAAGTGCAAAACGAGCCGCGACATAGCAGCCGCGCGCAATATTCCACCGCAAAACAATCGACAGATGGCCGCAACTTGCAGTTTTGACGTGACCACTGGAGTTGATCTCCAGGAAGTCGACAACGCCATCAACCAAGCGCAGAAGGAGGTCGTTCAGCGCTACGACTTCAAGGGGTCGAAGGCGACGATCGACTTCAAACGCGCGGAGAACCTGATCGCACTCGTGGCGGACAGCGATTTCCAGATGACTGCGCTGTTCGACATCGTGCAGACGAAGCTGATCAAGCGTGGCGTGCCGGTGAAGAATCTCGACATCGGCGAGATCAAGCAGGCCGCTGGCGACACCGTGCGGCGCGACGTCAAGCTCAAGATGGAGCTGGATCCCGAGACCGCGAAGAAAGTTGCGGCGGCGATCAAGGACGCGAAGCTGAAGAAGGTGCAGGCGTCGATCCAGGGAGAACAGGTGCGGATCACCGGACCGTCGCGCGACGATCTGCAGGAGGCCATCGCATTGCTCAAGTCGAAGGACTTCGGGGTGCAGCTCCAGTTCGGGAATTACCGCTAGTCGAGAACACCTTACGCACGTGTCATGCATCGTGCTGCGCTGATCCTGTCGAGCGTCACTGTCATCGCACCCATCGCGTGCGACAGCTCGACGACTGCGCCGCTCGCCGGCGCCTGACCTAATGGGAGGCGATCGCGCGCTCGGAACCCGTCACCTTTGCACAGGTGGCGTTCCGCACCTTGAGCAGCGCAACGGTATGCGCCGTCACGGCGCGCACCGCACGTTGCTCGCCGACGTTCCAATGTCTCCAGGCGGCATCCGCTTCACTGCGTTCCGCGGCCGAGGATGACGGCCCCCATCGTCGCAGCAGGTTGCTCGACGCGTCGCAACGGGCGCCGTCTTCGTCCGTCCGGGCACGTGATCCAGCCGTCGCTCGCGGCGCAGCCAGTGTGGCTCGGAGTGCAACCTCTACGGCTTCGCCGCTGAGCTCACTCATGTGTCGCACGTCGGCGCCGACTGGCTCGACCCCATTGTGCGTCCGCCCTTCGTTGAAGCGCGCAACGATCTCGTCGGGCGCCGAGACGTTCAGAGCGACTAGAACGGCGAACGCCGACACCGCTACTCCAGCGATGAACGATCGCCCACGATCGCGAAGCACCGTGAGCGCGAGCCATACAAGCACGGCGATCAGCCATGCCATGAGCACGAGTGGGTAGAAGCGGTCGATCGTCAGTCCGTAAAAGTGCACGTAGAGTCGCATGCGCCCGGCCGCTGACACGATGATGCCGGCCAGCAGCGCGAGAAGGGGCAGGGAGAGAAGTGTGTGACGGCGAGCCGCCTCACGCCCTGGCGTTAGCGCAGCCCTGGTGAAGACAAGGAGCGGCACCACGAGCACGACTACCCAGACCATCTCGAAGAAGCCGTGGCGCGCATACTCCGCGGCAGTGAGACCCGTCCGCGCTCGCAGGAAGCTCTCGCCTCCGAATAACCATCCGAGTTGCGCGACCATGAAGGTTGCGAACAACACGTTGAGAACGCCGAGCGATGCTGAGAGGTCCTGTACGCTGAGCGACAACGGCAACCGGTGTGGAGCGCGCGCCGATGCGACGGTGGATCCGAGCGCTGCATTGGCCCACCCGCTAACCAGCCACGCAAACAATCCGGCAACGAAAAGGTGGCCAATGAAGTCGCCCAGATCGAAGTCCGGAATCTGGACGAGGCTCGCGAAAATGGGATCGGCTCCGCGAAGCAGGGAGCCGAAGACCACGAGGACGCCGATCGCGAGCAGCCCCGAGCGAAGCGCGCGACGACTCCGTGATTCCCATGCTGGCTGTTCCTTCGCTTCGCGGATTGCCTCGCCAAGATTGGGAACGAAGCCGCGCGCAATCATGCGAATCGACGCCAGCCCCGCCCAGATCGTCTCTCGGAACTGCTCGGCCAGAAGTCCTGCCTTCTGATTGCCGAGCGCGATCGCGGTCATGCCGAGTGCGCCCGCGGTCGCGAGGAGGTCGAAAAACTGGAGCATCCCCGAATCGCGCCACGCGAGCCCACTGGCGGAGATCAGCGCGACGAAGAGCCACGCCGCCGCCTCCGTCGGTATGTCGCGGCGCGCGCGCCACGACAACGAGGTCAACGTAAGTGCGGCGATGGCGATCCAGACCGGAAATCCGATGCTGAACGGCCCTTCGCGAAGGAGCAGGTCTGCGGCAATTCCTGCCATCAGCGCATGCCCGAGGGCTCGGGGAGCGATGCGTGCGATGGCTTCCGCGCGGGTGGACTCGTGGGCGGTCGCGGGATCAGCTGCGAACGAAGGTGATATGCGCATGGAAAGAACTTTATAATGCAAAGTTCTTCAACGCAAGGGAGTGAGCTCAGCGGGCGGTAAACGAGCGGCTATCGCTATGCGTAAGTCCCAGACAGGACTATATTTACGAACCTTTCGCCACGACTCGGCCGAGCCTCAGGCGTCGGTCGCCACGCCCTTCGCGACGCATGAAACTCGGCTTCATCACCCTCGGCTGCGACAAGAATACCGTCGACAGCGAACGCTATCTCGCACAGCTCGCGGACCGCGGAGCCGAGTACACGGACGACCTCGCCCAGGCCGAGGTGATCGTCATCAACACGTGCGGCTTCATCGATGCCGCCAAGAAGGAGTCGCTCGACGCCATCATCCAGGCGGGCGACTACAAGACAGCCGGGGCGTGCAAGGCAGTCGTCGCCGTGGGTTGCATGGTGCAGCGTCACAAGGGCGAGCTCGAGGAAGCACTTCCCGAGGTCGATCTCTTCCTCGGCTCGTCCGAGATGGACCGCCTGCTACCCGAGCTCGAGGCGCGCGGCTTGATCGACGACGTGCCAGCGATTCATCCGGGTGTTCGACTCTTCACCGGCGATGCGCCGCACATCCGCTACTTGAAGGTCAGCGAAGGCTGCGACCACGGCTGCGCGTTCTGCGCCATTCCGCTCATGCGTGGGAAGCATCGCTCCTTCGCACTGGACGAGGTCATTCGCGAGGCGCAGCTCCTCGAGGCGCAGGGCGCACGCGAAGTGAATCTCGTCGCGCAAGATCTCGCGCACTATGGCCGCGATCGTCGCGACGGCTTCTCGCTGCCCGAGTTGCTCGAGGCGCTCGTGAAGGAGACGTCGATTCCGTGGCTGCGCATGCTGTACCTCTATTCGTCCGGCATCACGCCGCGGCTGCTCGAGGTGATGGCGAGCCAGCCACGTATCCTGCCGTACCTCGACATGCCGATGCAGCACGCGTCCGACGCGGTGCTCGCGCGCATGCGGCGGCCGGAGCGCCAGCGCACGATCCGCGATCGCGTGCAGAAGGTGCGCGAGGTCGTTCCCGATCTCGCCATTCGCACCACGTGCATCGTCGGATTTCCCGGCGAGACGGACGACGACTTCGCGCAGCTCATGGCCTTCGTCGAGGAAACGCAGTTCGAGCGCGTGGGAGCCTTCACCTACTCGCCACAGGAAGGGACGAAGGCCGCCGAGATGGTGGACGATGTTCCGGAGTCGGTGAAGCGGCAGCGGCTGGAGCGGCTCATGGAGCTCCAGCGCCAGATCACGGCGGAGCGATACGAGCGGTTCATCGGTCGCACGGCAAGGGCGATGATCGATCGCGTGGTGGATGGTGAGGCGCAGGGGCGCACCGTCTGGCAGGCGGATGACGTCGATGGCATCGCGTTCGTGCAGGGTGCAGAGGATCTGGTGCCGGGCACGATCATCGATGCGGTGATCGAAGGCGTCGAGGACGACGTCGACTTTACGGCGACGCTGCTGCGAGTCGTCGATGCTCCTGGTGCGCCGCCGAAGCGCGCCCGCTCGCTGCCGATGCTGTCGACATCCATCGGGAGCTTCGGCCGATGACACCGGGACTCGCGGCGGCCGGGCGGCCCACGGTGCGCTCCGCGAGCTTGATGGCGCGCGCACGCGAGCTGTTTCCCGGCGGCGTGAATTCGCCGGTGCGCGCGTTCAGCGGTGTCGGTGGGGAGCCGTTCGTTGTCGCGCGTGGACAAGGCGCTCGCATCTGGGATGTAGACGACAACGAGTACATCGACTACGTACTCTCCTGGGGACCGCTCGTGCTGGGTCACGCGGCGCCGGTCGTGCTCGACGCGCTCAGCGATGCGATGGCACATGGGACGAGCTTTGGCATTCCGACTGAGCTGGAGATCTCGCTTGCCGAGTTGGTGCAGCAGCGCATGCCACATGTCGAGATGATGCGATTCGTGTCGAGCGGTACAGAAGCCACGATGAGCGCGCTGCGACTTGCGCGCGCCGCCACCGGCCGTGACTTGCTGCTTAAGTTCGACGGCTGCTACCATGGCCACGGCGACAGCTTCCTGGTGCGCGCCGGATCCGGCGTCGCCACGCTGGGGTTGCCCAATTCTCCGGGCGTGCCGGACGCGCTGGCTGCGCTGACGTTGACGGCGCCGTTCAACGACATTGCCGCTACTGAAGCGATCATGACGCAGCATGGCGACCGCATCGCCGCGATCTTCGTCGAGCCGATTGTGGGCAACGCCGGCTTTATCGCGCCAGACGCGGCGTTCCTTCCCTCACTCCGCCGCCTTGCAACGCAACATGGCGCATTGCTCGTCTTCGACGAAGTGATGACTGGGTTCCGCGTGGCCCCGGGTGGCGCCGCCGAGTACTTCGACATCACTCCTGACCTGACGACACTGGGCAAGGTGATCGGTGGCGGCTTGCCCGTTGCGGCGTATGGCGGACGTCGCGACCTCATGGAGCTCGTTGCGCCGAGCGGCCCGATGTACCAGGCGGGCACGCTGTCGGGGAATCCGTTGGCGATGGCCGCCGGAATCGCAACGCTAACCGCGCTTACGCCTGATGTGCATGCGTCGATTGCGCAGCGAACCCGCGCTCTTGTGGAAGGACTCCGCCACATCGCCGCGCGGCGTGGTGTACCGTTTACAGCCGACAGTGCGGGTTCGATGTTCGGCTTTTTCTTTCGCGCCGAGCCGGTGCGGTCGTACGCGGATGCGCGCGCGGCGGATGTCGAGCTGTTTCGCCGTTTCTTCCATGCCGCGCTCGATCGTGGCGTCTATCTCGCGCCTTCGGCCTTCGAGGCAGGTTTCGTTTCGGCGGCCCATGGAGACGAGGAGATCGCGCTCACACTCGAGCGGCTTGATGACGCGCTCGGCGCCGCGCGGTGAGAGGCGAGGGTTGAGGCGGCGCCCGCCTGAATCGTTGCAACCCGTGATCGCGGCTTCCACGTCCTTTGCCTCCCGCTTCAGCTGGATGAAACGCAGCAGGCAAGCAGGGATGAAGGGACTGGCGCTGCTGGCGGTTGCCGCGGTTGCCTGTTCGGCGGCGGCTGCGACGCGGACGCCTGGGGCCTCCCCGCCGGGAACGACGGCAGCGCACGAGCGACGCGGCGCATCGGCGCGCACGGTGCGAGTTGCACTCGCGGAAAATGTCGAGCAGGTGCGGCTTACTTCTGTCGGAGCCTGGCAGCTGTTCGCGGAAGATGGACGGTCAGCAGTTGCACTCACACAGCCCGGTGAGCGCTGGGTGCTCGAGCGCGAAGGCGGCGTCGTGCGTGCGATGCGCGAAGATTCGCGTCCCGTGAGCGCTCGTGAGCGCACCGTGATCGCGCGACCATCCGACAGCGACGGCCAGATCGCATTCGGCACGAGGCGCTATCGTGGCGAGCTGGTGATCACCGCGACGCCGCAGGGACTCACGGTCGTCAACCGGCTCAACATGGACGACTACGTGAAGGGCGTGGTTCCGCTGGAGATCGGAACCTCGGCCGTTTCGGATGCCGCGGCGGTCGAAGCGCAGGCGGTGACGGCCCGCAGCTACGCCGTGACGCACATCGAATCGGGCAACAGGCTTTTCGACCTTCGCGCCACGGTGGCCGATCAGGTGTACGGCGGCGCCGGCGTCGAGACGCGCGTGGGCAACATCGCGGTGGAGACCACATCGGGACTCGTGCTGCTCTATGGCGGCCAGGTCGTGAATGCGCCGTATTTCTCGACGTGCGGCGGGAGCACGGCGGAACCGCAGGACGTGTGGCGTACCGGGGCGGAGCCGTACTTGAAGCGCGTGAGCGACCAGATTCCCGGCACGACGCGTTTCTATTGCGATGGCGCCCCGCGATTCCGGTGGACCCGCACCTATGGGCGCGAGGCGCTGCGGGAGTCAGTCGCACGCTATGTGGCGGGTTTGCCGAACGGGGGGCCGGTCGGCAGCGTGCGTGCCGTGCGCGTCACCGAGGTAACACCCGCCGGCCGAGTGGCGACGCTCGAGGTTGAAACTGATCGGCGTACGCTGTCTCTCAGGGGGAACGAGATGCGGTCGGCGCTCCGGCTTCCCGGTGGCGAGATACTGTACAGCACCTATTTTTCCGTCGACGCGAACACGGGACGCGATGGCGTGGAAAGTCTGACGCTCCGCGGTGGCGGTAACGGGCATGGCGTTGGCATGTGTCAGGCAGGCGCGATCGGGCGTGCGCGTGCGGGGCAGGATTTCCGCACGATCCTGCGGACGTACTATCCCGGCACCACTGTCGGAACGATCGAGTGACCGCGCGGATGGCTGTGCGAGTCTGAGTCGTACCAATCCGGAGAGTTGATCGATGACGGAACCTGTGCGCATTGCAATGGTGGGTGCCGGCGCGATCGCGCAGCTCACGCACCTGCCGGTCCTGGCCAAGATGCGCGGTGCGAAGCTCGTCGCCATCTGCGACAACGATCGGCCCAAGGCCCGCTCGCTCGCGGATCGGTTCGACATACCTGATGTCTATACCGATATCAGTGACCTGCTCGAGGCGGAGGGCGTGCAGGCGGTTGTGTTCGCGACGCCCAATCACCTCCATGAGCCGCACGTCCTGAGCGCCATTGCGGCGGGGATCGACGTGCTCGTGGAACGTCCGCTGTCGCTGACGGCCAAGGGCGTGGAGCGGATCGTGAACGCCGCGGCGCGTGCGGGCCGCAAGGTGCTCGTGGCGAACAACCATCGCTTTCGCAGCGATGTGCAGGCGCTCGCAGGATTTCTCCGAGGCAGCGAGCTGGGCAAGCTCACGGGCATTCGCGCTGGTGCGTACCACCACAAGCGCGCGGAGCACGGATGGCGGAGCCGGCGCATCGAGGCGGGCGGCGGTGCGTTCTTCGACTACGGTCTTCCGCTGCTCGATCTTGCACTCTGGCTCAGCGACAATCCCGTGCCTGAACGCGTGACGGCCAGCATGGAGCGCGGAACGGGAAAGAACGCGGTCGAGGAGGCGATGATCGTGCAGCTCAAGTGCGCGTCCGGTGTCCTGTTCAACTTCGACGTGTCCGCCTCGTACGTGGGGGAAGAGGAGCGCTGGTGGTTCGAGACGCTCTCCACGCGCGGCAGCACCCGCCTGGCGCCATTGCGTGTCGTGAAGGAGCTCCACGGTCGTCCGACGGACGTCTCCCCGCGCGGTGCAGCCGCGCGCGAGAGTGCATTCATCCAGTCGTATCGTGCAGAGCTGGCGCACTTCGTGTCGGTGATCGCGGGCGAGTCGGAGTATGAGGCGCCGACTGACCAGATCATGTTGCATCGCATCGTCGAGGCGATCTACAAGTCCGCGGACGAAGGGCGCGAGATCAAGCTGTGAGGTTTCGTCGTCTGGTGGTTGCGCTGCTTGTTTCGATGTGCGGTGTGAGCTCAGTGATGGCGCAGATCGCGCCGTCTCCGGTCTCCCCCGCGGCCCCGAACGACGTCACCGTCACGCTCGTCACCTTCGGCTCGGGTGGCGAAGTGTTCGAGCGATTCGGGCACAATGCGCTCTGGTTTCACGATCCGGTCACCATGCAGGATGCCGCGTATCACTGGGGACTCTTCAGCTTCAATGAGCCGGGATTCCTCCTTCGTTTCCTGACGGGTGATACGAAGTATTGGATGGGGGCCGTCGATGCGCAGGCGCTGATCGCCTCCGAGCAGAGACGCGGAAGGCCGATTACGCTTCAGCGGTTGAACCTGACGCCCGAGCAGGTACGGAAGCTCCGCGATCTCGTGCAGTGGAACGAGCGGCCCGAGAACCGTTTCTATCGCTACGACTACTTCGCGGACAACTGCTCCACGCGACTTCGCGATGCGCTTGACGGCGTGCTCGGTGGCGCGATCCGTCGCGCAACGGATTCCGTCACCACCGCGCTCTCGTACCGGCGCGAGAGCGTGCGTCTCACCGCAGGCGACCAACCGGTGCAGGCCGGCATCGACATCGCACTCGGCCGCCCCGCCGACGTGCCGCTCACCGAATGGCAGTCGTTTTTCATTCCCATGCGACTGCGCGATGCTGCGCGCACGATTCGCATCGCCTCACCGAACGGCAGCGCCGTGCCGCTCGTCGCTGACGAGCGTGTCCTCCCATTGCCGCCCGAGCCAGTCCCAGTGCCCGAAGCGCCCGCGTCTCCTCGTCTCGCGCCTCGATATGCGCTGCTCGGCATCCTCCTGGCGGCCTTTGTCATGGGGCTGCGCGTCATGATGCTCTCGCGGCGCAGTGCGGCATGGGGGCTCGCACTGTTCGGCAGCGCGTGGTCGCTGCTCTGCGGACTGCTCGGCGTCATACTCATCCTGGCGTGGGCGGCGACGAAGCACGTGTTCTGGGCATGGAACGAGAACCTGCTTCTCCTTACGCCGATCTCGCTCGTCCTCGTGTTTCTCTTTCCGGCGGCTATTCTCAGCGCACGTCACGAGCGAGCGGCGCGTATGATCGCCGCCCTTGTCGCGGTGTTGGGCCTGATTGCTTTCGTGCTGGCCGTTGTGCCCGGAGGGCAGGAGAACCGGGCGATCGTCGCGCTGTTCCTGCCGGTGCATCTCGCGTTCGCGTGGGCGCTCGCGCTTCCGCGTACCCGAGTGACGCCGACTACCTGATCCACCGCGGAGCCCAGCGCATGTACGACGTGCTCGTGGTCGGACTGGGTGCGGTCGGCAGTGCCACCGTGTTCGAGCTCGCCACCCGCGGCGCACGAGTCGTCGGCGTCGATGCCTTTGCGCCACCACATACGCTCGGCTCGACGCATGGCCGGTCGCGCATCATTCGCGAGGCATACTTCGAGCATCCGAGCTACGTGCCCCTGGTCCAGCGCGCGTTTGCGCGCTGGTCTGCGCTCGAGCGGGCGTCGGGTCTCACACTGTATCGCCAGACGGGCGGCCTGAGCATCGGTGCACCGAGCTGCGACCTGGTGACGGGCGTGATACGCAGCGCGGCCGAGCATGGTCTCGATATCGAAGTTCTCACGCGCGATGCGCTGACAGCGCGATTCCCGGCGTTCGCACCCAGCGACGAGATGGTAGGCGTGTTCGAGCGCAACGCGGGAATGCTTGCTCCCGAGGAGTGTATTCGTGCCTTCCTGAAGGTTGCGTCGGCTCACGGCGCGGAGCTGAGGACGGGCGAACGCGTGCTCGAGATCCAGAGAGTCGACTCGGGATTCGTCGCGACCAGTGAGCACGGAGAGATCAAGGCCGGCCGAGTGGTGCTGTGCGCGGGCGCATGGAACCGGCGACTCTTCGAGAGTCTCGACATCGATATACCGCTCATCGTCACGCGCCAGACGATGCATTGGCTGGAGCGCAGGGGCGACGCGAGCCTGAGGTCGCCGGACCGATTTCCCGTCGCACTCATCGACCACGGCGACGAACGTGTCTTCTACACCATGCCGGACACTGGTGACGGCGTGAAGGCAGCGATCCACCACGAGGGAGTCGCGACCTCGCCTGATGAAGTCGATCGCGCCATTCGCGCGAGCGACACGGAGCCCGTGAAGGAGCTCGCGGCGAGATTCATTCCCGCGGTTACGGGCCCGATCGTCGAGTCGGTGGTATGTCTCTACGCCAACACGCCGGACCACGACTTCGCGATCGGCGTGCCTCGCGCACAACCCGGCGTCGTCGTCGTGAGTGCGTGCTCCGGGCACGGCTTCAAGTTCGCCAGCGCGATCGGCGAGGCTGCCGCGCAGCTGGCCCTCGAGCTGCCCGTCGAGGTCGACTTGTCGCATTTCACTGTCGACCGTTTCACGACCTGAGCGGGGTTCGAGTAACGCGCAGACTGGCGTCGAACGCGCTGGACGCGGATTATGTAGCAACTTCCCGCGGCGAATCTCGCCAGGCGTTGCAGAACATGCGCACTCCATTTCGCGTCGCGAGTCGCGCGGCGCTCCTGATCCTGACCGCGCTTCCGTCCGCGGCCCAGGATCTTCATGGCCGTGTTTACGACAGCGCGAGTCGCCGTCCAATTGCGTCGGCGGTGCTGATACTCATGGACGACGCCGGAGCCTCGCGGGGCCGCACCATTACCAACGATCGCGGGCAGTACCGCATCAGTCTTCCGCTGGACGCACGCAAGGTCCGCGTGCTGCGCCTGGGCTTCAGGGCGCGCGAGCTATCGATAGTGGTAACGACCGGCGAAGCGTTCGACATCGTCATGACCGCGATTCCGGCGCTGCTGGAGAAAGTCACCGTGCAGGCCGCGCGGGCGTGTCCGCGCCGCGATGACGCGCAATCTGCCCTCGCCTTGCTTGAACAGGCTCGCGCCGGCCTGCTCGCGACCATCGTGGCGGCGGAGGAGAATCCTGCCACGATGAAGCTTCTCCGCTACGAGCGACGCATGGAGGGCACGAGCGACCGCATCGACCGCCAGACTGTGCACATCGACTCGGTAGCGGGCAGGAAGAAGTCCTTCGAGGCGGCGAGCAGCGCCGCCGCCTTTGTCCGTGACGGCTTCTCGCGTGACAGCGCAGGCTCACGAATCCTGTATGGACCAGACGCCGAGGTCCTCCTCGACGACTCGTTTGCGAATGGCTACTGCTTTCGCCTGGTGGATGCGGATCGCGCCCGTCCACACCAGGTGGGCCTCGGCTTCTCGGCCGCGGACCGGCGAAGGGATCGTGTCGACATCGATGGCGCCGTGTGGATCGACACGGTTGCGCGCCGTCTTGTGGACATCGACTTCCGCTACGAGGGTATTCGACTTCCCTACAACGCGCCGACTCCAGGCGGACATATCCATTTTCACGAGATGCCCAACGGCATGGTCGTGATTCACTCCTGGGTGCTGCTGCTTGCCGCCGCGACGCTGGACAGCTCCGGCGACTTTCGCCACCCGATCATCCGGCAAGTTTTCAACGGAAACGATGTCGGCGGCGAAGTCGCGCGCGCCATCTGGTCTGACGGCCGCGCTTGGAAGGCGCCACTCGGTACGGTGCAGCTCCATGTCGTCACGGGTGACGGCGAGCCGACGAATCGCGTCGTCGTACGCCTCGGCGAATCGGACTACATCGCAAGCCCCGACGCCCAGGGCAACCTCGAGATCCCCGATGTGCTGCCCGGTCCATACGATGTCTTCGTCATCGACACGTCGGTCGTCGCGTCTGGAACGGTGCTCGGAACCGGGCTGCGGATTGTGGCGCAGCGGGACAGTACCATCCGTGCGGTCCTTATCTCGCCGTCACCCGAAGCATTTCAGCGAAAACGGTGCAGCGCTGTCCCATCCTTCACGTGGGTAACCGCCAACGTGCTGCGTGATGACGACTCCCCGGTGAACGAGGCGCGGTGGGAAGCCGGAGAAGACTTCAACACGCCATGGGAATATGTGTATGCCAAGGGCCAAACGCCCTCGACTGGCGTGTTCGGGTTCTGTAGTGAGCTTGCGCGCAGCGGAACGCTCCAGCTCCGCGTCTCGGATGGACTCGAGCCTCGCGACGAGGTTGTCGTCAAAGTCTCGAGCTCGACCGATCGAGTGAAGATCAAGCTGCCGGTGCGGAGCACTCCGCCGCGCCCCCGCTGAATGAAGGAACCCGTCATCCATCTCGAGCACGTTCGCAAGACGTATGGCTCCCTCGTCGCGGTGGCGGACGTCTCGCTCGACGTGCACGAGGGCGAGATCTTCGGCTTGATCGGTCCCAATGGCGCCGGCAAAACGACGACGATGGAGTGCGTCGAGGGCATCCGCAGCCCCGACAGCGGCGCGATCACGGTGCTCGGCCTCGATCCCGTGCGCGACGTCTACACGCTGCAGGAGCGCATCGGGGTTCAACTCCAGCAGGCGCAACTTCAGAAGCGCATCAAGGTCTGGGAAGCGGTGAAGCTCTGGTCGTCTCTCTATCGCAAGCCGTCATCGCAGGGAGAGCAGTTGCTCGAGCAGCTTGGGCTCGCCGAAAAGCGCAATGCGTGGTTCATGACGCTTTCGGGAGGCCAGAAACAGCGGCTGTTCATTGCGCTCGCCCTTATCAACGATCCCGAAGTCGTATTTCTCGACGAGCTGACGACCGGCCTCGACCCGCAGGCGCGTCACGCGATCTGGGAATTGGTGCGCGGAATCAGGTTGCGCGGCAAGACGGTGTTTCTCACGACGCACCTCATGGAGGAAGCCGAGCGACTCTGCGATCGCGTCGCGATCATGGAGCACGGAAGTATCGTTGACATGGGCCGCCCGTCGGATCTCGTGGACCGGCACTGCCCGGCCCGCAACGTCATTCTCGCGACGGATGCATCTGACGCGTCGGAACGGTTCGCCCGCATTCCGCATCTTGCGTCGCTCACGCAGCAGGGCAACAGCTACACACTCGGCGGAGAAAGTGAGGACTTCGTCAGCGAGGTCATCGACTGCCTGTCCGAGCACCGCATGCATGTCACGACCTTCCGCACCGTGCTTCCAACGCTCGAAGACGTCTTCCTCAAGCTGACCGGGCACTCGATACGTGACTAGCTCCCCATGATGCGCGGACTGTGGAATCTCACGTGGCTGGAGATCAAGATCTTCGCCCGCGAGCCGCTCGGCGCCATCGGCACCGTGGCCTTTCCTGTCATCGTGTTTCTCGTTCTCCAGCGGATGGCGCCACGAGGCCTGTCGGCGCCCGCCGCATCGATGACTGGCATCTTTCGCGAGGGCGGAGTCGCGGTATTCGTCTCGGTGCTGATCGCGATCAGTGCGGTGCAATCGCTCGTGACGATCGTGTCCATCTATCGCGAGGGCGGTATCCTGAAGCGCCTGCGCGCCACGCCGCTCCGGCCCGCGACGATCCTGAGCGCACATGTCCTGGCGAAGCTGCTCCTCACGGCTGTCACGATGATCACGATGATCCTCGTCGGAAAGCGCTATTTCACTCTGGGCGCCGACGTCCCCGTGACGTCCTTCGTCGTGGCGCTTCTCGTGAGCGTCGTGAGCATTCTTTCCATCGGCTTCGTGATCGCGAGCATCGTTCCCACTGCCAGGTTCGCGCAACCGATCGGGGCGCTGGTGTGGTATCCGATGATCGCCTTGTCGGGACTCTTCGCCCCCGTCGCGTCGTTCCCGCCCGCCTTGCGCAGCGTCGCCAGGTTTCTGCCGCTGACCTACGTGACGTCGCTGCTTCAGGGCATCTGGCGAGGCGACGGCTGGATGGCGCACCTCACGGACCTCGGCGCGCTCGCCGTGGTGTTCGTCCTGTGCATCGCGATCTCATCGCGGGTGTTTCGCTGGGAATGACAGTCGCCGGCCGCGAGCGCTCCGTCCTCGCTACCTCGACGGGCGCGCACTCAATGCAGGCGCGCCAGTGATTCGGACGTTTCTACTGGGGCATCAGCGGGGTACGTGAGAAAATGCAGCACGAGGGTCTCGCTGGATACCTCGAAGCGTGCACCCGACTGGCCGTAGACGCCGGAGCTGCTCACAGGGGTGACCGTGACGGCACCCCCATTGAAATCGCGGTCCCAGCTCCGGTCGGTGACAGGACGCATGAAGATGCTGTCGGCCCGCAGCGAGAACGTGCCCTCGGTCGTCACGTAGGCGCGGAGCGACGTCGATGCATCGTAGTAACGCCAGTTGCGGACGTACGTGTGATCTTCGCGCAGGCTGAGCGATACCTCATAACTGCTTCCGTCAAAGCGACTCACTTCGGAAGCCGCGGCCCATTCGCCAACGAGAGACGCGAGGTCCGGGGAAGTCGACTCGCGGCAGCTGGCGAGGGTGCAGGCGAGCATGGCGAACAATTGGCGAAGGCGCATTGTGTATAGTTTGGTGGTGTCGAGCCGCCAAACCCGAGGCGCAGGCGCGCGGTCACACCTCGCGCGCGGACATGCGCGCGGCGTACCTCAGCCAGTCCCTCGACAGCCGCCGAGCGGGACCGTAGTCTCGGTGAATCCTTCCGTACCCTTCACCAGCACGCGTGACTGCACTTTCGATAGGCATCGACGTCGGCGGCACCTTCACGGACCTGGTCGCCGTCGATTCTCGCGGCGGCGTGACCACGCATAAGGTGTTGAGCACACCGCTGGACCAGAGCAGCGGCGTGGAGACGAGCCTGGCGCTGCTCGGCGGTGCTCCCATTGCGCGCTTCGTCCACGGGACAACCGTCGCCACGAACATGCTGCTCGAGCGGGCAGGGTCGAAGGTGGCGCTCGTCGCCACCGAGGGCTTTACGGACGTGCTCCACTTGGCACGACAGGATCGCGCGTCGCTTTACGATCTGTCGCTTCACCATCCCGCGCCGCTCGTGGCGCGGGATCACACGATCGCCGCTCGCGAGCGGATTGCGCCGGAGGGCGTCGTTCTCGCGCTATCCGATGATGCAATCGCACATGTCATCGCGCGCGTCGGCGAACTCGATCCCGGTGTCGTCGCGATCTCGTTGCTTCATGCGTATCGCGACCCATCACACGAGCGGCGCCTGCGCGATGCGCTGCATGCTCGCTTCCCCGCGCTCGACATCGTCATCTCGTCGGACGTTTTCCCCGAGATACGCGAGTACGAACGGACCGCGACGACGGTTGCGGAAGCGTACTTGAGGGCAGGCGTGTCGCGTTACCTCGAGCAACTTACCGCGCGTTCGATCGCGCTCGGCATCCCTGCGCCCGGCGTAATGACATCGGGCGGCGGGATGCGCACGGTGGAGCAAGCCGCTCGAGGGGCCGCATCGCTCGCGCTCTCGGGTCCGGCTGGTGGTATTGTTGGCGCAGCAGCCGTACTTCGCGCCGCCGGTTTTGCGAACGCACTCACCGTCGACATCGGCGGCACGAGCGCCGACGTCGGACTCATTCTGGATGGAGAACCGCTCGTCGAGCCGGGTGGACGAATTGCCGGAGTGCCGATCGCGCTTCCACGCGTGCTCGTGGAGACTGTTTCCGCGGGAGGCGGCAGCATCGCGTGGATCGATGATGGCGGAGCGCTTCGCGTGGGTCCCCGAAGTGCGGGGGCGCAGCCAGGACCCGCAGCCTTCGGACGCGGCGGGACGGCCCCAACGGTCACCGATGCGCATGTCGTTCTCGGGCATATCTCCGCGTCGGGCCTCAGTGGCGGCGTCGAGCTCGACGCACCAGCCGCGCAGCGCGCCATCAGCGCGCTTGCGGCGCAACTCGGCGCGTCGCCCGAACGCGTCGCGTTGGCGATCGTGGAGGTTGCGGACGCCGCGGTGGCTCGCGCGCTCAGGCGGGTGAGCGTCGAGCGCGGCGTGAGTCCGCGCGATTGCGTGCTTGTGCCGTTCGGGGGAGGCGGCCCCCTTCACGCATGCGGGCTCGCCGAGCAGCTCGGGATGGACACGATCTTCGTTCCGCCGCATGCGGGTGTCCTGAGCGCCGTGGGTTTGGCGATCACGCCAGAGCGCCGCGAACGAATGATCAGCTGCATGGCGCGTGTCGATACCCTCGGTGCACAGCACATCACGTCCGCGCTCGACGACGCAGCCGAAGGCGTAGCCGACGAACCGGCATGGACCCGTTCATGGACCGCACGGATGCGTTACGTAGGGCAGGGACACGAGCTCGACATCCCGCTCGCGCGCGACGACGACGGGGTAGCGCTCGCGAGCCGCTTCGACGCGGTCCATCAGCGCCGCAACGGTTTCACGATTGCCGCGCCGGTGGAAGTCATCGGCATCCGTCACGTCGCGAGTGGACCTGCGACGCCAATTGCCTTCGAGCGGAGGGCGACGTCCAACTGGGACGATGCTGCGAAGATCGACGACGGCGGAGCATTCGAGGCGCGCGTCGTTGGGCCCGCCGTGATTGCCCTGCGAGCGGCGACCTTGCGGATCGCGAGCGGTTGGACGGGAACACCACACGTCACCGGCGGATGGCTGCTCACGCGTGTCGAGGACGACTCCTGATGCGGTGCAACGCATGACGCGCGAAGCGCTCGAGCTGTCCGTGCTCGCGAATGCCGTTGCCATGATTGCCGAGGAGATGGGCGCCGTCCTCGTTCGCAGTGCACTCTCGCCGAACATTCGCGAGCGCCGCGACGCATCGGCCGCGCTGTTCGATGCGGGCGGACGCATGATCGCGCAGGCTGCGCACATACCCGTGCATCTCGGCGCGATGCCCGAGTCGGTGAAGGCCGTCCGTGCACGCAATCCGCTACCCGGCGACGTATTCCTCCTCAACGACCCCTATCACGGCGGATCGCATCTTCCCGACCTCACGCTGGTGGAAGCGGTCGAGATCGACGGAGCCATCGGCGGATACACGGCGGTGCGCGCGCACCATGCCGATGTCGGCGGAATGAGCCCTGGCAGCATGCCGCAGGGCGCCACGGAGCTCGTCCAGGAAGGGCTGATCATTCCGCCCATTCGACTCGTGCGCGCCGGTGTGCTCGACGAGGAGCTGCTGACCTTCATCGTCGCCAACGTCCGCACGCCGGCCGAGCGACGCGGAGATCTGGGCGCACAGCTCGCCGCGTGCTCGGCCGGAGCTGCGGGCTGGCGTGCGCTTGCGAAGCGTCGAGGTTCGCATGCACTCGCGCGCGACTGTGATGCCTTACTCGATTACGCCGAGCGCCGCGTGCGGTCGAGGCTCGCTCCGCTGGAGGGGCGCCGTGGCCGCGCCCACGACAGGCTGGAGGGCGACGGAGTGACCGATGCCGACATCGACGTTGTCGTCGCCGTGGAGATTCGGGATGGCACACTTCACCTCGACCTCACAGGCAGCGCGCCGCAGGTCGCCGGCAATGTGAACTGCCCGGCTGCCGTCACGCGCGCCGCTGCCGTGTTCGCGTTGCGCACCCTGCTCGACGACGACGTGCCCACGAACGATGGCATCGCACGGGCGATCGCGTTGACGCTGCCCGAGCGCAGTGCCGTGAATGCCGCATGGCCGGCCGCTGTCGCCGCGGGCAATGTCGAGATGTCGCAGCGCATCGCCGACACCATACTCGCCGCACTCGGCGACGCCGGCGTCGACGTCGCCGCGCAAGGGCAGGGGACGATGAACAATGTCATCTTCGGCGGTGCGGGCTGGACGTTCTATGAAACGCTGGGCGGCGGACAGGGTGGAAGCTCTCGTGGGCCTGGGCCATCAGGCGTTCACGTTGGCATGAGCAACACGCTGAATACGCCGGTCGAATCACTCGAGCTTTCGACGCCGCTACGCATCGACCGCTACGCCTTGCGCGACGGGTCCGCGGGCATCGGCGCAGAGAACGGCGGCAATGGCATCGTGCGCGCGTATCGCGCGACGACCGCATGTACGGTCACCCTTCTCACCGAACGCAGGCGTCATGCACCCCGCGGTGTTGCTGGAGGCGCGGATGGCGAGATTGGTCGCAACCTGCTCAACGGCGTTCTGCTTCCCGCGAAGTGTCGTGTCACGCTCACGGAAGGCGACGTCATCACGATCGAGACGCCAGGTGGCGGCGGCTATGGCCGCGCTGGCGCTCCCACATTGGCGACATGAGCCTGACGACGAGAGTACTCCTGGCGCTCGTGGCGGGACTCGCAGCCGGCATGGTCATCGCGAGCTCCGCCAGCCCCGCGCTCCACGCGATTCCCGGCTATCTCGAGCCGCTCGGCACAATCTGGGTGAACGCACTGCGCATGACCGTCGTGCCGCTCGTGGTCACGTCCATCGTGATCGGCGTGAACTCGCTGCCGGATGCGCGAAGCATCGGCCGCATTGGCGCGCGCGGGCTGGCTCTCGCACTGCTCATGCTGGCGACCGCCGCCACGTTCTCGGCGGTGGTCGGCCGCATGGCGATGTCGTTCCTCACCATCGACGCCGGCGCCTCTGCGGCGCTGCGGGCGAGTGCAGCCGCGTCCAGCGGGACGGCCGTTCAAGGCGCGCAGAAGATCGTAGGGTTCAGCCAGTGGCTCGTCGACCTCGTTCCGTCCAACCCGATCAAGACCATGGCCGATGGGGCCATGCTGCCGATCATTGTATTCACGCTGTTGTTCGGTCTCGCGATCACGCGCATCTCGAACGATGGCCGCTCGGCCCTCCTGCGCGTGATGCAGGGGGTGTACGAGGCGTCGCTCATGATCATGCACTGGGTGATGCTCGTCGCTCCCATCGGCGTGTTCGCGCTCACCATCCCGCTCTCACAGCGGCTTGGTCTCGCCGCCGCGGGCGCGGTGTTGTACTACGTGGCCGTCGTGACGGTGCTGTGCCTCGCGTTCATGGCGCTGTTGTACCTCGCGGCGTGGCTCGTGGGCGGCAAGGATCTGCGGACCTTCGCGCGCGCCTGTGCGCCAGGACAGGCGGTGGCCTTGAGTGCGCGCTCGTCGCTGGTGACGCTGCCCGCGATGCTTCAGGGGGCCGACGAGGTGCTGCACCTTCCGCTCGCGGTGCGATCGTTCTGGCTTCCGCTGGCTGCGGCGATATTCAAGTGCGGCAGCGCCGTGATGATCCCCATCGGCGTGCTGTTCATGGCGCGCCTCTACGGCGTCGAGGTGAGCAGTACGCAGTTGGTGACGATCGCGCTCATGACGGTCGTAACGACGTTCACCGTGCCCAGCGTGCCTGGCGGAACGATCATCGTCATCGTGCCCGTACTCCTCGCCGCCGGCCTGCCCGTCGCCGCGGTGGGGCTGCTGCTAGGCGTCGATACGATTCCCGACATGATTCGCACGGCCACACACTGCACAGCGCAGATGGCCTCGGCGACCATACTTGGGCGCTTCGAGGAGCCAGCGCCGACCGAGACTCTCAGCTCCTAGGTGTCACAGCTCGAAGGTTACGGGACGAGCAGTGCGTCGAACACACGCGCTTCGACGAATGCATCCAGCAGGCTCTTGTCCAGCATGCCGTCGTTCGCTTCCATGTGCAGGATGGAGATAGCACGATCGACCGGCACCGCGCGCTTGTAGGGACGATCCGTTGCCGTGAGCGCGTCGAAGATGTCGGCGATCGTCATCATCCGCGTCTGAACCGGTATCGCCTCCGCGGTAACCGCGTTCGGATATCCCCGGCCATTGAGCTTCTCGTGATGCCCGTACGCGATCTGCGGGATGTGCCGAAGCTCGCGCGTCCATGGAATCTGCTCGAGGAAGCGGTAGGTGTGCGTGACGTGTGACTCGATCTCGCGACGTTCCTTTTCGTCGAGATTGCCCTTGCGGATCATGAGAAACTGCAGCTCGTGGTCCTCGAGCAATGGTCGTTCCTGCCCCTCGAAGTCGACGAACGTCCGCCGGTTGATCTCGTGCAATGCCTCGAAGCTTCCCTCGGGCAATACGGTCGGCTCGTTGGCGGATACGATGGAATCAAGGAACTGTCGAAGCTCCGCTCGACGCCCATCTCGAATAGCGGCGATACGAGCCAGCTCTTCGGTGTAGCGTGCCTGCCCGTTCGCCAGCACGAAGTCGGCACGCTCGCGCTCGAACTCCAGGTCGGAGCGCTGGATGAGGTAGCCGAACCGGTTGCGAATGATCTCGAGGTCGCTCGGGTAGAGCTTCTTCTCCTTCACGAGCACCTGCTCGCGCACGCCGACCTTGCCGAAGTCGTGCAGCAGGCCGGCGTAGCGAAGCTCGCGAAGCTGCTCGCGCGTGAAGTTGACGTTGCGGAACTCACCGTCGCTCACCCTGTCCACCACTTCGGCGAGTCCCACCGTGAGCGTCGCGACGCGAGCCGAGTGTCCCGATGTGGTCGGGTCGCGCGATTCGATCGCCGTCACCGCCGCCGTCACGAAGCCTTCGAAGAGGCGCTCGATGTCCTCGTACAGCTTGCCGTTCTCGATGGCGACGGCGGCCTGCGACGCGAGCGCCGTCGTGAGCTCGACGCATCGCTCGTCGAAGGTGGTCACCTCGCGTTCCACGATGTCGGGCGCGGTGAGGCGCACGTCGGGTGACCGCTTTCGGTTGATGAGCTGCAGCACCCCGACGATCTCGTCGCGGTGCGACTTCATGGGCAACACGAGCATCGACTTCGTGCGATAGCCGACCTTGTCGTCGAAGCTGCGGTTCTGCTTGTACGAGCTGTCGTCGGGGAGGAGATACACGTCGCCAATGACGAGCGGTTCGCCGGTCGCGGCCGCATAGCCCGAGAGGCTCGCGTGGCTGATCGGAACCGTGAACGTCTCGAACGGCAGTCCGGGCAGCGAATGATTTTGGGCGATGGCGCAGCGCAGCCGGTATGGCGCGCCGCTGTCGTCCTTCTCCACGAGGTAGAGCGATCCCGCGTCCGCGTTCGTGAGCCGCCGCGCCTGCGTGAGGATCAGGTCCAGGAGTGTGTGGAGATCGCGCTCCGTGGAGAGCGCCACACCGATCGCGGTCAGTTCGGTCAGCTCACGTGCGCGATCGGCCGCGTCGTGCCGCGCGGTGCGCGCCGCGAGCAATGACGCGGCGTGTCGGAAGGCACCGCGGAGCGCCGCGATGACCGTCGAGAGCGGCGCATCGCCCGGGATCCAGCACGACACGGTATCCACGGGAAATCCCGGCGGCGGCTCCATCTCACCGACTTCGCCGATCCCCACCATCGCCACCATGAGCGCCAGCTCCTGCACGCGTGTGGGATCGTCCCCCACGCTCGCCAGCAGGTCGCGATCGAGCGCGATCACCGTCGGACGATCCAGGTCGATCGAGCGCGCCGTGGGCAGCGTCGGGATGAGGCGCACCTCGACGTCGTCGCCGCGGCGGCCCAGGGGCCCCGTGGAGATGGTGCGTCCCACTGCCGTCAGGAGGAGAGGCTTCATTGCGCGTACGTGGTCACGTGGCCGTGTCAGACGAAAAACCCGCCGACGTCCACGGAATGGACGCCGGCGGGTTGGAGTGCCAGATCGGAATCAGGTCCCCTTGCTGAGGCCCGCCCGTTCCTTGATCGCCGGCTCGTAGGTGGGGAAGTCCTTCAGCACTGCGTTGAAGTACTCCACCGCCTTCGCCTTCTCGCCATGGTCCTTCGCATCGAGCGCCTTGCCGTACATCACGGCCACGCGCATCGGAAGCCTTGCCGGTGCTGCCGTGGGTGCGCCCGCCTGCTGCGCGCCCGTGCTGCCTGCTGCCGGAGCCGTGCTGCCGGTGCGAACCGCTGGCATTGGGGGCAGCTTCAAGCCGGAGTTCAGCTTGCTCGCCAGAGTCCCGATGCTGGTCATGATGTTGTCGGCCTTGTCGTCCACGCGCTCCACATGCTCGATGAGGCCAGTCTCGACGCTGACTGCGCGAGCGTCAACCCGGAAGTTGCCCTTCGGATCGGTCATGAAGGTGCCCCAGATCATGTGATGCACGCCGAGCAGCTTGCCGATCTTCACGGCGGTCGCCTGATCGACCTGTCCGCCCGTCACGAGCTTCTGCTCGTCGACGAGCGCCTGCACTTGGTCGCGCTCGATGACGCGAATGTTCGGATTCGCCTGCATGTCCGTGATGAGCATCGCGGGGATGCCCTTCGTCAACCCATCGTAGTCCTTGGCGTCCTTCCCGAACGAGCCGTTGCTGAAGGCGAGGATGGCCACGGTCGGCTTTCCGGCCTGCGCGTGAGCGACGACGGGAGCTGCCACGGCGACGACGGCAGCGAGCGAGATGAAACGGGCAATGCGGGTCATGGTCTCCTCCGAGACTCGTACGGAAATCGATCTATAGCCCTGGCGCACTCGCGCCGTCAGATGGCTCTATATCACCAGACTCATACCTTCCGCTGCGGCAACTACCTCTAGCCGAGCTCCCTTCGACTCCACCAGCGCCTTGCAGGTGGACACGCACTGGTCCACTTCATCGTCGCTGCGCTCCGGGCGGTGATGGAACAGCACCAGCTTCTCCACCCCCGCGTCGAGCGCCAGCTCCACCGCATCCTCATGCGTCGAATGTCCCCACCCGACGAACGCGTCGTACTCGCGTGCCGTGAACATCGTGTCGTGCACCAGGACAGCCGCACCCTTCGCAAACTTCACGAACCGCTCGCGCCAGTTCGGCAACTCCTCGTACGTGGCGCGCGGGCTCAGTTCATTGTCCGAGACGTAGACGAGCGATCGCGGCCCAACCTCTCCATCCCAGAACCGGTATCCCAGTGCGCCACCCGGGTGTCGAACGCCCATGGCCGCAACGTGGTACCCGGTGCCAGCCCGCTGTTCCTCTGCCAGCTCCTGAAAATCGATCTGCGCCTGAAGCTCCTCGAATGCCACCGGGAAGACGACGGGCGACATCTGGTCGCGCACGACTCGGTCGATGCTCATCTGGAGCGACTTCGAGCCCCAGATCGTGAAGCGATTGCCTTTCCGAAACAGTGGTGCGAAAAACGGAATGCCCTGAATGTGATCCCAGTGCGCGTGCGTCAGAAAAATGTCGCCTTCAATCGCCGCGCCCTGTGCCCGCTCGGTCAGTGAGCGGCCCAACTCGCGAATGCCGGTGCCCGCGTCGAGGATGATCAGTCGGCCTTCTTCGGTGCGCAGCTCCAGGCAGGGTGTATTTCCGCCGTAGCGAACCGTCGTCGGACCCGGACTCGGAATGGACCCCCGAGTTCCCCAGAAGCGAACCGTGAGCGCCATCAGCGCGAGCACCCGTCATTCACGCGACAGTATGCCACTTCAGGGCCTGGGAACGCAAAGGAGCGGGTCACGCGGCACCTGTGACTCTGGTCACACGCGTACCTGCGCGCGCTTCTCGAGCAGCTGGCGGTCGGCGATGGAGATGCGGCGACGCTCCACCCGAATGAGGCCCTCGTCCTGGAATTCCTTCATCGACCGCGACACGGTCTCGCGACTCGCGCCGATCATCTGCGCGATGGTCTGATGCGTGAGGGCCTTCTCGATCGACGGCCCGCCGCTCTCTTCGGAGAGGTCGAGCAGGAGGCGGGCAATGCGGCCGGGGACGTCGAGCAACACGAGGCCACCGATCTTCTCGTCGGCGCGACGGAGGCGACGCGACAGCTCGCAGAGCAGCGCCCATGCAACGCTCGGACTTGCATCGACGCGACGCCTGAAATCCTCACGCCGAAGAATGAGCAGCTGCGAGTCTTCCATCGCAATCACGTGTGCCGATCGCGGCTGATCGTCGATGAGCGCGAGCTCACCGAAGTGCGCGCCCGATTCGAGCACGCCGAGGATGACCTCGCGCCCATCTTCGCCAATGAGCACGACCTTCACTCGGCCGGTGCGAAGGATGTAGAGCGAATCGCCGGGGTCGTCCTGAAACAGGATGACGCTTCCCTTGGGATACGAACGTTCACGGACGAGCTCACCGAATTTGGCGAGCTCGTCGTGATCCAGGCCGCGGAAGAGCGGGACGCTGGCGAGAAAATCTGCTGTCTGAGCGATCACGCGGCGGGACCCGCTGGAAACCAGAGGAGGGAGGTGTCCGAAAACGTATTGGGTGCCCGAGGGCCTGTCAAACGTGAGCCGCTTTGGAAACGTCCTCTGAAGTGGTTGCGGCGTCATCACTTGCGAAGCAGTTTTTCCGCTCCCTCCAAGGCGCCTCCCTCCACCTCGTCAGTGAGGACCAATGTCGTCAGCAACCCTGCGCTTCGCGGGCGCGGACAGTTCCATTCATCGGCTCATTCGTGCGGGCGTGCTTGTCTCCATCGTCGACGGTCTGTTCGCGACCACATTCGGCGTCTTCGTGCGGGGCGTCACTGCGACGCGCATGTGGCAGGGCGTGGCCAGTGTTCCACTCGGCAAGACGGCCCTCGACGGCGGCATGACCACCGTCGCCGCTGGTTTGGCACTCCACGTTCTCGTGGCGTTCACCTGGTCCGCGCTGTTGCTGCTCGCCGTTCGGCGATCGTACAGGCTGCGCGCGGTGATCGACTCGCCGTACGGGAGGTTGAAGGTTGCAGCCGTTTTTGGGCCCATGATCTGGCTGGTGATGTCGCTCGTCGTGATTCCGACGATGACGCACAGGCTGCCAGCGTTTACACCGGCGTACTTCGAGATGCTCGTTGGACATGTTTTCTTTGTCGGAATTCCCATGGTGGCGGGGATCGGCACCTAACAGCCGAGCCAAACTCCAGACTTGTAGTACCGAGTACCCGAGTACCGGAGTACGGAGTACCACTGAACCTTTGGAAAGTTGGGCTGCGCCGGCGCCAACCTCTTTCCGAAGGGTAGTGTACTTCGTACTCATGTACTCCAGGTACTCGGTACTATCGTCTGGAGTTTGGCTCGGCCTTTTCCGCGCGAGCCCGAGCCCGAGCTGGTTTTTCGGAACTTTCCCCTCACAAACCCATTAATACTGACGGGCGCTTGTCCGTACCCCATGGGGTCCGCTACATTGCATAGCTATTCCAGAATTGCACCATCCGCTCAGGCAGGGCTAAAATGAAGACCGACATCCATCCAGAGTACGCCACCGCAGTCGTCAAGTGTGCGTGCGGCAATACCTTCGAGACCCGCTCCACCATCGCCGAGATCCACACCGACGTATGCGCCGAGTGCCACCCGTTCTACACCGGCAAGCAGCGCCTGCTCGATACCGCTGGTCGCGTCGAGCGCTTCCGCCAGAAGTACCAGGCGAAGCCGGACGCCAAGGCCGCACCCGCGGGCGAGACGAAGGAGAGCTGACCCCCTGAGCCTCCGCGACCTGCTCGGCGACGCACTCGCCCGAGCGGCGGAGGTCGAGCGGCTGCTTTCCAATCCCGACACCTTCGGCGACTCCACCAAAGTCGCCGAGCTCGGCCGGGAGCACCGCCGCCTCCAGCCTGTAGTGGAACTGGCGGCCCAGCTCGATCGGCAGGAGAACGAGCTCGCGGAAGCACGCGAGCTCGTTTCTGCTGTTGGCGACCCTGAAATGGCCGAAGAAGCCGCGCGTGAAGTCGCGAGCCTCGAGGAGCGCATCGCGCAGCTCGAGGTCCAGCTCAAGCCCGCGCTGCTGCCGCACGATCCGCTCGACGACCGCAACGCCATCATCGAGATCCGCTCCGGAACCGGCGGAGACGAAGCCGCGCTGTTCGCCGCCGATCTCTTTCGCATGTACACACGATTCATCGAACGCTCCGGCTGGAAGCGCGAGAGCATCTCGCATTCCGACGGCACGCTCGGCGGCGTGAAGGAAGCAATTTTTAAGGTGTCTGGCGCCGGAGCTTTCGGAGCCATGCGCTGGGAGAGCGGCGTCCACCGTGTGCAGCGCGTTCCGGCGACGGAAACACAGGGCCGCATTCACACCTCGGCGGCGACCGTCGCCGTGCTGCCGGAGGCAGAGGAAGTAGACGTCCGCATCGAGGACAAGGATCTTCGGATCGACGTATTCCGTGCGAGTGGACCGGGCGGCCAGAGCGTGAACACTACCGATTCGGCGGTTCGCATCACGCACCTGCCAACGGGGCTGGTGGTCTCGCAGCAGGACCAGAAGTCGCAACTCCAGAACAAGCTCAAGGGGATGGAAGTGTTGCGCGCGCGCTTGCTCGATCTTCGCGTGGCGGAAGCGGAAGCGACGCGATCGAAGATGCGGAAATCGCAGGTGGGCACGGGTGATCGATCCGCAAAGATTCGGACGTACAACTATCCGCAGAGCCGCATCACCGATCACCGCATCGGCTTCACGACGCACGATCTCGCGGCCGTAATGGATGGGCACATCGAGCCGATTATCGAGGCCCTGCGAATGGCCGATGTCGAAGAGCAACTCGGTGGCTGAGGTGGCGATCGCACCGGGCACGGTCGGCGAAACGGTGACGCGCATGGCGGAGATCCTGTCGTCGAAGGACGAAGCGCGCGAGCTGCTCGCACTGTTGCACGACATGCCGCGCTTCTGGCCCTCCACCTCGGCGGAGCAGTCGCTGCCAAGCGCCGACGCGGAGGCGGCGCTGGACGCCGCACGCCGGCGCGCCACGGGGATGCCGACCCAGTATGCGGCGGGACGCGCCGCGTTCCGCCACCTGACGCTCGATGTCGACCCGCGCGTGCTGATCCCGCGCCCAGAGACGGAGCAGCTCGTGGAGTACGTGCTCGAGCAGACGCGAAGTGCACGTGGCGGAATCGCGGTTGACGTCGGCACGGGATCCGGCGCGATCGCGATCGCGCTCGCGAGCGAGGGGCGCTTCGAGCAGGTGATCGGTACGGACGTGTCGCTCGACGCGTTGGCTGTCGCTCGGGCGAACGTCGCAAAGTTCGCCCATCGCTGCTGCGCATCCGTCGACCTCCGGCATGGGTCGCTGCTCGGCCCAGTCTCGGAGACGGGCATCGCAGCGATCGTATCCAATCCGCCCTACATTGCGTTCAGCGAGGCCGCCGCGCTGCCCGCTGCGGTTCGCGACTGGGAACCGTCCGTCGCGCTCTTTGCGGGGGACGACGGCATGGCGGTTACGGCGCAACTGATTCGCGACGCGGCTCCGCTGCTCGCTCCATCCGGACTGCTGGCACTCGAAGTAGACGTTCGGCGCGCCGCACTGGTCGCCGAGCTCGCGGGGGCGAACGAGGCATACGTCGACGTACGCGTTTTGCTTGATCTCACCGGCCGCGAACGATTCGTGGTCGCACGACGAAGGGAGGAATAGGATGATCGAAGGCAAGGCAAAGGAGCTCGGTCGCCTCATCGGGCAGAGCGCCGAATACAAGGCAGTGAAGCGCGCCAACGATGCGCTGGGCGAGGACAAGGCCGCCGTCATGCTGCTGAAGCAGATGGAGCAGCTTCGCTTGAACGCGCAGCAGATGATCCAGCGCGGCGAGCGCCCCACGGAGGAGATGGAGAAGGAGCTCGACGGGCTGCTCGGCCAGGTACAGGGCCAGCCGGTGTACCAGCGCCTCGTCTCCGCACAGGAGAACTTCGACAAGACAATGGCGAAGGTGAATGATTGGATCGTCGACGGCATCGAGAAGGGCGCGCAGAGCTCCATCATCACTCTGGGCTGACGTCGCATGGCGCAGGTCGACCGGGGGCGCTTGATCGTATTCGAGGGGGGCGAAGGCTCGGGCAAGACGACCCAGCTTCGGCGCCTCTCGGCTTTGCTGGCGCAGAAGGGTGTCGGTCACTTGTGCGTTCGCGAGCCGGGCGGAACTCCGCTTGGAACAAGTGTGCGTCGGCTGTTGCTCGATCCTGCGTCCGACATCGATCCGCGCGCTGAGGCGCTGTTGTTCATGGCATCGCGTGCGCAGTTGGTGGTGCGCGAGATTCGTCCGGCGCTCGAACGCGGCGACTACGTTCTGCTCGACCGCTTCTTCCTGTCGACGTACGCGTATCAAGTCGCGGGACATCATCTCGACGAGTCGGCGATTCGCGCCGCCAACGCCTTTGCGACGGATAGTCTGGTGCCCGACCTCACGCTCCTGCTGCGATATCCCGTGCATCAGGGGCTCGAGCGTGCCGCAGGGCGCGCGTCGTCGCACGACCGCATCGAGGCGTTTGGTGATTCCTTTCACGAGCGCGTGGCCGCGGCGCTCACGAGCTTCGCCGAGCCGGAGTGGCAGGCCGCTCACCCGGAATGCGGCCCGATAGTTTCAGTAGATGCCACGGGGACGGAGGACGATGTCGCGCAAAGGGTGCTTGCCATGGTGACCGAACGGTGATCGTTCGCATGAAGAACAGGAGCATCCTGGGGCTTGCCGTGTTCTCGAGCGCGCTCGTGACGGGGGGATGGATCGTCGAGCACGGTTCGCATCCCGTTGGGCGCGACCTGCCGGCCAGCAAGCACCTCTTTGACGAGGTGGTGCAGCACGTCCGTCGCGACTATGTCGACACGCTCGCGGATTCCATCCTGTACCGCCACGCGATCGATGGCGCGCTCGGCGAACTGCACGATCCGCACACCGTGTTTCTCGATCCGCGCCGCCTCGGACGCCTCGATGAAAGCACGAGTGGGCACTATGCGGGCGTCGGCATTCAGATGGACGTGCGCGATAGTGGCGTCACCATCATCGGCACGCTACCGGGATCGCCCGCGGAGGACGTCGGGCTGCTCGTCGGCGATCGGATCGTCTCCATCGAAGGCAAGCCGACCCTCGGCTTCACCACGGATGAGGCGCTCAAATCGCTGCGCGGTGCTGCTGGCACGGCGGTGCACGTGCTGGTGGTGCGACCGGGCGTCACCGATCGAATGCCCTTCACGCTCACCCGCCGCAACATCGCGGTGAACCCGGTACAACACGCGTCCATCGTGGGCGACGGCGTCGGATACGTCGACCTCACTGTATTCAGCGCAGAGGCGGCGAATGACCTGAAGATGGCCATCGATTCGCTCCGGAACGCCGGCGCGCACTCGCTGGTCCTGGATCTTCGCAGTGATCCGGGCGGGTTGCTTGGTCAGGGCATCGACGTGGCCGACCTCTTTCTCGACAGCCGGCAGGCGATCGTGGCCACGAAGGGCCGTGACGAGGCGGAGACGCGCGCCTTTGAGGATCGCGCTCCGCAGCGCTGGCCGGACATGCCGATCGTCGTTCTGACCGACAGTTCCTCCGCGTCGGCAAGCGAGATTGTGGCGGGTGCACTCCAGGATCACGACCGCGCGGTCCTCGTCGGCACGGCCACGTACGGAAAGGGCAGCGCGCAGCGCGTCTTTCGCATCGAGAACAGCGCGTTGAAGATCACCACCGCGCTCTGGTATACCCCGAGTGGGCGCAGCATCAACCGTCCGCGCGTTCCGGTGAAGGACGACAACGCTGATGCGCCTCCGAAGACGGACACGGCTTCCGCCCGGCCGAAGTTCAAGACGGACGGGGGACGTACAGTGCTCGGTGGCGGAGGCATCGTGCCGGACATCGAAGTCGCGTTGCGCGTGGTGTCGCCGTCGGACCGGGCGTTGCAGATCGCCCTTGGCGCGAAGGCGCCGCGCTTCAGGGATGCCGTCGTCGACCTTGCCCTTTCGATGAAGGTGGCGAAGTCCGTCCGCGACACGAACTTCACTGTCACGCCGGCTATGCGCGACGATCTCTTTCGCCGCCTGCAGGCCCGGGGCGTGACCGTGAACCGTACCATCTTCGATGCGGCGAACGGGCTCGTCGATCGTTCATTGACCTCTCAGCTGGCACGCTTTGTCTTTGGCCCGCAGGCGGAGTTTGCGCGCAACCTGCGTGAGGATCCCACCATGCAACGTGCGATGACCCTGCTGCACGGTGTTCACACGCCAACGGAACTCCTCGGACGAGTGGCAGTGAGCAAGTGATCACCCCGACGGATGCGGTGCGTACCCGCCACGCGACGACGAAGGATGCGATGGCGATCCGAACGCTGATCGACGCATACGTGAGCGACGGAACATTGTTGCCGAGGACCGAGGACTTCATTGCGATGAACGCGCACAACTTCATCGTCGCCCAGGAGAATGGGCGCGTCATCGGTTGTGTTCACCTCGATGAATATGCGCCGAGCCTCTCGGAGCTTCGGTCGCTCGCTGTGTCGCACGATGGGCAGGGAAGGGGCGTGGGCCGAGCGCTCGTCGTCGCGACGGAGGCACTCGCACGCCAACGCGGCATCGCGACGCTGTTCGCGGTGAGCAACGATGAGGCGTTCTTCAGGCTCTTTGGCTTCGAGCCACGCCACATCCCCGAGCTGGACCGTGAGCGCAGCGAGGTGAGCCGCTACAAGGGCGTTTTCGCCAAGGACCTCCGCGTGGTGTAGTCCTTGCCTCCCTTGTTGTTCCATTCAACGATGGAGCAGAGGAATGTCTGAGCGCAACAAGCCGCACAACGGACGGGACGTCCACGGACACTTCAAGGTCCGTACAGCGGATGTGGACGATCTCGTCTCGGATCCCGAGGGCCCCAATCACTTGCGAGACGACGTTCGTCTCGGTGGAGCGGTGGCCGATACCGGTCCCGATGCGGGCATGCGCGCCAAGCACATCACGGAGCTCGTCGAGGAAAATCGTGAGTATGTGACCCGCACGACGAAGAAAAAGGGATAACCTTTTTCAGGACTCCTC
This sequence comes from Gemmatimonadaceae bacterium, assembly GCA_036844565.1. Taxonomy (GTDB): domain Bacteria; phylum Gemmatimonadota; class Gemmatimonadetes; order Gemmatimonadales; family Gemmatimonadaceae; genus AG11. The sequence continues at coordinate 93,920 of DAIUFP010000006.1, read as the reverse complement.
GAGCAGGAGCTCGGGCGCGTCGCGGACCATGAGCTGTTGATTGCCGGGCGCGGCCTTTAGCCACACACCATTCCTGCCCGCTCCGTGATGATCTGACGCTGCTGCGAACATGGCGAAGAGCTTGTTTTTCACGCGGAAGGTTGGTGCGCCCCATGCCTCGACTTCGTGTGCCTCGGGCAGCACGAGGCACAGCCGGCGGAGGCGGGTGAGGGGACGCATGGGGCAGGAAGATAGGATGATAGGAGGATAGGAAAGCTCAGCAGTCCTATCATCCTACCTTCCTATCATCCTATCATCCTCCGTAACTACCTCGCCACTATCCTCACGCCAGCCGGAGGCGTGAATACGAACGCGCTGGCGTCGACGGGAACGTTGCTCTTGAACGAGGTCAGCCGGATGCGGCGCTGCACGCCGGTCGTTTCCGTGACCTCGAACTGACGGATCACCGCATCAGCGTCGTCGATCCACACTGTGGCGGTCTTGAACGGCGCGCCCTCCGCAACCTTGGGCACGAGCGCATACGCATGCGTTGGGCGACCGCTCACGGTGACCGCACCCGCCGGCGTGATTGCGTACTTCGACCGTGGAGACACGAGGAATTGCGCGGTGAGATCCATCGTTCCCGTGCCGCCGGCGCCGAGTGGGGTCTTGATGACCTGATCCGGCGCGGAGCTGGGAAGGAAGAGCCACACGTTCTTGCCATCGGCCACGATGCGATCATTGGCCGGCTCCGCGAACACCACGCTGAGCTTGCCGGGCCTGTCCTGTTGATACTCGCCCGTGGTCGTCATCGTGCGACCGGTCAGCGAGTTGACGATCGTCTGCTCGAACGTTCCGCGAACGGTCTTCACCTTCGCCCAGACCGCGACCGCTCGGTCGAGCAAATCCGCCTGCTTGCGCGGCGAGCGTGAGGCGCGCGCATCGCCAGCGGCAACGGCGAGTGCCATGGCGCCGAGCGCGATTGCCTTCGTCAATCCCTTCATTGGACGAGCTCCACGATGTCGACGCACTCCATGCGCGCCTTCTGATCCTACACTCGGTGCGCCGGAGCGGTCCCGGTATCCGTGATCGAACGACCGATGGCGTCGGCGATGGCGCGTGCTTCGCGCACCAGCCGCGCGAATTGATCCGGGTAGAGCGACTGTCCGCCATCGGACATCGCGTTGTCCGGATTGGGATGCATCTCTACCAGCAGACCGTCGGCACCGGCGGCGATCGCGGCGCGACCCATCGGAATCACCTTCTCGCGCAAGCCGGTTCCGTGGCTGGGATCAGCGACGATCGGCAGGTGTGACAGCTTCTGCACGAGCGGGATAGCGGTGAGGTCGAAGAGATTGCGCGTGGACGGATCGAAGCTGCGGATTCCGCGCTCGCAGAGAATCACCTGCGTGTTTCCCTCCGCAAGCAGATACTCGGCGCTCAGCAGCAGGTCCACGATCGTCGCCGACATGCCGCGCTTGAGGAGCACAGGCTTTCCCAGTCGACCGATGGTGCGCAACAGCGAGTAGTTCTGCATGTTGCGCGCGCCGATCTGGATGCAGTCCGCTACTTCTGCGACGAGATGCGCACCCTCCTCGTCGAGCGCTTCCGTCACGATGGGGAGTCCCGTCTCGGCGCGTGCGAGTGCGAGCAGCTCGAGCCCCTTCTTGCCGAGGCCCTGGAAGGAATACGGTGAGCTGCGTGGCTTGAACGCACCGCCGCGCAACGCGGATGCGCCGGCGGCGCGCACCTGCTGTGCGGCCAGCACGATCTGCGCTTCACTCTCGACGGAGCAGGGACCCGCGATGATGGGAATGTCCTTCCCGCCGAACACGACACCGGGTCCGATCGTCACGAGTGTGTTCTCCTGCTTCCACTCGCGCGACACCTGCTTGTATGGGCGCGAGACGTGGATCACTTCAGCCACTCCGTCGAGCGACTCGAAGCGCGAGCCATCCACCCGTCCGTCGTTTCCGACGAGACCAATGGTGGTCCGCTGGGCGCCGGGCATCGGGCGCCCTTCGTAACCCATCTCGGTGATGACCTCGACGACACGTGCAATCTGCGCGTCCGTCGCGTCGTTCATCATGACGATCAGCATTCAGCCTTCCTCGATCTCGAACGTATCCCCGTCGCCAGCGAGCGTCACGGGTCCGGCATAGTGGGCTGCGACCGCGGCGACAATGTTCATCTGCTCCACGGGCGGATAGAAGTGCGTCAGTACCAGGTGCCTTGGCAGCGCGGCAGCGGCGAGCGCTCCGCACTGTTCCGGCGTCATGTGCTGCGGGATCGCGAGCTCCGAAGGCAGCGAGCATTCGCACAGCAGCACATCCGCTCCTCGCGCCCACTCGCCCAACATCGGGTCGTAGCCAGTGTCGCCCGTGTAGACGATGCGGCGCCCGCCTCTGGAGATGGAATATGCCACACTCTCGACCGTGTGTGGAACCTTGGTCACGCCGAGTTGAACGGAGTCGCCGAGTTCGACGATGTCGCCCGGTGCGATCTCGTGGACCGTGATCGTGAAGCCGGGATCGCGCAGCCAGTCGCCGAACGCATCCGCCAGCTTGCCGAGGAGCGCCGCCGTTCCTTCGGGCCCGATCACCGTGAGGGGCGCACTGCGACCCGGCAGGTCGCCGTACTTCCACGCGAACACCAGCGTCGCAAAGTCCGCGATGTGGTCGAGGTGAAAGTGCGTGAACGCGACGTGCGTGATCTCGCGCCACGCGATGCCCTTCTCGGAGAGCCGGTGTGCAAGGCCGCTGCCGCAATCGAGCAGCAGGCGAACGCTTCCCGCCTCAACGAAATGGCCCGCACACACTCGGTGCGGTGCCAGTGAAATCGTGCCGGTGCCGAGCGTGGTGAGACGCATCATGCCTCGCGGGCGATGCGTCCGTTCACGAGACGGCGACGACCTCTCGCGGTGCGGACGCCCCATTTGCAGCGGCCGACGTGCCGTCCTCCGTGGACGGACCCTTCATCCGCACGCTCACCAGCGAGGACACGCCGGGCTCCTGCATCGTGACGCCATACACGGAGTCGCCGGCCTCGGTCGTCGTGCGCGGGTTGTGCGTGATGACGATGAACTGCGTACGATCCTTGAACTGGTTCAGCATGCGCACGAAGCGACCGACATTGGCATCGTCCAGTGGCGCATCCACTTCGTCGAGCAGGCAGAATGGGCTCGGCTTCGTGAGGAAGATGCCGAAGAGCAGCGACAGCGCGACGAGTGCACGCTCACCGCTCGACAGCAGGTTTATGCGCTGCGTCTTCTTGCCCCTCGGCGACGCGTGAATCTCGATGTCGCAGTCGAGCGGTGCGTCGCGATTCTCGAGCCGCAGGTCGCACTCGCCGCCGCCGAACAGCGACATGAAGATCTCGCGGAAGTTCACGCGCACCTGCTCGAACGTCGCCATGAACAGCTCGCGCGCCGTCGCATCGATCTCCTTGATGGCCTGAAGCAGTGAAGCCCGGGCATCGAACAGGTCGGTGCGCTGCGCGACGAGGAAGTCGTGACGCTTCACGGTCTCGTCGTGCTCTTCGATCGCGAGCACGTTCACGGGGCCGAGTTGATCGAGCTGTCGGCGGAGATCATCCGCCTCGGCCTTCAGGGAATCATCGTCGAGGTCCATTGGCGGAACCTCGGCGATCATCTGCTCGAGCGGACGCTTCCACTCCGTCTCCAACCGCTCGCGAATCGCGAGACGTCGACCCGATAGCTCCGTGAAGCGCAGCTCCGCATGATGGAGCTCGTCGCCCACCAATGTCGAGTGCCGCCGTACTTCGTTCAAACTTGTCTCCGCAGCCGCCAGCGTGTCGTCCGCAGTACGCACCGCGGACTCCGCATCCGCGAGACGCGCTTCGCCGTCGGTGAGCATGGCCTCGCGTGTTTCCACGTCGAGCGTCCACACCGCCATCTGCTCGGCCAGCGCACTGTCGGACTGCGAGAGCTCTCCGAGCTCCACCCGAAGTTGCGCCAGCCGCTGCGATGCCGTCGCGACTTCCTGCGACAGCCTCCGCTCGCGGTCCGCCGCCATCTGGACTCGCGCCCGCGCCTGCGCTTGCTCAACCTGCCACTTCGTGCGAAGCTCGCGCGTTTCCTCCTGTCCGTGCTCCGCCTGCGTGGCCCTTTCACGTGCATCCTTGATGGCCTGCTCGTGCACGCTCGCCTCCACAGAGAGAGCCTTTGCGTCGGCATCGAGCGCGCTGCCGCGCTCGCCCAGCTCCGTGCGCCGGACTTCCAGTCGCCCCGACAGCGCGGCCGCATCCAGCGCTTCCTTCTCAGCGCGCGCAACGCGACGCGTCAGCTCCGCGTGCTTCTCGGCCGCCGTGCGCGCGTGCTGCTGCGCCAATGATCCGGCTTCGGTCGCCGCCACCACGCGCTGCTCACTGAGGGTGAGTGCCTCGCGCATTGCGTCCGCCGCTAGCGAGGCTGCTTGCCGGACACGCTCGAGGTTGGCGAGCTCGGTCCGCAGCTTCGTCAGCTCTGCGCGACGGCGCAATGGTCCTTCACCCACGGCGCTCCCGGGGAGCCACACCGCACCGCGCGCGTCGACGAAGGCGCTACCGCCGTCGACCGCGTGGACGTAGCCGAGAAGATTGCGAATCCACCCACGCGCCGGATCCGACGCGTTGACCAGACCGGCGAGTGCATCCGGCAGTGGCTCGTTCGCCGCGTCGTCGCTCATGGCGTCGACGGGCAGCAGGAGCAGCGGGCCGGGGTTCGCGCTTGCATGCCAGGCTCGCACCGCCGTCGCCGCCGCGCCGTCGCGCACGAGAACCGCATGCACGGAATTGCCGAGAAACTTCTCGATCAACACGGCCGATTCCTGATCCGCGCCGATGAAGTCGGAGAGCGGTCCGAGGATTGCGCCCTCGTCGAACTTGGTGCGCTCCTTCAACAGGCGTGAGGCCGCCGGCGCCAATCCGACACGGTCACGCTCGAGCTGATCGAGAGCATTCACGCGTCCCTGAAGCGACGTCAGCGCTTCGTCCGCACGGAACAGCTCCGCGCGCGCGAGCGACTCCCGCTCGCGCGCCTCGCGGTCGGTGGCGCGCGCACTCGCGAGATCGTCCGCCGCTTCGGTAGCTGTTGCCTGCGCCGTTTCGACCGCCGACTGCGACTCCTCCTGCTCGCGAACGGCGAGCGACAGCACGTCCTCGAGGTGCGCGCGCTCGAGCGCCAGCGCCTCCGACCGCTGCGTCACCTCGTGCAGCTCGCGCAACGCGCGCTCGCGCTCGTGCTCCAGGCGACGCGCACGGTCCTGCGACTCACGCAACTGACGCTCCGCACGCTCCACTGAGGCTCGTGCGTCCGCGACGAGTCGGCGAACCTCGTTCTCCTCTTCCTGGTGTTGGGCGAGCTCGGACTCCGCTTGCTTGAGCTCCTCTTCCAGGCGGACGCGCTCCGCCGCCGCGAACTCTTGTTCCGCCGCGATCTGAGTGCCCGTTTCCTCTCCAGCGGAGGCTTCCGCTTCTGCCCGCTGGCGCCTCGTGCTCGCGTTCCGTTGACGCTCCTCCGCCACAGCCATCTCGCCGCGAATCCGCTGCACCTGCTCCCGCTGAGCGTGCACGAGCCGAGAGAGCTCGTTTCGCTGGGCTTCGGCTGCGGCGCGCGCGCCGTTGGCCATCTCCCGCGCAATCTCCGCCTCCGCCATGGCCGCTTCGGCCGACGGAAGCTGCTCGCGCAACTCCGCCACGCGGATATCGAGAAGCTGGAGCTCTTCGCGCCACGCTTCCATCGAGCGCGCAGCGAGCGACAGTTCGACCGTGAACCGCCGCAGCATGATCTCGCCATGACGTTCCGCACGCTTCCGTTGGCGCGAGAGACTGCGCACCTGACTCGAGACTTCGTTGATCAGGTCGTCGAGGCGTTGAAGGTCGCCGGTCGTTTCCTCGAGACGGCGCTCTGTGGTCCGACGACGGTCGCGGTACAGCCCAACGCCGGCGGCCTCCTCGAATAGTTCGCGGCGCTCATCGGGGCGATCCGAAAGCAGCGCGTCGATCATCTTGCTCTCGATTACCACACCCGTGCCGGCGCCGAGTCCCGTCCCGCGCAGCATGTCCGAGATGTCGCGCAGCCGGCAGGGAGCGCGATTCAGGAAGTAGTCGCTGTCCCCCGAACGCGAGAGCCGCCGCGTGATGACGACTTCCTTGAAGGGAACGGGCAGGAGGCCTTCGTCATTCGAGAAATGCAGCGACACTTCCGCCACGTTCACGGCGCGTCGTGCCGACGAACCCTGGAAGATCACCTCGTCCATCTTGGCACCGCGCATCAGGCGTGCACGTTGTTCGCCGAGCACCCAGCGCACGGCATCCGAGACATTGGACTTGCCGCATCCGTTCGGCCCGACGATGGCGGTCACGCCCGGCTCGAAGACGATCGACGTGGCGTCGGCAAACGACTTGAATCCGTCCAGCTCCAGCTTGGTCAAGCGCACTAGAAGACTCTCCCGATTCGATAGACGAGCGTCGGTGTCAATCCGGCCTCACGAACGAGAGGCACGGCGAGCGCAGCCTGTTGCGCGCTCTCGTAGGCACCGAAATAGAGATTGGCCGCGCCATTCGTCTGGCGCAGGGCGTAGACAGGATGGGCGCTTCCCGCAAAGCGTTTCAGTCGCGACGGCACTTCCGCCGCCGGGACGTCCGCCTGCACGAGGAAGGCATACGGCAGTGACGTAACGCTCCCGAAGCCCGGAGCAAGAACTTTGTGGTTGTGAAGCTCGGCCAGCAGCGAGTCCGCCGAGGCACGCTGCCGGTACGCGCCGGACACGAGGACGAAGGAACGCGATCGAACGTCGATGCCGTAGGTGCCCACAGGCACTGTTTCGAAGCGAATGCGAAGTTCCAAGATAGCGCCGGGTTTCGTCCGTGTCGTCTCGAGGATGACGGCCCATGCAGCGGCAGCGGCAGAATCGGCGGCGTTCGTGGGAGCGAGCAGCGGGAATGAATCGGTTGCGGGCGTCGAGCTGACAAACGGCGCAATACTGTCGCGACGCGTCGTGTCGGCAGCGGGAAGGGCCGGTCCCGTCGCCAACTGCTCGCCGAGTGGCGACGCTTCCAGCTGCGCCGACGTACGCGCGCGCGGTGCCGACGCGAACGGACGATACGCGAACCACACCGCCGCTCCGATGAAACCCAAGGTCAACAGCACACCGGCGGCGCCGGCGAAGAAACGCCGTCTGTCGCGGCGCGGATGCTCGCGCGCGGCGTCGACCACGGCAAGCGGTGCTTCGCTGGCAACGCTCGCCAGGGCACTGCGGCGCGCCACGCGCAACCAGGCCAGCGTCTGTGCAACCGGAACGTCCGCCGGAACGGTGTCCCCGACCACCACGGCGCCGTCCGTCGCCAGCACGAGCTCCGCGAGGTTCGCCGCATCGGCTGGCACCGCGAGAATGAGCAGCGCGCCGACCTCGCGAAACCCTCCAATCAGGCGACGCCAGCGCGGATTCACCAGCATCGTCTCATAGTCGATCGGTGAGGCTCCGCTCGGCACCACGAACAACTCGCCCGAGTCTGGAACAGCATGCACGATTCTATTCAGCGATATCCCGAACTCGAAGCTGTCGGCAATGCCGTGGGGGTCGTCGCCGCTGATCAGCGACTGAAGGGGCGGGGCCTCGCCGAAGAGATCCGCGACGGCCACGCGTCGCCGGCCCGCTTGCACGCGACCGATGCCGAGCGCCACTTCCGCCGTTGCCACGGGGTCAGTCCCCGTCACGACGATCGTATGACACGTGTTCAGCGTTTCCGCCAACTCGCGGCCGCGTGCGGTCCAGTCGAGCGGATCGGTCACGGACCTCCCTCGTATACCCAGTACGATTGCTTCGACTCTTTTCCGATGCGCTCCGCTTCATCGCGCGTTGGATACGGACCGAGTACCACCCGGTAGATCGCCGCGCCATCGCGCATGGCGGTCACGACGCGCGCGGCCTCGTTTCCGACCTTGATCTGTGCCGCCAGCTCGCGCGCCTTGTCCGCCACGAGAAGCGCGGCAAAGGAGACTGTGTACCCGGTGGGTCGCTTGACGACGGTATCCCTGGACAACGGAGCCACGTGCGTCGAATCCGTGCGCGCTGCACCGGAGTCGCTCGGCAAGCGTGTGCTGTCGACCGGTGGCCCGCCGAAATCCACGGGCTTGTCGAGCCGTGCATCGCGCGGGCGGAAGCCGGTCCAGCGGAACGCATACCAGAAGTCTGCCGCGCCACCCTGCACGCGTGCCGATGGACGAAGCGTCTCCGCATCGACGAGCACGACGTCAGCGCCCTGCGCCAGGGCAATACCTCCATCGGGTGCAACGAACGGCAGGTCGGCGCGCCACTTCGTGGCAACAGACCCAACCACGCGGTTGGTGCCGAGCGCGATCACGAGTGCGCTGTCGCTTCCCTCGGTGCGCGCAAGCAGGTACCGACCCAGCGGATCCACCCGAAGGTCCTCGGCGTGGCGTCCCAGTTCGATCTTTCCGCTGATCGCCTCGCGATAGCGATCGACGATCTCCACCATCGTGCTGCCTTTCGACACCACGAAGACGCGATCGCCGCTCGGCGTCGCCTCGATCAGCTCGATGTCATCACTGAGCTCGATGCTGGCGGCGCGCTGCATGGTCTTCGTGCGAACGCCCGTGAGCTCGCGGCCACTGCCGAGATAGAGGCGGTCGCCGACCTGCGTGCGGAGCGTGCGATTCACCTTTCCGAGCGCGACCGAGTCGATGATCTTCGTGGCGGGCGGACGAACGCGCCACACGACACTGCCTTCCTCGTGCTGCGCGAGCACGAGGACGCTCCCATCGGGCTGCGGGAACACCGCGCGGGCGGGAAGCTTCGGCTTCCACTTCCATGGCCCGTTGGGCCCGTACCGCTCGACGCCGCCATCGGCCGCAATGCCGTAGATATTCGAGCCGTCCCAGGACGCGAGCCCGGTCAGCTTTGTCTTGGTGACAGTGCTCGCGACGCCCTGGCGCAGGTCGATACGCCCCGGCGCTCCCTTGGCGTCGACGAACGCGATGCTTCCGGCCTCGTCATCGAAAGCGAGTATGCGCGAAGGTGCCGGAGCACCATCCGCACTCCACATCACCGTGTCCAGGCGCGGATAGGCGTACACACGCGCCGCCCCTCCGGCGCGAGGGACGCGAAGCACGAGATGGTCCGGGCCACGGGGTGCCGTTGCCGATGCTGTCACCCGGGTGGATGGCGTACCCGCACGGTCGCCGCCACCACACGCCACGAGCGCGATCACGAACGCCACGAGCGTCGTTCGCAAGGTCACAGACACACTCCGCCGAGGGGTGGTGTAGGCGGACCCGGCACGGTCAGCCTGAGGCAGCCGCGGTGATCGGCACGACCTGCGCATCTGCCCAGAGACGTTCAATCTGGTAGAAGTTGCGCAGCGTCGGATGAAAAACGTGTACGACGAAATCCACGTAGTCGAGCAGCACCCACCGGCCCTGCTGCAGACCCTCTGAATGATTCGCCATCTGCCCGACATCCTTCTTCATGTCCTCGAGCACCGAGTTTCCGAGCGCGCGCACGTGCGTGTCCGAGGTCCCGCTGGCGATGAGGAAGTAGTCGGTCATGTCCGACACGCCCTTCAGGCTGAGGAGCACGACATCATTCGCCTTGCGGTCGATCAGGATGGCCGCGGCCTTCTGAACCAGCTCGGAGACATCTGCTGCAACGGATACTGGCATCACATTACCGAGAAAAACCGTTAACTGCGTGTACCCGGTACTTCGTACCCGGTACCGGGAATTGCATACCACCCACGGGGAGCAGTAAACCCCACCCAACTCGGGACACGCCGTTCAACCTCGTTTGACGTGGTGTGACGACGCACCGTGGTGCCACTGGGATGTCTCTACTGTTCCCCGTAGCTGATTGCCGGTCCAGGTACCCGGTACACCGTACCAGGTACGCTTGCAACAAGCTCTTACTGTTTGATCACCCAAACTCGAATCTCGGGTTTCACATCAGCATGGAGCTTGACAGGCACCCGATACACGCCGAGTGCCTTGATCGGATCGTGCAGGTCGATGAGCCGCTTCTCGATGTTGAAGCCCTGCGCGGCGAGCTGCTCCGCGATATCCGCCGAAGTGACGGAGCCGAACAGCTTGCCTTCCTCGCCGACGCGCGCCGAGAAGGTGAGCTGAACTTCCGCGAGCTTCTTCGCGAGATCCGACGCGCCATCGCGGCGCTCGTTCTCCGCCGCCACGAGACGCGAGCGCTCGGCCGAGATGCGCTTCAGGTTGCCGGGGGTTGCCTCGAAAGCGTAGCCGCGGGGGAGCAGAAAGTTGCGGGCGTAGCCGTTCTTGACCGTGACGACGTCCCCGGGATGTCCGAGGTTCTCGACCGCCTGCCGAAGAATGATTTCCATGATAAACCCTCTAGTTACGTGGTAGTGCGCGCACGGCGGCGCCAGTCGGCCCAGGTATCGCCCAGGCCGAGTCCGAAGGCGGCGAGCGCCAGGAACCCGAACCCGAGCACGGCGACCGCGTTCAGCACCGGCCACCACAACATGGCGAACCCGACGAACAGCGCCGCGGCGAGCGCTCCTGGCGCAAGAAACCAGGAGAGGACGCCGAACCCGCGGATCGCATAGAGCGCACCGAAGAAGACGAGCAGATTTCGACCAGTTCCGCCAAGGAAGCTGAGCGCCGGGACGAACACGATGGCCAGACCGGCGATCAACCCCCAGACGAGTTGGTCGTTGAAACGAAAATCCTTCAACGGCCCGAGCGGTGCGCCGAGGCGCGTCCGCGAGAGACGGTGAAACGTCGCCCACGCCAGCGCGAGAGCCACGAGCGACTCCAGGAGGAGCAGGGACGGGTAGAGTCCCACACCAACATCAGCCACCGCCCCGAGGCGCTGCGCCGCCGAATCCGGCATGACGGCGAGTTGCGGCATGACCTTCACGACGTCGGGATTGTCGCGGAGAGCCTTCCGAAACTGCGCGAGCGTTTCGGTGTTTCGACGCGCGAATTCGACCGTGACGGCCTCCGTCGCGCGACTCGGCGTGAGCGGCCCGCGCGCGCTCATGACCAGGACGATTGCCATGGCCAGAGAGAGCGTCGAGAGCGCGCGGGAGAAAAACGGACGCTGCGAGCCGAACAGGCAGATCAGCCCGAACGCACCCGCGAGCAGCAGACTCCAGCCGCGTACCAGGTTGTAGAACGATCCCGGTATCGCCGGTTGGGCGAGTGCCCACCCGGCGAGACCGACCCAGACAAACGCCAGTATGAACCGGCCGCCGGCCCACCACCCCACAAGGCAGCACGCCGCGAGCGCCGGGAGGAGGAGTAACAGCGTCTCCTCCACCGGCAGCAACACGCGCAGCGGCGGCATGATGGGGATGAAGAGGAACGCCGCGAGCGCGAGGAGGAGTTTCCCCCACCCCCGCTCGGACGGCGCCGGCGACGCGGCGTCCTGCATGTTATCCCTGCAGGCCCCGCGTGTACGGAAGCAGCGCCAGGTAGCGGGCGCGCTTGATCGCGGTGCTCAGCTGACGCTGATGCCGCGCGCACACGCCGCTGAGGCGGCTGGGCAGGATCTTTCCGTGATCAGTGATGAAGCGGCCGAGCGTCCGCTCGTCCTTGTAGTCCACGAAGCGCACGCGCGTTTCGCAGAAGGGGCAGGCCTTGGATGGGCGTCGCATGGTCTACTCCTCGTCGTCGTCGTCGTCTTCGCCACGCTTCTTGGCGAGGGCGAGCTCTTCTTCGGTCATCGGCGGAGCGCCGACTTCATTCTCGAAGATGGTGAGCAGATATCGGATGACACTCTCGTCGAGCTTGAGCGCACGCTCGTACTCGGGAATGCCGGCCGACTCGGCCTCGAAGCGCGCGATGACGTAGTAGCCATTCTCGCGGGGACCGATCGGGTACGCGAGCTGGCGGCGTCCCCAGTGATCGACCTTCATCTCCCCGGACGTGCCGAGGAGCGTATGGAACTTGTCGAGCTTTTCAGTGACGGCGCTGTCTTCGAGCGTGGAGTCGAAAACATAGACCGCCTCGTATGGACGTGGCATGTCCTGGCAATCCTCCCTTTGGACGGAAATCCAGCCCCCCGCTGGTTTGCCGAAGCGAGAGGAGGGGAAATGTATCTTCGGCGCCCACGGTTGCGTGAGCTGGCCGGCTGGTGGCAGCCCATAAGCATAGCGCAGGGCAGGGCTTAGGTGAAGGGGGCTGGTCGTGCCGATACTCCTTCCGATGACCACACCGCACGATCCCGACTCGGCGCCTTCAGATCCAGCAAGCCCGGAACACTCAGCCGCCGTCTTCGTGACGGATTCCGCCGGGCTGATTTCGGGGTGGAGCCCTGCTGCCGCGGGAGTCACCGGCTATATGGCAGCCGAAATAGTCGGGAGCGAGCTGCCCGTACTGTATTCACCCGAGGAGCGCGCGGAGGGTCACCCGAACAGCGACCTCGAGCTGGCGGCGCGACGTGGGCGAAGCGAACGGCAGGGATGGCTTCAGCGAAAGGACGGACGGAAGATCTGGACCGACACCGCCATCACCGCGCTTCGAAGCGAGAACGGCATGGTGTCGGGCTTCGCCTGTTTCATACGGGATCTGGCAGCGCAGAAAGCCGCGGAAGCCCGCCGTCGCGCCCGCGGTGAGCGCCTCTCGGCGCTCGCGGTCACGCGGCAGGACGTGGCGGCATACGGCCTCGAGCTCCCCCAACTGCTGCCGCGCATCGCCACACGCGCGCGGGAGCTCACGGGCGCGGAAGCGGCCATCCTCGAGCTACGCGACGGCGTGGGCGACCAGGCGCGGGCGTATGACGGACCTCGTGAGCTCGACGTCGAGCTCGGCGCGGTGCTCATTCCCCAGGGGGGCGCAATGCCGGGCGCCCGTCTCCGCTGCCTCCGGTACGACGAAATCACCGAGTCTCCGGAAGTGCTCGGAGATGTCTGCGACCGGCTCGGGATTGGAAGCCTTCTCGCCATTCCGATTCTTCATGACCGCACGACGCTCGGCTGGCTCACGGTACTGTCGCGCGCATCGCGTGCGTTCGACGAGCAGCAGGCCGCGACCCTGGAATTGATGTCCACGCTGCTCGGCGCCCCGGTGGCTCAGGCGCAGGCATCGCAGGCGCAACGCACGCTGCTCGAGGACCGCTCGAAGGCGCGCGCGCACCAGCGCGCGAGCGAGGAGCGCTTTCGCGCCGCGATGAACGTGTCGCCCGATGCGCTCTTTATCCTGGCCGCGGTGCGGGCGGACGACGACCGGATCATCGACTTTGCGGTACTCGATGCCAATCGCCGAGGCGTGGAGTTGGGCAAGCTCGCACAGGACGCCTTCACCGGGCTCCGTCTGGCCGCGCTGCCAGAGACCGCTCGACGACTGCCTTCCGTCGCGATGATGGCTGCCGTCGTGACCTCTCGCCGATCGGCGGTGCACGAGCGGCAAGCCACAGATGCGTCCGGAGTGGTGCGCAGTATCCTGGAGGTGGTCGTGCCGTTCGGTGACGGCGTCACGGTGACTGTGCGAGATGCCTCAGTGAGCGTGTCCCTGGAAACGCGGGCATCCGTCGGCTGACCTGCGCTGGCAGACGAGGGAGGTTTAGGTTTGAGCCGATGAGAACCGGCGCGACTTCATGGTGACGGGACATGTCGCCGTGGCGTACGCGGCGCGGGCACGCTGGCATCGCGCGGAGTTGTTCGCGCTCGTCGTCGCGACGCTCGTGCCCGACCTCGCGGATTTCGTGCTGCCGCAGGGCGATTATTGCCGCACGTCATGCGAGCTGTACACGCACGCGTTCCCGGCAGTGCTGGTACTCGCCGCCGCGATGGCGGCGATCTCGTGGGGCATCTGGCACCGTCGCATTACGTCCACGCTCGCAGGCGCGCTCGTGATCGTTCACGTCCTGTGCGATCTGATTACCGGCGACAAGAAGTTCTGGATCGGCGGACCGACCATCGGGCTTGAACTCTATGCGCACGAGGCCGCGGACTTCGTCCTCGAGGTCTCGATGATGTCGGTCGCGTGGGCGGTTCTGCGACGGACGCCGCAGGCGCCGCGGTGGGCGACGCATCCCTTAGCGCTCGTCGTGCTGGTGTTGGTTCAAGCGGCGTTCGATTCGATACACCACTGGCCGGTGCTTCTGCGTTGAACGGCCTTATTGTCCTGCCACAGGCGACAGCGTCCCGTGGTCCTGAGATCTCCGACGCTTAGCCACGCACAACTAGCACCCAGCAGTGCCGCAGGGCATCGAGCGACGTCTTGGCATCACGGGCTTAGCACCAAGGTGGGAACGAACCGGTCCGTGGTCGTTCCGTCTCCGAGCTGGCCATAGCCGTGCCATCCCCAGCAATAGATTGCGCCGCCGCTGGTGCGGCCGCAGGTGGAGCTGAACCCGAGCGTGAGCTGCACAAATCGAGCGGAGGTCGCGACCGCAGCGGGCGTCGTACTCGGATCCCGGCTGCCGATGCCTAATTCCCCGATAGCGTTGGATCCCCAGCACCAAGCCTCACCCGAGGCGGTGAGCGCGCAGGTGTGGTCGCCCGCCGCCACGATTTGCGCGAACGTCGTCTGCGCTGGCATGGTGACTGGGGTTGCACCGAGGGCATCGGTGAACGTCCCGTTGCCAAGCTGACCGTAGTAATTCCGCCCCCAGCAGTAGGCCAGTCCGCCGGGCGTCAGGCCGCAGGCCTGGTAGAGCCCCGCTGCGATGGAGGTGAACGTCACACCGGCGGACAGGGTCACGGGCGTGGGTTGCACCTGGCTATACACCTTGGTTCCGTTTCCCAACTGGCCTCCGTCATTTCGTCCCCAGCACAAGGGGATGCCTGACGATCCCAGTCCGCAGTTATAGTCGCCGCCTGCGGCGATCAAGGTGAACTGCGCGCCGGCGGGAAGGGTCACTGGCCGAGGCGTGGTCACGACCAAGCTCAAGTCGCTGCTTCCCAACTGGCCAGCGTTATTGCGTCCCCAGCACCACACCGCACCGGTCTGCGCGAGCTCGCAGGCATGCCCGTCTCCGATCGCCACCTGAGCGACCTTGATCGTCTGCGTCACTGGTCGAGGAGTCGTCGAATCGGGAGACCAGCACGAAAGCGCTCCACCCGAGTTCGCAAAGCAGGTCTTCCAGACTCCGGCGAAGAGGCTCGTGACGTCCGTGCTCGAGCTGACTTGCAGAGGGCGCAGGGCGGCTACGCCCGCCGTTGTAATCGGATCATCTACGCCGAGTTGGCGAGTATCATTGTGCCCCCAGCAGTAAACCAGCATGATGCTACCGCGCACACACACGTTCGAGAGGACCACACTCACGTTCGCCGCAACGACGCCCGCGGGCATCGCCACGGCGGTGGGCGTGAGATACTGGTCCATCATTTCTGGTGTCCCACCCGTCGGATACACATCGCTTCCCCAGCAGAGCACAACGGCTGAGGAGGATAGTGCACAGGTGCGTGTGAACCCTGCCGAAATCTGGGTCAGCGTCTGGCCATCGATCCCCGCCACGCGGGTTGGCACAGGCCGGTCGGTGCCCCTGGTCCCGTCACCGATGGTGCCGTAGTAGTTGAATCCCCAGCAGTATGCCGACCCCGTGTCCGTAATGGCGCACGTGTGACCCAAGCCGGCCGCGATCTTCGTGAATCGCACGCCCGCCGGCGCTGCCACTGACACTGGCGCGGATCGCGAGACCAGAGAGGCGTCACCGAGCTGCCCATTTGCGTTGGTACCCCAGCAGAATGCAGCACCCTCTGCGCTCAGCGCGCAGGCGTGCGAGCCTCCAATGGTCAGGTCAGTGAATGGGGTGCTCGATGCGACCAACGTTGGGCCGGACGCGGAAAGATCGTTCCAGCAGTACACGGCGCCGCCGTCGGTCAGCCCGCAGGACTGGCTGCCCACCCCCAAGTGCCGAAAGCGCACGCCCGCAGGCACCGGCAGGACCGTCGGCACCAGGCCGAAGCGCAGTCCCCAGCACCTCGCGGCGCCGTCGAGGGCAAGTGCGCAAGTCTGCGAACTCCCGATAGCGACCTCGCTGAATTTCACGCCAGCCGGAGCTTCGGCAGGCAAGGGCGTGGCGCGAATGAGCGGGGTCGGGCCAGCGCGGCTAGGGACACCCGTGGTGCCATCGCCGAATTCACCGTAGCGGTTACCGCCCCAGCAATACACTGCTCCGTCGGCGGTCAAGGCGCACATGTGCGCGCCGCCCTCGCTGCCGAAGCCGAGCGCACTCACGCCGGCAAGCACCACTTCGCGCTGGGGAATGCGCGTTGTGCCAGGCGTGGTGTCGGTTGCCACGTTTCTCCCCCAGCAATACACCCCAATGCCGGTCCTGATGGCGCACGCGCGGTCGCCGCCGGTCGCAATTGCGCTGGCCGACACTCCCGCGAGAACCGGCGCCGGCGCCTTCGACTCGTCCGGAACCGCGGCCTGCACCAGCACCTGGAAGCGGAAGCTCTGCACCGTGGACGGAACGTCAAAAGCCCAGCCGCGTACCTCCGAGACGGCGTTCCCTTGGAGAACCTGCGCGTAGGTGAAATACGGCTGGCTCGGCCTCGAGAGTGTGGCGGTACCGTCCGCGTTCGCGAGGCCAACGGCACCCGATCCTTCGACTACCGCGGGTCCGTCGGTCACGAACGCTCGAATTCCGGTGGGCGTGGCGAGCGCGCCGTCCAATGTGCCGAGCGGCTGGGCCGTAAGGTTCTGCAGCGCGACCGCCACGACAAGCTTTCCTGCGACAGGACTGTACTCGACCCGCGTGCCGAGGAGCCTGACGTAACGGTCCTGATCGCCGAGGATCGAACGGCTCGGGCCACTCAATGGTATGAGGCTCGGCTGGGCGCCTTGCGATTCTGCTCCCCGTGAAAGGGATGCGCCGGGCGCCGGCGTGCAAGACAAATTTCGCTCTGCGACCTCAACGACGCACTCGATAGGTGCCGCGGTTCGCAACTGCTGTTGCTCCGGACCCGACAGGTCGCTGTGACACGCGCAGACGGCTGTCAACGCGGCGATCATCGCCACTGTGGCCGTCCCCGAAAAGCGAAGCGGTTGTTGCAGCCGACGCGTTCCACGCGAGCGGCGAATCGAATCAGCCTGGTACCAGCGGCCGGTGCCAGCGGGGAGGCGAGTGCCGGGAACGATCATTCTTACTCTCCGAGGGAACGGACGGGAGGCTCGTGCACGAAGCGTTCCCGCATCCACCGCTCTGCGTGTCTCACTACACGTTGAATGACTACAGCCGTCCCAGCCTTTACAACGTGCGCTTGTCCCTCGTCCTGCATCAAACTCTTGTCCTTTACATTCTAAGACCCGTCGTAACTGGCGCGGTGGAAGATCGCACGCGAGCGGGCACGTCAGCGAGGCGAACAACAACACACGTGGGAGTACGGATGGTCGCACGTCCTGTCTTCCACGGGAGTAGCCAATCGTCCACTTGTCCTTTACGCCCTTCCATCCACCGTTGCCGATGAAGTCGTAATCGGCGGTCTCAGCCTTGATCAACCCGCTCGTGTCCTCGCACCCGCCCGGATGACGTTTGACGCCATCCATCACTGGCCAACAGTACTGCGATGACGACTTACTGCCCAACGACCGGGGTTGGTGTCGCGCGACTCTTGAGATCCCCATCGAGCCTGAGCCGGCTACAATCGAGCCGGATTGCCTTCGCCCTATCAGCATTCCCGGATTCGGTCATTGTCAACGCGGTTCTCGCGGGATTGCCGCTTGCCTGTTGCGACAACCCCAGAGGTGACCGTGACCACGTGCGAACTTAGCGCTTAGAAGGTGCACTGGCGCGTGGTTGTCGCCCCCGTTGTGACGGTGACAGACCTGAATGCCGAAGCTATGCGGCCTGCTGCATCTGTTACTGTCAAGTACACGGTATACGAGGTGGGGCGTGCATTAACCGTGTAGCCTCCGGCGGCGCCGGTTCCACCGAAGGGGATATCCGCTCCATCACGCGCGGACCAGGAATACGTAAGGGGCTGTTGCATAGCAGGAGAGAACACGTTCGCGCAGAACGTGGAGCCCTGGCTTGGTGGAACAAACGAGGGACCGGTGATGGTCACACTTGTGGCGGCCTTGATGCTGTCATAGGCAGTAAGCGTCTGCGCCGAAGGCATCCCGAGGTTGGACACCGTCCCCCAGTCGTTTGCTCCGCCATCAAAACCGCCAGCATTGAAGAAGAAGCTCTTTGTCCATCGCTTCACTTTGCCAGAGTTCATCCCGCGAAACACATTCGATGCCGCAGCAGCGTGCTGCGCATCGGTCGCACTCGTGGTCTGGGTTCCTGGCCAGTTGACTTCGGTCAGCCAAAGATCCCACGGTCCACCCGCCAAATCGGTGGAATAGCCACTCATGGCTGAAAGGACCGAATCGGGGCTAGGCGCCGCACCGTAGAGGTGAACCGCGACGACGTCCACATAGCTGCCATGCGTGGACAGGAAGTTCTGTAGCCACGGACGGGGCTGTAGCACTGGTACCCCACTGCTATCCGGCCCGTCACCAAGATCCGGTCCGATGACCACCCCACCAGCGGCATGAATGGCCGGTGCCGCCCGCTCGACAAGCTTCTTGTATTCAGCGAGCCGGCTACCCTCGGCGCCGGCACTCAGGAATCCGCCATTGGGCTCGTTCCATATGCCCCAGTAGTGCACCGTGTTGAATGCCTGCGTCATCTGCTGCACGTAAGTGGTCCAGGCTTGCCAGTGCTCCTCACTGTCGGGTGGGCGCGTGTTGGCGTCGGAGCTGCAGGGGCCGGTCACCCCCGGAATCCAGGGCTGCGATACCGCAAAACAAGCCGTGCCTTCCAGCGTGATATACGGCGTGATCCCGACGGCTTGGAGGGTATCGACGATGTAGCGCAACGCTTGAACATCACCCGGATCCAACACACCGCTGCTCTTTTGCAGATTGTACCAGTATGCCGTAATCCGCGCGAAGCGCACGTTGGCGTCGTACATCTTCTGCGCGGCGGGACGCAACGTGGTCGGGTCGCTCATGCCGTTGTACTGGAATACGATTCCCGTCTGCGATCCCGGAAACACCCCATAGACCGTTCGGGATGCGTCTGACGGCACGCGCATTCCGCCTGACGAATCGGCCAGTCGTGCGGAATCACACGCAGACAGCATTGTTCCGACAAATAGCGCGGCGACCAATCTTGCCCGAAGCATGACCTACCCCCAGAAACTTGAGATGCGTGGCGCGGCATACTGCCATTTGCGCGACGGCATCGCACGCGCTGTGAAGCGTTCACGACTGCAAGGCGTGGGCCGGCGTTCAGCTACTCTTAGAAAATTCTAAGCAGGCGCAGTTCATCTATTGGATCGGGTGAGAGGGACACGCGTCGAGCCGGATAGAGGGGACCGTCGGCGATTGAGGCCCGGCGGTCGTGTCTCGACCAGAAGGAACGGTGAGCGGAACCCGTTCCCCGGACTCGCTCAGACGTTGAAGCGGAAAAGGAGGACGTCGCCATCCTTGACGACATACTCCTTTCCTTCCTGCCGCATCAGCCCCTTGTCCTTTACCCCCTTCCATCCGCCGTGGCCGATGAAGTCATCGTACCCCGCCGTCTCGGCCTTGATGAAGCCACGTTCGAAATCCGAGTGAATGACACCAGCCGCTTGCGGGGCGGTGTCGCCGCGATGGATCGTCCACGCACGTACTTCCTGCTCGCCCGCTGTAAAGTAGGTCTGGAGGCCCAGCAGGTGAAAGCCACCCTTGATGAGACGGTCCAGCCCCGCGCTCTCTAAACCGAGCGTCGCGAGAAATTCCTGTCGGTCCTCGGGCGGCAGCTCGGCCAGCTCGCTCTCGATCTTGGCGGAGAAGGGCACCACTTCGGCCAGCTCACCGCTCGCCTCGATCGCCTTGCGTAAAGCGAGGAGATGCGGCCCCTCGTCGCCCGACAGCTCCGCATCGGTGACGTTGGCTGCATAGAGAATCGGCTTCGCCGTCAGCAGCGACAGCGGCTTGAGCACCGCGAGCTGCTCCGCGCTCAGCTTCGCTTCCCACAACCCGCGACCATCCTTGAGGAACTCGTGCGCGCGCTCGATGGTCGGCAGCTCGGCGAGGGCTTCCTTGTCGCCGGTCTTCGCCGAGCGCTTCACGCGATCGAGGCGCTTCTCGACGGTGGCGAGATCGGCGAGCGCGAGCTCGAACTCGATGACTTCACGATCGCGCACGGGATCCACGGACCCCATCACGTGGAGGATGTCGTCGTCATCGAAGCACCGCACGACGTGCACGATGGCGTCGGTCTCACGAATGTTCGCGAGGAACTGGTTGCCGAGTCCCTCACCCTTGCTCGCGCCGGCAACGAGTCCGGCGATGTCAACGAACTCCACGGCGGCGGGCACGGTGCGCTGCGGCTTTACAACTTCGGCCAGCACGTTCAGGCGATCATCGGGGACACTCACGCGGCCGATGTTGGGATCCTTCGTCGCAAAAGGATAATTCGCGGCGAGGACACCGGCGCTTGTCAGCGCATTGAAGAGGGTGGACTTACCAACATTCGGAAGACCGACGATACCAAGTCTGAGCATTGAAACGCTTTCGATGTGCGAGAAAATGATGACGCTTTGTTGGTCAACGCGGCGCGATCATGCGCGCATGCGAGACTTTCGAAAGTTAATCGCCTGGCGGAAGGCGCACGCTCTTGCAGTATGCATTCATCGGATCGCGGCGCACGCCGACTTCAGCGCTACTCCGGGACTGCGAGCGCAGTTGCTGCGCGCTGTGGACTCCGTGCCGGCGAACATAGCGGAAGGCGCGGGAAAACCATCGGAACTCGATTTCGCACGGTTCTTGGCAATCGCGTTGGGATCAGCTCGCGAGGTCGACAATCACATCATGCTTGCCTCGGCACTGGGCTGCATCGACGAGCGCTCTGGCGCGAGCGTATTGGCTGACATCGACGAAGTGAAGCGGATTCTCTACTCGTTGTCTCGCGTGGTTCGGGACCGCGCGCAGTCGCGCAGGTGACCCGGGAATCAGGGGCTCAGGTGTTCAGGCCTCGGCTCCAGGGCACAGGAACTCAAGGGGGTGTGGCGCCGCGGATCGATGCCCGGACGCCACACCCCCTTGTTCTCCTGTCTTCTGGAGCCGAGGCCTGAATACCTGAGCTCCTGATCCCCGGTCGATGCTACCGTTCCTTTGAAAGAGCACGCGACTGGACGTCCAGCGCCCCCTTCATTCCATCTCTGATCCACGCCTCGATCGCCTCCGCCATCACCGGAAACAATCCTCGTATCACCTCCGAGTCCCGCTTCCCGACCGCACCAAGCACGAAGTCGGTCAGTGGCCCCCCGTGGGCACGCTCGGGATCCCCCACGCCGATCCGCAACCGCGGGTACTCCCTCGTGCCCAACGCCTGCTCGATCGACTTGAGTCCGTTGTGCCCACCGGCGCTCCCCTCAGGGCGGATGCGCCACTTGCCCGCCGCAATCGCCACGTCGTCCGAGATCACCAGCAGATCATTCGCCGCCGACCAGAACGGGCGTCGCGCGTACTGGACCAGCACGCCCCCAGAGAGGTTCATGTAGGTCTGCGGCTTCACGATCCGGATCGCTTCCTTGACGCCCGTGAGTTGGCCTTGCACGACCTTCGCCTGGCCGTCCTTCTTCCAGCCGTCGAAATGCCAGCGGTCGCCGAGGTAGTCCACGAGCCACCAGCCCACGTTGTGGCGGGTGTGCTCGTACTCCTTCCCCGGATTGCCGAGTCCTACGATCACCTTCATTGGCGCGTTCTCGTCGACTGAATGCAACGACGGCCCCGCCCCGGAAGGGCGGAGCCGTCGCGTGAGTGCTGCGAGGAAATCGAAAATTACTTCGCGTCCTCGTCTTCCTTCGCCTTGCGGATGAGCTCCGGCTCGGCGACGGTACCCTCGGCGGCGACTGCCTCGACGACGGCGCGCGGCGCGATGACGGCGCAGATCGTCGCATCTTCGTCGGACAGCACTTCGACGCCAGCGGGCAGCTTGAGGTCGCGAATGTGCAGCGAGTGTCCCATGGCGAGGTGCGAGACGTCGACGTCGACGTGATTGGGAATGTTCGCGGGATCGACGAGGACTTCGATCTTGTGCAGGATCTGCTCGAGCAGCGCGCCGCTGAGTCGCACGCCCTCGGGAATGCCGACGAACACGAGCGGAAGGTCGACGGTCACCTTCTCACCGGCGACGAGCTCCTGAAAGTCGATGTGCATGATCATCTTCTTGAACGGGTGGCGCTGGATCTCACGAATAAGGGTCTTCGTGGTAGCGCCGCCGAGTCCGAGCTCGACGACCGTGCTGCTCACCGCGATGGACGACAGGAGCTTGTCGAGATCGCGCGCGACGACGGAGAGTGACTGCGGCTCGCGGCCGTGGCCATAGACGATTCCCGGGACGCGGCCGGCAGCGCGGAGCTTGCGGGCGTATCCCTTCCCAGAATCAGAGCGCGTTTCCGCGCCGAGTGATGCGTTTGCCATTGGAAGTCCTGAACAACGTTCCTCGACTGCAGCGAACCGTGATGTCGGTGCTACTCTCAGGCGGCTGCGTCCGCCCTACCATGCCGGTGTCGCCTTCGGCGACGGATCACGGTGAATCGTGAAATATAGTTTGTTTTGGTGCTGTCTGACAGTCTGACAGTATGACTGTCCGACAGGAGAGCGGAACGGCGTACCCGGTAGGAAACCGCATAAGGGGATGGCCCGTTCCGGAGTACTTCGTACAGGAGTACTCGGGTACTCGGTACTCAGTCCTGTAGTGTGGGCTTCCGTCTATCCGCGAGGCAGCCGGCGCACCGCTACTCGAAGAGGGAGCTCACCGACTGCTCCGCATGCGTATACCTGATAGCCTTGCTGAGTAGCTCACCCACCGAAAGAATCGTGAGTCGGTCAAATTGCCGCTCGGGCGGCAGCAGGATCGTATCCGTCACGACCAACTCGACGATCGGCGAATCCTTCAACCGTTGGATCGCGGGCCCGCTGAGCAACGCATGCGTTGCGCAGGCGTACACGGAGTTGGCTCCGAGCCGCTTCAACGCGTGCGCCGCTTCGGAAATGGTGCCAGCGGTGTCGATCATGTCGTCGGCCAGGATACAATCGCGCCCCTCTACTTCACCGACGACGTTCACGACCTCGCTCACGTTCGCGCGCGGGCGGCGCTTGTCGATGATCGCGAGTGAGGCATCGAGCCGCTTGGCGAAGCCGCGCGCCATCTTCGCGGAGCCGACGTCCGGCGCCACGATGACGGTGTCCTTGAGCTGCTTCTTCTTGAAGTGCGAGGTGAGCACCGGCATGGCGTACAGGTGATCGACGGGAATGTCGAAGAAGCCCTGCAGCTGGTGCTGGTGGAAGTCGATGCCGAGCACCCGATCGGCGCCGGCCTCCGTGATCATGTTCGCCAGCAGCTTCGCACCGATCGCGACGCGTGGCTGATCCTTGCGATCCTGCCGCGCGTAGCCGTAGTAGGGCAGCACCACGGTGACGCGAGCCGCGCTCGCCCGCTTCGCCGCATCGATCAGGAGAAGCATCTCCATGATGTTCTCGGCCGGCGGATTGGTGCTCTGCACGATGAAGACGTCGTTGCCGCGGACGTTCTCATCAATGCGGACGAAGATCTCGCCGTCGGAGAATCGTGTGCAGGTCAGCTTGCAAAGACCGATGCCCAACTGCTTGGCGATTTCCTCGGCGAGTGGCCGGTTACCCGTGCCCGACAACAACTTGAACCCGTGCACCGGAACGGCGAGCCCATCCATGAATAACCTTGTCGTCTGAGGTAGGGCAGGAACTGGAACCGACAACACACCGAGCTGCCATTGCCCCTCTTGGATTCGAACCAAGATTCACGGCTTCAAAGGCCGCTGTCCTGCCATTGAACGAAGGGGCAGCATGACGTGAGCCCCCAAAGCTAGTCGATCACGAACACCTGCTCAACTCGCGATGCAGTACGCGTGCGAATGTATTTCGTGCCGACCGGAGCATCCGCGGTGAGATCTGCCTCTGCCGACGGAGGCGGAGACGCTCGTCGGCGCGGCGCGTGAGCAGTTGGGGACGTCCAGATGCCGAACACCGTTGAGCCGGAACCACTCATCATCGCGATGGAACAACCCAGCCCGCGAAGGCGCTCGGCATGCTCCTGAATTTCCGGGTGTCGCATTCCGACAGCGTACTCGAAATCGTTGTCGGCTAGCGCCGTGAGTGATTCCCAGTCGCTGAGGGCAGCCAGTTGAAAAACCAACGAGCTCCCATGGCGTCGCGGCGCTGCCGTCGGCCGTGGCTCACCGAGCCATCCAAACGCCTCCGCCGTGTTCACGCCGAAATTTGGGACCACCAGGATGGCCTCGCCCGGTGGAGGGGGCGTCAGGGCGAGCATGCGCTCGCCCCGCCCCCATGCGAGCGCGTACGCGTGTTCGGTGGCAAGGAAAGGGACGTCCGCGCCCAGTTGCTCGGCGAGGCTCAGGACGAGATCCCAGTTGGTGGGCTCGTCGTCCATGGCCTCCAGCGCACGCAGCACCGCTCCTGCATCCGCACTGCCGCCGCCCAGTCCTCCACCAATCGGAATTCGCTTCGTGAGCTCGATCGCAAATCCGCCACGCATGCCGCTGGCGGCGAAGTACGCTTCGGCAGCACGCCATGCGAGGTTTTTCTCCACCGGGCCAATCAGCGCGGGATCCACGTTGCCGGCGACGTCCATCGTGCGCTCGCCCGACGTCCGCCGAATGCGCACGGTGTCCGCGAGGTCGATGCGAAGAAAAAGTGTCTCGAGCTGGTGATAGCCGCTCGTCTCACGAGCGAGAATGCGGAGCCGGAGGTTGATCTTGGCCTGCGCCGCGACTTCCACCGCCCCGGCGCCGCGCGCCGCGGAGGATGCGCCGCCGCTGCTCACGCGGCGGGAGGTACCGGCGCGGCACCACCGGGTGGCGCGTCCTGCTCGGCGTTGCCGATCTGGGCGAGCGACAGCCCGGCGCGGATGAAATACCACCCGCCGATGATCGTGATCGGCAGGAAGGAGACGAGGTGATACGACATCGCCCACGTCACGGCCGTGTCGGCGTTGACGCCATACAGGCGGAGTCCTTCCTTGCCGGCCAGCTCGAACACGCCGAAGAAGCCCGGCGCCTGCGGCGCGGCGACGCCAATCGCGATCACGCCCTGGAGGAAGAGAGCGGCACTGTACGGCGCGTCGATGCCGACGGCCTTGAAGCCGATCCAGAATGCGAGTGCATTGAGTAGCCAGTGTAGCATCGTCCACGCGAATACCGATGCGAACCGCCTCGGCGAGCGGAGGACGCTGAGACCGTGCATCAGCGCCACGAGCGCGCTCCGGCCCTTTTCCTCGAGCTTTGGCGCGATGCGGCGCGCGAGCGCCTCATATAGCGAGAGCACGCGCGCCGGGAAGAGCACCATCGCGTACAGGCCGCAGAGCGCTACGATCACCAGCGCCAGCCCCTTCACTGCGATACTCGACATCGAGAAGCCGCGGATGTCCGCTCCCACAGGGAACGCCGGATCCAGCATGGCGCCGAACATGAGTAGCAGCAAGACGACCATGTCGAACAGGCGGTCGACGGCCAGCGAGGCAAACGCCGACGGGAACGATACCTGGGGCACGAAACGCGAGAGGGCGAACGCGCGCGCCGGCTCTCCGGCACGGGCCGGCGCGACGTTGTTGATCATCACGCCAATCGCCGTCGCGCGCCACAGCGCATCGAAGGGCAGGTTCGGCGCGATCGGATCGAGGATCGGGCGCCAGCGGCGTGCACGCGCCGGGATCGTCAGGGTGGCGCAGAAGGCGGCAAGCGCGAGAAGGGGCAGGTTCGCCTTGCGCACATTCGTCATCACCTTGGCGAACTCGATGTCCTTGAACGCCAGATAAAGAAGGACGGCGCTCAGAACGATTCCGAGTGCGCTGCGCCAGCCGAATTTCATGGCGGTCAGCCCGTGAGCGCGAGATCGAGCAGGTCGAACAATTCCGCCTGCGCCTCGGCATCGAGCGACCCGCCACTACGCCGTGATGCGTCACGGATCTCCACACAGCGCTCGATGGCCGAGCGTCCCCGGTAGAGCAGGGCTTCGATCGGAACCGGAGGCTGCTCCACGACGACGGCACGCACGCTGAGCGGCGTGTAGTTCAGTGCGCCGAGATTCTTGATCCCCGCATCGAGGAGGTCGCCGAGCCGCGAGGCGGCGGACGTCGCCTGCGAGACCGCGGCGCTCAGCATGGCGCCCGCCAGGTCCGAAACAGCCGGCACATGACGCTGCGGCGTCTCCGTGCGCGGCGGCGTTTGCGGCAATGCGGGCGGAGCAAGCGGCACCGACGCCACGGGCTGCGCGGGAGTAGCCGCTCGAGACGGCGGCGACTTCAGCGCCGTCAGGCGATCGGTTACCGGCACGGCGGTACGGCCGGGCGACGCAAGCACCGACGCGAGCTTCTCGAGAGAGGCGAGGGAACTGGCATCGAGCATCGCCACCGCCGATTCCTGCTCGTCGACAACGGAGGCCACCTGGCGCTCGCCGTAGCTCTCGGCCGATTCCTTCAGTTGGCGCAGCGCGAGCCGGAGCGCGCGGCGCACACGATCGCGCGCGAGATCGTCGCGCGCACTGCGTGCATCCGCGACGAGTCGGCGAAGGTGTTCACCGTGACCCACGACGTCATGCCGGAACCGCTCAGCGGCGGTGGTTGGCGGACTGGCGGCTGACTCAATGACGGTCGGTCCACCATCGCGAAAAAATAATTCGCCGATAGGCACGACACGTTCAACCCCGATCTCCTGCTCGTACATCGCAACGAGTGCGGCGGAAAATCGGGCGACATCCGCGGCAGGTGGTTGACCCGCGCCACTGCGGATGCCCGCCGCGACGCCGCGCAGGACTGTGGCCGCGGCGGCAAGCAAAGTGATGCGCTGCGACCCAAGCGCGGTGCCGCTGGACTCGAGCGGCTGTGCGGCTTGTTCGGCGGATTCGAGGACGTCGGCCAGCGTGGGGTAATCCTTGATGCTGGCGATGCCGCGCAGCGCGCGCACACGCCGGAGCACATTGGCCGCCGCGTCCTGATCCGCCGGCCGAGTGGCGAGGAGCTCCAGTCCAGCGCCAATGTTCGCCGCCTCGGTGGCGAGATAGCTGTCGTGCCCCTGCATGCTGGCGGACGCCATGGGCGTGCCGCCGCGCGGAGCACCGTAGCGCGACAGCTCGGACACGCGCGCTCTCGCCCGCGTGTCTTCCGCGTCGCCCCAGGTGCGCGCCTGACGGAGCAGGAGCTTCGCGTCGTCAACCGCCGCGACGACGACGGCGCTGAGCTCCGGCTCCCATTTCAGTCCAGTCTCGCGCATCGCACGGCCTACACGCTCGATGCCGGCGGCCACTTCGGAGAA
This sequence comes from Gemmatimonadaceae bacterium, assembly GCA_036844565.1. Lineage (GTDB taxonomy): Bacteria > Gemmatimonadota > Gemmatimonadetes > Gemmatimonadales > Gemmatimonadaceae > AG11. The sequence continues at coordinate 66,656 of DAIUFP010000006.1, read as the reverse complement.
CGACGGCAGCTTGGCCATCGTCGCGCTGCCACGCAGCGCACGCGCGACGCGCTGGAGCTCGTCGGGGTTGGGTCCGGATGCGCCTCCGGCATCGAGCAATCCGTCGAGCTGTTCGACGTAATCGCTCGCTTCCAGGATGAAAAAATCGAGGAAACTGACGGGGGTGGGAACCGTCATGCCCGCTCCTGACTGGTGAGCAGTGGTAACAAGTGCTGCGCCACGAAGTTAGAGCGAACCACGCGCGGCGTCCATTGCGGCGCGAAGCTCGCGGATGGCGGTCGGGAGCCCGACGAACACCGCGCGCGCGACCACATGGTGGCCGATGTTCAGCTCTTCGATCTCCGGAATTGCAGCTACAGGCCCAACGTTCGCGGTCGTGAGTCCATGACCCGCGTGCACGGCAAGCCCGATCGATGCGCCGAGGCTTGCGGCATCGCGAAGTGCCGACAGCGTTGCCGGATCGGCGGAGGCATGTGCGTACCGCCCTGTATGCAGCTCCACCGAATCCGCGCCGAGATCACGTGAACGCTGGACGCTGGTGGGGTCGGGATCGATGAAGAGACTGGTGCGTATTCCCGCCGCGGAAAGTCGCTTCAGGTTGCGGGCGAGCTGCACGGGATCCGCGTTGACGTTCAGTCCGCCTTCAGTTGTCACTTCTTCGCGACGCTCGGGTACGATGGTCGCCTGGTACGGGCGAAGCCGCTCCGCCAGCGCGATCATCTCCTCCGTGTCGGCGATCTCGAGGTTGAACACGGTCGTGACCGCTGCCGCAATCGCGTCGATGTCGGCGTCGTTCATGTGGCGGCGGTCTTCGCGGAGGTGAGCGGTGATGCCGTCGGCACCCGCCATCTCGCAGACGCTCACCGCGTCGACCGGCACGGGCTCGGCGCCACGTCGGGCCTGCCGAATGGTCGCGACGTGGTCGATGTTGATGTAGAGGCGTTGCAATGTGGTGCTCATGTGCGCTGTATCAACTGGCCAGGATGCAGGAAAGAAGCGAGACTGCTCACGAATGAAACAGACTAAAGGAGGACGTGTGAGAAAGCTGCTGCTGCTCGGTCTGCTGTTCGCCGGCGCCTGTCAGACCCGGACGATCGAGCAACCCGCCCCGGTACCCGCGACGCCCACCGTGGCGAACGGACCGCGACCGGCGCTCGAGGCATTTCTCGCGGCCATCCGCGGCGGCGACCTTCAAGCCATCTCGGAAGTGTGGGGCGACAAGAACGGTCCCGTCCGTGATTCCAAGGTGTTCTCGCGAGAGGAGATGGAACAGCGGGAGCTCATCCTCATCCGCTGCTTCAAGCACGACAAGGCCCGCATTCTCGGCGACGCCGCGGCCGCGAATGGCGAGCGCGACTACCAAGTGGAGCTGACACGGGGAACCACCAGCCGCGTCACGGACTTCTTCCTCACGAAGGCACCGGACCGGTGGTATGTCCGCTCGGCGAACATGGAGCCGGTCAGGGACCTCTGTTCCACGAAGTAGCCGGCGCGACACCGATTAGAATTCCGTCAGCTCGATCAGTACGCCGGCCGTTGCGCTCGGATGGAGGAAGGCAATGCGCTTTCCTTCGGCACCAAGCCGAGGGGTTTCGTCGATGAGCCGGATGCCGGCGGATCTGCATCGACCGAGCGTGCGTTCGATGTCGTCGACGGCGAAGCAGATGTGGTGAATGCCAGGTCCGCGTTTGGCGACGAACTTGCCGATTGGGGAGTCGTCCGAGCTTGCCTGGAGCAACTCGACCAAGGAGTCGCCGGCCGCGAGGCCCGCGATGTGCGCGCCATCGGAGTCGTCGAGGGGAACGTCGGGAAGCTCGAGGATGTCGCGGTAGAAGGGCAGGATTGCGTCGAGGTCGGTGACGGCTACGCCGACGTGAGCGATGCGGGTGCGGCGGGGAGCAGCGGAAGTCATGTCGGGTGCGCTGGTGTGGGTGCGCTGGCGCTGAATATTAATTCTGGGGTGGCCGGAGAACGGCCGCCGGGAGACGACGAGCGGTGTCGAATGCACAGGCGGTAACGGACGCGGATTTCGAGGAGAAGGTCGAGAAGGGCGCAGGGCTCACCATCGTGGACTTCTGGGCGACGTGGTGCGGACCGTGCCGGATGATTGCTCCCATCCTCGACCAGCTCGCGTCCGAGTACGCCGACAAGGGCGTCACGGTGACAAAGCTCGATGTGGACGCGAACATCAAGACCGCGACACGCTTCAACGTGCGGTCCATTCCCATGCTGTTGTTCTTCAAGGACGGAAAGGTCGTGGATCAGATCGTAGGCGCCGTGCCGCGACCGGCCATCGAGGACAAATTGAAGCGACACGTGGCTGTTTCCGCCGCCTGAATTCAACTAGCCTCCCGTTGCACGGTGCGAAGCACGGCACCACATTGGGCCGGAACGACACCCGTCGTCCCGGCCCTTCTTTTTCGTAACGATGCCCGCCACCGTCGCAGGCCTGCGCTATCCCCACACGCGGGTTCTCCTGCCGAGGACGCGGTTGGCCTATGTCCATCTCAGGAACCTGCTGACCGACGCCAAGCGCGAGCGGGGCGCGCGGGTGTCGGGGTACGTCGCGATCTGGCTGCCGGAGGAGTTTCTCGTGCTGTACCTCCAGCAGGGTGAGCTCGTCAACGCGTGCTCGCACGACGGAAAGCACTTTCACGCGATCGCCATCGGTGCCGCGGTGGAGAAGGTGCCGTCGGAGCCGGAGTACGGTGAAATCTGCTTCTGCGAAGCACAGCCGGAGCAGCTGGCGTGCATGCACACGGCGCAGACCGAGCCCGTGCTGGCATGGCCGCCAGAGCTGCGTCCGAGCGACCCGAAGTCGTTGTTCCCGTATCTCATGTCCACAATGTTCGATGGTCTCGTGGAGATCGCCGTTGACGGGGAAGTGAATTTCCTGCTGTTCACGCACGGGGTGGCTCATACGGCATATCTGTCTGGTTCGCCGGAGGGAACTCTCGTCGAGCGTGTGAGCCGGTTGTTCGCGCGCGACCGTCGCGTGCTGCACATGGGCGTGCGGCATTGGCCGTCACCCGAGGCGCTTCCGCTTCAGGCGGCCACCGGGCTCGTTCAAGCCTATCGCGACCTCACGACATCGCTCGTGTTGCGCCTGGTGGCCGATGGCCGAGAGAGCGCTCCCGCCATCGCCGAACACGCTCGGCATACGCTCGTCACCGCACATCCGGCGCTGGAAGGCTTCTCGTTCAACGGCCGTCCCACGAAGGCCGTGGTCGCCGACGCGGATGCGCTGACGGACGCGATTGCCGCGCTCATCAACGAAGTGCTGTGGACCGCGGCGGACCAGGAGGGCCACACGCCCGAGCAGATGCTGCGTGAGCTCACCCACGAACGACGACACCTCTTCACGTCGGCGGGGCTGTTCGAGCGATTGTCGTGGAAGCTGGCGTGACGCCTGGTGGGGCCGGCACGTTGTACGTCGTCAGCACCCCCATCGGAAACATGGGGGATTTTTCTTTCCGCGCGGTCGAAGTGCTCAATGCGGTCGCCGTGGTGCTCGCCGAGGACACGCGGCATTCCCGGCACCTGCTCGACCGGTACGAGATCAAGACCCAGCTCATCGCCTATCACGAGCACAACGAGGCGAAGACGACTCCTCGGCTCGTCGAGCGCTTGCTGAGTGGTGAATCGATCGCATTGATCTCGGACGCGGGCACGCCGCTGCTGTCAGATCCTGGCGCCCGGTTGGTTCGCGCCGCCGTGGACGCGGGCGTGCCGGTGACAGCCGTGCCGGGCGCTTCGGCACTCCTGGCGGCGCTGGTTTCCTCGGGATTGGAGCTCGACCGATTCACCTTTTTTGGATTTCTGCCGAGAAAGGGAGGGGAGCGCCGCGAGACGGTGTCGGAAATTGTGCAGCTCCGGCATGCAGCCGTCGTGTACGAGGCGCCGTCCCGCGTGGCGGACACGCTGTCCAACCTTGCGGAGGCGGGCGCTGCGGATCGGGCGGCGGTCGTCGCGCGAGAGCTGACCAAGCAGTTCGAGGAGTTGCGACGGGGAACGGTGTCCGCCCTTGCGGCGTACTACCTCGATGCACCACCACGCGGAGAAGTCGTGATAGTCGTTGCTGGGGCTGCGGCGCCGGTTGGCGCGAGTGAGGAGGCGATGTCAGCCCGCGTGGCGGAACTGCGCGCGGAAGGTCGCACCTCGCGCGATATCACCGCGGCCCTCGTGTCGGAGCTCGGCGTGCCCCGCAACCTCGCCTATCGGCTGGCGCACGAGTGAAACGTCGTCTTGCACTGCTCCTCGTGCTGCTGCTTCCGCTCACGGGGGCGAGGCCTGCGCCGCGACTCACGATCGCTCGTCTGCAATACGAGGGAGGGGGCGACTGGTACGCCAATCCGTCGAGCCTGCCGAACCTGCTCGCCGCGATTCGGGAACGCACGTCGCTCCCGGTGGAGAAGGTCGAGGCACGGGTGACGTTGATGGACGACAAGCTGTGGGACTATCCGTTCCTGCACATGACGGGGCATGGGAACATCCAGCTCTCCGATGCAGAGGTGATTCGTCTGCGGGAGTACCTGGTGCGCGGCGGCTTCCTGCACGCGGACGACAACTACGGTCTCGACGAGAGCTTCCGTCGTGAGATCAAGCGGGTGTTTCCAGATCGCGAGCTTGTCGACGTGCCGCTGTCGCACCCGATCTATCATGCGGTGTACGACTTTCCGAAGGGCGTTCCGAAGATTCACGAGCACGACGGCAAGCCCGCTCGCGGATTCGGAATCTTTCTCGGCGACCGTCTCGCGGTCTACTACACGTTCTCGAGCGACCTGGGGAACGGGTGGGAAGATCCGGAGACGTACCATGACCCGGTCGCTCTGCACGAAGCGGCGCTGCGGATGGGTGTGAACCTGTTCGTGTACGCTGTCACCAGCCGGGCGTTGCCATGACGATCCGCACGCTGGTGGAGCTGGAGCGACGGTATCTTCGCCGAGCGGAGATGGCGGCGGGTGCACTGCTCGCCGTCGCGATTGCCGCCGTGATGGTCGCGATCGGTTCGGCGCTCCTCGCGCGTGCCCGGTGGCTGTCGCTGCCTCGCGGCGTTCCGATAGTTGTCTGGGTCTTCATTGCGGTGGCGGTCGTCACACTCGCGCTTCGCACGCGCATGCGCCTGCGCCTGCTGCGACGGGGGTCGCGCGGTGACGTCGCCGAGGCGATCGAGCGAGAACAGGGGATTCGCCGTGGGGCGCTGATTGGTGCGCTGGAGCTGGAAGGGCAGGGACCACTGGCCGAGCGTGCGGCGCGAAGCGTGCGCGGCTCGCTTCCGTCCGACGCGCCACTTGCTCCGGCGATGCGCCGCGCCAGCTCACGTCGCGCCGTGACAGGTGCGGCGGCGGCAGCGGCGGGCGTGCTGGTGCTGCTCACCGCCTCGCCGCTGTTTGGCGACGGTCTGCGAGCTGTCCTCCGTCCGATCGACGCGTGGAAGGGAACGTTGCTCGACCGCCCCGTCATCGTTGGCGCGCCGCAGGAGTTGCTGCGTGGCTCGCCGCTGCACGTGAGCGTGCGTGCGCCAGGCCGCCGCGTGGTCTATCTCGATATCCGACAGACCGGCGATGCGTGGCGCACGGACACACTCGCGATCAATCCCGCGACTGGCGCTGCGCCATGGGCTATGGAGACGCTCCGGAGCGACGTGCGACTCGTCGTGTCCGACGGGCGATCCGTATCCGACAGCGTCGCAATTCGTGCGGCCGACCGGCCATTCGTTGGTGCGGTCACACTGCACGTGCACTATCCAGCGTATCTCGCCCGCACTGACGAGTCGTTGCCGGTCGGCGAATCGCTGCACATTCCGCGAGGCAGCACGCTCTCCATCGCGGGTCGTGCATCGGTGGCTCTTTCGGATGTCGCGCTCGTTGCACCGGGTGGTGCCCGCGTTGCACTTGCGGCGACCGGACAGACGTTCAGCGGACACTTCATCGCAGATCAGTCCGAGCAGCTGCATTGGTCCGCGCGAGGTCCGGGTGGTCTGGTGCCGGATCTTCCCGAGCCGCTCGACATCATCGTCGTGGCTGATTCGGCGCCGCACGTCGTGATCGCCGATCCGAGCGCGGACACGCTGCTCGTCTCCGATGCCGCGGTGCCGCTGGCGATCCAGGTATCCGATGACCACGGGATTGCGTCCGTCGCGTTGCGCATCGTGCGCGGGGGTGCGCGTGATGCCGCTCCAATCGTGCACGCGTTGGCCGGCTCGGCTGGCACGACGTGGGCAGGTGCCAGCAGCGTGGACATCGCCGGTCTGCACCTCGCGCCAGGCGACGCCGTCACCGTCCGGGCTGAAGCTGTCGACGCATCGCCATGGTCGCAGCGTGGCGTAAGCCGCGAGGTAGTGCTGCGCCGCGCGACGAGCGAAGAACAGCGTTCGGCGGCCCGAGCCATCGGCGATTCCGCGGTGAAGGAAGCGCAGGCGGCGGCGAAGGATCAAAAGGCACTCGCGCAACGCACCGATGAAGCGGCGCGCGCGCAGAGCCGCGCGGGCGCCGCGAAGGATGCCGCGGGCGCCGACAAGAAGAGCCCGATGAACTTCGAGTCGGCGGAAAAGGCGCGAAGCCTGTCGAAGGAACAGCGTGCGATGACGGAGCGTGTCGAAAAATTGCGGCAGGCCACGCAGCAGCTCGAGCAGCAGCTCAAGGCCGCCGGAGCGCTCGATACTTCGTTGGCGCGTCAACTCGGCGAAGCGCAGGCGCTGCTGCGTCAGGCGCTCACGCCGCAGATGCTGGCGCAGATGCAGAAGCTCGAGAGCGCGTCGCAGCAGATGAACGGCGAGCAGTCGCGCGATGCACTTCGCGATCTCGCGCAGATGCAGCAGAAGATGCGCGAGCAGCTCGAGCGAAGCGCTGAAATGCTGAAGCGTGCCGCGCACGAAGGTGCGATGCAGACTCTTGGCGATGAGGCCAAGGAGCTGGCGCAAAAGGAACGTGCGCTTGCTGATTCGCTCGGTCGCCCCGATGGCGCTAAATCGGGAGAGGCGAAGGATGCGAAGGATCTGGCGAATCGCACCGAGCGTTTGAAGCAGGCCATGGAAGACCTGAAGGCGCGCCTTGCCAAGGACCGCGCCGACGCCGGAGCTTCGAAAACAGAAGACGCGGGGAAGCACGCCGAAAGGTCCGAAGACGCGATGCAACGGCTCGCCGAACAGATCAAGGCCGGCGAGAAATCTGATGATGCAAATGCTCCAACGGGTGAGAAAAAGGCCGGAGGAGAAGCGAAGAACGGCGATTCGAAAGCGGGTAGCGAGCCGAAGGCCGGCGGCGAAAAGAAGGATGGCGACGGAAAGTCGGGCGAGAGCAAGCCGGGCGCAGGGCAGAAGGGCGGACAGGCAGGAGCGAAGGCCGCCGGTGATGCCGCCAGTGAAATGGACCAGGCCGCGAAGTCGATGCAGGACGCGCGGAGCGAGCAGGTCAAGGAATGGAAGCAGGAGCTCACCAGTGAGCTCGATCAGTCCGTGCAGGAGATGATGCAGCTGGCGCGCGAGGAGCGGTCGCTCGAGCAGAAGGCGCGCAACGGATCCTCGGCCGACGATCGCCGCAGCGCGCAGAGCGCGGTGGAGCAGGGTGTCGACAAGGCAAGCGAGCGCCTTCAAGGCGCAGGTAAGAAGAGCGCGCTGCTGTCGGGCGGTACGCAGCGCGCGATGTCGGAGGCGAAGAGCAAGGTTTCACAGGCCACCGAGAGTGTGAGCCAGCCGAACAGCAGCACGCAGAAACAGGCCAACGCGCTCGGCGAGGCGGCCGACGCATTGACGAAGGCCGCGGCCTCGCTCGCGCGCGATCGCGAGCGCACGAACAACTCGAACAGCGCGTCGGGGTTCGAGGAGATGCTCAAGCAGATGCAGGAGATGGCGCAGAAGCAGGGACAGATCAACGGGCAGGCACAGAGCCTGTTCAACATGCCGAACGGGCAGAACAGCGCGGCGGGCCAATCGCTCGCACGACAGCTCGCGCGTCAGCAGCGCCAACTCTCCGAGCAGCTCGAAGACGCCGGCGATGCAGCGGGCGGCGATCGCGCCGCGAAACTCGCCCAGGAGGCGCGTCAGCTGGCTGAGGCGCTCGACAATGGTCGTCTCGACGGAAGCACGATTGCTCGGCAACAGCAGCTATTCCGCCGACTGCTCGATGCGGGCAAGTCGCTGGAGAAGGAAGAGCGCGACGATACTGGAAAGCGTGAAGCGAAATCGGCGACGGGCGGTGATGTCTTCGGCCCGGGTGCGAAGGTGGATGCGAAGGCGGCGGTAAAGTTCCGCCCGCCCACCTGGCAGGAGCTTCGTGCGCTCTCCGTCGATGAGCGCCGCGCGACCCTCGACTATTTCACACGTCTCAACAGCGCGCCCGCGGCGACGCCCTGACCTGATGGCGCGCACCACGCGGCTCTTGCTGTTCGTTGTTGTTGCGCACTCCTGGCCACACGCCGCGGTGCGCGCTCAACAGGAGGAGCGGCCAGACGTGATACGAGCGCTCGAGCTCGAGAATGACGGTAAGTACAAGGAGGCTGCGGTGCTCTTTCGCGCCGCCGTGCACGCGGCGCCAACACCGAATTCGGTGCTCGGTCTCGAGCGCGTGTATTCCGAGCTCGGCATGAGCGATTCGCTCCTCGCTCCGCTCGATACGATCATCGCGCTGAATCCGCGTGAGTCGGCATACCGCACGGTGCAGCTGCGAACGCTTCAGATACTTCGTCGCGACGATCGACTTCGCGACGCGTTCGAGAAATGGGTGCGCGCCGTGCCACGAGACGCGCAGCCGTATCGTGAATATGCGCGCATCCTGATTCAGCTCGGCCGACCCGCGTCGGCGGATAGCATCGTGATTCGCGGCCGCGCGGCACTCGGGAGCCTGCGCGACCTCGAGTACGAGAATGCGCAGCTTCGCGCGGCGCTCGGCCAGTGGGTGGCGAGCGCGCTGTCGTGGCGACGCGCACTGGTTGATGCGCCGCACCTCGCGATCGCGGGCGCGTATGCGCTGGCGCCGGCGCCGCCCGCGTCGCGCGACAGCATCCGCGCCGCGCTCAGCGCGCTTCCGACAGACGCGGGATCGCGCCGCGCCCTCGCGGAGCTCGAGCTCACATGGGGACGTCCGCGCGAGGCGTGGGACGCCCTGCGTGCGCTCAAGCCGGACACGATGGCGGCAACGATGTGGGAGGAGTTCGGCGAGCGTGCGATGTCCGAGGAACGCTGGTCGATCGCGCACGATGCGCTGGTCGCGGCGGTGGGAGTGAGGAGAACGCCCGCGCTCGCGCTTCAGGCTGCCTCTGCCGCATTGCGCTCCGGCGTGCCGGCTGAAGTGTTCTCGCTCCTGCCGCTCCCCACGGGAGAGAAGGATTCGCTGCGACTCGCCCGGGAGATTGTCCCGATGCACGTCGCGGCACTCGTCGCGCTGGGGCGCGGCGGAGAGGCAGACGCGCTCATTGCGCGGTTCGACCGGTTCGTCGTGCCCGCCCAACGCATGCGACTCGCGCAAATGGTCGCGATGGCGTGGGTGCGGTCGGGCGACTTGGCCAAGGCACGCGCCGCGCTGCGCGCCGCTGGACCCGAGGCCGACTCGAGCGAGGCCGCCGGATGGCTCGCGCTTTACGACGGACGACTCGGTGCGGCTCGCACGCTGCTGCACGCGTCGCGGACGCCGAATGCCGATCTCGCGCTCGCCATGGGGATCGTGTCGCGGGCCAGGGGCGATACGGCGCCAACGCTCGGTGCGGCGTTTCTCGCGCTGGCGCGCGGCGACAGCACTGGCGCCTCAATGCGCTTCATCGATGCTGCCGCACAGCACACCGAAGTTGCGCCAGCGCTGCTGCTCATCGCGGCCCGGCTATACGCGGGATCGCCCGAGAAGGCGATTCCCATCTGGCAGCGCATTGTAGCGGAGCATCCGGCGACACCAGAGGCGGTGGAGGGCGAGCTCGAATGGGCGCGCGTGCTGCGACGGCGCGGCGACATCGCCTCGGCCACGACACATCTCGAGCACCTCATCCTCACGGCGCCGCAGAGCGCGCTCCTTCCACAGGCGCGGCGCGAGCTAGAGCTGGCGCGCGGCGCAGTTCCTCCAGGGTCATGATGGCTTTCCCGAAATTGCGTCGCGGCACGACCGCCTTGCTGCTACTGGTAGCACCGATGGCGCTGGGCGCGCAGCGACTGCTCATTCCGATGGACGACGGACAGACCAACCACCTGAAAGCGTACGGTCTCACGTACAACGCGATGAAGACCGGCGTCCAGGCGGAATGGCTGCTCAACTATCGCGGCGGCTCCTTTCTTCTTCCCGACGCGCCGGAGCTCCGGCGGCGCGCGGCCCTCGACGGCATCGCGACGGAGTCCGTGAACGACGCGCAGCTCGCCGCACTCCGCAAGGAGATGGCGAGTGGCAACATGGAGAGCGTTCCACTCGAGAAGTCGCCACGCATCGCGGTATACACGCCCGCCGACGCGCAGCCCTGGGACGACGCGGTCACACTCGCGCTCAAATACGCAGGCATCGAGTTCACCCCGATCTACGATGAGCAGGTGGAGCAGGGCGACCTCTCCAAGTTCGACTGGCTGCACCTCCATCACGAGGACTTCACCGGACAGTTCAACAAGTTCCAGCTCGGCTACCGCGACGCGCCGTGGTTTCGCGACATGGTCGCCAAGAACGCCGCGATCGCGAAAAAGCTCGGCTACGCCAGCGTGCCGGGACTCAAGAAGGACGTAGCCGAACGCATTCGCGCGTTCGTCGAACGCGGAGGGTTCCTGTTCGCGATGTGTGGCGCCACGGAAACGCTGGAGCTCGCGATCGCGGGGCACGACGTCGACATCGCGGGAGAGTTCTCCGATGGCTCACCGATGGACCCGGACGCCGATTCGCGAATGAACTGGAAGCGTTCGCTCGCATTCAAGGACGCGCACCTGGAGCACTCGCCGTTCGTGAATTCGATGAGCGACATCGACGGGCATCAGGTCAACGTCCCCGGTCGACGTCAGCCACTCGGTACCTTCACGCTCTTCAACTTCTCGGCGAAGTTCGATCCCGTTCCGAGCATGCTGGTTCAGAATCACCGCAGCGTGATCAACGACTACTACGGCGTGACGACGAGCTTCACCAAGGCCACGCTCAAGCCGGGCGACGTCATTCTTGCAACCGAGGAAGGCGCCCCGTGGGTGAAGTACATCCACGGCGATTACGGCAAGGGCACGTGGACGTTCCTCGGCGGGCACGATCCTGAAGACCCACAGCACGCGATCGGCAACCCGCCCACGGACTTGTCGCTGCACAAGAACAGCCCCGGCTATCGTCTGATCCTCAATAATGTCCTGTTCCCTGCGGCCAAGAAGAAGCCTCTGAAAACCTAGGGTCTGACTGTCTGACAGTCTGACCCGCTTCGCGCTGCGCGCTCGCTCGTTGGACAGCGGGTCAACCGACTGGTCGGACAGCTTTTCTAGATACACGACCGGGTCGCTGCGCCGCATTAGCCACCGGTGTGATCACACCACACTTCCCGCCACCCAGGGGACCGAGTTGTGTAGGCAACAGCTGTCAGACTTCAGGTGACCCGCTGTCAGACGAGGACGGCGGCGAAGCCGCCGCCCGGGTCAGACTGTCAGACAGTCAGACTGTCAGTAAGTCCGACCTTCGTTGTATCTTCGGGGGTGCCGCGCCCCGCTCCAAAGCCGCCGTCCACCTCCCGAATTGCCGCTTCCGCGTCGGCAGGCATGCGTGCGGCCATTCGACTCGCGGGCGGGCGAGAGGTCTGCTTCGTCTGCGCCGTTGATGAGGACGGACTCGTCCTTACCGGGCGCGTCGTCGCGCGCGGGGACGTCGGGAGCGTGCTCGCCCTTCCCGGCTTTGCCAAGCGCGGCGACATGCTCGTGCACAATCACCCGTCGGGCGTGCTCGAGCCGTCGGGGCCGGACTACGACGTCGCCGCCCGGATGCACGAGGAAGGCGTCGGCTTCGGCATCATCGACAACGACGCCAAGAAGCTGTACGTCGTCGTGGAAGTGCCGGTGGCCGAGAAACAGACCCGCCTCGACCCCAAAGCCATCGCACACGACCTCGGTCCCGACGGCCTGATCGCGAAACAGCACGCACGCTATGAGGATCGCGCAAGCCAGCGCGCAATGGCCGCTGCAATCGCGCGCCTCTACAACGAGGGTGGAGTCGGGCTCCTCGAAGCGGGAACCGGCGTCGGCAAATCGCTCGGGTATCTCATCCCCGCTCTGCGCTGGTCCGCGGCCAACGGCGAGCGCACCATCATCTCGACAAACACCATCAATCTTCAGGAACAGCTCGTCCGGAAAGACCTCCCGTTCCTCGCGCTCGCGCTGACCGACCAGAAGGTCCGTTTCGCGCTCCTGAAGGGATGGCGCAACTACCTTTGCAAGCTTCGGCTCGAGCAGGCGATGGGAGGCGCGGCGCAGCTCTTCGAGGACGGCATGGCCGCGGAGCTCGCGACCCTGGCCGCGTGGGCGGCGAAGACGTCAGATGGATCGCTCGCCGACCTTCCCACGCCTCCGCGTTCTGAAGTGTGGGACGAAGTGGCCGCGGAGCCGGACGTCTGCACGCGAGTCAAGTGCGAACACTTCGAGAAGTGCTTCGTGTTTGCCGCGAGACGGCAAGCCGCCGAGGCGGATGTGATCGTCGTGAATCACCATCTGCTGCTCTCCGACCTCGCCGTCCGGCGCGCCGCGCAGAATTGGGACGACGCGGCCGTTCTTCCTGCTTACAGCCGCCTCATCGTCGACGAGGGACATCACCTCGAGGACGCTGCCTCCAGCCATCTCGGCATCACCGTTACGCGGCGCGGTCTTCAACGCCTCGTCGGACGCCTCGAGCGGCGCGGCAAGGGCCTGCTTCCGGCCCTCTCGATGCGGCTCGCCGCGAGCAAGGATCTTCTCAGCTCCGCGAGTCTCGACCTGCTCGAGGCAAAGCTCGTCCCGGCGCTCTCGGCGCTGCGCCAGAAGAGCGACCTGTTATTCGACCTGCTCGACACGTTCCTCGAGGAAGAGGGGCAGCCAGTAGTAAGGCTGACGCAGGCATTCGCGTCGCACCGCATCTGGAAGGCGGGTCTCACGCTCTCCCTCCAGGACACGCTCGGTGAGATCGAGCTGTTGAATCAGGGATTGGCGCTCGTGCGCGAACGGATCGAGGGCAGCGCAAAGCTCGACGAGGAGCTCGCTCCGCTCATGAGCGAGCTCAGGTCCGTCACGCGTCGGCTCCAGGCCATCGGCGACGGATTGCGTCGCGCACTCACTCCCCCGGCCGACGACGACAGCATCCGGTGGATCGAGGTGCGAGGCCGCGAGAAATCCGTTGCAATTTCCAGCGTGCCGCTCGACCTCGCTCCAATCCTTCGCGAGGATCTGTTCAAGCGACTCGACAGCACCATCGTCACGAGTGCCACGCTCACCGCATCGTCGGGAAACGTCGCCGCCGACGCGCATCGGTTCGATTTTCTTGCCGCACGACTCGGACTCGACGACAAGGAATTGCTGCCGACCACGGCGGTCTTTCCGTCGCCGTTCGACTACGACACGCAATCGCTACTCGTCATCCCGTCGGATGTGCCGGCGCCGAATGTCGATCCCGACGGGCATCGCAACGCGATCACGCGCATCGTGCTCGACCTCGCCGAGGCGTCAGATGGCGGGCTGTTCGTTCTCTTCACCAGCCACCGTGAAGTTCGCCAGCTCGCGGCGGAGCTGCGTTCGCGGGGCATCGAACGTCGTTGGCCACTGCTCGTGCACGGCGAGGAGAGTCGCGATGCACTCCTCGACCGCTTTCGCGAATCTGGGCAGGGCCTCCTGCTCGGCACCGCCTCATTCTGGGAAGGCGTCGACGTGCCGGGTGAGGCACTGCGGGGGCTCGTCATCGCGAAGCTGCCTTTCCGCGTGCCGACCGAACCGGTGACCGCGGCGCAGTGCGAGGCCATCGTCGCACGCGGGGGCGATCCGTTCGCCGAGTACATGTTGCCGCACGCGTCGCTGCGGTTGAAGCAGGGATTCGGGCGACTGATTCGGACGGGCACGGATCGCGGCGTCGTCGTGATTGGGGATTCGAGGATCGTGACGAAGCGCTACGGGCGGGGCTTGCTCGAGGCGCTGCCGAGCGCGCGGCGGGTCATTGGGCGGTGGAAGGTCGTCGTCGAGGAGGTGCGCGGATTTTACGAGGGGTGAGATGGGCCACGGTGTCTATTAAGTTCAAGGATGCCCAACCTCAACCCGTCGAAGATCGTCTGCGTCGGCCGCAATTATGCGGCACATGCGAAGGAGCTTGGAAATGAGGTGCCGCGTGAGCCGCTCATCTTTCTCAAGCCCCCCTCGAGCATCATCCGCGATGGGGAATCCATTCGTCTCCCAACGGTGTCGAAGCAAGTGGAGTACGAAGGAGAGATTGGCGTCGTCATTGGCAGGCGTTTGAGGAAGGCGTCTCGCGAGGAGGCGCGCGAAGCAATCGCGGGTATCGTGGCGGCAAACGACGTGACCGCCCGCGACCTTCAGAAGTCCGATGGGCAGTGGACGCGCGCGAAGGGTTTCGACACGTTCTGCGCGGTTGGCGTGGTGGCATCGGTGCCGGCGGACCTCGGGTCCCTCACGGTAACGACCCGCGTGAACGGCACCGTTCGCCAGCAGGGAAACGCGCACGACATGGTGTTCGACCTGCCGTCGATCCTGGTGTATGTCGCCGGGATCATGACGCTCGAGGCAGGCGACCTCGTCCTCACGGGAACGCCGGACGGAGTAGGGACCCTCGCAGCGGGGGATGTGGTAGAAGTAGAGATCCCCGGCGTCAGCCGGGTCAGCAACCCTGTCACTCGCGACGAATAGTGCCGCCGTCCGCAAAGCGTTTCGCCACACTGCCTGACTATCCGCTGGCGACCATTCCGCAGCGCAAGCGCGAGCTGCTCGAGCGCGGTGTCGACGTCATCGATCTTGGCGCGGGCGACGCGGATCTCGCACCTCCGGCCGCGGCTCTCGCGCGCATGCAGGAGGCGGTCGTCGAGCCGGCCATGAGTCGCTACGGTTTCGGCATGGGCTACCTGCCGTACCGCGAGGCGGTGAGCGCCTTCATGCAACGTCGCTTCGGGGTGACGTGCGATCCAATGACCGAGGTCGTGCCCCTGGTGGGTTCGAAGGAAGGCATCTCGCACCTGGCGTTCGCGTACATGGAGCCGGGCACAGTAGGCATCATTCCCGAGCCCGGCTACAACGCGTATCAGGGCGGCACGCTGCTCGCGGGCGGCGAAGCCTACCGCTATCCGCTTCGCCCGCGCACGAAGTTCCTCGTCGAGCTCGATGAGATCCCGTCAGACGTGCTGGACCGCGCCCGGATTCTCTACCTGAACTACCCGAACAATCCGACCGCGGCCGTTGCACCCGTCGAATATCTGGAGCGCGTGGTGAAGACCTGCCGCGAGCGCGACATCCTGCTCGTCTACGACAACGCGTACTCCGAAATGGCGTTCGACGGCTACGTGCCGCCGAGCATCTTCGAGGTGGACGGCGCACGCGAGGTGGCGATCGAATTCCACTCGCTCAGCAAGACGTACAACATGACGGGCTGGCGCTGTGGCTGGGCGGTTGCGCGTCCCGAAGTGGCGCGCAACCTCGCGAAGGTGAAGTCGTTCGTCGACACGGGTCAGTTCATGGCGATCCAGGCGGCGGGTGTCGCGGCGCTCGAAAGCCATGACAGCTTCCTGCCTGGCAACCTCGCGATCTTCAAGGAGCGGCGCGATGCGGCGGTGACGGCATTCCGCGCGGCCGGATTCGCATGTGAGGTTCCGCTCGCGACCATGTATCTCTGGATCAAGCTTCCCGATGGCGTGCCGTCCGCGGAGTTTGCCGAGCGACTGCTCGAAGACGAGGGCGTGATCGTGATGTCGGGGTCGTCCTTCGGTGCTGGCGGTGAGGGATTCTTCCGCATCTCGTTCATCATGCCCCCGGCGCGAATTGCCGAGGCGGCGGTCCGCGCGGGGCGCGTGCTGGCCAGCATGCTGGTGGGCGCGGCGTGAGCGTGAAGCAGCGTCGCGAACCGGGGCCGCTGCTCCTTTCGATCGCGTTCCACGTGGTCGTGGCGTTCGCGATCCTGAACGCTGCGTTTCACTACGATTTTTCCGGTGATCGTTCGCCTCGCGCCCCAGCGGCCATCCCCGAGAAAATCACCTACACGAGCATGGCGGTGCCCGGCGGCGCAGAGGGCGGGCTCGATTCAGCCGGCCCTCCGCCGAAGGCGACAGAGCCCTCGCGTTCGCTCGTGGCGCCACTTCGCGTGCCGACCGGCATCGCGCCGCCTCCAGCACCGTCGGCTGGTAATCCCGGCGGTGTGACCAGTGGTCGCGGACAGGCGACCGTCTCCGCCACGACAGGCGTGGTGCCCGGCGATCCGGACCCGCGGCTCTCCACCGATATCCACGAGTTCTTCCCCGCGCCGAAGACGCACGCCGAGCGCGTGGATAGCGCCGTTCGCGCGAGCATCTATGCGTACAACGACTCGGTGGCGAAGGCGCACGGAGCGGCCGGCCGCGCGCCGGGCGACTGGACGTTTGAAAAGAACGGCCAAAAATGGGGCATCGACGGCAGCAAGATCTACCTCGGCAAGTTTGCCATCCCGAGCGCGGTGCTCGCGGCGCTGCCCATCCGCATTCAGGGGAATCCTGGCGAGACGATCGCGGATCGACTCGTCACGACGCGTCGTGCGGACCTGCTGCTTCACGCAGACGCGCAGGCGCACGACGACGAGTTCAAGTCGGCCGTGAAGCGCATTCGTGAGCGGAAGGACAAGGAGCGGCAGGAGAAGCGCGATGCCGACGCGGACAAACCTGCCGCGACGACTCCCGACCTGATTCCATAGCGAAACCGGCGGAGCAGAACCGCTCACGCCGGTTCAACCGCTAGTTGATGCTCGCGTCGCTGGCGACAGGGAGCGTTGGTTGGACCATCTGCTCCAGGAACGGCCGGAACACTCCGCACACCACGCCAAGAATCGCGAAGTCGTCGCGCGGACCGACTTCAATGGCGCGCTCGGCATCATTCGCCGGCTCGAGCACGATCGTGGCGCCCCGATGGGTGAGCGTCTTGATCGTAGCATCCTCACCGAGGCGCGCCGCGACGATGTCGCCGTCTTTCGCCCGAGTTGACGGCGAGACGAGCACGTAATCATCGGCGAAGATGCCGCGGCCGATCATCGATTCGCCCTTGATGCGGAGAAAGTAGACGTCGTCGCTGGGCAGAAAGCGCCGGTCCATCGTGACGAAGCCGACGCGATGCTCCGGGAGCAGCGAGGGCTCGCCGGCGTGAACGCGGCCATAGTACGGCACCGGCTGAGTGCTCGCCTGGCCGGACTGGCCGACGATGCGCACGCCGCGGGAGCGCGACTGGTCACGCTCGATATAGCCCTTCATCGAGAGCGAGCCAAGAAGATCGCTGACCGTCTTGGTCGACTTGATGCGAAACTTCTTCGCGATCTCGCGAATGCTGGGCTGATAGGTGTTTTCCGCCAGAAAATCGATCAGGTAGTGGTATACCCGTCGTTCGAGCGGCGTCAGCGGCTCCGTCATGGTGCCTCGCCGGCATCACTGGTGTTGGTCCGGCGCCCTGCTGTGGCCGCTGGATTTCTTGCTTCTGCAAGCGCTAATGTACTTGAAATGTCCAAAGACGCAACACTTGTTTCGTCAAGGCTCGGCATTCGCACCCAGGAAATGCACCGCCGCGTCGATGCGGCGGAGTGATCGTTCCCGCCCCAGGAGCATCAAAACGTCGAAGATTCCCGGGCTCGCACTCTGGCCAGTGAGCGCGACACGCAGCGGCTGAAAGAGCTTGCCCGCCTTGTCGCCCAGGCCTAGCTGCCCTGCCAGCACGCGCAGCGATGCCTCCATTGCGGCCGCGTCCCACTCCGGCGCCCCGACGAGCGCGCCGTGGATGGCCTGGAGCAGGCCTGCCGATCCGTCCCGGTCTTTCCACTGCTTCGCCACAACTTCGGCATCGTACTCGACCGCATCCGCAAAGTACGGCGCGGACTGCCGCACGATGTCGTCGATGGTGCGCGCACGGACGGTGAGCAGCCCGAGCAAGGTGACGAACCACTCGTGCCGCTCCGCCAGCTCTTCCGACGTCGCCAGCCCGGCCGCGACCAGGGCGGGTGCGGTGCGCGCGATCAGCTCCTCCGTCGACAGCATCTGAAGGTGCTGCCCATTCATCCACTCGAGCTTCTTCGTGTCGAAGATCGCGGCCTTCTTCTGAAGTCCCTTCGTGTCGAAGAGCTCGATCATCTGCGGCACCGTCATCACCTCGACGTCGTTTCCCGGCGCCCATCCGAGCAACGCAAGGAAGTTGAGCATCGCGTTGGGAAGGATGCCGAGGTGCTGATAGTCGCCAATGGCTGTGGCGCCGTGACGCTTGCTCAGCTTCTTGCCGTCCATGCCGTGGATCATCGGCAGGTGGGCAAACTGCGGAAGCTCCGCGCCAAGCGCGTGGTACAGCATGATCTGCTTCGGCGTGTTCGAGATGTGGTCGTCGCCGCGCATCACGAGCGTGATGGCCATCGTGATGTCGTCGCTGACGACGGCGAGGTTGTAGATGGGCGTGCTGTCCGTGCGAAGGACGATGAAGTCCTCGATGTCCTTGTTGGGGAAGGTGATGGTCTCGTGCACGAGGTCGTCCCAACTCGTGGTGCCGTCGGGAACGCGAAAGCGGACCGTGTATGGGGTCTTCTGCTCGACCCGCAGCGCTATCTCGAACGCGGACAGCTGGTCGCACCGGCGGTCGTAGCGAAACGTCTCGCCACGCGACTCGGCATCGGCGCGCCGTTGTGCCAGCTCCTCCTGCGTGCAGAAGCAGCGATACGCGCTGCCATTCTCGAGCATGCGCAGCGCGTCGGCGCGATGGCGCTCGAGGTTCGCGCCCTGATGGACGACGTCCTCGTCCCAGGTGAGGCCGAGCCACGTGAGGCCGTCGAAGATGGCGCGGGTGCTTTCGTCGGTGCTGCGCGCCTTGTCGGTGTCCTCGATGCGGAGAAGCATCACGCCGCCGAACTTCCTGGCGTACAGCCAGTTGAACAGGGCCGTGCGGGCGCCGCCGACGTGCAGGTAGCCGGTGGGCGACGGCGCGAAGCGGAGGCGCGGTGTCGGAGAGATCATGCGTGACGCGGGAGAAGGAACCGCGAAGGCCCGCCGCGGGGGGCGGCGGGCCTTCTGAGCGGAGAGGGAGGGATTCGAACCCTCGATACCAGTTTCCCAGTATGCCGGTTTAGCAAACCGGTGCCTTCAGCCTCTCGGCCACCCCTCCAGGACGCAACGTGGTGTGCGGCCAGCGTTCAATGTAAATGGTGGCGGCCCGCTGCGGCAACCCGAATGCTGCGACGTGACGAGGCGGTCGCGCGAGAGTCGTTCGAGCATGCTGATCTTCCTCTGCGCGATGTTCGTGCTCTCTGGTGCCGCCGGTCTCGTGTACGAGTCCATCTGGACGCGCTACCTCGGCCTCTTCGTGGGACACAGCGCATATGCGCAGGTCCTGGTGCTCACGATCTTCCTCGGCGGCATGTCCGTGGGGGCCATGGCGATCGGACGAAGATCGGAGCAGGTGCGCAATCCGTTGCGCTGGTACGCGTACGTCGAGCTGGCGGTGGGGATCATCGGACTGGTCTTCCACGATGTGTTCGTCTGGGTGACGCAGGCCGCGTACGACTCGATTTTTCCGGCACTCGGGCCCGGGCCGATGCACACCATCGTGAAGTGGACGATCGCCGGCCTGCTCATTCTTCCACAGTCGGTGTTGCTCGGCGCGACGTTCCCGCTCATGACGGCTGGCGCACTGCGACGGTCGCAGGCCAATCCCGGCCGGACGATCTCGCTGCTGTACTTCGCGAACAGTGTCGGCGCGTCTGCGGGTGTGCTCCTCGCGGGCTTCGTGCTCATCGCGATGGCAGGGCTTCCGGGGACGCTCGCGGCGGCGGCGGCGATGAACCTCGTGGTGGCCGTCGCTGTGTTCCTCGTGTCGCGCCGCG
Source organism: Gemmatimonadaceae bacterium (assembly GCA_036844565.1). Lineage (GTDB taxonomy): Bacteria > Gemmatimonadota > Gemmatimonadetes > Gemmatimonadales > Gemmatimonadaceae > AG11. The sequence continues at coordinate 46,680 of DAIUFP010000006.1, read as the reverse complement.
AGAGCGCGCCGTCTTCCGATGCGATGCCAGCGCCTTCGGTGGACAGGCTGGAATCGGACGCCGAGTGGATTTCTGATGGCACCCGGCGACTGCTTCTCGCCGTGAGCTTCGGAACGGCCCTGTCGTCGTTCATCTACGAGATCGGCTGGATCCGCATGCTCTCCCTGGTGCTCGGCTCCGCGACCCACTCGTTCGAGCTGATGTTGTCCGCGTTCATCTTCGGTCTCGCATGCGGGGCGCTCGCCATTCGCCGGCGCAGCGACACCGGCGCTGCCTCCGTGAGGACGCTCGGATATGTGCAGCTCGCGATGGGTGCCCTCGCGGTGGCCACGTTGCCGCTCTACGTGCGGTCGTTCCAATGGATGGCCGACTTCATGGCGGCCTTCACGCGAACTCCGGCGGGCTATCGTGCGTTCAGCATCTCACGCTATGCGATCTGCCTGGTGGTGATGCTGCCGGCCACGTTCTGCGCGGGCATGACGCTGCCCCTCATCACGCGACTCCTGTTGCGGGGACCGAACGGGGAGCGTGCGATTGGAGTCGTGTACGCGGTGAACACGCTCGGATCAATCGTCGGTGTGACGCTCGCGGCGCTCGTGCTCCTGCCGATTCTCGGACTCAAGTGGTTGCTGATTGGTGGAGCAGGTGTGGACGTCGTGCTGGGCGTTGTGCTGTTGGCAAAGGACACAGGACGCGCGCAATGGTGGCCGCAGCGAAGGCGATGGGCGCCCGCGCTGGCCGTCGTCGCGCTCTTCTTCATCGTGGGTGCGCGAGCGGACTTCAATCGCGGCGTATTGACCAGCGGTGTGTTCCGGTACGGCTCGGCGAAGGCACCGCGCGTATCCGATGTCGCGTTCTATTCCGAAGGACGAACGGCGACCGTGAGCGTGCGCAGGATTCTCTCGAGCGGCGGACTGTCCCTCGCCACCAATGGCAAGCCGGATGCATCGCTCGGACCGGAGTGGTTTCATCCGCCGGCGAAACGCGGCCCGTTCACGCACGATGCGTCCACGCAGATGCTGTTGCCGCTCCTGCTGCTGGCACACGCACCGGATGCCCGGAACGCGGCGGTCATCGGCCAGGGATCGGGGATGTCGTCACACACGCTGCTTCAAGATCCCGGACTCAAGCGAGTGGTCACGATCGAGATCGAGCCAGAGATGATTCGCGCCTCGCGCCAGTTCTACCCGGCGAATCGCAACGTCTTCGATGATCCACGGTCGACCTTCGCGATCGATGACGCGCGCTCGTACTTCGCGGCGCAGGGCGAGCGCTACGACCTCATCCTCTCGGAGCCGTCGACTCCGTGGGTGGCGGGCGTCTCAGGGTTGTTCACCACTGAGTTCTATGCGCACGTGCGGCGATACCTCACGCCCGACGGCGTGTTCGGACAGTGGCTCCACCTGTCGGAGATCAACGACGGGCTGGTGCTGAGCGTGGTGCGGGCCGTCGCCGAGAATTTTCCGGACTACACGGTCTACGCGGTGGGGAACCGCGACATCCTCATCGTCGCGACGAACAAGGCACACCTGGCCAAGCCGGACTGGCGTGTCTTCGAACTTCCGCCGGTGGCCGATGCGTTGCGTCGCGTGTATCCGCTGACGCGCCCGATCATCGAGGCACTCCACATGGCCGACGCATCCACCCTCGCGCCGCTCGTGCAGGGTGGGGGAGGCAACTCGGACTTTTATCCCACGCTTGATCTTGGCGCGGAGAAGACGCGGTACATGAACGAGGGCGCGACGGGATTCGTGGGTCTCGTCAGTGATCGGTTCGCGATTGCACCGATCCTGGAGCAGCGGCGCGTTGGCGTCACCGGTGAGCGATACACGCCTATCCCCTACGTGCCGCGACTCGAGGCGATGGAGCTCGCGGCCCGTGCACGCGACCAACGCTTCGACGGCGCATCGCCGCAGATGCTCGGCGCCGTGGAGCGTTCGCATGCGGTCGACCGTCTCGTCGCGAGCGCCGTTGCTCCGGTCGACTGGCATGTGTGGGGTGCCGCGGTTCGGGAGTCGGAGGAGCTCCGAAGCGGCGGCACATCAGGGGTCGCCGATACCGCATTCTTTGCGGTACTGGACCGCTACATGGTCGCGCAGAATGCACCGACCGAAGCGCGCGCCACGGTCGCATTCCTTCAGGGCATGGCGAGTTGGAACTTCGTGGAGGCGTGGCGCGCGTCGGAGGTGCTGGTGCCGCTTTCGGTGAAGGGCGACCTCTGGATGCCGGCAGACGAGTTGCGCGAAGGCGCGGTGCTGGCTCGGCTCGCGCTGGGGGATGTGACGGGCGCGCGTCGCGTGATGAAGGCGCTCGCGCCGCAGACGACGCGTGACGCGAACGATGTGCGGCCGCAGCTTCTCGATGCGTGGATCACTGCGCGCGAAGCGTCGCAGGCGAAACCATCGCCAACGCGGTAGTTCCGCTCTTGGTGGTGGATTGACCGGTGTATGCGCCGAACACGTCGGTGTGCCTTGCGCCGACATGCTAAAAAGGACATATTATACCCCCATGGCGCCTCGCTCCGTCGCTGCACGTGCGCCACTCAAACCCGTCGAATGGATCGGCTCGGCCCTCGACGATCTGCGCGACCTGCCGGACGAGGTCCAGGATGAATTTGGATATGCGCTGCACGAGGCGCAGCGCGGCAAACACCATCCGAGTGCGAAGCAGCTCAAAGGGCAGCTGCGGGGACTGATCGAGCTCGTCGACGATTTCGATGGGGACACGTATCGCGCGATCTACACCGTGAAGCTCGCCGGCGTCGTGTATGTGCTGCACGTCTTTCAGAAGAAAGCCACGCATGGCATCGCCACGCCGCACCGGGAGATCGCGCTGATCAAGGAGCGGTGGCAGCGTGCCAAACGTCATTACGCGGCGCACTACGAATCGACCGACTGATCACGAGGAGGAACACCATGGCCAAGCGGAAACCGAGCGGCGAGCAGCACGACATCCCCGTGACACGGGGGAGCGGCAACGTCTTCGCGGATCTCGGCATGTCAAACCCGGAGGAACGGCTGGCAAAAGCGCAACTCGCCTCACTGATCGACGATGCGATCCGCGAGCGCGCGCTGACACAGCAGGACGCGGCGGCCCTGATGGGCATTGATCAGCCCAAGGTGTCGCATCTCCTCCGCGGCCGGCTCAGTGGCTTCTCCACGCAACGCCTCATCGACTTTCTCAATGCGCTGGGCCGAGATGTCGAGATCGTCGTGCGCGCCGCACCGAAGTCGCGAAAGCGCGGACGCATGCACGTCGCCGCCTAGCGCACCAAGCTCGCGTTCGCGCGCCTGTCGGTCAGCCTTCGTCACGCGGTGCTAGATGGCGCCGCGCCGCACCCCGAGCGACACGATGCACTCGATGAGCTTCTCGTACTGCAGCCCCGCGTTCAGCGCCGACTGCGCGAACTCCTCGCGCCGGGCGATCTCGGGATTCGGGTTGGCCTCGATGAAGAACGCTGTGCCGTCGGCGCGAAGCCGGAAGTCGAGGCGCGCGTAGCCGTCGAGTGAGAGCACGCGGTAGATGCGGCGCGCCACCGCGATCAGCCGGTCGCGCTGGGCGGGCTCCATCTCCGCCGGCCCCTCCGAGATGCCGTGCCGCACCTGGTAGTCCAGGTTGTGCTTGGCACGCGACGTGGCGATGGCCATGCTGCCCGGCGCGGTCTTCTCGAAGAACAGCTCCCACGGCGGCAGCACGGTGAGCCGCTTGTTGCCGAACACGCCGACGTAGATCTCGCGTCCGTCGATGAACTCCTCGATCAGCGCGTCGCCGGTGATGCTCTCGTGGATGAACCGCACGCGCGTGTCGAGCTCCTCGTCGCTCCACACCACGCTGGCCTGCGCGATGCCCGTCGACGACTCCTCCGTGAGGCTCTTCACGATGAGCGGGAAGCCGAGCGCCTTGGGGCGCCGCACGCGACGGTGCTGGTGCACCACCTCGAATCTGGGGACGGGGATGCGGTGGTACGTGAGGATCTTCTTCGCCAGCGCCTTGTCGCGCGCGAGCACGAGCCCTCGCGGGTTGCACCCCGTGTACGGGAGCCGGAGCAGCTCGAGGTAGCTCACCACGTGCTGGTCGAACTCGCGGAGGTCGAAGAACGCCTCCAGGAGGTTGAACACGATGTGCGGCTTCCACTCCTCCACCTCGCGGCGGATGGGCGTCAGCTCGTCGCGCACTTCCAGCGGCCGCGCCTCGTGGCCGAGCGCGCGGAGCGTGGTGAGGATGTCGTACTCGGTCTTGAAGTCGTGCCGCTCCTGTTCGCTGCGCGCCTCGATGTCGTCGGGCGGCGTCATGCCGGGACCGATGAGGACGAGCACGCGGAGGCGCCGGCGGGACGGGCTCATAGGGGAATGGAGACGCGTCGGCGGTAGAGGAAATGGACGGACCGCACCGCGAGCATGCCGGCGAAGTCCATGAGCACCGCATCATCGCGGCCACCCACCCGGAGCTTGAGGTCGCGGCTCCGTCCGATCATGTCGTGCAGCAACTGGTCGATGGTGAAGTCCGACTCGCCGGTCCAACGTCCCACCAGCCGCCGGATCTCGATGCGGTGCCGCGTGATGAAGCGCCACGCCGGCTCGCGGGCAGCGTGGCGGTGCGCGGTGGAGAAGACGCGGCAGAGCGCCGTGTCGTACGTGCTCGGGTAGTCCACCGCGTAGAACGCATGCTTGGCGTCGTAGTGCTCGCGCAGCGTCATCGCGTTCTTCGACACGGGATACGCGCGCACGCGGGTCTTCACCGGTGCGCGCACGCCCTCGAGATCCGCCATGAGCTCGTCCACATACTCGAGTTTCCGCAGCGCGGGCCAGCCCTCGTAGCGGCGCATCCACGTGCGGCGCGGCTGCATCCACACGGCGAACGTCTCGGCGAAGTCCTCATCCGGGTGCGCCTGCGCGTAATACGCGCGCAGGTGCTGCACAAAATTGCGGGTGGCCGGCTTGGGGCGGTACGAGAGCGGATAGGGCGTGGATGACTTGCCGAACGTCCGCTGCCAACTGGGGCGCCGGTGCAGGCGGTAGCCGTGCTGCATCGCGTGCCCGGCTTCGTGCCGGAGGATGCGCATGCACTCGGTGCGCGACGCCCCCTCCGCATCCTGCATCATGCTGCGCTCGAGCCGGACGAGCCGCGGGTGCGCGAGGTAGAACGGGATCCCGATGCCCGGCACGTTCGTCGGCGAGAACCACTCGTCGGACAGCCAGCAGTGGGGCCGCAGCGCGATGCCACGGTGGGCGAGCTCGCGGTAGAGCTCCTCGATGCACCCCTCCACCCACGTCCCCTCGAGCCGCAGCCCGAGGTCCTTGATGCGCAGGTCCAGCAGGCGTTCGCGGGGCCATCGCTCCCATTCCATAGCGCGGAAGGTCGCATCCGTCGCGGGGAGCGGCAACCGCGATGGGGAACGGAACCGGTCAGGTCAGTCGCGCCTAGCTGTCGAAGATCGAGCTGATGATGTCCATGATGGCGCTGAACACACCTTCAGCCGCACCGCCGACGACGTCCGCAGCTCCCATCGCCGCGCTCGCGGCACCTTCGAGTGAGACGCTGCCGAGCGCACCGACCACGTGACCGACGCCCTCGACCGCGGCGGCGCCAGCCTGGATGGTGAGCCCCGGCGCCCAGAAGAGCGATTCGAGGAGGATGTCACCGCCGACCGACGCGGCCTGCGACATGCGACCCGGCACGTTGCGAGCGACTGACTCGGCCGAGAGCGACCACACGTCCTTCAGCTCGTCGTGATCGAACCAGACGCCCTTGCAGCGATTGCAGACGTCGAGGATGAGCTCACCGTGTGCACGACGCTCCATGAGCTTGTCGCACTTGGGACACGCGATCTCGTTCTTTCGTCCACATACCGCGCAATGCTCGGCGCTCCGGTCCAGCGGCGTGCCGCAGCTATGGCACGGAGGGCGCACCACCGTCGCACGTGGCGGGATGTGCTTCCATAGATCGCTCGGGGAATATTGCGTAAGCCGCCGCGCCTCTCCCTGCTCGAACCACACGCCGCCACAGCGAGTGCAGTGGTCGAGGACGAGCTGGGATCGCGCGTCGCCGATGTGCACCTTCTCCATCTGCACGCCGAGGCACACGGGGCAGGGTAGGCGTACCTCGAACGGCGTGCGCGGCGTTAGGGGAATGGCGCCGTCAGGCATCGAGACGCGCCTGGGACTTCGCGTCGCCCTTGAAGTAGCGCGCCTCGTGGAAGGTGTAGATGAGAACACCCTCGTCCGACACCTCGAGGTCCGCCACCTGCCGCGCTACAAGGTCGTCGAGCGCCGCCTTCGCATCGCCGGCGCCGAGACCGAGGGTCGTCGCCACCTCCACGGAGGTCAACCGCCCGCCGCGCTCCATCGCGATACGAAGGATCTCGGCGTCGATGGTCTGTTGCCGAAGCTGCGCCATGCGCGCTGCGGAGTTGCCGCCGAATGAGCCGCGCAGGAGGGCGATGCCACCTCCCGCTGGAAGGACAACAACCAGCAAGAGGGCGAAGAGCGCGGTTGGCGAGGCGAGCGACGCACTCGAGCGTGCGAAGCCGAGGAGCATAAGCGCCGCGATGACGAGCAACGCGATGCCGCCGATTTTACGACCCACTGTTTATCTCGCGAAAAGAGAGCTGCAAAACGGGCAGGGTGGGATTCGAACCCACGATACCCTTGCGGGTACGCCGGTTTTCAAGACCGGTTCCTTCAACCACTCAGACACCTGCCCGGAGGAGGGAATTTCACCGGGCGCTGCATGGAACGCCAGCCTCGCGACTACAACGTCACGCCGGCCGAAGACTCGTCGTCCACGAGCCGCGAGCTCAACATGGCCGAGCGGAGCAGCATGCCGGCTGCGTACACGACGACCACCAGCACCACCCAGCGCAGGTAGTCGAGCGGAAGCGACTTCACGATGAGCGCGGCAATCAGCACCGCGGGAACCCCGCCGATGGCCAGGCCGAGCACGGCGCGTGCATCGAACGCCTTCTCACGGATGAAACGTGCGCTCCCGATCGGCATGAGGAAGGCGCACGAGCCCATCATGATCGGAAACGCCGCCTTTGGATCCATGCCGAGCAGGTAGATGAGGATCTGGCACGGAGCGTAGAGGCCGATGCCCATCGGCATCAGCGCGCCAAGGATGAAGTTGCCCGCCAGGCCGATCGCGAGCCGAGTGCCCTCGAGCTTGAGCAGCGTGCCTCCGCCCGGCACGATGTTGATCATCCCAAGGAACATCAGGGTCGCGAAGATAAGCAAGGCGCTGCCCATGCCGATCTGGATGTTCCGGCGCGGCCATCCCGAGACGACGCCTGCGCCGAGCCAGGATCCCAGGACTGCCGCGGCGATCATCAGCGCGAGCGTGAGTCCGTCGACCGGTACGAGCTTGGTGAAGATGATGGCCTGGGCAATCGTGGGCAGTGTATGCCCGATGTTGAGCGTGCCGGGAATCCATTCATCGACCACCATCCGCCACTGCCGGAAAATCGCCGTGGTCGTTGCAAACGATCCGATGCCCAGTGTGTCGAAGAAGTTGGTGACGAATCCTGTGGTCGTTCCACCGGCGGTCGGCGTGACGACGCCCGACGCCGCACGTGCCTTCGCGATGCCGCGCAGCAACACCACAAAGTAGAACACCGTGATGACCGCGAGCGCAGCCAGGAGAATTGTCTTCAGGTCGATGGAGGAGGACATTCGTCGCGGTCGAGTGTGAGCGTTGGGTTCGATGTCGAGCCGGCGTGCACTCGACGGAAAGCTACAGCGGGATGTCCCTTGTGACGCTACGGCGGCAGGAATATTGTACGCGTACCTGAAGAGTCCGCGTGCGATCGCCGCCTCACTCCTGAAATATCACCGTGACGCGCGCCGCGCCATCCGCCATTCGAGTCGTCGACTCGCACACCGAAGGCGAGCCAACCCGAGTGGTCGTGGACGGATGGCCGCAGCCCTCCGGCGCGAGCATGGCGGAGCGACGCGAAGATCTCCGCGTCAATGGCGATCATCTTCGTCGCGCGGTGGTGTGCGAGCCTCGTGGTCACGCCGCGATCGTCGGCGCGCTGCTGACGCCGCCGGTCTCCGAAGGCGCCACGGCTGGCGTGATCTTCTTCAACAACGGCACCTACCTCGGCATGTGCGGTCACGGCCTCATCGGCGTCGTGCGCACGCTCGAGTTTCTGGGGCGCATCGGGCCCGGCGAGGTCATCTTCGACACGCCGGTCGGTACAGTGCGCGCCGAGCTTTCGGTCGACGGCGACATCACGATCGAAAACGTGCCGGCGCGAGTACATGCCACCGATGTTCGCGTCGACGTGCCGGGCTATGGTGTCGTGTCGGGAGACGTGACATGGGGCGGCAACTGGTTTTTCATCACGCACGCGGACCAGGTCCCGGTGACGATGAACAGGTTGGAGGATCTCATGTCATTCACGCGGGCGATCCAACGCGCGATCAACGCACAGGGAATTACCGGGGAGGACGGCGCCGAGATCGACCACATCGAGATATCCGCGGCGCCTTGGCGCGCCGATGCCGACCGCCGCAATTTCGTGCTCTGCTCCGGCGGTGAGTACGACCGCTCTCCATGCGGCACAGGCACGTCGGCGACGATGGCCGCTCGGCACGCGCGCGGCGAGCTCGCACTCGGAGAGCAGTGGCGTCAGGAAGGGATCGCCGGCGGACTCTTCACGGGGTGGCTGACCACGAACGAGAAGGGCGAGTTGATTCCTCACGTGCGCGGGCGCGCGTACGTCACGGGCGAGTCGACGCTCCACTTCGCCGAGGATGATCCGTTTCGATTCGGCATCCCGTCAGACGCGATGCTCGGCGCGTGAGCCGGCACGAGCGGTGGGACGCGATTGTGATTGGCGCGGGAATCGTCGGCGCCGCGTGCGCGCGATGCCTCGCGCGCGATGGCTTGAGTGTGCTCATCCTCGAGGCGGAACGAGCGAGCGGAGGAACGACGTCGAAGGGAATGGGACACCTCGTCACGCTCGACGGATCGGAGGCTCAACTTGCGTTGACGTCGTACTCGGTGGCGCTCTGGCGTGAGCTCGCGGGCGCATTGCCGGCATCCGTCGAATACGACCCGTGCGGAACGATCTGGTTGGCGGAAGATGCGGATCAGCTGGACGCGCTGCACGAAAAACAGCGCGCATTCACTGATCATCGCATCTTCAACGAGCTCCTTTCGCCTTCGAAACTGGCGGAGGCGGAGCCGAATGTACGGGCTGATCTTGCGGGAGGGCTGCTGATCGCTGGCGACGGTGTGCTCCTCCCGCCTTTTGCGACGCGCTGGCTGATCGATCAAGCAAGGATCGAGGGCGCGGAGCTGCGCGAAGGGTGGCGCGTCGACGCGATCGACGGCAGCGCCGTGCGATGCGCGGATACGACTATCGATGCAGACGTCATCATCAACGCAACAGGCGTCCATTCCCCGGTGCTCACGCCGGGATTGCGCATCGTGCCGCGGAAAGGGCACCTCGCCATCACCGATAGCTATCCCGGCACCATCCGACATCAACTCGTGGAGCTCGGCTACCTCCGAAGCGCACACGAAATGAGCAGCGCGTCTGTCGCGTTCAACGTGCAGCCACGGTCGAATGGCCAGATCATCATCGGCGCGTCGCGCGAGCTCGTTGGCTTCGACGCGGAGCCGAACGAACTACTGCTCCAAGCGATGATCGACCGCGCCGCGCACTTCCTGCCACGCCTTCCCGAGATGTCCATCCAGCGCACATGGACGGGGTTTCGTCCCGCTTCGGAAGACGGCCTGCCACTCATCGGCCGATGGGCACCGGACAAGCCGCTCTGGATAGCGGCGGGACACGAGGGCCTCGGTATCACGACGGCACTGGGCACCGCCGTCCTCCTCGCTGACCTGGTTGCCGGACGAAAGCCGACGATCGACCCAGCGCCGTTCGCGCCCGCGCGTATGCTCATGACAACCGACACCACACACGAAATGGGATCCGGACATGCAGAAGGCTGATTGGGCGGGCGTATTTCCGGCGATCACGACGCCGTTCACCGAAGACCTGTCGGTGGACCACAAGGCACTCGCCGATCACGTGGCGTGGATGATCGAGAGTGGATGTGGCGGCATCGTCGCACTCGGCTCGCTCGGTGAATCACAGGCGCTTTCAGCCGACGAGAAGATCGCGATCCTCGCCACTGTGCGGAGTGCGGCGCCCGCTCACCTACCCGTGATCGCCGGCATCGCGGGGCTGAGCACGCCGGACTGCATTGCGCTCGCACAACGCGCCGAGCGTACGGGCTGCGACGGGCTCATGGTGCTACCGGCGTATGTCTACAAGGGCGACTGGCGCGAGACCCGCGCCCACTACGGCAGCGTGATCGCCGGCACATCGCTGAGCTGCATGTTGTACAACAACCCCATCGCGTACGGGATCGACGTCACTCCCGACCAACTGGCGGAGCTGGCAGAACGTCACGCGAACCTGCATGCGGTGAAGGAGTCGAGCGGCGACGTCAGGCGCGTGACGCACGTGCGCGCGCGACTCGGCGACCGGCTACGCATCTTCGCCGGTATGGACGACATGATCCTGGAGAGCATCCCGATGGGTGCCGTGGGATGGATCGCGGGACTGGTGAATGCGTTCCCCGCAGAGTCAGTGCGGCTCTTCGAGCTCGGTCGCGACGGTCGCCTCGATGAGGCGCGGTCGCTTTACGAGTGGTTCCTGCCACTGCTGCGGCTGGACACCGTGCCCAAGTTCGTGCAGCTCATCAAGCTGGTGCAGGCCGAAGTGGGACGCGGAAGCGCCAGAGTCCGCGCGCCGCGATTGGAGCTCGAGGGCGACGAGCTCGCCGCGGCGTTGAAGATCATTCGGGAGGCCTGTGCGGCCGTGGGTCCGACAGTCTGACAGTCTGACCCGGGCGAGCGGCTTCGCCGCCGCCCTCGTCTGACAGCGGGTCAACTGAAGTCTGACAGCTGTTGCCTACACCACTCGGTCCCTTGGGTGGCTAGTGCGTTGTGTGTTCACACTGGTGGCCAAAACGGTGCAGCGACCCGGTTGTGTATCTAGAAAAGCTGTCGGACCAGTCTGTTGACCCGCTGTCAGACGAGCGAGCGCGAAGCGGGTCAGACTGTCAGACCGTCAGTCGGTCAGACCACAGTCATGGTTTTTTCGCTGGGACGGTCTTGCTTCGCAGCGTGTCGGAGGGATCCGTCAGCAGGGGATTTGGCGTCTGCTTCTCGGGGCTCGCGGCCTCCATCTGACTGAGGAGCTCATTGAGCTTCACCCCCTTGGCGATGTCGCGCGCCTGGTTCATCACGCGATTCGCACCCGCCGTGTCGGCAGTTGCCTGCATGACTTCGGATAGCATCAGCCCCGTGGCCACATACAGGTAGGGAATGCCCACCGACGGGCGGTCAACCCAATCATTGCGCTTGGCCAACGACTTCGGTGCAATGAAGACATTGTCCCACAGTGCCTTCGTGCGGCCAAGGTCGATCCAACCGGCACCGGGGACGAGCAGCGTGTCCTTCGACGGCACGGCGGGCGGAATGAAGATCTTCGTGGCGAGCCCCTGCGTGAGCAGGTAGCTCCCGAGTCCCAGCTCGTTGCCGTATCCAGCGGAGGTGCGGCTCAGATAGATGGGGCGGTCGCCGTAGGAGTCCGCGATGATGCGGAGGACGAAAATGTCGGCTCGCTGGAGCACGCCGGGAATCGACAGCCGCTGCGGATCGATGGTGGCCTTGATCGGTCCACCCTGGAACGTCATCGGACGATCGAGCTGGATATACGCCGGAACCGAATCGCCCTGCGTCTGCGACATGTGAAGCGGCGAGCCAGTCGGCTTCTTCCAGGTGCCGTTGCGATAGATGGCCGGACCCGCTGCCGCATCATAGGTGAACACCGGGCGACGGATGAGCTGTCGCGTGTACCAATCGGTGTTGAGCAACGAGGTGTTCGCGACCACGACGTCCTGCCGCACGTGCTCCACTTCCTGGGCGTACCAGAGCGGGAAGGTGTCGTTGTCGCCGACCGTGACGAGCACACCATAGGGCTCGACGGAATTGAGCAGGTCCTTCGCGAAGTCCGCGGTGTCGGTCTGTCCGGCGCGCGATGCGGTCGTCCAGTTCGTGAAGAGCGGAATGATCGCCAACGCGAGAATGGGCGACATGATCCCGAGCGCCCGCGTGGTGGGCCGCTCGTACGTCTCTCGACCCTCGGTGACGGTCTCTCGCGCAATGAGCGCGGCGAAGGTATCCCAGACGGCGACGAGTCCAAGCGCCGCCCAAACCCCCCACGAGGAGAAGCTCCAGATGTAGAAGTAGTCGCGGTCACGAACCTCGCGCGCGACGCCGCTGAGCTCAGGATTCTGCGAGGCGCCGTACTTGAAGTTCAGGTAGTAGATCAGCGCGAGCGTCACCGTGAACATCAGCGAGCCGAAATACCAGAAGCTTCGCCGGTCTCGTTGGAAGTGCACATATCCGCCGAGCCCGCCGAGGAAGAGAAACAACAACCCAAGCATGTTCTGCGCGAACGGATGATCGTAGTGCGCATCCCGCAGCCACTGCCACCTGAAGTACAGCCACCACATCCCGACCTGTGCCGAGAGTGGTGCCTGGCGCTCCGACAACTCGGGCTTGCCGTACTGGCCGCGATTGAAGTTGTACATGAACGCGTCGTACGTGCCCGAGCTGAACGTGCAATCGAACTTCAGCCCCTCTCGGCACGCCGTCGGCTCGCCTTCGTTGAGCGCCGGGTAGTGCGCGGCGCGAATGGGCTGCATGGCAAACGGCGTGATGCCCAAGAACAGTGCGCCCGCGCACGCCAACAGCAGCTTCCACCGCAGCACGGTGCGCCAGCGCACGATGAGCACCGACAGCCCGACCGCCGGCGCGGCGACCATGCCGGCCATGTGATTCGCGTAGCCAAGGCCAAGCAGGTACGCGACGAGCACGAGCGTGCGATCCGCCTTGCGACCGTCGGGCTCGTCACACCAGCGGATCATCAGCCACGAGATGATCGCGATGCCCATGAGCGCGACGGTGTAGACCTTCTCGTTCACGACGCTCTGGTTCCACACCGTGAACGCCGTGGCTCCGATCAGCGCGGCAAGCGCTCCGCCGACGATGCGCTTCCACCGGTCCGAGAACCAGCTGACGAGCACGCGCTCGGTGATGAGGAACCACATGCCGGCCGAAACCGCGCTGCAGATGGCGGCAAACACGTTGATGCGCACCGCCACGGTCTTCGCGATCGGCAGGATGGCGAACACGCGCCCGATGAGCACGAACAGCGGATTGCCGGGCGGGTGCGGGAGACCGAGCGTATAGGCGGCCGTGATGTACTCGCTCGTGTCCCACATCGCGGTGGATGGGGCAAGGGTGAGCAGGTACAGCACGAAGACAACCGCCGTGACGATGGCGGCAGCCAGCCAGGATGGTCGGTAGTCGAGGTCAGACGGCGTGGACGTCGTCGCCATTGTCAGCGTGGAAGTGTCGAATAGCACACGCCCCGCGAAGGGCGGGGCGAAGCATAGCAATATAAGACGGAGGCCGACCTAGTGACGGAAGAGCCGGACCCCGGTGAAGACCATCGCAATGTCGTGCTCGTCGGCCGCAGCGATGACCTCGGCATCTCGGACCGAGCCGCCCGGCTGGACGATCGCGCGAACGCCGGCTTCGGCGGCCTGGTCGATGCCGTCGCGAAACGGGAAGAAGGCATCGGAGCCGAGCGCGGCGCCGGCCGTAGGGTGGCCTGCCGTCGTGGCCTTGTGGACCGAAAGAAAGGCTGCATCGACGCGCGACATCTGTCCGGCGCCGATGCCGATCGTTGCCCCGTCGCGCGCCAGCACGATGGCATTCGACTTCACGCTCGCCACGGCGCGCCAGGCAAAGAGCAGATCCGACAGCTCCTCGGGCGTGGGCTGCCGCTTCGTGACCGTGGTCCAGCCCTGCTGATCGATGACCGACGACATGCGCTGCTGCACCAGCATGCCACCGCGCACGCGCTTGTAGTCCAGCGCGCCCTCGGCCCACTTCGCGCGGCCCTCGAGGACGCGGAGGTTCTTCTTGCGACCCAGCACCTCGATCGCACCGTCGCTGAAGGAGGGCGCGACGACGCACTCGACGAACATGGCCGACACGGCATCCGCAGTGGCGTCGTCGACGGGCGTGGTAAAGGAGATCACGGAGCCGAATGCGGAGACCGGGTCGCAGGCGAGCGCCTTCTTGTAGGCTTCCAGGGCGGTCGGGCCAGTGGCGAGGCCACATGGCGTCGTGTGCTTGATGATCGCGCAACAGATCTCGTCACCGAACGGTTCCGACGCGAGCAGCGCCCCTTCGAGATCGAGCAGGTTGTTGAATGAGAGCTCCTTGCCGCCGCGCTGCTTCAGGGCACTCAAGCCGGCGCCCGGGCGCTCCACATAGAATGCGGCGGCCTGCTGGGGATTCTCGCCATAGCGAAGCCCCTGCTGCTTCCGAAGCGTGAGTGAGGTGCGGTCCGGAAACACGTCCTTGCGTTGGCGCGCGAACCAACCGGCGATCGCCGCATCGTAGGCCGCCGTGTGCTCGAAGACTTTCGCCGCGAGGGTGCGACGGTAATCGATGTCGTCGGTGGCGGCGGTGAGTGAGGCGAGCACCGCGGTGTAGTCCGCCGGGTCCACGATCGTGGTGACGGACGCGAAGTTCTTCGCGGCCGACCGCAGCATGCTCGGCCCGCCGATATCGATCTGCTCGATCACGTCCTCGGGGGACACACCACTGCGCGCCGCCGTCTGCTCGAACGGGTACAGGTTGACCGCGACCAGATCGATGGGCGCAATGCCATGCTCGGCGATCGCGCTCATGTGCTCCGGCAGGTCACGACGCGCGAGTAATCCGCCATGCACGGCAGGGTGCAAAGTCTTCACGCGGCCATCGAGCATTTCCGGAAATTGCGTGACGTCGGCGACGTCGCGCACTTCGATGCCCGCCTCGCGAAGCGCGCGCGATGTGCCGCCAGTCGAAAGCAGCTCCCAGCCGAGTGTGCGGAGGCCGCGTGCGAAGTCGAGGAGACCGGTCTTGTCGGAGACTGAGAGCAGGGCGCGAGGCATTAGGCAGTGTTGACGGCGAGGTGGATTCCCGCTGGGCGGGAGGGAGGAGTCAGATGATGGCGTTGCGGCTAACGCGCACTGTTCCGCGGCTGGAGGAACCAGTCGTCGGCGATAGCTTCCAGCTCTGCGTCACTCATTGCGGCGCCGAAGGCAGGAAGGATCAGCCGTTCGGGGAGGGGAGCACCGGACGCTACGGCCTGGACGGCGCGTGGCAGCAGGAGGTGCTCGGCAGACAACACGCGAACGGAGATGGCCTGGTCGTCGTCGCCAGGCAGCACCGGCACCGGCCAGTGGGCGATTGTCGCGCCGTGATCGTACACGTCATCCACGAAGTGCACGGTAGGCCCGCTGAAGCGGACGCCGGCGCTCAACACCGCATGGTGCACGCGTCGGCCGTACATGCCGGCCCCGCCGAAGTCGGGAAGCGGTGCCGGATGCACGTTCACGATGCGGCCGGCGAATGCACGCGTGACGTCCGGTGGAACGAGCTGGAGATATCCGGCGAGCACCACGAGATCAACGGCATGTCGCTGCAGCAGAGGAAGCATCTCCTCGCCATTCTCATGGCGCGCCGACCGGATGATACTCACGGGGACGCCAGCCGCGCGTGCACGCGCGAGCGCGCCCGCCTCGGACCTGTTCGATGCGACGAGCACGATGTCGGCGGCGCGACGATCGCCGATGGCGGCGAAATAGTCGATGAGCGCCTGGAGGTTGCTGCCTCCTCCGCTCGCCAGCACCGCCACCTTGGCACGCTTCACTGTCATGCGTCGAGGAGATGGTTGACCGCCTCGAGCAGCGTCGGAAATACGGGAGCCGCAATTGATGCAGCGTAGGTCGCGTCGGCGTCGGCCGTGTTGGTGGACCGCACCAGCGCGGCTCGTCCATGAAATGCCGCAGCGGGCGACAGATCGCGCGACTTGTCACCGATGAACAGGCACCGCGCGAGATCGAGACCATGCGTTGCCGCCGCACGCTCGTACATGCTGGTCAACGGTTTCCGGCACGTGCACGGAAGGCCGAAGTCGGGGTGATGCGGGCAGCTGAACGTATCGAGCAGCGTTGCGCCTTCTGCCGCGAGCAGCTCCGACAACCGAAGACGAACCGCGCGATACTGCGGCAGTGTCACCAATCCGCGCGCGATTCCCGATTGGTTGGTGATCACGATGGACGGATAGCCCTTCGTCGCGAGTCGCCTTATCGCCTCGGCCGCGCCGGGCAAGAGGCTGACGTCGGCGGGATCGTTGGTGTAGGTGCGATCCGGGATGATGGTGCCGTCGCGGTCGAGAAGCGCCGCCTTTCGGCCGATGAGCGCTGGAGTCGTCATCAGGCTGGTGGGCGCGGAGGAACGCGTCGTACCGTCGGAGTCGTGCGCGTCGTATCGCCGGCCGCCTTGGGCGCGGGCGGTTTCGGCGTGGAGAATCGCCGCTCGCTCGCAGCGACTCGCCCGCTGAGCGCGCCCAACCCCGTGGTGCTCAGCCGGTACTCGGTGCTCGGCTTGAGTACGCCGCCGAGCTTCAGCACGACAGTGTTGAACGGCGATGGAAGGCTTGGTCGGGGCGGAGGCGGCGGGGGTGCCTTCGCTCCAGGTGCCAAGGCAACCGGCTCGGCCGGTGCGACGATGGGAGCGAGCGGCTTGCCGGCGAGCGAATCGGCGCGCCGCGTGGAGTCGGCACGCGCAATCGCGCGCAGGCTGTCGACACGCTTGACCTCGAGCGGAGAATAGGTCGCGAGGATGGGCACGACACTGCTGTCCGAGGCGAGCAAATTGAAAGACGTCGGCTGAATGCGCTGCGTGGGATCGAGTGCCCGGTCGAAGCTCACATTCAGCGTCATTGAATCCGTGACCGTCGGCACTCCCATGCGCGCCGGCAGCGTGTCACGCAGCGCGGTCAGCAGTTCGACCGGCGATGCGCCAGGCATCGTCACGCGCACGGTGTCATAGGCTTCGCTGCGGTCGAGGACGTGGTTGCCATTCTGGTCGACGATGCCGCGGACGAGATACGAGCCGGCGGTCAACGGGCCGACGGAGAACCTGCCGCCGGTGTCCGTCTGGGCGAGGTAGGTGATGCTGTCCGGCGAGATGGCCTCGATGTAGGCGCGGATCGGATTGCCCGCGGCCCAATCGAAGGCAATGCCCTCGATGAACAGCGTCGGGATGGTCGGCCCCGTGGAGAACACGATCTTCGCGCCAGTCTTCATCAGATTATTGCGAAGGTCGCCGAGTCCGGGGAGCATCGTGACTGAATAGGCTGTGTTCGGACGAAAGCCGCGGTGCGGGCGCACGTCGATGCGACTTCGGTGCCAGCTCAGGTCCATGGCGCCGTCCGAGGGCGACACGAGAAAATAGTTGTCGAGCGCCTGCGCACCTTCACCGCGATCGTTGATGGTCTCGTCGAAGTAGAACTGCGCCACGCGTTCGGTCACATTCACCGAATTGGTGTCGGGCGACACGCGCACGAGGCGCGGCGGCACCTTGTCCTCTGGTCCACCAGGCGGAGGTGACGCCGACGCACAGCCGATGAATGCGACGGCGATCAAAGCGATCAACGCTTGCCGCACAAACCCTCGTAGCGCGAGCGCAACTGTCCTGCTCGTGTGGTCCATTCTTCACGCTTCGTGCGTTCGCCCTCGATGACGTGAGCGGGAGCGCGATTCACGAATCCCGGATTGGCGAGGCGTCCCTCGAGCGCGGTGAGCTGTTTCTCGAGATTCGCCAGCTCGCTGCCGAGTCGATCGCATTCTTTCTTCACGTCGACGAGACCGGCAAGCGGAACAATGAGGTTCGTCCCGCGCGAGAGTACGACATTCGCGGCCGCCTCACTCTGCTCGCGTGGTGCGAACGAGAGCTCCGTGCGAGCGAGTCGCGCAACGAGTGCTGCCTCGTCGCGCAGCATGTCGAGCGTCGCCGCCGGTGCTTCGACATGCGCCGTGATCGGCTTGCCCGGGGGAATGACGTACTCGGAGCGCAGGCTACGCACGCCTTCCACGAGCTCCTTGATCAGCTCGAAGTCGGCGGCACCATCTTCCGTGGCCGTTGCGCGTGCGACGGGCCATTCAGAGGTGGCGAGCCACGTTCCGTCGACGTGACCGGGCAACCGCTGCCACAGTGCCTCCGTGACGAATGGCACGATCGGGTGCAGCAGGCGCAGGGCCTGGTCGAACACGTGAACGAGCACCGAGCGAGCGACTTCGGCATCGGCTCCCGGCGTGAGCAGGCGACCCTTGCTTGCCTCGAGATACCAGTCCGCGAGCTCATTCCAGACAAAACGACGCGCTGATTCGGCGAGCTCATTCAGGCGCAGGCCTGCGACGCGCTCGTCGTCCGTCCACGTCTTCGTCGAGGGACGCACAGGACCAATGGCGCGGTCACACTCACGGATGGCGACGTCGAGACGCGAGAGGATCCACGCGTCGCTGCGGCTCAGTTCCGCCGACGTGAGCTCCGCGAACGGCCGCACCGTTTCATCGCCGACATTGCGCAGGAGGAAACGGCCGATGTTCCACAGCTTCGTGGCGAAGTTGCGTCCCGTCGCGAAGGACTTGTCCAGATCGTCCGGATCGAGGAAGACGTCGGCGCCGAGTCCCATGCCGGCGATCAGCGTGTAGCGAAGTGCGTCGGCGCCGTAGAGGTGCACGACGTCCATCGGGTCGATGCCGTTGCCGAGTGACTTCGACATCTTGCGGCCCTGCGTATCGCGCGCGGTGCCGTGCAGGTAGACGCTGTGATACGGTGCGTCGCCCATGAACTCGTAGCCCATCATGATCATCCGCGCGACCCAGAAGAACAGGATCTCGGGCGCGGTGACGAGCACGTCGCTCGGATAGAACGCGCGCAGGTCGGTGGCGTGCTCGTTGGGCCAGCCGAGTGTGGACATCGGCCACAGGCTGCTGGAGAACCAGGTGTCGAGGACGTCGTCATCCTGCGTGACTTCGCCGCCGCAGGTGGGGCAGGTGACGAGATCCTCGCGACTGGCGATCACGTTGTCGGGCGCATCGCAGGCGCGGCAATACCAAACGGGAATGCGGTGTCCCCACCAGATCTGCCGCGAGATGTTCCAGTCGCGGATGTTCGTCATCCAGTGCTCGTACACGCCGACCCATTTTTCGGGCAGCAGGCGCACGCGACCCGAGCGCACGGCCTCGAGGGCCGGCGCGGCGAGCGGCGCCATGCGCACGAACCACTGGTCGCTCAAGCGCGGCTCGACGACGGTGTCGCAACGATAGCAGTGCCGCACGTTGTGCTGGTGCGCTTCCTTCTTCACCAATCGGCCGGCAGCCTTCAACATCTCGACGGTGCGGTCGCGCGCCTCGAATCGGTCGACGCCCTGGAGTGCCGAGGGCACGCGTCCGCGCGCGTCTGACACTTCGTTCAGGATGCCGTACTGATCGATCACGACCGGGGCGCCGAGATTGTGTCGACGGCCGACCTCGAAATCATTGGCGTCGTGCGCGGGGGTGATCTTCACGACTCCCGTGCCGAAGGCGGGGTCGGCGTAGTCGTCCGCGATCACGGGAATGGCGAGATCGAGGATCGGCAGGATGACGTTCTTGCCGATGAGATCTGCGTAGCGCTCGTCCGTGGGATTCGCGGCAACGGCGACATCGCCGAACATCGTTTCGGGGCGCGTGGTCGCGACCGTGATTGTGCGCGACGGGTCGCCGTCGATGGGATAGGCGATGTGGTACAGCGCGCCAGTCGTCTCGTGCGGCTCGGCCTCTTCATCAGACAGCGACGTGAGGCATCGCGGACACCAATGAATCACGCGGTGACCGCGATAGATCAGGCCGCGCTCGTACAGCCGCACGAACGCTTCGCGCACGGCGACGCTCAGCGCGGGGCTGAAGGTGTAGGCCGTGCGCGTCCAGTCGGCTGATGCGCCAATCGCCTTGAGCTGCTGGAGAATGACGCCGCCCGTCCGCTCGACGAACTCCTTGGTGCGGTCGACGAACTTCTCGCGACCGAGGTCGTTGCGCGAGAGTCCTTCAGCGGCGAGCTGCTTCTCGACGACGTTTTGGGTAGCGATACCGGCGTGGTCCATGCCCGGCACCCAGAGCGCCTCGAGCCCCTTCATGCGCGCCCAGCGGATCAACACGTCCTGCACAGCGTTGTTCAGGCCATGGCCGACGTGCAGGATGGCGGTGACGTTCGGCGGCGGCATGAGGATGCCGTAGGGATCGCGGTCACCTCCAATGCGCGAGGATCGCGACGCGTCGGCGGTGAAGCACCCGGCCTGCTGCCACTGCGCGTAGATCGCAGCCTCAGTGGCGGCGGGATCGTATTGCGCGGGAAAATCGTCGTCAGTAGTTACAGGGGTAGACATGTGGCCGAAAGTTAATTCGCGCTAACGAACGCGGGCGAGAGGTGATGCCTCTCGCCCGCGTTCAGCTGACCATCCACTGTTCCCCGTGGCCGTTATGCCATTCCAAGTACCGGGTACGACGTACCGAGTACGATCTTCCGTCTGGAGCTAGGGCGCCGCAGTTGGATCCACTACGTGATCCGCCTTCGGCACTCCGGATGGCGCGACGGGTGAGCCGCCCGTACGATCACCCTTCACGGCCTTCTTCTCGCGCACCCGGCGCTCGGCGGCGATCGAATCGATCTCCTCGGCCGCCTGAAGTACTTCCGCGTCGGACTCGCTCCACTTCTCCGCCAGGTCCACGCGCGGGTCCGCGTGACGGTCGATCTCAGCGGAGTTGCCCTGGCGGCGACGACCGGTGCCGACCGTCCGGCCTTCCCACTGCGCTTCCGTGTGCGCGTCGTCGCCCTCGGCGAACAGGCGCGCGTGGTCCGCGACACGCTCCTCGTCGTCACCAATGGCGATTCGGTTCAGCACCGTTTGAACGCCAGGAACTCCCCGGGCGATGACCACGGCGTGCTCGGATTCCTCTTCCGTCGTGACCCAGCCGGCGAGCTCGATGGTGCTCTCACCGATACCACCGATGTCGATTGCACGCTCGGCCAGGATTGGATCGTTCCGAAACGCCTCGAGCACGTGGTCCTCGAGCCCGGACGCCTCGTCCTGCTCCTCGATCTCGTCGTCCTCAAACTCGTCGTAGTCGGCAAAATCATCGGCGACGGAGGGGGCCGCGGCCGCCGTGTCGTCGGCAGCCTTGCCGCGGCGCCGGACCTTGTCGGCGAGGCCCTTGAAGCCGCCGACCCGCTGCGCCACGAGCATTCCGACCGCGAATCCAGCGAGCGCGCCCAGAAGGACCGGCCCAACAGTACCGGCGAGGGAGGAGTCGTCCTCGTCTTGAAACCGCAGATATGACATGGCGGAAGCCTGTGGCGAAGGGTCAGCCGCAAGGATAGCTTGCAGGGGAAATATTTGCGAACGCGGTGCAAGAAGAAGGCCCGTCTCTCACCCCCTCATTTTCGGCCATGCGCCTCTCGCGAATGTTTCGCGCGCACGAAGACGCAGCATCCGGCGACGGCGTCCCGATCCATCGGGTGATGCTGTGGGTGGTCGTGTGGATCGGGTTGCTCGCGGGCATCGTACTCTACATCAAATACGCGCGGTTCCTGACGCCGCTGCTCGCCTGAACGCGTCCGGTCGAGCGCACGACGGCCGGCCACTCTGCCACTGCACCACACGACAATGATCGACAGTCCAGCAGCCGCGCCTCTCTCCGGCGACATCGAACTCATCCTGCCCGACGGCGCCGTGCGCACCGTGGCCGTCGGCACACTGCCCGCCGACGTCGTCCGGGCCATTGGCGAACGGTTGCTGATGGCCGCCGTCGCGGTGTCCGTCGACGGAACCGTACAGGACCTCATGACGCCGCTCCGGTCGGGCGGTGCGTTCCGCGTCCTCACCGACAAGGACGCGGACGCGCTCGGCGTGCTGCGGCATTCGGCGGCCCACGTCCTGGCCACCGCCGTTCGCCGGCTGCGACCAGATGCGAAGATCGGCTTCGGCCCGGCGATCGACGACGGCTTCTACTACGACTTCGAGGTCTCGGCGCCCTTTACGCCTGATGACCTCTCCGCATTCGAGGCGGAGATGCGGAAGGTCGTGCAGGAGAAGTATCCCTTCGTGCGCGCCGAGGTGGACATGGGCGAGGCGCGCGTGCGTTTCGCGGATGATCCGCTCAAGCTCGAGCGTCTCGACGACTTCACCGATCCCTCCGAGATCATCTCGACATATACGGACGGCCCGTTCATCGACCTCTGTCGCGGCCCGCACGTGCCGGATACCGGCCGACTGAAGCACTTCAAGCTCCTTAGCTCCGCGGCAGCATACTGGCGTGGCGACGAGAAGCGGCAGATGCTCCAGCGCATTTACGGAACAGCGTTCTTCAAGAAGGACGAGCTCGACGCACATCTTTTTCGCCTTGAAGAAGCGAAAAAGAGAGACCATCGTCGGCTCGGCAAGGAGCTCGACCTCTTCATGCTGCACCCATTCTCACCGGGTGCAACGTTCTGGACGGAGCGGGGCACCACGCTCTACAACCTGCTGGTCGACTACGTGCGCGAGCGACAGAAGCGCGACTTCGCCGAGATCAAGACGCCGCTGCTGTACAACAAGGCGCTGTGGGAGCAGTCGGGGCATTGGGGCAAGTACAAGGAGAACATGTTTCTCGTGCTCGACAACGAGACCGAGGAGCACGACATGTCGCTCAAGCCCATGAACTGCCCGAGTCACTACCTGATGTACCTGTCGAAGAAGCATTCATATCGCGAGCTGCCGAAGCGCTTCGTCACGTTCGACGTGTTGCACCGCAACGAGCTCACGGGCGCGCTGAGCGGCCTGACGCGCGTGCGGCAGTTCGCGCAGGACGACTGTCACGTATTCCTGCGTGAGGACCAGATCGAGGGCGAGGTGAAGTTCCTGATGGACTTCATCCTCGGCTACTACGAGTCGTTCGGCCTGACGGCGACGTTGAAGTTCGCGACGCGTCCCGAGCAGCGCATCGGCACGGACGAGATGTGGGATCAGGCCGAGGGTGCGTTGAAGGCGGCGCTTGAAGCCACGGGTCGGCCGTATGCGTTGAAGGAGGGGGACGGCGCGTTCTATGGTCCCAAGATCGACTTCGATGTTACCGACTCGATCGGCCGTGCGTGGCAGCTCGGTACGATCCAGCTCGACTACTCGAACCCGGAGCGGTTCGACCTCACGTATGTGGGCGAGGACAACACGACGCATCGGCCGGTGGTGATCCACCGCGCGGTGAGTGGGTCGTTCGAGCGGTTCATTGCGATTCTCATCGAGCATTTTGCCGGCGCGTTCCCGACGTGGCTTGCGCCGGAGCAGGTGCGCGTGCTGCCGATCACGGATGATCAGGCGCCGGTTGCCGAGGCGATTGTCGAGCGCATGCTGGCGGCGGGCATTCGCGCGCACCTGGATGCGCGGTCGGAGACGCTCAAGTATCGCGTTGCGGAAGGAGCGCGGATGAAGGTGCCGTACATGTGTGTCGTTGGGCGAAGGGAAGCCGAAGCGGACCAGGTGGCGGTGAACACGCGTGGGGCGGGCGAGGGGCAGAAGCCCGCACCGGTGAAGGTGGATGAGTTCATCCAACGTCTGCACGACGAGATCAAGGCACGAAGGCTGACGCTTAACGCTGGAGCATGATGCCATGGGAGTGCGTCGACGTACGCTAGCGTGCGCGCTGTCGCTCGCAGCGAGCCCCGTCCTCACGGCGGCGGCGCAGGAGGTTTCAGTACAGCAGTGCATCGACAGCCTCTCTTCCCCGACGCGCGACTCAGTGAGACTGCTCGCCGTCCTGACGGTGCATGCGGTCGACCGAACCGTCGTCTTGCCCGAGTGGTATCAGTCCAACTTCGGCGAGGCGGTACAGCTGCATCTCAAGCTTCCGCGGTCGCTCGGGGCGCACGTCTACGCACCATCGAACGACACGGTGACTTCGCGAACGGCGCACCTGACGATGCGCGGTGACTATGACGCGACGATCACGCCCGATGGTCGTGTCGTCAACGTGTCGACGACGGGCGGCGCGCAGGATGAGCTGTTCGACAGCGCCGTGCTGGCCGCCATGCGCGCGATCGATTCTACCGATCATCTGTCCCTGACGTCCGCAGGATTTCCCAACCGCGAGTAGCGCCACATGAATCGGCACACCTGCGTGCTTCGCTCACCACGTCAATCGGTCCGAACTGATCGGCCCGCTCACGGCAGCACAGCGATCTCCACGTGCGACGGATATTTCGCCGACCGTTGCACCCGATGGGTCTGCGCCTGGTAGTCGCTGGCCTTGGCGAGGAAGATGTTCGGCACGAACGTCTGCGGATTTCGGTCGTAGAGGGGAAACCAGGTGCTCTGCACCTGCACCATGATGCGATGGCCGGCGCGGAAAGTGTATGCCTGCTGGTGCAGGTCCACCGTGAACGGCACGACCGTGTTCGCAGGAATCGCCTCGGCGCGCGCGAACGAATTGCGATAGCGACCGCGCATGATCTCGCCCGATACCATCAACTCGTAACCGCGCATCGGTGCCGCCACGCCGCTGTCCGGATAGACGTCGATCAGCTTCACCACCCAATCGGCGTCCGATCCCGTGGTGCTGGCGAACAACTTCGCGGCGATGTCGCCGGCGATCGTCATGTCCGCCGTGAGCGGCGCCGTCTGCCAGGTGAGGACGTCGGGCCGGTTGTCGACGAAGCGCTGGTCGCGCACGAGCCAGCTCTCCCACTCGACATACGATGGAATGGGGCGCGGCCGGTAAGGTACGGGATGCGCGGGATCGGACACGAATTGGTCGCTGCCTGCTGACGCGGTCGGCGCGTCGAAGCCGAGTCGACCGTGATCGAGGAGGTAGAGGTTTCGCCGAGAGGCGTTCTTCGCGGGCCATGCGTCAAAGGTCCGCCACTGGTTGATGCCGGCGTCGAACACGGTGGCCTCGGGGATTTCGTCACCGGCGCGGTCCTTCAGGTATCGCGCGAAAAAGCGCGCCTGGAGCGCCCGGAAGTCGTCGCCCGTCCGTCGGCCAAAGTGAATGGCGGCAAGTGAGTCGGCGGCGTCGTCGTACCACTGTCCGTGGAACCACGGCCCGATCACGATCTTGTTGATGCGCGCCGTGTCGGTCTTCTCGAGTGCGGCGTACGACACCTGCGGGCCATATCCGTCCTCCTGATCCCAGAATCCGCCCACGGTGAGCGTCGGAATCGTGGTGTGATGCAGGTAGCGCTGCACGGCACGTTGCTGCCACACGGAATCGTATGCGGGGTGCTGAATGAACCGCTGCCACGTGGGCCACTTAGTCGCACCGGTGGCGCGCGCCAGTGAATCGAGCGTCGGGAACGACGCATACCAGTCGTATGTGTCCCACCGGGTGATCCGCAGTGGTCCGGAGCCGGCCTGCTTCGCTTCGCGCCCGTACACCCACTCGGTGCCGTAAGATTGGCGGAAGGCGCCCTGATGGAAGAAGTCGTCGCCCATCCAGGTGTCCACCATCGGCGCCTGCGGGCTCATGGCCTTGAGCGCCGGATGCGGCTCGACCATTGCCGCGTTCACGAGAAATCCGGGATACGAGATGCCGAGCATGCCGACGCGCGGAGCGGTGTTCGGCACGTTCTTGAGCACCCAGTCGATGGTGTCCCAGGTGTCCGTGGCTTCGTCTACGCTTGCGGCGAGGCGACGGTCGCGCGGCGGGCGGTTCATGATGAACTCGCCCTCCGACTCATGCTGGCCGCGGATGTCCTGAAAAACGAAGACGTAGCCGTCCGCGATGAGCTCCCGGAAGCCCACCGTGATGCCCGATGTGCCGCCCCAGCCGCCAGTGCCGTATGGTGTGCGCGACATCAGCACGGGGAGCGGTCCTGCCGGACGCTTCGGCGTGAGGATCACGGTGAAGAGATGCACGCCGTCGCGCATCGGGATGCGCGCCTCGCGCCGGTCGAACAGCGAGTCGACGGCCGAGTCGCGCTGCTGCGCATGCAGCGGTGCTGTTAGCAGAGCAAGCGCGAGCATGAGGTCAATCAGCAAGTAGCGAAACCTGACGTTCATCTGATCCTCGGATGAGGGCACGGGCGAGCTTAGTCCGGTGGCTTCGTTGTATCTCGCCAGACCCGCGGCGCGGGAGGCGTCACGCCTGTAATCAGCCGCGTCGGCCGCTCGGTGATGTTTCGGAGAAAGTGTGTCAACAGCGATGTCGTCTCATCGAGATTGAAGAGCGCCTCGTCAACGCGCGGCCCCGTCTTGCCCAGCATCGTCGATACCTGCTTCAGCGCGTTGCGCGTGTCGCCGAGCAGGGCATTGACGGAATCCGTCGCGTTCTTCGCGCCGTGCTCGATCTGCTGAAGGGCCTGCATCGCGGAATCGGCGCGCGCCATGGTCTTCATCGTGCCCGCCGTGAGCTCGATCAGGTGCTCGTCCACCTTCGCCGTCATCGCACCGGCACCCTTGACCGCCTGTGACCACGCGTCCGCCGTCGAGCGGAACGCCGCCATCGTCGCGCGCGACTCCGCGAGCGTCACCGCGACCTGCCGCGCGAGCGAATCGATTCGCGAATCCGCCTTCGCGAGCATGGGAGTGTCCGAGTCGCTCGGGAGCAGCGTCCCCGACTGCAGCGGGGCGCCAGGCCTCGCCGCCGGCTCGAGGTGCAACGTGGCGGAGCCGAAGACGTCCAGCGCCGGCGGCGCGACGCGCACATGAAGTCCCTCACGATATGGCGTCCGCTCTGGCGCTGCCGGCTGCCACGTGATGGACATGCCAATGTGGAAGTGGAGGCGACCGTCGCCGGCAATGTAGGGATCGACCTTGTCGACCTGACCGACCTTGAAGCCGTTCAGCACCACCGGCGTCTCGAGAGAAACGCCGCCGAGCTCGCGCATCTCCGTGTAGAACTCGATGGGACGAGGCGCCCGCACGGGAGACACCCAGATGATGCCGGCAACCACCAGAGTGAATGCCAGCAGCACGAGAAGACCCGTGCGAAAGTCGCCAGGCTCTGCTGATGCCCTCACGACGCCACCTGTCCGGCCGCATGGCCTGCTTGCCGATAGCCGGATTCGTCCCAGAGGGCGACGTCGTCGGCATTGTCGTACAAGACTGTATTGCGCCGGTGGGTCGTCGCAATGACGGTGCTCGCAAAGTGCCGGCAGAGGGCGATGAGACGTCCGGTTTCCACGGTACCTACGGAAGCGAGGGGATCGTCGAGCAGCAGGAGGGCCGGACTACCGACGACAGCCCGGGCCAGCGCCACGATCTGGCGGGCATCCGCCGGAAGATTGGCGGGTCGCAGGGTACGGACGTCGTCGAGGCCGAATGCCTCGACCACCCGCTCGATCCGGCGTTCAACTTCTTCGTCATCCATTCCTGAGGCAAAGATCAGCGGCAGCGCAAGATTTCTCCATATCGTCATGTTGCCGACGAGGCCGTCCGGAATCAGCACGCTGCCAACCTGGCTGCGAAGGGCGCGAATGGCAGTGCGCGACAGGTCACCCGGCGCATGCCCGAGCACACTGATCGACCCGCTCGCCGGCCGCTCCGCCCCAAGCACGAGGCGAAAGAGACGCGAGCCCAGTGCGGGTACGGTACGAATAACGAGGAACGCTCGTTCTTCCACGACGAGCGACAGGGGATGTCGCCAATGCTCCGGCGGATTCGCGGGACGAACGTCCTGCAGCGCTAACGTGATAGCCATGCCGACCGCTGAATGGCGATGAAGGCAAAGATTGCCGACAGGAGGAACACGTAGAGCAGCGACAGCACTGTTCCGCGCGTGACACTGCGCGGCAGCTCGATCGCATTGCCGGGCGTCCGCATGCCAGCCCAGCACGAGATGAATGCGATGCCGGCGCCGCAGATCGCGGCCTTCAGCAACACCTGCCCGTACGTCGTCGCACCAAGTGCCAGGCGAAGCGACGCCACGTAGTCGGAGGGCGGAAGGTGAGCGAGCCACCACGTGGCAACGAGACCGCCGAACAGCGCGATGGCATCGAAAAGGACCGTCAGCACCGTGACGCCCAATGCACACGCCACAATGCGCGGCAGGACGAAGACCTGGAGTGGATCGATGCCCGCTGCCTCCATCGCGTCGAACTCGCCGAGAATGCGGCTGGTCGCCATCTCGGACGACATCGCCGTCCCCGATCGGGCAACGACGGTGATCGCCGCGAGCAGCGGGCCGAGCTCGCGGATGAGGATGGTCGCGAGAATATCGCCGAGAGTCTTTGCGATGCCGAGCTTCACAGCGAGCCCCTGCGATTGCGCAATGATCATCAGACCGGCGAGGAAGCCGAGTGTGCTGATCAGCGGGATGGCATCCGTCACCGTGAACCGCACCTGATTCAGGAACGTCCGCCCACTGAATCGCCTGGCAGCGGGGTTGTACCGCATCGCCGAATGCACGCAGGCACCCAGAAAATCCACGCAATCGCCTGCGATGCGCGCATTCTTGCGCAGTGAGCTTCCGAGCTGCTCGATCGGCATCGTGAGGGACGTTGTCATCGTGCCCCAGTTTACGACGGATGGCGCTTCCCCGCCAACTTGCGTGCGGCATTCGCGAAGTCCAAGTTCCGAGAGGAGACTCCGCCAGACTTCAATCCAGCAGCCTTTCGATTCGCATGGAGTCAACGCCACCAGTCCAGACGACGACGCTCGCGTCCCTTCTGGATAGCGAGAAGGTGATTCAACCCGGACGCGCGCGGACCTTGCTCGCGTCGCTGGCGCAGGCGAATGCCCTGCCGACAGGGCCGTCAACGCCGCGTGAATGGGCTGAGCAGGTCCTCGTCATCTCTGCGCCGAATGGTGTCGAGCGCGCGGAGTTTCGAGAGCAGACCGGAGCGGCGAAGCCTCTCCCGGACTGGGCGGCGCACGTCGCACGTCTTATCGATGCGCTGCGCGCCGCCGCCATCGCGATGCTGTGGGGTTTGGACGGTGCGGAGGCGCCGGCCGATCGGCGCGCAACGCCTGATGGCCTGCCGCGGTTTCCGCGGCTCCGCAAGCTCCTGATCGAACAATGGGACGCCACACGCAACACGTGTGATAGCGCGGACAAGTTCATGATGTTCTTCGAGGCCACGCTCGCACTGGATCGCGCGGCGGAGCCGAAGGTGGGACGCGAGGCCTTCAAGACGCTGAGCATGCAGGCGATCGACGAGCGCAGAAGGGACGTGAGAGTGGGCACGATTGGCGTCCCGTTCGCGGCGATCACGGACACAGGCAAGTTCACCAAGGGAGCGCGAAACGCGCCGGAGACGGCCGCACCTTCGGGTCCGCAGTCAGCCCCGCCACCAGCGCCACTCGCCCCGCCGACACCTCCCACGGTTCCGACGGCCAACTCAGCCGTTCCGTTGCTGATCCGGAGCTTCGGCGTGCACATACTGATCGTGATTGCGGTCGCGATTGCGGTCGTTTACTGGCGACTGTAGCCGCCGAACCGCGGCGTTGAACCAGTTTGGCCCCGCGGATAGCTTTCGGTTCTCCCCGCTGCGTCTCGCGCGGGGTGACTCGGTGAGATCCAGCACATGACAGATAAATCCCGCACTCCGGTCATCGTCGCCGCCGCGCGCACGCCGATCGGAAAGTTTCTCGGCACACTTTCCAGCTTCACTGCGCCCGAGCTGGGCGCGGTCGCCATCCGCGAAGCGCTCGCGCGCTCCGGCGTTAGTGGCGCCGAGGTGAATGAAGTGATCATGGGCAACGTGCTCCAGGGCGGCGTGGGACAGGCCCCCGCGCGCCAGGCGATGCTCAAGGCGGGCGTGCCGTCGAGCGTCAGCGCCCTCACCATCAACAAGGTGTGCGGATCCGGATTGAAGGCCGTGATGCTGGCCGCGCAGTCCATCAAGGCCGGTGACTCGCAGGTGGTGATTGCCGGCGGCATGGAGTCGATGTCGAACGCGCCGTACTACGTGTACGGAATGCGGAACGGCGTGAAGCTTGGCGACCAGCAAATGGTCGACGGCATGATCAAGGACGGGCTCTGGTGCTCGAGCTGCGGCGTCCACATGGGAAGCCACGGCGAGCACACGGCGAAGAAGGCCCATGTAACTCGGCAACAGCAGGACGAGTTCGCGGCGAGCTCGCATGCGAAGGCCATCCGCGCGCAGCAGGCGGGGAAGTTTGCCGCCGAGATTGCGCCAGTCACGATCGCGGGCAAGAAGGGCGACACGGTCGTTGACCGCGACGAAGGCCCGCGCGCCGACACCACCGCCGAATCGCTCGGCAAGCTACGTCCCGCATTCGCGAAGGGCGACGACGCGAGCGTCACTGCTGGCAACGCAAGCTCCCTCAACGACGGCGCTGCCGCGCTGGTGGTGACGTCGCTCGAATACGCCGAGGCGCACGGACTGGAAGTGCTCGGGCGCATCGATGCATATGCGACGGGCGCTGTCGATCCGCAGGAGCTGTTCTTTGCGCCGATCACGGCGGTGAAGAACCTGATGAAGAAGCAGGGCACCACCATCGGCCACTATGATCTCATCGAGGCGAATGAGGCGTTCGCGTCGCAGGCGCTGGCGAACGGCGCGGGCCTCGAGTGGGATTGGAATCGCGTCAACGTGAACGGCGGCGCGATCGCGCTCGGACATCCGATTGGCGCGAGTGGGGCTCGCGTGCTCACGACCCTGCTGTATGCTTTGAAGGACCGCGGACTGCACAGCGGTCTGGCAACGCTCTGCCTTGGCGGCGGCGACGCCGTGGCACTCTCCGTCACTCGCTCATGACAACCATGACCACCCTCGCAATTTCCGCCCGCTCGCCGCGTACGCGCGCGCTCGGCATCGTGCTCGCCGTCGGAGTGCTCGCGTTGGCTTCGCAGTTCGCGTTGCCAATTCCCGGAACGCCGGTGCCCATCACGCTTCAGCCGCTCGTCGTGGTGCTTGCGGGGTTGATGCTCGGGCCGGTTGATGGTGCGGCCGCGATGATCCTGTATCTCGTCGCGGGTGCGGCTGGTCTGCCGGTGTTCGCGCCGATCGGCGCGCCTGGCATCCTGCGCCTGCTCGGACCGACGGGCGGCTACCTGCTCGCCTATCCTGTCGCGGCGGCGCTTGCTGGACGCTATGGAGCGGGACGTCCGAGCTACGCGACGCGTGCTGTCGCGGCCGCGGCGGGCATTCTCGTGCTGTACGCCGGCGGCATGACGCAGCTCGCCGTCATCACCGGCAGCCTGAGTCGTGCGGCGGTGCTCGGCGTATTGCCGTTCGTCGCGATTGATGCCGTGAAGGCACTCGTCGCGGCGGCGCTGTCGGGATCCCGGCGCCGCGCGGTCTGACCGACTCGTCCACACCCGGGGCTGAACGGCCCCGCGACATTGCCCCCACCATTGCACGAGCGTTCGCGTTCGTCGCGTTCCTGGCGGCATGCTCGATCGGTTCGAATTGGCTCATCGTTCCACCGCTGATCTGGCTGGCTCGTCAGACGGATCATGTCATCCGCGTCGATGTCTGCGCGGAGCTGGTCGGAGCAATCGCGGCAACGGCGATCATGCTGCGCTCGATCGACCGGCGGCCATGGAGTGACGTCGGCCTCGCGCGCGCGAGCTTGAAAGCGCGCGCGCTCGTCGTTGGCTGGATGGTGGGATCGGGCGCAAATCTCTTTACCTGCGGGGTGCTGGTTCTCGTGGGCCTCATGCGCTTCATGCCGAGCGCGGCAGGGGAGGATGGGACGTGGGTTGGTGCAGCGCTGCGGGTGTCCCTCGTGCTCGTGCCGGCGGCGTTGGCCGAGGAGATCCTCTGTCGCGGTTATCTTCTTACGGTCATCCGTGATTGTGTTGGGACGCGGGGGGCGGTAGTGCTCACGAGCGTGATGTTCGGCTTGTTGCATGTGCCGAACCCGGGTGCAACGCCAGCGTCCGTCCTCGTGGTGATGCTGTCGGGTCTGTTGTTGGCGACGGTGCGCATCCGGTTTGATAGCCTTTATGCGGCATGGATGACGCACCTGGCCTGGAACTGGACGATGGCCATTCCGTTTCACGCGCTCGTGAGTGGCATCCGGTTCGAGGCGCCAGGCTATCGTGGCGTGGCGGTCGGTGCCGCGTGGCTGAGTGGCGGCGAATGGGGTCCGGAGGGTGGCTTGGTCGCAGCCGTCGGCATGTCGTTGGGTCTTGGGTATTTCTATCTGCGGCGTGGCCGCGAGGAGTCATAGCACGATGTCCGACCGCATTGCCGTCATCGGCGCGGGACAGATGGGGAATGGGATTGCGCATGTCTTCGCGCAGTCGGCGATGGATGTCGTCATCGTCGACGTCTCCGACGCGGCGCTGGTGCGTGGTCGCTCGACGATTGCGAAGAATCTCGACCGGCAGGTGAAGAAGGGCACGCTCACGGAGCAGGACAAGACGGCCGTGCTGGGACGCGTGTCGACGTCGACGGCCATGGTTGCCATCAAGGGCGCATCTCTCGTCGTGGAAGCGGCGACGGAAAGTCGCGAGCTCAAGTTCAGCATCTTCAGGACGATGGACGAGCTCGCGGACGCGGGTGCGATCCTCGCGACCAACACCAGCTCCATCTCCATCACGGAGATCGCTGCGGTGACGAAGCGCCCCGAGCAGGTGATCGGGATGCACTTCATGAATCCCGTGCCGATGATGCAGCTCGTCGAGATCATCCGCGGGCTCGCGACGTCGGATGCGACGACGACGCGCGTGATGGCGCTGAGCACGGCGATCGGAAAGACGCCGGTGGAGGTGAACGACTATCCGGGGTTCGTCGCGAACCGGATCCTGATGCCGATGATCAACGAGGCGATTTATTGCGTGATGGAGGGCGTCGGCACGCCGGAGGCGATCGATACGGTGATGAAGCTCGGCATGAATCATCCCATGGGACCGCTCGCACTGGCGGACCTCATCGGGCTCGATACGTGCCTTGCCATCCTCGAAGTGCTGCACGATGGGCTTGGCGACTCGAAGTATCGGGC
Organism: Gemmatimonadaceae bacterium; assembly: GCA_036844565.1. Lineage (GTDB taxonomy): Bacteria > Gemmatimonadota > Gemmatimonadetes > Gemmatimonadales > Gemmatimonadaceae > AG11. The sequence continues at coordinate 13,823 of DAIUFP010000006.1, read as the reverse complement.
GTGCCCGCTGCTCAGGAAGTACGTGGCGGCCGGCTGGCTCGGACGGAAGTCGGGGCGCGGCTTCTTCGTTTATCCTTCGTAGTCCACCGCACCCACTTCTCACAGCACGCCGGCCCGGGATGTCGCTCACGCACCTGACGGAAACACAGCGGGAGGTACAACAGCTCGCCCGCGAATTTTCGCGGACGGAGATTGTCCCGAATGCGGCCAAATGGGATCGCGACGCGTGCTTCCCGGTATCCGTCGCACAGCGCATGGGCGAGCTCGGCTTTCTCGGCATGCTCATTCCCGAGGAGTACGACGGTCTCGGCCTCGATACGCTGTCGTATCTGCTTGCGCTCGAGGAGATCGCTGCTGGCGATGCGTCGACGGCGGTGCTCATGAGCGTGCACAACTCGCTGCCCACGCAGATGCTCCTGCACTTTGGCAGTGCGGCGCAGAGGGAGCGCTACCTCAAGCCGATGGCGCGCGGCGAGATCATCGGCGCATTCGCGCTGAGTGAGCCGGAAGCGGGTTCGGATGCCTCGTCGCTCCGCTGCCAGGCCACGCGCGACGGCGACGATTGGTTGCTGTCGGGCACGAAGAGCTGGGTCACGTCGGGAACGTTCGCGGGCGTCTTCATGGTCATGGCCCGCACCGACACGCCGGATGCCCGCCGTGGGTCGAAGGGCATCTCGTGCTTCATCGTCACGCCGGACATGCCGGGATTTCACGTCGGCAAGAAGGAGGACAAGATGGGGCTGCGCGCATCGCCGACGGTGCAGCTGAACTTCGACGGCTTGCGCGTGCCCGCCGCCAACTTGTTGGGCGATGAAGGGAGTGGATTCATCTACGCGCTTCGCTCGCTCGACAACGGTCGACTCGGCATTGCGGCGCAGGCGATCGGCATCGCGCAAGCAGCGCTCGACGCGTCGCTGAAGTATGCCGCCGAGCGACAGCAGTTCGGCAAGCCGATTCGCGAGTTTCAGGCGATCCAGTTCAAGCTCGCGGACATGGGTGCGCGGATCGCCTCGGCGCGGGCGCTGTTGCATGCGACGGCGGCGGCGAAGGAGCGTGGCGACTCGACGACGATGCATGCGTCGATGTGCAAGCTGCTGGCGAGCGAGACGGCGATGTATGTCACCAGCGAAGCGGTGCAGATCTTCGGCGGGTATGGATACGTGAAAGACTATCCGGTGGAGAAGCTCTTTCGCGACGCGAAGATCACCGAGATCTACGAAGGAACGTCGGAAATCCAACGCGTCGTCATCGCGCGGGAACTGTATGTGCAGCACGATGCCTGACCAACACTCACAACGACCAACCCGCACCATCACATAAATGCAGCTCTTCGATACCATTGCCTCCATGGGTCACGAACAACTCGTGATCTGCAACGATTCATCGGCGGGATACCGCGGCATCATCGCGATCCACAGCACCACGCTCGGACCGGCCCTCGGCGGCACGCGCTTCTGGCAGTACGCGAGTGACGACGAAGCGATCGTCGACGCGCTTCGCCTCGCGCGCGGCATGACGTACAAGAATGCCGTCGCGGGCCTGAACCTCGGCGGGGGCAAGTCCGTCATCATCGGCAACAACAAGACATCTGATCGCGAGATGATCTTCCGCGCGCACGGTCGCTTCGTCGAGTCGCTCGGCGGCCGGTACATCACGGCGGAAGACGTCGGCACGAGCACCGCGGACATGGACTTCGTGCACATGGAGACGAAGAACGTGACGGGGCTCGCTGGGCGGTCCGGCGATCCATCGCCCGTCACTGCGCACGGTGTCTTTCGCGCCATCCAGGCGTCGGCGAAGGAGCGGTGGGGCTCTGATGACCTGAGCACGCGAACGGTGTCGGTGCAGGGCGCCGGCCACGTCGGCTACTATCTCATGAAGGAACTGCACGAGGCTGGAGCGACGCTCATCGTCACGGACATCGACGTCGAGCGCGTGAAGCAGGTGGTGCAGGAATTTGGCGCGCGCTCTGTCGTCCCGGATGACATTTACGCCGTGCAGGCAGACATCTTCGCGCCGTGCGCGCTCGGTGGCATCATCAACGACACGACGTTGCCGCAGCTCAAGTGTGAGATCCTCGCCGGTGCGGCGAACAACGTGCTGCTCGAGGAGCGGCATGGTGTGGCGCTCGAGGAGCGCGGCATCCTGTACGCGCCGGATTACGTGGCGAATGCGGGTGGCGTGATCAACGTTTACTCGGAGCTTGCCGGTTGGAGCTCGGCGCGGTCGTTTCGCAAGGCGGACGAGATTTACGACACGATCCTGAAGGTGTTCGCGATCGCGAAGAACGATCGCGTGCCGACGTATGTGGCTGCGGATCGCCTGGCGGAGCAGCGGATCAAGGCGGTGGGGAGCATGGTGCGGACGTGGCCGCAATGGCCAAATAAATAGTCTGACAGTCGGACAGTCTGACTGTCTGACAGTGAGCTTGAGCATCGGGCGTCATCATCGCGTGCACAGTGTTGGCGCCCCACTCAAACCTTCAGCTGCAACCTTCGACCTTTGCGCTTCGACCTTCATGCTCCACGCTCACCGACCACCACGTGTCTGACGAAACCATTCTCATCGCCAGCGATCACGCTGGATACGCACTCAAGGAAACCCTCGAAGCCGAGTTGAAATTGCTCGGCTATGCGGTGCAGGACCTCGGCCCCGACTCCGACGCGTCAATTGACTATGCGGATTTTGCGCATCCGCTCGCGAAGAGGGTCTCGGAAGGTGAGAACGCGCGCGGCGTTCTGCTCTGCGGAACGGGGCTCGGCATGTCGTATACGGCGAACCGCTATCCGCACGTCCGCGCTGCTGTCGCGTGGACGCCCGAGGTCGCGGCGCTGGCGCGCGAGCACAACGACGCAAACGTCCTCGTGCTCCCGGCGCGGTTCGTCGGTGAAGACGAAGGACGCGCGATTCTCAGGGCGTGGCTCGATACGCCCTTCGCGGGCGGCCGCCACGCGCGACGAGTGGCGAAGATCGAGCGCGAGGAGAGTTGAACGTCCGTTACACCGTCTCCATGCGCCGGCGAGCAACCAGGTAGAAAAGCGCGGCACTCGCGGCGCCCCATATCGTCGTAGCACCGAGCCAGCGCTGGAGCGCCGTGATGACAACAGGTCCGGGAAGTTCTACTGCGTCGATATTGCCGGTGATAGCAGCACGGAGGCCGTAGGTGCCAGTGAGCGCGGTCGTCATCGCGTGGGCAATGTCGGTGAGCATGGCCACTTGGGCGTTCAGGAGCAGCACGATGATGCCACCGTAGATGATGAGAGGGCCGAAAATCCAGACGAACGGTTGCCGCGCACCGACGCCAGCCGCCGAAGCCAACGTATACGCGATAGTCACGGACGTGAGCGGCACCAGCCATTCCCACCACGTGAAGTGCGGGCTGTAAACGACCGCGCGCCCACCGCGCTGCATGAGCATGGGAAGGATCGCCATACCGATCAGGAAGACCGCGGACGCGACCATGCACCATGCCCACCCGCCAACCACTTTCGCCAGCGCGTTCGGGAGTTGTCGCATCGGCATGGCGCGATGGTACAGGCGCCGAGTGGGATCCTCGCTCTCCCATACCATCAATGGCGTGAGGATCACAAATACAGTCAGCACCACCGTCATTTGCGGAACGAACGTGGTATCCGGACCGCGTAAACCCCCTCGCGCCAGGGTGAACCGGTCGAGCGAGATGATGATCGTCGCTAATGCGATGAGCGCGAACAGCGCGAGTAGCATGATACCGGCGGAGCGGAGCCGGATGCCGACAGCGCGCACCTGTTCACGGGCGACTTTCGACCAAACCGGAGCGGGATGCAACTGGATCGATGTCATGCGTTCACCGTGACCTTGGGGTTGAGCAGTGCGAGCGTCGCGTCGTGCAGGCTGAGTGCTGTCGTGTCGCGCAGGAACGCGCCCGCCGCCGCGAGGCGATGCGAGACGTCGGCTTCGTCGCCCCACACCGTGAAGTCGACTTCATGCTCCGACGTGGTGCGCCGTAGCGCCGCCGCCCCGAACATGTCGCCGCCCCGCCAGCCGCTCGGCACCTCGGCGCGATAGCGGCGCAGACGCCGCTTCAGCTCGTGCAGCGGCATCTGCGCGCACAGCTCGTTGTTGCGCAGCACCCCAATGTGATCCGCGATGTGCTCGAACTCCGAGACGTGGTGCGTGCAGAGGAGCACGGTCGTCGGCGTTTCCGCGAGGTGCTCGATGAGGACGCCCAGCGTGTCGTCGCGCATCACCGGGTCAAGTCCGTCGGTGGGTTCGTCGAGAACGAGCAGGGGCGGACGGTGCGCGAGCGCAAGCGCGAGGTGCACCCGTCGACCCTGGCCCTTGGAGAGTGTCTTCATCCGTTGATCGGCCCGAAGGTCGAACGCGCGGGACAGATGCTTCGCATACTCGCGATCCCACGATGGGAAGTACGCGGCGTGATGCTCGAGCAGCCGTCCAACGCGCATCCATCCGTATCCCCAGTCGAGCTGCTCCGGCACGTAGCCGACATTCGCGCGCACGAGGGCTGGATCGCGATAGGGATTGAGACCGAGCACCTGCACGGAGCCGGACGTCGGGCGAAGGAGATCGAGGAGGATCTTGATCGTGGTGCTCTTGCCGGCACCATTCGGGCCGACGAGGAGATAGACCGCGCCGAGCGGCACCTGGAGCGAAACGTCACGCAGTGCGGTAACAGGTCCGTACGACTTCGACAGTTCGCGTGTGCCCACGACGAAATCGGTGCCGAGCATGTTGATGGGAAGGACGCTCATGCGCGCGCCACCTTCTTCACTTGTTGGAGATCCGCCGAGCGGATCGCTTCTATCAGCTCGGAAACGTCGAGTCCGTTGCGGTGGGCATCGCGCAGCGCGCGCGTGGCGACGTCCTTGGCCAGCGCGCGGCGATCGGCGGCACTCGCGTGGCCCTTGACGATGAAGGTGCCCTGTCCGCGGCGGACCTCCACGACACCGTCGCGCTCGAGCTCGCGGTAGGCCTGGCTGACGGTGTTGGGATTGACGCGCAGCGTGGCGGCGAGCTGACGGACGGAAGGGAGGGGGTCGTCAGCCGAGACGTTTCCGACTACGATGGCGCGCCGCACCTCGTCGATGATCTGGATGTAGATTGGCCGTGGATCGGCGGAGTCGATCGTGATGAGCACAGGCATGCCTCGGTGTACTAGTATACCGATACACTACGCTATCGTCAGCAGGTGTCAAGTGCTTCGTGGGACAGCGGCATCGAACTGCTATGCTCCAGGTGGATTGGCAGTTCCTGAAAAGGGGCTCGCGGGTTGAAAATATCGTATTATGTTCGGCGGACTAACAAAAGCCACGACAGGACTTCCTCATCACCTCGGCCTCTCGATGTCTCGTCGCCTCCTGCTCGTCTGCGCCCTGCTGCTGTGCGGCCCCCGGTTCGTGGCCGCCGAGAATGGATCTGCGCTCTGGCTGCGCTACCGTATGGTGGCCGACGCAGCACTCCGCGCTCGCTACAAGGCCCTCATCTCGCAGGTAGTGGTCGACGGCGACTCCCCCACCCTCCGGGCGGCCCGCGACGAGTTGAGCAGGGGCTTCTCCGGCCTGCTAGGCGTACCCGTTGCCGGTAGCGCGACCGCCAATCGAGCAGGAACGGTGGTCGTCGGCACCGCGGCCGGCTCGCGCACCATCGCCGCATTGCCATTCGCGCGTGAGCTGTCGGCGCTGGGCAAGGAAGGCTTCATCATTCGCGGCGCAACCATTGCCGGCCGACGGATGCTGGTGGTGGCGGCCAACTCGGACATCGGCGCGCTCTACGGCTCCTTCGCGCTGCTGCGGATGCTCCAGACCAACACTCCCGTGGCGCAGCTCGCGCTCGTCAGCGCACCGCACATCCAGCTCCGCATGCTCGACCACTGGGACAACCTCGATCGCAGTGTGGAGCGCGGATATGCGGGCAAGTCATTGTGGGCGTGGGACAGCCTGCCGGGCGCGCTGTCGCCGCGCTATCGCGACTACGCGCGTGTCAACGCGTCGATCGGCATCAACGGCTCCGTGCTCACGAATGTGAACGCGAACGCGAAGGTGTTGACGCCCGAATACCTGGCGAAGGTCGCCGCGATCGCGGGCGTCTTCCGTCCCTATGGCATTCGCGTCTACCTCACCGCGCGGTTCAGTGCGCCCATCGAGATCGGGGGGCTCAAGACCGCCGACCCGCTCGACCCGACGGTGCGCGCGTGGTGGAAGCAGAAGATCGACGAGATCTACACTTACGTGCCGGACTTCGGCGGCTTCGTCGTGAAGGCAAACTCGGAGGGGCAACCGGGGCCGCAGGACTACAAGCGCACGCACGCCGACGGCGCCAACATGTTCGCCGAGGCGCTCGCGCCGCACGGCGGCTCGGTGATGTGGCGGGCGTTCGTGTACAGCAGCGCAGTGCCGGTGGACCGTGTGCGCCAGGCGTATGACGAGTTCAAGCCGCTCGACGGCAAGTTTCGCGACAACGTCTTCGTGCAGGTGAAGAACGGCGCGCTCGACTTCCAGCCGCGCGAGCCCTTCTCCGCGCTCTTCGGCGCAATGCCGAAGACCCCGTTGATGATGGAGTTCCAGATCACCAAGGAGTACCTCGGCCAGGACACGCACCTCGTGTATCTCGGCGCCGAGTATGAAGAGGTGCTCAGGGCGGACACGTATGCGAACGGGAAGGGCTCAACGGTCGCGAAGGTGCTCGACGGCTCGCTGCATCACTACGCGCACACGGGCATCACCGGTGTGTCGAACGTCGGGAGCGACACGAACTGGACCGGCTCGCAGTTCAACCAGGCCAACTGGTATGCCTACGGTCGTCTCGCGTGGAATCCCGAGGCGAGCTCGGAAGCCATCGCCGCTGAGTGGGTCCGCCAGACATTCACGAACGATGCTGCCGTTGTCCCGAAGATCGTGCACCTGATGATGGTGTCGCGCGAGGCGGTGGTGAACTACATGACGCCACTCGGGCTCGCGCACATCATGGCGACAGGGCATCACTACGGACCGGGCCCGTGGGTCAACCTCGCGCGCGCGGACCAGTCGCCCATGTATTTCCACAAGGCCGACACCCTCGGCATCGGATTCGATCGGACGTCGACGGGTAGCAACCAGGTGGCGCAGTACTTCCCGCCGGTCCGTGATCGCTACGAATCACTGGCGACGGTGCCCGACTCGAACCTGCTCTGGTTCCACCACGTGCCGTGGACGTATCGCATGCGGTCGGGGCGCACGCTGTGGGACGAGATGATCGTGCGTCTCAATGCCGGCGTCGATACTGTTCGCTCGATGCAGAGAGTGTGGGACGGCGTAAAGCCCGCGATCGATCCGGAACGATTCGCCGAGGTGCAGGCGTTCCTCACGATCCAGGAGAAGGAAGCGCGCTGGTGGCGCGACGCCGACCTCGCGTACTTTCAGACGTTCTCGCGCATGCCGATTCCCGCGCCGTTCGATCAGCCCGCGCATTCGCTCGAATACTACAAGACGCTGCGCTGCCCGCCCAATCGCCTCAAGCCGCGCTGCGACGCCATTCCCTAAACGACGCTCATGACGACCCCATCGAAGCAGGACGCCCTTACACCACGGCCGGACCATCGCTTCACGTTCGGCCTGTGGACCGTCGGTAACCCGGGGCGCGACCCGTTCGGCGACGCCGTCCGTCCGGCGATCTCGCCCGTGCGCATCGTGCAGAAGCTCGGCGAGCTCGGCGCCTATGGCGTCAACTTCCACGACAACGACCTCGTCCCGCGCGATGCGACCACCGCGGAGCGCGAGAAGATCATTCGCGACTTCAAGGCCGCACTCGCGGAGAGCGGCATGAAGGTCCCGATGGCGACGACCAACCTCTTCGGCGATCCCGTCTTCCGCGACGGCGCCTTCACGAGCACCGATGCCAAGGTCCGCCGGCACGCGATCCAGAAGACGATGCGCGCGATGGACCTCGGCAAGGAGTTCGGCGCGGAGACGTACGTGTTCTGGGGCGGACGCGAAGGCACCGAGACGAACGCGTCGAAAGACCCGCAGGAAGCCATGAAGTGGTTTCGCGACGCGATCAACTTCCTCTGCGAGTACAACATCGCGCAGGGATACAACTACCGAATGGCGCTGGAGCCGAAGCCGAACGAGCCACGCGGCGACATCTTCCTGCCGACGATCGGTCATGCGCTCGCCTTCATCTACACGCTCGATCATCCGGACATGGTCGGCGTGAATCCCGAGGTGGCGCACGACACGATGGCGGGACTCGACTTCTCGCACGGCGTCGCGCAGGCGCTCGAAGCAGGCAAGCTCTTTCACATCGATCTCAACTCGCAGAAGCCGGGTCGCTACGACCAGGATCATCGCTTCGGCAGCGAGGATCCGAAGCAGGCCTTCTTCCTCGTGAAGCTGCTCGAGGACTCCGGCTACAAAGGCATGCTGCACTTCGACAGCCATGCCTACCGCACGGAAGACGAGACCGGTGTGTGGGAGTTCGCGAAGGGGAGCATGCGGACGTACCTCATCCTGAAGGAAAAGGTTGCCGCGTTCCATGCGGATCCGGAGATCAAGCAGTTGCTCGCCGATCTCGATGCGCGCGGTGCGGCGCCGGGCAAGCGCATCACCTATCTCCGCGATGCCCAGTCCATCAAGGACGAGACGTTCGACCTCGAGGCGATGCGCGCCAAGGGCTTCGCGTACGAGCGGCTGGATCAGCTGACCATGGAGATCCTGCTCGGGGTGCGCTAGGTGGCCGCGTGCTTTCTCGGTCTCGACGTCGGCACGAGCGGCGTCAAGGCAATCCTCGTCGCGGAGTCCGGTGACGTCGTCGCCTCCGCGACCAGTCCGCTGACGATGTCGACGCCGCATCCCGGATGGGCGGAGCAGGATCCGGCGGCGTGGTGGGCGGCGACGCTCGAGGCAATTCACGCTGTGCGGCGCGGGCGCCCTCGCGACACGATCGCGGCCGTTGGTATCTCCGGGCAGATGCACTCGTCGGTCTTCCTCGACCGCGCCGGTGATGTGATCCGGCCTGCGCTGCTCTGGTGCGACGGTCGCACGACGGCGGAGTGCGCCGAGATCACCGAGCGCGTCGGCGGGGAAGCGCGACTGCGCGACCTCGCGTGCAATCCTGCCCTCGAGGGCTTCACGCTGCCGAAGGTATTGTGGCTACGCAACCACGAGCCCGAAGCATACGCCAGGCTCGCTACGGTCATGCTGCCGAAGGACTACATCCGGTATCGGCTCACCGGAGTGCTGGCCACCGATCCGTCGGACGCGTCGGCGACCTTGATGTACGACACCGCGAAGCTGCGATGGAGTGAGGAGATCCTCCGTCTCGTGGATTTGCCGATGTCAATCGTCCCACCGGTTGGCGGCTCGTCCGAGGTGCTTGGGCACGTCAGTGCCGCCGCGGCGTCATTGACGTCGCTCCTCGAGGGAACGCCGGTGGTGGGTGGCGGTGCCGACAACGCGTGCGGCGCCGCGGGAGTGGGTGCTGTCGATGCGGGTGACGTGGTGTCGAGCTGGGGGACGTCGGGTACCGTGCTCGCGCCGATGCGCGCGCCGCATGTGGATCCGCTGTTACGCGCCCACACCTTTTGTCACGTCGCGCCCGGCGTGTGGTACATGATGGGCGTGGTGCTCTCCGCCGGGGGTGCGTTCAGTTGGTATCGCGATCAGCTCGCCCGAGAGCTCGATCCAGCGAAGGCCGATGCACTGCTGGACGCGGAAGCCGCGAGCGTGCCGCCCGGAGCGGGGGACGTGACGTTCCTGCCATACCTCCAGGGCGAGCGCACGCCGCATCGCGATGCCGCGGCGCGCGGCGCGTTCCTCGGCCTCAGCCTCGCGCACACCCGCGCGCACATGACGCGCGCGGTGCTCGAGGGTGTGTGCTTCGCGCTGCGCGATTCGCTGACCATTCTTCAGCAACTCGGTGTGTCGCCGAGTCACGTGCTGCTGACGGGCGGCGGCGCGAAGAGCGCGCTGCTCCGCCGACTGCAAGGTGAGGTGTTCGGTCTCCCGACGGCGACAGTGAACCGTGAAGAGGGTCCGGCGTACGGCGCGGCGCTCCTCGCGGCGGTAGGCGCCGGCGCATTCGCGGACCTCGGGAGCGCGGCGCGCGCGACGCTCACGCGCGGGGCACTCGAACATCCGGATCCGGCCGCGCACACGGCGTACGCCGAACCGTATGCGCGGTTCAATCGGGCCTATCGTCCCTAGACGATGCTCGCTTCGTTGTGCCATTACGTCGTCGGGTGGTGCATCGCCGCTTGGTGACGCTTTCACTGGCTACTGACGCTGATAGCTGTTAACTGACGGCTCTTCGGTTGCAGTTGGCTCGAAGCTCGCGCTTGGGTCTGGGTTTAGGCTGCGGTCTGTGGGCTTTGGTCCGGAACTGCAACCGAAGAGCTGACAGTTATCAGCTCTCAGCGTCAGTTTACAGTCAATCGGAACTGACCTCACACACTGGGCGGCTTCGCGCTGGGATCGCCCGTCGGCGGAGGCGCCATATCGACGGCTGCGGGCGGACCGAGAATTTCGCGCAAGGTCGGCTTCAGCGCGTCGGCCCAGATCTGATAGCCCTTCACGGTGGGATGCAGCTTGTCCATCGTGAGGCCGTCATACAATCGTCCGTCGGCATCCGCGAGCTTGTCGTTGATGTTCACGTAGCGGATCCGCTTGCCGTCGGCGAAGCGCGAGATGTTCGCGTTGATGCGATTGATCTCGGACACCACGGCGATGTTGTCGTTGCGCGGGAAGATGCCGGTCAGGATGATCACCGCGCCTGGGGCCTTGCGTTGGCAGAGGTCGACCAACGCGCGAATCCCGCGCGTGATGTCGGCCACCTTCGCGTCGTCGCCTGGCATGTTACCGACGTTGTTCGTTCCGGCGAGGATCACGATGATCTTGGGGTTTACGCCGTCGAGCTCACCGTTCTCGATGCGCCAAAGCATGTGCTCGATCCGGTCGGCGCCCCAGCCGAAGTCCGCCGCGTTCCACCCGAAGAAGTTGGACTTCCAGTTCGCGAGGAAATCGGGATAGTCAGTGGCGCCCCATCGTCGCGTGATGGAGTTCCCCTCGAAATAAACGTCGATCCTTCCCTTCGATCGCTTCTCGAGGAGCTGCTGGTGCGCGAGTATCGAGTTGGCGTCGGTGCGCGGTGTGGGCGTGTCGGCGGGCCATGGCGTGATGGATTGCGCCGCCGCCGCGGCCGCGACAGCAGATGGTGCCGAGGCGGAAGCGACCGTCGCCGGTACGGGCGGGGCAGGCGTGTAGGAGCGCTTGAAGTGACGGTCCGTCCAGGCGAGGAAGTACTTCCAGTTCGGCGCGTCCGTATGCCCGCCGTCGTGCTGGCGCCACGCGAGCTCTCCGTCGAGGAGGCCGACGTTGACGGCCGGCATGCGCTCGGTGGCGTAGTCGTCCGGGCGGCCAAGGCCCTGTGCGCCGAGTAGGCGGAATGCGGGCTGCGCGGCAATGGCGGCCATGAAGCTGCCTTGATGATCGAGCCACTTCGCGTCGCCCTTCTCGGGCACACCGTAGCTGACGAAGGTCAGCCGTGGAGCGCAGAGCGCGAGCAGCTCGTGCGAGTCAACGGGAAGGTCACCGGCGTTGCGACTTCCAAACACCGCGTCCGACGCACCGTACTTGAGGAAGTTTCCCGCCATCCAGTGATATTCGCCGGAGCCAGTGAGGCTTTCGACGGCCTCACCCCAGTTGCGGCGGTGCAGCTTCGCCCCGCCTTCGCCGGAGGAGCCGATGAGCACCACGGCGAAGCGCTGGTCGAAGGCCATCGTCACGAGCGCCGCCTTGCCATAGCGCGACACACCCTCGATGCCGACCTCCTTCGCGTTGACCGTCCTGTCCGTCTCGAGATAGTCGAGGGCGCGGCTTGCGCCCCAGCCCCAAGCGCGGAGCGCGCCCCAATCGTCCGGCTTTCGCGGCTGTCCCTTGTTGACGAGGCCGATGATACCGCTCGTAAGACCGGCGCCGTTGTCCGCCTGGATGCTGGCCGGATTCAGGTACGCGAAGCCCCAGCCGTCGGTGATCAACTGCTCGGCCGCGGGCGCATCACTGCCGGGCGCTGGGGGCGGAAAGGCGAAGACGCGTGCACTGGGCGCAGGCGGCGGCGCGGGGCGTCCGAGGGCCTGCGCGAGCGGACGGCCGCCGAAGAGGATCATCACCGGCGCGGGCGATGTGACGTCCGCGGGCATCACGAGCGTGAGCGAGATGTCGACGGACTTCGCGGGATATGCCGTGTTGTCGGCATGGCCAACGAGCTGGCGACCGATGACGCGATGCCCGCCGACAGTTCCCGTGTCGGTCGTCGCGACGGTCCACGTCACTTTCGGCGCGTTTGCCGGCACGCGACCGTAGACCTCGCGTTCAAAATCCTCGACGATCTCCGCGCGGCGCGCCGGCCATTGTGCGGGCGTGCTGACGACGCGCCCGTCATGCCGGGTCATCAGGGACGGCAGCACGGGGAATGGGTTCGCCGCCGCCTCGTCGTAGTTCGCGTGGTTCGGCGCCGCCTCATTGCCGCTCGGCCCGGGACGCAGCGCGCGAATGCCGAGCTGCGCCATCATGTTCTGGTGGTCTTCCGCGGCGGTCCAGGCGCCGGGCGATGACGGAGCGGGCGCGGGCTGCTGTGCGTGCGCGCCGTGTGCGGCAAGCGTGACGACAGTCGCAACACTGTACGCCAACCGTGCGCGGTGCCTGATGAGTTCCGGCATGGGCTTTCGAGGGTTGTAAGCCGCGAGCTGCGACGGGGATCGGGTCGTTGGAATTATGTCACTTCGGAGAACAAAGAGCGAATTCTAGGGCGAATTTGTCACCGTTGTGCCTGTGACGGCAGGATCGAACGCGAGGTCCGAAGGCAGCGAAGCCCGAGAATGGTGGTCGCGAAGCGATGTCAAGGCTGAAGAAATAATTTTCTTGACAGACAAAGTCCGCGATATAGTTTCGCCCCACTTTTCACGTCCGGCGCTCGCGGGGCGATCGGCGAGCGTTTCGGAGGCGACGCGTCATCTGCATCGTGCGGAGGAAACGCTGTTGTGGCGTGCGACTCCCTTTTGGATTCACCATTTTGTTAGTCAGAATAACAAAAGATGCGAGTCACCCTCATCGCACCACCTCACGTCACCCGGAGGATCCACTGATGGGACGCTGGAGATTGCTGGCACTCCTTGCGCTGTGCACCGGCGCCACATCGGCGCTCGCGCAAGGCAGCGGACGCATCGTCGGCCGGGTCACCACCGCAGACGGCGCACGACCACTCCCCTCCGCCACCGTGGTCCTCGTCGGCGCCGCACGCGGCGCCGTCACGGACGCCGATGGACGCTTCACCATCGCTGACGTCGCCCCCGGCGCTCATCGCGTGCAGGCGCGTCGACTCGGCTACGTCAACGCCACACAGTCCGTCACCGTCAGCGCGGCACTGGCGGCCACCGCGAACTTCGCCCTCGTCACCTCGCCGGTGACGCTCGAGGAAATCAAGACCGTCGGCTATGGCACGCAGGACGTCCGCACCGTCACCGGCGCCGTCGCCACCGTGACCGCCGACAAGGTGAAGGACATCCCGACGTACGACCCGGTGAAGGCAATCCAGGGCCGCATTCCGGGCGTCGAAGTCGTGCAGTCGAACAACGAGCCGGGATCACCCTACCAGGTGCGCATCCGCGGCGTCCGCTCGCTCTCCGCGAGCAACGAGCCGCTTTACGTCATCGACGGCATCCCCATCTCCGGCGGCATCCAGGACTTCAACCCCGCCATCATCGCGAGCTACGACGTCCTCAAGGACGCCGCCGCCACCGCGATCTACGGTAGCCGAGGGGCGAATGGTGTCATCCTGATCACGACGAAGAAGGG
>DAIUFP010000005.1:119511-229176 GCA_036844565.1 Gemmatimonadaceae bacterium | reverse complement strand
ATGTCCGGTGGTGTGGGAGGGTTGGGGAGCGCAATCTCCCCTCCCTATCCCGATAGATCGCCCGGGATCTTGCATCACCTTTGTTGACACCTGATGGATTACGCTGCGCGGCCTTCAAAGGCAATAGGCGAGACGTAGCGAAGGGCGGAGTGTAAGCGGGTGGTGTTGTAATACTGCATATAGCGTTGGAGTTGCCCGCGAAGATGGCGGTCCGTGGGAAAGTGCACGCCGCGGGTGAGCTCCGCCTTGAGCGTATGGAAGAACGATTCGGCGTGCGCGTTATCGCCGGGGCCGCGGACGTTGGCACTTTGCTGAAGGCCCAGCGTGCTGAGACGCTCGCCAAACGCAGCGCCCATGTACTCTGACCCGCGATCACCGTGAAAGATCACGCCCTGGGTCGGGCGGTGCGCGGCGGCCTTGTTGAGCGCTTGGCATGTGACGGCGGAGGTGCGGCGTCGGGTGAGCGTCCAGCCCAGGATGCGCCGGGAGTACTGGTCCATGACAATCGCGAGGTACCGCCAGCCGCTGTCGACCTTGAGAAAGGTGATATCGCCTACCCAGACCTGATTGACGCGCGTGACGGACAAATCCCAGAGGCGATTGGGGTGCCGCGCATAGAGCTGATGAATCTTCGCCTTCGCGCGGTAGCCGCGGACGGCGCGCGCCCGGAGCCCGGCGGCGTGCATCAGCTGCGCGACGCGTCGCCGACTCACGGTCCATCCCTCCGCCTGCAGCACGCGCCAGATGCGCGGACTGCCGTACCGGCCCTGATGCGCGCGAAACACGCGCAGGATGGCGCCCGAGAGTTCCCGGTTCTGTTGGTGGTGCGCACTCTCGCCCCGTCGCCGGGCCGCATAGAAGCCGGCCCGGGTGACCTCATAGCGACGACAGAGAGCGGCGACACTCACACCGGCGCATTGCGTCTCAATGAACGCAAAGATGTCGGCTTTCGATCGGAACAGAACCGGATGGCTTTTGTTAGGAGTTCATGCTCCTTGTGTAACTGCGCATAGGCCTTCTCGAGCGCCTGCAGCTGCGCGATCTCGCGCACGGGACCGGCGCGTGGGGCCTTGGGCAGCCGGCCTCGCAGTCGCCCATCGCGAAAGTCCTTCCGCCATTTCGACAACATGAAGGGATGGATCTCCAGCGCCGTCGCCACCGTCTTGACCTGCACGTCCGGTTGCTGACTCAGTCGGACGGCGGTGAGCTTAAACTCGTCGCTGTATTGTCGGATCGAGCGCGGTCGGGCTTTGGGCATCGTGACACTCTCCTGGAGCGTTAGGTGAAAGTGTCAACAGAAGTGAAGCAAGAGCCCTCAACTGCTCCAACGAACGTTATGCGGCAGGCACCTGGAGCTTCACGTTCAATGGTGCGAGGGAACCTCAAAGCGTCGGAGCGTTCCCTCGGCATCATTCATTCCAACTACGCCTTGAATAGCACCACGCGTTCGGTGTATTCGGTCGAACAGCGGCACCTTGAGCGCATTCCGGCGAAATGACACAAACGAAAGGAGAAGCCCGGCTTGCGGCATTGACCAGTACTGGTGGAGCAGCTCGGCCCGACTATCGTTGACGTCGACAGCCTTCGTTACTCGAGGCGCGCTTGCCGATCTAATGGTACGGACGTCCACGGCCGCTTCAGCGATCCAGGGGCTCAGGCCTTCGTCATCAAAGTAGACGTTGTTGCGTGCGCCAATCAGCTGTAGGCGATTCAAAGCCATCATGTCAGCTGTATTGGCAGATGCGAGACGCTTGGGGGCGCGAACCAACTTGTAGACGCCTGCGTCGAACAGATACAGCAGGTATCGCGGCGATACGGGCAGGAACAACTGCAGGCCTCGACACTTGGTACCGGTGACGCCGAAGTCCGTGATGCCCTCGCAGTATGCATTGTACTTGAACACGGGATCGTCACTTGTGACAAAACAGCTGTCTGGCTCTGCCTGAACCAGCGTGATAGCCAAGTCGGCGATAGTTGCTGCCATGATCGGCGCTACCGCGAGCGTCATTGCAATCGCCTCGTCCGCCGACATCTCGTATTCCTTCGGCGGCGCGCCGTCGAACGCAATGTTTGCCATCAATTGCGACGATTGCATTGCGTGTGCCTGCGCGGCTGTCGTTCTCGCCAGCTGAAGCGCGACGAACAGCAGAAGCTGATCGCGCTCGATGGTTCCCATGCCGGGAACAGCTTGATGGTCGCGCATTCGTCGTATGAGTGCGGACGCCGAGCCCTCGATTGCAGCGAGGGCGCTCTCGACGACGTCCGAACCGTACAGGCGATGAACTTGGCACTGGTCACGAAGACTCGCGTCAGCGACGACTCGATTGCGGCTCAGGTTGAACAAATGGATGCGTCGCGGGGAACTCTCGAACGCGCTGAGGTAGAACCGAGGAACGAAATGGTGCCGGTTGCCCATCTCGCCCTCTCAGGAACAGTAAGTTGCCGCATAACGAGGATGTAGAATAACTCCGCGGCCGTTCCGCGTGCTCCAATTTCGGGAGTGCGAAAACGATTGCCGACGAGGCGATCGTCGATCCTAGGGCAACTGTGGAGGGCGAATATCTCACACCGGGCGCTCTAAACCGGATGCGGGACATATTCTACATCCTCAACGCCAAAGCTCAGCTGCGAAGGCACATCATAATCGCGCGCGCAGCGCGCTTCCATAACGGACCCTGTCAGCTGCAGCGTACGTCATGTGGCCAGCGCACAGGACTGATCGAGGAAAGTCACGTCACAAATCCGGCACAATCGGATCGTAGCCCTTGATGTAGGTTCTCATCCACTCCTTGATCCGGGTCTCAAGGGTGAACCAAGCTGGACCCTGCTGAGTGGTTAGACTGACGCCCTCGGGAAAGGCTCGGTAAAGGCTAAACACTAGCGAAGTGTCGTGGCTCTTCGGCGAAGGGTGCAGTGACAACAGACCGCGCGACAGTACATCGCCAAGGAAGCTTGGCGAACCACACTGCTGCTGAACATGATCGGCTCGTTGTGCGTTGGCGGGGTTACTTGCCCGGGCGACGCCGTAGAGACCAGGAAGTGCCTCCTGCAGGTGTGCAAATGCCCGCATGTTTGGCAAGTCTCGCCAGTCGGTCAGGGCGTTGTCAGAGAGCTGCCCGCCGTTTAGAAACCAAATCTGGGAATGCCAAGCGCTCCATTGAGCAGCCTTCCTTGTAGACTCATCTAGAAGCTCACTGAAAGCACGGTAGGCGAGCACCGTGTGGAGAACAAATACGGCACGCGGCGTATCAGGTGTCGGATAGAGGCCGAACAGTCGTGGATCGATGGCTAATTCCTGCGGCCAAGTTTGCATCGCGACGAAGATGCCAAGATCGACTGCCGACACTTTCTTCTTGCGGCGGAAAATGCTCATCTGTTGTGAGAATAGGAGCCCTGTGGCCACATAACGCCCCAATTGAGCTGCAGGGCGAACCAATAAGAGAGCGCGCGGAGCGCGCTCCATCAATAGCCGCCCTGGGATCTTGCACCAGCGCAGTTGACACATGTGGTTTACGCCGCGCGCCGTTCAAAGGCAAGCGGCGAGAGATACTGCAGGCTCGAATGTAAGCGAATCGTGTTGTAGTACCGCATGTACCGTTGCAACTGTCGGCGGAGGACCCGCTCGGAGAGGAAGACCACGCCGCGTGTGAGCTCCGCCTTGAGCGAATGGAAGAACGATTCCGCATGGGCATTGTCGCCGGGGCCACGCACATTGGCACTTTGGAGCATCGCGAGTGCCGTGACCTGCGCGCAGAACGGGGCGCCGGTGTACTCCGAGCCCCGATCACTGTGGAAGATCACGCCGCGGGTATCCCGGTCCTTCGCCGCGCGGACCAGCACCGCGCCGGTGACGGCGGCGGTGC
Source organism: Gemmatimonadaceae bacterium (assembly GCA_036844565.1). GTDB lineage: Bacteria > Gemmatimonadota > Gemmatimonadetes > Gemmatimonadales > Gemmatimonadaceae > AG11. Next base: position 225,313 of record DAIUFP010000005.1, on the reverse strand, counting down.
GGTGCGGCGTGAGGGACCAGGCCAGGATCCGCCGCGTATGCTGGTCCATGACGATCGCGAGATAGCGCCACGTCTGGCCCACTTTGAGATACGTGATATCGCCGACCCACACCTGATTCGGCGCCGTGACGGTGGTCGTCCAGAGACGATTGGGATGGCGTGCGTACTGGTGATGGATATTCCGCTTGGCGCGATACCCACAGACCGCCTTGGCCCGCAGGCCCGCCGCCCGCATGAGCCGGGCGACCCGGCGGCGGCTGACCACCCATCCGGCGGTGATGAGCGCGCGCTGCAACCGCGGGCTGCCGTATCGTCCGTGATGGACGGCAAACAGTCGCGTGATGGCTTTCAGGAGGACTCGGTCCTGCTCCGCATGGGCATTCGCATCGCGACGGCGCCAGGCGTAATACCCGCCGCGCGTGACGCGATACCGCCGACAGAGGGACGCTAGGCTGAAGCGCGTCCGCTGCGAATCGATGAAGGCGAACGTGTCGCCTTTCGAGCGGAACAGAACCGAATGGCTTTTTTTAGGAGTTCGTGCTCCTCCTGCAGAAGCGCGTGCGCCGTCTCGAGCGCCTGCAGGGCGGCGATCTCGCGCGCGGGTCCCGGGGGCGGGGCCTTGGGTGCGCGCCCCCGGATCAGGCCATCGCGCACATCCTTGCGCCACTTCGACAGCATGAAGGGATGGATCTCCAGGGCAGCGGCCACGGTCTTCACCTGCATCCCTGGTTGGTGGCTCAAGCGAACGGCGGTCAGCTTAAACTCGTCGCTGTATCGCCGAACGGCTCGTGGTCGTGCTTTGGGCATCGGGTGACACTCCGGTATCGTTAGGTGGAAGTGTCAACGGAAGTGGTGCAAGAACCCCTGTCTGCTCCAACGCACGTTAGAGAGCCGCGTCATCAATCGGGATGCCGCGCTCACGCGCACGCCGCACTACTTCACGCACCGTCGCGCCAGTGGTGTCGTAGAGACCTAATCCGGCTTCTCGGGCGATTTCCTCATTGAACTCTACCTTGGAGCGGTTGGCAGCCTCGGCCTTGTCTACCTGATGCTGTCGCTGAGTAAGGAGCCAAGACACCGTCGCTGCGAGGACGATGGTTCCGATCAGATATGCCGTGAGCACTTGTGACACACTAGCGAGCCGCGCCGCGCGCTCCAGGGGAGCAATGTCGCCGTAGCCCACGGTACTGAACGTCATGACTGAAAAATACAGAGCAGCAACCCCTTCAATACGAGTGTTGAAGGCGTGTTCATATGCTGCAGATAGGCCAGAATAAATCAACGCATAGCCCAGGATATTGCCGGAAAGAATACCGAGACCCGCAAAAGCAAATTCGGTCGGCGAGTGTAGCGAGGAAATGAACGTGTACTCGCGATGAAAGCCTTTAGGCGATGCGAATTGCGTTTGAACGTGTGCTCCGGCCCCGAGCAGAATCTCGCCAATCAATAGGCCCGCAAGCAGCAAAGCGCCTAGCACGGTCACCGTACCGACGAACACAGATCCGCGTGTAACGCCGCTCGCCATCATGACTGTTGAGATGGCGGCGAGAGAAAGCGTCATAGCGGATGTGCCTCGGCGGCCGCGCACGAGCTTGGGATGCTCGGGAATATTTAGGCCGGAGATGGCTACGGGTTTGGTTGGTAGCCGTTTGGCGGCCTCCCGGCTCCACTCGAGAACCACCTCTCTGTGAATCGCGGAGAGCGCTGGATCGGAGCTGATCTTGGCCATCAACGCGATGTCGGTACTGCTTGGCTCCATGGCTACCCGAAGAGGAGCATTATGGCTCTCTACGCTGATTATGCAGCCTCGTTATGCTGCAAGCGAGTATAACGTCGCGCAATAGCTGCAAGGGTCTGCAAGAATATCACAGTGAGCAGGCGCAAGATCCACCGCAACCTCTCAAGTGCCTTGAGCTTACAACGATCGGAACCCACAAGACAAGCCGCTATGCTGCGAGCGCACGCAGCATAGCGGATGAGCTTCCGTCGAGCGTCGCCGAGCACGCCAAAGGGAGATATGGCCAACCGCGTGATCCCACTTTACGCCCCGAGGCGACACCGGATTGGACGGCCGCATGTTCAGTCACTATCGCGCGCAAATCGCACCGCGATCGTCAGCTACCGCACCGCGACCTTCGCCCGAAGGTACGACACCTTGTCCGGACTCCCAGTGAACATCCCGTCCACCCAGTGTCCGTTGCTCAGCACGTTCGCGTAGATCTTCGCCTGGTCGTACTGATTCAGACTGAACCCGGCGAGATACTGGAGGCGCAGGTTGCGATCGCGATTCACCTGCGCGTCGGCGAGATAACCCTTCAGGTCCGCCGCACGCCCCGCGAACGTCGAGAACAGGTCCACACCAGAGTTGAACCCCGTCTCGATCAACGACTGCCTTACGACCGCATACTCCGGCCGCGCAAGCCGCGCCTCCACCGCATCGAGGTCGATGTGCATCGGTCCCTTCTGGCCGACGAGCACCATGTCGTAACCCTGCCCGTTGAACGTGTTGCCGAACACTACACCCTCCGGAAACGCCTCGAAGAAGGTGGCCATCGAGCTCTTGACCGCCGCTTCACTGTTCTCGTAGAGCTGCACCCACACCGTCACCACGCCGCCAGGGTTGAGATGGTCCTTGGCGATCTCCCAGAACTCCCGCGAATACAACGTCGCCGCACCCTTCACCCATGGGTCGAACGGATCGCTCGTGATCGCGTCGAACTTCTCATGGCTCGTCAGGAGAAAATGGCGGCCGTCGTCGATCACGACATGCGTCTTCGGATTGCGCACGACGTTGTAATTGAAGTCCGCGAAGTAGGTGCTCACCGTCGCCGGCACCATCGGCTCGATCTCCGCGATCGTCAGCTTCTCGACCGCCGGGCTGATGCTCACGGCCCCAGCCGTCACGCCCGCGCCGCATCCGATGACGAGCACCGACTTCGCCTGCGCCGGCAACAGCGTTGTGAGGTGGCCGAGCATGCGTTGGAGCCGCATGTCCTGCGGCTCGCTCGACGCCTGCACCTTGCCCGCATTGTGATAGTTGAGATAACCGGTCGACATCCGCGACACGGCCATCGACGAGTTGGTGCCTTCGCCGACGAAGATGAAATCACCGTGCGACGTCATCCACGTCGCCGCGAAGCGGCCATAGCCGACGAGAATGGCTGGCACCGGTATCACCGTCGTCGCAAGCAGCGCCGTCATGACGAGCGTACCAACGCCGGCGGCGACACCACGGAATCCCCATGATGCGAATTCGTCATCGACAGAAGACGCTCGGCCAGGCACAATCATGATCAACGCCGCAAGCGTCGACAGCGCCATGAGCACGCGCTGCGACTGCTGTGTCCCGATGCTTCCAACAAGGAAGAGACTGAACACCAGCGCGCCGAGGATCGCGCCCAGCGTGTTGGCGGCATAGACGACGCCGACGAGCCGGCCGGCGTCGCGCTCATCGGGTGCGGCCGCGGCGAGGGCGAGCGGAAAGCTCGCGCCCCAGAGGATCGACGCAGGCACCACCGTCACCAGGCACCGCACGAAGTCGATCTGGAATTGAAGCCATGCGGTCGTCGACAGGCTCGGATTGATTGGCCAGTAGGGCAACGCGCGGGTCTCGCACCATGCCGCCCATGCAATGCAGATGACGACGCCAACCTGGCACCAACCAAGTGTGCGTCGCGGCTCGCGAACGGTTCGTGCGAAGAACGCGCCCACACTGCTGCCGATGCCGAGGCCGATGAGCACCGACGCGAGGATGAGCGAAAACGTGTAGGTCGTCGCGCCGAGGAGTAACGTGAGCAATCGCGTCCACACGACCTCGGCGCCGAGCGCGGTGGCGCCGGAGAGCGCGATGGTGATGAGGACCAGCGTGGCGTGGCGGCGGACGTCTGCTTCTGTTGCCTCGGGCTCGTCCGCGACTGGGACGTACGCCGTCACGCGCGCGAGCATCAGGCCGGCGAGGGCGACGACGAGATTGAGCGCCATTGCGACGTACGTCGCCGCAGCGTTGTCATAGAGTCGCAACAGATAGAAGCCGGCGAAGAGACAGCCGACGACCGCGCCGGCGATGTTCCCACCGTAGAAGAAGCCCAGCCAGCTCACGCCTTGCGGGGTCGCCTGCACCCAGCGCGCGACGGCCGGCAGCGTCGCGCCCATGAGCAGCGTCGGCGGCAGCAGGCAGATCGCGCAGAAAAAGCCGCGGAGCAGGAGTCCGCTAAACCCTGATCCACCGAACGACGTGTAAAGTCCCCCGGCGTGCGGCAGCACGAAGAGGATCACCAGTCCGCACACCGCGATCAGCGCCTCGAGCGCAGCGTATGCGCGCAGCGGATGCACGTCGCGCTTCACGTAACGCGGCAGGAGCAGGCTGCCCGCGCACATACCGCCCATGAAGGTGCCGAGCACCACGCCGATCGACATCGCATTGGAGCCGACGATGAGCTCGAGCGACTGATACCAGACGATCTCGTAGATCAGCGCCGCGCATCCGGAACCGACGAAGAGCAGAAGAATGAACGGCAGATAGCGGACGTCGCCGATGTCGGCGCTCCGGCCGATCGGCCTGACCGTCAGCGTTTTCGGACGTATGCTGGAATCGATGTTCCGGCGCGCTCCGCGTTCGCCACTCTTGCCTCGCGTGTTCGGACTCATGACATCGCCTGCTCGAACCGCGGACCGTGTGGCACCGCGAATCGTTGAATGTGTGGTATAGTTGTGCGTGTCGGCGCGCTCGTGCGGCGACGACACTCACGATCGGAAAGGGAGGCGTTCTGTCGGAGTTCTACGCACAGCGCCGGACGTCGATCAAGGATGGCGTCGCGCTGGTCGCTTTCATAGTCGGCTGGTTTGCGGCGGCACCGTACGCGTGGCCGTACATCTCTCGCGGCTTCGACGACGGCGGCAACGCGTCGCGCGGCGTGTTCCTGTTTCTCGTCATCGTCTTCATTGCCGGCGTGGCCTCCGGCGCGCTCGGCCTCCTGCTCGGCGGTGCAATCGGGGCGGCGTGGGAACGCTATCATCGCTTCCGGCGAGCCCCTGCTGATGCCCAGCGCGCCGCGATCGAGGAGACAAGCGCTCGTGCTGGCGTGGATGCGGTTCGGGAGCAGAGGTCGACGGGAAGTGTGGTGTCGCCGAAGTTCGTGACGTCAGTCGAGTCGTCCGACTATCTGCGCCTGCTGCGACTGGTGTCCACCGAATCGCCCGAAGTGGCACGAACGACGTCGGCGCTCTCGCAGACCGTGAACATTGCGGCGTGGTATGATGGCGTGCTGATCGGCGTCGCGCGGGTGATCACCGACGGATATCTCTACGCTGCACTCGCGGACATCGTTGTGCATCCCGATTATCAGCGGCGGGGTGTGGGACGTCAGTTGATGAACCGCGCCTTTGACGCGACACCGAAGGGTCTGCTCTACGTCAACGCGCGGAACGGCAGTACGCCATTTTTCGAGCACATCGGCTGTGAACGAGGAACTCCCGGTTTCGTGATGCGGCGTATCGCCCGCATCGACGAGCCGGACAACGGTGATTGATTCACCACAAGAGGAACCAATGGGAACGTACGGACCGAAGGAGATGGCAGCGTCATTCCGCACCGTGCGGAAGAACACGATTCAGATCGCCGAGGACATTCCGGAGGACAAGTACGACTTCGTCGGTGCGCCGGATACGATGTCGGTCGCAGCGACACTGAAGCATCTCGTCCACTCACCCGCATTGTACGAGAAGATTCACGGCGGAGAGGGCGTGAGCACAATGGTGGGATTCGATTTTCCGGCCGCACTCGGCGCGATGAGGGCAGCGGAGCAGCCGGCGCGATCGAAGGCCGAGATCGTCGAGCTCCTGAAGTCGGAGGGCGAGCGGTTCGCGGCATGGCTCGAGTCGCTGCCGCCCGAGTACTTGGCTGAAACGTTCGCGGACGGCGCGGGCGCGCCGCGCACGCGTCTCGAGAGCCTGCTCTCACCCAAGGAGCACGAGATGCATCATCGCGGACAGCTCATGCTCATGGAGCGCATGCTGGGCATCGTCCCGCACGTGACGCGGGCACGTCAGCAACGCGCGCAAGCGAGCAAGTGATCAGCCCTGACGCTTGAAGAACTGCACCGCCTTCTCGTGCTTCTCCGCGGCCGCTCGGCTGCTGAAGGTGCCAAGGTTGCGGCGCTTGCCGGTCTTCGGGTCTTTCTTGCGCGAATACAGGCGGTATTCACCACTCTTGAGCTTGCGAATCATGTCTGCCTCCGGTCGGGGGAGGAAAATTGGAATCAAGTTTCATTCCTGCCCTGATCGGCGGCGCGTAAAACCGAGGTGACAGGATGCTCACGCACGTTTGCGCCTTGCTGGCGCTGCTGGCGTTTTCTCCGCTTGGCGCGCAACAGAGTGTGCCGTCGCGCACGATACCCATTCGCATCGTCACACAATTGGGGACGATCGACGCCGAGCTCGATTCTGCGCATTCGCCCAACACCGTGACGAACTTCCTGCGCTACGTCGACGGCCACTTCTACGACCGTGGCGCCTTCTATCGCGCGGTCACCCGCACCAATCAGCCATCCGATTCGGTGCGGATCGAGGTCATTCAGGGTGGCATGGTACGAGATGGGTTCGGGCGGCCTTTTGCCGCCATCGCGCTCGAACGGACGAGTGTCACGGGACTGCATCACCGCGACGGCACGCTCTCGATGGCGCGTGGCGGACCCGACACCGCCACGGACTCCTTCTTCATTACCATTGGCGACCAGCCGCAGCTCGACTACGGTGGCAAGCGGAATCCCGACGGCCAGGGATTCGCGGCGTTCGGCGTCATCACGTCGGGGCGCGACGTGGTGCGGGCCATCCAGGGTCGGGCGGTGACGGGCCAGACGCTCGTCGCGCCGGTCGCGATCATCCGCGTGGAGCGCCGCTGATCGCCAAGTTCGTTCGTTACACGGGCTGCTCGATCGACGGACTCTGCGGTGTGAACAACCGCGGCCCCGCCTCCGTCACATAGAGGCAATCCTCGAGACGGATGCCGAATTCGCCGTAGATCGCGATCGTCGGCTCGTCGCTGAAGCACATGCCGGGCTGGATCCGCGTGGTGTTGCCCTTCACGAAGTTCGTCCACTCGTGTCCGTCGAGGCCGATGCCGTGGCCAGTGCGGTGCGGCAGGCCGGGCACCTTGTAATCCGGCCCGAAGCCGGCGGCCGTGATCACCGCGCGGGCCGCCGCGTCCACCGACGCGCACGTCGCGCCCACCTGCGCGGCCGCGAGCGCGGCGGCCTGTGCCTTCTTCTCCACCTCCCACACGTCGCGCTGCCGTTGCGTGGACGTGCCGAACACCGTCGTGCGCGTGATGTCGGAGACGTATCCCTCCACGGTGCAGCCGGCGTCCACGAGCACGACGTCGCCCTCGTGCAATCGCTGCGGCTGCACACTGCCGTGTGGGAACGCACTGTACTTGCCGAAGATCACGAGCGCCCCATCGGCCTTGCCGCCGAGTGAGCGGGTCGCGGAGGCGACGCTGTCGCCGACGTCGCCGGTGGTCATGCCTTCGCGCAACCCGTGCAGCGCGGTGCCGATGGCCTGGAGCGTGATGTCGTTCGCGCGCTGCAACAACGCAATCTCGGCGGGCGACTTGATCATCCGACAACCCGCCGTGACCGGCGTGGCGCTGGTGAACTTCGCACGCGGCAACTCAGAGCGCAGGCCGTCGTAGATGAAGAAGCGCAGACGCTCCTCGACGCCGATCGTGCCCGTGGTCTTCCGGTCGCGCAGGATTCCGGCGATGACCTTGTAGGGGCTTTCGTCCTCCTGCCAGGCACGGACGTCGACCGGATTCGGGATGAGCTCGCGCGCACGCGCTTCCTCGAATCCGGGCGTGACCCACGCAAGCTCGCCGCGCGCAGGGATGACGACGGCGAACGTGCGCTCGCTGTTTCCCCAATGCACGCCGGTGTAGTAGTACATGCTCGTCCCGCCTTCGAGCACCATCGCGTCGATGCCGTGCTGCGCCATGAGCCGCCGGGCCTTCTCGATCCGGGCGCGGCGTTCGTCGGCGGTGATCGGTGTGACGGGCACGGGCTGCTGTCGCTTCGCGACGGGCGCCGCCACCATGCCGGGAATGTCGATCAGCGTGCCGGCTACGGCGGCGCCGGCGATAGCGGTGGAGCGCGCAATGAAGGTCCGACGCTGCATGGGTCCGTGTGTGTGAGGAGCGAAGCATCCAGATCGGAACGACGAGCGCAGGTGCTGTACAAATGCAAGACATCGGAAGGAGCACGTGGCCGCCCCTCCCGATGCACGTCATGGCTCGTCAGGCGCAATGACTACTTGATCTGTATCGGCACCACGGTCACCGGCCTCGTCGTTCGGAATGGATCTGCGCGCGGATCGTGGCCCGGCCGCACCAGGATCTCGCCGACACCGGGCGCTCTAGCAATCATGATTCCGTCGCTGCCCCGCTCAAATAGACCTGGTTTCAGCACGTATTCAGACGAGAACCTGCGAACCGTATCACCATTGGCGCGCAATCCGATTCGCGTCAGTCGCGAATACATGTCGTTGGCCGACAGCCGATCCCCAACGTGCAGCTCGAGCTACGCCGGCGTAACAATGATTGTGTCGACGAGGCGCGCCGCGCTGTCGAGCATGGCCTGCCCTTGAGCGCGCACGGCCGCCCTGCGCGCACGATCTGCGCGTAAAGTACTCGAACTGATTCAGGAACTCCAGCCAGTCGGGGGGTATGCGCCCCTCGACACAATCGATGACAATTGGGCGGAAGATGGGCGCAAACGCAGAAGGGGGTTCACGCTGTGAAAGCCCTTGCATCGCCCTGCGCTATACACGCCCGTCGCGCATTGCCAGAAGCTGCCACCATTACCGGACTCCATCCCGAGTCGGATCGGTGGCGTGACGGTCGTCATCGCGTCGGCCCCGTGCGGGGATGTCCACGAGCTCGGGTGCTCCGTGATGGCCTATCGGGTCATCGATGTCCACGACTCGCTCCCGCCCCTCCTGCAGTGGAAAGTCCTGCTCCACGAGGTCGGACACCTTCGACTGTCGGCATCTCACGACTGTCGCACTGACCGCAGTTCTGCAAAGCATCTGTTCACGCCTCCGAGCTAGCATGTTCGCCACGTGCTGTGGTGTCATGCGACCGCGAGTTTAGATGTGGCTTCTCGATCTTCGCCCCGTGGCATCGGGAAGTGTCTCTTCTGTCTGAGGATGACCCTCTCGAAGCCGTACCAGCTCACGGCGGCGAGGGCGGCGGTAACGAATGCGGTCACGACAAAGAGCGGCCATCCTCTCCGCATTCCGTGGCGGATCAGTGCGTCGATCACGAGCGGATGCAGGACGTAAAGCCCGTAACTCACGCGGCCCACCCACCGAAGGACCGACCAGCGCAAGGCGGCATTGGTTCGGGGCGAGACTACTGTGAGGACGCAGAAGAGCGCGCCTCCCGTTGCCACGGCCAAGGCGGTGAAGCCAGCGACGTAAGCCACCCGACTGCCGTGTAGGATCAACGGGACGTAGAGCGCCGTTCCGATGGCAAACGCCAGGACGCCGTACTGCCGCCAGCGTCGCAGGTCAAGCCTGTGGATGGCTAAGAGCGCGCCGATGGCCAAGCCCTCGCAGCGGACGACGGTGAATCCTTCGTAGGTGTGACCGATCGACGGCGGTAGCGATGCCAACGCAATCGCGAGGCGTACCACAGGCGCCATCACCACGAGCCCTAGACACACGCGCGTCAACGTCCGTTTCGAGCAGCCAAGCGCCAGCCACGGCCACACGAGATAGAACTGCTCCTCGACGGCCAGCGACCAGAAGTGCCCAAGCAACCACGCTCCTGTCGACCGAGGCCAGACCCACCAATTGGAGAGGTAGAGCCAGTACCAGACTTGTTCCTGCACCGGAATTGGCGGCACCCATCCTATCGCTGGGTACAGCAGGAATACCACGGCGATAACCGCGAACGCCAGCGGAAAAATGCGCAGGGCGCGCCGGGCGTAGAACGGTCGTAGCACGTCGGGCGCCCCCTTGGCGTCGAGCAGGACGCCGGTGATGAGGAAGCCCGAGAGCACGAAGAACAGATCGACCCCCGCCCCGCCGTATGGAAACACGCCCGCGTGTAACATGACCACCGCCATGACGGCCACCCCCCGAACGCCGTCGAGTGCAGCGATATGGGCCACGGGGACGGTAGTCCGCATCATCTGTTCAACGCCTCGTTAGCGAAACTCCGGTACGTTCGCCTTCTGTTCAGGTGCCGCTCTGTGTCGAATTTTCCCTCCTGTCCCTCGGGCCGCGCGAAGTGCTTGCGGTCCTCGTGGCGTGATCCCCAGCCGGGGTTAGCGTTCCAGGCTGCGTCAGAGAGCGTGTCCTCCGCATGCGCTGTCGGCGCAACCACAGAGAGTGCGACACACGCGAACACCTGACACACCAGCATGCGGCGGAGGGCCGAAAAAGACTCACACGGCATCTGACAACGAACTGAACGTGAAGTCCCGCACCTTGAGCGTCGGCATGTAGGTCGCACCACCTGCGCCGAGTGCTTCCGACGCATTGATCCGTACCGTCGGCCCGAGCGCCTCGAGATTGTTCAGGAAGAAGATTGGCGACTCGTTAAACCGGAAATTCTTCACCGGGTGCGTCACCTTGCCGTTCTCGATCAGGAACGTTCCATCGCGCGTGAGCCCCGTGAAGGAGATCGTCCGCGGGTCCGTGGGACGGATGTACCAGAAGCGCGTCACGAGAATCCCACGCTCGGTGCCCTTGATCATGTCGGCCGTCGACGTCGTGCCGCCAAGCAAGCGAAGCGAACGACCCCCGCCACCGCCACCACCTCCACCGCCTCCACCGCCGCCTCCGCGGCCACCACCCCCGCCGGCGCGCGTGGGCTTCACACCTTGCTTCTGCGCCCAGAACCGATCGTACGCCAGGTTCTTCACGATGCCATTCTCGATCCACACCACCTTCTCGAGCGGCATGCCGTCGCCGTCGAAGCCGCCGCTCGTGCTCGGGCTGTCCTCAGGATCGGTGAGCAGCGTAACGCGCTCGTCCACGACCTTCATGCCGATCTTGTTGCCGCCACCAGCCTTCGAGAAGAACGACCGTCCCTCATCCGCGCTGCGTGCCTGCATTGCACCGATAATGTTTTGTATGAGGTTGCCCGCGGCCGTCGGCTCGAGAATGGTGACGTAGCGACCCGGCTCGACTGCAACCGGACCACGCGACTTCAACGCCTTGTCGGTTGCGACAGCACCAACGCGCTGCGCATCGATGTCCGCAAACGTATCGCCATCGCTGCACGCCCACCCACTTCCCGTTCCATCCTGCGTGCGAACAGTCGCCGTCATCGTGACGACTGCACTGGAGTCATACGCAAACAACCCCTTCGAATTCGCCAGCGCCGTCGCACCCGCTCGGCACTCGATGAACCCGGTCGCGATGAGCCCCGCGGCGCGCGCTTGTTCCGTCACCTTCTTCGCCGCCTGCGCACGCTCCGCCGGCGACGGCAGCGTGATGATACGCGACTTCGGCGACGGATACTCCTGCGGACCAAGCTCCGGCATCCGTTCGGGATTCGCTGGGACGAGCTTCGCGATCTCCGTCGCCTCGCGTGCTGCCGCGACCAGCGATGCTTCGTCGAGACGATTGGTCGTCACGCTCGCCGACCGTCCGCCAACGAGTGCGGTGATGGTGACGGACGTATCACGGTTCTCGCCGCTCGTCGTCACCTGGTTGAGCGCGAAGCGCGTGTCGGCGCGCGCGGCGCTGTTGATGCTGACGCGCGTCTCGTCGGCGGGGGATGCCTTCAGCGCGCGGTTCGCGATGTCCTGCGCATCGGAGCGCGAGAGGATATCCACTGGCGCATAGAGGCTGCGCGAATTGATGAGGCTCATGCCTTGCGTCCCGTGTTGATGATGTTGGTCTGCGTGAAGAGCGCGGGCGGACAGCCGTGGCTCACCGAGTTGCTCTGGCCGGGCTGACCCTTCGCGTCGCCGAAGGCGCCGCCGAGGTGATAGCTGCGCGGGCCGCCGATCACCTTCATCGAGCCCCAGAAGAGCGGCGTCTTGAACTGGTAGGCGACGTCCTTCAGCATGCCGACGATCTTGCCGCCCTTCACCTCGTAGAACACCTGGCCGGCGAACTGGCCGTTGTAGCGCTGCTGGTCGATCGAGAAGGATCCGTCGCCGATGATCGCGATGCCCTTGTCCATCTGCGAGATCATGTCCTCCCAGACATAGTCGTTCTTGCCGGGCTGGATGGAGACGTTCGGCATGCGCTGGAACTGCACGTCGGCCCAGCTTTGCGCGTACGAGCATCCGTAGCTCTTCACCGGCTTGCCGACGCGCTTGTAGTAGTCGGCCAGCATCGATGCCTGCTCGCGCGTGGTCTGGTAGTCGACGAAGACGCCGCCTTTTATGATGTCAAACCTGATTGGTTTGACTGCCTCGTCATCCCAGCCGATGGCGCCGAGCGATCCGTGTTGATCGCGATCGCCGACGACGTTCATGATGTCGCTCCCGAACTTCAGCTTGCCGAGAACTTTGTCAGGCGGCGCGACGAAGCTGGTGCCGGCGTAATTCGCCTCGAAACCGAGCGCGCGATCGAGCTCCGTTGGATGGGCCACCGTCTCGTGGAGGGTGAGCCAAAGGTTCGACGGGTGCAGCAGGAGATCGTAGCGACCCGGCTCGACCGGCTTGGCCGAGAGCTTCTCGACCGCTTCGGCGGCCCACCTCGGTGCGTTCTCACCGAGCTTCGCGTCGAGCACGTGTTCGTAGCCGAGCCCCATTGGCGCGACGTCGTTGCTCTGGCGCGTCTGGAAATCGGTGCGGTCGTCCGAGATTGCTGTGATCGACATCGACGGCGACGTGCGGTAGATCGTCTGCACGATGTACGATCCGTCGCTCGTCATGAGCGTCTTCTCCTCGCGGAGAAAGAACATGCTCGACTGGACGTTGCGCACGTTCTTCACCTTCGACGCCGCTTCGTTTGCGGCGAGCAAGAGCGCGACTTTCTCCGGAATGGAGACGGAGAATGGATCGGTCTTGATCGGACTCGTCCACTCGCCAATCTGATTGCCGGGCGTGGGCGCGAGCACCACGGGGCGGAGCTGGCTGGCGCGGTTCGCCTTCGCCTGGTCGAGCGCGAGGCGCGTGACGCCCGCGATGGAGTCCTTCGTGAGGTTGCTCGTGGCGGCGAAGCCCCATGCGCCATCGACCAGTGTCCGCACGCCAAGCCCGAACGTATCGGTGTCGCCGACGCCGATGACGATCTTGTCGCGCGTGCCGACGTTCTGCTGGCGTCGCGCCGAGACGCGAACGTCGGAGTACGATGCGCCGCCGGACTTCGCGGTATCGAGCGCGACCTGCATCAGCGCGCGGATGGCTGGGTCGCCAGGAGTTGACACGGTGGCGGCGTACGCATCGGCAGCGGCGAGGATCCGCGAGCCAACGGCGGCCGTCGCGGCGGCGGCCGCCGAGGTCTTGAGGAAGTTGCGTCGGGACTGAGTCACAGGATTCCGAGTGGGAGGAGACTGGAAACCAATATACGGATCAATTCGGCTCGGCGTTCGCGGGCCGCGTGCGCCGTTCTTTCAAGACCACAACTCACGACGCCAGAAGCGGAATACAGACGGCGGACGACGGATTAACCATACCGCGTCGACAGTTAGTTCCTCCGATTTCCGCCAACCGTATTCTGCCTCTGGCGTCGTGAGTTCTACCGCCGTCCGAGTGATTACCGGCAACGAGCTACGGAGTGCGTGGTTCCGCTGTTCAGCCACGAAACAGCACCACAGTCGGCGCCGCGAGCTCGAACTCAAGACCGAATCGCCCGCCGATCCACGACATCGTCCGCGCACTGAAGAAGCACACGTGGGTGATATCTCGCGCATACCACCAGGTTTCAAACTGTGTCGTGGCGTCGTGAAGCGACGTCATCACCGCGATTGTCCCTCCAGATCGGATCAGCCCCGCGAGGAGCGCGAACAACCCAGCAGGATCGTGCGCATGCTCGACCACCTCGCAGCAGGTCACGAAATCATACGTGTCATTCAGCAGATCGCCCCGCGGGAAGAACAGCGGATCGTACGACTCCGTGGGACGACCGCCCTGCGTGAGCAGCTCCGCCAGCACCGGCGCTGGCCCACAACCGACATCGATGCCGTGTGCGCCGAAAGGCACCACCGCGCAGATCGGATCGGCCAAGCGGCGGAGGAAGCGCACGTAACCGTCGTCGGCTCTATCGTTCTCGTGCGCGAGGTACCGCTGCGCCTCTTCTGATCGAGTCGGCCGGTCAGCCGGATGCACGGAGACGAGATCGCAGCGCGAGCAGCGGAAGAAACGCCGTCCTGCGTCGCGCAGCAGCGGTGACAGTGCGTGTGCCCCACACAGTGGACACGCGTGATCGTCGAGGGATTCGGTCTCGCTCATCTGCGCCATCTGCCAAGATACTTGCACCACCACGGCCGACGGTGCACGCGCAACTGCGAGTACCCGAACGTTTGTGTGGCAGTCGGAAGAGGGCGCACATAGGTTCGCCGTCCCAACCCTGGCCTCAGCCACCATGCGTTCGTCTACCAACATGGTGTGAGACTGGGTGGCCCCTCCAGGAGAACGAATGAATGGTCGCGACGCCGCCGCCAGTCTGGTACTCGTCATGCTCGTCGGAATGCCCACGCACGAGACCCACTCTTCACTGACACTCCCGGTAGCCGCAGCAAACGACAACCGTCGCCTCGCCGGCGTCATGCGCGGCGACACCCTCTACCTCGACCTCGACGTCCGCATGGCGCGCTGGTATCCCGAAGCCGCCGACGGCGAAGCCATCGAAGCAGCCGTCGTTGGCGAAGTGGGACACGAGCCGCAGGTACCAGCGCCACTCATCCGCGCGCACGAAGGCACGATCGTCGTCGCCCGACTGACGAACGCGCTCGCGGATTCCACGGTCACGTGGCGCGGACTCACGGCGAGGCCCGGCAACGACTCGATCACGCTGCGCCCCGGCGAGACGCGCACGACGCGCTTCACCATCGGACGCGCCGGCACGTACCTCTACTCCACGAGCGCGGGGAAGTACAACCCCGATTTATCGGAGCGCGAGCAGGGCATCGGCGCGTTCGTCGTCGATCGTCGCGGCGCACGCACCGACGACCGCGTGTTCGTCATAAACATCTGGGGGCAGCAGGTCGATCCAAAGACGTATCGCAATGCACTGGCCATCAACGGCCACGCCTGGCCGTACAACGAGCGGATCGAGGCGAGCCGAGGCGACACGCTTCACTGGCGCATCGTGAATGGCTCGGTGCGCGATCATCCCATGCACCTGCACGGGTTCTACTACAACATCCTTGCGCGCGGCGACGTGGCGCGCGACTCGAGCTTCGCGGCGAACGAGCGCGAGACCGTCGTGACGCAGACGATGCCGCCGTTCTCCACGATGGCGATGGATTGGGTCGCCAGTCGTGAGGGCAACTGGCTCTTTCACTGTCACCTCGCCTTCCACGTGAACTCGGCTGCACGTTTCGAGACGGGCGGCGTGAAGCACGAGGACCACCTGTCCGGCGACGTACGTCGCCACATGGCGGGCCTCGTCCTCGGTATCGAAGTGAATCCGCGCGGCGTTGCGGTGCGTCCCAGCCGCGCCAACGCACGTGCGATGCGTCTCGTCGTCCAGGAAGGTCGGCCACGCGCACGCGCGCCGAGGGCACTCGGATTCGTGCTGCAATCGGGTCTCGCGCCTGCCACCGACTCGGTCGAGCTCCCGGGCACCACGCTCGTGCTCACGCGCGGCCAACCGACGGACATCACGGTGATCAATCACCTGAAGGAATCCACTGCGGTGCACTGGCACGGCATCGAGCTCGAGAGCTGGTCGGACGGCGTGGCCGGGTGGAGCGGCGCGATGAATCGACTCGCGCCGGCCATCGCGCCCGGCGATTCGTTTGCCGCGCACCTCACGCTGCCACGCGCCGGCACGTTCATCTACCACACGCACCTGAACGACGTCGAGCAACTGACGTCGGGCCTTTACGGCGCCATCATCGTGCTGGAGCCGGGGGAACAGCTCGATCCCCGCACGGACCACGTTTTCGTCATTGGCTGGGACGGCCCGAAGGATCCACCGCACCTCCTCGTCAACGGTGACTCCACGCCGCTACCGCTGGTGCTGAAGCGAGGGCTGCACCACCGCCTCCGCTTCGTATTCATCGGCGCCGTGGGCGGCGATCCGCTGGCGTTGCTGTCCGTGGGCTCACCTGTGACGTGGCGCCCGCTCGCGCGCGATGGCTACACCATGCCCGCCGCGCAGCAGCACGAACAGCCCGCCACCGTGCTCGGTTGGGCCGGCCAGACCTGGGACTTCGACTTCGATGCACGCGAGGCACGGGAATACGTCCTCGTGGCCGGCGACCCCGCGAAGCCGTTGTGGTCGCGAGCCGTCATCGTTCGATGACGGCGGGATGATAGGATGATAGGATGATAGAACTGCTTTTCCTATCATCCTATCATCCTATCCTCCTATCCTCCCATAATTCACTCATCCTATCTTCCCGCCCTATGCGCACCGCACTCCTCCTTTCACTCGCCGCCACCTCCGTTGCCGGTTCACTCGCCGCGCAACAGCCCGCGCTCCAGTCGCCGTCGTGGCAGATCGCCGCTGCCATCACACCGCTCCCTGAGGAGCTCAAGGCGGACGCCACGGTCCTTGGCTACAAGGCGGGCACGAACGGGCTCGTCACGCTGCGCGCTGGCAAGAACGACATGATCTGCCTCGCGCCCGATCCCGCCGCCAAGGCCTTCCACTCCGCGTGCTACCACAACGCGATGGAGCCGTTCATGGCGCGCGGCCGCTCGCTGCGCGCATCCGGCGTGAAGGGCGCGCAGGTCGACACGGTGCGCTTCGCCGAGGTGAAGAAGGGCACGCTCAAGATGCCAGCGCAGCCATCCATGCTCTACCAGATCTTCGGCGGCACCTTCGACGAGGCATCGGGCAAGGTCACCGGCGGCTCGTCGCTCTACGTTACCTACATGCCCTTCGCGACGACGGCGTCCACTGGGCTCACGAGCAAGCCGTCGGACAAGTCGCCGTGGTTGATGTTCCCCGGCACGCCGAAGGCGCACATCATGTTCTCCGTCTCGATGTAGCGGGCGGCTTCCCTTCACGGACCCGGTCTCGTCATGATCCACCTCGCAATCCTTGCGCTCATACAGGCGCAGCAGCCGCTGCCCATTCGCACCGTTCCCGATCCCGGCGTCATCGCGACCGGCCAGCACATCTCACCGGCGGGCGTGCAGACCGTCTTCACGGGCAAGGTGGCGGGCGTCCGCTTCGGCCGCACGAGTGACGAGATCTGGGTCGCCGCACCGAACTTCACCTACCGGCTCGACTGGCGCGCGAACCGCCCACCGACGCGCGTTCGCCTGGACGGCACACCCGGCGTCCACGCGATCACGATCGATCCGGTCACGCACCGGGCGCTGGTGTCGTCCGTCGGACGCATCGCGCCCACGTCGTCCACGCCGGGTGTCGTTGCCGCGCGTCAACCCGTCGCTACGCACCTGAGCGCCATCGACGCCGGCGTCACGGGCGACTCCATCGCGCCCCTCTGGTTCTCGCCGGCACTCGGCGACTACATGGCGGGCGCGCCAGGGGTCGCCACACAGCCCGGTGCCGACGGACATCGCCTCGCCGTCGTTCCGCTGCCCGCCAACGACGCTGTCGCGGTGCTCGATGCCGAAACCGGTGCGCTCATTCGCACGATCCCGCTCGGCGTCGAGCCCATCGCTGCCATCGTCTCCGCCGACGGACGCTCGGCGTGGCTCTCCATCCTTGGCGGTCCCAAGCCGACGCCCTCGCAGCGCGCGTCGCGCCAGTGTTGCGATCCACGCATCGAGTCCGTGCGCGTCGACGCGCGCGGCATCGCGGAGGCAGGTTCGGTCACGCGCATCGACCTCGTAAAGGGCGTCGTCGATCGTGACGTCGCCGTCGCGCGGCATCCCACCGCACTCGCGTGGGACGAGCGAGGCGGACGGCTCTACGTCGCGGACGGCAACTCCGACTCGGTGTCCGTGATCGACACGCGCGCCGGCACAGTCGCGACGCACTTTGCCGTCGCCCCGTTCCGCGCGCGTCAGGCCGGTCTCGCGCCCACCGCACTCGCCCTCGCTCCGGATGGACGAACCCTCTACGTCGCGCTCGGCGGCGTGAACGCCGTTGCCGTGTACGATGTCGCCGCCGGGCAGCCCGCGCTGCGCGGCCTCATCCCGAGCGGATGGTATCCGTCCAGCCTCGATGTCAGCGCCGACGGAAAGTTCCTCGCCATTGGCGCGCTCCTCGGCGTCGGCTCCGGCGAGGGCACCACCGGTGGCTCGCCCGGCAAGCGCGGACGCTACGTCCATGCCGTGCGCGGCTCGGTGAACGTGCTGCCCGTTCCCACCGCGGCGGAGCTCTCCGCCTACACGGTGGCCGTCGCACAGAACGACCGCCTCACGCTCGCCACCGCGCCCGCCGCGCGTCCCGCGCCGCGCAACAGCATCGCGCGCGCGGTACCGCAGCGTCCCGGCGACGCGTCGCTCATCAACCACGTCGTCTTCATCATCCGCGAGAACCGCACCTACGACCAGATCCTCGGTGACCTTGGCCGCGGCGCGAGCGACAGCGCACTCGTGATCTACGGTCGCGACGTGACACCCAATGCGCACGCGCTCTCCGAGCAGTTCGTCACGCTCGACCACTTCTTCGCCACGGGCGGCAATTCCGCCGACGGCCACAACTGGATCACGCAAGCCAACGAGACGGACTATCCCATGTGGCCGCTCTACTTCGGCCGCAGCTATCCATCGGAAGGCGAGGACGCACTCGCCTATTCCGCGGGCGGGTTCCTCTGGGAGAGCGCCGTCGCGCGCGGACGCACGGTCGCGATGTTCGGCGAGTACGCACCGTCGCCGCGCATTTCGGAGTCCGCCGAACGGACCAAGATGATGGACCAGTACATGAAGCGCCCGAACGACTTCGCGCTCCATCGCGACATGCTGCGCGGCCGCTATGACACCCACTCGCAGATCCAGTCGCTCGAGCACCTTCTCGTGCCCGAGTATCCCGGCTGGACGCTCGAGGCGCCGGACGTCGTGAAGGCGGGCGACATCCTCTTCCATCTCGGCGAATGGGAGAAAGCGGGCGCAATGCCCAACCTCGTGATGATCATCCTGCCCAGCGATCACACGAACGGTACGGTGCCGGAATGGTGCGCGCCGCGCGCGTGCGTTGCGGACAACGACTTCGCGCTCGGCAAGATCGTTGACGGCATGACCCACTCCAGCTTCTGGAAGGACATGGCGGTGTTCGTCGTCGAGGATGACGCGCAGAACGGTGTGGACCACATCGACGGACATCGCACGGTGGCGCTGGCGATCTCGCCGTACGCGCGGCGCAACGTCGTCGACTCCACGTTCTATTCGCAGCCCAGCATGGTGAAGACTATCGAGCTGATGCTCGGCCTCCCAGCGATGTCGATCTTCGACCTCGTGGCCACGGACATGCGCGCGAGCTTCCTCGATACCGCCGCTCCGGCCGATCCGCGCCCCTATGTGGCGATCGAGCCGAAACAGTCGCTCCTCGAAAAGAACCTGCGCGTGGGAGCGATCACGGGAGACAACGCCACCGCGCGGCGGCGAGCGGCGCTTGCGTCCTCACGCATGAACTTCCGCGAGCCGGATGCGGCGCCCAGCGAGGCGCTCAACCGCATCCTGTGGCACGAGGCGCGTGGGTGGAAAACGCCGTATCCCGCCGTGCGACAGTCGCTCTTCTTCCCCATGTCGCTCGACATTGCCGACGAGGATCGTGACGAGAAGCCGGCGCCGAGGAAGCGTCAGGGCGACCGAGACAAGTGAAGAAGTGTTAAATGTCAGTTGCTGTTCCACCGGCCACTCCGAACCCAGAACTGAATGGGATACGCTTCCTCTTCGGTTCAGAGCCGCGTCTGAATCCTCGGATGCCAACCGACGGCCACCGCCAACGGATCAAAGCGAACAAATGGGGAAGGGCAAGCTCTTCGCGGCTATGCGCGTCAATCGGCTTGTCACGGCCGAGAAGGGGTCAGCGAGAAGTACCTTTTCGCGCTTCAGTCTGGCGGTAAAGTGACTGTGCTTGAGATTATAAGCGGAGAATTAAGTCAGCTACTGACTGGGCTGGGCAGCATCGCCGCACTGCCAGCAAGAGCAAAGGTACGGATGCTTGCCGGTAATCTCGATGGACTCGTGAGCGTAGCGCGCACGACCGCGCCCGCCTCTCAGCTTACCCGCCTTCCCACCGTGTCTTCGCCACGGCCGACGGGAGCCGGTCGGTTTACGCGTTCGCGAAGGGCAAGGTCCGCACCCGCACGTCGTCCGCGCTCGAGTGCCACCTCGACGACGGGACGTGTCCCCCGCGAGGCGAAGCGAGTGAAGCCGCGCTGATGGACCTCATGTCATTGATAGTCGGCGGAGCCGGATCAACGCTGGTTCCGGCGGCGAAGGATTTCCTCAAAGCCGCGTCAGCGCCAATTACGGCCGAAGTATCAGCGACCATCGACGACATGTTCTCGCTGCGTCGCGAAAGACGTATCGAGCGTGCTGCGCTCCGTGCTGCCGAAAAAGTACGTGACGCGGGTCGAACGGTCGTGTCCGTGCCAGACAGAACGCTTGTTCCACTCCTTGAGGGGGCAGCGCGAGAAGATGACGCTGCGCTTACGGAACTGTGGGCGTCCCTCTTAGCGACGGCCTCGGCCTCTGGCGGCCCGGAAGTCTCCCCCTACTTTCCAACGATCCTAGGCCGACTCACGCCGTTCGATGCGCACGTTCTACGTGCCATCATTGATGCTGAGGAGCATCGGGACAGATCGAAGCTCGACTGGTCCGAAAGGCAGGGCGTCGCGATCGTAGATCAACGCGACATATGGGGTCGGCTTAATGAGGTTTGGCCAGAGGCGACATCTGATGCGATGGAGTTATCGCTTGAGATGCTGGCCGCGTGGGGATTACTTGAACTGAATGGCGTATTGGAGAAGCTCCCTCGCGAGTTGGTTCTAGGCCAAGGAACCGTGGTTCTGTCCATGCTCGGTCGGCGCTTCATTCGGGCCTGCCAAGGTCCGACGGCCGCGGCCGCGCCATGATCTACTTTCTCCTGAGGCTCCGATCGCGTCTCACCCGCAGTCGATTGAGGAGCACGCCGCCGCATTCGCCGAGATTATCGCCCATCTCTACGAGAAGGCGCGGGAGGAGTTGCCGGCGGAGTGGCCACGCGAGGCGATCCGGAACGTTCTATATGCCGCGACGGCGGAGCTCGACGAGATCTCAAAGCAGACGAGTTCAGAGCACGCGCAAGACGTACTCCGATAGCCGGATCGCCACTAACGACACCTTCGACGGATTTACCAATGCGTGGGATTATTGTCGGCCCGAAGGTGCGCAAGACTGGGCCTCGCGCCATCGAGGTTGTTGGCGGTGTCGATCCGGTAGGCCTACGTCGAGCGGCGCTCTACTGGGATCAGATCGCACGCGCGCAAAGCCGAATATTCAGTATTGGCCTGCAACCTGATGAGGTCGAACTCAGGAGCGCCAATGTTCTCACCGAGCATTACGCGCCCATCCGACAAGTCGAGACTGAGCAGGCAATTTACGAAACGCCTTCGAGAGTCTTCGCGGTCTTGAATGCCCAGGAGGCAGGCCAATGGTCG
Organism: Gemmatimonadaceae bacterium; assembly: GCA_036844565.1. Lineage (GTDB taxonomy): Bacteria > Gemmatimonadota > Gemmatimonadetes > Gemmatimonadales > Gemmatimonadaceae > AG11. The sequence continues at coordinate 203,625 of DAIUFP010000005.1, read as the reverse complement.
TTGGCGGTGTCCTCGCCAGACCAACCGTTACCGTCGGATCTCGGCGTGCAGCGGCGCGTGATCGAGGTTGAGCTGTATCAAGCGCTTCCACACCCCAACGGCCTCGGCGTGGCGTTCAGATACAATCGGTCGGCGTGAGTAATGCTCCACGCACGGAGCCAGGGCGCAACGACCCGTGCTACTGCCACTCCGGGAGGAAATACAAGAAGTGTCATGGCTTACCGGCCTCGCTCCGTCCACCGTTGTAGGCCTGACGCAGCTCCAGTATGCACCGCGTCGTGGGAGGCACACAGGATTGCGCCGATTGCTGCTCTACTCCGGTCTACGCGATCGCTGGTGTGATGTAGCCCACGACATATTTGTCCTTCCCGTCGGGGAAGCACTGGGGATCCGATGAACAAGACATTGTTCGTTTTGATCGTTTTGCAAGCTAGTCGCAGGCTTTGTCCCAAGTGCCCTCTCGAAACGACCGACGCAGTTATCCAACAGATTCGTGCAAATTCGTTGGTGGTCGCGCTGAGACAGTAGTCGAGGATTCTGACCCCGCTGGCAGGCGTGAGGAAGCGTAAAATGTCAGTTGCTGTTCCACCCTCCGCTGTGGATGTGACGGACTGGACCTCGCCACGATGACAGAAAGGCGTTACCATCCTGCGCCGCAACAACCAATCGCCATTGTGACCCATGCGCCGCTCCATTCTCCTGGCCGCCGGCCTCCTCCTCCTGATCGTTTCGGTCTCGACAACCGCCGGCGCGCAGGGGCTCCGCAGCAAGATCGACCAGCTGTTCATCTTCGGCGCGGGTGACGACCCGCTCTTCCTTGGCGGTTCCGCAGACGCCAGCAATCCCGCGTCTATCCGGGCGCACGGCGCGCACTTCGTGCCGTCGGCCGTATCGCAGAACGGTTCCATCATCGAGTTCCTCACCACCGCCATCGCGGGGAGTGTCGCGAACGCGCCGATCGGTTCCACGAGCGGCGGCGAGTCGTTCCGGTTCGAGGCGGGCGTCCCCGTTCGCACGTCGATCTCGTCGGGGCCGATCTTCGCGGAGCGCGCGCAGACGCTCGGCCGCGGACGCGCGGCGGTGGGCATCGGGCGCAGCACGTCGCACTTCACGTCACTGCGCGGCGTGGACCTCCACAGCATCGACCTCTACTTCACCCACCAGAACGTCGACTTCGCCGGCTGTGACTCGACCTACGGACTCGCCTGCAAGCAGATGGGTGTGCCGCTGCTCGAGAACGACATCATGCAGTTCAAGCTCGACATGGATATCAACGTCGACGTGAACTCGATCTACGCGACGTACGGACTCTTCGACAACATGGACGTCGGCATCGTGCTGCCGCTGGTGAGCACGAAGCTACACGGCCGCAGCGACGCGCAGATCATTCCGTTCGGTGGCCCCACCGCAGCGCACTTCTTCGCGGGCACGCCGAGCAACCCGGTGCTCTCCGCCAGCCGCGACGTGGACGGCTCCGCGTTCGGGCTGGGCGACGTCGCGGTGCGCACGAAGGTCGGAATCCGGCAGTCGGAGCACGCCAACCTGGCGCTGCTGGCCGACGCGCGGTTCGCCACCGGCGACCCAGAGGAGCTGCTCGGATCTGGGCACTTCTCGGCGCGCGGCCTCGCGATCCTCTCCGGCCGGTACGGGACCTTCTCGCCGCACGGCAATGCGGGCTATGCGTTCCGCGCCGGCGGTGCACAGAACGATGCCGTGCTCGCGACGATCGGCTTCGACAACCTGATGGCCGATCGGGTGACGCTCGCGGTCGATCTCGTAAGCGAGCTTCAGGTGGGCCGTTCCACGCTCGTGCTGCCGCCGGCCGTGCAGTACGACTACCCGTTCAAGCGGACGATCGTACCGACGTCCATTCCCGACATGGCCGACGACATCGTGAACGGCTCATTCGGATTCAAGTTCGCGACGACCACCGGGTTCACGATCGTGACGAATGCGCTCGTGCCACTGAATCGCGGCGGATTGCGCGCGAACGTCACCTACACTACGGGGCTGGAGTTCTCGTTCTGATTCTCGTTGCGAGTCCCTGACGGTCCGGCAGTCCATCCCTCGTCCGCCGTCAGTGCACCGACACCAGCTGCCACGTCGAGCCATCGCGACGGAACGCGGCCTGGAACGCCACCGGCTGCTGCGTGTTCTTGCCGCCGTCGGTCACGTAGTCATACGTCCCCACGAGCTTCGCTTCCGCGGTGCTGCCGTTCGCGTCGAGGCCGCTGATCCCCAGGGTCACGCGCAGGGTGCGCAGCGTCCCGAAGAACTGCTCCCAGCCCTTTGCCTGCGCCGGCGTGATGCCGGGGTAGGCACGGCGCACGGCGCTTACGTCGCGCGACTCGAGTGCACGCGCGTACGCGGCCACGGCGGCGGCAATGTCCGCCGCGGGATTCGACGCCAAGGGCGCCGGCGCCTGAAGCACCACGGTCGGTTGCTGCACTGCGGCGGACGTGACCGCGGACGCAGGCACGGACCCTTGTTGTCGCGGTGAATCGGCGGCGGGCGCTCGCGTCGTCTGCGCCACCTGCGTGCTCGTGACCCTCGCGCTGCGCTCGGCCGCGGTCCACAGCATCGTCGCCTGGCTGAAGTGGTCGCCCGCCTCCGCCGTCTTGCCCTGCAGCACCAGCACGTTCGCCGTCCGGTTGTGCCCGTCGCCGACGCTGAGCTGGTCCGCCGACGCGCCTGCCTCTGCCGCGCGACGACGCGCGTCGAGCGCTGTGGACTGGAGGCCGCGGAGCACCGTGAGCTCACGCGCCGCGGGCGCATTCGTCGCGGCCGTCATCCCCGGCGGCGCCACCGTCGTGGGCGCAACCGCCATTGTGGGCGCCGGAATTGTAGCCGGCGTGCTCGCCGAGCCAATCGGCGCAGCCACTCCGGCCATCGGCGCGACGACCGGCGATCTCGCGAGCGCTTCCGAGGACGACGGCTCGGCATGGTGACGCGAGAAATAAACGACCGCGGGCAACGCAACGAGGACCAGTACGGCGGCTCCGGCGAGCATCGCGATGCGAGTGCGTCGAGCGCGTGCCCTGCTCTCTTCGGTGTTGGCCATCGCCTTCGCCACCGTGGCACGCAGCGACGTCGTGCGGATCGGATTGTCGTCGTCGAGTAGCCGCATCCGAACGTCGCCCAGCGCGCCGGCCATGTCGAACGCGTTCTCGTAGCGGTCCTCGGCGTCTTTCTCCAGCGCCTTCGTGACGATCGCGTTAAGCGCCTTCGCGATGCTCGTGCCCTTGTCAAGCGAGAGACCAGTCGCGGACATCTTCAGCTCCGGTGTCGGCGCGCTGACGATCTTGTACATCACCGTCTGGATCGACTCGCCCCGGAAAGCCTGGACGCCGGTGAGCAACTCGTACATCACCGCACCCACGGCGAACAGGTCACTTGCGGGGCTCACCTCGCCGCCGGTGATCTGCTCGGGGCACATGTACGCCGGCGTGCCCACCATTACTCCCGTGCGCGTCATGTTCGACGAGGCCAGGTGCGCGATGCCGAAGTCCATCACGCGAGCGCGGCCATCCTCGTCTATGCGGATGTTGGCAGGCTTGATGTCACGGTGCACGATGCCGCGCTTGTGCGCGTACGCGAGGCCGTTCAGCACATCGATGAGGACGTCGAGCTTCTCCACCAGCGTCAGCGGTGTCTTCTTCTCCAGGATCTCATTGAGGTCCGCGCCTTCGACGAACTCCATGGCGATGAACGGGTGCCCATCCACCTCGCCGAAGTCGTAGATCGTGATGACGTTGGGATGCTGAAGCGAGCCTGCCGACTGCGCCTCGCGCAGGAAGCGGCCGCGAAGATCCGTGTCGCGAGCCAGCGCGTCGCTCATGACCTTGATGGCGACCGCGCGGTTGAGCACGGGGTCCAAGGCGCGGTACACAACGCCCATCGCACCCTCGCCAATCTGGCCGAGGATCCTGTATTTGCCGATTTGGGCGATGTCGCTTCTAGCCATGCAATTGTCCTGAACGGCGGGGTCATCAGCGCGAAGTGAGGATATAGCGCATGCTGCGCGAGGGCAACGTTCCGGCGTGACCGGTCGTCAAAGCCGCGATGTCGTCATCGCGGACGCACCCGCATAGCCGCTCTGTGTGACGAAACGGTCGAAATCCCTGATCGACAGTATTTCCCGAACCGCTCGCCGCTTGTCCGTAGCGCTGTCGTAGTACGCCTTCGAGATCTGGTATCCCATCCAGTATCCCAGATCTGCTGGCCGGTCGCCGAGGACCTTGGCATTCCAGCCGTTGTACAGCCACCTGCTGTAGTCCGTACCGTGCATACAGTTCCGGATGCGCGCGAAGTTCGGCGCACACCTCCTTCGCGCCGACATCGAACTTGCGTGCGTATGCCTGAAGTCCCGGAGACGCCGCGGCGCTTATGCAACGGATTGTCACGATTTCCGCTTCCGGTTTGAACCGCGAATGTGCATGGGCTCGTGCCATGACGGAAGACTCTTCGTGCGGGTATGGTTCATGGACGCGGGGCGCCTCCACAGCGCCGGCCCGCCCCGCCACGTACACAGTGAGTCACCCACCACTCTGAGGCCATGACCACTTCTCGTCGAGATTTTCTCCGCGCGGGCGCCGTCGCAGCGGCGGCAACCGCCATCGGGCCGCGACTCCTCTCCGCTGCCGGGACGCTCGTCAAATCGCCGTACATCGTAGCTCCCGAAGCGGACACCTACGCCCTCGACCTTGCCGCCGAGGCACTCGGCGCGGCGAAGGACGCTGGTGCGTCGTATGCCGACGTCCGCGTCGGCCGCTATCGCCGCCAGTCCGTGAGCACGCGCGAGCGGCGCATCACCGGCGTCGCGGATTCCGAGTCGTACGGCATCGGCGTGCGCACGCTGGTGAACGGCTCGTGGGGCTTCGCGGCCACGAACAACATGACGAAGGAAGGAGTGGTGAAGGCGGCGCGCGAAGCGGTCCGCATCGCACGCGCCGCGAAAACCGTGCAGAAGCGTCCCGTCGAGCTCGCGCCCACGCCCGTCGTACACGGCACCTGGATGACGCCCGTCACCCGCGATCCGCTCGAGGTGCCGATCGAGGAGAAGGTCGCGCTGCTGTTCGCCGCGAATGAAGCGGCGCTCAAGGTGCCGGGTGTCCGTTTCGTCAACAGTGGACTCCAGCTCCTTCGCGAGATCAAGACATACGTGAACTCCGAAGGCACTGCAACAACCCAGACCTTCGTCCGCGTCGGCCCGTCCTTCTCGGCCACAGCCGTGGGCGGTGGCGGGTTCCAGCAGTACACCGAGGAGCTTGCGCCGCGCGGCTCCGGCTGGGAATACATCACGTCGCTCGACATGCCCGGCAACGCCGGTAAGTGGGGCGCGCTCGCCGTCGAGAAGGTCGGCGCGAAGTCCGTCGAGCCGGGGCGCTATGACCTCATCCTCGATCCGACGAATCTCTGGCTCACCATCCACGAATCGATCGGTCATCCGACCGAGCTCGATCGCGCGATGGGCTACGAAGCCAACTACGCGGGAACGAGCTTCGTCGCTCCGCCCGAGAAGCAGATCAAGAAGCTCAAGTACGGCACGGAGCTGATGAACATCCAGGGTGATCGCACGCAGGAAGGCTCACTCGCACGCGTCGCGTGGGATGACGAAGGCGTCGGCGCCGACAAGTGGCTCATCATCGAGAAGGGCATCTTCCAGGACTACCAAACCACACGCGAGCAGGCCGCGTGGATCTCCAAGCTTACCGGCGTGAAGAAGTCGCACGGCTGTTCCTTCGCCGACTCGTGGGACTCGGTGCAGTTCCAGCGCATGCCCAACGTCTCGCTCCTTCCGGGCACGAAGGACACGACGCTCAACGACATCATCGCCGCCACGGATCGCGGCATCGTCATCAAGAATCGCGGCTCTTGGTCGATCGATCATCAGCGCTACAACTTCCAGTTCTCCGGTCAGGTGTTCTACGAGGTGAAGGGTGGAAAGATCGTCGGCATGCTGAAGGACGTCGCCTATCAGGCGAACACGCCGGTGTTCTGGAACTCGATGGACATGATCGGCGGCAAGAACTCCTACTGGCTTGGCGGCTCCTTCGGCGACGGCAAGGGTGAGCCTGCGCAGTCGAACTCCGTGAGCCACGGCTGCCCGCCCGCGCGCTTCAAGAACGTGAACATCGTCAGCACCGGGAGGGGCGAGTAATGCTCAAGTCCCTCTATGCGCCCGGCGACGTTGACTTCCTGTCGGAGGCACAGGCCCGCGCACTCGCGCAGCGTGTGCTCTCGTTCGCGAAGGCCGACGAGACACGCGTCAACATCAACAGCGGCTGGAGCGGCAACACGCGTTTTGCCGGCAACGAGATCACCACGAGTGGTGCCTCGACGAACACGACGATCACGGTGACGTCCACCATCGGCAAGCGCCGAGCGTCGTCGAACACCAACATCCTCGACGACGAAAGCCTCAAGCGCACGGTCGATCTCGCCGAGCGTCTCGCGAAGCTCAGTCCCGAAGATCCGGAGGCGATGCCGGAACTCGGCCCGCAGACCTATGCGTCCGTCACCAGCTACTTCGACGCGACGGCCAACCTCACTCCGGAAACGCGCGCCGTCGCCGCCAAGCGCACGATCGACATCGCGGAGAAGACCGCTGCGGGCACGAACAACATGTTCGTCGCGGGCTTCCTGCGTGCGAATGCCGGCTCAACGGCGGTGGCCAACAGCAAGGGCCTCTTCGCCTACCATCGCAACAGCGACGTCGAGCTCTCGACGACCGTTCGCACGCCAGATGCGACCGGCTCGGGCTGGGCCAGTGCCGGCGCGCGCGACTGGAGCCTCATCGACCCGCTCGCGCTCGGAAAGGCCGCCGCACAGAAGGCGGTGCGCAGCCGCAGCCCAAAGGCCATCGAGCCGGGTCTCTACACGGTGGTGCTCGAACCGCAGGCCGTTGCCGACATCATGCCGCAACTCATCGGCAGCTTCAACGCGCGCGCGAACGACGAAGGCCGCGGCACGTTCAGCAAACAGGGCGGCGGTACGAAGCTGGGTGAGAAGATCGCCGACGAGCGCGTCACCATCTATTCGGATCCCACCGATCCTGATCTCCTCGCACAGCCGTTCGACGCGGGCGGCTTTCCGCTGAAGAAGGTCACGTACGTCGAGAACGGCATCCTCAAGCAGTTCTCGTACGATCGTTACTGGGCGCAGCAGAAGGGCGTCGAGCCCACGAGTGGCGGCGGCGGTGGGTTTGGCGGCGGTGGTGGTGGTGGCGGCGGTGGATTCGGCGGCGGCGGTGGTGGCCTGAAGTTCGTCGGCGGGTCGAAGAGCACGGACGAATTGATCGCGGGCACGGAGCGAGGGATCCTCGTTACGCACTTCTTCTATATCCGCTTCCTCGACCAGCGCACGGTGTTGCTGACCGGCCTTACGCGTGACGGCACCTTCCTCATCGAGAAGGGGAAGATCACGCAGGCGCTCAAGAACTTCCGCTGGAACGAGAGTCCGCTCTTCATGCTCAGCAAGATAGAAGAGATCGGTAAGGCTGAGAGGACTGCGGCCGGTCAGGTGATGCCGGCATTGCGGGTGAAGGACTTCAATTTCACGTCACTTTCGGACGCCGTCTGATCAATAAGTAGATGGTGTGTTGTTGTAGGAGTACGTAAACAATCGTAGTGGGCGCGCAACAGATCGCGCTTGGTGCAGCTTTCCGCATAACAGTGCCAAGTCGTTGCGCCTAAAGCGCTTGAGGCACGCCGTCATCGTCCCCCGCCAAGGGGCATGCGGCGTGCCTCTGTTACGTTTTCGCAGTTCCTGCCATGGTTGGGGCGTATCCCGTCCGCGCGCGTCCGCTTTCGGGCGGAATGCGAAGCTCCTCCGCGCCTCATGCTGCACCGATTGGCCATCGCCCACCAATGATGAGTCTTTCCACGCGCCGAGTTCGGTTGATGGCCGCCCTTGCTTTTCTGGGCGCTGCGTCGCGCGCAAGTGCGCAGGGCCGGATCACGATCGCCGTCGGTGACGGCACGCCTCTCCGTATCCAGCAGGGCACGTCGATCGCGGTTCCGTTCACGGTCGACATGAGCGCCGCAGCGGGAGCCAACCTCGCCGCGCTCACGGCGACGCTGCAATGGGGATCGGGCCAGCTTCTTCTCGACTCGGTGAAGGCCGGCGCCTTCGGTACGCTATCGTCGAATACCGCTGCGGCCGAGGGGGGCGTGGCGGTGGTGTCCGCGTTTAGCGCCGTCGGCGCGACGAGTTCCACCACCCTGGGCACGCTGTACTTCAGGACATTCGAGACTGCCGGGGGAACGCGGGTGACCTTGACGCCATTCGTGGCGGGCGATGAGCTGGGGGCCAGCGTGCTCGGTCTGATTCGCACGCGCGGCCTGGATGTCTGCGTGGCGCTGCCGGGCCGCTGGGGCGATGCGAACGGCGACAATGGGGTCGACATCCTGGATGCGCAGCAGGTCGCGCGCTTCAGCATTGGCCTGTCGGTGCTCAATCCGTCGGCGGTCCGGGGTGAGGGCGACGTCAACGCGGACGGCAATGTGGACATCGTCGATGCGCAGCAGATCGCGCGGTACAGCGTGGACGATCCCGCAGTACCGCGAGTCAATGCGCCGACGCTGGTCGTGCCAGAGGCGTCGGCGATCACTACCCCCGCGACGATGGCGAGCGTGCAGGTCGCGGGACGCGTGCAAGTCACCGCATCGGCCGTGGACACGAGCGGTGTGCCGCTCGGTGGGTGCGCGCCGATCACGTGGACGTCGAGCGATACCACGAAGGCCACGGTGGACCAGGAGGGCGTGGTCACCGGAATCGCGGTGGGCATTCCAACGATCACGGCAACATCGGGCGGGGTGTTCGCGCGCATCGCGATGAATGTCGGCGTTGGTGCGGTGCCCGCGTCGATGACGATCGTGCAAGGGGATGGGCAGTATAGCATCGACGCCAACTACGGAGTCAAGGCGCAGGTACGCGTCGTCGATGCGCTCAACCAGGCCGTGCCAGGCGTGAGCGTGCTTTTCACCGCGAACCCTGGCGGCGTCGTTACCCTGAAGTCCGGTGCACAGAAGCCAAGCGCCACCGTTGTTACCGACTCCTCGGGGGTCGCGGAGATCGCCGGCTGGAGCGGAGGAGGCACGCCAGTGCCTGGACAGACTACATTTGACGGCACCGAGCTCCAAAGCGCGGAACGGGTCATCGCCACTGTTCCGGGACTTCCGCCGGTGACAATCACGGGGATCGCCCTCTACCCCGGCGTCAGCCCAAGTATCTGCCTGCTGACGATAGCAGGAGCCGCATACTGTCATGGCGAGTATGTGTCTGACGCCCTTGAAAGCGCCGATTCCACCCTTGGAAGCGTGCCGGTCCTGGTGTCGGATGGCGTCCCGATGGCGACGTTGTCGCCAGCCTTCGACGGGAGTTTCAGCTGTGGTGTGGCACGGACGGGCGATGGCTACTGCTGGGGATGGAATCCCGCTGGGCAGCTCGGTGACGGGACGGAGAACCGAAGCAAAGGGATGCGTCGCGTTGCGGGAGGTCTGTCGTTCATCAAGATCTCTTCGGCCTTTGCGCATGCGTGCGGCATCACCACCAGCGGCCGCCCGTACTGCTGGGGACTCAACGAACACGGTCAGCTGGGAACTGGTCCGATGGGCGGCATTTCTAACATCCCAGTCGCTGTCCGCGGCACCGACCAGATGCTCGACATCGCGACGGGATGGAGCGCGACGTGCGGCGTCACTACGGGCGGCGATACCTGGTGCTGGGGATCGGCCCCCTTCATCGACAGCGCGGGGACACGCGTCCCGGTACCCCGGCGCATTCCGGGCGTGCCCGCCTTCACGAAGATCTCGCTCGGCCTGACCGTCGCTTGCGGAATGACTTCAGCGGGCCAGGTGAACTGCTGGGGCACCGGCGGCCCGGCGCTTGGCGACGGATCGACCGCAAACCGATATGGGTCGTTCAGTACGGTCGCGCTTCCAGCGCCCGCACGAGAGCTCTGGGGAATCCTCGACAACTTTTGTGCCTCCACCACCGCTGGAGGGCTCTATTGCTGGGGGATAAACAACGCGACCACGCTGGCGGGCGTCGGCGATCCGCTTCCGCACAGCACTCCAGTGCTCGTGGGTTTTGTCAACGCCCTCCGGGGACAGATGCAACCGTTCGGATTTTGCTATCAGGATCCCAGCAACCAGCCGTTCTGCTTCGGCAGCTACGCCATTGGCGACGGCCTCCCGACATTCAGCTCGGCCAACCCGACGCGCTTCAGCCCTGTGCCGGTAAAATGGGTCGAAGGCTTGCCGAATGCCGCGGCGTCGATCACGGTCGTAGCAGGTGCTCGGCAGAGCGCCGCATCAGGCGCCTCTGTCCTCGCTGCACCATCAGTGCTGGTGCGGGACTACACGGGAAATCCAGTGGCTGGCGACACGGTCACTTTCAGGGTTGCCAGTGGCGGTGGCAGCGTCACCGGAAGCGTGGCGGTCGCGGATGCCAGTGGAATCGCAACGGTGGGCAGTTGGACGCTCGGGTCAGCGCCCGGACTGAACCTGCTCATAGCAACGGCGGCCACGGTCAGTACATCAATCTCGGCACAAGCCACGCTCGTCCCCGCACTCTTCAATATCGGGTCGGGCAACAACCAGATACAGGTCGGCACGCCGAAGGGATCGAACTCGATAACGAGCAACTACCCCGGGTCACTCGCCGTTCGTGTCCTGGACGCGCAGGAGCGGCCGGTTGTGGGAGCGGCCGTGACGTTCGCAATGACGGCCGGCCCCAATGACTTTTCCGGACTCACGTCGATAATTGCCCAGACCGACGGCGCCGGAATCGCGTCCGTCATCTGGTCGGCGCGTACGGTCGGATCGTCAACCGCGACGGCATCGGTCGCCGGCTTGGCGCCGTTGACGTTCACGGGCACGAGCGTGACCGGCATTCTCGGATTGGCGCGCTGTGAGCTGAACAGCGGCGGCCAAGCCTTGTGTTGGGGTGACAATCGTCGTGGGCAGGTGGGTGATGGTACCACGACGAACCGTACTCAGCCGACTGCCGTATCCGGAGGAGCGAATTTTACTTCGATCGCCAAGGGCGCGGCCGATCACGCTTGTGGCCTCATTGCTGGCGAACAGGCGATTTGCTGGGGAGCGAATTCGTTCGGTCAATTGGGCGATGGGTCGACGACTGATCGAACGACTCCTGTCGTCGCGGCAAACGGGTTCACCTTTACGAAACTCGCGGTAGGCCCGTACACCACGTGCGGCCTGACACCCGTCGGATCGATCGTATGCTGGGGATGGTCCAGCTTCGGTCTCTTTGGAGACGACGATCGAGGCACGATTCGTCCCCCGACGTTTGTCGCGCCGGGGGAATTCATTTACTCCGACATCGCTCTCGGAGGATTCCACGCATGCGCCCTCGAGAGCGGCGGTGCGGCGCAGTGTTGGGGCAACGGCATCGGTGGGGAGCTGGGGGACGGCACGCTCGCCATTCGTTCGACGCCTGCCAGGGTAACAGGCGGTCGCACCTTCACGTCGATTGCCACTGGCAACTTCTACACATGCGCCCTCACGCCGACCGGCGACGCCTACTGCTGGGGCGTGTCTGGCAACGGCAACTTTTCCACACCGACCCAGGTCGGCGCGGGCCTCAATTTCACATCCATCTCTCCTGCGAACTCATCGTACACGTGCGGTCGCACCGCCGATGGGGTGGTGTACTGCTGGGGCTTCGGGACAAACGGACAGCTAGGCAATGGCAATACCAGCACGCAGTTCACACCCGCCCCTGTCTTGAGCGGGGTCTCGTTTGCATCGGTGTCCACGCGAGGTAGCTCCGCATGCGCGTTGACCTCCAATGGGCAACCGTACTGCTGGGGCGTGAACGCGCAGGGACAGCTCGGCGATGGTACGACGACCTTGCGCAATCTGCCTGTCGCAGCGAAGTGGCCCGAGGGTGTGACCGGCGTTCCCGTCTCCCTGACGATCAACGCCGGTAACAACCAGACCGCCACAGCGAGTACCGCCGTCGCGGTATCGCCCTCTGTAGTCGTGAAGGACTACGCCGGGACACCGCTCATCGGCACGCCGGTGACCTTCACCGTGACGTCAGGCGGCGGCACCGTGACCACCGCCACCGTCACGACGAATGCATTCGGCATCGCCACCGTCGGCAGCTGGATTCTCGGACCTACGCCAGGCACCAACACGCTCACGGTCACCGCCCCCGGCCTCCCGACCGTCGTCTTTACCGCTACAGGACAATGATGATGTCGTCCAGGAAGATCGCCGTCGCCCTCGCGGCGATTGGACTCGGCGCATGTCGATCGGCCAGCCCACCAGCTGCCACGACACCCGCGCCCGTCGCCGATCCGGCTACGCTCGCCGCACGCGCCGCCCTCGCCAACGAGCGCAGCCTCGACGTCCGCACCATCGGCGAACACGCCATTGCCATCCCGCCACTCACCGTCGCCAGCGCCGATACGAACCTCGCTCCTCTCGGCTTCGGGCTGGCGGACATGCTGCTCACCGACCTCGCGCGCTCGGCGCAGATCACCATCGTCGAGCGCGGACGCATGGACGCGCTCCTTCGCGAGATGAAGCTCGTCGACGCGGGCCTCGTCGATTCCACGCAGGCACCGCGTGTCGGACGTCTGCTCGGCGCGCGACGACTCGTCGTCGGATCGCTGGTCGATCGCGGCAACGGCGAGCTCGGCATCGACACGCGATTCGTCGACGCCGTGAGCGGTACCATTAGCGGTGCCGTTGTCGCACGCACGGCGCTCGCCTCGATCTTCGACGCGGAGAAGGCACTCGCGTATCGCGTCTTCACCGAAATGGGCATCACACTCACGCCGGCCGAGCGGAACGCCATCGAGCAGCGTCCCACGGCAAATGTGAATGCGTTCCTGGCGTACAGTCGCGGCGTTCGCGACGAGGCGCATGCGCAGTACGCATCGGCCGCAGCGAATTACCGCGCTGCCATACGCGCCGATCCCGGCTTCGCACCCGCGAAGGCTCGACTGGACAACGTGCAGACCGTCCAGACGGCGCAGAGTGCCGCAGCACCGGACGTGAAGACTGGTGATGCAAAGACGACGACCGACGCGCCGAAGACTGTCGCGGAAACGCCGGCCGCGACAACGGAGACGGCAGCGGGAGCTGCCGCGCCGGCTGTCACGCCGCCCGTCGTCACTTTGCCGATCAGTCTCGGCGTCGGTGCTGCCATGCTCGCCGCCGGAAGCATCAATCCAAGTCCCGCAGCTGCCATCGGAACGTCCGCCGGCAATTCGTCCGGCAGTGGCAGCACTACTTCGTCCACGACACAGCAACAGCAGCAGGGCGAGCGCGGACAGCAGGCGCAGCGTCAGCCCGTCATCGCCACCGTCGTGATCAACGTGAAGCAGCTCCCGTGACAAGCACATGACGTTCGCATGCGCCTATCGCCCGATGGCTCGCGCCCTCGTGCCCGTCCTTGCGCTCGTCGCGCTCGCAGCGCCCGCGCTCCACGCGCAGGAACGCCTGGTCGGCGCGTGGAGCGCGTCGAGCGGCGTGTTCCTCGACAACTGGTCGCTGCCCACCGCGATCGGGACCACGACGTCAGGCGGAGGCGTCGCCTTCGTCACCGGCGCGACTCAGATCACGCTGCCACTCGCGGTCGTCGTCCCCATCGCATCCGGCTGGACACTCGACGCATATAGTGCCTACGTGCGCGGCGAGGTGCGTCTCGCGAAACCGGACGATCAGGGACGCACGTCTTACCGGCTCGACGGACCCGCTGACTCGCGCCTTCGTATCGTCGGTCAGCTCATCGGCGAGAGCCTGCTCTTCACCGCGGGCATCACCGCGCCCACGGGGCTCACGAATCTCAACGACGAGCAGCTCAATGCGCTGAGCGTCCTTGCCTCTCCCGCGCTGCGCTTTCGTACGCCGTTTCTCGGAGCGGGTGCGGGCGCAACGGCAGGGTTGATCCTCTCGCAACCCGTTGGCGCGTGGGGGTTCGCGCTCGGCACGTCATACGAAGCGCGCGGCACGTACGCACCGGCGGAAGCACAGCAGGCCGGCGCGGCGTCGACCGACCTGCGTCCTGGCAACGCAGCGCATTTCACCCTGGCGGCCGAGCATTTGATTGGATCCACTCGGAGCCTGCTGAGCTTTGGGAGTGACTTGTACCAGGCCGGCGAGCTCCGTAGCCCGAGCGGCACGGTGCCCAGCAGCACCCTCGCGCTCGGCCCAAGCATCAGCGCCTCATATGAGCTCGACGCCACGCTTGGTTCATTCGAGAGCACGATCTACGCGATCGGACGCCGCCGCGCGGAATACAAGCTCGGCGGCGAAACGGTCGCCGGGTCATCGCGCACCGAGGTGGAAGGCGGGGCGCAGACGTATCACGCGTTTTCGCCTTCTGCTGCGCTTAAGATCGCCTTCGACGGACGCGTGCAGTCGCCGGGAACCATCGCGACCGCATCGACCACAACCACCTCCGAAACCGCCGACGTCGGATTCGCGACGGCGGGCGTGAAGGCCGCTGGGGGCACGCTCTCGGTGCGCCTCGGCAGGAGCATCGGCTGGTCGGTCGAACCGTATGTGCGCGGTCAGGTCGGCACTCTCGATTTCCGATCCACGACACGTACCGCGACCGGCCTCTCTGGCGGCGCCACACTCACGGCGCGCTTTTGAGAGCCTCCATGCGCGCGCGACTCTTCCGCATCACGAGCCTGTTCCGGATGCAGCAGCGCTGGCAACCCTCCGCCCGCACCATGCTGCTGGCCGCCATCGCCATCTTCGGCATCGGGACGGCATGCGCGGAGGGACGCCTGCCGACGGATCCCGGGCACCTGTCGCCGAGCGTGCGGTTGTCGCTCAATGCCACGGTGTCGAGTGCGGGGCGGGCGATGAAGCTGACGGCGTCGTATGCGCAGACCACCGCGCCCACTGTGCTCATTCCGTTCTTCACGACGACCATCACGCTGACGGGCGACGAAACCGAGCTGCCCATCCGCATCGACATCGCGGGCTGCGTGGCGGATCCGGCGCGCGAGCTGCCAACTGACGCCCCCGCCGCCGACCTCGCGCAGACGTGCATCATCCACCTCGCCCTCGCGCTGCTCGACGCGGACGGCAAGCAGATCGACGCGGTCGTGCTTCCCCCGATCGCGGCAAAGCCGGGCGCTGCGATCGAGTCGCCGCCCGTCGTCCTCGGCAGCGTGGTGACGAGCGTGTCGTTGCTGCCGCGTGCGGCGACGATCAACGCCATCGGATTCACGTCGCGACTCACCGCGACGGTGGTGGACAACTTCGGCGCCGTCATTACGTCGGCTGCCGTGACATGGCTCAGCGTCGATCCTGCGGTGGCAACCGTGGACAGCACGGGTATCGTGACGGCGCGTGCGGTCGGTGTCACGCGCATCGTGGCGACGAGCCGCGAGAAGGTCGACACAGCGACGGTCACGGTGCGGCAGCTGATCAAGTCGGTCACGCTCACCGGGGCGCCGGCGTCGATCCAGCAGGGTGACTCCGCGCTCGTCGGTGCGGTCGTCCGTGATTCCGCCGACGTCGTGATCCCGCCGACGACAGCGCCGGTGACGTTCTCGTCGAGCGACGCCGCGGTGTTGACTGTCGATGCGAACACCGGCCGAGTGCGCGCGATGGCCGTGGGAACCGCATCGGTGCGTGCAACGGCAGGTGCGGTGACGACCTCGGCGAGCATTCTCGTCAGGCCGATTCCCATCGCGAAGGTGGTCGTGTCTCCCGCGAGTGGGAGTGCCTTCGTCGGCCAGACGTTCCAGTATCTCGCACAGCCGCAGGATGCGGGTGGCGCGTCGCTGCCTGGTCGCGTCGTGACATGGAGCTCCAGCGATACGACGATTGCCGCGGTGTCATCGACGGGATTGGCGACCGCACGGCGCGCCGGCGTGGCGACGATCACGGCCACGAGTGAGGGAGTGCTTGGCACGGGCACCCTGACCGTGACGCCTGCGCCGGCCACGCAGCTTGCCCTTGCGACGCAGCCGGCCGGCGCGGTCACCGGCTCCGTGCTTTCGGCGCAGCCCGTGATTCAGGTGAAGGATGCAAGCGGCGGGGTGGTCGTCGGATCGAGTGCGGCGGTGACGGTTGCGTTGGATGGCGTGGGCGGAACGCTTGCCGGAACGACGACGGTGAACGCGGTGAATGGAATCGCGACGTTCACGAACCTCGTCGTCACTGGGGTGGGCAGTTATACGCTCACGTTCTCGTCGGGGGCGCTCACGCCGGTCACGTCCAGCGCAATTTCGGTCGCGCCGCTTCCGGCGACACAGCTTGGCATTGCGACGCAACCTGGTGGCGCGCAGACAGGATCGTCGCTCGCACCGCAGCCGGTGGTGCAGGTTCGCAATGCGGCCGGCGGGACCGTTGTCGCGGCGACAACCGCGATCACGGCAACGCTTACGGGCACAGGTGGCGCGCTGTCCGGCACCACGACCGTGAATGCGGTGAACGGCGTGGCGTCCTTCACGGATCTCGTCGTGACCGGCGCGGGCACTTACAGCATCACCTTCAGTGGTGGTGGGCTGACGGCGGCGACATCCGCGTCGTTCGCGATAACCGCCAAGCCGGCGACACAGCTTGCGGTCAGCGCGCAACCAGGCGGCGCGGTGACCGGCTCGTCACTCGCGCCACAGCCCATCGTGACTGTCCTCGATGCCGATGGTGGGGTCGTGGCGGGTTCGAGCGCACCAGTGACAGCGCTGCTGGTCGGCTCGGGAGGCACGCTTTCGGGAACGACGACCGTCAATGCAGTGAATGGCGTCGCCACGTTCGCGAACCTCGTCGTTACCGGCACGGGGTCATACACACTGTCCTTCTCCTCGGGCGCGCTGACCGCCGCCTCGTCGAGCGCATTCACCGTGTCGCCGCTTCCCGCGACGCAGGTCGGCATCGCGACGCAGCCCGGTGGCGCGCAGACGGGCTCGTTGCTCGCGCCGCAGCCGGTCGTGCAGCTCCGCAATGCTCAGGGTGGCACCGTGGCCGGCGCGACGAATGCCGTGACCGTGACACTCAATGGTTCTGGTGGCACGCTCGCCGGCACGACGACGGTGAACGCGGTGAATGGTGTCGCCACGTTCAGCGATCTCGTGGTGAACGGAGAGGGGAACTTCACGCTCAGCTTCTCGTCGACCGGCCTCACGCCGGTGACGTCAGGTAGCATCGCCCTTACGCCCCGTCCCGCCACGCAGCTCGGCGTCGCGACACAGCCTGGTGGCGTCCAGACTGGGTCGGCACTCTCGCCGCAGCCGGTGGTGCAGGTGCGGAATGCGATCGGGGGAGTCGTTGCTGGTTCCACCAACGCGGTCACGGCAACGCTGAACGGCACGGGCGGCACGCTGACCGGTACCACGACGGTCAACGCGGTCGACGGCGTCGCGACGTTCACGAATCTCGTGGTCACCGGCACGGGTGCGTACAGTCTCGCCTTCAGCGCCACGTCGCTCACCGGCGCGACGTCCAGCACGTTCGGCGTCACGGCCCTCGCGGCGTCGCAGCTGGTCGTGGCAACGCAGCCGATTGGCGCGATATCCGGCAGCGCGCTGGGAACGCAGCCGGTGGTCAATGTGCGTGACGCCAGCAACTCCAACGTGGCTGGTGCGACGAACGTGGTAACGGCGGTACTGAGCTCCGGCACAGGCACGCTGACTGGTACCACCTCCGTGGCTGCGGTCAATGGCGTGGCGACCTTTACGGACCTGCGGATCACTGGGGCGGGCACCAGTGCGATCGTGTTTACGGCGACCGGACTGGCGAGCGCCACGTCCGCCGCGATCGTGACGGCACCCCTCCCGGCGACGAAGCTCGCGATCGCCACGCAGCCTGGCGGGGCGAACACCGGTTCGGCGCTGTCACCGCAGCCCGTGGTGCAGGTTCAGGACGCAGGCGGCGGAGTCGTCGTGGGCTCTGGTGCGGCCGTCACGGCAACTTTGAGCGGGACAGGCGGCACACTTTCCGGCGCCACTACGGTGAACGCCGTGAACGGCGTCGCCACGTTCACCGATCTCGTCGTGGCTGGCGTCGGGAGCTATACGCTGTCATTCAGCTCTGGTTCTCTCACTGGCGCCACATCGAACACCATCACCATCAGCCCACTCCCCGCCACGCAGCTCGGCATTCGCGTGCAGCCCGGGGATGGCATCACCGGCTCACCGCTGACGACGCAACCGCAGGTCGAGTTCCGGGATGCGAACGGCGTGTACGTCCCATCGATCAACGCCGTCACGGCCGTGCTGAACGGGCCGGGCGGCACCGTGACCGGCAACATCAGGGCGGCACTGGGCTATGTCACGTTCACCGACCTCGCCGTCACCGGGCCCGGTGCGTACACGCTGACATTCACTGCCGCCGGCATGTCCCCGGTGACGTCGGCGTCGTTCACCGTTCAGCCGAGGCCGGCCACCCAACTCGTCGTCGCAACGCAGCCGAGTGGCGCGGTGACCGACGCGCTGTTGTCGGCGCAACCGGTGGTGCAGGTGCGAGACGACGTGGGCACTGTCGTGAGTGGATCGAGCGCGCCCGTCACCGTCGCCCTCGTGGGTGCGGGCGGCACGCTGTCCGGCACCACCACAGTCAACGCTGTGAATGGGGTCGCCACGTTCAGCGATCTCCGCATCTCGGGAGTGGGCACGTACACACTCAGCTTCAGCTCAGGATCGCTCAGCTCGACGACATCGGGCCTGGTGGTGATCAGTGCGTTACCGCCCGCACTGCTCAGAATGGTGACCCAGCCTGTCGGCGCCGAGACAGGATCGCCGCTCACTGTGCAGCCCGTGATCCAGATATGGAACAACAACGAGAGCATCGTCACCGACGCGACCAATCCGGTCACCGTCACGCTGGTCGGTGACGGCGCGACGCTCTCGGGGACGACCACGGTGAACGCCGTCGGTGGCATTGCGACCTTCACGGACCTCGTCGTGACTGGCCAGGGCGCATACGAGCTCGGCTTCGCGTCGGGCACGCTGTCGCCCACGACGTCAACGCGCATCTTCATCACGCCGCGTCCGCCCACGCAACTGGTGGTCACGACGCAACCCGGCGGAACACAGACGGGCACCGTGCTCTCGGTATCACCGGTCGTGCAGGTCAGGGACGCCGTCGGCGCTGTGGTGGCCAATTCGTCGGACATCGTCACCGCGACCCTGAATGGCACGGGTGGCGAGCTCTCGGGCACCTCGGTTGCTGCGGTCAATGGCGTCGCGACCTTCTCGAATCTCATCGTCTTTGGCGCCGGCACCTACACGATCACCTTCACCTCCGACGCGCTCGAAGCGGCGACCTCGGCGGGCTTCACCATCACGCCGCCGCCCCCGGCGACGATCGGCCTTGTCATGGGCACGGCGGCCACGGTGACGGGAACCGTCGGCACGGCGCTCGATGTGCCGATCGTCGCCGACATGTCGAACGCGCAGGGGCAGGTACTCGGCGCACTCTCGCTGAACATCACGTGGGATCCGACGAAGTTCGACTTCGTCTCGGTGACGAATGGCAGCTTTGGCACCTCACCGAGTTACCTCGTGAACACGAACAACGCGATCTACGGATCGATCGCGGTCAGCATGTACGCCGTCACCGGCTTCTCGACGGGCATACCGACGATCTATACCGTCACGCTAAGTCCGAAGTCGCCGTCGACCACCGCGTCCGTCACGTCCGCTGTCACCGCAGCAGGTGATGACGTCGGCAATTCGATTCCCGTCAGCATGCTCATCGTTCGACCAGTCGCCATCACGACGCCATAGGCGTTGCCAGCGATACAGGCATTCCTCATGAAGGAGGCACGTATGCGGAAGGGATACATCGCGGGACTCATGTTGCTGGCGGTCGCCGCCGGATGTGAGGAGGACAGGATGAAGGGCCTCATCGCGCCCGCGGCGCTGCCGACACAGGCGGTGCGGGCCTATGTCGTCCAGGAGCCGGGCGGCACGTCGGAGAAGGTCACGCTGACGATTCACGTCGAGGCCCGGGGCATCCCCGTGGCCGCGTACCAGGGCAAGCTCGAGTTCGACGCCACGGCGCTCGACATCCTCGAGGCCACTACGCCCTCGGACGACGGCTCGCGCATCGTGAACGCGAAGGTGCGCCCGGGGGTGGTCAAGTTCGCGGGCTTCGCGCCCGAAGCATTCACGCATACCGCCGCGGTGACGCTCGTCGTAAAGCCGAAGAAGCCGCTCGAACTGGCAAACCTGCTCGCAACGCTCGACGTCGTCGGCGAAGCGAAGGGCACGCGCGTCACGAAGGAGCACGTCAGGGTGGAGAAAGGCCTCTTCACCACCACCGCCGAGCCGTGAGTTGCGCACATACATGACGCCGGCGCTCGTGCGTCCTCGCCTGCTCGCCTGCGTCGCGCTGGTATTTGTCGCGTCGGTGCTCGCCCGTGCGCAGGCATTGCCGCGCGCGACCGCACCCACCGTGCACGTCACCGTCGTCCGGGCGGCGCAAAGCACGCCGCAGCATGCCATGCTCGTCGTGCGCGTAGAGGGCCGAGGGATGGTGCTGGGGTCGTATGAAGGCAAGGTGAGCTTCGACCCGAAGGCCTTCGCCGTCGACTCGGCCATCGTCGGTCGCGATGGCAGCCGGTTCGTGAACGCGGGGGACACGAAGTCCGGTGTCATTCGGTTCGCGGGCTTCACGACGACCGGATTCACCAGCTCGGACGCTGTCACGTTGATCGGTCGCGCGCTGAAACCGCTGGAGCAGTCGCACGTCGCAGCATCGGTCGCCGTCGCGGGCGACCTCGATGGACGCAAAGTCCCGAAAGCCGGATTGATCGGTGCCACGGGCGTCACCGTCGCGCGTTGAACAGGACGTCCCTCACCCACGCTGTGATTCCGTCCCTGCCATGCTGAGCTCCCTGTTTCGTCGACTTCTTGTGGTCAGCGCCGTTGCGGCGGCTGCCTCGACGCCCTCCCTTCAGGCGCAGAGCATCACCGTGCGTGGCGGATCCACGTTGCAGAAGCAGGTGGCGCCGGGAGCCAGTGTCGCGGTGCCGGTCATCATCGATCTCGGCGCGGCTGGTGGCGCGAACCTCAAGAGCCTCACTCTCGCGATGAGCTGGAGCGCAGCGCGCCTTCGCTTCGACTCGCTCAAGGCAGGCAGCTTCGGCTCCGTGACACCGAACACGAGCGCCGTCTCGGACGGCATTCTCTCGGCATCCGTGGTCGACGCCATTGGCACGACGACCACCGTCACCATGGCCACGGCATACTTCACCGCCGCCGGAACGCCGGGGGGCACACGCATCACGCTCAATCCGACAGCGGCGGGAAGCACGAGCCTGACCGACCTCACATCCCGGATGAGGTCGCAGCCGCTCGCCGTGTGTGTCGCGGGTTCCGGCTTCTGGGGCGACGCAAACGGCGACGCCGCCGTCAACATCATCGACGCGCAGCAGATCGCGCGCTACACCGTCGGCCTGGCGCTCGCGAACGAGAATGCGCTCGTCACGCAGGGTGACGTGAACGCCGACGGCGACGTGAACATCATCGACGCGCAGCAGATCGCGCGTTTCAGCGTCGACCTTCCCGCGTCCGCGCGCGTCAACACCGTGCTGTTCGCGCAGCCACCGGTTGGCACGATCACGCTCGATCAGGCGACGGGTGCCGCGCCCATTGGCGGATCGATTCAGTTGAAGGCCAGCCTCGTCGACTCGCTGAGCGCGCCGATCGATGGTTGCGCTCCCGTGACGTGGACGTCGACGGCGGCGGCGATCGCGACCGTGGACTCCACAGGGCGAGTGGTTGGTGTCACCGAGGGCAACGCGCTCATCATTGCCACGGCGGGACAGACGAGCACGGCGGCGCTGATCACCGTCGGAGGGAGTGGGTTTGCGCCTGCGTCGCTCGCGGTGCTTGCTGGTGACCAGCAGTGGGGATACGTCAGCAATCCGCTGCCCATATCGCCGCAGGTAATCGTGCGCGATTCGGCGGGATCGCCGGTGCCGAACGTGCCGGTCACGTTTACGGTGACTGCCGGCACGCTCAACAACGGGAGTCCATTGGTGGTGAAGACCGACGCCGACGGAATCGCGACGGCCACGCAGTGGTTCGCACCGGCCACCGGCTCGACGGCGACCATGAAGGCGTCTGTCGGCGGTGCGGTGACGGATGCAACCGTCGCGGTCAACCTGGTCCCGACGCAGATCGGACAGACGTCATGCGTGTCCGATGGTTGGGGCACGCGCTGCTGGGGCAACGGGACGCGTGGGCAGCTCGGGAACGGTGGCAATATTTCCAGTCTCCTGCCGGTCAGCCTGAATCCCGACGTCACGGCATTCCGGTTGGCGACGAAGACCGGGTTCGGCGACCATTTCTGCGGGCTCGACATTGCGGGCACGGCATACTGCTGGGGTGACAATTCCGCCGGTCAGCTTGGCGACGGTACGCGTACCAGCCGCAACGTGCCGTCGGTGGTCAGCGGTGGACTGGCCTTCCAGTCAGTCGCGACGGGCACGCATCACACGTGCGGCGTGACCACGGCAGGCGACGTGTATTGCTGGGGCATTTCGTTCGCGGGCCAGCTCGGCGACTCGACGATCGGCACCTCGCGGACGGTGCCGACGAAGGCAAAGACGCCCGCGGGTGCAATCTTTACGCAGGTGGCGGCTGGATACGACCACACCTGCGCTACCACTGCAGCCGGCGATGTGTATTGTTGGGGAACGAATGCCACGGGACAGCTGGGCGACGGTACCATCTCTCCGACGCCGCGCAGCTATCCAGCGCTGGTTACCGGCGGATTGAAGCTGACGAAGATCGCGGCCGGACCCAGCGGAGCATGTGGTATCACCGCCGCCGGCGCTGCCTGGTGCTGGGGACTGAACTCGAGCGGTCAGCTCGGCAACGGCAACCGCGTCACGAGTGCGGCGCCGGTTCTCGTCCAGGGTGGCAACGTCTTCAGCGCCATTTCGGTCGGCGTGGTCCGCGCTTGCGGCGAGAAGGCGTCGGAGTTCACGGTGTGGTGCTGGGGCGGCAGCAATGGCCAGCTTGGCGATGGGACGACAATCGACCGGCTGGCTCCGTCGCTACTTCCGTTTTCCCTTTCACAGCTGACGCACTCGGGCGCGATCAATTCATCGACCTGCGCGCTGGGAACGGGTGCGAACCAGGTGTACTGCTGGGGAGCCAACGCCAGCGGACAGCTCGGTGACGGGAGCACCACCAACAGCTCCGTCCCGCTGCGCGTGGCGCGTGCGGGCGCAGCCGTTGGGATAGTTACCGCCATGCAGCCTACCGCTATTGCGATGGTACCGCAGAGCGCCGCCAACGGCACGGCTGTTCCGGTTGCGCCAGCGGTTGGTGTGTACGACGGATTGAATACTCCGGTTCAAGGCGCGGTGGTGAACTGGAGCGTGCAGACGGGCGGCGGCAATGTCGTGAGCACCACCTCTGTGACTGATGCGAGCGGCATCGCGCTCAGCGGAGGATGGACGCTTGGTGCGACGGTCGGCGAACAGAAGATGCAAGCGTCCGTATCGAACATTTTCCTGAATGGCGCACCGGCGCCAAACGTGATTACGACGTTCATCGCCTACGGCACCAACACACCGGCGCTTGCCGTGAAGATCTCCGGCGACAGCATGTACAGCGCGCCGAATAATGGCGGCAACTCTTCCGGCGCATTGGTCGCGCAGGTCGTGAAGGTCGTCGATGGATCGAGCAACCCCATCCCGAACGTCGCCGTGACGTTCACACTTGGAGCTTCGAGCGGCACGCTGCAGAATGGCGCAACGTCCGCGGTGGTGGTGAGTGACGCGAATGGGCTCGCAACGCTGCCGGACGCATTCTGGACGCCGAATGGCATCCAACCATCCATCAGTACGCTCAACGCGAGCGTCGCTGGCCTCGCGACGCCACTCGTGTTCACGCACTTCCGCGCAGTCGGGAACTTCGATTCCGTTTCATGTGCGCTCACGGCCGCCGGCGCCGCAATGTGCACGGGGTTTAATACCTATGGCGGTGTGGGCGATGGCACGACGACCAACCGCACGTCCTTCACACCCGTGAACGGCGGGCTTGTCTTCACATCCTTCGCGGAGGGTATCTCCGCAACGAAGTGTGGACTCGTTGGCGCGGTGGCGTACTGCTGGGGCCTCAACAGCTTCGGTCAGGTCGGCGACAGCGCGCAGACGAACCGCACGGTGCCGACCCTCGTGAAGGGCGGATTGGCGTTCACGAAGATCTTTACGCAGATGTACACAACGTGCGGCCTCACGACCGCCAATCAGCTTTACTGTTGGGGATGGACCGGCACTCCCGGCTGGGGCGAGGGCGAGGCGATGCGCGGGCGTATTCACCTCACGCCCACGCTCGTGAACACCGGCGGGCTGACGTTCACCAAGGTCGGACTCTCGGACGACGGCATGTGTGGGCTCACCGCCGCTGGGTCGATCTACTGCCGCGATTTACGGTTTCGCGCGGATGGAGGCACGGGAGTGCCGACCGCATTCGTGCAGTGGCCGAGCGGGCCGTGGACTGACATCGCGGTCGGGAATACCGTCGCATGCGCCCTCAACGCGACTGGTCTCGCGTATTGTGTGGGCGGCGGCGTCCAAGGCGGCAGCGGACTCGGAAGCAACAATGGCACGCCCATCGGCTCGAGCGTGCCAACGCAGGTGCTCGGTGGAGCCAGCTTTGCGGACATTCACGCGGGAAATTTCCGCGCGTGTGGGCGGCGTTCCAACGGTGAGCTCTACTGCTGGGGTATTCAGCCTGGCAACGGAGCGTCCGGCGTCGTCGATCGCCCGACGCTCGTGCCTGGGCTCAATGCGTCGTCGGTTCGCATCACGACGTTCCGAAATGAATGCGCGAAGACGACAACCTCGCTCCTGTATTGCTGGGGCACGAACAACACGCTTGGGGGTTCCGTTGGCGATGGAACCACGATCGATCGCTTTTCTCCGGTCGCGATTCCCAACTGGCCCGACGGCCCACCGGCAGGTGTGGCCGTCGCGATGTACGCCGACGTATCCTCATACACGCAAACTGTATCGACCACGACCGCAACGCCGCCGAGTGTCACGCTGAAGGATCGCCTGGGTGCTCCCGTTGCGGGAGCGAGTGTGACGTTCACCGCGTCGACCGGAAATGGCATCGTCACCGGCGGCACTGCTGTGACCAACGCATCCGGTGTCGCAACGGCGGGCAGCTGGACAATGCCTGCGATAGCGGGCACGGCGCGGCTGGACGTGTCCGCGAGCGGTGTACCACCGGCGGCCTTCATTGCGACGGTGCTTCCCGCCCCCGGCAGCCTCACGATCATCGCGGGCAACAACCAGTACGTGCCGGACTTCTACACGAATACGCAGCCGCTCACCGTCATCGTGAGGGACTCTGCGGGTGCGCCGATAAGCGGAATGCCAGTCACCTTCTCGGTAACGGTCGGCAACGGGACATTATTGTTTGGCCTGAGCTCGTTCGTCACTAACTCTTCAGCAGGCGGTGTCGCGACGTCAAACGCCTGGTCGCTTCCGACGACCATTGGCACTCCATACACGGTGACGGCCACCGTGCCGGGTCTCGCGGCGCAAACGTTCACGGCGCGGCGAATGGCGTGGAGCCTGAACGGCGCGAACAACCCCACCGCGGGAATGTGCCGACTCAACAGCGCTGGTGCCGCATACTGCTGGGGTGGCAACACGCAGGGACAGTCGGGCGACGGCACCAACACGGCACGCTTTGTCCCCACCGCTGTCTCGGGCGGACTCACCTTCACCTCCCTCGCCCGCGGTGACATCGGCTTCCACTCCTGCGCGCTCACCAGCGCCGGCGCGGCGTACTGCTGGGGCAACAACGACGCGGGCCAGCTCGGCAATGGGTCGCAGACGAACAGCAATGTTCCGGTCGCCGTAAGCGGTGGCCTGATATTCACGTCGCTGGGAACCACGAACTTCTCCACCTGCGGCCTTACGACCGGCGGTGCGATGTACTGCTGGGGATGGGGCGGTTACAGTTTCCGTGGCGACGGCGAGCTGTACACCATCCGCACCGTTCCGACGTTGGTGAATACGGGAGCACGGACGTTCACAAGCTTCGCGGTGGGCGGCCGCACGATCTGCGCGCTCGATGGTTCGTCGAAGGCCTTCTGCTGGGGCGAGGGCGCCTTCGGTGCGATCGGCAACGGGAGCACTGCTTCAGCGACCACGCCACAAAGCGTGGTGACAGGACTGAGCTTCACCCAGCTCACCTCCGGATACGATGCGGTGTGCGGTCTGACGACCGCCAGCACCATCGCGTGCTGGGGCGGAAATGCGTCGGGCGCGGTGGGCAATGGCACCACCACCAACCAGACCACGCCGGCCGTGGTGGCCGGCATCAGTAGTGCACTCGAGGTTCGCAGCGGAGAGCAGCATGTCTGCGCCCGCAGCAGCACCGGCGTCTATTGCTGGGGTGCTGCGTCGTCGGGGCAGATCGGCGACGGAACGTTTGGAGGCAGCGCGCGAACGACGCCGTTCCAGACCGCCATCGGCATCGTTCCCACGGCTCTGGCGGCGTCGGCTCGCGGCACGACGTGCGCCTCGACGCTGGAGCAGCTCTATTGCTGGGGCGGTGGTCCCGCCGGCGTCGGCGACAACACGGGCTCGTTCCGCAACCTGCCCACTGCCGTCCGGTGGACTGACGCGTCGACCTCCACGATCGCGCAGATGGCGGCCGTGACGCCTGCTTCGATCATCGCCGCGACCGGTACGCCGCAGACCGTCGCCGTGACCGTGACGAACGCCTTCGGGACGCCGATGGCAGGGGTCTCCGTCAACTTCATCGTGACAACCGGCGGCGGCAGCGTATCGGCCGCCTCTGCGACCACCGATGCCTCGGGCGTGGCCAGCACGACCTGGACGCTGGCGGGATCGACCGGCACCGTGGGCAAGCTCGAGGCGCGGATGGCGAACATCCCGAACCTCGTGTTCACCAGCACGGTCGGAAGTGTGTCGGGCTCGATGAGCATCACTGGCGGCAACAACCAGTTCCTCCCCGACTATTTCGGCGTCAGCGGCGGCCTCCAGGTGAAAGTCGTGGACGGATCGAGCAGCCCCATCGCCGGCGCGACCGTGACATTCACGGCCACGTTGGGGAGCGGAACCGTGACGACGGTCGCCGTGAATACAGCCTCGGACGGCACCGCGAACAACTTCTCGTGGACCACGCCGTTGGTATCGGGAACCGATTATACCCTTCAGGCGAGTGTACCGGGACTCGCACCGGTCATCTTCACCGCTCGCAGGCTCCCCTACTCGAACAACGGTGCGGCCAATCCGGCCTCCTCACTCTGCCGCCTGAATTCGTCCGGTGCCGCCTACTGTTGGGGCGGCAATGCGCAGGGGCAGGTCGGTGACGGAAGCAACGCGAACCGGACGGCACCAAGCGCGGTGGCTGGAGGACTCACGTTCGCTGCGCTCGCGAAAGGATCGCAGGGCTTCCACAACTGCGCGCTCACAAGCGGCGGGGTTGCCTACTGCTGGGGCGCGAACGAGGCAGGACAACTCGGCGACGGCACCCAGACCAACAGCAGCATTCCCGTCGCCGTGTCCGGTGGATTGGCCTTCTCGTCGCTGAGCGCGGGAGCCTTGTCCACCTGCGGCATCACGACGGCGAACTCGCTGTACTGCTGGGGATGGGGCGGCTACTCCTTGCGCGCCGATAGCTCCCTCTACACGATCAGGAACATCCCCACGCTCGTGAACACCGGCGGTCGCACGTTCGTGAGTGTGAACGTGGGCCGTACGAACATCTGCGCACTCGACGCATCGGGACAGGCGTTCTGCTGGGGCGAGAATTACGCTGGTCAGCTGGGCACTGGAACGAACACGTACTCGGTCATCCCGGTTGCGACATCCACCGCCCTTCGCTTCTCGAGCCTTACCCTTGGCGGCGACTTCAGCTGCGGCCTCACGACCTCGAGTGCCGCGGCATGCTGGGGCTACAACTTCAACGGAGCAGTTGGCAACGGTACGACGACGAACCAGCTCTACCCAGTGCTGGTATCGGGGGTGAGCGGCGCGCTCGAGGTGCGAGCCGGAGAACAGCATGTGTGCGCGCGAAACACGACGAACACCGACTGCTGGGGCGCCAACTTCTCCGGTCAGGTGGGCGACGGAACGACAACCAATCGGACTTCCCCGGTCAGCGTGATCGCTGGTGTGGCACCAAGTGCCCTTCCGTCGTACGCACGCTACGCCTCGTGCGCGTCCACCTCGACCCAGATGTACTGCTGGGGTAGCACGCAGGCCGGCATCGGCGATGGGACGGGTGCAACGCGCCTTACACCCACCGTCATTGCTTGGCCCGAATCCGGCTCCGGCGCCGCGACGATCGGAGCCATCACACCGACAACGATTACCGTGGCGGCAGGCACACCCCAGACGGTCACCGTACAGGTGAAGTCCGCGTCCGGCGCGGCATCTACCGGAGTGACGGTCGACTTCGTCGTCACCTCCGGCGGCGGCAGCGTCTCCGTCGCCACCGCGACGACCGACGCCAGCGGCAATGCCACCACCAGCTGGACACTCGCTGGATCGTCCGGCACCGTTGGCAAGCTCGAAGCCCGCGTCTCCGGTGTGCCAAGCCTTGCCATCACGGGAACGGTGCCCTGATGCACCGCATCCTGAACGAGCGTTATGGCTTGGCAGCGCAGGCGTTGTCGGTTCGCCGCCGCAGTCCGCGTCATCCTGGGCAATGCTCCAATAAAGCCGTGTAAAGAGTCTGGCCGTGACAGACGCGGCGGAGGTGCGCGCGCTCGCCGACGGGGTCGTTGCAACGCCGGAACCCGCCTCGCTCATTCTGCTCGGCATCGGCGCCCTCGGCGTCCTGGACGCTGCGCGCCGGAAACCCGTTGCCTGAAGATCCCGCCCCCGGCGCTCACACGTCCTGAACTCCGCAGTCCGCTTTGCTTTCCCCCTATCCTTCCTGTCCGGCAGCTCTGCGGTTCTCGGGTCTGCGGAAAGTGCAGGTCTGCAGTTCGGCAGAACCAGAAGTTCCGACCTCCTGTCAGACAGTCCGACCGTCAAACTCTCAGGGAACTCTCCACCGCGCCCCCTCCAGCGAGATCAACCGATCCGCCTCCGCCGGCCCCCACGATCCCGCTGGATACGTCGGCATCGGATTTGGCGAATGCTGCTCCCAATAGTTCAGGAGCGGATCGATAATCTTCCACGCCGCCTCCACCTCGTCACTGCGCGTGAACAGCGTCGCCTCTCCAATCATCACGTCCAGCAGCAACGTCTCGTACGCCGGCGCCGCCGTCTCGCCGAACGCCTCCGAATAGCTGAAGTCCATGTCGACAGGCGCCACCTCGAGATGCTGCGTCAACGCGACGGCGGCACCCGGCACCTTCACCTCGAAGTTCAGCGACACGCCTTCATTCGGCTGCACGCGCATCACCAGCACGTTCGGCTGAAGCTCGCGATGCAGGCCATCGCCGCCGAACATGAGATGCGGCGGCGACTGGAACGTGACGGCAATCTCCGAATAGCGCTTCGCCATCCGCTTCCCGCTGCGCAGGAAGAACGGCACGCCCTTCCAACGCCAGTTATCGATGTGAAAGCGCACCGCCGCGTACGACGGCGTCGGTGAATCGGGCGCGACATCCGGCTCGTCCCGATATCCCGCCACCAGGTTCCCATTGGCCACGCCCGGGCCGTACTGCGCCCGGACCGCACTCGTGGGAATCGCGTCGGGAGTGAGCCATCGCACCGACTTCAACACCTTCACCTTCTCATCGCGCACCGCATCCGCCGTCATGCTCGGCGGCGGTTCCATCGCGGTCAGCGCGAGTAGTTGCATCAGGTGATTCTGGAACATGTCGCGAACGACACCCGCTTCCTCGTAATACTTGCCCCGTGCCTCGACACCAACCGCCTCGGCCGCGGTGATCTGCACGTGCGAGATCCACCGGCGATTCCAGAGCGGCTCGAAGATGGAATTCGCGAACCGGAGCACGAGGATGTTCTGTACCGTCTCCTTGCCCAGGAAGTGATCGATGCGATACACCTGGTGCTCGGCGAAGAGCGACAGCACGAGCGCGTTCAGGCTGCACGCCGTCTCGAGGCTGTGCCCGAAGGGTTTTTCCACCACGAGCCTTGCCCATGGACGCGCGTCGGGACTGTCCTTCTTCGGCACCAGCCCGCTGCTCGCGAGGTGACGCACGATCGGCTCGAACACGCTCGGCGGCACGGCGAGATAGAAGAAGCGGTTGCGTTCCTCCTCCTCGCATGAGGCCTCGATCTCGTCGAGGCGCGCCTTGATCCCAGCATAGGCGGCTTCATCGCTCGCGTCGCCGCCCGAGTAGAAGACGCGCTGCGCCAGCCACTGCCACGCCTCTTCGTCGATGTGCTTCACCTCGTCCGAATCGGCGAGCGCCGCGCGCATCTTCTCGCGGAACGACTGGTCCGTTTCACTCGCCTCGCGCCCCACCGCCAGCACCGCGAACCGCGGCGCCAGCAGGTGCTCGGCCGCAAGGGAATAGAGCGCGGGAAAGAGCTTCCGTTTCGTGAGATCGCCCGTTGCGCCGAAGATCACCATCGTGCACGGGTCTGCCCGCTCCGCCTGGTGAACGATCGTTCCGAACTGGCTGGTCGCCCGCGCGGTGGTCTTCGCGCCAACTCCTGCTGTTGATGTCATGCGCTCTTCACTGGACATTGAGGTTTCGGGCAACTTGGCATCGGGTGTAGTTCCTATCGTCCTATCCTCCTATCCTCCTATCTCCACCAGCACCGCCCGCGCCGGCGCTCCATCCAGTCCGGCAAGCTTGAGAGGCAGGCACCGAAGGTCATAGCTCCCCGCCGGTGGCTCACTCAACAGGAGTCCTTCCACGATCACGATTCCGCGCTCGAGCAACGTACGATGCGTCCGGTGATGGCCAGAGTGAAACTGCTCGACCGACAGGTAGTCCACCCCCACGAGCCGCACACCGATCGACGCGAGATACTCCGCGCCATCCGGCGCGACGTACGTATAGTCCGGATGAAACTCCGTGCTCCCGCTCGCGAGCCACGCCGAGTTGCGCGTCTTCAGCAGCACGCGAGTGACACCGGTCAGGTCGTGCGCGCGCAGCTCCGCCTCACCGACACTCATGACGGAGTCCGAGAACGCCAACAAGCGACACGGTCCCATCAGCACATCGAGCGGCAGTGCGTCCACACCCGCGCCGTCGTCGAAGAAGTGCTTCGGCGCGTCGACGTGCGTGCCCGTGTGCGAACCGAAGTCCACCCGTGAGACGTTTGCGCCGGCCCCCTGCGCGATTGCCTGCTGCGCGGTGATGGAGATGCCCGGATTTCCCGGATAGACGACCCCGCCCGTGCGCAGGTTCATCGAGACATCGTAGATGCGCTTGCCGCTCATTGCTGGTCCCAGGATAAGGTGCGGTCTTTGTCCTATCGTCCTATCGTCCTATCATCCTATCATCCTATCATCCTATCGTCCTATCGTCCTATCGTCCTATCGTCCTATCGTCCCCAGGCAGTATCGCGCTGGCCACGCCGAACCCGCCCGCGTCGCGCACACCGCGCGCCACTGTGCGCCGCGCCTCATCCTGCGACGAGAGCAGTGCGCCACGATTCGCGCGAAAGCGCCGGCCAGACTCCACCACAAAAAGATCGCAGAGTGCCAGCTCGCGCATGCACGCCGCCTCGCCCTTGTCGACGAGCATCCGCTGCGTTCGCGCCAACACGCACGCCGTCGCGAACATCTCGATCGCCATCTCGCTCAGCCGCTCGAGCTCCTGCTGTCGATCGACCACCTCCCTGCGATACGCGCGAATCACACGCTCCGCTCCATCGCGCATCTCGGCGACATGTTTCTCGAAATGCCGCGCGTGCCCTTGCAGCCGCTCATGGAGCTCGACGTCGAGCGTGGCCGTCGCACCGAGTCGCTCCGCGATGCGCGACGCCGCGAACTCCGAGAGCAGCCCGAGATTCTTGAGCGGCCGCCGGAGCGCGACACCGAGCTCCTTCAGCTCTTCGGCCGGCCCGCGAATGCCATTGAGCGAGATGAAGAGGCGCAGGATGTCGTTCGTCCCCTCGAAGATCCGGTTGATGCGCGCATCGCGAAGCATCCGCTCGTACGGATACGGCTTGACGAAGCCGCGACCCCCGGCGACCTGCACCATCTCGTCCGCCGCACGCCAGAGCATCTCGCTCGCGAACACCTTGCAGCACGCCGCCTCGAGCGCATAGTCGCCATCCGGCACTTCAGCGAGACGCGTCAGCTCGGCCTGCATGGCCTCGGCGGCATAGAGGTCGGTCGCCGTTCGCGCGAGCTTGCGTTGCGTGATCTCGAAGTCGGCGATCGGTCGCCCGAACTGCACGCGCGATTCCGCGAACTCCACCATCTGCTTCAGGATGCGCTTCGTTCCCGCCGTGCATCCGGCCGACAGCGACATCCGCCCGCCATTCAACACCTGCACCGCGACGCTGAAGCCCTTGCCCACGGTGCCGAGCACGTGGTCCGCCGGTACGCGTATCTCCTCGTACAACAGCTCTGCCTGGGTCGATCCGCGGATGCCCATTTTCCGGAACGTCCGCACGACCTTGAACCCCGGCATGTCGGGACGAATGATGAATGCCGTGGGGCGCAGCATCGTCACGCCATCGCGCACCACAGGTGTCTGCGCAAACGTCGCGATCACGCCCGCCCGATGGCCATTGCCGATCCAGTGCTTGTGACCCGTCAGCGTCCAGCTTCCGTCGTCGTTCGGCTTCGCCTGCGTGACGATATTCTGCGCATCCGATCCCGTCTCGGGCTCAGTGAGTGCGTACGCCGCGAGCGTCTCACCACGAGCGAGCATGGGGAGGTAGCGCTGCTTCTGCGCGTCGGTGCCGAACAGCACGATGGCCTTCGATCCGAGGCCGCAGTGCACCGCGACGAGCACGCCGAGTGACGGGTCGAGGCTCGACAGCGCGCCGAAGACGTGCGAATACGCGGTTGGGGAAAGTCCGAGTCCACCGTATTCGCGCGGAATGGAGATACCGAGGAATCCGGAGGCAGCGAGCGCCTGGATGACCTCTTCGGGAATACCCTCCTCCTCGTCGAACCGCGCGGAGTCGATGAGTCCTCGGCTCATGTCATCGAGGTCGGCGAGCAGCTTCCGGACGGTGCGTGTCTCCTCGGGATCGCGCTCGGTCAACGGCGCCGGAAAGGGGAAGAGAAGACTGTCGTGAATCGTGCCGGCGAAGATGCCCCGCACGAACGAAAGGGCATCGTCGCTCATCGCCCAAGGTTAGGGATGGGGCGCACGGGGCACCAGCCGGAACGGGAAGCTGGCGTCGCTGGATTGCGGTATCGGCGAGGCAAGTGTGTGGCGCGCCCTCCACAGGCGCGCGGCACTGAGCTCGCAAAGGAATCTTTGTGTCATTGGAAGCTGTTGTCGCTCAACGACTTCCACTGAGACGCACTCGGCTGTTACGCGCGCATTCCGTTTGCTCAAGATAAGAGTGGACTCCATGATGTCGACTCGTGAGGGAATGATGCGCAAACTGACCGTCAGCACGGTACTGCTCGGATTGGCGCTCTGGACGCCCGTCGCGCAGGCACAAACCCCAAGCCATTTCTACGACTTCAACAACAGCCTCGCGGATGGCGCGGGCGGACCCTCGCTCGGGTCGGACGGAGGAGCCTTGAGCGCCGGCGGCTACACGTTCGGAGCCAACCAGGGGCTCACACTCTCGGGCGTGTTTTCAAGCGGGTCGAGCTACTCGGTCGCGATCCAATCGTACTTCACGACCGTGGGTGGCTATCGCAAGATGGTCGACTTCGCGGACCGGTCCGTCGACGCCGGCTATTACAACATCAACGGGCAGGGTCAGCTGTATAGCCTCGCGGCCGGACCGTCGGGCGCGTACAGTGCGAACACGCTGGCGTTCACCGTGTTGACGCGCGATGCAACGACGCAATTGTTCAGCTTCTACGTGAACGGCGTACTACAGAATACGGTCGCCGATTTAGGCGGCTTTGGCGACTTCAGCGCGAGCGGGGGTCTGGCGCGGTTCTTCGAGGACGATCTCCGGACTGGCCAAGCCGAGGCTGCCGGTGGATTCGTCAACTACATCGCCACGTACGACCGGGCACTCACCGCCGACGAAGTCGCCAGTCTCTCGGTGGTGGAAGGCGTCACCACGCCCGAGCCGGCGAGTCTCGTGCTTCTTGGAACCGGCCTCCTCGCTATCGCGGGTGTCGTCAAGCGTCGCAAGGCAGCCTGAAAAACGTCGCGCCGTTGTGCGCAAAGTCACAATGAACGTCTCGCGGTAAACGGCACGCGAGAAGTCTTCAGCACCAGTCACAGGGGAGGCGATGGCGATTAAATTGTCGCCATGCGCCTCTCTCTCGTTTGCGTCGCCGGTGCGGCGATGTTCACACTCGCTGCGTGTCACCGAAGCACACCGGTAGCTGCCGCCCCCGCGCCCGCTCCCGCCGCCGCACCTGCGCCGACATCGTACGCCAGCGGCGAGGACGTCATTGCCGCGATGCACGCACGGTACGCCGACAAGTGGTATGGCACCATGACGTTCACGCAGGCCACGTCGCGGCTCCAGCCCGACGGCAAGTGGAACGTGCAGACATGGTACGAGGCGATGCGCGTTCCCGGCCAACTGCGCATCGATTTCGATCCGCTCAGTGCCGGGAACGGCGTGCTCTATGTGCGCGACAGCGCCTTCGCCATTCAGAACGGGCGTGCACTGCGCGGACAAGCGTCCATCAATCCGCTGCTGCTTCTCGGCTTCGACGTGTACGGCAATGCGCCCGCGCGAACGGCTGCGCTGCTGCGGAATGAAGGCTACGACCTCACGCACGTCCACGCGGACACGTTCCAGCAGCGCCCCATGATCGTTGTTGGCGCGCGCCATGGTGACGTCCACCGCCGGCAGTTCTGGATCGACGCCGAGCGCCTGTACTTCGTCCGCATCCTCGAGCCCACGACGCGCGACTCGACCAAGACGCAGGACATCCGCTTTCTCAACTATGAGCCGAGAGGATCGGCGTGGGTGTCACCGCGGGTGGAGATCCACACCGACGGAAAGCTCGTCTTCCACGAGGACTACACGGACATGCGCACCGACGTGCCGCTCGACGATGCGCTGTTCGATCCCACCAAGTGGAAGACCGTCAAACACTGGATGACACCCTGAGGCAACGTCGAACGACGCCAGAAGCGGAATTCAGACTGCGAGGGCGGATTGCCCGCTCTTTCCACGCTACGCCTTCGCTCGGCGAGTGATCACCTCCGCCACACCTGCCAGGCCGGTGGCGAGGAACACCAGCGACGACGGCTCCGGGGTCGGAGTGAGGTCGAGAACCCCTCCGCCTTGATCGTCGAGGACGACGCTGCCGAGAAACTGCCCTTGGTGATAGGCGTCGATGCCGATGAGCTGCACGTCCTGACTGGCGATCGATTCACCTTCCAGGATTGGTCAACCTCACTATAGACGTAGTTCATGAAATTGTAGTGGTATTGCGATCCCGGGTTACCGGCGCAGAGGTCCAAGTCGACCTCGACCGCGGTCGGCTGTCCACCACCGAGAACGTTCGCGGTTCCATTCGAGTAGAGCTCCTGGCCGTAGGTCGACCCCGAAATGAAGGGGGCGTACCAGACGAGCGCGTTTGAAGACGGATTCTGAGGAAACGCTCCGCGCCGATCACCGAGGACGTACTTCACAAGGCGACAACCAACTAGTTGACAAAGGCAACCAACTGATTGACATTTGCCATCACTTCATTCGGACAAGGCCGTGCAGACTCCTGGCGAGGTGCCGCGGCAGGCCATCGCGACCGTTCGCGGATTCAATCGCTTCTATACACGAGTGATCGGGGCGCTGAGTGAGCACCACCTCGGCACCCGGTATTCGCTGCCCGAGGCCCGCCTGCTATTCGAGCTGGCGAATCGCGAGTCGCCCACGGCGGCCACCCTCGTGCGCGAGATGCGAGTGGATCCTGGATACCTGAGCCGCATGCTCCAGCGCATGATCCGGCGCCGGCTCGTCACGCGGTCGCGATCGAAGGCCGACGCGCGCGAACAGCATCTCTCGCTCACGGCCACAGGTCGCAACGCCTTCGCCGCGCTCGATGTGCGGGCCAGCGACGCCGTCGCAGCGCTGATCGCCCCCATGCCGGTTCGCGATCGCGCCAGCCTCCTCGACGCGATGGCGCGGATCGCCACTGCCCTCGGCGAGCCGGCACCGGCGCTCGCAGCGATGGTCTTGCACGACCCGCGCCCCGGCGACATGGGCTGGGTCATCCAGCGGCATGGTGAGCTGTACTTCACCGAGTACGGCTGGGATCAACGCTTCGAAGCGCTCGTCGCGCGCATAGTGTCGAACTTCGTCGAGCAATTCGATCCGGCGCTCGAACGGTGCTGGGTCGCCGAGCGTGGCGGCGTGAACGCTGGCTCCGTGTTCCTGGTGAGACACCCCACACGCGAGAGAGTTGCGCAGCTGCGGCTCCTCCTCGTGGAACCCTCCGCACGAGGCGCAGGACTCGGGCGGCAGCTTGTCGCTGAATGCATCCGGTTCGCGCGCGCGGCGGGCTATCACACGATGATGCTCTGGACGAACGATGTCCTCGTCTCCGCCCGGCGCATCTATGTCGCCGCGGGTTTCGTGCTCATGTCCGAGGAGCAGCACGACAGCTACGGCAAGCGGCTGACGGCCCAGACGTGGGAAATGCGGCTCTCCTGACGCTGCATCGCGTCAGGCGGTAGAGACTCGCAGCGCCAGCAGTTGCGATCGCAGCTCGGCTGGATCGGTGGCGGGCAGGTCGCACGTGTTGTTGCGGCAGACGTACGCCGTCGGGGTGGACGCGCCGCGACCCGCGAGCAGGACATTGGAGTCCGTGGCCTGCCCACCGGCGAGTATCAGAGAAGGGAGGTACTCCTCCGACACCACGCGCTTCAATGCCACGAAGCGCGCATCGGCGGTGTCACCGACGATCACCACCTCGATCGCGCCGCGCACCGCCAGGTCGGCGGCACCAAGCGCATGGCCGAATGCCGTCGGGTATCGCGCCATTGGCTCCGCGACCGTTTCGAGCACGTGCGTGGCCTTGACGACATGCTCTCGCCTGCCGGTCAGATCACCGAGGATGAGGAGCAGCTCCACCGCGAGTGACGTCCCACTCGGCATCGCATTGTCCGTCACGTCGCGCGGGCGCGTGACGAGCTGCTCTCCGTCCGACGCCGTGTCGAAGAATGCCTGCGTGTCGTCATCCCAGAATCGCGCGACGATCTCGTCGCCCATCTGGATCGCGCGATCGAGCCATCGCGCATCGAATGTGAGATTGTATAGCGCGACGGCAGCAAGCCCGAGCGCCGCATGATCCTCGAGAAATCCGGGAATCTTCGCCACGCCTTCCTTGTACGTGCGCATGACGTGTCCGTCCTTGACGAGCGCAGTAAACAGAAATTCGCCGCTCCGGACAGCCATGCGTTCGATGTCCTCGTCGCGAAACACGCGAGCTGCGTCCGCAATGCCCCGCACCATCAGGCCATTCCAACCCGCGAGGATCTTCTCGTCGCGTCCTGGCCGCACACGTCGCTCTCGCGCCTCGTACAGGATCCGCTCCGCACGCTCGATCGCCGTGCGCAACTCGGGCACCGTGACGCCATACGTCTCGGCGAATGCATCCGGCTGGTGTGGCACGTTGAGGATGTTGCGTCCCTCGAAGTTGCCCTGTGCAGTGACGCCCCAGTATGCCGAGAGAAGATCGGCGTCCTCGCCGAGCAGTGACCTGAGCTCGGTGGCGTCCCACACGTAGTAGCGTCCTTCGTGACCTTCGCTGTCCGCGTCGAGCGAGGAGTAGAACCCGCCCTCCGGCGACATCATCTCGCGCGCGAGCCAGCCGAGTGTCTGTCGCGTGATGCGCTCGACTTCATCATCCCGTGTAGCCTGCCACAGATGTGCACCGAGTCGCACGAGAAGCGCGTTGTCGTAGAGCATCTTCTCGAAATGCGGCACGAGCCACTGCGCATCGACACTGTATCGAGAAAATCCACCACCAACCTGATCGTAGATGCCGCCGCGCGCCATCTGCTGAAAGGTGTGCGACACCATCGCGAGCGCCTGCTCGTCGCCGGTCCGTGCCCAATGCCGCAGCGCGAAATCGAGCGCCATGGTCGGTGGGAACTTCGGCGCCCCGTCGAAGCCCCCGTACACGGGCTCGTAGCGCTGCCGAAGTCCGGCAGCCGCGCGCGTGAATAATTCTTCGCCGAGCGGTCCGGTGGCGCGCGTGCGCTCGGTGCTCGCCTTGTAGAGCTCACGCATCTGGGCTGCCGTGCGCGTGACGCTGTCCTGACGGTTGCGCCATGCGTCGGCTACTCCAAGCATCACTCGGCGAAAGCTCGGCATGCCATGCCGGTCGTCGGGGGGAAAGTAGGTACCGGCGTAGAACGGTTCGCCGTCGGGCGTGAGGAAGACTGTCATCGGCCAACCGCCCTGTCCCGTCATGGCCTGCGTCGCCTGCATGTAGATGGCGTCGATGTCGGGACGCTCCTCGCGGTCGACCTTGATGCAGACGAAGTGCTCGTTCATGAGGGCGGCCGTTTCGACGTCCTCGAACGACTCGCGCTCCATCACGTGGCACCAATGGCAGGCGGCGTATCCGATGCTCAGGAGGATCGGCTTTCCCTCACCGCGCGACCGCGAGAGGGCCGCGTCGCCCCAGGGATACCAGTTCACGGGATTGTGCGCGTGCTGGAGGAGGTACGGACTGGTCTCGTGCTGAAGCTGGTTGGCCATTGGACGGGATCGACGTTGTTGTCCTGTCAGACAGTCAGACTGTCCGACTGTCTGACTGTGCCCTTATGTTCAGGGCTTCACGACACTCCATACCCCAAGTGCTCCGCAAACTACTGTCCTTTCGCCCGCGCGCCGTTCCGCTCGGCATCGCCATCGTTGCCCTGCTCGTCGTGCTCTCCGCCGCCGTCGCGGTTGATCCCGTGCGCGACGCAGTCACGCTCGGCCGCGTGAACGAGGTCTCCCTCGAGCTGCCGACGGCCTATCTGCTACTCGCGCCGCTCTCGAACGTGCTGGACACCATGACGCTGTTGAGCGTTCGGCAGCACATCGCATTCGTGCTGACGATCATTGCCATCTATGCATTCTGGTGGTGGCGCGTCGGGCGTGCGGGACTGGCGCAGGCGCTGCCGGCGCGTCGAGCGCTGCGAGAGCTGGCGCGCCTCGGCGTGGGGCTGGTCGTCCTGCTCGCGCTGTACACCGGCGTCGCGGTGCTCCCACGTCCAATGGCGAGGCTCGATGCGAGCACGGATGTGATGGTCGTGGATTTTCACTCTCATACGCGCTACTCGCATGATGGTCGTCCCGACTGGACGCCGGAAGACGTGCGACGGTGGCATCACGACGCCGGATTCGACGTCGCCTTCATCACGGATCATCGCACATTCGAGGGCGCGCGGGACGCATGGGCCAACAACCCGGCGTCCGTCGGAACGGGGACGGTAGTGCTCCCGGCCATCGAAGTCGTGTGGAAGGGTGAGCACGTCAACGTCCTCGATGCGGACCGCATGTACCGCGGCATGCTGACCACGACCCTTCGCGACATCGATGACGATGCCTTGAAGTTGGTGAGCATGGTTCCAGGCGCCGAGCCGGTGCTGATCGAGACGTTGCCGGGCGACCTGTCGAAGGTTCAAACAGCCTCCGGTCGAGGAACCCCGGGTGTGCGAGCCATCGAGCTCGTGGACGGCGCTCCGCGAGGGCTTGGGCAATCGCGTTCCGAGCGCGCACGGATCATACACCTCGCGGATAGCACCAACCTCGCCCTCGTGGCGGGAAGCGATCATCACGGGTGGGGACACACCGCCGCTGGCTGGACACTCATGTTCATTCCGCAGTGGCGGACCGTTTCACCGGATGGTTTGTCGAAGGCCATCGCGAACGTGCTGCGGAACGGCGGACGCGGATCCACACGTGTGGTCGAACGCTATATCGCGAATACCGAGAGCGGCATCGCGCTCCCGTTGACCGCTCCGCTCGTGGGGTGGGGAATGCTGCGCTCCCTATCAGCCGACGAACGCATCGTATGGCTCGCGTGGTGCTTCGTGGCATACATCGGCTGGCGCGTCGTCATCGCGCGCCGCAAGACCGGCGACACCGCGGTGTGACAAGCGTGGATGATGCGCGGCATTGGCGGCAGGCGCTCGCGATCACCGCCGCCGCGGCGCTCGTGCGACTCGCCTTTGCCGCATGGCTCCCGCTCTTTCCCGACGAGACGTACTACTGGGACTGGTCGAGGCATCTCGCCAACGGCTACTTCGATCATCCTCCCGTCATCGCCTGGTTGATCGCCACGGGAACGTCGGTTGCCGGCGCCCTTGGCTTGCGGCCGTCTTCATTCTCGATCCGCGTGGTGCCGGTGCTCGCCGGATCGGTCTGCGGTCTCTTCACCACGCTCATCGCGCGTCGCGTCGGTGGCGGCAGTGCGGCTCGGACGGCGGCGCTGGTGTTCGCGCTGATGCCGCTCGCCGCATCAGGATTGATTCTCGCCACGCCGGACGCGCCGCTGCTCGCCGCGAGCGCGGCGGCGATGTATTTCGTCGTCTGCGCACTTCAGCACGCGCCCGGGTCGCGTGCGTCGACGGAGAAGTGGTGTGTCGCGGGCGCATGTCTTGGCCTCGCGTTCAGCTCGAAGTACACGAGCATCCTGCTGCCCGTAATGCTCCTCGCCGCCATGGTGCTGCGACCGAGTCTCCGAGCGCGCTTCCGCGAACCTGGTCCCTACCTGGCATGCATTGTCGCTACGCTCGTGTTTCTACCGGTCCTCGAGTGGAACCACGCGCATGACTGGATTTCCTTCCGATTCCAGATCCAGCACGGACTCGGAACTCC
The DNA here is from genome assembly GCA_036844565.1 of Gemmatimonadaceae bacterium. Classification (GTDB taxonomy): domain Bacteria; phylum Gemmatimonadota; class Gemmatimonadetes; order Gemmatimonadales; family Gemmatimonadaceae; genus AG11. Next base: position 162,816 of record DAIUFP010000005.1, on the reverse strand, counting down.
CAAGGGCTCGGCCATCAAGCGTGAGCTCGACCTTGTCGGCGGACAGCTCGGCCTCGTTTCACCAATTCTGTTCGCCCTCGCAGCAGCCGCTGTCTGGCGCACGTTTCGCCAGCGTGTCGACGATGCCCGCTTCGCGCTTGCCGTCGTGGCGACCGGCAGTTGGATCTTCTTCGCCTGGAGCGCCGTTCGTCGCCCTGTGGAGGCCAACTGGCCAGCGCCGTCGTACGTCGCGGCCATTCCGCTCATGGCGGCCTGGCTGCCATGGAGCAGCCGCTGGCTGCGGAGCGGAATAGGGCTCGCCGCAGCGATGGTCGCTGTGATCTACGTGCACGCGCTTTATCCCGTCATTCCGTTGCCCGCGCGGCGTGATCCCGTCGCGAGGAGTGCAGGGTGGGATCGTGTCGCGGCGCAGGTGCAGCAAGCGAGGATGGCGGTGGGCGGCGTGGTGCACGTGGGAGCCGATCGCTACCAGGAAGTCAGCGAGCTCGCGTATCAGTTGCCCGACCTCCCTCACGCCTTCTGCATGTGCCTCAGTGGCAGGCACAATCAGTACGAGCTCTGGCCAGCGTTCCCGGACGCCGCCAAGCCGGGAGACAACCTTGTGCTTCTACTCGACGAGACGATCGACACGCATGGAACCGTGCAGCGAATTGCGCCCTACTTCGAGGCGTACTCGCGGGGCGAGCTCGCACCGCTGATGCGAGGCGATGACACGGTGGCTGTTCGGCGGATCTGGCAGCTCCAGCACTATCGCGGCGGCTGGGTGCGTCCTTCGGAGCTCAGCCTCCGTTGACTCTCGCCGGCGCCTGAACCGCGCGTCCATTCCGATTCGACATCAACCCGGCGCGCACAGCGCCGAGCAACTCCAGCAGGGTTCCCTTTTCGGCGGCGTCGAGCATCGCGATGGCCCGTTCGTTTGCCGCGTCCACCGGCTCGTCGAGCTGCGTGAGGACTCGCAGGCCGGCCGGCGTGATGTGGCAGAGCACCTGGCGCCTGTCCGGCGTGGAGCGCTCCCGGACCACGTAGCCAGCCGTCTCGAGCTTGTCGAGCAGTCGCGTGATGCCCGCGGCTTCCTCGATCATGCGGTCGCGAATGGCGAGCGTGGGCAATCCGATCGTGCCTGCGCCGCGAAGGATGCGAAGCACGTTGTACTGCTGGATCGTGATGCCGCCTGTTTCTACCACCTGCGACAGGTGACGGTGCACCACCGCCGCCGTTCGCAGTATGCTGACGACGGCTTCTGACGACGGGGAGTTGAATGGACGCGTCTGTTTGATCTCGTCGCGCAGGGCGCTTGTCTTCGTTGGCATCGCGGAATCATCTGTGGAAGAGCGGCTCAGAAGCGTGCTATCATTCTCCGTCGACCTGACGGTAGGAAGAAAGCTCGCCTCATCATCTATATGCGCAACCTTCCTGCAAGGTTGCTGTCACTATGCGGTATTGAATCGTCACGCCCCGCTATGCTCGCTGACTCCGATCGCCATTGCACATGACCACCGTTCCTGCCGACCTCGACGCCTATCTCGCCACGCATGACGACCGCATTCGTGAGGAATTGTTCGAGTTCCTCCGCATTCCCAGCGTCAGTGCGCGCAGCGAACACGATGTGGACACGGCACACGCCGCCGAGTGGACGGCGGATGCACTACGGCGTGCGGGCCTGACGGCGACGGTTCACCAGACGCCGGGACATCCCGTCGTCGTCGGCGAGTGGCGCGGCGCTCCCGCCGGAGCACCCACCGTCCTCGTATATGGTCACTACGACGTCCAGCCCGCAGAGCCTCTGGAGCTGTGGACGTCCCCCCCATTCGAGCCCACGGTGCGCGATGGACGGGTGTATGCCCGCGGGTCGGTCGACGACAAGGGGCAGCTCTTCCTGCACGTGAAGGCGCTCGAGGCGCACCTGCAAGAGCGTGGTCGCCTGCCCATGAACGTCATCGTTCTTGCGGAGGGCGAGGAAGAGGTCGGCAGCGAGCATCTCGCGCCGTTCATCGAGTCGCACGCGGACCTGCTCGCTTGCGACTATGTGGTGATCTCCGACTCCGCGATGTTTGCGCCGGGGCTGCCGAGCATTCTCTCATCGTTGCGCGGACTCGCGTACTTCCAGATCGACGTGCAGGGACCCGCGCAGGACCTGCACTCCGGCAGCTACGGCGGCGCCGTCATGAATCCCGCGATGGCGCTCGCTCGCATTCTCGCCACGTTCCATGACGAGAACGGGCGCATCACGATCGACGGATTCCACGATGATGTCGCCGTCTGGCCGGAGCACGTACGCGAGCAGATGCGATCGCTGCCGTTTGACGACGAGCACTTTCGCGCGGAGACGGGCTCACCATCGCTGGCGGGTGAAAAGGGATACACCACGCTCGAGAAGCTGTGGACCCGTCCCACCTGCGAAGTGAATGGCCTGCTGAGCGGCTACACCGGCGAGGGCGCGAAGACGGTGCTGCCCGCGAAGGCGATGGCGAAGGTGAGCTGTCGCCTGGTGCCGAATCAGCGGCCCGACAGGATCGAGGCGGCGATGAAGGCGCACGTCGCGCGAGTTGCCCCGGCGGGCGTGACGGTGACCGTAACCCATCTGCACGGTGGCGCTCCGTGGCGCGCAGAGCTCGACGGCCCGCTGTTCGACGCTGCGCGCCGCGCACTCGCAGCCGCCTTCGGTCGGGAGCCGGTGATCACGGGGGAGGGTGGCTCCATTCCCGTCGTCGGGGACTTCGCCCGGATTCTCGGCGCACCGGTTCTTCTAGTAGGTTTCGGGCTGCCGGGCGAGAACGCCCATGCGCCCGACGAATGGATGAGTCTGGAGAATTTCACCGTCGGGATGCGCGCAATCGCCACGTTGTGGGACGAGCTGGGCCCGTCGTCCTGACCGGCTTCGGGGCTGAGGCAGCAGGGATCCGCACTTTCTAACTGGAGATGGTTCGATGGCGACGCTGCAACCGACCGAATGGATCTGGCACGATGGGGAGTTCATCCCCTGGGCCGATGCCAACGTTCACGTGCTCGCGCACTCGATGCAGTTCGGCTCGTCCGTGTTCGAGGGCATCCGCTGCTACGACACGCCGCGCGGTCCGGCGATCTTCCGGCTGGAAGACCATCTCCAGCGGATGCTCAATTCGTGCAAGATCTACCGGATGGACCTGACGTACTCGGTCGACGAGCTCGTGGCCGCGTGCTGCGAGCTGGTCGAGAAGAACGGGTTGCCGTCGTGCTATATCCGACCGATGGTCATTCGCGGATACGGCGCGGCGGGCATGGTGCCGTTCGACAGTCCCGTCGAAGTATTCCTCCCGTGCTGGCCCTGGGGCGCCTATCTCGGCGATCATGCCATGGAGAATGGCGCCGACGCATGCGTGTCGAGCTGGCACCGCATGGCGCCGAACACCACGCCGTCCATGGCGAAGGTCGCCGGCAACTATCTCGGTGGCCAGCTCATCAAGATGGAGGCGCTGGCGAACGGCTACGACGAGGCCATCGCGCTGGGTCCTGATGGGTTGATCAGCGAAGGCTCGGGGCAGAACGTGTTCGTCGTGCAGAAGGGTGTGGTCTATACGACGCCCACGAACGGCACGCTGCTGCCCGGCATCACGCGCGACAGCATCATCACGCTGGCCCGCGATGCTGGACTCGACGTGCGAGAGCAGGCGCTACAGCGCGAGCTGCTCTACACCGCGGACGAGATCTTCCTCACGGGCACTGCGTCCGAAGTCACGCCGGTGCGCAGCGTGGACAAGATCAAGGTCGGCATTGGTCGCGCCGGTGAAGTGACGAAGCTGCTCCAGCGCACGTTCCTCGACCTCGTGCACGGCAAGACGGAAGACACGCACCACTGGCTCTGCCACGTGCGCGCCGAGCGGGCGAGCGCGACCTGACCATCACGCCGCGGCGTCGCCAACCGCGGCGCCGCCGCGCTCCCAGCGCTGACGGACTACCTCGAGCAACTGCCTGAATCGGGGGTTCTCCCGCAGCGCGCCGAGGATCGTGGCCCGGTGCGCGTAGTACGGGTAGTGGCAGTTGCCGAGTCGCACCGAATCCTCGAGGGCATCGATCGCACCCTCCCCATACTTGCAGTTGCCCCACGACACACGCGTCCGCTCGACGTCGACCGTCTCCAACCTATCCCATGTCACACGCATCGCTCCGCAGGTTCATCGCGCTCTCGGCATGCGCGATCGCGCTCCCTGCAGACATCGAAGCGCAGGCCAGGCGGCCGATGGCGGTGGAGGACCTGCTCTCCGCCGTCCGCGTCGGCGATCCGCAGGTCTCACCGGACGGGCGACGCGTACTGTTCGTCCGCACAACTACCGACATCTCGGCGGGCAAGCGGAACGCGGACATCTGGATAGTGCCGTCGGAAGGATCGGCGCCGCCGCGTGCGTTCATCGAGAGCTCGAAGGGCGACGACACGCCGCGCTTCCTGCGCGATGGACGCGTGGCATTCTTCTCCTCGCGCGATGGTGCGCCGCAAGTGTATGTCGCCGATGCGGAGGGTGGTGGCGTTAGGGCGATCACGCATCTCGCGGCCGGTGCGCAGGGTCCGTTGGTCGTGTCGCCCGATGGTCGGTTGGTCGCATTTGTGTCAGACGTGTTTCCGTCGTGCGCCGATGAGGCGTGCAACGCGCGCATGGCCGATTCGGCGGAGAAGGATCCGGTGAAGTCACACGTGCTCTCGCGGCTGCCCTTCCGGCATTGGAGCGAGTGGTGGGAGGGTGTGCGACATCACGTCTTCGTGACGGAGATTGAGACTGGCGTCACGCGCGACCTGACACCCGGCGACTTCGATGCGCCACCGCACAACTACGAGGACGGTGCGATTGCATTCTCGCCCGACAGTCGTGAGATCGCGTTCGTGTCGAAGCGAGGCCCGAAGGACACGGAGATGTGGACGACGAATCACGACGTGTGGATCGTGCCCGTGAGTGGCGGGGCGCTGCGAAAGGTGACGCCAAATCCCGCGGCGGACATGCAGCCCGTGTATTCGCCGGATGGCAAGACGATCGTCGTGCGTGCGCAGCGTCGCGCGGGGTTCGAGGCGGATCGCTGGTATCTCGATGCGTATGATCGAACGACGGGCGCGAAGCGGACGATCTTCACGTCGCCGGACTTGTCGGCGGACGATTTCAGGTTCTCGCCGGATGGCGCCACGATCTATTTCTCAGCCGCGAACAATGGGACGCAAAATCTCTATCGCGTGTCGGCGGCGGGTGGAGCTCCGCAGCTCGTCGCACAGGGCGGTGCCGTTGCCGCATTCGATGTGGCGGCCGGTTTTGTGGCGTATGCGAAGTCGTCGCTCACAGCGCCGCCGGAGATCTTTCGCGTAGGCGCGGACGGCGGCGCACCACGGCAGCTGACGCACGAGAACGCGCGCTGGCTCGGCGACGTGGCCATGTCGACGCCGAAGAGCATGACGGTGACGGGCGCCGCTGGCGCGAAGGTGCAGTATTGGCTGCTCACGCCGCCGAATTTCGATGCGTCGAAGAAGTATCCCGTCGTGTTCCTGTTGCACGGTGGTCCGCAGGGCGACTGGCCGGACGGATGGTCCAACCGGTGGAATCCGTCGTTGTGGGCGGCACAGGGATGGATCGTGGCGGCGCCGAATCCGCGTGGCTCGACTGGCTTCGGCCAGAAGTTCGTCGACGACATCTCGCAGGACTGGTGCGGCAAGGTCATGGGTGACTTCGACGCCGTGTTCGACGCCGTGGCCAAGTCGCCGAACGTCGATGCAAATCGGATGGGCGTCGCCGGTGCGAGCTATGGCGGCTATGCGGTGGACTGGCTCATCGGCCACACCAATCGCTTCAAGGCCGCCGTGAGCCATGATGGCGTGTTCAACCTGGAGTCGATGTCGCTCGCGACCGAGGAGCTCTGGTTCACCGATTGGGAGTTCGGTGGTGCGCCCTGGTCCAAGACGGCGCGCGCGAACTTCGCGAAGTGCTCACCCCATCTCTCGGCCGACAAGATTCGCACGCCGACGCTGGTGATCACCAACCAGCAGGACTTCCGCGTGCCGGTGGACCAGGGTCTTCAGCTGTTCACGGCGTTGCGCCGCAACCGCGTGCCTTCAGAGGGCCTCGTGTTCGAGAACGAGGGGCACTGGGTGCTCAATGCGCTCGACAGCAAGCGTTGGCACGAGACCGTATTCGGTTGGATGAGCAAGTATCTCGCACCGATGACGCCATGATGGTAGTGAAGTCGAGGGTAGTCGCCAACAACCAGTTGAAGTGACAGCTCTTTACCGCAGAGAGCGCAGAGTTGGAAGAAGCCGCAGAGGGCGCAGAGAAAACATCTCGGCGCTTCAGATGTGGTCTGGTCTCCCCTGCGCCCTCTGTGGTAAGGTGTTGTGTTTTGTTGCTGTTGCTTTCGATTGATGTGAACGTTCAAGACTTGGATTTGCGCACCTCCAGCAGAATGGCAACGTGAAGACGAAGCGCTCCATTGGCCGCGGCATTCTCGTGGCAGTCGCGGCCGTATTCGCGTGCGCGAAGCCCCCTGAGCCGCAGAGCTCCCCTGCCGCAGCGTCAGCTTTCACCTCTGGCCTGAATCCACAGCTCCACTCGATCTTCATCGCCGGTAACTCGACCGCGGCACGCGGCGCCGGCGCGCGGCAACAGGGATGGGGCGTTCCCTTCGCGGACTACTTCGACTCGACGAAGGTGAATGTCGTCAACCGCGCGCGTGGTGGTCGCAGCAGCCGCACCTTCATCACCGAGGGGCTGTGGGAGCAGTTGCTCGCCGACGTGAAGCCGGGTGACGTCGTGCTGATCGAGTTCGGGCACAACGATGCCGGCGCGATCAACGACACCTCGCGCGCCCGCGGCTCGATCCCGGGACTCGGCGACGACTCCATCGCACTCGTAAACATGCTGACCAAGAAGCACGAGGTCGTGCATTCCTTCGGCTGGTACATGCGGAAGATGATCGCCGAGACGAAGGCGAAGGGTGCGACGCCGATCGTGCTGTCGCTGTCAGTGCGCAACATCTGGACGAACGGGCAGATAGAACGCGGGTCGGGCCGCTACAGCCAATGGTCGCAACAGATCGCCAAGGCGGCCGGCGTTCAGTTCATCGACCTAACCAACCTTGTCGCCGACCAATTCCAGGCGATGGGCGAGGAGAAGGTGAAGGCGATCTACGAGCAGGACCACACGCACTTCAACGCCATCGGTGCGGATATTCATGCGCGGACGGTGGTGTCGGGGTTGAAGGCGCTGCGGCCGAGTCCTGTGCGCAGCTACCTGTCGGCGAAGGGCGCTTCGGTTCCTGCGGATCAGTTGGTGGGCCTCGGGCTCACCTGGCCGAGGGATCGCTCGATGCCCACGCTGTATCTCGTCGGCAACTCGACAGTGCGGAACGGCCGAGGCGACGGAGCGGGCGGGCAATGGGGTTGGGGCGACTTCATTGCACCGTACTTCGACACGACGAAGATCAACGTCGTGAACCGTGCTGTCGGCGGGCTGAGCGCACGCACCTTCATTTCGCAGGGATACTGGAACAGGGTGCTGACGCTGCTGAAGGCCGGCGACTTCGTGATGGTGGAGTTCGGCCACAACGATGCGAGTCCGGTGAACGACACCTCACGTGCGCGCGGAGTGCTGCCCGGCATCGGAACGGACTCCGTCATCATCGACAACCTGCTGACGAAGCAGAAGGGCGAGATCGTCTACAGCTTCGGCGGCTACATGCGGAAATTCGTGAACGAAGCGCGCACCAGAGGCGCGATACCGATCATCAACTCGCTCACACCGCGCAAGTTCTGGAAAGACGGGAAGATCGTCCGCAACCGCAACAGTTTCGCCGATTGGGCGGAGCAAACCGCGAGGGCGGATCACGTGCCGTTCGTCAACCTGACGGAGATCGCGTCGTTGAAGATGGACACGATGCCGCCGTCGAAGGTCGATTCACTGTTCGGCGACGCCAACCTCCACTCGAATGCCGTGGGTGCCGACCTGAATGCGCGGTCGATCGTGGAAGGCCTGCGCTCACTCGGCGACTCGAATCCGTTGAAGCCGTACCTACGACCGGCGCCCTAGAAGGTCAGGCGGCTACGCACGCCGCCGGCGCCGGACCCGCATCGACAAGAATCCTTCGGTGGGCGTCGACCATCAGGTTGAGCCCTTCGAGTGAGCGCGCGCCCAGCAGCACCAAGTCGCCAGGTTGGCCGAACACTACTTCATCATTGGTGACGGTTCCGCCAGCATACACCAGCGCCGCACCCGCCCAGCGCTCGAGTGCCGTACCGTCGGCCTGACGAAAGCGCCACAGCTTGAAGCGCTTGATCCCGAGCGACTCGAGTACCTCAGCGGGAAGCCACGAGAGCTCGGCGCCCGTATCGACCAGGACGCCCGATACCTGACGTCGCTCGCCTGGACGCGCCGGATTCTCGATCTCGATGTCTGTGCGGAAGGTTCCCATATCGTCAGACATGATAGTCTCCTTGCTCGTAGAAGCCGTACCGCAGTAGCCCGCGAAGTACCGGAAATATGCTCGGCAGTACACGGGTTTCGCACGCCCGCTGACTCGCGTAGCTGTCGCCCGCGCGAGCCGGCGAGCCCTTCCCGCTCCCTCGCGCCGCCCGTACCTTTGCGCCACTTCACACGTGGAGAGGCGCACCCCGATGGCCCAGCAAGTCGTTCAACTCACGCGACGGAAATTCGGCGAAACCATGCGCCGCGACGCGTGGTGGGTTCCCCAGGTCGGAGCCTTCGTCATACTGTCGTCTTTTCTCGCCTACGCCACGTGGGCCGCATTCCAGAACGCGCACTACGAGTACGGGCCGTACCTCTCGCCCTTCTACTCTCCGCTCATCGTTGGCAACTCTCCGCATGCGTGGTTCACGAAAGCGCCGTGGTTCGTTCCAGCCATCTCGCCCGCGCTGCTGATCCTGCCCTTTCCCGCGGGCTTTCGCTTCACCTGCTACTACTACCGCGGCACCTACTACAAGGCGTTCTGGGCTGATCCGCCAGGCTGCTCCGTCGGTGAGCCGCGCAACACGTATCTCGGTGAGCGCTCGCTGCCGCTGATCCTCCAGAACGTGCACCGCTACTTCCTCTACGCGGCGCTTCTTTTCCTGATCATCCTTGGCCTCGATGCCTTTCGGGGGTACCTCTTCGCCGACGCCGCGGGCGCGAAACACTTCGGCATCGGCGTCGGATCGCTCGTCCTCACGATCAATGTCTGCCTGCTGAGCGGCTACACACTCGGCTGTCATTCACTGCGTCATCTCGTGGGTGGCTATCTCGATCAGTTCGCGGGACGTCCTTCACGTCGCAAGGCATACGACTGCGTCAGCTGCCTCAATCGCGGCCACATGAACTGGGCGTGGGCCAGCCTGTTCTGGGTGGCCTTCTCCGACATCTACGTGCGATTGTGCTCGATGGGCATCTGGCACGACCTGCGGATCCTCTGAGACCATATCATGCCTGATTACCAGACGGTCGATCACGACGTACTCGTCATCGGCGCCGGTGGTGCCGGCTTGCGCGCCGCCATTGAAGCGGCCTCGCAAGGAGTGAAAGTCGGTGTGGTGTGCAAGTCCCTCCTCGGCAAGGCGCATACGGTGATGGCCGAGGGCGGCGTCGCCGCCGCGATGGGGAACGTGGACGACCGCGATTCGTGGCGCGTCCATTTTGCCGACACCATGCGCGGCGGACAGTACGTCAACAACTGGCGCATGGCGCAGCTTCACGCGCAGGAGGCGCCGGCGCGCGTGAACGAGCTCGAGGCGTGGGGCGCCCTGTTTGACCGCACGCCCGACGGACGCATCCTCCAGCGTAACTTCGGCGGACATCGATATCCGCGACTCGCACACGTCGGCGATCGCACCGGTCTCGAGATGATCCGTACCCTCCAGGATCACGGCATTCACGAAGGCATGGACGTGCACATGGAGTGCACCGTCCTCGCGCTCCTGAAGGACGGCGATCGAATCGCCGGTGCGTTCGCCTACGACCGCGAGCGGGGCCACTTCAAGATCTTCCGTGCGAAGGCCGTCGTCATGGCGACGGGCGGCATCGGTCGCGCGTACAACATCACGAGCAACAGCTGGGAATACACCGGCGACGGCCAAGCCCTCGCGTACCTCGCCGGCGCCGATCTCCAGGACATGGAGTTCGTGCAATTCCATCCGACGGGCATGATCTGGCCGCCGAGCGTGCGGGGCATCCTCGTGACGGAAGGTGTGCGCGGTGAAGGCGGCGTGCTGCGCAATCGCGACGGCAAACGCTTCATGTTCGAGAACATCCCGGACAACTACAAGCCGCAGACCGCCGACTCCGAGGAGGAAGGCTGGCGCTACACGCAGGGCGACAAGGATGCCCGTCGCCCGCCCGAGCTGCTCACCCGCGATCACGTCGCACGCATGATCGTGCGCGAGGTGAAGGAAGGTCGCGGCTCACCGCACGGCGGCGTCTACCTCGACATCTCGTGGATCAAGGAAAAGATCCCGAACGCCGCGGAACACATTCGGAAGAAGCTGCCGAGCATGTATCACCAGTTCAAGCAGCTCGCCGACATCGACATCACGAAGGAGCCGATGGAGATCGGGCCGACCACGCACTACGTGATGGGCGGCATTCGGGTCGACGGCGATACGCAGATGTCCACGCTGCCCGGCCTGTTCGCCTGTGGCGAATGCGCGGCCGGCCTTCACGGCGCCAACCGGCTCGGCGGAAATTCCCTGTCGGATCTGCTCGTGTTCGGCAAGAGGGCAGGACAGTACGCCGCGGAATTCGCGCGCATGCAGCCGACAAGCACGCTGAACGAGGCGGAGATCGAGGACGCTGCGAAGCGTGCGCTGGCACCCTTCGATAAGGGCGCCGCTGGCGAAGGTCCCTACCAGGTGCAGGAGTCGCTGCAGACGACGATGCAGAACTACGTCGGCATCGTGCGTGTGCACGATGAGATGGAACGTGCTCTGTCGGAGATCGAGGTGCTGAAGCAACGGGCGGCAAATGTCGGCGTTCCCGGAAACCGCGAGTACAATCCCGGCTGGCACACCGCTCTCGACCTGCGTCACCTTCTCATCATCTCCGAAGGGGTCACGCGGTCCGCGCTGGAGCGGAAGGAGAGCCGCGGCGGACACTTCCGCGACGATTACCCCGACAAGGATCCGGAGTTCGCGAAGTTCAATCACGTCATCCGGCTCGGAAAGAACGGGGAGATGGAGCTCGAGCGCGCGATCATTCCGCCCATGCCGGCCGACCTCGAAGCGATCATCAAGGAGATGGCGACATGACCGGAGACGGACACGCATGACCGCACCGCTCGAGGGCTCCACTCCCGCGCGCGCGGTCGACGCCTACACCGCCGCGCAGTCCGCGCAGGACGCGGCGGTCGGCCACAGCTCGCGGACGTTCAGCATCTGGCGCGGCGCCGATGGTACGGGCGCATTCCAGGACTACACGACCGAGACGAACGACGGCATGGTCGTGCTGGACGCGGTGCACAAGATCCAGGCAGAGCAGGCGAATGACTTGGCCGTTCGCTGGAACTGCAAGGCCGGCAAGTGCGGGTCCTGTTCCGCCGAGATCAACGGCAAGCCGAAGCTCATGTGCATGACTCGGCTCGAGGAGCTGCCGGCCAACGAGCCGGTCACCGTCGAGCCAATGCGCGCATTCCCGCACGTCCGCGACCTCGTCACGGACGTCTCCTGGAATTTTCGCGTCAAGCCGCGCATCAAGCGCTTTACGCCGCGTCCGCCAGACGCGCCGGATGGCACCTGGCGCATCGACCAGGCCGACGTCGACCGCGTGCAGGAGTTCCGGAAGTGCATCGAGTGCTTCCTCTGCCAGGATGTCTGCCACGTCCTCCGCGATCACCACAAGCACGAGGAGTTCATCGGGCCGCGTTACCTCGTCTACGCCGCGGCGCTGGAAATGCATCCGCTCGACGTCGCCGATCGCACCACGGAGCTGAAGGAGGACTTCGGCATCGGCTACTGCAACATCACGAAGTGCTGCACGAAGGTCTGTCCCGAGCACATCACGATCACCGACAACGCCATCATCCCGCTGAAGGAACGCGTCGTCGACCGTCACTACGATCCCCTTCGCGCGCTCGTGCGGCTGGTGCGCGGGCCACGCAAGAGCTGAGGGCTTGTCATGGAGAACACGATGCACCAGCTCAAGACCATCTCGGCCGAGGCGATCCCTCGCGCCATCCAGAAGGCCGAGCGCTATCGGCTGCTGAACCAATCGTGGGCCACCGAGAGCATCTGTCTCGACATTCTCGAGGTGGATCCCACGAACCAGCCGGTGCTCGTGATGCTGCTCCTCTCCCTCACCGACCAGTTCGGGCCGCAGCCGAAGCAGCTCTCTCGCCGAGCGCATGCGCTTCTCGAAAGGATCACCGATCCGTACCAGCGCTTCTACTACGACGGAATCATCCACGAACGACTCGCCCACGAGCAGCTCGCGCAGAACGCCATGCACGCCGAAGCGATGGCGCGGGAGTCGTTACGCGTGGCGATGACCGCGTTCGAGGAGGCCGAGCGCCTTCGCGAGCCGGGCAACGACAACGCGATACTCCGATGGAATACTTGTGCGCGAACGCTGGAACGCATGCGTGTGCACGACGATTCGGAGGGACAGTATGAGCCGCACTTCGGTGAGTAGGTCCCGCGTGCGCAGGATCGCAGTGAGTCTCGCGATGCTCTGGGTCGCATCGATGCCCGCGTCGGCGCAGCAGGCGAACAAGGCGGAGGAGCAGGCGCTCTTCAAGCTGGAGAACGACTGGACCCAGGCCGTCGTCAAGCGCGATGCCGCCATCATGCACCGGCTCACCGCGCCGAAGTGGTTGTATTCCGACGAGTCCGGCGTCATGGAGCGCGAAGCCGGCATCAAGGCGTTCACGACCGGGAGCGACACCGTTCGCGAAGCATCCAACGAGAAGATGCGCGCGCTCATCTACGACAACGCCGCTGTCGTCATCGGGGTGCTGGTGATGAAGGGCAGGGGGCCAAAGGGCTCCTTCACGAACCGCTACCGCTACACCGACACCTGGGCGAAGCTGGACGGACGGTGGCAGTGCATCGCTTCGCAGGACTACCTGATGCCGCAACCGAAACGCTGAGCGAGGGAGCGATCATGGTGATGAGCGCAGCGAAGACGGTCGACGCATACCTCGCGTCGCTTCCCGATCAAAAGCGCGAGGCCATCAGCAGTATGCGCGACCTCGTGCTTCGCAGCCTCCCCGCGGGGTACGTCGAGGGAATGGGCTTCGAGATGATCTATTAATCGATTCCGCTGAGCCGCTACCCGAACACGTACAACGGTCAAGCGCTCGCCTACGTCGGGCTCGCCGCGCAGAAGAACTTCAACGCCATCTACCTGATGGGCGTCCACAGCGATCCCGCACGGGCGCAGAAATTCAAGGAAGGTTTCGCGCGAGCCGGCAAGAAGCTCGACATCGGCAAGTCCTGCGTACGATTCAAGTCGCCGGATGATCTCGCGCTGGATGCGATTGCCGAGACGATCTCGACGCTGTCGGTCGACGGGTTCATCGAGTTGTACGCACGGTCAAGGTCAACGGCGCAGAAGGCGAGGGCGGCGAAAAAGCCCGCGCCGCGCGCCGCTGGTCCCGCAGCAACCAAGGTGGCCAGGAAGCCGGCAGCGAAGAAGAATTCAAGGAAGGATTGATCGTCGTCGGGATCCGCTTTTCACAAGGGCGCCATGCACACGTACAGAGCCGGTTACATCATCACCCTGCTCATCCTCGGCGCCTGTAGCGGCGATGCCCCGAAATCCACCGATTCGACCGCTGCGGGCGGTGGCGCCGCTACGACGGTGCCCGGAACGAAGATCGGCGCGCCGCGCAGTGGCCCGGCCGGCGAATGGAGCCTTCCTGCGGGCGACTTCGCGGCATCGCGCTTCAGCGACCTCGATCAGGTCACCTCGGCAAACGCGAAGGATCTCCACGCGTCATGGACGTTCTCCACCGGCGTGCTCCGCGGTCATGAAGGCCAGCCGCTGGTGGTCGGAAACACGATGTACGTCGTGACACCGTATCCGAACGTGTCGTACGCGCTCGACCTCGCCACCGAAGGCCAGCCGCTGAAGTGGAAGGTGCGTCCGGAGAATTCACAGACGGCCGTCGGGCTCGCATGCTGCGACGTCGTGAATCGCGGCGCCGCCTATGGCGACGGAAAGATCTTCTACAACCTGCTCGATGGACACACCGTCGCGATCGACGTCGCCAACGGGAAGCTGCTCTGGCGCACGCAGATGGGAAATCTCGGCAAGGGCGAAACGATGACGATGGCGCCCCTGTATGTGAAGGGGAAAGTCATCGTGGGCTCGAGCGGCGGCGAGATGGGTGTCCGCGGGTGGATCGCGGCGCTCGACGGCGTGTCGGGCAAGGAGCTCTGGCGTGCGTATAACATCGGCCCCGATGCCGACATCAAGGTCGGCAAGCGCTTCAAGCCGTTCTACGGCAAGTCGGACACGAGCGCGAACCAAGGCGCCACGAGCTGGCCCACGAACACATGGCAGCAGGGCGGGGCCACCGTCTGGGGATGGCTCTCATACGATCCAGAACTCAACCTCGTTTATCACGGCACGTCGAACCCGGGTCCGTGGAATGGAAAGCAGCGACCGGGCGACAACAAGTGGAGTGCGGCCATCATCGCCCGGGATGCCGACACCGGAGAGATGGTGTGGGCATTCCAGCCGACGCCGCACGACGTCTGGGACTACGACGCCGTCAACGAGAACATCCTCGCCGACCTGCCGATCGGCGGAAAGGTGCGCAAGGCGCTCGTGCATTTCGATCGCAATGGTTTCGCCTACACGATGGATCGCGCCACCGGCGAAGTGATCCTCGCGAAGCCGTACGTGCCGATGAATTGGTCCACGGGCGTGGATCTCACCACCGGCAGGCCGACGCTCAACGCGGAGAAGGTGCCCTTCCAGGGAAAGAAGGTCTCCTTCATCTGCCCGAGCCTCGAAGGCGGCAAGAACCAGCAGCCCGCGGCCTTCTCACCGGCGACTGGCCTCTTCTACGTCCCGACGAACAACCTCTGCATGGACTTCGAGGCGCGTGAAGTCGCGTACATCCCGGGCACGCCGTACATCGGTGGCAACGCTCCAGAGGTCGGGGGCCCCGGTGGCTATCGCGGCGAGTTCATCGCGTGGGATGCCACGACCGGCAAGAAGGTGTGGGGCATCAAGGAGCCGTATCCCGTCTGGGGTGGAGCGCTCGCCACGAAGGGCGGAGTTGTCTTCTACGGCACGCTCGACGGATGGTTCAAGGCCGCGGACGCCCGAACGGGGAAACTGTTGTGGAAGTTCAAGGTCGGCTCGGGCGTCGTCGGGAATCCGATCGCCTACACCGGCCCGGATGGAAAGGAATACATCGCGGTGTACGCCGGCATTGGTGGCGACATGGGACTACTCATCGCCGGCGACGTCGCCGCCAATCTTCCCTACGACGTGCGCGAACGCGGCTCAACGCTGCCGGACATCGCGCGATGGACGAGCTGGGGAGGCATGCTGTTCGTCTTCTCGCTCTAATCGGCGCCGACGCACGGTGCCTACTGACGCGAGTCGTGCAACATCGGAACTGAATCAACTGCTCCAACATCCAGCGAATCGCTCCATGTGAACGTCACCGTCCCATTGGCCCACCATGCTGCATACGGCATCGGAACATCCATCCTTTACTGGTCAGCATTCTTGGAAGGATGGTTTGGAGAGGTTCTTTGGACGTTGCATGGGAAGCATCGCTGCGCGAGGCACCTTCCGTGCAGTTCATGGTTGTTGAAACGCTTCGCGAACCGACAGGCTGTCCGGCTGACGGAGCAATTCGCGTAGATAGTTTTGAGATTCGCCTGATTCGCGATCCCCACGAACAACTCCCAACTCCCAAACGGAGGGCGCCGTGTATCGGACCTCATTGATCACGACCAGCGCAATCGCCCTCACCTTCGCCACACAGGGCTGCCGCGATTCGCGCGCTGAGGAGCCGCCACGTACGCCGCCGCAAGCTGGCGCGCAGGATCTCGCCGGCCGCTTCGTCTCACACGCCGAGCACATCCAGCCCGGCATGGTGAAGCCGTTCGCCGGCCTCCAGCTCAAGAACCCGCACGAGGGCGACCCCAACGCGGTCGCCACCGGAGCAAAGCTGTTCGTCGCCTACAACTGCATCGACTGTCATGGCGCGGATGGCAGCGGCGCAATGGGACCGAGTCTCGCCGATGGACGTTGGCATTTCGGTGGCCAGCCCGCGGAAGTCTTCGAGTCGATCTACCAGGGCCGACCAGAAGGCATGCCCGCATGGGGCAGCCTCATCGCCGAAGATCAGGTGTGGATGCTCGTCAGCTACGTGCGCTCGCTCAGCACGAACAAGGACGTGACGACGGAGAACTTCGGCGGAAAGACGGTCGAGCGCACGGGGCACTGACCGTCATGCCGTCGTCCAGCCTCAGAACGAGAAGCGCGCACCGGCGGTGAACGCAAAGCTCTGCGTCGTTCCGCCATTGATGTCGAACGACGTCGCCTGCTGGAAGTCGAACTTGCCGATGTAGTCCTTCGCCATCAGCCGCAGCCCCACGCCGTTGCCGATCGCGATGTCCGCGCCGATGCCCACGTTGCCGGCGAGATTCGTCGCAGTCGTCGACAGGAACGACTCGCTGATGTTGTTGCGAATCGCGCCGACGCCGCCCTGCAGGAATGGCGAGAACGCCACGCCGTAGGCAGACGTCACCGGGATGTCGAGCTGAAGCCCCGCGTCGTACATCACGACTTCGTTATGCGCGACAGAAATTCCGCCGAGATACGGAAGGCCCACCTGGATGTCGCTGCTCGCGGCGGCAAGATTGCCGATCATCGAGAGGTTCGGCGCGATATGCATTCCGAGCTGTGCGCCGTAGACCTGCGCCGGTGCGCTCGTGACGGAGCTGCCGAGCGGACCGCTGAGATAGCTGCCGAACACCATGTAGCCCATGTATGGCGTGATGTCGAACAGCGTCGAGCTCGGAGCAACCGCTCCAGACCGGCTCGTGCGCGCCTGGGCGTGCGAGACTGCGGGAGCGAGAACGATGGCGCCGGCCATGAGGCCGGCAAGCAGGGCCGGTGCGATGCGCATGTGATGTCTCCGAGTGATCGCCGGGAGTGAAATGGCGATACCCTCAGCAAAGGCATGGGCGGTACCACATGCCGCGCGCTATCCGCGCGCGAGTCAACGCGTGCAATGACAACCTCTTATCGAAAATGGCCGAGAGCGAGATGCGCTCGTTGTTGTCCCCCTTAAGGGACGAACGGCGTCCACTTTGCGCGCACGTCAGCGGACTAGAACTAGAAGCGCCACTCCCGAATCAGGAACGCGCCGAACTGTCCGCCGCTCTTGTACGTCTGCCCCGCGAGTGTCGGCGGATTCAGGAGGTAGCGCGGACTGTAGTTGACGTCGAGCCTTAGCCCCGCGGGCGTACGGTGCGTCACGAGAATTCCCGGTGGAGCGCACGAGCTGTTGTCCTGTCCACGCGACGAAAGGCACGAGAACAGGCCGGGCGTCACGATCCCCGACACGAACGTGCGCGGATCGATGTAGCGCCCTGCCTCGACCTCGGTGCCCTTGAGGAACTGGTCGAGCCCACCACCGGGGCCGAGAGGAATGTCGCCCGGCGTGATGTTGAAGACGTCGAGGCCGAGCGAGCGCGCCGCGTTGCCCTTCACTTCGTCGAGCGCGACGCCGAGTGCAATGCCGGCGAGGCGCGTACCCGCGACGTTGAGCAGGTTGCCGCCCGTGTTGCCGGCGAGCGACGTCTGGCTGAACTGGAGCAGCGACGTCGAGCGCTCGCCGAACGCGAGATAGCTCAGGAGGTCGCTCTGCGAGAGCGGCGGCTGCGCGTCGCTCTCGAGCGAGATGCGCGGCGCCTTGAGCGTGCCACCGATGAGCACGCGAATGTTCGTCGCCGTTCCCGCCGCCTGCTTCACCTGGTATTCCGCGGTGATCTGCAGGGTGGGATTCAGGTCGGGCGTGCCGATGAACAGCGCCGACCCGCGCTTGATCTGGAAGCGCTTGGACAGGAAGGTGTACTCGCCGCGATCCGCGTCCACGACACCCGTGAGCGAGAGCGCATCGCCCACCACGTTGAGCTTCATCGGGCCGTCGGTAAACACTTCGACGTTCGCGTCGCGCGACCGCACCCACGTGTTGCGTTCGACGTTCAGATCCACGTCGACATGCAGGTTCTTGAACATCGCGGACTGCGCCGGGAACAGGTCGCGTTGGAGCGCGAGCGATGTATCGACCACGCTGAACAGCGACGGATCGCCGGCGCCGATGATCTTCTTGCCACTCGACTCCGGGATGTACAACACGCCGTGTTGCACCGTCACCGCGCCGGTCACCATTGGCGCCGACAGCCCGCCAGTGATCTTGATGTCGGCATCGGCGTGCACTTCTCCGCTCGCGTTGTTGATGAGCTGGGCGTCGCTCGCGATGAAAGCGAGGTCGAACGTGGGCTCGCGCCAACTGCCCACGCCGATCGTGCCCGATAGTCGCACGGGCCCGTTCGCAAAGCCCGCAATGGAATCCACGAACACGCTGTCACCAGTCATGCGCACCGAGCCGTTGACCCGCTCGAGCGTCGTGCCCGTGGCCGCCAGCGTGAACTGCACGCCACTCAGCGTCACGTCGCCCTTGAGCACCGGCTTCTTCAAGGTTCCAGCAACGGACACGTTGCCGAATGCGCGTCCGCTCAGGTTCGTCACCGCATCGGTGAACTGCGGTATCAAACCGATCGGCAGGCTGTCCGACGCGAGGCTGACGTTGATCGGAAGGTCGAGCAGGCGAGCGCCCGTCACGCCGGAGAGCGCGAGATCGATGGGAATCGTTCCATTCACCTTCGCGAGCACCTTGCCGGTCGAGTCGACAGCGCTCGCGTCGGTCGTCAGCTGGCGGTTCGCGTACGAGAACGTGCCGTGCAGCTCGGGCACCACCGCTTCGTTGTACGTCCCCTTCACGAAATCGAGCTTGCCCGCCAACCGCGGATCGTCCGCGGTTCCCGTCACGTGCGCATCGAGGCTGAGACGACCAGTAAGTGCCAGGTCGCTCTGGAGTAGCTCGGCCACATTCTCCACGGCGAAGTCGCTGACCTGAAGATCGAAATTGGCCGTTCCCTTCGTGGGCAGCAGGCCGTTCGCATAGATGCGGCGGTTCGGCCCTGCGCTCAACTCCAGGTTGACCACTTCCACCCCGCTCGCGCCAAACCGAACCGTCGAGGCATGCGTGGAGCGCCACGTCGTCGTATCGAAGCGAAGCGCCACCTCCTTGAGACGCAACTCGTTGCGCGCCGTGTTCACGGTGAAGTCGCCGTTGATTTCGTAGTCCCGCTGCGTGCCTTGGCGAACCCTGAATGCGAGCGTTCCATTCGAGGCCGCATACGTGAGATCGGTAGTGAGGCTGTCGAACGCGAACCCGTACGCGCTGATGGTGTCTGCGCGGACCTGCGCCGCCACCGCCGGTTTCGTCGAACGCGCATCGAGCCACGCATAATTCGCTTTGAAGTGCCGCACCGAGTTGCCCTGCACGATGATCCCCGCCCCACTCGCCGTACCCTCGAGTGAGAATCGGTCGAGCGATCCGGTGATCGTGCCATCCGCGCGCAACGATCCGGCGAGCAGCCCCTTCGGAATGGCCCGCGGTGTATCGACCGGAATTCGCAGCTTAGGCGGCGGAAGATTTGCGATCGCGCGCTGAACCTCGGTTTCCTTCGCCACCTTGGCCGAGTCCGCCCGCGCCCGCCGCAGCGCCTCGTACGCGATGCGCGGGCGTGGCTTCACGGCGAGTGTGTCCGCTGCCGGAGTCGTTGCACCAGGAATGAAGCGCGCGAAGCGATAGAGCGAATCAACGACGACGGAGTAGGTGAGCGCGCCCTCGTGCAGTGAGTCCAGCCCGAACTCACCCGTCACCGATATGTTCGTGCCGGAACCGCTCAGCGTTGCGCGCTGGACGTTCGCAAATCCATTCGCCAGATGCGCCTGGATGAACGAGGAGTCGACCCCAACGGTGTCGATCGACGACGGGCCGAACGCGAGCTCGATATCCGACACCATGGTCGCCGGCTTGAATCCGATTCCGCGCGCCCTGCCACCACCGTTGAACGACGTGACCGGTCCGAAGAGCATGATCCAGCTCAGGTCGAGCCGCTTCGTATCCATCACGACGTCGTACCCCAGTTCCTTCGACAGAAAGTCCGCCGTGCCGATCATCCCGAACTCGCCGCCACCCGGCAGCCTGAGTCTCGTGTCGATCTTCAACGCGGCAATCGGTCCGTGCGCGTGCACCGGCCCATTCGCCAGCCCCTTCAACGGCAGCGTCGGCGCAAACTTCGTCAACTCGGCAAGCGCAATCGGTCGTGCGTCGACGTCGAGGTCGAGCGTCTGCACTCCGACCGTGTGCACCGAGGCCGTGCCCACCGCGTGCGAGATGTTGCGTCCGTCCCGATGCACGACGTCGAGCCCCGTCATCACCAACTGGCTTGCACCGGAACCATTCAACGTCGCACTTCCACTCAGCGTTCCCGCGATCGGAAGGGTGGGGAAGAGCAGCTTCACAATGTCGATCTGAAGGGGGGCCATCCGCACCTTCAGGTCGCGTGCGCTCACGACCACGGGCTTGTTCTCCGTGAACCCAACCACGCCGTCCGCAATCACCCGGCTCGTGCCTCGACGATACGCGTCGAAGGTCACGTCGACGTCGAGTACGAGCCGCTTGGTTGTCCCGGCGAACTTCGCGCTCCCGGCGAGCACACCATCCCTCGGCGACGTGATCCCGGGCGCCGCGGCCTCGATCTGCTTGGTCGTCAGACCGGTGAAGCGAACGTTCGCGTCGTGGAAGAACACCGTATCCGCGACGGTCACGCCGATGTCGCCCATGAGGCGCGCGCCACCCGTGCGGAGGTCCGCGCGGCGCATGACATAGTCCTGCGTGGCACCGCGCCACACGACGCTCATCGCGAGGTTGCCACCACCCGTGCGAGGCACCTTCAGGTACAGCCAGTCGAAGTCGGCAAACGCGGCTGGCGCCAATGCGAGGGAAAGTCGCATGTCGCCGCTGTTGAGGTTGTAGACTCCGTCACCCTTCAATGCCGAGTTCGGAAGCCGTCCGGTCGCGCCCTTCCACCACAACGAGTCGTCGTTGAACTCGAAGTTGCCCGTCGCCGCGCGCACGTGCGCAGCGGGGGGACGGAAGGGAAACGCGTCCATCGTCATCGACGCGACCTGCACGTACCGGGTCCTGTATTTCGGATCGGCCCAGCGGATGAACGGCACCTTCCCGTTGAGGCGCTCCAGCGTGACGACCTTCTGGTATCCGCCTTGAACTTCGGCGATGTAGAGTCGTGAGCCAGCGCTGAGCGCATCCTTGATCAGGCTGTCTCGCACGTGAGCAGTCACACCGGTGCGCGGCGCCCACGGCGACCGCACCGTCACGAACCCGTTCACGACGGTGACGTTCGTCAGCCGGACGATCGAGCCCCAACCCCTCGACGTGTCTCCCGGCGCTGGTGGCGGTGTCGCCGGCCACAGGGTGCGGTAGTTCCACGGCCCATTGGGCAGCCGAGCCACCACGACATCCGGGTGATAGAGCACCACGTCGTCGAACTCGAGCTTGGACGAGAGGAAGCTGCTCAACACATAGCGCAGCGAGATCGAATCGGCCTTCAGGAACGGGTGCGCGGCACTGTCCGTGATCGACACGCGCGTGAGCGTCGCGCCGCTCAGGAGATTCCCATGCACCGCGTCGACGTTCACGATGCCATGCGTCTGCCCTTGCAGGATGCCGAGAATGAACCGCCTCGACCGCTCGCGACCGAAGTCCGTGTTCGTGAGCAGCCACACCGCCACCACCGCGAGTATCAGCACGGCGCTGAGCACGACGAGGAGGCGGAACAGCCGGCGAATCATCAGTAGGCCTGCCCGATCGACAGGTGCAGCGTGAAGCGATTCAGGATGCTGCCGAGGCCCGTCGACGTGCCGGTCGGCGAATACCGCTTCGGAATGTCGAGCGGAATGATCTCGCGCTTTCCGTTCTTCACGACTTCCGTCACCACGGCGAGGTTCTCCGAGCGCGACGGATTGAAGCCGAGGTCCACACGAATGGGACCGACCGACGACAGGTATCGCACGCCGACGCCGGGCGTGATCGCACCCGTACCCCGCACGAGGTTCGCGAGTGTCGCCACACCCGCGCCGAGCGGATCGAGCACACGCTCACCCACGGCGGCGCCGTCGACGAAGATTGCACCGCCGAGGTTCTCGATGAATGACAGCGGAAACCGCCACTCCACGCTGCCTTCGATCAGCGATGTGCCGCCGAGTGGTCGCGGCGTGAACACATTGTCCCCGACGAGCTTTCCATCAGCACCCTTGACCGTGTTCGGATCGCAGAAGCGCACCGCTTCAGTCTTCGTATCACACGGGGCGCCCGACGCGGTCTGCGCACTCACCAGCGAATCCAGCGGGAGCGTCAGGATGCGTGGGCCGAGCTGATTTTCCCCGTACCCGCGCACCGACTGCGAACCGCCCGCGTAGAATCGCTTTCGCGGATGCAGCACCGCCTCGTTGAGCGTTCCTCCTCCAGCCAGTGGACGAACGAATCCAATCCGCAGGCGCGAGGCCAGCACGGAACTCTTGCCACCGAGTCCCGCGTAGACCGTACCCTCGGCGTAGGCGCGGTTGTAGCGATAGTCCGAGATGGTGAACGAGGACGCATGCTCCAGCTCAGCATGCGCCCGATAGCCGCGCGTGGGCGACAGTGGATCGTCTGAACGGTCGACCTGAATCTGACCGAGCAGCGGCGACAGGCGCTGATGCCCGCGCAGGCCGTTGATGGACGTCGTGTCGCACACACCGAAGTTCACGCAGAAATACGGTCCGCTTGCCTCGACTCGCGTGACCTCGAACCGGTACGAAAGGCTGAGCGGCGCGCGCGGCGCGAGCGTGTGCGTGAACGTGAGGTTGCCGCCGTATCCATTGTCGATCACCACCGCCGGCACCGCACGGCGCTGGGTGAACGCGCCGATGGCGATGGCGTCGCGCGGACGCTGGAGCCACGCGGGCTGCTTCAGCTCTACACTCGCTTGATACGTCGGCTTCAGGAAGTCCCCGGCATTTCCGGTGATCGTCGTGTCCGCGATCTGACTGTGAAAGAATCTGGTGCCGGTCAGTGTGCCCGCCAGGAGATTGCCGGCCGTCGCTGAGAGATCGAGACGGCGCGCCCCGCCGAACAGGTTGTAGGCCGTGTATCGTCCTTCCGTCTGGAGGTAGTCCACAGTATTGAACCCGCCACCTATTCGCGCTTCGTGCAGCTGCGCTTCGCGCAGCAGCACGTTCACCGTCTTCACGCTGTCGAACGTTTCGGGCACGTCGATGGCGGCGAGCTTGAAGAGGTTCGACTCGTACAGGTTGCGCTGGCTCTCCAGGACCTTGCTGCGTCGGAAAAGATCACCCGTGCGGAATGAGAGCGAGTTGAGGACCGTGCGCTCCGACACCTGGCTCGTGCCGAGGATCACGACGTCCCCGACAGTCGTGAGGTGGTTCTTCACCAGGCGCACCTGAACGCGTGCAGTGTGCGCCAGTTGGTCGACCACGGTGGACGTGTCGACCAGTGCGTCCGAATAGCCAAGTTCCCACAGCTCGTTCTGGAACTGGATGCGCGTGGAATCCACCTCGAACATGTCGAGCGGACGGCCGATCTCCACCAGGTTGAGCTGCTGCACCTGCTTCGGCGTCAACAGCGTCGAGTCGTACGCGATCGACACGTCCGTGACGACCGTCGGCAGGCCCTCGATGATGTTGAAGCGCACCGCGACCTGCTTGTCGTTCAACTGGATGACGGTCGTGTCGACCTGCGCCTCACGATAGCCCTCGCGGAAGTAGAAGACCCGAATGCGCAGCACGTCGCGCTTGAACTCCTGGCGGTTCAGGTAGTGCCGCTCCTCGAAGGCAGTCCAGTTCGTGAACCGGCAGACAGGCACGAAGATGAAGATCCGGCACCGCGTGGGCTCCGTGTAGATGTTCGCCTGTAGCTCCCGAAGGTCGATCGCCTTGGTCGCGCCGTTGAACTCCACCGCCGTGACCTCAGGCGCCGGGGCGTTGTCGCGCCGGAGAACCTGGGCCGCGAGTGAGTGCGCAGCAAAGGCGCTCGCAAGCAGGGCGAGCGCCAGACGCCGACAGGGGCGAGGCAAGTGCATGATGGCCCAATCTATAGCAAGGGATAGGCCCCACTGGCGGGCCCTGGCGGGCCGGCGTCCGACAGTCTGACTGTCTGACGGTCTGACAGCTCACTGCGGGAGGGCTTCCGACACCCTCCTATCCTCCTATCCTCCTATCCTCCTATCCCTCACAGTCCGCTCAACAACGTGTCGTTGTCCGTCGTGTTCGCGATCCGCTTGATCAGCCACTCCATCCCCGATTGCGGAGGCATCTGCCCGAGTCCTCGGCGCAGCGTGTACACGTGGTCCAGTTGGTCGGGACGGAACAGTTTCTCCTCGCGCCGCGTGCCGCTCGTGGCGATGTCGATCGCCGGATAGATGCGCTTCTCAGCCAGTGATCGATCGAGCTTGATCTCGCAGTTGCCGGTGCCCTTGAACTCCTCGAAGATGATGTCGTCCATTCGTGATCCGGTCTCCACCAGGGCGGTGGCGATGATCGTCAACGAACCTCCGCCAGAGGACGGGGCTACCGCGCGCGCCGAACCGAAGAACGCCTTCGGCTTCGCCATCGCCTGCGCGTCGAGCCCGCCCGACATCGTGCGACCAGTGCCGCGCTCCGCGGTGTTGTGCGCCCGTGCCATGCGTGTGAGGGAGTCGAGGACGATGACGACATCCTTGCCCGTTTCCACGAGGCGGCGTGCGCGCTCGAGCACCATTTCAGTCACTTCCACGTGACGCGCCGCGGGCTGATCGAAGCTGGACGCGATCACCTCGCCCACGCCCCACGATATCGCTTCACTCACTTCCTCGGGACGCTCGTCCACCAGCAGGATCAGGAGGCTTGCCTCCGGATGCTTCAGTGCGATGCCTTCCGTGATCGCGTGCAGCAGCGTGGTCTTTCCGGCTCGCGCCGGCGCGACGATGAGCGCGCGCTGGCCGTAGCCGATTGGTGCAATGAGGTCGATCGCACGCCTGATCAGCTCCGAGCCGGCCTTCGCTGGCCGGCCCGTCTCGAGCGTCAACTTCCGCTCGGGGTAGGTCGCGATCAGCGTGTTGAACTCGGGGCGCTTCGCCGCTTCGGCCGGATCCGCGCCGTTGATCTTGGTCACCTCGATCAGCGCCGTACGTGCGCGCGGATCACGACCCGTGGTCGCAGTGACTTCGTCGCTCTTGCGCAGCGAGTACTGGCGAACGATGTGCGGGGGAACGTAGGCATCACCCGCGTCGGCGAGGTAGCTCGCCTGCGCACGCCGAATGAAGCCACCGTCTCGTGCCGGATCGAACCAGCCGGTCGTTTCACCCGTGACGACGAGCGCCACTGGCGCCGGTGGTGGCCCAGCATTGACCGCTGGTGAACGCTCCGGTGGCGCCTGACCCGGCTCCCTTCGGCCGCGTCCACGATTGCGACGGCCGCGACGTCCGTTCTGTCCCTGCTGGTCGCGTGGCTGTCCGCCACCTGGCGGAACGAATGCACCCTCGGGGCGGGCGCGGTCCACCGGCGGCGACGCTGCCGGAGCCTGCGCAGCTGTGCTGTCGGCATCGGAACCGTTGCGCGATGCCGTGTTCTCGACCGGCTGCGGCACCTGTTCCGGCACGTCGGTCACGACCTGGCGCGCTACCGGCTCCTCACCACTCTCCACTGCGGGCGGTGATTCGCGGTACGGGTTGTCCTCACCGTCGCTGTCGACGTCAGGATTGTTGTTCGGGCGGGTTCCGCGGCCGCGACGTGGAGGACGCCGGCGTTCGTTCATGCAGCTGTTGTTGTTCAGGGTGAAAGCGCGCGGTCACGCAATGCGTGTCGCGTCCTGCTGTAGCGTTCTGCCATCACGTCTCGCGGGATTGCGAGCCACATGCAGTAGGCCGTGTGGCTTCGGCGCCACGAACGGAATGCGGGGTGTGACGGACTGGTACGACGCGATTCGGTTCTGATCTCCGACGTCTGCCGGCGCGGAACTCACACGCGGGGACAGACGACATTCCTGCAAGGGCGCGGCGCCGTTTCCTGCCTCGTGGTCACATTGCAACCGGGCCACTGGCGTGCCGCGAATCATTGTTCGTCAGGTCGGACGCGTAACGCGATCGGAGCCGCCGAACGCATCGAGTATCGCCACGAAACGCGATTCGCGCAACCCACCCCCCCCAATGGCTCCGCTCGAGGACGCTCGGGGCCAGGCTGCCACGCGCCTCGGTTCGGCGGTTGGCGGCTGACATCGGGTGGCCGATTGTCAGCCGATCGGGGACTCCGGATCCACGAGGCCAAGCTTGCGCGAGAGGACCACGAGCCGTCGCGCCAGCGCCAGGACGCGCACCACCGCGGCGTGATGTTCGTCTGCCAGGGGCTCGAGCTCGAGCAACTGCGCCTCCGCCAGCAGGGCCGTGAGCGGATTGTTGAACGCGTGCTGCAGCGCGCGCGCCGACTCGCCGAGCGCCAGGTGCGATCGCACGCGATGAAGCTCGCGCGTCGCGACCTGTTCGTCACTGTTGTACCGGTCGGGTACGCGCGCACCATGCACGCCCGCGTCGCGTTCGGCGAGCAGCGCGAGCACGAGCTTGTCGGGATCGGCGCCGGGCAGCAGCTGCGCGATGAGCTCGCGCGCGAACAGCGTGGAAGGCTCGGCAACCATCATCGGGAACGGGCGCTCATGCGTGGTGCTCTCGTCGCCAAGCTCCGAGTAACTTTCGCTCATGAACCCCCCAGAAAACGAAGTGAGCGCCGGCGTGTCAGGCGCTGTGGAACAGTATCGTCACGATGGCGACATCGCCGCACTATTGGAGCGCATGAAGGCGCTTTCCATTGCAGCAGACCCCGAGGCACTCATCGCGGCCACGGCGGCCTATCACGACCTTCCGGAGGTCGTCATTCCGGCGTACGAGCGGGTGGTGGTGGCCCGACCCGAGGATGCCCAGGCAATGGTCGTGCTCGCAAATGCGTACTGGCTCACGGGACGTGGCGCGGATATCGTCGGCGCGCTGGCCGCGCGCGCGATCGCGGCCGACGAGTCCAACCGAGGCGCGTGGCACCTCTGGTGCTTGAGCGAGTCGAATCCGCGTGGTCGCGTCGAGCGCTGGCAGCAGGTAGCGGAGCGCTTTCCGGCGGACCAGCTCGCGCGTGCCGCTCTGGCCGACAACGCCGCCAGCCTTGCGGGAGCGGAGCACGATCCGCTGGCGCTCGACCTCGCGGTGCGGACGTACGAGGGGCTGTGGGCGGAGGCGAGTCGCGACGAGGAACGCCGCGCCCTGGAGGAGTCGATCGCGAAGCTGAAGGGCTGGAAGCTGTAACTCGCAGCCGCCCGCTCGACTACGCGATCTGCCCTCTCGCGCCCTGCTCCCGCCGCGGAGCAAGAGCATGGACCGCATCGATCAACTCCCTGAGCTCGAACGGCTTCCGTAACGACGGGCACTTGCAGGACAGGATGAGCTTGTATGCCCGCTCCGAGATGTCGCCGGTCATGAACAGCGTGCGGTGGCGCAGGTGCGGATATGTCGCCGCGGCGAGCTCGAACACGACGTCGCCTCTCGTGTCGGGAATGCGCAGGTCGATGACCATGACGTCCACGTGCTTTGTGGACAGCACCGCGAGCGCGGCGTCGCCCGAATGCGCGGCAGTGACGTCGTAGCCGGCGCGCGTGAGCGCGATGGTGAGCGCGCGGCAGATTGCCGGCTCATCATCGACGACGAGCACCCGCACCAGGTCAGACGCCACAGCGTCCCCGGTGCGTTGCTCGTTCCTTTCGCTCATCGCGGCACTGCTCCATCTCATCTGCCTCGTCATGCGGGTGCGCGCACGTCCTGCTCGGGATCCGCGTGGCCGAGGTGATCCGCCAGCAGCCTCACGAACAATTCCGGGGGTACGTCGCGCCGAATCTCTTTCGGCGACTGTCCAGTCCACTCCTGCAACAGCTTCGTCAGTGTATCAGGATCGGCATATCCGACCTTGGCCGTGATCTCCTTCAACCGGCTGCCCGGTGTCCGCAACAGCGTGTACGCCCTCAACAGCCGCGCGCAGACGATGAGGTGCCTCGGCTGCAGTCCGGCGGGCATCATGTGCCGGTAGAGGGAGCGTGACGCCATTCCGGCGAGCTTGGCCAACTCCTGACTGTTCCTTACGCGCGTCGGCGAGCGGAAGAGATGCTCTACGGCGCGCGATACCGCGACCGGCAGAGTCCGCAAGGACGCCGCCAGTTCCTGCAACATCAATTCAGCCATCGGATGCGCCGGGACGCGCTCGATCAGGTCCAGGAAGCGTCTCGGTTCATCGTCGAATCGATTGAGCACCACGTGCTGCACGTTGAGGCGCGCAAGCCTTACCACCATTCGCATCGCCGTCGGCGCCAGGACGGTGTAGATGACCACCGGGAGCGTCGGATGCTGCGCAATGATTTCTTCCAATGCGTCGCCGAACTGGCCGTCGCGTATGGCCGGGTCGAGGATCAGCAGATCGGCAACTCCCCTGTGCAGCAGGGAATGCAGCTCCGCCGGATCGATCGCGGTGTCGAGGGAATGTGCGTCTCCCAGGACGATGCGAAGATGTGCGAGCAGGTTGCGGGGAAGCAGAGCGACGACGTGCAAAGCGGGCTTCGGAAGGATATTGGCACAGAATGCCGGTTTTCTGTCACAAATTGCCCGTTTACGCGACGCACCGCGAGCCTAGCCTTCAGTCGTGGTTCAGCACGAACCGCTCATCCTACACTGGAGCTGCCCAATGTCCCGTCGCCATCTCTCGCTGCTCGTCCTCGCGGTTGCCTCCTTTGTTGTCACTGCGTGCGGATCGTCGCCGACCGCTCCGAGCAAGGCGGACCCGATCGTCGTCGTGGGCTCGGGTGGTTGAAGCCAGGTCGACCAAGAACGCTTAGCTGGCTCCCGAGAGTCGGCGCATCTGACTGAGTTCGGCTGCAATAAGTTGGATATCCCGTGGAATGTCGATAGCGGACTCCACGGGCGCGCTCGGGTGCACGGTTGGCTTCGTCTGAAGCGCCTCTTCGGCGGCAAAGACGAAACGATTGAAGGAATGCCGCGTCGCGGTTGCGAGCGCACGCTCCAGCCACGTTGACGCGGCTTCGTCGTCGCCGAGGGCCTGATAACCCCTGCCGACATGGAGCTCGAACTGCGTGAGCAGGATTGGGGGCAGCGCCTCGTTGGTCAATTGCTGGCGGTACCGCTCGAACATGAGTTCCATTCCGTCTTCCGCCGACAGCTCCATTAAGTTGATGGTTGCCGCCCAGCGATGGTATTGCTCGCGAGCCGTGGCGGCGAGAATGAGGAAGGCATCGCGTGCGGCCGACTTCACGCCGAGCATGTAGAACGCACCGGCGAGATCGTGCAGAATTCCGTCGCGCTCCGACTCGATCACGCTGCCATGAAGCGCGGTGTACGCGTACCGCACCGCGAGATCGTACTTGCCGCTTGAAAATGCGATGTACGAACGATCGTGCGTGGCGAGGGAGCTGACTTCGCTCAATGCGTGTTGGTCCGCAAGCGCGACGGCCTCGCCCAGTATGACGTCTGCCGCCGGCAGGTTGCCGCGAGCCACGACGATCTTCGCCTCGCCGATGCGCGCGCGCAGGGTGCCGATCATGTCACCCGTACGGTGCGCCAGCTCGGCGGCGGTGGTGAACGCGTCCGTCGCGTCGGTGAAGTCGCCGAGCTCGCGAAGGCAATGTCCCCGTCGCAGGAGCGCGTTCACCGCAATCTCGCTCTCCTCTTCAGGATGTATGTGTGCCAGCACCGTGTCGTAGACGTCGGCGGCCAGCGCCCACTTACCGTCTAGGTCGAGCGTGCGCGCGTACGCCATGAGCCGCGGCGCCACCGTATGCATGTCGCCCGACCGTGCCTTGGTGAGCATGTCGAGCGCACCCATGAGGATTGCGCGCGCCGGCATGCCGGTCGGCATCTCCTCGAGGCACGCATCGACAGAGCGGACGCCCCATCCATCGGCGGCTACCGCATCGGCGCCTTCTTCGACCCACGAGTCGACCAGGCGCAGGAACACCAGCCCCGCACTCACGGCACGCCACCACGGATCGTTCTCCTCGAGCGACGCCAGCTCGGTGAAGAACGGCAGATGCCGTGCACGCTGCATTGAATCGAACACCAGTGTTCTCCGGGTAATCCTGTCGACACCTGTTACCGCAATTACGCAACAGATAGGATCAGCATAAGGGGGAATGTTCTCAAGGGGTTTTTTCAGACAGAAATACCCGTTGATTGTGACATCCGTCAACTGGAATCAGGTCGTGCGCGGTCACTAGCGCGGCCGAGCGCGCGCAGCGTCACGATGGTTTACTGCAATGTTTCGGAACGAGTACGTGTCGATCTCTCCGCGAAAGTTCGCGCGTCGCACGCGCCTCGCACCGAACGAGGAGATGAAATGACGAAGCGCCCATCCGGTCTGAATCTACGACCCTGAAGGCAGGCTTACGGCCGTCACGGCATATGCGACGCCCATCAGCAGCAGTAGCGATATAGAGGTGAGGGACACGTACTTCTACGATCAAGCCGGCCGCCTGATCGCCAGAGGCCGAAACAACAAGATCGAGCGCACCGCATACGATTCGTCGGGCAACGTGAGATCGTTCACGCCCGCGACGGAAGCGAGTGCGACGTCGACCTACGACGTGGCCAATCGCCTCACGTCACGCATCGTACCATCCCGCACTTACGCACAGCAGCACTGTGAGGGGATGGCGGCCGGTGCCATCACCGCTTCCGCTTGTCACGACATGCCGAATCCAGCATATTACGTCATGGCGCTGCCTGACGCGGGATCGCTGAAGCCGATGGAGTGGATGGGCTCGAGTCGAGATGACCTTCGTGCGCTCCCAGCCGACCCGCGTCGCGTGTTCGGCTTCGCACTGCACCACGCGCAGCTCGGCCGGCATCACCGCGCTGCGAAACGCCTCAAGGGCGAATTTGCCGGCCTCATCGAGGTGGTCGATGATTTCGATGGCGATACCTACCGGGCCGTGTACACCGTGAAGCTCGCGGGCGTCGTGTACGTCCTGCACGTCTTCCAGAAGAAGGCTACGCGCGGCATCGGAATGCCGAAGCATGAAGTGATCACGATCCGGGAGCGCTGGCAGCGCGCGAAGGCGCATCATGCCGCGCATTACCACGAAGGAGGCAAATGAGCATGGCGAAGCGCAAAGCGGTCCCTGAAATCCCGGTCACCCGCGGCAGTGGCAATGTCTACGCGGATCTCGGTTTTGAGAATCCCGCCGAGGAGCTGGCCAAGGCGCAGCTCGCGATGATGCTCGATGATGTCATCCGAGAACGCGGACTGACCCAACTCGCGGCCGCCACGCTGATGGGTGTCGATCAGCCGAAGGTCTCGCACATCCTGCACGGGCGTCTGGGCGGCTTCTCCACGCAGCGGCTGATGGAATTCCTCACGGCGCTCGGGCGCGATGTCGAAATCGTCGTGCGCCCCGCGCCGAGATCCCGCAAGCGCGGTCGCCTCCAGGTCGCCGCGGCGTAGGAGCCGAGCGCGGATCCATATCGGGCCTCGAAAACGCACTTCAAGGCCTGGACCCCCTTGACAACTTTTCGATTTGGCCACCGCGCTGGCCGCGCCCGTCCGCCCCTGGCGGCGGCTCCCCTGAGCAAACAGCGTCAGTCGCTGCCGTCGCGCCGTGCACGCGCTCGCAGATACGCAGTCGTCCGTCAACGGCGCATCTCAGGGGGCGCCATCTCTGACGCCGTGCACCCGGCGAGCATCGCGCTCGCTCGCCGCCAGCAGTTAAATTGCCACCGGTCACTTCCTGGGAGCCTACCACATGACCGAGATCCTCTTCATCGTCGAAGAAGCCGACGAGGGCGGGTACGTCGCTCACGCGGTCGGCGCGTCGATCGTCACCGAAGCGGATGATCTCGACCAGCTTCGCGAGATGGTCCGCGATGCCGTCCGCTGTCACTTCGACGAGGCGGATGCCGGTCGGCCGCAGGTGATCCGGCTGCATCTCGTGCACGATGAAGTCATCGCGGCGTAGCGCGCGCCGCGCGTGACGCTGCCCCGCGATCGGTCCGGGCGCGACCTCGTGCGCGCACTCCGCGGGTACGGGTACGCGGTCACACGGGAGACGGGCAGCCACATGCGCCTCACGACGCAGCAGGGCGGCGAACACCACGTGACGATCCCCGATCATGCGAGCCTCCGCGTCGGTACGCTCGCGAGCATCCTCGGTGAGGTCGCCGTCCATCTCGACATCGATCGGGCGGCGCTCGCGAAGGCACTCTTCAACGCGTGAGCTCACGTTTGCACCGGCACGCGCTCGACCAAATCGGACTTCGAAACCGCACTTCAAGGCCAGCCCCGTCTACTTCGCCACAAACCGCGTCTTCGTCGAATCCAGTCGATCGAGCTGACGACGAATATCATCCCCAATCGCTTCAATGCGATTGATGCTCTTGGGATTGAACTTCGGATCGTACGGACTGAGGGCCGGTCCCCCCGCCACCTCGAGCACCGCCTCGAACTTGTAGCTATGCGTCTGGCCCGTCTTCGGATCCATCCAACTGCCCTGCCATGCGAGCGGACGATTCTTCGGCCACAGTCCGTACGGCAACGCGAGCGTGCGAATCTTGTATCCCGGCACCGCGGAGTCGATCCCCATCGCATTGCGCGCGATCTGCTCCTGCACCGCCGCATCCGGATACTTGCTCAGCTGCATGTGCCAGAGCGTATGATCGCAAAGCTCGAAGCCCTGGTCTGCAAGCCATTTCACCTTCTGGAAACGCCACTCCTTCTTCTGGCCGCCGAACTTGGGGCTGTCGCCGAAGAAGTTATGACCCGCCGCGCCGCCGTTCAGCATGCAGAACGTGCCGCGATTCTTCCAACCGGGATGCGTCTTCGCGAAATCCTGCCAGATGCCGACCGCGCTCGTCGGATC
The DNA here is from genome assembly GCA_036844565.1 of Gemmatimonadaceae bacterium. Classification (GTDB taxonomy): domain Bacteria; phylum Gemmatimonadota; class Gemmatimonadetes; order Gemmatimonadales; family Gemmatimonadaceae; genus AG11. The sequence continues at coordinate 129,777 of DAIUFP010000005.1, read as the reverse complement.
GATGGTGAGGCTTCCGTTGTTTTCCAGATAGCGAAACTGCGAATCGGACGCGTCGTCGAACACGAACACCACCGGTGACATGCCCGCCGGCACATCGCGGAAGTCCTTGTCCAGCATCTGCGCGATGGTGATCGGCCGGAAGCCCCGCTTGTACGCCTCTTCCATGTCGGCGCGATAGCTGGCCGCGGTGCGCGTATAGAGCGTGTTCTTCTCGCCGGCAATCACATGGTACTCGAGCACTGGAATGCGACCCAACTGATTGGCGGTGGCACTCCCTGCAGTGGGCGCCTCCAAGGCAACCGGCGCGCCGCCAGTGGAAGCCGCCGCGCTGGCCGGCGCCCCGCTCGTGACAACGGAACCGCCCGCGGAATCCTGCGTGCGGGCGGAGCCAGACGAACCCGCGGAAGAGGCCTCGCCCTTGGAGCAAGCGGCGACGAAGAGCACGACGAGCACGATAGATCGGCGATCCATTTCAAACCTGCGGGGTGAGAAGACGGGAGACAAAAGCAGTTACGGCCAGAAACATGCTTCCGCACCTGCCGTACCACTATGCAACCGCCGCTCCCGAGGACCGTGCCCCTCCTGCGCCTACACGAACGCTATTCCCTCTTCCGCAGCCGCCTCGCCGGCACGGATGAGCCCGCGCGCCCTTGGCGCAGCAAATGGAAGTGGTTGGCGGCACTCGCTTTTGCCTGTGTGACGGTCATCACATTCGACGCATGGCTGGGCACCTGCGGCTTCGAAGGCTGCCCGACGCGCGCCGGCATCCGCGCCTTCCGCCCCGGCGAAGGCGGCCGCATCGTCGACCGCAACGACAGGTTCCTCGGCCGCATCGCACTCGTCCGCCGGGTCAACGTCAGCATCGATGCCATTCCCCCGCACGTTCGGGAAGCGTTCCTCGCCACCGAAGACCGCCGCTTCTATCAACACAATGGACTCGATTGGCGCGGCCTGTTCCGGGCGACCCTGAGCAACGTGCGGCACTTGGGCGTTCGCGAAGGGTTCAGCACCATCACCATGCAAGTCGCGCGCAACTCGTTCCTCGTCAACAAACGCTACGGCCGCACCATGCGGCGCAAGCTCATCGAGCTTCGGTTGACACGCATCATCGAGAGTGAGCTCACGAAGGACCAGATCCTCGAGCTCTACCTCAACCTGATCTACCTCGGCAACGGAATGAACGGCGTCGAGGCCGCGAGCCGCGATCTGTTCGGCAAGAGCGTCGGTCAGCTCACCGTCTCCGAAGGCGCGATGCTCGCTGCGCTGCCCAAGGGGCCCAGCGCATACACACCGCGCGATCATCCCGACCGCGCACTGAAGCGCCGGAACCTCGTGCTCTCGCTCATGGCGCAGAACGGATATATCTCGCCGGGCGAAGCGGCTCAGGACGAACAACTGCCGCTGCGCATCGCGGAAGACGAGTGGCGTCCCGACACGGGAAAGGAACCGCTCGCGCTCGACGCCATTCGCGCGTTGATCGACTCCATCCGGCCAGATGCCCTCAAGGACGGTGACGTCACCGTCTACACCACGCTCGACGTCACCGCGCAATTGGCCGCAGATCGCGCGGTACTCAAGCAGACGACGGCCGTCACGCGCGAGACGCAATACGCCGGCGGTCACGTGAAGGAGGCGGCGCAGGGCGCCCTCATCGCTCTCGACCCACGCACCGGCGACATCCGCGCGCTCGTCGGCGGCCGTCGCGCGAAGCGCGGCTTCAATCGCGCCTTCAATGCGAGACGCCAGCCGGGCTCCGCCTTCAAGCCCTTCGTCTACGCGGCCGCCATGAAGGCCGGCATGACACCCGCGACACTGGTCGATGACGAGCCGGTCGAAGTGCCTCAGGGGCGGACCGTTTGGGCCCCATCGAACTACGACGACAAATACATCGGCACCATCACGCTCGCGAAGGCGCTCGCTGTGTCATCGAATGCCGCTGCTGTCCGCGTGAGCCAGACGGTCGGCATTCCGAACGTGATCATGGCAGCGCGTCGCAACGGCATCACCAGCCCGTTGCCGAATTACCCCGCCATGGCGCTCGGCGCCGTCGACGTCACGCCGCTGGAGCTCGTCGCCGCCTACGCTCCCTTCGCGAACGGAGGCTTGAAGGTTCACCCTCGACTCGTCCGTCGCATCGAAGCCGCAGACGGCACGCTGCTGTGGAGCGCCGAGATTGCACCGGGTGATACGGTGATGGATCCGCGCGACGCCTATCAGATCACCTCGATGCTGCGCGGTGTGGTCGACGGAGGCACTGCGAACACGATCCGCGACATGGGCGTGCGCGGCGCCGTCGCGGGCAAGACCGGCACAACGAACAACGCCACCGACGTCTGGTTCGTGGGATACACGCCGACGCTGGTGGCCGGTGTCTGGTTCGGGTACGACACGCCGCGTGCGATCGCACCTCATGCGTCTGGCGGTCATCTCGCCGCGCCAGCGTGGGCCGACTTCTATATGAATGGCTGGCGCGAGCCCGCGAGCTCCGCCGACGCCTGGACGCCGCCACCCGGCATGACGATGCGTGTCATCGACCCGGAGACTGGAATGCTCGCGGGCCAGTGGTGTCCCGAAAAGAAACAGGAGTACTTCAAGCCGGGCACGGAGCCGACCGAAGTCTGCACGGTGCACACCGAACCTGGCAACGAACCGGTGTTCGACGAGCCGCGGTCATTGTCCGTTCCTGATCCAATCAAGAAGGGCGTGAATGGAATCGGGAACCTGTTGAAGAGGATATTCAGGTTCTAATCTCGTCCAGCAGGCAAGAACTGCGATTTACCACGGAGGACACAGAGGTACACGGAGGACTGCAATATCGAAATAACGACCTGCAGTCCTCTGTGTTCTCTGTGACCTCCGTGATAAATCGCTTTTCCGCGCTTTAACGAAGCTAGAGAATTCCCAACCCCGCATGCCTGGTATCGAAGCCAGGAAACACCGTCTCCAGCCGTGTAGCGCCAAGATGCTTTGCGGCTACCTCTGAAAACACAGACCTGAAATCGGTCGTCAGCGCGAGATCGCGCCCTTCGTACAACTGCTCCGGCTCCAGCCCCGGCCACTTGCCGTAAACCTTCTTTCCCTTCACGTCGCCGCCGATGACGAACAGCGCGCTGGCGTGACCGTGATCCGTTCCGCCGTTGCCGTTCTGCCGAACCGTGCGCCCGAACTCCGACATCGTCATGATCGTGACGTCGGCCATGCGATCACCGAGATCGGTGGCCAACGCCGCGATCGACTTCGCGAAGTCGTCGAGACGACCCGCAAGCTGACCTGTCGATCCGCCCTGGTTCACGTGCGTGTCCCATCCGCCGACATCCGCAAATGCGACCTCGAGTCCGACGTCTGACTTGATGAGCTGCGCGATCTGCCGCAGCCGCGTGCCGAACTGCGATGGGGGATACGCGGCGTTGTTCTGCGGCTGATACTTCTGCGGATTGGCCGACTTGAGGATCCTCACCGCCTCGAACATCTCGCCACCCGCCGCGTGTACCACATCTGCCGTGCCGGTGCGATAGAGCGCCTCGAGCCGATCCGCCGCCGGACCCGTGGCCCGCACGCTGAACTCGTCCAGTGAATTCATCGCGATGGTTGCGGCAGGACCCTCGAGCATGCGTGGTGTCTGCTGCGTCATGGCCACCGCGCGGAACGGCGACGGCTTCGCATCGTTGGCGCAGCCGGCCTCACACGTGCCCTTCACAGCCAGGTAGCGGTTGAGCCACCCGTCGCGAGTGCCCTTCTGGTCAGGCGTGCCGGTCTCCATGTAATCCTGCGCATCGAAGTGCGATCGCGTCGCGCTCGGACTGCCCACGGCATGCACCGGAGCCAGAATTCCCTGGTCCCACAGCGGCTTCATCGGCGCGAGTGCGGGGTGCAGGCCGAAAAACCCATCGAGATCGATGGCGCCCGCCGGACCAGTCGCCAACGTCGGACGCGGGATCGCGATGTTCGGACGGAGCTTGTAGTACGCTGCCTCGCCGTGCGGCACGACGACATTGAGCGCGTCGGCGGCGCCACGCTGAAAGAGACAGATCAGCGTCTTGCCGCGCGATGCGCCCTTCAGCGCCGCCCCGTCGAGAAGATTCGCCCCGTAAGCGGTGCGGCGAAGAAAGCTCGGGCTCAGGCCCATGGTGACCATGGCCATCGCGCCGGATTTCATGAAGACTCTGCGGTCCATATACCTACCTCGGGATGAAGTCAACGACGCTGGAATTCTGGTGCGCCAATCGCCAGGCCGACCACCTGCGCCAATCCATTCAGTTGCACCGGCTGGCCGAGCGCACGAGTGGCTCCCGGACGCGGTGCGCCATTCTTGCCGGGTGCCGGCATCCGGCCGCGCACCGACGCGTCACTGCCACCCATCGTCATCGCACCCATGTCGGCCGACGCAGCGTCCGCTGGCGCCGTCGCGAGCTTCGCCGCAAGTGGATTCTCACCACTCAGCAGGATCTGTCGCGTGTCCGGCGACGACTGCCCGCCGAAGAACGCCAGGATCACGGCATCCACCTGCTGATCGCGCGTTGCGGCCTTCAGTTGCTCCGTCTCACTCCAGTGCGATAGCGTCGCACCGGGAAACCGTCCCGCTGCCAAGCCGAGCCCGAAGTTGATCCGGTTGAGGATCGCGCCGCTGTTCATCCACGACTCACCGGTCTCGGGCCAGCCATTCGGCGCCTGATGCCCGAAGATGGGCGCGCCGAGGAACCCGACCATCTGTGCCGACCGCATCGTGGTATCAGGTTGTGCGTCGATCGCACGGAACGCCGACGCCACCAGCTCGAACGGGCTCTTCACCTTGCTGCGGTATGTTGCGCGACTGAAGAACTCGGGGCTCGTCACGATCGTGCGCACCACCTCGCGGATGTCGCCGTCCGTCTTGAGGAACGTCTGGGCGGCGCGCTCGACGAGTGCAGCCGATGGCGTATCGCTCACGAACCGAATGGCAAGCTTCCGCGCAATGAAATGCGCCGTCGCCGGATGTCGCGCGACGATGTCCAATACCGCTTCACCGTCCTCAACACCGCCTCCGGCCGGGATCACGTGACCCAGCACGACCTTCTGTGCCGCGTCGTGCATCTCCGGCCTGAACGCGAACTCCGCGTTGACGCGGGGATTCATCGTCCAACCCGTGAGGGCACGCGCCACTTCTATGATGTCCTTCTGCGTGTAGCCACCGTCGACACCGAGCGTGTGCAGCTCCATCAGCTCACGCGCGTAATTCTCGTTCAAGCCACGCTTCGCACGCGCACCGGCCTGCGCTCGCTGCTGCACCACCTGCATGCGCTGCTCGGGTGTCATCGCCTCGAGACGCTTGCGTTGCGTCGGCGTGAGCTGCGCGTTGGGCGCAAGCCGATCCAACTCTTCCATCGTCAGTCCCGTGGTTGGCGAAGCGCGACGTGCACCGCCTCGCGCAGGACGCGCCGCGGCGAGTGTCGGATGCGCGGAGTCCGCTGCGCTCTCCCATTGATCGAGGTAGAACAGCATCGCGGGGCTCTTCGCCACGGCGCCGAGCAGGTCGCGGAATTTTCCGAGCGCATTCGGGCGGATCACGTCGCGATCGAAGGCAGGAATGAAGATTCGGTCGAGCCCCTTGCCGGCGAAAATGTTGAAGTGATTCTCCCAGAAATCGACCATCACCTCGTCGAGCTGACGATCGCTGACCACTGCGCGTGCAAGCTTCGCGGACTGGACGTCGCCCAGGATTCGTTGATTCTGGCGGAGCTGCTCACGCAACGCCGGGTCGCCCTGGAGCACCTCGGCGCGAAGATCCTTCTTGCTGCTCGTATCGCCCGACTGGGCCTGGGACTTCTGCTGCTTGCGGATGGCCACCTGACCGCGGTCGTACATCGCGACCAGCTCCGACGTCGGCTTGCCGAGCACCTCATATGAAGCGACGATGCGATCAGCGGCGCCGTCGTCTATCCGGTCTGGTGCCAGCTGAAGCCCGATCCACTGGTCCACGCCCATCGCTCGAACCTTTGCCACGTCACCGGGTCGCGGGCCGAATCCCAGGCGGTTGAGAACCTGCTGCACCTGCTGATCGGCCGTTTGCTCGCGCGGTTCAGTGGGCGCCACCACCACCAGCGGTGAGCGCGTGGTTGCCGGCGACTGGCGGCGCGCTGCGTTCGTTGCGCACGCGGCAATCAGCAGCATGACGGCTGGAATGAAAAAGCGCGGCCTCGTATCGATCATGGCTCAGCATCCCGATTGAGTGTCTGCAGTGAGAGACGCCGAGGCGCGGCAATGGTTAATTAAGTCGCGCCCGTGCCCACGAACACCGACATTCTGCGCCTTGCGCCGCCGCGCTAAACAAGGCATAGGATAAGGGCGCGAAAAAGCGCCGCACTGCTGGAACCGCGTGGCGACGCCGCCAACTTCTCCCATCGCCGCTGATCAGTCCGCTCATTCCTGCCGACGACTTCGCAAGACACCTGACCCTCGGGGAGCTGGCCGCACTGGCGGACGCGGCCGCACCGACGCATCGGGTGGTGGTCTTCTCCGCACGTCCCGAAGGACTCGACACCGTTCGCACGGACGTGGGAGACGCTCGCGCAGCGGTATTGATCCGTGAGCTCGTCTTCTTCGTACGACGAAACCTCCGCGGCACCGATGTGATCGCCAGCAGCGACGATGAGCTGATCATCCTCCTCGACGGGCCCGAGGTCCCGGCGATGGCGGTCGCGCAGCGGTTGCTCGCCGCCGTGCGCGGTCACGTGTTCACCGGCGGCGGCGCAGGTGCGTCGCACCGGTTCACGCTTTCCATTGGCGTGGCACTGGCTCCAGAGCACGGCAGCTCATACGCAGCCTTGCTCGGCGCCGCTCGCACCGCGAGAGCGACAGCGGGCGTCGACGGTTGTGCCCAGGCGCTGTCGTCCCCGCCGGAGGGATTGGATCTCGACAGATTCGTCGGGCGCGCGGAGCCATTGGCTCAGCTCACCGACTATCTCGACGACATGGTACGCGGCGAGGGCCGCGTGGTTGCCATCGTGGGAGAGAAGGGGGTCGGTACGAGTGCTCTCGTGCGGACACTCGCGCCCGAGGTGCGGATGCGCGGTGGCTCGCTCGTGTCCGGCAGCTGCAGAGAGACCCACTTCGTGGCTCCCTACGCGCTCTGGATCGAAGTACTCCGCGCTGTCCGCCGGCTCCCGGTGAAGAGCACGAGGCTCTGGCGCGAGCTGTCGGCGCTCGATCCCACGCTGGATCGTACGACCGGCGACACCGTGCAAGGCGGCAGCAAGACGCTCCTCCTCGAGGAGCTCGCCGACTTCCTGCGCCTCGCTGCCCAACAGCGGCCGCTGGTGTTGCTCCTCGAGAACCTCCAGTGGGCGGATGGTGCATCGTGGGATGCGCTGGAGTATCTCATCACCCAGCTCGAGAGCGAACGCATCCTCCTCGCGTTGACTTTCGAGAGCGGCACGGAAGACGACGCGCTCGAGCGCTGGGGACGGCTCGTCACCCGGCCACGCCACTCCGAGATCCAGCTCACCCATCTCACACGCGACGATGTGAAGCGGTGGCTGGAGGCGGCGATGCACACCGGCGAGCTGGGGCGCGACCTGCTTGCCTACGTCTATCGCCACTCCGAGGGGAACCCGCTCCAGCTGACGCATCTCATGCGCGATCTCGAGGAGAGCGGACACGTGCAACAGCGCGACGGCGGATGGCACTGGAGCCCCGTGGGGGAGCTGCCGGCCCCGATACCGCTTCCCGAGCTCATCGCGCGGCGCATCAATCGACTGCCCAACGTCGCGCGAACGGTTCTCGAGGCCGCGTCGGCACTCGGGCGGGAGTGCGACGAATCACTGCTGCTGGACAGCACGCTTGGCAGCGCCGATGCACGTGAGGGGCTCGAGAAGCTGGTTGTCTGCGGCATGCTCCTGCCGACCTTCGATCGCGGCCACCCTTCATATGTAGTCTCGCACGATGAAGTCGCACGCGTGTGTCGCTCGCAAGTGTCTTCGGAGCGGCGCATGGAGTTGCACGGACATATCGCGCGCTCGCTGGCGGCGCACGGACGCTATTCGTCGGCCGAGGTGGCGAGTCATTTCGAGATTGCGGCGATACCGATCGAGGCGCATCGCTATGCGCTGCTCGCGGCGGACGAGGCGCTGGCCGTCCATGAAACAGGTGCGGTAGCCGAGCTCCTCGCCGCCGCGGAGCGAAACGCGCCGGATGATGCCGCGCTGGCCAAGGTCCGCGTCCGAATGGCGTCGCTGGCCGAGGTCGCCGGACGATACGAGGATGCGGAGGCGCTCTGCGATCAGGCGTTGTCGTGGTATGCCGGGCAGGGTGATCACGTGCAGGCGCTGCGCCTGAAGCGCACGCGAGCGCTCGTGCGAATGAAGCGCGGCCTCGCGGCGCAGGAGACGCTCACCGAGCTTCTCGCGCTCGAGTCGGAGGCGAGTGAGGCGAATGAGGACATGGAGCGCGCGGCGGTGCTGCTGCACATCGCTCAGATGCACTGGCGGCTCGGGGACCTCGGCGCATCGCAAAGGGTCGCGGAAGAGGCGGTGCAGATCGCCCAGCGCGGAGACGATGTGGTATTGCTTGCCGACGCATGCAATCGGCTTGCGGTGACGATCCAGCTCGAGAATGCGCCGCGGGCTCGGGAGTTGTTCGTTCACGCGCTCGATATCGCGACCTCACTCGGCGACGCGTTTCGGCGGGTGCGGGGGCTGAACAACATCGGCGTGCTCGAAATGATCTGCAACAACTCGGACGAGGCGTGGCGGGTGTTGACGATCGCGGTGGAGCAGGCGCGGACCGCGGGCATCATCGAGTCGTGGGGCCGAGCCGAGCTGAACCTGGGGGTGCTGGCGGGGCGTATCGGGAATTACGAAGGGGCGCTGCGTTCGTTTTCGGAAGCGCTTCGGCTGATGTCGATGGTCCAGAACAGCGAGGAGCAACTGTACGCGACGTACAACCTGGCTGACCTTCAGCGGGAGCACGACCGGCCGCGCGAGGCGGCGGATACGTACGAGCTGGTCGTCGATCTGGCGGAGCGTATCGATCAGGTGCCTATTCAGGTGGGCGCGTTCGCCGGATTGGGGTTGTGCCGGTTCGAACTCGAGGACATCCAGGGAGCGCGGGATGCCTTGGCGAGGGGTGTGGCGCTGAGCGAAGGGCTGGGGGAGTGGTTTCAGGGACGGGAGCTGCTGGAGGCGCTCAAGTTGCATCTACTGATTCGCGACGGCGAGAATGCCGACGCCGTGGCGCTTCTGGAGTCATCGATGCTCTTGGCGCACGCGACGGACATTTCCGGTGCAGCGTGGCTGATTGCGGAGTTTGGCTTGGCGTTGCGACCGCACGCGCCGGACAGGGTTCAGGCCGCGGTGACCCGGTATGCGGGCCATCCGGAAGTGTTGAGCACTCCCAAAATGAAGAAACGCTTCGATGTATTGAAATTGGACGGTTAATACATATTGACCGAATGAAGGGCGGGTAGTATAGTGGCAGTAGTCAAATGGTCCGAAGAAGGATGGGAAAGTAACCATTGTTCTGTCGAATCGTCTGATTGGTACCGGCGGCTGATCTCCGAAGTAGGAGGACTGCGTCGTTGAGTTCTGCCTTGTCGGGAAATAAAATCAATGCGTCGTACCAATTGGAAGACTGTGAGCACGCTGGTCACCATGATCGTGATCGCGGGTTGTCAGGAGGGTGTCGTTTCGGCACCGCAGAGCGATTCGGCCGCCCCGGCGAGCATGATGATGGCGCCACAGGGTGCTCCCCAGCTGAGTCTCTCGGGTCATTCATCGAATAACGTCGACGTTGATTTCACGGTATCGCCGGCTGGTGGTGTTTTCTTCGTCGGCAAGAATGCCGTCGTGTTTCCGGCCAACAGCATCTGTGATCCTTCGGTCAGCAGCTACGGCGCGGGCACTTGGAACGACGAGTGCGTTCCGCTGGCGACGTCGCTGAAGATTCACGCCAGGGTCCGCACGGCAAAGGCCGGCACGTGGGTCGACTTCAAGCCGTCGCTGCGCTTCGTCCCTTCGGACGATTCGCGGAATTGGGTCTACATGTTCATGGCTTCGAAGAACTCCATTCTGTTTGCGCCGTCACTCGGTGCCTTGGGCGTGGACGAAGCTTCGGCCGATGCAACGGTTCGTACCTACCTCGATTCCCATGGCGACGTCACACTTCGCCGCATCAAGCACTTCACGGGCTACATGACGTCTTCTGGCCGCAGTTGCACTGAGGGTGAGCCGGACTGCTACCCCGCAAGTCAGTAAGCTCCGAGCACGAAGCTTCATACAGAACGCGCCCGCCATT